>NZ_JBNRMG010000001.1:0-1138878 GCF_050379435.1 Marinobacter sp. DUT-3
CCCTTCCCAAAAATTTCGGAGGCCATGGATGGCCGGAGAGAAGCGCACATGGATGTGCTCGTAGCGGTTTTTGGGAAGGGGCATCAAACACGCCCCTCCCTCAAGCTATCAGGCTAGGGCCGCGCTATACAGGCACGACCCAGCAAAAGGCCTAGCCCCCAAGCTTCCTAACAAGAATCTCGTTAAACAGCTTCGGATTTCCCTGACCTTTTGATGCCTTCATCAGAGGCCCCATGAAGCCGCCAAGCATTTTCTTGCGCTTCTTGGGATCTTCCTCATTCTGGTACTGGGCCACCTGATCCGGCATGCCGGCCAGAACCTCATCGACCATCGACTCCAGGGCGCCGGTGTCAGAGACCTGCTTCAGGCCCTTGGCATCGATGATGGCGTCGACATTGTCGTTCTCGCCGCTCCAAAGCGCCTCGAATACCTTCTTCGCGCCAGCGGAGGAAATCGTGTTGTCGGCAATCCGCACCACCAGATCACCCAACTGGGCGCCGGTAATGGGGGAGTCGGCTACCGATTTCTCTTCAGCATTCAGCCGCGCGGAGAATTCGCCCTGGATCCAGTTAGATGTCAGCTTGGCGTCTTTACCATGGCTGACGGCTTCCTCGAAGAAAGCGGCCAGTCTTGAATCCCCGGCCAGCAGACCTGCATCGTAGTCGTTGAGGCCGTACTGATCCATAAAACGTGCTTTACGGGCATCCGGCAGTTCCGGGAGACTGTTGCGGGCTTCCTCGATGAATGAATCATCGATTTCCACCGGCAACAGGTCCGGGCAAGGGAAATAGCGGTAATCGTTGGCTTCTTCCTTGGTCCGCATGGAACGGGACTCATCCCGGTCGCCGTTGTACAGGCGGGTTTCCTGCACGATCGTGCCGCCGTCTTCCAGAATGTCCATCTGCCGCTCGACTTCGTGGGCAATGGCCTGTTCCATGAAACGGAAGGAGTTCAGGTTCTTGGTTTCCGTGCGGGTGCCCAGGGTGTCGGAGCCCTTCGGCTTCAGCGAGATGTTGACGTCAAAACGCATGGAGCCCTGAGACATGTCGCCGTCACAGATGCCCAGTGACGTCACAATGCCGTGAAGTTTCTTGGCAAACGCCACGGCTTCCTCGGCATTGGTCATGTCAGGCTCGGTGACCACCTCGATCAGCGGCGTGCCGGCGCGGTTCAGGTCGATGCCGGTCATGCCGTGGAAGTCTTCGTGCAGGGACTTGCCCGCATCTTCCTCCAGGTGGGCGTGGTGAATGCGCACGCGTTTGGATTCGCCGCTGGCCAGGTCAATGTCCACATAGCCGGGGCCGACAATCGGGCGTTCCAGCTGGGTGGTCTGGTAGCCCTTGGGCAGGTCCGGGTAGAAATAGTTCTTGCGTTCGAACACTGAACGGCGTTCGATCTCGGCATTCACTGCCAAGCCAAACATCACTGCGTAGCGGAACGCCTGTTCATTGGGCACGGGCAGGGTGCCTGGCATGGCCAGATCAACCGCGTTGGCCTGGGTGTTGGGCTCGGCGCCGTAGGCGGTGCTGGAGCCGGAAAAAATCTTGGTCTGGGTGGCGAGCTGAACGTGAATTTCCAGCCCGATCACAATGTCCCACTGCATACTCATTCTCCTGTCTCGGGCTTATTGCGGTTCACGCTGGTGCCAGTCGGTCACCTGCTGGAATTGATGGGCGGCGTTCAGCAAGCGGGCCTCGGAGAAATAATCCCCGATAATTTGCAGCCCTACCGGCAGGCCATCCACGAAACCGGCCGGCACCGACATGGCCGGCACGCCCGCCAGGTTAATGGCGATGGTGAACACGTCCTCCAGATACATGGTGACCGGATCGTTGGTCTTCTCGCCCTGGATGAACGCCGGAGATGGCGTGGTCGGGCTCATCAGCACGTCCACTTCCTTGAAGGCATTGATAAAGTCCTGCTGAATCAGGCGGCGAACTTTCTGAGCCTTCAGGTAATAGGCATCAAAGTAGCCGGCAGACAACGCATAGGTGCCCACCAGAATACGGCGCTTGACCTCATTACCGAAACCTTCAGCGCGGGTGCGGGTGTACATGTCCATCAGGTCTTTCGGGTCTTCGCAGCGGTAACCGTAACGCGCCCCGTCAAAACGAGACAGGTTGGCGGACGCCTCGGCAGGCGCAATCACGTAGTAAGCGGCGATCGCCAGTTTAGCGTTCGGCAGCGACACCTCTTTAACCGTCGCCCCCAGCTTTTCGTATTCCTTCACCGCATTGCGAACCTGCTCCTCCATCGCCGGGCTGAGCTGATCACTGAAGTACTCCTTCGGCAACCCGATCTTCAGGCCTTTCAATGGCTCATTCAGCGTCGCGGTGTAATCCGGCACCTCCCGGTCAATAGACGTGGAGTCCTTCGGATCAAAGCCCGCCATCACGTTCAGCATCAGTGCGTTGTCTTCCGCCGTCCGCGCCATAGTGCCGCCCTGATCCAGACTGGAGGCAAACGCAATCATCCCATAACGGGAAACCCGCCCGTAGGTCGGCTTCAGGCCGGTAACGCCACACAGGGCTGCCGGCTGGCGGATGGATCCGCCGGTATCCGTCGCCGTCGCTGCCGGCACCAACCGCGCGGCCACCGCGGCAGCAGAACCGCCGGACGACCCGCCCGGAACCCGCTTCTCGCCCTGGCTCAGACCCCACGGGTTAGCAGTGGCGCCAAAATAACTCGACTCCGTGGAAGAGCCCATGGCGAACTCATCCATATTGGTCTTACCCAGACACACCGCGCCGACATTACGGAAATTCTCCGTCACCGTGGCGTTATAAGGAGGCACAAAGTTCTCCAGCATCTTCGAACCACAGGTGGTACGAACCCCGCTGGTGCAGAAAATGTCCTTGTGGGCAAAAGGCACACCAGTCCAGGGGGTGGCGTTACCGGCAGCACGTTGCTCGTCCGCCGCCTTCGCATCCGCCAGTGCCTGCTCTTCGGTCACCGTAATAAAACTGTTGAACCGACCGTCTTCCTGCTTGATGCGGTCAAGAAACTGCTGAGTCAGCTCCACACTGGAAATCTCGCCGCGTTCCAGCTCGCGGGAGAGCTCTGCTACAGATTTGTTATGCATGATACTTCCTGTTTACGTCGCTGTTCGTCCGATCACTCGATAACGCGGGGTACAAGGTAAAGACCGTCTTCGGTCGCCGGCGCTATGGCCTGGAAAGCTTCCCGCTGATTGGTCTCCGTAACCTCATCTGCGCGCAGGCGCTGGACCGCATCCAGCGGGTGGGCCAGGGGCTCCACATTGTCCGTGTCCGCCGCACCCAGCTGATCGACCAGGTCCAGAATATTGCCCAGGTCTTTCTCAAGTGCCGAGACCTGCTCCTCGTCCACACGAATGCGGGCGAGCACAGCGACTTTTTCAATGTCCTTGCGGGAAATGGTCACATTGCCTCCCAGAAATATGAAGTTTCAGTAACTTATGGGCTGAGCTGACGCCAGCCGAAAATTGCACGGACTACGAGGGTGCCTGGGAGACGGCTTTCCAAAACTGTGCGGAGCCATGGATGGCGGAGCCCAAGCGTACAAGGACGTATTCACAGCGTGTTTTGGAAAGCCGTCTCCCAGGCGCCCTGCACCCAAGCTAGAGATAAAAGCGGTATGGTAACAGATTCCGGCATTGGCGGGAGGGGGCCACTTTGTGTAGCAAACTTGTGGCAAAGTGTTAATGGATGGGCTCAGGGCCTGATCGTGCCTTGCCTGCGGGGGTGCTCACTGCTAAAGTTGCCGCATCTTTTCTGCGACTGCAACTCTCAGGTTGAAACTACACGAATGTTGATTAAAAGACTCCGAGGAATGTTTTCCAGCGACCTGTCCATCGACCTGGGCACCGCGAACACCCTAATCTACGTGCGTGAGCGCGGAATTGTGCTGAATGAGCCCTCCGTTGTGGCCATCCGCACCAGTAACTCCCAGAAAATGGTCGCCGCAGTCGGCTCCGAAGCAAAACGGATGCTGGGCCGCACGCCCGGGAACATCACCGCCATCCGCCCCATGAAAGACGGCGTGATCGCAGATTTCGTGGTGACCGAAAAAATGCTGCAGCACTTTATCCACAAAGTGCATGAAAACAGCTTCATCACCCCCAGCCCGCGGGTACTGGTCTGTGTGCCAAGCAAATCGACCCAGGTTGAGCGCAAAGCCATCCGTGAATCCGCCCTCGGTGCAGGTGCTCGTGAAGTCTACCTGATCGAAGAACCCATGGCTGCGGCGATCGGTGCCGGTCTGCCGGTAGAAGAAGCCAGCGGTTCCATGATCGTCGACATCGGCGGCGGTACCACCGAAATTGCCATCATCTCCCTGAACGGCATTGTCTATGCCGAATCCGTCCGGGTTGGTGGTGACAAGTTTGACGAAGCCATCGTCACCTACGTACGCCGCAACTACGGCAGCCTGATCGGTGATTCCACGGCCGAACGCATCAAGCACGAAATCGGCTGTGCCTATGAAGGTCTGGACATCCGCGAGATCGATGTTCGCGGTCGCAACCTGGCTGAAGGCGTACCCAGGGCCTTCACCCTGAACAGCGAAGAAATTCTCGATGCCCTGCAGGAGTCCCTGGCCCAGATTGTCCAGACCGTCAAAAGCGCGCTGGAACAGTCTCCGCCCGAACTGGCTTCCGACATCGCCGAGCGCGGCATTGTGCTGACCGGTGGTGGCGCCTTGCTGCGTGGCCTCGACAAGCTGATCAGCGAGGAAACCGGCCTGCCGGTGATTATTGCCGAAGACCCGCTGACCTGTGTCGCCCGCGGTGGCGGCAAGGCGCTGGAAGTGATTGACCGGGGTGGAATCGGAATGTTCTCTCAGGAGGCGTAATACCGTGGTACTGGCATCACGCCTGACACCCTCTCGTCCCCGACCGCCGCAAGTGGGCTACCACTGCGGCGGTTGTCGTATCTGCCCGGTATTTAATGGCGGGAGGATCAGCCATTAAAACCATCTTTGTGCAAGGCCCCGTTCCCGGTTTCAGATTGTTGCTGGTGATTGTGATATCAGCGGTAATGATCGTTGCGGACGCCCGTTTTGACAAACTGACCTCGGTCCGCAGTGTGATCGGTACCGGCCTGGCCCCGATCCATTGGCTGGGCAACGCGCCATCCGAGCTGGAGCACTGGGTTGCCGGCCTGTTCACAACCCGCGAAGACCTGCAGGCCGAGAACGAAGACCTCAGGGCCCGCCTGCTGATTCTTGAACGTCGCGCCCTGAAATACGCGGCCCTGGCATCCGAGAACAACGAACTGCGTCGCCTGATGAACTCATCGGAAGTGCTGGATGACCGCGTCATTGTGGGCGAAATCGTGGGCGTGTCGCCGGATCCGTTTTCCCATGAAGTTATCATTAACAAAGGCAGTCGGGACGGTGTCACCGTCGGTCAGGCCATCCTCGACGCCAACGGCCTGCTGGGACAGGTGCAACAAACCAGCAGCTTCACCTCACGGGTCCTGCTGGTGTCCGACAGCAGCCACGCGGTACCGGTGGAAGTGGTGCGTAACGGCCTGCGAGCCATCCTGCTGGGCAACGGCGATATTAATTCACTGGAGCTGGTGCATGTGCCGGACACCGCTGATATCCGCGAGGGGGACCTGCTGGTCAGTTCAGGCCTGGGTGGGCGTTTCCCCAAAGGCTATCCGGTAGCCGAGGTGGCCAGCATTACCAAGGAGCCGGGTGAACCCTTCGTGAATATTGATGCAACCCCCAAAGCCCGCCTTAACCAGAGCAGTCTGGTTCTGGTGGTCTTCCCGCCCGATGGTGAGGGAGACGAGGACGGCAACGTGCCGGGCCAGGACGGCGCCGCAGTGAACGTCGGCGTTGAAGCCGGCGGGGAAGAGGTGCGCTGATGTTATCTGTGATCAGTTATCCGGTCTTCGCCCTCAGTGTGGTCCTTGCTTTGGTGCTGAGTATTTCCCTGTTCCCGGTGGGCTGGTTTGAATTCCGGCCCGAATGGCTGGGGTTGATGGTGTTCTACTGGACGTTTCGGGCCCCGGCACAGTTTGGCATCCTGCTGGCCTGGTGCCTGGGGCTGCTGCTGGATGTACTGGAGGCCACGCCGCTGGGCGTCAATGGCCTGGCGATGGGGCTGATTGCCTTCCTGGTGCTGACCATTCACCAGCGGTTGCGTATGTACCCAATGCCCCAGCAGTGCCTGATGGTATTCCTGTTGCTTGGCATCAACCAGATGCTGGTGCACTTCATAAAGCAGATGCTGGGCGGTGAGGATGCCGGTTTCAGTTACCTCTGGCCAGCACTGACCAGCGCCATTGTCTGGCCCATTGTGTGTGTGCTGCTGGATAACCTTAACCGCAAACTGGGATAGGATGTTCCCATGCAGTCCATCATTCTGGCTTCGGCCTCTCCCAGACGCGCCGAACTGCTGACGCAGATTGGTCTGTCTTTTCATACCCGGCCCGTGGATATCGACGAGACGCCTGAAGCGGGGGAACTCCCCTCGGCCTACGTCGAGCGCCTGGCGCGGGAAAAAGCCCTGGCAGGCGCGGTGGATCCGGAATGGCTGGTTCTCGGTTCCGATACCTCGGTGGTGCTGGGCGGCCACATTCTTGGCAAGCCTGCCGATGCCGCCGAGGCCGAGGCAACCCTGAGCCGGCTGTCCGGCCACACTCATCAGGTGATGACCGCCGTGGCGCTGGCGTCCCAGGGTCGTTGCTCGACCTGTCTGGTCACTACCGATGTGACCTTCCGGAGTCTGTCCAGTGAAGAGATACGCGCCTATGTCGCAAGCGGGGAGCCGATGGATAAGGCAGGAAGTTATGGAATTCAGGGACTTGGTGGTATTTTTGTAAAGGAAATACGGGGCAGTTATAGCGCGGTGGTGGGTTTGCCGCTGCAGGAGACCGCCACACTGCTGGCGCAAGCCGGTTACCCGGTCTGGAAAGTCTGGCAACGTAGTCTGGAGAGCCACAATGAGTGAAGAAATTCTGATCAACGTTACCCCGGTCGAGACAAGGGTGGCTCTTGTCGAAAACGGCATGCTACAGGAAGCCTACATTGAGCGGACCAGCCGCAAGGGTATTGTTGGTAATATCTACAAGGGCAAGGTTGTTCGGGTATTGCCGGGTATGGAAGCGGCCTTTGTCGATATCGGGCTGGAGCGTGCTGCCTTTATTCACGCCTCCGACGTTGTCGTCAGTCAGTCAACGGCACAGGAGGTCAACGAAGCTCCAAAGGTAGTGCCCGATATCCGCACCCTTCTGCGGGAAGGTCAGTCCCTGGTGGTTCAGGTGACCAAGGACCCGATTGGTACCAAGGGGGCGCGCCTGACCACCCAGCTGTCGATCCCTTCCCGTTACCTGGTGTTTATGCCGGGTACCTCTCACGTTGGTATCTCCCAGCGTATTGAGGATGACAACGAGCGTGCGCGGTTGAAAACCCTGGTAGAGGAATCCGCTGCGAAGCAGACCGACGCGGAGGGCGGTTATATTATCCGCACTGCGGCGGAGGCTGCCGCTCCAGACGACCTGATCGGTGATATGGCCTATTTGCACCGGCTCAGCCAGTCCATCCATGAACGCATTGCCCGGGTTCAGGCGCCGACAGTGGTCTATCAGGACCTGCCGCTGTTTATTCGCACCATTCGCGACCTGATCCGCCCCCAGACTGAAAAGGTCCGCATCGACAGCCGGGAAAGCCACCAGCGAGTGATGGAATTCGTTGAGGAATTCGTCACGGAGTTTTCCGACAAGGTGGAATATTACCCCGGCGAGCGGCCCATCTTTGACCTGTATTCCGTGGAAGATGAGATCCAGAAAGCCCTCAGCCGCAAGGTTCAGTTGAAGTCCGGCGGGTACGTGATCATCGACCAGACCGAAGCGATGACCACCATCGACATCAACACCGGGGCGTTTGTCGGGCACCGGAATCTGGAAGAAACCATCTTCAAGACCAACCTCGAGGCGGCCCGGGCCATCAGCCGGCAACTGCGCTTGCGGAATCTGGGCGGCATTATCATCATTGATTTCATCGACATGGAAGATTCCGAGCACCAGCGCCAGGTCCACCGTATGCTGGAAAAGATGCTGGAGCGTGACCACGCCAAGACCAAGATAACCGGGGTATCGGAACTGGGGCTGGTGGAAATGACCCGCAAGCGGACCACGGAAAGCCTGGGACAGATCCTCTGTGAGCCTTGCCCGATCTGTGATGGCCGTGGCTTCCTGAAGACCAGCGAAACGGTATGCTATGAGATATTCCGGGAAATTCTCCGGGTGAACCGGGCCTACGACACGGAAAGCTACCTGGTGATGGCTTCCCAGAGCGTGGTGGATCGGCTGCTGGATGAGGAATCCGATAACGTTGCCGACCTGGAAACCTTCATAGAGAAAACCATCCGGTTTCAGGTAGAGCCATTCTACAGCCAGGAACAGTACGACGTAGTCCTGCTGTAATCATAGATAAGCGATGTCATCCATGATCGACGACCAGGATCCGGAGAGCACACCGGTCCGGCTGGCCTCCAGACTGGCCAGCCTGGTGTGGTGGTCGCTGCTGGTCGCATTGGTCCTGCTGGCGCTGTTTGCCGGAATCGGGCGGCAACTGACCCAGAACATCGACAGCTTCCGGGATGACATTGAAGCACGCCTGTCGCAGGAGCTCGGGCACGAGATCTCGATAGGGTCCCTGAGATCCGGCTGGACCTGGCTGGATCCTTCCCTTGAGGCTCGCGACCTTGTCGTCAGAAGCGAGGACGGCAGCGAGATCGCGGCGTCCCTGCAGCACCTTCGTATCCGCCTGGACACCCTCTCCTCCCTGTTCCGTTTCCGCATTGTATTTGGCGAGTTCGAAGCCGATGGTCTGGCGCTGACCCTCAATCAGACACCCCGTGGGGCGGTTTCCGTCGAAGGGGCGGATCTGCCGAAACCGGTCACCAACGACCTTAAGCTGTGGCTGGACCGGGCCGGAGACTGGCTGTCGGACCCCCGCGTGAAGATTACCCGCGTCAGTCTCGGAGTCCGGGACAATAACGACAAGATCCGCCACCTCGATATTCCGCAGTTGGACCTGGTATACCACCGTGGGCTATTCAAGGCGTCGGGCCGTGCCATGCAGGCGGGAACCACCGAGCAACTGGCCAGCTTCAGCCTGCTGGGACAGCACTTTTTCCGGGGCGATTTCACCGGCCAGCTTTATGTCGATGTGAACTCGGGACGGCTGTTCGACGGTCTGGTTGACGAATATAGCTGGCGGAACATCCGCGTGGAGGGTTTCGACCTGGGCGGCCATGCCTGGCTGACCTTCCGCGAAGGGCGTCTGGAACAGGTGACCGGCACGGTGGAAACACCCTATCTTCAGCTTGGAGTGGATCGTGAGTCCCTGGCGCCACTGGAGGACATTCGTGCCAGGTTTGGCTGGCGTCGCAGCGAGACCGGGCTGACGGAAGATGAACCGGTCGACCTTGAAACCCTGGCCGGTGATGGCGAGCTTCATCTCAATGACCTGGAGTGGACCTGGGATGGCGATCAGGTGTCTCCCTTCAACCTGCGGGTGATCCGGCGCCAAGAAGGGCTGGATATCATCGCTGATGACGTGCCGCTCAGACCGTTGCGGAGGGTGGTCTCCAGCATTGGTCTGTTGCCCCCGGTCGCGAGTCAGGCGCTGGATAATTACCGCCCTGGGGGCCGGCTTGACGATTTGCGTGTGCAGGTGCCCGGTCAGGACGGCGAAGGGTTTGAGCTCTTCGGGATTCTGGACGACGTCAGTGTCGAAGCCTATCGCGGGGCTCCGGAAGTGCGGGGGCTGAATGGTCGTATCGTGATGGATCACCGTCGCGGCTATGTGGTGGCCGATAGCGAGAACGCGACGCTGGGTTTCCCCCTGTTGTTTCGCGATAACTGGATAATGACCTCTATCGGCGCAAGGGTGGCGTGGCAGATGGAGGGGCCCATTACCCGGGTCTGGTCCGACGACATCCGCATGGAATATGGCGAGAACACCGAACTGACCGGGGCGTTTGATCTGCGCATGGATCGTGAGGGTGAGGATAACCTCAGCCTGCAGGTGGGCGTCAGGAATGGTGAGGCTGACATGCTGGCGGAGTTTGTGCCGGTGCATGTTGTTGATCCCGGGCTGTATGAGAGGCTGACCACAGCCATTACCGATGCGGATATCACCGAGGGCGTCTATTACGGTCACGGGCTGATCAACCGGGACGCGCCACCGGGGTCCTTCGTGTCATCCATGCGGTATCGCTTCGATAACGCCAGCGTGCGTTACGACGAGCGCTGGCCGGCCGTGGAAAACGGCCGGGGCGAAGTGTTCATTCACAACGGACAGACCCGGGTTGAGCTGGAGCAGGGCACCACCGGACAACTGCAACTCGAGCGGGGGCAGGTGCGGGTGGAGCCGGTGGACAATCGCCTGCGGCTCTTCGTGGACGCATCTGCGGCGGTTCCAGGGGCGGCGGTGTCGTACTGGATGGAGAACAGCCCGCTGGGCGAAATGGCGGGGGCTGCCGGGCGGAGCATATCGGTTGGTGGTGACTATCAGCTGGATCTGGGGCTGCAGATGCCCCTGGATGGTAGTGGCGAGCCGGACGTGGAAGCCAGGGTGGCGACACAGAACGGACAGGTCGCCTATCCGGAAGCGGATCTGGTCTGGGAGCAATTGTCAGGGGAGCTCGGGTTCAGCAATACCTCCGGATTTTCTGGCGAGCCGCTGAAAGCGGTGTTCCTGGGTGATCCGGTTACTGTCTCGTTGTCTCGGAATGATGGCAGCGGCGCCATGACCATCCAGCAGCGGGGGCGGATCAGCCTGCCGCAGGCGTTTACCCGAGCGGGCCTTGGGCGCGACGTGGGCCTGGGTCTGGAGGGTGAAACGGATTACACCGCCACCCTGGATGTGTCGCCGGAAACCGCGTCGACGGTGACCATCCGTTCCAATCTGGAAGGCGTGTCCGTTGACTGGCCCGAACCGCTGGCCAAAACCGCGGATGAGGGAGCCCCCCTGAGCGTGACCATTGACCCGGCCCGTGAAGGTGGCCTTGGCATCGCCGTGACCTGGGAGAACCGGCTGTCATTCGATCTTCTGCGGAAATCCGGTGGTTTTGACCTGGATATCGAGCGGCTGTGGCTGGGGCGCCAGCTACTGACGAACATTGACGTCGCGGCCAGTGACCTGGGGGATCAGTGGGTCGTCAACACCCGCTCGGACCGGGCAGTCGGGCGAGTGGTGCTGCCGGATGGCGATGATCCCATTACTGCTGATTTCGAGAGTCTTCATCTGACTCGTGAAGGCGGAACAGAGCCGGATCAGAGGGAATTGTTGACGGTTGATGAGCAGCTGGAAGCATTTCGTGCGCTGGAAATAGGGGAGTGGCCGGATATCAACGTGAGTATCGCCCGACTCAGGCTGAACGACGATGAGCTGGGCCGCTGGGCCTTTCGCCTCAGACCGGAACCCTTTCGCCTGAAGGTGGAGGCGATTGAGGGCCAGCTCAACTCGCTGAAACTGGCCGGTGACATGACCTGGAGTATTGCCGGCGACAGGGAGATGACTCGCTTTGCGGGCAATATCGAGGGCGGCACCCTGGGAGACCTGGGCAACCTGTTTGATGCCGATATTCCGCTGCGTAACGAAGAAACCGCCATCCAGCTGGACCTTGACTGGCCGGGCCGCCCCAATGAATTCGGGTTCGATGCCCTGAGCGGATCGGTCAGCCTGCGGCTGGATGACGGTGTTATTCTGGAACGCAATAATACCGCCCAGGTGTTCCGCGTGTTCAACCTGCTGAACGCCGATACCCTCTGGCGTCGCCTGAAGCTGGACTTCTCCGATCTGTACGAGGCGGGCGTTGCCTTCGACGCCATTTCCGGCAAAGCCGTGATTACCGATGGGTTGCTTAGCTGGGATCCGGAGTTACAGGTGGTGGGGCCATCCGGCGCCTTCAAGCTGTCCGGTACAACCGACATGGAGGAAGAAACCCTGGACATGCGGTTGGTGGTGGTCTTGCCGCTGACCCAGAATCTGCCACTGGCTGCACTGCTGATGGGAGCCGGCGCGCCCATCGGCGGAGCCCTGTTCGTACTGGACAAGATTCTTGGAGACCCATTGAGCAAACTGACCAGTGCGTCCTATAGTGTAACCGGAAGCTGGGATGAGCCGGAGGTAGACCTGCGGCGGGTATTCGACACCGGCGAGTGATTCCCGTAACCCGGCACGATAACGGAGCCTGACCATGACCAATATTTCTGCACCCACCGTCGCCGCCATCCAGATGGTGAGTACCCACGATATTGATGCCAACCTGCGCGAAGCCGGCCGGTTACTGACTGAAGCGGCGCGGGCAGGAGCCCGTGTGGCTGTGTTGCCGGAAAACTTCGCGGTGCTGGCCACCTCCCAGATGGTCACTTGTGGCCAGCAGGAGGCATCAGACGCGCCGGTCATCCGCCAATTCCTTGCTGACCAGGCGCGCCGGTTGGGGATCTGGATTGTGGGGGGCTCATTACCCATGGGCACTCGCCCGGACGGATCAGCGATCGACGGTCGGGTCCGCGCCACCGCCCTGGTTTACGATGATCAGGGCAAAGAGGTTGGCCGGTATGACAAGATTCACCTGTTCGACGCCATGGTGGAAGACGCCCACGGCCAATACCGGGAATCCGATACGTTCGAACCCGGCGATGCCGTGGTGACTATTGAAACGCCTTTTGGCCGGTTGGGGATGGCGATCTGCTATGACCTGCGATTCCCCGAACTCTTTCGCGCACTGCGGGACAAAGAGGCGGACTGGATCTGCCTGCCCAGTGCGTTCACCTGGCAGACCGGGGACGCCCACTGGCACGCGCTGATCCGCGCCAGGGCTATCGAGAACCAGGTTTGGGTGGTGGCTGCCGGGCAGGGCGGTCAGAATAGCGAGCGCCGCCGTACCTACGGCCACAGCCTGATTTGCGACCCCTGGGGCAAGGTGGTGTCGGAGATTACAGAAGAAGGCCCCGGAGTGGTGACCGCAGCCCTGGACGCCGACCACCTGGCCAACGTCCGCACCCGCATGCCAGTCTGGGAACATCGGCGATTATAAAAAACTACTCCACGTCGTCAATCGCTTCCCGCAAGTACCGGAACAGCTTTCTCGCCTGTCCGGTATTCTTCTGCTTTTCCGCGTCCTTGCGGGCATTACGCGCGAGGTTGCGCAGGTGCTGGATATCGGCGCCGGGGCAATAGTTCACGAATTCGCCCACCGCTGAATCGCCCTCGCTGATCATGCGGTCACGCCAGCGTTCCGCCAGGTGGTGGCGGCGGGTGTGTTCCTCGCTGCCGGCGTCGAATGCATCAATCGCCCGCTTCAGGGCATCCGGATCGTCTTCCTGGCGGATCACCTTGCCGATGAACTGCAGGTGCCGGCGCTTGGCCTCATTCTGGCGAATGCGGCGGGATTCCTCGATCGCAGCCCTCAGGGTGTCGCTGATGGTCAGGGTTTCGAGCTGGTCATTGCTCAGCTCCAGCATGCGTTTGCCGAGATCCTGAAGGGCGTGCATTTCCCGCTTCAGCTGGGATTTGCTGGGGCCAGAGTATTCCGGCGCGTCGTTGTCTTGGTGATCGTTCATAATGTTGCCTGTTCGTCGGATTACGCTTCGCTAATCCGACAGGGATTTATGCATAGAAGATGGTAGCCAGCCCGAGAAAGGCCATGAAACCCACCACATCCGTAACCGTAGTCAGAATCACGCTGCCGGCCAGCGCCGGGTCAATATTACGGGATTTGAGAAACAGCGGCAGGACCGTACCCACCAGGGCGGCGGCTACCAGATTGATAATCAACGCCGCGGCAATGATACCCCCAATCAACACATCCTTGAACCAGAGCGTTGCGGCCGTGGCAACCACCACGGCCCAGAGCACGCCGTTGAGCATGCCCACCACAAACTCCCGGTTCAGCAGCCAGCGGACGTTAACGCCGCTGATCTGGCCCACGGCCATGCCGCGGATCACCAGAGTCAGGGTCTGGCTGCCGGCAATGCCGCCCATGCTGGCGACAATGGGCATCAACACCGCCAGTGCAACCACCTTGGCGATGGTGTCCTCAAAAATGCCGATAACGCCGGACGCAATGAACGCGGTAATCAGGTTGATGCCCAGCCAGATGGCCCGGCGCCGGGTCGTTTTAAGGATTGGCGCGAACGTATCCTCGTCCTCATCCAGACCGGCCATGCTCATCAGCGAATGGTCTGCGTCCTCGCGGATAACGTCTACCACGTCATCGATGGTGATACGGCCCAGCAGGCGACCATCCTCATTCACTACCGGCGCGGAAATCAGGTCGTAGCGCTCAAACAGGGTGGCAACCTTGGTGTCCGACAACAGCACCGGAATGGGTTCAATGTCAGTGTCCATCACTTCCCGCACCGTCGCCGCCGGATTGGAGACCAGCATCTTGGTGATCGGGAGCATACCAATGAATTCATCCCGCCGGCTCACCACGATCAGACTGTCGGTCATTGGCGGCAGGTTGCGGTGCCTGCGCAGGTAGCGTAATACCACATCGATGCTGATGTCCGGGCGCACCGTGATGGTGTCCGTGTTCATCAGGCCGCCAGCGGTGTCCTCCGGGTAGGACAGAACTTCCTCTACCCGCTGCCGGTCCTGCTCGTCCATGGTATCCAGGACTTCCTGGATGACGGTATCCGGCAGCTGCTGCAGCAAGTCGGCCAGGTCATCCGACTCGAAATCTTCCAGGATGTCCGCCAGTTCCTGGGCATTAAGCTGGCTGAGGAAGTAGCCCCGGATGTCATCGCTGAGGTATTGGAGAACCTCCCCTTCAAGCTGCTTATCGACCAGGTTCCACAGCAGAGCCCGCTGGCGGGGCGGTGACGATTCCAGCAGGTGAGCAATATCACTGGGGCTCAGGCCGCCATTCAGGATGCGTGCAACCTGTTTCAGCGCACCACTGTCCAACGCTTCGCTGAGGGAGCGAAGGCGCTGGCGGGCCTGGCTTTTTTCCAGAATATCGGTCATGAATCACCCACAGTCAGAAAACCCCCGTATTATAGCGGAGTTAGGCGGTACAGGTGAGAAAGAGTTGTAGGTGAATGTCGAAGAAAACCGCCCGGCGAGCGAGACGGGGCCTTACTCGCCTTCGCCAAAATAGTCATTGATTAGCTCGGCCAGGGCTTCAATGGCCTGTTGTTCGTCCTCGCCGTCTGCAATCAGCTCTACTTCCGTTCCCTTGCTGGCCGCCAACATCATGACCTGCATGATATTCTTGGCATCAACCTCACGGCCCTTGCCGCAGATTCTCACGGTACTTTGGTAAGCGGACGCCGTTGCAACCAGCTTGGCGGTTGCCCGTGCGTGCAACCCCAGCTTGTTGATAATGGTGATGTTTCGGCGAATCATAAGCAGGTTACGCTGGGTCCCGGGGTTGCAGGTGCGGCAGTTCCGTGTGGCGCACCTGAACGTTGCTGTACTTCTGGCGGAAATGCTGGCCAAGTTGTTCGCAGACGTAGACGGAGCGATGCTGGCCGCCGGTGCAGCCGATGGAGATGGTCATATAGCTTCGGTTGCTGTCAGCGAAGGTAGGAAGCCAGCTTTCCAGGAACGTGGTCAGGTCCTCGACCATCTTGCGGGTCAGTGGTTCCTTTTCCAGGAAATCGATGACCGGTTGGTCAGTGCCGACAAACTGTCGCAGGCTTGTGTCCCAGTAAGGGTTGGGCAGGCAGCGCACGTCGAAGACGTAGTCAGAGTCCAGTGGCACGCCGTGCTTGAACCCGAACGACTGGAACAGCAGCGCCAGTTCCTGCTCCTTGCGACCGACGATCCGTTGTTTGACCATGTCACGTAACTCATACATGGACATACCGGTGGTGTCGATGTACAGGTCGGCCAGTTTGGACAGCGGTTCCAGCAGTTTTTTCTCGTTGCTGATGGCCTCACGGAGCGAGGTCTTGTCGTCGCTCAGCGGGTGCTTGCGCCGGGTGGCATGGAAACGCTGAAGCAGGGATTGTTCGTCCGCGTCCAGGTAAATGATCTCGACGGTCACGCCGGTATTCTGGAGTTGGCGGTAAATGGCTTCGAAATTGGTCAGTTCACCCGCCAGGTTGCGGGCATCAATGCTGACCGCCATCTTCTTCAGGCGACCGGGAGTGTCGCTGTGGCTGGCGGCTTCCTTGGTCAGGGGGAAGAGCAGGCCAATGGGCAGGTTATCAATACAGTAAAAACCAAGGTCTTCCAGTACATGCAGCGCCGTACTTTTCCCTGAGCCCGACCTGCCACTGACAATAATCAGTTTCATCGCCTGTTTGCCTCCGGTCAGTAAAATATCAGCCGTTACTGTCCAGCATGCGGCTGTAAAGAGACTGGGCATCGGTACACTGCCGCAGTTGATCGCAAAATCCGCGATCGTTGAACTTCTCCGCCAGCTGGCTGAGCAGTTCCAGGTGTTCGCTGGTGGCTTCCTTGGGAACAATCAGGGCAAACACCAGGTCCACCGGCTGATTGTCAATGGCGTCAAAGCCCACGCCTTCTTCCAGCGTAAACAGCACGCCTACCACTCGGTCCAGGCCGTCCAGGCGGCAATGAGGGATAGCGATCCCCTGGCCGATGCCGGTACTTCCCAACCGCTCCCGTGAGATCAGGTTGTTGAAGATCTGGGTCTCACTGAGGGAGGCGTCCTGCTGATTTACCTCCTCGGCAATGAATTCCAGAACGCGTTTCTTGCTGGACGCAGCTACCCGGCAAAGGGTCAGCTCCGGTGCAAGTATGTTTTCTATAGTCAGGGATGTGTCGCTCATGGATCGACTGCAATTCCGTAAAAAAAAGGCTGCGGCATGTTAACCCATGCCGCAGCTCGATTGTTTTGAATGCCTGGAAAACAGCGCCTTAACGGGCGCCGTTACCATGCATACGATCGACGTTCTTTTCCTTGTGCTTGAGAATCTGACGGTCCAGCTTGTCAATCAGCGAATCAATCGCTGCGTACATGTCATCGTTTTCCGCCTTTGCGTGAATCTCACCGCCAATCACATGGAGTGTCGCCTCCGCCATCTGCCGTACCTTCTCCACCTCAAGCGTTACCTGGCAGTTGCTGATGTGGTCAAAATGGCGCTCGAGCTTTTCAAACTTGCCTGATACGTAATCTTTCAGTGCGGGGGTCAATTCTACATGGTGGCCTGAAATATTGAGTTGCATAGGCGTCTCCTGTCGTCATCTTGCCGGCCCCTGTTAAGGGCTGACGGTGTGCCAGCGCTGTTCACGCCGGCGGATCCTGTCGGGTCAAACCAGCCGTTTTCGTTCGTTGGATGGCGGAATGTGCATAGCCTCCCGATATTTGGCTACGGTCCGCCTGGCTACCTTGATGCCCTGTTCTCCTAGCATGGCTGCAATTTTGCTATCGCTCAATGGCTTTTTCGGAGTTTCTGACGCAATCAGTTTCTTGATCATGGCACGGATCGCGGTTGAGGAACACTCTCCGCCCTCATCGGTGCTGACATGGCTGGAGAAAAAGTACTTCAGTTCGAAGATGCCACGGGGGGTGTGCATGTATTTCTGTGTGGTCACCCGGGAAATGGTGGACTCATGCATTTCCACGGCCTGGGCTATGTCCGAGAGGATCAGCGGCTTCATGGCTTCCTCGCCATGATCCAGAAATCCCTGCTGGTGCTCGACAATGCGGGTTGCCACCTTGAGCAGGGTTTCGTTCCGGCTCTGCAGGCTCTTGATGAACCATTTGGCTTCCTGCAGCTGATCTCTCAGGTAGGTGTTGTCGGCACTGCTGTCCGCGCGCTTGATCAGGGAGGCATAGCTGGCATTGACCCGGATTCGTGGCGCAATGTCCGGATTGAGTTCAACACGCCAGCGCCCGTTATGCTTGCGAACCATCACGTCGGGAATGACATAGTCCGGCTCCGCCCGGTCCACCGAATCGCCCGGGCGCGGGTTGAGGCTGGTGATCAGCGCCAGCACTTCCCGCAGCTGGTCTTCCTTCAGGCGGCTGCGGCGCAGCAGTTGCGCGTAATCCCGGTTGCCCAGAAGGTTGATGTAATGGGTGATAACCAGTCGCGCCTGGGCCAGCCAGGGGGTGTCCGGGGGCAACTGGTTCAGCTGGATCAGCAGGCACCCCTGCAGGTCACGGGCAAAGACGCCGGGAGGATCAAAGTGTTGCAGGCGGTGCAGCACGGCCTCCACTTCATCCAGTTCCAGCGGGTCGTCTTCCGTGTCGTCAACCAGTCCGGAATGGATTTCCTCAATGGAGGTAGTCAGGTATCCGCGTTCGTCTACCGCGTCCATCAGGGCGTGGGCGATGGCCTGGTCCCGTTCGCTGAGAGGCGTCAGGTTCAGCTGCCATTCGAGATGGTCCTGAAGGGTTTCCGTCGGGGAGTTGCGGGTTTCGAAGTCGCTGTCGTTTTCGTCGTCGTTGCGGGCCGCCGGTGCTGGCGCGGACTGGTAGATGTCATCCCAGGCGGTGTCTACCGGCAGGTCATCGGGGATGTTGTCGGGAATGTCGTTCTCCGACGACCAGTCGGGGCCATTCTCGGATTCATCCCAGTCGGTGGCGGATTCCGCCGCTGAAGCGGTTTCCTCGGCCTTGGCCGACTCCTCGTTGTCCTGCCCGGATTCGTTGGCGTCGGGCGCGTCGTCATCTTCCGACGTTTCCAGCATGGGGTTCGAGTCCAGCGCCTGCTGGATTTCCTGCTGCAGGTCCAGTGTGGAGAGTTGCAGAAGCTTGATCGCCTGCTGCAACTGGGGCGTCATGGTCAGGCTCTGACCCAGTTTTAACTGTAATGACGCTTTCATAACCATGGTTCAGGATCCGTGACTCAATAGCACCGTCTTAACGGGTGATTGCAAAAAAATTCGTTGTATGCTGGCTACTTGCCAGACCAAGCAAGTTCTTTGCCGAGTGTACTTGCTTGTCACCAACATGACAATTGGGTCATGAAGACGGCGGTGTCGGAATATGCGTTACGTCAAAGTCGGAATTCATTGCCAAGGTAAACCTCTTTCACCTGCTGGTTGGCCAGGATTTCCTCGGAATTGCCGGAGGCAATGATGTGGCCGCCCGACACAATGTAGGCATTCTCACAGATATCCAGGGTTTCACGCACGTTGTGGTCGGTGATCAGAACGCCGATGCCCTTGTCCCGCAGGTGGCGGATTATCTGCTTGATATCGCTGACTGAAATCGGATCAACACCGGCAAACGGTTCGTCCAGCAGGATAAACGCCGGCTCCATGGCCAGTGCCCGGGCAATTTCCACCCGCCGCCGCTCACCGCCGGACAGCGCCATACCAACGCTGTCACGGATGTGGGTAATGTGAAACTCCTCCAGCAACTCTTCCACCTTGCTCTCGCGATCGGTCCGCTTGAGTTCCTTGCGGGTTTCCAGGATGGCCATGATGTTGTCCCGCACCGTCAGCTTGCGGAACACCGACGCTTCCTGGGGTAGGTAACCAATGCCTCTGCGCGCCCGGCCATGCATGGGCAGCGGAGTGATGTCCTGGCTGTCGATGGTGATGCGGCCATTATCCGCCGGCACCAGACCCACGATCATGTAGAAGCAGGTGGTCTTGCCGGCCCCGTTGGGACCCAGAAGGCCAACGATTTCGCCGCTGCGGATCTCCAGGGAGACGTCAAGGACCACTTTCTTTTGCTTGTAGCTTTTCGCCAGATTACTGGCCCTGAGAACTGCCATCCGAATCCTGTCTGTTTTGGCTGTTGCGTGGCTGGATAACCATTTCAACACGGCCACTGCCGTTGGTTTCTTCTGCAGCACCTTCGGCGGTAACTACCCGATCGACGCTATCATAATGAATGATGTCGCCACGGAACAGGTTGCCGTTCTGTTCGATTTCCGCTTCGCGTTCGAACGTCAGCCGGCTCTCCGGAGCGGAATAGGTGATATTGAGGGCGCGGGCATCGGTTTCACCCTGACCATCCCGGGCGGGTTGCCGGTAATGGGCGGGCCGGCCGGTTGCCTCGATACGCCGGAGGCCGTTCTCGTCCCGGTACAGGATCACCTTGTCGGCGGTAAGCTCGGTAGCGTCCTGGGTCAGGATGACATCACCGGTGTAGGTGGCAACGCCCTTGCTGTCGTCCAGCCGCGCGTTGTCCGCGTTGACAGTGATCGGGGTGTCGGAATCCAGGTTGAAAGCAGCAGCGGATCCGGCAACCAGCAAGGCGGCCAGCGCGGCGGTCAATTTACGGATTGGCTTGTTGGCCAGGCTCATAGCGTCCTTCCACCTGTGAGTTAAGTTCGAGTATGCGGTCATCAATCCACGCCTTCATGCCGATGGCCCGGGTAACGCTGAAGGAGTCGGTCAGTTTCACCGGTGCGTCTGTGTAGACTGTGCGGCTTTCGTTGTCCAGCGTCAGTCTGGAAGTCGTCAGGGTGCCCTGCCGGTTATCGCTGGTATGACGAATCACTTCGACATTGTCCTCCAGAAGTAGCAGGCCCTCCGTTTCCAGGAAGGTTCCGCTATCCGAGCTCAGGCGCCAGGGCTCTTCTTCGCCCTCGCTGTATAATCGTGCCCTGGGGGACGCCATGATCGCCTTGTTGTCGGATTCAAACTGTTCAATGCGTGGGCTTTCAAACCACACGGTCAGTCTTCCGGTGTCATCAAACGAGCGGTATCGACCGTTGACCACAAAACCATCGGGTTCGGACTGCCCCCTCAGGGCTGCGGCCTCCACCGGTTCCTGAGGGTCGTCACTCTGCCACATCATCACTACCAGGGCTACAGCGGTACAGCCGAGCGCAAGGGTTCTAAGCACGGGGCGGTCAGCCAGCAGCAGGGTCGAAAGCAGGTTGCCTCTCATGGTGACGGGATCCTTCAGTCGGCCTGGGTGTAGCTTGCCAGGGTGGAGTCAAGCTTGCCGCGCGCGGTCAGCAGCAGATCGCACACCTCGCGCACCGCGCCACTGCCGCCGGCAACCGATGTGCATACGTCCGCGTGTTCGCGGACCAGCCAATAGCCATTAGGTACTGTGATACCGAGGCCGGCGAAACGGATGGCCGGCAGATCCGGCAGGTCGTCTCCCATATAGGCGATGCTTTCCGCAGCTACCCCCAGCGTGTCCACCAGCTCTTGCAGCGCCACTTTCTTGTCTTCGCGGCCCTGCATCAGGTGCGGAATGCCAAGATCCTTCATACGCTTCTCGGTCAGCGGCGACGTGCGCCCGGTAATTACGGCAACGGTCATGCCCGCGGCCATGACCTGTTTGAGGCCAAGTCCGTCCAGAATATTGAAGCCCTTCATTTCATCGCCGGTGGCACTGAAAAACAGCTTGCCATCGGTCATGATGCCATCGACATCCAGGGCCAGCAGGTGAATGCCGGCGGCCTTGTCGAGAATGCGTGCGGGCCACTGCGGGCGCAGGGTGTCTGTCATCCGTTGGCTCCTCAGATTACGCCGGCGCGGAGCAGGTCGTGCATGTTGATCGCGCCGACCAGTTGACCGTTCTCATCGGTGACAGGCAGGGCGTTGATCTTCATCTCTTCCATGATATTCAGCGCCTCCGCGGCCAGATGGTCGGCCTGGATGGTCTTGCCGTTGTGGGTCATCACCTGGTGAATGGGGGTGGTGTGAACGTCAAAGGATTTGTCCAGCGTGCGGCGCAAGTCGCCGTCGGTGAACACGCCTGTCATGTTGCCGTCCGCATCCACTACAGTGGTCATGCCCAGGCCCTTGCGGGACATTTCAAGCAGTGCACCGCTCAGGGGGGTGTCGCCGGTTACCCGGGGAATGCGGTCACCGGTGTGCATGATGTCGGAAACCCGCAGCAGCAGGCGGCGGCCCAGGCTGCCACCCGGGTGGGAAAACGCAAAATCTTCAGCGCTGAAGCCCCGGGCTTCCAGCAGTGCGACCGCCAGGGCATCCCCCATCACCAGGGTGGCGGTGGTGCTGGACGTGGGCGCCAGCCCCAGGGGGCAGGCCTCCAGGGTCACGCTGACGTCCAGATTTGCCACCGCTTCCTTTGCCAGGGTGGAATCCGCGTTGCCCGTCATGCTGATCAGGGGCGCTCCCATACGGCGCAGCAGCGGTAGAATCGTGACCACCTCACTGGTATTGCCACTGTTGGAGATGGCGAGCACCACATCCTGGCCGGTAATCATACCCAGGTCGCCATGGCTGGCCTCGCCGGGGTGCACAAAAAAAGACGGGGTGCCGGTGCTGGCCAGGGTGGCGGCAATCTTGTTGCCGATATGGCCGGATTTTCCCATGCCGGTAACCACCACGCGCCCCTTGCACGCCATGATGACCTCGCAGGCGCGGATGAAGTGATCATCGATGCGGTCCGAAAGGGCGGCAATGGCGTCCTTCTCGATTTCAATGGCCCGGAGCGCCGAGTCCCGGAAGGTCTGATTGATGTCGGCTGTGGACTTGTTGCTGTCGCTCATGATGTTTTCGGCTCGCACCTTGTCGTCATTGGGGACACTGAATGAATTGGCGAGAGTATATCACTTCACGAGGCTGCAGGGCCTTGTTGAAGGAAACTGATCATTGCGATCAGGACATTTTGTGAAGGACGGATTGAGCTTCCAACCGGGTTCGCATAATGTAGGCCCCTGTTTGATAGGGATGGGTTATGGCTTCGGACGCATACATAACATTGAGGGACGTGGTGTTCACCCGCTCGGGGCGGCGCATTTTCGATGGCGTTACCCTCGATATCCCCCGCGGCAGGATCACTGCCATCATGGGGCCGAGCGGAACCGGCAAGACCACGCTGCTGCGGCTGATCGGCGGCCAGCTCAAACCCGACTCCGGCGCCATTACCGTGGCCGGTGAGAATGTGCCCGGTCTCAAACGCAAGGCCCTGTACACCCTGCGGGAAAAGATGGGCATGCTGTTCCAGAGCGGCGCGCTGTTCACCGATCTGAGCGTATTTGAAAACGTCGCCTTTCCCCTGCGGGTACACACCTCGCTGCCGGAAGACATGATCCGGGATATCGTGCTGATGAAGCTGGAAGCTGTCGGTCTCCGGGGTGCGAGGAACCTGATGCCCTCAGAGCTGTCCGGAGGCATGACGCGCCGGGTGGCGCTCGCCCGCAGTATCGCCCTGGATCCGGAACTGATCATGTATGACGAGCCCTTTGCCGGGCAGGATCCGATCGCCATGGGCGTGCTGGTTAAGCTGATCCGCGATCTCAACAGTTCCATGGGCCTGACCAGTGTGCTGGTATCCCACGACGTGCCGGAATCCCTCAGCATCTGCCACTACGCCTGTATCATCGCCGACGGCCAGGTGATCGGCGAGGGGACTCCCGATGAGCTCAGGCAGCACCCGTCCGAACAGGTGCAGCAGTTCCTGCAGGGTCAACCGGATGGCCCCGTGCCGTTTCACTATCCGGCTGCGGATGCCGCGACCGACTGGGGAATTTCCGGAGGCTCCAGATGATGGATCGGATTGCCGCGCTTGGCCGCCTGGGGCTTGATACCGTTGCCGCAGTGGGCCGCGCCGGCCGTTTCCTGGGTGGCGCCCTGGCCGGAGTGCCGAAGCCCTCGGTGGGGTTCCCGTTACTGGTGCGTCAGCTATATGCCGTGGGGGTATTGTCCCTGGCGATTGTTGTGGTGTCGGGGCTGTTTATCGGCATGGTGCTGGGGCTGCAGGGTTATACCATCCTCAGTGACTACGGCTCCGAAGCCGCTGTGGGCCAGATGATCGCGCTGACACTGGTGCGTGAGCTGGGTCCGGTCGTGACGGCGCTACTGTTTGCCGGTCGGGCCGGCTCGGCATTGACCGCTGAAATCGGCCTGATGAAGGCCACAGAGCAGCTGTCCAGTATGGAAATGATGGGGGTGGATCCCCTCAGGCGGGTGATTGCCCCCAGGCTGTGGGCCGGCTTTATCGCGATGCCGATCCTGGCTGTGATCTTTTCAGTGGTGGGTATCTGGGGCGGTATGCTGGTGAGCGTCGAATGGCTAGGCGTTTTCGAGGGTGCGTTCTGGGGTAATATGCAGTCATCGGTCAGCTTTGTGGATGACGTGCTGAACGGCGTGGTGAAAACGGTGGTTTTCGGATTTGTCTGTACCTGGATTGCGGTCTACCAGGGTTACGATTGCGTGCCGACCTCCGCGGGGATCAGTTCGGCCACCACCAAAACCGTTGTGTATTCATCGTTGGCCGTGCTTGGCCTGGATTTTGTGCTTACTGCCGTCATGTTCGGGGATTTCTGACCCGGATTGTCGGTGCGAGTACAGCAGAATTGACCAGAACTTAATCGGGAGCCGGAAATGGCGCAGAGAACCACGGAAATCATCACCGGCCTGTTCATCATAGCGGGGCTCGCCGCGATATTAGTCCTGGCGTTGCAGGTGAGCGGGCTGTCAACCAAGAACGCGGGCGACACGTACACCCTGTACGCCAGCTTCAATGATGTTGGCGGGATTTCGCGCAGGGGCAAGGTCGCCATGGCGGGTGTCACGGTGGGCTCGGTGCGCAGCGTGACCCTGGACAGGGAGACTTTCCAGGCCAGGGTGGAGCTGGCAATAGATGCAGACGTGGACAATATTCCGGCGGACAGTTCCGCAGTAATACGTACATCCGGGTTACTCGGGGATCAGTACATTGATATTTCGATCGGTGGCGACATGGACTCCCTGAAACCCGGCGACAGCTTTTATTCAACCCAGTCAGCCATGAATCTTGAGCGCCTGATCACCAATTTTGCCTCCGGCAAATAGTACGAGTGATGAAGGGGTGGGGATACAAGGATCTGAAACGTTACAGGAGAAAGACATGGTATTGATCAGACGCAGCATGCTCTTTGTTGCTTTCGTAATGGCGGCCCTGGTGCTTCCCGCTCACGCCGGCCAGGAGGAAGACCTGGCAAAGTATGTGGACGAAAACACTCAGCGCCTGGTAGACAAGCTGAACGCAGAAAAAGGGCTGTATGACACAGACCCCGAAGCCTTCTATAGCAGTATGGATCAGGAACTGCGGGAGTTCGTGGACTTTCGCCGCATCGCGGCCCGGGTGATGGGCCGGTACGCACGCCAGACTTCTCCTGAGCAGCGGGATGAATTCGTTGAGAAATTCAAGCGCAGCCTGTTCGACAGTTACGCCCAGGCGTTGGTGAGTGCGGATGACTTCTCTATCGAAGTCCTGGGCGCCGAAATCAATGCCAATAACAGTGAGCGTGCTTCTGTCCAGATGGAAGTGCAGACCGCCGGCGGCAACCGTTATCCGGTGACCTACTCCATGTACATGAACGGCGACGGGCGTTGGATGATGGAAAACATCATCGTTGAGGGTATCAATATCGGGCTGGCTTTCCGTGACCGTTTCGCCCAGGAAATGGAAAAGAATGCGGGGAAAGTCCAGGCTGTGATCAATGGCTGGGACAGTGCAGTGGAAGCCCTCAACCTCGAAGACGAAGTGGATAATTCATGAGTTCAGCCGCCCGGGTAGAACTCCGCGGCGATACCCTGGCGGTGAGCGGGACGATTGACCCGCTCACCGTGCTGGCAACCAGAAAGCAGGGTGAGACGCTGATCCGGTCCGCCACCGGCGATCTGACCGTGAACCTGAGCGCCATGGAAACGGCACACAGCGTGGTGTTGTCCCTGTTGCTTTGCTGGCAGCGGCTCGCCGGGAGCCAGGGGCTTGCCCTGTCGTTCAGTGGCGTCAGTGACCGGTTGAACTCACTGGCAGCCCTGAGCAACCTGGAAGAACAATTGCCGGGTTTTCGATCGGGCGTCGCCTGATACCTGTCTCTGTTGCCCCCTACCGTTGACTCTCTCCATTCTGTCATTCGTTGCTGGCTGACCCGGGCCGCGTAATTGGTTACAATCTCGCCCCTGATTTATAAACACCCGAGGATTTTCTATGGAAGCCGCCGAAGTTACTGAACTGGTAAAGCAGGCCCTGCCGGATTGCGACGTGCAGGTTCAGGTCGATGGCACCCATTATATGGTTGTCGTGGTAGGGGAGGTTTTTGAAGGCCTGCCAACCATCAAACGGCAGCAAATGATCAACAAGGTGCTTTTCCAGCACATCATGGATGGCACCATACACGCCCTGCATCCGAAAGCATTTACCCCGGCTGAGTGGGCCGCGCGCCAGGGCTGATAGCTGCCCGCCAATAACAGGAAGACTATTGTGGACAAACTTCTGATCAGGGGCCGTAAGCCCCTGAATGGTGAAATCCGGATTTCCGGCGCCAAGAACGCCGCACTGCCCATACTGGCTGCCACCCTGCTGGCGGACGAGCCGGTCACCGTGGGTAACCTGCCGCACCTGAATGACATCACCACCATGATCGAGCTGCTGGGCCGCATGGGCGTGGAATTGCTGATTGATGAAAAAATGAGCGTGGAAGTTCACGCCAACACCATCAAGCATTTCCATGCGCCCTACGAACTGGTCAAGACCATGCGGGCGTCCATCCTGGTGCTGGGTCCGCTGGTGGCGCATTTCGGTGAGGCGGAAGTATCGTTACCGGGCGGTTGTGCCATCGGCAGCCGGCCGGTGAACCTGCACATCCACGGCCTGGAAATGATGGGCGCGGAAGTGAAGGTGGAAAACGGTTACATCAAGGCCAAGACCAATGGTCGCCTGAAGGGCGCCCACATCTTTCTCGATACCGTGACCGTCACCGGTACCGAAAACCTGATGATGGCTGCGGCCCTGGCGGACGGCAAAACCATCCTGGAAAACGCCGCGCGCGAACCGGAAGTGGTGGATCTGGCTGAATGCCTGATTGCCATGGGCGCAGACATCAAGGGCCATGGCACCGCGACCATCGAAATCAACGGCGTGGAGCGCCTGCACGGCTGCCACTACGACGTACTGCCTGACCGCGTGGAAACCGGCACCTATCTGGTGGCCGCAGCCGCGACCGGTGGCCGGGTGAAACTGAAAGATACCCGTGAAGACCTGCTGGAAGCGGTGCTGCTAAAGCTGGAAGAAGCCGGGGCGCACATCACCACCGGCAAAGACTGGATCGAGCTGGATATGAAAGGCAACCGCCCGAAAGCGGTGAGCCTGCGCACAGCGCCGTATCCAGCATTTCCGACAGACATGCAGGCCCAGTTCGCGGCCATGAACGCCGTCGCGGAAGGTACCGGCACTATCGTGGAAACGGTGTTTGAGAACCGCTTCATGCACCTGGATGAACTGAGCCGAATGGGCGCGGACATCACCCTCGAGGGCAACGCGGCGATCATCAAGGGCGTTGAGTACCTGACCGGAGCACCGGTGATGGCGACCGACCTGCGCGCCTCTGCCAGCCTGGTTATTGCCGGTCTGATGGCGGATGGCGACACCATTGTGGATCGCATCTACCACATTGACCGTGGCTACGAGTGTATTGAAGAGAAACTGCAGCTGCTGGGCGCCAGTATCCGCCGTCTGCCAGCATGATCGACACGGATCAGAAACCGGAAGGACACATGACCGACTCCATCACCATCGCATTGTCGAAGGGGCGAATCCTCGATGAAACCCTGCCATTGCTTGCGGAAGCAGGCATTGAGCTGGTTGACGACATCAAGAAATCCCGCAAGCTGGTGTTTCCCACCACCGATCCCAATGTGCGGGTGCTGATTATTCGCGCCACCGATGTTCCGACCTATGTGCAGTACGGCGGGGCGGATCTCGGGGTAACCGGCAAGGATGTCCTGATGGAGCACGGTGGTGACGGCCTGTACGAGCCGCTGGATCTGAACATTTCCCGCTGCCGTCTGATGACCGCCGGCCCCAAGGATAAGCCGGCCCCGGCGGGGCGCATTCGTGTCGCTACCAAGTTCGTTAACCTGGCCCGCCGCTATTACTCGGCGCAGGGACGGCAGGCAGATATCATCAAACTATACGGTGCGATGGAGTTGGCTCCGATTCTTAATCTGGCGGACGAAATTGTCGATATCGTTGATACCGGCAACACGCTGAAGGCCAATGGCCTGGAGCCGAGAGATTTGATCGAACACATCAGCAGCCGGTTGGTGGTTAATCGCGCGTCCATGAAGATGAAACACGAGCGCATTAACCCCATAATTGAAAAAATGTCCGCTGCCGTGGACAAGCGCCGACAGGACTAGGTGTAAGATCCGGTCGGGAAGGGCTTCCCAAAACACGCTCAAGCACATCCATGTGGCGCTTGGGCTCCGCCATCCATGGCTCCGCACAGTTTTGGGAAGCCCTTCCCGACCGGCTCCCGAGCCATCGTGGCGATTCAGCATCTGTAAGCCGTTAATCCATACAGGATTTGATTCATGACTGTGAACATCAAACGACTAAACGCCTCCCAAAGTGACTTTGACAGCGCACTGGCCAAACTGCTGGCCTGGGACGATAGCGTGGATCATCAGGTGAATGAGTCGGTGCGTCATATCCTGCATGAAGTGAAAACCCGCGGTGACCAGGCGGTTCTGGAATTTACCGAGAAGTTTGATCGTCTGAAGGTCGGCAGCGTTTCCGAGCTGGAAATGGACCAGAGCAGACTGCAAAAGGCGTTGGGTGCCATACCGGAAGACCAACGTGTAGCCCTGGAAAAGGCCGCCGAGCGGGTGCGGAGTTATCACGAACACCAGAATCAGAAGTCCTGGCAGTACGAGGACGAAGACGGCACGGTGCTTGGCCAGAAAGTGACACCGCTGGATCGTGCAGGCCTGTATGTTCCGGGTGGCAAGGCTGCCTATCCGTCTTCCGTGCTGATGAACGCCATTCCGGCCAAGGTTGCGGGTGTAAGCGAGGTGATCATGGTCGTTCCGACACCGGATGGTGTAGTGAACGACATGGTGCTGGCGTCCGCAGCCATTGCCGGCGTCGACCGCGTATTCACTGTCGGTGGCGCGCAGGCGGTTGCGGCTCTGGCCTACGGCACGGAAACCATTCCCGCCGTCGACAAGATCGTCGGCCCGGGTAATATCTTTGTGGCCACTGCCAAACGCGAAGTCTTCGGTACTGTCGGCATCGACATGATCGCCGGTCCGTCGGAAATTCTTGTTATCTGCGACGGCAAAACCGATCCCGACTGGATCGCCATGGATCTGTTCTCCCAGGCCGAACACGACGAACAGGCCCAGTCCATCCTGATCAGCCCGGATGCAGAATTTCTGGACGCGGTCGAAGCCAGCATCAACAAACTGCTGCCGACCATGGAGCGCGCAGACATCATCCGTACCTCCATGACCGACCGCGCCGCGCTGATCCAGGTCGCCGACCTCAGCGAAGCCGCCAGAGTCTCCAACCGGATTGCCCCGGAACACCTGGAGCTCTCCGTTGAAGACCCCGAGGCCCTGGTGGAAGAAATCCGCCACGCCGGCGCCATCTTCATGGGCCGCTACACCGCCGAAGCCCTCGGCGACTACTGCGCCGGCCCGAACCACGTGTTGCCGACCAGCGGCACGGCACGGTTCTCCTCGCCGCTGGGGGTTTATGACTTCCAGAAGCGCTCGTCCATCATTGGTTTCAGCGCCGAAGGGGCGGATCGAATGGGGCGCGTGGCGTCGGTGTTGGCACGGGGTGAGGGGTTAACGGCCCACGCCCGGTCGGCGGAATATCGGGTTAAAGATTGAGTTGGTTTGTCGGGTTACGCTGCGCTAACCCGACCTACATGATGCTATTGCCCAAGTTTGCAAGGTCGGCGGGTAGGGCTTCCAAAAAATTTCGAAGGCCAAGGATGGCCTGAGAGAAGCGCACATGGATGTGCTCGTAGCGGTTTTTTGGAAGCCCTACCCGCCGACCGCCTGCACGGAGTAAAAACAGAAATGAGTAAATTCTGGAGCCCACTGGTCAACGACCTGGTGCCTTATGTACCGGGCGAGCAGCCGAAGATGGCCAACCTGGTGAAACTGAACACCAACGAAAACCCCTTCGGCCCGTCACCCAAAGTCATCGACGCCATCCAGGCCGAACTGAACGACAGCCTGCGCCTGTACCCGGATCCGGAAGGCGAAAGCCTGCGCCAGACCATCGCCGGCTACCACAACGTCAAACCCGAGCAAGTCTTCCTCGGCAACGGCTCCGACGAAGTCCTGGCGCACATCTTCTACGGCCTGTTCCAGCACGGCGAACCGGTCCTGTTTCCGGACGTCACCTACAGCTTCTACCCGGTGTACTGCGGCCTCTACAACATCGAAGGCAAAACCGTTCGCCTGACCGACACCTTCGAAATCAACCCGGCCGACTACAAACAACCCAACGGCGGCGTCATCTTCCCGAACCCGAATGCGCCGACCGGGCGTTACCTCGGTTTGGAGCATGTAGAAGCTATCCTGCAGGCCAACCCTGACCGCGTAGTCGTAGTAGACGAGGCCTACATCGATTTCGGCGGCGAAAGCACCATAGCGCTGGTCGATCAATACCCGAACCTGTTGGTGACCCAGACCCTGTCCAAGGCCCGCTCACTGGCCGGCTTGCGTGTCGGCTTTGCAGTAGGGCACCCGGACCTCATCGAGGCCCTCAACCGCGTCAAAAACAGCTTCAACAGCTACCCCCTGGACCGCCTGGCCCTCGCCGGCGCAAAAGCCGCCTACGAAGACGAAGCCTGGTTCCGGAAATGCTGTGATGGCGTTATCTCGGAACGCGAACGAGTCACCAGCGCGCTGGAAGATCTGGGTTTCGAGGTGCTACCGTCAAAAGCCAACTTCATCTTCGCCCGCCACAAAACTCAGGCCGGCGAAGCATTGGCAAAAGGCCTGAGAGAGCAGGGCATCATCGTCCGTCACTTCAATAAGCCCAGAATCAGTGACTTCCTCCGAATCACAATTGGCACCGCTCAGCAGAACGATGCCCTGATTGAAGGCATTAAAGCCCTGTAAAGCACCCATGCTGGATCAAGGCCTACAGGGAGGGGTGTTCCGGGAATGTCGGAGGCCATGGATGGCCGGAGATCAAGCGCACATGGATGTGCTTGTAGCGTTTCCCGGAACACCCCTCCCTGTTGGCCGATAACTCCAAAGTCTACAGACAGACGGAGAGTTCTATGGCAAACCGCAACGAGATTCTCAAAACAATCGAACAATGGCTCCAGCCTGAAAACTTCCAGGACTACTGCCCAAACGGCCTCCAGGTCGAAGGTAAAGACGACGTTAACACCATCGTCACCGGCGTTACCGCCTCAAAAGCCCTCATCGACGCCGCCATCGAAGCCAACGCCGACATGATCCTCGTCCACCACGGCTACTTCTGGAAAGGTGAAGATCAGCGCATCCAAGGCATGAAACGCCAGCGGATCAAACAACTCCTGGACCACGACATCAGCCTCGTCGCCTACCACCTGCCACTGGACGACCATCCCGAATACGGCAACAACCGACAGTTGGCCGACGTGCTGGGCATCGAAAACCCGCGCCCCCTCGGCGGGCTGGTCTGGGAAGGCGAACTGCCACACGCCATCAGCCCCGAACAGTTCGGCCAGCTCATTGCCGAAAAGCTCCACCGGGAACCGCTGTGGGTGGGCGAAGGAAAACCGGAAATCAAACGGGTAGGGTGGTGCACCGGCGCGGCGCAAGGCTTCATCAACGCGGCACTGGACGCCGGCCTGGATGCGTATATCAGTGGTGAAATCTCAGAACCGACGACCCACACCGCCCGGGAATGTGGAATTCACTACTACGCAGCCGGACATCATGCAACGGAACGTTATGGGGTTCAGGCTCTGGGTAAGGCGTTGGAGAAAGAATTTGGTGTGGTTCACCAGTTTATCGATTGCGACAACCCGGTTTAAAAGGTAGTGGGGAAGGCACCTCGAAAGTCAGGGTGACTGGTTGAGGGGCCCTTTCCAAAACTGTGCGGAGCCATGGATGGCGGAGCCCAAGCGTCACATGGATGTGCTTGAGCGTGTTTTGGAAAGATAGGCCCAACCAGTCACTTCACCGAAAGATTCAGGCCTTAGAGGTTGAAGGCTTGTCGCCCTTCTTAAGCCCAAAGTCCTCAGCCAGCGTGCCCTTCTCCTCAGGACCGGCCTTCGGCGCATAATCCCGAGGCGGCTCCACGCCATCCTCGCGAACATCCTCAAGACGAGCACGGGACGTCTCCCGCTCAAGCTCATTCATCCAGTCCTCATCATTACACAGCCGGTTCGCCCCCCGCGCCATGTGCTGATTCACATCGCGATACGAATCATTGAAACGGCGCAGCAGATGGGCCGACTCCATAAAGTGCTCATTCACCTGGGCCTGGTAGCGGGTATATTCGCTACGCAGCTCCTCAATCTGTTGCTCGACACGGCGCTGACGCAGATTCGTAGTCTGCCCCGAGCGACCGACCAGTACGCCAATGACAATGCCAACAACCAATGCGGCAATCGCTGCCAGAATCAGGTTCGTCATAAGATGTGTCGTCCTTTTACGTATTAAGAGCTCAGCCCGTTAATGGAGTATAACGTTCCAGGCCGCCTGCGCCCATCCATGCAGCCTGAGCCAATCGTCGTATTGCTTCAGCCAGGAGCGCCCTGGCCGCCGGATCAGAGGCCATGCGCCAGCACTAACGTGGCGAAAAATCCCAAAATCGGCCACAATGCGCCGCCGTAAATGAACGACCACACTTCGGGAATAGGCTTGATGACCGACCACATGACCCCTTGGCAACGTTACCAGCAGGATCTCGAACGCCCGGATTTTCTTCGGGATCCGGCACAGGAAGATGCCGTCCAGCGTTTGCAGTCACTGTACGACAAACTCGTGGAAGCCGAAAGCGAACGCCATAAAGGATTGGCAAAACTGCGAAGAAAACTGAAAAAGGGTAAGGAAGAGCCGGTCAAAGGGCTGTATTTCTGGGGCGGGGTGGGTCGTGGCAAGACCTACCTGATGGACACCTTCTACGAGTCACTGCCGTTTGATCGCAAAATGCGGGTTCACTTCCACCGCTTTATGCAGCGTGTCCACAACGAACTCAAATCCCTGAAAGGGGAGAAAAACCCGCTGGAACTGGTGTCAAAAAAGTTCGCCGATGAAACCCGGGTGATCTGCTTCGACGAATTCTTTGTTTCCGACATCGGTGACGCCATGATCCTGGCTACCCTGATGGACGGCCTGTTCAGCCGCGGCGTGACCCTGGTTTGTACGTCCAACATCGTTCCCGACGGACTCTACAAGGACGGCCTGCAGCGCGCCCGCTTCCTGCCAGCCATTGACCTTGTGAAAAAACACACCGAAGTGGTCAATGTCGACGGCGGTGTGGATTATCGCCTGCGTACGCTCGAACAGGCCGAGCTCTACCACTTCCCGCTGGACGACGAAGCCGACGTCAGTCTCCGCAAGAGTTACGATGCCCTGGCGGTGGAAGCGGCCAAACACAGCAGATCCATGGAAATCAACGGCCGCAAGATCCCCGCCATCGCCCACGCGGATGACGTGGTCTGGTTCGATTTCAAAGACGTGTGCGACGGCCCCCGCAGTCAGAACGACTACATCGAACTGGCGCGTCAGTTCCACGCCATCATCATCAGCAACGTACCGGTGCTGGGTGGTGAAAAGGACGACCAGGCTCGTCGTTTTATTAACATGATTGATGAGTTTTACGACCGTAACGTCAAGGTCATCATCTCCGCCGCTGCCGCCATCACCGAATTGTACGCCGGTGGCCGCCTGGGTTTTGAGTTTGAGCGGACCGAATCCCGGTTGCTGGAGATGCAATCCAGGGAGTATCTGGAAGCGGCGCATAAACCGTAATCCGCCACCACCGGTTCAACCACAAGCAAAGAGTAGGTCGGATTCGACACAGTCGTAATCCGACAAACCTACCAAACAACCAACAGAGAGATTCAGTTATGAGCACAGATAACGTAGTCATCGTCAGCGGCGTCCGCACCCCCATGGGCGGTTTCCAGGGCAGTCTGGCCGACGTCAGCGCTCCGGACCTGGGCGCCATCACCATCGCCGAGGCCGTGAAGCGCGCCGGCCTGCAGCCGGCAGACGTACAGGAAGTGGTTATGGGCAACGTACTGCCCGCTGGTCTCAAGCAGGGCCCCGCCCGTCAGGCCATGCGCAAGGCCGGCCTGCCGGACAACACTGGCGCCACCACCATCAACAAGCTGTGCGGTTCCGGTATGAAAGCCGCCATGTTTGCCCACGACATCATCAAGGCTGGCAGCAACGACATTCTGGTTGCCGGCGGCATGGAAAGCATGTCCAACGCCCCTTACGTTCTCCAGGGTGTTCGCAAAGGTTACCGCATGGGGCCAGGCCAGGCGCCGCAGGATCATATGTTCCTGGACGGCCTGGAAGACGCTGAAACCGGCCGGCTGATGGGCGCCTTTGCTCAGGAAATGGCGGACAAGAAGGGCTACACCCGGGAAGAAATGGATGAATACGCCATCACTTCTCTGACCCGGGCCAAGAAAGCCATTGACGAGGGCCTGCTTAAGGACGAAATCGTTCCGGTTACCGTCAAGACCCGTAAAGGCGACGTGGTTGTGGAAGACGATGAGCAGCCCCATAACGCCAATATCGAGAAGATCCCGAGTCTGCGTCCGGCGTTTGCCAAAGATGGCACCGTCACTGCCGCCAACGCGTCTTCTATTTCCGACGGCGCATCTGCGCTGGTTCTGATGCGTGAGTCCGAAGCCGAGAAGCGCGGCCTTAAGCCGCTGGCCCGCATCGTTGGTCATAGCACTCAGTCTCAACACCCGTCCGAGTTCACCTGTGCGCCGGTGGGTGCGATCGAAACACTGTTCTCCAAAACAGGTTGGAGCAAGGAAGACGTCGATCTGTTCGAGATCAACGAAGCCTTCGCCATGGTCGCAATGATGCCGATCCGCGAGCTGGGTCTGGACCCGGAGAAGGTCAACATCCACGGCGGCGCGTGCGCCCAGGGCCATCCTGTCGGCTCCACCGGCTCCCGTCTGCTGGTCACCCTGATGTACGCCCTGCAGCGTTACGGCAAGAAGAAAGGCGTCGCAGCGCTGTGTATCGGTGGCGGTGAAGCTACGGCCATGGCTATCGAAATGTTGTAAGACTGTTCTTGGCCGTTTGCTCCTGTATCTCGAGGACTTCGGCCATGGGTGTTTTGGGGAGGGGAATTTGCCTTTCCAAAACACGCTGTAAATACGTCCCTGTACGCTTGGGCTCCGCCATCCATGGCTCCGCACAGTTTTCGAAAGGCAAACGCCCCTCCGTGCTTGCACCTCATTCAGCCTATCTCCTTCCCCGGCAATGGACATCTAAACAAGGTGGTTGCATCCACTATTGTTGTCTATAGTGATTCAGTGCGAGGGAACCCGGCGGTAAAACAGGGTGTGACCGCAAAATCATACTTTTGACTGATCAAAGCGCCCGAGGGCGTTAGCTATAGTGCCAGCATCACGAGCACTGTGCATGAAGCCTCCAAACATCGTGAACACCAATAATCAGAGCAGCGACTCAGAACAACAATGGAGTAGCCTTCCAATGACAAGAAAAACTCAACAATGGCATCAGTGGGCCAAATTGCCGCTGGCCGTGGCAGTTGCAGCCGGTATGTCCGGGCAGGCAGCTGCCTATTCTTTTTACATGGGGGACGTGGAAGCCCAGTTCAACACCACGCTGTCATACGGCGCTACCTGGCGAACCCAGGAACGTGACCGGCGTCTGATCGCCCAGGGTAACCTCGGGCCCGAATTTGCGAACACCACAGTTGGTGCTTCCACCAACAACTACGACGACGGCAACCTCAACTTCGAAAAGGGCGATGTGGTCTCTCATGTTGCCAAGGGCAACAGTGAGTTGTTCCTGAACTACAACGTGATGGGCGACTATCTGGATCGTGTTGGCGCACTGGTCCGGGGCCGTTACTGGTACGACTTCGAACTGAAGGACGGTGATCGCGCCGTTGATGACGTTGGTCAGCAGCGTGAGCTCAACGATGAAGCCAAGGACAACGCCTCCGGCGGCGAGTTCCTGGATGCCTACGTCTTCTCCGACTGGTTTTTCGGCAATGTGCCGGTCAGTCTGCGCTACGGCAAGCAGGTGGTGAGCTGGGGTGAGAGTACCTTTATTCAGGGCGGCATTAACGTCATTAACCCGGTTGACGTACCGGCCTTCCGCGCGCCGGGTTCTGAGCTGAAAGACGCGCTGCTGCCGGTGGAGATGTTCTACATGTCCGCCGGTGTAACAGAGAACGTGACCGTTGAAACCTTTGTCCAGGCCGACTGGGAACCGGTTCGTCCGGACGACTGCGGCACCTTTTTCTCCACCAACGATTTTGCTCCCGATGGCTGCGGCCCGGTTCTGTTGGCCGGTCAGCTGCCGGATTCCCAGGCACTCGCCCAGGGCTTCATTGCTCCGCGTCTGGGTGACAAGGAAGCAGATTCCAAAGACCAGTTCGGTGTGGCGTTGCGCTGGTACGTGCCCGCGCTGAATGACTCGGAACTTGGCTTCTACTACATCAAGTACAACAGCCGGCTGCCATACGTCAGCGGTACCGTGCGTGATGATCGCGAAGGCGAGCGTTTCCCGTCCTACTTCATCGAGTACCCGGAAAACATCAACCTCTACGGTATCAGTATCAACACCACCACGCCGGGCGGCTGGTCGCTGGGTGCGGAATACTCCTTCCGTGACAACATGCCGATCCAGTGGAACGCGTTTGAACTGATCTACGGCGGCCTCCAGCAGGTGAACCCGGAAACCGGCGAGCCGGCCAGTTTGCTGCAGGTTCAGCGTGAAGCTGAAGCTGGTGGCGCTGATCTCCGAGGGCAGGAAGTGGAAGGTTATGACCGCTTCAACGTTTCCCAGGCACAGTTCACCCTGATCAAGTTCTTCGACCAGGTCATGGGTGCAAGCCGGTTGTCGCTGATTACCGAATTCGGTGCAACCTACGTTCACGATCTGCCGGACCAGGATGAAGCCCGTTACGGCCGTTCAGGTACCTTTGGTATCGGTGAGCTGCCGGGCGGCGCCTGTGATGGCAGCGGCGCCACTGGAGCCGCGCTGAACATCAATGCCAGCTACTGCACCAACGACGGTTTCGTGACGGATTTCTCCTGGGGTTATCGTACCCGTCTGGTCTGGAGCTACCCGAACGCGATTGCGGGGATCAACCTGTCACCGCAACTGGCCTGGAGTCATGATGTCGAGGGTTACGGCCCGCAACCAGGTGGCGCATTTAATGAAGGCCAGAAGGCCATTGGTGTCTCTCTGGAAGGCGTATATCAGAACAAGATCACCGGTGAAATCGGTTATACGAACTTTTTCGGCGGTAAACCGTATAACGAGTTAACCGATCGTGATTTTGTAAGCGCGAGTGTGTCTTACTCCTTCTGAACCGGTGCGAATTCGTTTAACGAGGTAATCTAAATGAAACTGAACAAGAAATTATTAGCCTCCGGCGTATTGGCAGCATCCATGTTTGCCGGCAATGCCTTCGGTGTGGTACCCGCCGAAGAAGCCGCCAAGCTGGGTGACAGCCTGACACCCATCGGCGCCGAGAAAGCCGGCAACGGGGATGAAATTCCGGCCTGGGACGGCGGCCTCAAGGAAGCGCCGGCCGGCTACAACGATGACGGCATCTACGTGAATCCGTTCCCGGACGACGAAGTACTGTTCACCATTGACCAAAGCAATGTGGATCAGTACGCCGAGAATCTGTCTCCCGGACAGGTGGCGATGATCAAGAAGTACGATGACTACAAGATCCCGGTCTACCAGACGCGTCGTACCGCCACTTACCCTCAGTCGGTGATGGATGAAACCGTCAAGAACGCGACCAGCGCTGAACTGATCAAGGATGGCAACGGCATCGCCAACTATCAGGACGCAACGCCGTTCCCGATTCCGAACAACGGTGTTGAAGCCATCTGGAACCACATCACCCGCTACCGTGGCGGTTCTGTCCAGCGTAACGTGGGTCAGGTAACGCCAACCGAGAGCGGCAACTTCAGCGTGGTCAAGTTCCAGGATGAGCTGACCTGGCGTGCCTATCTGAAGGACTATGAGCCGGATCAGGATCCCAACGTCCTGTTCTACTTCAAGCAGGCCATTACCGCACCGGCTCGTCTGGCGGGTAACGTACTGCTGGTCCACGAAACCCTGGATCAGGTTAAAGAGCCACGTCGTGCCTGGGTATACAACGCCGGTCAGCGCCGTGTTCGTCGTGCGCCTCAGGTGGCCTATGACGGTCCGGGTACCGCAGCGGACGGTATGCGTACCTCCGACAACTTCGACATGTTCAACGGTGCGCCAGACCGCTACAACTGGGAGCTGGTGGGCAAGAAGGAAATGTACATCCCGTACAACTCCTACGAACTGGTTGATCGTGACCTGAGCTACGATGAAATCATCAAGGCCGGGCATATCAATCAGGACCTGACCCGCTATGAGCTCCACCGTGTGTGGCACGTTCGTGCGACCCTGAAAGAAGGTGAGCGTCACATCTACGCCCAGCGGGATTTCTACCTGGATGAAGACTCCTGGCAGGCCAGTGTGATTGACCACTACGACGGCCGTGGCGAACTGTGGCGTGTTGCTGAAGCCCATGCCATGCAGTTCTACGACCAGCAGGTTCCCTGGTACGCGATTGAAGTGCTGTATGACCTGCTGTCCGGTCGCTACCTGGCCCTTGGTCTGACCAATGAGGAAAACGACCCCTACACCTTCGGTGTGGAGCGCAGCTCCCGTGAGTACACTCCGGCAGCCCTGCGTCGGGCCGGCGTACGATAACGCACGCGTCTATCCGTACGACAAAAACGGCGGGCTTTCGGGCCCGCCGTTTTTTTATGTGCGGACTTCTTTTTTGCGAAAATGTTGAAATTTCGCCGCCATTTTACACACTGCTACGTCAAAGTTTTGCAGCCCGCCCGGCATTTGGTTTAACCTCTCTTTCATACTAAAGGCGTACCCGATGATGGTACCCAGATACATTGTGCAAACATTGCATATTCCGGACGCACGCCAGTGCAACTCGCGGTTGCCCGTGAGCCGGACTTGAGCGGGGCGAAGTGTGAAACCATTTGATGATGGCAGTGCCGCCAATGATGAGTTCCAGTCGGTTTCGTCTGGCGCGCATCGGGGCGAGCTGGTCAGAGATCTTTTGCAACAACGGGTCCGTATTCCGTCACCACCTTCCGGTGATCTGAAGCGACCTGCATTAACCGGGCGAATCCAGTCGTCACTGGAGCCTGGGCGTGTGCTCTATCTGGAAGCGCCGTGTGGATACGGTAAATCCCACGCTTTGCTGTCGGCTCTGCATGAATCAGGCCGACCGCAGGAAGCCATCAAATGGATATCCCTCACCGCGCAGGATAATGACCCCGACCGGCTGATGATGTTTCTGGGTCTTGCGCTCAACCTGCAGGCGACCCAGGACAGCACCCTGGCCCACGCCACTGCTAATCACAGTGAGGCCCTGTCATTGCTCCTGGCCCAGGACTACTGGCAACGGCCTGAGCGCAAGGCCGTGCTGGTGCTGGATAACCTGGCGTCCGCCACCCACCCGATGCTGATTGAGTTGCTGGAGCAGCTGATTACCGAGCTGCCCAACGGCCTGGCCCTGGCCCTGGTTTCCCGCAAACCTCTGCCGTTTGAAACCCACAAATCGGAACTGGAAGGGCGCTTTACACGAATTGGTCCTGAAACGCTGGAATTGACCCGGCAGGAAACCTTTGAGTTCTATGCCTCGGCGCAGGCTAATAGCCAGCTCACCACCGTCGCGATTGACCACCTGTACTCCCTGACGGAAGGCTGGATTACCCCACTGGCGTTGTATCAGCGGGAGCTGGCAGCATTGGCAGAATCCCGGTTGCCGATCCAGGAAACGGTCAGCGTGGAACGTTTCCTGCGGGATTCCGTGCTGGCCCGCCTGACTCCGCCCCAGCAGCGGGCCCTGCGAATCATGGCCGAAATGGACATTGTCTCCGACGACCTGTTTGGCAGCCTGAGGGATCAGGCCTGTGACACCGGGTTTCGGCCGTCCGTGGCGGCGGAGGCCGGGCTGCCCCTGCGCCCGCTCCCCGGACGGGGGCGATGGTTCCGCCTTAATCCGCTTTTTCACGAGTGGCTGAGAAGTTCCGCTCTTGATGGCGCAAAGGATCGCGCGTTGGCGGCCAGTCGCTGGTTCTGTCAGCATCACCAGCTTCCGGAAGCCCTGCGATACGCGTTGCTGTCGGAAAACGCAGATGAAGCCGTCAGGATCGCTTCCGAGGGGTCCGAGGCGCTGCTGATCGGCCAGGATACCGCCTCACTGTTGCGTTTGCGCCGCTCACTGCCGCTCGGCCTGCTGGAACACAGCGCACGGCTGCAGTTGGTGTACAGTTGGGTTCACGCTATTGGTGGCCAGTTCTCCCAGGCCAGGGCCCTGCTGGATGGCCTTCCGGATGCCGAGCGCGAGGCGCTGGCCGGCCGGATTGATGCCCTGGAAGCCTTCATCCTGAGAGGCGAGGGTTATGTTGAACAAGCCCTGGAGGTTGCCGATCGGGCCCTGGAAGCCGAGAAGCTGTCCACCCAGGGCCAGCTGGTGACTCAGATGGTCCGTTCCAGCGCTTTTTGCGCAGCCGGGCGATTCGCGGATGCCAGAGAAGCCAACCGGGCAACCGCCAGGCTTGCCCGTGAAGCCGGGGATTCCGGATCGGAAGCTCTGGCGGTTTATACCCATGCCCGCATTGAGCTGGGCAAGGGAGCGCTGAAACACGCCGAGCAGTTGCTACGGACCGGTCTTGATACCGCCATGAACGAAACCGCACGCCCGACGCGGGTTGGCGAAACCCGGCTGCAACTGAACCTGGTGCTGGTGTTGTGGCATCAGGGCCGGCAGGCGGAGGCCGATCGGCTGCTGGTGACCTGTAGTCGCCACGCCGAGCAGACCCGGGATCTGGGGCTGTTGCTGGCTATGGCCTTGCGGGTATTGATTTGTCGTACCCAGGGCCGGCTGGAAGATGCCTTCGTGTGGATTGGACGCGCCGAGCGGACCATGCATGCCTGGGAGGTGGACGAGTCCGTTTTCGTGCCAGTGCTGGAGGCTCTGAAAGCGAGCTGCTGGCTGGCGTCCGGCAACATTGAAAGCGCCGCTCAGGCGATGGAGCGCCTGCAACCCTACCGGGACACCGGGTGTGTGCCGGAGTTGATTCCGATGATGCCGGGTTTGCTGGATTCGCTGCAGGTGAGGATTGAGCTGGCCAGGGGAGACGACGTCAAGGCGGCGGATACCCTGCGCTCCATTCGCCTGGACAATGGTCGGGTAATGCCGTTTGCCGTGGATTTGCACCTTATATTGTTGGAAAGCCTGCTGGCGTTCCGCGAGAAGGGCGTGGCGGCTGCCCAGAAACTGTTAACCCGGGCGGTCAATATCGCGGCGCCGGAGCACTTTATCAGCCCCTTTGCCGAACTTTACACCGAGATGGGGGAACTAATGGAGAAGGCCTATCCGCACCTGCCGGAAGGGGAATTTACCCGGTCACTGGGGCAGCTGTTCGGGCTGTCGGTGGCCAAGGTGAATGCCGTACCACTGGCGGAGCCCATCAGCGAAAGGGAGCAGGGAGTGCTGGAGCTGATCGCCAACGGCCTGTCCAATCAGGAAATTGCCGACCGGTTGCACATTTCCCTGCACACCGTAAAAACCCACGCCCGTCGCATCAACGCCAAGCTCGAAGTCAGATCCCGCACCCAGGCCATCGTCCGCGCGCGGGAGCTCGGTCTACTGTAGATGCATCGGTGTCGGGTTACGCTTTCGCTAACCCGACCTACGTGGGGCAAGGGTTACGCTTCGCTAACCTGACCTACTTCTTTGCTGGGGTGCGGCGCAGGGGCTTTGAGGGCTTCTATGCGGGCGTCTTTCTCCGCCCAGATCTCGCTGATCCACCTCTGGAAGTCCACCCGGGCTTCACGGCTCCCCTCGTAGTCCATACCCAGGAAACGCTCAGGAATCTCACGAAGGCGAATGTCGATGATGATCCGGCGCGTGCGGCCGCAGAGGAAATCCCAGAACCCGGAGCGACCATCGGGATAGACAATGCTGACGTCCAGCATGGTATGAATCATCTCCCCCATGGCGCTTAGCACAAAGGCCGTGCCGCCCGCCCGGGGCTTCAGCAAATGCTTGTAGGGGGACTTCTGGGCCGCGTGCTTGGCCGGAGTCAGGCGTGTGCCTTCCATGAAGTTGAAAATGGTCACCGGCGTGTAGCGGAACTTCTCGCAGGCTGCCTGGGTGGCGGCGATGTCCTTGCCTTTCAGCTCCGGACGCTTGGCGATCTGTTCCTTGGTATGGCGATGCATGAACGGGAAATCCAGCGCCCACCAGGCGACGCCCAGCAGCGGTACCCAGATCAGCTCTTTCTTGAGGAAGAACTTCAGCAGGGGAATACGGCTGTTCAGCACATACTGAATGGCCGGGATATCAGCCCAGCTCTGGTGATTGCAGGTCACGAAATACCAGTGTTCCCGGCTCAGGTTGTCCGCTCCCCGCACATCCCATTCAATCCGGTGGAGCAGATCCAGGAAGCGGTTATTGAACCCGATCCAGATAAACGCAATGTTGTTCAGCGCCACGGTGCAAAACTTTCGCACCGGCGTCAGCGGAATAATGAGCTTGACCAGTGAGAAGACCATCAGCACCGGATATAGAATCAGGGTGTTGAGCAATATCAGCAGGGCCGCCAGGGTACCCTTGAGCGGCGCAGGCAAAAAATCGAGCATCAGTGGATGTCCCCGGAATCGTCATTGTCTCCGGCGTTGGGCAGGAGAACACGTTCTTTGCTGGCAGAAGCCAGGGTTTGTAGCTTTTTGGTATTGCTGCCATCGACCGTAGCGGTGAAAGCCTTGTCGAAATACGCAAGGTTGTTGTACCGGATCATGCTACGAATCTCTTTTACATAATCCTCGCCCCGTTCTGAATAGCCAATCAGGCCGGCGGCCAGTGCTATCCCCGAAGCCAGCTTTCCGTTATCGCGCGCGGTCTGCCGCACGTCACGCAAAGCCTGGTAGGTAGGGTGACGATTCAGATTCTGGATATACCCCCGGATGGACCGATAGGGGGAGGCAAACCGGGCCACTTCGTGGGTGGCGCCTTCCACGCGTCCCCGGGGCACCAGGCCACAGCCTTTCGAGAAACACCACTGACCGAACAGGTTATTCCCCTTGGTGGCAAAGCGCGAGGTGCCCCAGGCTGACTCGTTGGCCGCCTGTGCCAGGATAAGGGAAGGGGAGATAACGTCCAGGCGTTGGCGCAGCTGCTTGAACAGCTCCGGGCTGGTCGGCGCTTCCTCAACCCGCAGACGCTTCGCCTGGCCGGTCAGCCAGCTGCGTTCGGATTTGCTCAGTTCGTCTTTTTGCGCCAGGGCATCCAGGTAATCCCGTTCGATCAGGATGCGTGAATTGGCCAGCACAATCCGCGGATAGAGAAAGGAGAAAAATGCGGCTTTGCGTTCCGTGGTATCGCGGTAACTGGAGAAATCCGGCAGCTCATCGCCTGCCCAGGCGGGGAGTGGGGGCAAAGAAGACAAAACGAGATCCGATCCGCTGCCGTCACCAAACAAGCCGTCGGGATCCGGTGTGTGGATACTGCCCCAGAATGCGAAAACCACCAACGGGAAAACCAGCGAAATAGCCCGGATACCTACAGACATAAAACCTCTCGTTACAATCGATATGACTTGAATTATAACAGGTTATACGTGTCTGTATCCTGGCCGGGTTACCCATGTCGGGTTAGCGTCAGCGTAATCCGACAATCACTCCGGCAGCCGAGTTGCGATTAGCAGCCCCAGGCGCTGCTCGTCGCCTTCGGTGTTTTGCAATTGCAGAAAAATCTGATCCTGGTCCGCCGTCACGAAGCCGGTGAGGGTCAGATCCCCCGCCACGAAAGCCACCTCACCGTTGGCGCCCTGGGAGTAAGCCAGAGACAACTCGCCGCCGTCGAGAGGCGCAGGCCCGGATACACTCTCCGCATCCACCGAATGCACGATATCAAGGGTGCGTCTGTCCAGCGTCGCCTGAGTGGCTGAGTCGAGGGTCAGCACGGCGTTGCCGAAATGTCGCAGGCGGTTCTCACCATTCGCCAGGCCCATGGCAAAACCCTGCAGGCGGTATCGGCCGCTCTGGGGAAGCGTGGTGGTCTGCTCGGCGGCGAGGAGCAGGCCGTCACCGGTGTTGGCGTTGTCCAGGTTGAACGCCAGCAGGGAGCCGTCAGGAGTGCTGGCGCCAATGCCCAGATCCGGCGTGGCAAATTGCCCGGACGGATTGCTGATGTCCAGATTGAGGCGGCCAATCTCCCGGTCACCCACACTGAGTCGCGAGGGGCGGGAACTGATCGTCCAGCTGGCGTCCCGGTTGCCCGCCACAGGCCCGGTGACGGCGCCGGAACCGCCGTCCCGGCCGATGGAGGTGGTGGCCATCACCTGGGCGATATCTTCCCCGCTGATGGTCCAGTCACCCACCCCGGACTCAATGGCCAGCGGCTCCGCGCCATCCGCAAACCGGGTTGCCAGGAAGACCACGTTGTATTGGCGGCCATTGAGCTCGCTCAGGCTGAAGCCCTCCTCCCGCAACAGGTTCATTTCCAGTACGGACAGGTAGTGGTCTTCCTGCACTGACTTGCGTTGCAAGGTGTCTGCGGTCGCCTCCAGTTCGATGGCCTTGCCGGCGCTGAAATACCCGGCCAGCATGCGATCAGGCGCTTCGCTGGCCTCTTCTGTGGTGCTGACAAAACCATCCAGGAAATAGGGGTTGCGTGTCCAGCCGAGGATTTGGGAGCTGCCACGGCCTGTCACACTCTGGTAAAGCGCCCGTCCGGCAAGCAGCCGGGTGTCTTCGAGCAGTGTGGCGGCGCCCGGCGAGGATGCGTGGGTATTGAGATCCCAGTGGTCTACCCCCCGGGGATAAAACCCGTTGCCTGCCTGATGGATCAGGGCTTCGCGATCATAGGGCACATCCGACGCCAGGGAGGTAACACGAATATTGAACGCATCAAAGCTGGTCAGGGTCAGGGCCGGGTAGACGTAGCCGGTGCCGCCGTTGCTGTCGGTCACGCTCTCTTCCTGGGCGGTGCGTACCCCCCATTGTCCTGAACCGGCCAGGCTGGTTTCGCGGAAGGTCTGCCCCAGTTCGATCCCGAGGAACACGGTGTTGTAGTCAGCGGAGCTGGCGCTGATCTTGCCGGAGGACTCTTCGTCCAGAAGCGCGTAGCGCGCCATCTCTTCCACATAACGGGCGAAGTCACCGCGGTTGTCGAGGTGATCAAGCGCGTCTCCAAGATCGACCTGATCGGGAATATCGATCTCGAAATCGTGAACCTGGTCCGCCAGGGTGGACCACACATACTTGTTCAGACACAGCTCACCGGAGGCATCGTTGACACAGTCCATGATCTGACTGAACTGGTCCGGGGAATAACCACTGATGGTGTTGCTGACCAGGTATTCAGAGAAAGGGTTGACCTTTACATCGCGGTCCGCATCCGCCGCCAGGGCGCGCATCCGGATGTTGCCATAGGTTGCTTCGATCACCACATCCGGCCCCAGGGGCAGGCCATTGCTGAAGGCGATGACTTCCCGGCCACTGTCTTCGGTCCGACGGGTGACGTCAACAGAGCCGAGGTTGCGCAGGCTCTGGTCGGTGCGGTAGACGTCGACCCGGTCCGGGGCCACGATCCGCAGGTTGCGGCGCGTCAGTTCCCCATCCGACGCCAGCGCCGCCGGCACTTCGAGTGTGACCCGGACCTCGTTGGCCTCCAGACCGGTCGAGTTGTTGGAATCACCGGTGCTGCCCGGGTTGAAGTCATTCTGGGGGTTCTTCGACGGAGGAAAGCTGTTACCCCGGGAGCCCGCCTCATCAACGGCGCTGTCGCCGCCGCAACCGGCCACTACAACGGCCACCGCCAGTGACAGGCAGGGGAGCAGGCGTGGTTTGCCGGAACGGGGAAAGAATGCAGGTAAACGTGTGCTGAGTGCCATGCCTGGGACAATCCATTATCGGAACATGAGCTGGCAGTCTAGCAAGAGCGGTGAACGCAAAGAGTGAGGCAGGGCACGAAACGAAAACGGGCGCCCCGAAGGGCGCCCGCTATCAGACTGAGGAGCGTGGCAGGATCAGAAGAAGATCTTCATGCCGGCCATCACGCCCTCGTCCAGGTTGATGTCGCCGCGCAGGGGCGAATCCAGGTCGGTGTTCAGGTAGCGATAGCCGGCGAACACCTCGGCGTTACGGATAACCCGGTAGCTGCCGCGCAGCTCAAAGCTGGTCATGTCCTCGGAATCACCAAAAGACAGGATGCTCGGCGCGTAGTGCAGGCCGCCAGTCACCGACAGGCCCGGTACTTCGGGGATGTTGACCGTGGCAAAGCCGCCAAGGCCGACCGCGCCGCCGTCGACGTGGTCGTCATCCCAGCCGATGGCACGCAGGCCGATACCCGCGGTGGTCGGCAGGTTTCCCAGAGCCGTCTGGCCCTGGGCGTGGAAATCCACGTTACCGATGTGGCGACTACCTTCGTGGTAGGTGTAACCGGTGCCCAGCTGCAGATCGGACGTGTTGCCGAAGAAGTTCACCTGGCCCTTGACGGAATCGTTGGTCAGGCTCAGGTCCAGATCAGCTGCCAGAGCAGGAGCCGCGGCCAGTGACAGAGCAAGAACGGAAATACGGGTTGCTTTCATTCTTCTACCTTTCATGGGTCAATGAACGGAGTCCGGCGCCGGAATCAGCCGGCGCCGACGATTGTTCAGATGAGCGCATGGTAACGGGACGCCGTGGGCTGCTCAACTTAAAACGGAGTAAGGGCCTGTTAATACGGGATTATGGATCAGCAACCCGGCGTCAGTGCCGGGTATTCTCGTCCAGCTGGTCCAGGTCCTCGGGCGATACATTCTGTGCCGGAACCCGGTATTCCTCATTGGCCCAGGCGCCAAGGTCAATCAGCTTGCAGCGTTCACAGCAGAAGGGGCGGAACGGATTGCTCTCGCTCCATTCAACGGATTTTTTGCAGTTGGGGCATTCTACTTTCATCATTTTAGAGCGAAACCTACGGTGTCTTCAGCCGGTGAATCAGGAGGGCGCGGATGCCTTACAGTATTGTTCCAGTACTGCACGCAACATTTCAATATTGACAGGCTTGGCAACAAAGGAATCCATACCGGCCTCGCGGCACCGTTCTTCGTCTTTCTCCATGGCACTGGCCGTCAGGGCGACCACAGGCACCCGGTCGCGGCCGTTGTCGATCTCCCACTGGCGCAGGCGCCGGGTGGCCTCAAACCCGTCCACGCGGGGCATCACACAGTCCATGAACACCAGGTCGAACGGGTGCCATTGCCAGAGTGTGGCGGCAACCTCGCCGTCATTGGCGGTCATCACATCGCAGCCCAGCTTTTCCAGCAGGCGACGGGTCAGGGTGCGGTTGACGGGGTTGTCTTCCACCAGCAGCACTTTCATGCGACTGCAGGGCAATTCCTTGCGGCGGGATGTGTCACTGACCGTCTGGAGCGAGAACCGGGTAAGGAAGCGACGCTCGCCTGCGGCACGGTCGGCAAACAGCTGGTGCAGAATCGCTGTCAGGCAGGATTCCCGCAGGGACTTGCTGAGAAACGCATCGGCCCCGGCCTGCCGGAAATGCTCGGCATCTCCCCGCTGCGGGTTGGAAGACAGCAACAACAGGCGGATGTCGCTCCACTGCGGGTTGCTGCGAATCTGCCGGCACAGCAGGTCGCTGTCCATGTCCGGCACAAAGCCGTCTAGCACAATGGCGTCATAGGGCTGCTGATTGTCCGCAGCGAGACGGACCGAGGTCAGGGCCTCGCCCGCCGACTTCACCGCTTCAATGTGCAGTTCATGGCGTGACAGCATCTCCAGGGTAATCTTGCGGGACAGTTCGTAGGAATCCACCACCAGAATCCGCCGGCCCTGAATCATTCGGGTGTCCGGGCGAATGCGGGTCGCGCTCTCCGGCGCTACCGGCAGTGACAGCTCCGCCCAGAAGGTGGTGCCTTCCCCGGGGCGGCTTTCCACTTCCAGGGTGCCGTCCATCAGCCGGACCAACTGGCGGCAGATGGTCAGGCCCAGGCCGGCCCCGGGAAGCTGGCGCTGGAAACTCTGGCCCAGCTGGACATAGGGTTCGTACACCAGCGGGATGTCCTCGGGGTTGATGCCGACCCCGGTATCTTCCACGGCCAGCCGCAGGCGCACCATATTGTCCTTGCGACCAAGCACTTCCACGCTGATCAGCACATGGCCGGAATCGGTGAACTTGATACCGTTGGAAGTCAGGTTCAGCAGAATCTGCCGTACCCGGACCGGGTCACCGCGCAGCGCCCAGGGCAGGTTTTCGTCCACCCTCAGTTCCAGTGCAAGACCTTTCTCGCGGGCGCGGGTGCCAAGCATGTGCACCAGATCGTTCAGGGTTTCCCGCATATCAAATGGCAAATCCTCCAGCACCAGCTTGCCGGCTTCCATGCTGGAGATATCGAGCAGGTCATTGATGATCGACGACAGGCTTTCGGAAGCGCTCAGCAGGGTCTGGACGTATTCCTGCTGTTCCTGGTCCAGCGGTGTGTCGGTCAGCAGGTTGGCGTAGCCCAGTACCGACTGCAGCGGAATGCGCAATTCATGGCTGACATTCGCCAGGAACTGGTTTTTGGCGTGATTGGCGCGAACGGCCTCATCCCTCTCCCCCTGGGATTGCAGGGTGGTCTGTCTCAGTGAACGGGTGTCTTCCAGCAACTGCAGCCGCATCTTGTTCAGCGCCTGCTCAACCTCACTGAGTTCATCCGGATTTTTGGGGGGCTTGCGTCGCAGGTGCAGGGGTTCGATCAGGGCGTCCAGGTTCAGGCGCGTGGCGTAGTCCGCCATGGTTTCCAGATGGCGGGACAACATCATCCTGACGATCAGCAACAGCCCCAGGGTGCCCAGCAGCACAATCAGCGACTGGAACCCGAGGGTAACCAGTGCCCGGTCCACCAGTTCGTTGTGTACCTGCTCCGCAGACGAGGTAATGGTCAGCGTGCCCATGTTCTGGGTGCCGCGGAATGATGAGCGATTGAAAATCAGCGGGAAGGACTGGGAGATCACCCGGCCTTCGGGGTAGGTGCCGGTGCTGAATTCCTCGCCGCTGGCGGTGACCACGCGGGCGTGCTGAATCACTGGCATGGCCCGCATGTCATCCAGGCTGTTGGCAACCTCGCTGAAATTCATCAGCCAGATATTGTTGCTCATACTGCCGGAAATCAGCTCGGCGGCCTTTTCCTGGGTGCTGCGCAGTTCATCGGTACGGCGTTCATACTCACCGATCATCTGCAGGCCGGTGGCAGCGAGAGACAGTACCAGGCTGAACAGCAGCACATATACCAGCAGCCTCGCCGCCAGTGGCCGTACACCTATTCGTTTGAATAACCGGATCAAGGGCAAGACACGTATTCCCTGTGACTAATGAACTGGCGATTCCTTCTTGTAAAACGTTATAAACCGGAAACCGCCTTCAACTGATGCGAGTTTAACAGACCGTCAGCACTTCGACACGTTCCCCGGAATGATCATGGATAAACCGGAAACGCACATTCAGATCATACAGGTGAGCGCCGTAAATCCGGTCCTCCTCACGCCCGCGGCGGAACGATGGCCGGGGGTCGTAACTCACCACGTCTTCGATCAGACGCCGCAGGTCGCGGTAGGGTTCCATGGGCAGGGCCAACAGTTGCGCTTCCGCTTCCTCCAGGAACACCACCGGCAGGCGCTCCGTGGGTGGCGAATCCGCCCAGCCCAGGGTCGCGTCGGGTATCGAGTCTGCAAAGGGCAGGTAGGGTTTGATGTCCAGGATCGGCGTGCCCTCAATCAGGTCATGATCGCTGATTTGCAGGATCAGCCGGCCGTTTTCCCGCCGCAACCCTTCATTGCGCACGACCGACAGCCCCAGGCTGTTGGGGCGGAACGGCGAGCGGCTGGCGAATACGCCCATCTTACGGTTTCCCCCAAGGCGGGGAGGGCGTACCACCGGCCGCCATTCTTCCCGCACCGCCTCATGGAACTGGAAGGTCAGCCAAAGGTGGCTGGCGGTTTCCAGGCCCCGGAACGCGTCTTCCCGGTCGAAGGGCGGGGCAATCACCAGATCGGCGTGGGCGTGGCGAGTCAGCCCCGGCTGGCGGGGCACTCCGAACTTGTCCCGGAAACAGGAACGAGCATGGGCGATGGGCGTTAACGTCAATGCGTCTTCAGGTGTGTAGGTCATGATCGGTCAATGGTACCCGAGAAATACAGTTCGATCCGCAACACCAGGGAGCCCCGGTCCTTGAAGCTCTCATCCCGGGGGAACTCCATCGCGGGAATAATCTCGCCATACAGCCAATCGCTGTGCAGCCGGTAGCGATAGGTCAGGTCCGCAAAAATCGAGGTTTGCCGCCAGTTTGGCTGGCTTTCGCCCAGCATGCCCAGGCGCGGGCTGAGGGTAGCGCGGTTGTTCAGACGTTTGTGGAAGTTAAAGGTTTGTGCCATCTCGAACTTACGCTTCACATGCACCCATTCCATCTCACTGGCGGACAGGAATTTCCAGCCGTTGCCCAGACTCCGTCCGGCCCCGAACGAGCTCCGTGCACCCCAGCCGTCCTGGTGGAAATAGTACAGCCGCTGTTCCACTTTCAGGCCCCAGTCGTCATCCAGACGCCAGCGCTTGTCGGCTGTCACCCGCCAGAACGCATCCGTGGGGAAGCGCAGACGCACACCCACATCGTTACTCAGGTTGATCGCATCGCCGACTTCCGACAGGTAACGCAGGGCGCCGGTCGCCTCGGTGTCCGAGCGCTCTTCCTCGGTCAACTGGCGGTTGCGCCGCCGCTCCGCGAGGGGAATCAGCTCGTCGCTTTCACTCTCGATAACCAGCCGCAGTTTCTCCTCCACGGTGGGAATATCCAGGCGGAACCGCGCTTCCGGGTCCAACTGGGCGGGATCCCCGTATTCTGACTCGGTCGCAAAGCCCAGCCGCAGGTAGCTCTGGTTGTTGGGCATGCCGGCGGCAGCGCCGGAAAACGTGCGGTCGGCCCACTCGCCCAACGCCTGTACGCGGGAACCCTGGGTGCGCTCCTGGCGCAATACCCAGTTGCTGAAATGCAGCCAATAGGAATCCCTGGGTTCGAGCCAGTAGTCATCGGGGGAAAAATCATAGAAATCGGGCGGTAGCGATTCGGGGGAGAGCACATCGCGAACGGCTGGTTCCCGGATAATGAAAACAGGGTCAGCGGCATGGGCCGCCGTAGCCGCCAACAGTACACCACAGAGCAATGCCGGCGCCGCCAGACGGTTATTACCCAAAGGCCACCATAAACTTCTTGTGCAGCTCACTGACCTGGCGTTCCACGTCACTCAACATCGTATTATTATCGACCACTTCATCGGCTTTTTGCAGGCGTTTATCGCGGGGCATCTGGGCGGCAATGATACGCTCAACCTGCGCCTGATCATTGTCATCACGGGCCATGGTGCGGGCCAGTTGGACCTCCACCGGCACATCCACCACCACCACCTTTTCCGCCAACTGGTGTTGGTCCGTCTCCAGCAGAAGCGGAGACACCAGCAATACATAGGGCAGGGCATAGTCCGCCGGTTGGAGCTGGCGCATCAGCTCTTCGCGGATCACCGGGTGCAGCAAGCCCTCAAGCCAGGCCCGCTCATCCGGGTGCTCAAACACAATCGTTCGCAACCGGGCCCGGTCCAGCGAACCGTCCACCTGCAGAATCTCTGCGCCAAAATGCTCGGCAATCCGGGCCAACGCAGGCGTGCCTGGCTCCACCACCTCGCGGGCCACATCATCCGCATCCACCCAATGCACCCCCAGCGCCCCAAACATCCGCGCCACGGTAGATTTGCCGGAACCAATACCCCCGGTTAACCCGATAACCGCCATTACACCCCCAAGAACCCAAACCACCAACTCTGAATCTCGGAGCCGAACCACAAACAAAGCAACCCGGCCGCCGCCAGATACGGCCCAAACGGAATCGGCACCTCACGCCCCTGCTTGCGGAATATGATCAAACAAATCCCCACAACGGCCCCGACCACAGATGACAACAAAATCACCGCCGGCAACAACTGCCAGCCCAGCCAGGCCCCCAGGGCAGCCAGCAACTTGAAATCCCCATGGCCCATGCCTTCCTTGCCAGTCACCAGCTTGAACAGCCAATACACCGACCACAGCGACAAGTAACCCGCCACAGCTCCCCAGAATGCACTATGAAAATCCGTCAGTACACCAAAGTAATTGAGTACCAACCCCACCCACATCAGCGGAAGGGTCATGCTGTCCGGCAGCAGCTGGGTGTCAAAATCGATTATCGTCAGCGCGACCAGTGTCCACACCAGCAGCAGCGCCCACAGCGAGGATTCCGTCGGCCCGAGGATGGCAACAGTCACCACCGAGAAAATCGCCGTCAGTGCCTCGATGATCGGGTAACGGGGAGAAATCCGCGCCTTGCAAGAAGAACACTTACCGCCCAACACCAGGTAACTGACCACCGGGATATTCTCCCAGGCGCGGATTTTGTGATCGCAGGAAGGGCAGGTGGATGCGGGGGAAGCCAGTGTAACGGGCGTTTCAGGCTTGCGCTGCCCCTCCGGCAGTTCCAGGAATTCCTCACACTGGCAACGCCAGTCCTGATGCATCATCTTCGGTAAACGAAGAATCACCACATTCAGGAAACTGCCAATACACAGGGAAAACAGAACAACCGACAAATAAAGCAGCCACGGCGTGGCCAGCAGGGACTCAAGAATAAGCATGAAATATCCGAAAACCAGGAGCGGAAAGAAACGTAGGTCGGATTAGGCGAAGCCGTAATCCGACACAACTAGCTGATTTATGACGCTTATACCACCTGACCCATCTGGAAGATCGGCAGGTACATGCCAATGATCAGGCCGCCAACCAGAACACCCAGAACCACCATAATCATCGGCTCCATCAGGGCGGTCAGGTTGTCGACCATATCATCAACCACATTTTCGTAGTGGTCTGCGACTTTCTCCAGCATTTCATCCAGGTTACCGGATTCCTCGCCGATTGCGGTCAGCTGTACGGCCATAACGGGGAAGACGCCGACCTGCTTCATAGAAGCTTGAAGCTGTGTACCGCTGGAAACATCATCCTTGATGCGAAGCACAGCATCCCGATAGATGGCGTTACCGGTGGCGCCGGATACCGAATCCAGAGCCTCCACCAAAGGAACCCCGGAGGAAAAAGTGGTCGATAATACGCGACCAAACTTTGCCACGGCGGATTTATCGAGAATCTCGCCAACGATTGGGAGCTTCAGAAGATATTTGTCGATAAGATCGGAAAACTTCTGAGATCTTCGCACCGCTTCTTTGAACAGAAATATAGACCCGACAATGCCCAAAAGTACGATGAACCACCACTTTTGCATCCACTCTGAAATACTGATGATGAATTGTGTGAAAACAGGAAGATCTGCGCCAAAGCCTTGGAAAAGGCTTTCAAACTGCGGCACCACCTTTACAAGTAGAATGGCTGTAACAATGATTGCAACCACAATAACCGCAATCGGGTAGGTCATCGCCTTCTTGACTTTCTTCTTCAGGATTTCAGTCTTTTCCAGATAGGTCGCAATCCGGTCAAGCATTTGCTCAAGAGCACCGGCTTTTTCACCAGAGTCCACAAGGTTGCAGTAAAGATCATCAAAGTGCTTTGGATGCCTGCGGAGAGCTCCGGCAAAACTGGTGCCTGAGGCGACATCATTCCTGATGGATGCAACCAGCTCTCTGAGCCCCTGGTTTTCAAGTCCATCTGTAACGATGTCGAAGCTTTGAACCAACGGTACCCCGGCTTTCATCATGGTCGCCATCTGGCGGGTGAACATGGCGATATCGAACGGCGTGATTTTCTTACTGCCGCCGAACAGGGGCTTGGGCTTTTTCTTGACCTTGTCCGGGTTGATGCCCTGCTTTCGCAACTGGGCTTTCACCAGTGCCAGATTTGAACCGGACACTTCCCCCTTGGTTTTGTTGCCCTTTCGGTCTTTACCTTCCCAGACAAATGCCTGAAGCTTTTGCGCTTTTTCTGCCATTGTTAATCCTTCGTCACGCGGTTGGCTTCCTCAAGGCTGGTCACACCCTCAATTACTTTCTTAAGGGCGGACTGGCGAAGATTCTGGAAGCCTTCGGCCTGAGCCTGCTTTGCAATTTTAATGGAGCTGGCTTCTTCCATAATCATGTTCGCCAGCTCGTCGGTAATCTTGACCACCTCGTAAATACCGACGCGGCCTTTATATCCACCATTGCATTTATCACAGCCCTTGGGGCGGTACAACGTGAAGCCTGTATCAATTTGTTCCTGTGTGAACCCTTCGGCTATAAGCACGTCGTGAGGGATGTCTGCGGGTTTCTTGCAGCTGTTACATAGTCTCCGGCCCAGCCTCTGGGCAATGATTAGGCTCACCGATGTGGCGATGTTGAAAGCGGGCACCCCCATGTTCATCATTCGGGTAAGCGTTTCCGCCGCGCTGTTGGTGTGCAGGGTTGAAAGCACCAGGTGGCCGGTCTGGGCAGCCTTGATGGCGATATTGGCGGTTTCCAGATCACGGATCTCACCCACCATGATTACGTCCGGATCCTGGCGGAGGAACGCCCGCAGGGCTTCAGCAAACCCCAGACCGACCTTGGTATTCACGTTCACCTGGTTAATGCCTTCCAGGTTGATCTCGGCCGGGTCTTCCGCTGTGGAGATGTTCAGTTCCGGCGTATTCAAGATGTTCAGGCCGGTGTATAGGGAAACGGTTTTACCCGACCCGGTGGGGCCGGTTACCAGAATCATGCCCTGCGGTTGTTGCAGTGCATCCATATAGAGCTTCTTCTGGTCTTCCTCGTACCCAAGAACATCGATGCCGAGCTTGGCCTGGCTGGGGTCCAGAATTCGCAGAACAATCTTCTCGCCCCACAGCGTCGGCAGGGTGTTAACCCGGAAATCGATGGCTTTAGTCTTGGATAGCTTCATCTTGATCCGGCCATCCTGGGGAACCCGGCGCTCCGAAATATCCAGCTGCGCCATGATTTTTACCCGGGCCGAGATCTTGGGGGCCAGCTTGATAGAGGGGCGGGACATCTCCTTCAAAATGCCATCCGTCCGATAACGTACCCGGTACACTTTTTCGTAGGGCTCAAAGTGGACGTCCGACGCACCACCCCGAATCGCATCCAGAAGCATTTTGTTGACATACTTTACTATGGGGGCGTCATCAACATCGCTGGTGCTAACTGCTCCATCGTCTTCCTGTTCGCCACCTTCGGTTTCTACGCCTTCAAGATCGGCGTCATCGAGATCTCCCATCGAAGAATCATGGGACTCCAGGTACTTGTCGATGGCTTCGTGCAGTTTTGCGTCATCAACCAGTATGGCGTCCGTGCTGAGGCCAGTGTTGAACTTGATTTCATCCAGCGCCTGGATATTCGTAGGGTCAGAAACCGCAATAAACAGGCGGTTTCCGCGTTTGTAAAGGGGGAGTGCGTTGTGCTTGCGAACCAGTTTCTCATCAACCACTTTTTCCGGAAACATTTCCGGAAGGAAGGAGCTGAGGTCCAGAACGGATACGCCAAACTCCATGGCGGCGGAAAAGGCCAGCCCGCTGCTGTCCGCTAACTTGTTCTGAACAAGATAGGTGATCAGGGGAATGCGGTTCTGGGAGGCCTGGATAAAGGCGTCCTTTGCGGTCGCCTCATCGAGCAGCCCGTCCTCCACAAAGCGTCGTGCGAGGCCGGTAAGCGTTACGTTGGATTTGTTGGTAGCCATAAAGGATATAAAGAGTGCTGCCTAAGTTGCTGAAACTCTGCCAAGAGCGAATGAACATGAGTTTAGATGTCCCGGAATGGTTTGGAAAGTCACGAACTGTAAAGCATGATCCTGCTCAAGAATTGAGGGCGTGGAAGAGTGGTGAGATTTAGTGGGTTGGTGACCAAAATTGTCACACTCTGACGCTGATTGACATTGTTTCACATTTGCGTCTAGTGTGATCTGGTTCACGTGGGGCCCGCATCGCGCTGTTATCCGGGCATTTATTAATTTAATCAGGATGTTGGCACGCCCCCTGCTTGCAAGTCCCTCAGGCTCAAACCGGTTGCGGGGCGCAGCTCCACCGGCCCCGGAGCCATTCCGAGTTCAAAAAACCGACTAACACTGAGGTTCAATATGAAAAACATTCAGATGAATCAAGCGCAAAAGGGTTTTACGCTGATCGAACTGATGATCGTTGTGGCGATCATTGGTATTCTGGCGGCTGTTGCTATTCCGGCTTATCAGGACTACACCACCCGTGCAAAGATCACCGAAGGTATCGCGGCGGCTAATGCTGCTCGGACGACTGTGAGTGAATACCGGATTTCCACGGCGAATTGGCCAGACAACGCTACCAGTGCGGGCTACACGTCACCTGACTCGCAGTACGTAACTGCTGTTACTATCAACAATACTACTATCTCCGTCGCCTTCAAGGCAGATGCTGGTGTTACTGCAGGATCTACCATCGTCTACCGTGGTACTGTTAACGCAGGATCGGTCGAATGGACATGTACTGATGGTGACGTACCTGGCAAATTCCGTCCGGCTAACTGCCGTTAATCAGTAATCAGGCTTGCGAAGATAAAGTTTTCTGCTTCCAAGAGTGGTTAGAATGGCCGGCATATATGCCGGCCATTTTTTTGGATACACTATGCGCATAGACAGACAGTTCCTGCTTTCACTGCTCGTACCCTTTTTCCTCCTGACAGTTGTTTTCCTCTTGTACAAACCAGGGGTTACCGGGCCATTTCTTTTGGATGATCCGATTCATTTCCAGAAATTGGCAGGTAGTGATGGAGAGATTGACACCACCGCTGAGGTTCTGGAGTTGGTTGGTAGTGGATCAAGTGCTACCGGGCGCCCGTTGAGCTTTCTGTCACTGTTGATTGATGATAATGCTTGGCCTGCCCCCCCCCTGGAATTCAAGCTAACCAATGTTCTATTCCATGTATTGAATGCGTTACTGGTGTTCTGGCTTGCATACCGCCTACTAGTGCTATTGCCGCGTTACTCCAGCAAAGAGTCGATTTTTTTGGGGGCGACCATCGCGCTTATCTGGGCCATTGCGCCGATTCAGGTTTCCTCCGTGTTCATGACCATTCAGCGAATGACATTGCTGGCTGGAACCATGTCGTTGGTGGCCTTGATTTTATTAACCTATGCCTGGAATCAGCATCAGCGCCCTAAAGCGACCGTCCTGATATTCTGTGCAGGTTTTGTCGCTGTGGTCGGTTTGTTATTCAAAGAAACAGCGATTTCAATAGTCTTTTATGCAGCGTGTATCGGCTTTCTGATAAAGCAGCTCCGAGGGGATAATCCCCATTTGTACAGGTTGGCAGTTGCATTTTCCGTTCTGGTTGTGCTGATGCTCATTTCGTATTACGTGTTGAATGTCTCCCGAATGAGCGAGTTGTATGCAAAGCGCACGTTTACAATGACTGAGAGGTTGCTGACAGAAGGTCGCATAATCGTCGACTATCTGGCTCAGATATTCCTTCCCCGAATGTCGGAATCCGGGGCGTTTCACGATGATTACCCGGTCTCCAGAAATCTTTTTCACCCCTTATCTACATTCTTTTGCTGGTTGTTTCTGATCGCGACTATCGTAATCGGCACCTTGTTGCGAAAGAGGGTGCCTTTGTTGTTTTTTGGAGTGGCGTGGTTTATTGCTGGCCACTTTCTGGAATCGACGTTTTTGCCGTTGGAGCTGTATTTTGAGCACAGGAATTACCTGCCGTCGCTTGGTCTTTGGATTGCGTTGGTAGTCGGGGTATACCATTTTCTGAGAATTAAAGGGACAGCGCTGGTATTTGCCCCCTATTTACTGCTTCTGGCTATTGTGACTTTTGGCTCTACTACAACCTGGGGGCAGCCGGGCGTACTGTTTCACGTTTGGCTACAAGACAACCCCCAATCTCTCAGGGCGCGAATAGAGGTTGTCCGGTACGAGCTTGAACAAGGCCGCTTTTCTGAGGCTAAAAGGATCTTCCTGGAAGGCCAGGATTACATCAAAAGGGATGCCGGGTACTACCTGTATGGCTTTATTGTGGATCGGTGTAATAATTTCAATGAAAGGTTCATAGACTATGACCTAGAAGGGCTTTTGGAAGTTATAGACAGGGCAAGGTTTGAACACGCCAGTCTTGAAGGCCTCAACTGGCTTACCGAGCGGATTGGGACTGATCGCTGCAACCTGCAATTGAATGAGCTTGAATCCATTACCTCAAGATATCTTCAGACCGAGGCCTTCACCCAGGTAACGGGCGCGAGAATCAGTATTGAAAACAATATGGCGAAGTTGGCAACGAAGCAGGGTAATCTAGACAAGGCAATTAGCTATCTTGAATCCAATTACCAACTCTCCAAGGATGTTGGGTATCTTCTCAACGCTGCGTACCTGCTTGCTTCAGCCGGGCTATTCGAAAGCGCCGAGTTATTCCTGGATCGGAGTGAGGCAATCATCGGTTCGTCTATTAATCCGTTTGAGAAGAGAAAGAATGAAATCCAGTTGGGGGATGTAAGAAATGCCCTTGGGGTTTTCAAGGCTCAGGAATCGAAGATAAAAGAGGTAAACTAGAATGAAAGTAACGGGAGCCATTGATGTCATTATCCCCGCTAAGGATGAAGCTGAGACGATCGGGGGGGTGGTCCAGGAGTTAGTCAGCCTTGATTTTGTCAATCAGGTGCTTGTTATAAACGATGGCTCCTCCGATGAGACCGAGTTGAGGGCGAGAGAGGCTGGCGCAAACGTGATCAGTCACCCGTATTCAAAAGGAAATGGTGCGGCAATCAAGACCGGTATTCTGAATGCCGAAGCTGACCTTATAGTCATGATGGATGCGGATGGCCAGCATCAACCTGGCGATATTGGCAAGTTGTTGAGTCGCCGGGAAGAAGGTGATTACGATATGGTTGTCGGTGCGCGCTCCAAGTCCGGACAGGCTAATTACCATAGGCATCTCGCTAACGAGATATACAATTTTCTTGCATCGAAAATTACTGAGCAAAAAATTGAAGATCTCACTTCTGGTTTTCGGCTTGTCAGTCGAATAAAGGCATTGGAGTTTCTGGAGCTTTTGCCGAACAAGTTTTCGTATCCAACTACCCTGACCATGGCTTTCTTCCGTTCCGGTTACTCCGTGGGCTACTGTCCTATCAATGTGAGAAAACGAACGGGGAAGAGTCATCTCAACCCGATAAAAGACGGTATTCGTTTCTTGTTGATAATATTTAAGGTTGCAACTCTTTACAGTCCATTGAAGGTGTTCTTCCCAATTTCGATCGCATTTGCATTGACGGGATTAATCTACGCTATTTTTACGCTTGTTGAGATGGGAAGATTTACCAATATGTCGGCATTACTGTTGACTACAGGGGTGATCATTTTTCTGATTGGGTTGATATCGGAGCAGGTCACTAGTCTGATCTACATAACACTAAGAAGGGGCCGTGAGTGAGGTGCAGTTTTATCGTGTCCACCGGAAGAACTGGTACGCAGTCCTTGGCTAGGGTTCTGGACCAAGTTCAGGGGGATTCTATAGCCGCTTATCATGAGCCGCGTCCAAGTCGAATCTTAAGGATTATCTCTACACTCCGTGCTGCTGGACTATTGCCTGATGGTCTTGCTTTGGTGTTTATAAAGACCTTAAGAAACAGTATGGTTAAAAAAGGAGAGCATAGCGTCTATGTGGAGTCTAACAACTTTCTGTTCGGGTTATGCGATCTGCTTTCCAATCATTTCGAAAATGGCCGGATTCTTCATATCGTTCGAGATCCAAGGACGTATGCGGAATCGCACATAAGGCATGGGGTTTTTAGAGGGGTTAAGGGTGTGGTTAGCCGCTTCTTCCCCTATTGGCTCATCAAGCCCAGACATTTAGGAATCAGAACAAAGAAACCTTGGTTGTGCATGTCTCAGCACCAAAGGCTTTTCTGGTTTTGGACCTTAGTGAATAAAGTAATAAGCGAAAGCTGTAGAGGCTTGGGGGAAAGGTACCGAGTCGTTAGATTTGAGGACTTGTTCTCTGACAGGGAGTTGTTTATTGATGTTTTGCTCTGGCTAGGCTTGTCGGAGGACAGAGTAGAGCAGGCGTCTGCCCTGATATCAACGCGTTATAATGTAGGAGAGCAGCCCTATGAAAAGGTTGGCGCAGCCGAACACATGTTGCTTGAAGATATATGTGGAGATCTTTTAGAACTCTACGGGTACCAGTTGTGAAGTTCCCACGTTATGTCAAGGTATTGATCTCAGTATTGTTCAGTATGTTGGCATTGGTGCTGGTTGTTCTATTTGTTGATATTCAATTACTAAATCCTGCTGAATATTCCATACAGTGGCTTCTTTTTGGGGTGTCGTCTGCCCTTTTTCTGGCAAACTATATTTTTCGTTCCGCAAGATTTCGTGAGTTCCTTACAGGCGAAGTCTCACATAGGTCGTTGCTGGGTGTTTCTTTGGTGCATGGCGCTTTGAACTATTTTTTTCCATTGAAAATGGGTGAGCTGTCATTCCCCTTATTGTCCAGGTTTTTTCTAGGCAGAACATTGCTGGAGTCTGGCGCGGCACTGATTCTATGTCGCATTCTGGACTTGTTTTTGGTGTTGGCACTATTTGTCTTGGTGTTGTTTGTGTGGGATGGCTCGCATCGATTATTGGTAGATCTAGGTTTAAGTGATACTGGAATTGTGTGGGTAGCCCTGTCTATTGCTTTTGGCATTGGTGTGGTGTCAATTGTGCTGTTTCATAAAAGGTTTGGTCTTCATCAGCGAGTATTGGCTAAGGTTTCCAATGTCAGTGGGTTTGGTGTCCGAATGCTGGTCAGACTGGCAATAGTGACATCCCTGATCTGGTGCTGCATATTGGGTAATTTTTATTTCCTGGCGGCGTGTTTAGGGTATCAGATTCCCCTAGCCGCCATGGTGATGGTTTCGGTTGTTATGACGCCGTTATCCCTGATTCCTGTTCAAGGCTTTGCAAATGTTGGAACGTTTGAGTTGGCTTGGGTAAGTGGCTTGGTATTGTTTGGATTTTCAAACAACGAATCTTTGGAAATCGCGATTAAAGTTCACATTCTTCTAACAATTCAAGTTATAGCAATGCTTGGCCTTGGCGCTCTTTTACTGGCAGCTGGAAAGCTCGGGGATAGATATGCATAGAAATAGATTGATGGATGTATACAATTTCTTGATGGATGTGTGCTTCCCGAAGTTTCGAATTATGTTCCTGCCCTTTTTTGTCATTCATCGCGCTTTTTTAGTGTTAAGGCGGACGTACTATCTTGGTGTGAATGAGTATTTGAAAACAAAATTTGCCACATGTGGTCGAGGGGTCAGGTTGAATGGGCGTGTTTTAGTTTCTGGATGCTCGCGAGTGTCAATGGGAAATAACGTTCATATAAATGACGGAGCTTATATTCGTGCTGAAGGTGGAGTTGAATTTGGGAATAATGTTCATATTTCGAGGAATTTCACGCTGTACTCGCGAAATCATCGGTATGAGGGTGATCTAATTCCCTATGATTCAGTAAATATTGGAAAACCCGTAAGAATAGCAGACAATGTTTGGGTGGGTATGAATGTTAGTGTCGCACCTGGTGTTCACATTGGTGAGGGTGCCATTATCGGCATGGGCGTTGTGCTAACGAAGGATGTAGCACCGTTTGAAATTGTTGTTCCTGTAAAGCCAATAGCAATCGGAGGAAGAGACACCGAACGCTATGCCGATCTGGTTGGGAAAGAACGATTCAGCGGCGCCTCAGGGTATATAAATAAGTATCTGTAATTTTGGGTATGAGAAAAGGATTGGAATATGACTTCAGGGACGGCTCACGCTATGTTTGCCTTATTTTTCTATTGTTTTTCAGTGTGATAGGGGGTGATCTCGAGCTTTATAGCGAACCTGCAGCTCCGAAAAACTTGTTTGTGCTGTCTGGTCAGTCGAATATGGAGAATCTGGATGTAGATAAATATTTCGCCCCAGTTGTAGAGAAGCGATTTGGTGAAAACAAAGTTTCTATAGTCAAAGCTGCAAAAGGATCAGAGCCAATTTCTTCTTGGTATGATGCGCACTCAGAAGATCGTCCAGAATCTAAAAAATCGCTCGGTGAGCTGTATCTTAAGTCTGTCGGACAAATAAAAGAAATATCAGGTAATACAGAATTTAGATCAGTCACATTTCTGTGGATGCAGGGTGAGCGGGACGCATATAAGTCGAAGGGGCCTTATTATGAAGCAAACCTTAAGGGGTTGCTTGGTGAGCTAAGCAAAGACACCGGATGTAGTAACATAAATGTCGTTATCGGACGATTGAGTGATTTTGGTACTGGTAAAAAAGAGTATCCGCATTGGAGCGTTATCAGGCGTATCCATGAAAAGGTGGCAAGCGAACGCGCCAACATCGTTTGGGTTGATACAGACGATTTAAATGACTTCCATACAGGTTCTGCGGCATCCCCAGTTGACAGGCTTCACTATACTGAGGATGGATATAAGTTGCTTGGTCGTCGATTTGCCAATGAGTCCATCAGGCTGCTTGAAAAGTTCGACTGCTCAAGTGCTTAAGCCTTCAACAAATACGTCAGTATAGTTGGCCTCGATGCGGCTTCGTCCGAGCGTCCATTGGGACTAGCCTAAACAGGGCAGGCGTCTATTGTGTTGGCATAGTCTCGTTAAAATTTCGGCCCAAAAACACCCAATCCTCCCCTCAACAATCTGGCATAGTACCCCCCCATCCAGCACTGTGCCGGGTTACGAGGTTACATGGGCGAGCAAGACCAGCAGAAAATCATTCAGATCAACATTCCTGTCCTGAGGGAGCGCACCGGGTCCGCGATCCGGGGTGTGGGTAATTTCACGTCGATGACGCTGAAGGTGCCCCGCGCATTCTGGCCAGTGGCCCGGTTGGCGGGCAACCTGGAACCCATTGATCATGCGCAGCTCAGCTCAGCGCTCGACGAGTTGTTTGACACGCTGTATGAGCATCCGCTGAATGTGCAGTCCCGCTCGCTGACGCGGGTGTTGCGCAAGTATCGCCTGATTCCCAATGAAGAAACCACCGAGGGGCTGATCCGCTTCCTGGTGGGGCAGGTGGTTACCCGCAGTCCGATCGAGGTGCCGGAGAGCGTCGTCGATGAATTCTGGAACTTCTTTCATGAGCTGCTTGACGCGCCAGAGCTGAAGGGGCTGATTGAACTCAACCTCGACATCGTCCGCCTGGTGCTTCGTTCCTACGAACCGCTGATCGTCGAGCTTGTGAATCGCCTCAAGGATATCCGCAAGGCCAATCAGGAAGGATTGGCGGATGTCGGCCGTAAGGTCAGTGTCCTGCGTCGGGATCTGGTGATTTTGCGGCGGCAGATCAAGGCTATTCGTCATATCAAGCCCTTCCTGCAAACCGACCCGAAGGACTTTGCCGCTCAGGCACAGATTGTCGCCCGCATGGTCCGGGAATTCGGCCCGCTATTTATCAAGATGGCCCAGGTCGCAGCCGCCAATGCCGATTTCCTACCGGAGGAAATTGCCACAGAGCTGGCGGTGTTCCAGGAAGATGTTGATCCGATGACGCCGAACGAAGTCAACGATGCCTTTATGGACTGCTTTGGCATGTTGCCGGGGGAGATGTACGTCCAGTTCGATGTGAAAAAGCCCTTGAAATCCGGGTCGATCGGTTCGGTGTACCTCACGAAGAAAGTCGTTCAGGACGACGGCGGGCTGGAGCGCCTGCAGCCGGTGATCGTCAAGGTGGCCCGTCATAACCTGGAGCGGGAGTTCCAGATGGGCAACCTGGCTATTGAGCTGATGCTGGTGAGCAGCCAGTTCTGGGCGCCGCACTCCAAACTGTTGCCATTCCTTCACGCGCTGTCGGACCAGGTGAAGGAGTTTACCCGGGGCTTTGAGCAGGAACTGAACTTTGAAGAAGAAGCGGTCATCCAGCGTCGTTTTGCGGCGCGTGCTCGGATAACCCGGGCCTGGCATGTGCCGGATGTGTTTGTGGCTACCAGCCGTATCCTGGAAATGGAGTACGTGGACGACGCTGTTTCCATCAAAAAAGCCATCGGCAGCCTGCAGGGATCGGAGCGAAAGCAGTTCCAGCGCACCCTGGGGGAGAACTTCCTGTTCACCCTGTTTGAGCACATCTTTGTTTATAACGAGCTCCATGGTGACCTGCACCCGGGCAATATCATGGTCTCGCCCGATGCGGAGCCTTACCTGATCGACTGGGGCAATGCGGTGCATATGGCCGGCAAGTGGAGCTTTGTTAGGGATTACATCATCAGCGTGCTGATGGCGGATACTGAGCGCCTGGGCGATATGCTGATTGAAATGAGTACCCACCCCGACAAGAACCGACTGCGCCGGGAGGAAATCATCGAGCGCCTGAGCGACACACTTGCGCGCCGGGAAGTCTCGCCGTTAACCGAGGATGCTTTACGCACCCTTTGGCGGGAGGGTGCGGCAGGTTTACATCGGCGTATGCAGACCGCGCTGCAGTTGCTGTCCAATACCTATCAACTGGGCATTGTGATTCACAGCGATTACTTGCACCTGTCCCGCTCCCTGGTGGCAATGGCTGGCGCGTACATCAACATTTATGATGGTTTGCCCCGCAGCCTGGTGGTTCGGGACACCGTCAAAAGCCTGGTGCTGTTTCCGCTCAACCTGGGGATGGCGCGGTTGAGTAACCGGGTGACCCGTCTTCAGGGTGGGTTATTGCCGGGGGTGGTCTGAGGTTGTCGGATTAGGCGAAGCCGTAATCCGACAACGTACCTAAACCTCCACCTCATCAAACAACTCCGGCACCTCAGCCTCCCACCCTAGCTCCTCCACAATACGCTTGCGCATCACATCACTGGCCACCATCTCCCCGTGGGTGACATACACCTTCTCTGGCTTCAGTTGTTCCTGTCCCAGCCATGTCAATATCTCCTGGTAGTCACCATGGGCAGACAGTGAATCCAGGTTATGGATGTCCGCTTTCACTGGCCAGTATTCGCCGTGGATTTTTACTGACTCCGCGCCGTGTACCAGTGAGTCTCCCCGGGTGCCCGGGGCCTGGAACCCGGCAAACACCACGCTGTTGCGTGGGTTGGGCAGCAGGGTCTTCAAATGGTGCAGTACCCGCCCACCGCTGGCCATCCCACTGGCGGAGATGATCACGCAGGGGTAGCGTGCCGAATCCAGTTTTATGGATTCCTCAACGGTGCGCACGAATTGCGTCTGGTCATCCATCATTTCGCATTGCGCGGCGCTTAGGCGGTGTTCCTTGTTGTGTCGGCAGAAGATCTCTGTGGCTTTTATGGCCATCGGGCTGTTCAGGTACACCGGCAGTTTGGGGATACGCTGTTGGCCCATGATCTTGTGAATCAGATATAGCAGCATCTGGGCCCGGCCCACGGCGAACGCCGGCATCAGCACAATGCCGCCGCGGCCGGCGGTTTTGGTGATGATCTGCGCCAGTTCTTCCTCGGGATCCGTTTCCGCGTGGCGCCGATCACCGTAGGTGGATTCACACACCAGGATGTCCGCTTTCTGAAGGGACTCCGGCGGTCGCATGATCACATCCTCCTGCCGACCGACATCGCCAGAGAACACCACCGTGCGATCACTCGCCTTCTGGTGGACGTGCACGCAGGATGAACCCAGTATGTGGCCGGCAGGCGTGAAGGTCACCTCCATACCTTTTACCGGTTCAAAGGTTTCATGGTAATGCAGGGATTCGAAATGCTTTAGTGCTTCCCAGGCGTCCTTCTCGGTGAACAGCGGTTCTGGCTTTTCATGTTTGGAGAACTTCTTGCGGAAGGCGTATTTGGCGTCCTCTTCCTGAAGAAAACCGGCATCCGGCAGCAAAACTTTGCACAGATCGTGGGTGGCCTTGGTGCAGTAAACCTTGCCCTTGAAGCCGTTTTTCACCAGTGCCGGCAGGTAGCCGCTGTGATCGATATGGGCATGGGTCAGTACCACGGCGTTAATAGTGGAAGGCTCTACCGGGAAGGGCGCCCAGTTTCGTCTGCGCAGGGTTTTTACACCCTGGTACATGCCGCAATCCACCAGCAACCGGTGCTTGTCATCTGTTAGAAGGTAACGGGAACCGGTTACGGTGCCGGCGCCGCCGAGGAAGCGCAGTTTCATGGGCTGACTCCATTCAGTGAGTGCTGATAGTCAGCTTAGCGCAATGTGGGGAGTGCCGATTTGATTTGTGTCGGGTTGGTGTTCATCAATCGCCACAGCACTAACACCACCCCCCGCCACTCCGTTAAACTACCCCAAAACCCACCAGCAGGACGTCCCTTCATGCAATACAGCGCCATCCTCCCCGACATCATCAGGATTGCCGATGAAGCCGGAGAGCAGATACTTCCTATTTACGAATCCGATTTCGAGGTTCACTACAAAGAAGATCAATCCCCCATCACCGCTGCGGACATGGCCAGCCACGATGTCATTGTAAAAGGCCTGGAAAGCCTCAACCCAGACATTCCGGTTCTGTCTGAAGAGGGCGCCAGCATCCCCTGGGACGAGCGCAAACACTGGCGCCGATTCTGGCTGATCGATCCCATCGACGGCACCAAGGAGTTCACCCAGCGCACGGGTGAATTCACCGTCAACATCGCCCTGATTGACGACGGCGAACCGGTCATGGGAGTGGTCACTGCGCCGGCTTTGAAGGAAGCCTTCTGGGGTATCAAAGGCGAGGGTGCCTACAAGCGGGATCACACAGGCGAGGTCAGCCCCATTCAGGTTGTTGCGCCGACAGCCGCCAAAAGGGTCGTCGCCAGCAAGAACCATATGAATGACGCAACCCGCAGCTTTATAGATAAGCTTGGCGAGCATGAACTGGTGCAGGCCGGCAGCTCCCTGAAGTTCTGCCGCCTGGCGGAAGGACTGGCGGATATCTATCCGCGCCTGGGCCCCACCTGCGAATGGGACACCGGTGCAGCCCACGCAGTGCTGATCGCCGCTGGCGGCAAAGTGGAAACCCTGGAAGGCCAACCGCTAAAATACGGCAAGGAAGACGTACTGAACCCCCATTTCATTGCGTCCGGAAAGTAAACCCATGACCTGGTACGCACTGCAACACAAACCTGCCCAGGGTGACCGGGCTCTGGAAAACCTCCAGAACCAGGACATCGCCTGCTTCTATCCCAAGATCACTGTGGAGAAAATCAAGGCGGGGAAGCGCACACGCAAACTCGAGCCGCTATTCCCTGGCTACCTGTTTGTGAACCTGGAGCAGACCGACCCCATGTGGTCCAAACTCCGCTCCACCCGGGGCGTGCTGCGGGTGGTTGGTTTTGCCAACAAGCCAGCCCCAATCGCGGATGACGTTATTGAGCATGTCAGGGATAGCTTGCATACGGTGGCGGAGCAGGGCGGCATTAAGCCGGGGCAGTCGATTGAGCTCAGTGAGGGGCCGTTTCAGGGGCTGGAGGCGATTTTTCAGGCTTATGATGGGGACGAGCGGGCGATTGTATTAATTAGTTTTATGCAGAAGCAGCAGAGTGTGAGAGTGCCGGTTTCCTCTATCCGGCGCTCGTAAGGCATATGTTGCCCCTCCCCTTGGTGCTCCCTCCTACTTTTTTGGGCCTGTCGAGGAACGGAATTTCTGAGTTATCGTCTTTCATCTAAGAGTAACGGTTGCCAGATCCTGACTGCTTTCGAATAAGGATTAACTGAAAAACTGCGCCAGTTCCCGTAGAATTCGCGCATCTTTACAAACGCACATAGCATGCAGGCAGTTTTCCTTGTGAAAACGGGCCGCGCCTGACGCACTGAATAGGGCTGGTGGGGCGGTAGCGTGCCTGGATCAATAACTTAAGCATGACTCGGACTTGAATCGATGAATAGTACTCTAGATCAGCGACCGCATTGTGATGATGAAATCAGCTTGGTGGACCTGGCTGCCACTTTTATAAGGCGGCGCCGGATTTTTTACGTGGCGTTTTTGGTGACTACGTTGGGGGGCTTGGTCTATGCGCTGCTTGCACAAGAAACTTACCAGTACACCAGCTTGCTTCAGGTTGCTGAAAAAGGCCCTAGTAAGTACGTAGAAGAGCCTTCAACAACGATTGCCACGCTTGAGAATCGTTGGCTTCCGGAGCAGGAAACAATATTTCGCGCAGAGACTGACAAGAAGTTACCTTTCAAGGTGACTTTTTCTAACCCCGAAAACACTGGATTAATTCGATTTGTATCAGAAGCTTCGGTAGACAATAAAAGCGATGTAGAGCAAACCCATCAGAACCTAATAGACAGTGTTAAGGAGCGTCAAGGTACTTTAATCGAGCGGGAAAAGCGAAGCCTCCAGGGCCGCATTGATTCGGTGGAGCGGGCACTCGAAACTTTGCAAGGTGGAGAGGACACCGGGGCCGCTATTGCAGAGGCGTTTGAGCGCAAAGTAGGCCTTGAAAGTGATCTTGAGGCGCTCAAGGCTGCGGAAGTGTTGGTAGTAAGCCGCCAAAGCGCGGATAAAGCCGGTCCGGCCCGCGCTTTAATCGTTGTTCTTGCAGCAATTTTTGGTGGAATGATGGGAGTATTCCTGGCCTTCTTTGCACAGTTTGCGACGTTGGTGAAGTCGCAATTAACAGAAGAAACGGCAGAGTAATTCAGAACTCGCAATCGAACGGGCGAACATCTTGATGAAGCTATTAATAACAGGCGGGGCGGGGTTCATAGGTTCTGCGGTTATCCGCCATATCATCGCGAATACAGATGATGAAATCGTAAACGTAGACAAGCTGACTTACGCAGGAAATTTGGAGAGCCTGGCGGAGGCCAGTGATTCTCCCCGTTACGCGTTTGAGCAAGTGGATATCTGCAACCGGGCTCAGCTCGATCGTGTATTTTCCGAACATCAACCAGATGCAGTTATGCACTTGGCTGCCGAGAGCCACGTGGATCGTTCAATAGATGGTCCCGCAGCCTTTATCGAAACCAATATTGTAGGTACATACACATTATTGGAAGCTGCAAGACAGTACTGGAACACTCTTGAGGCGGACAGAAAATCCAGCTTTCGCTTTCATCACATAAGCACCGACGAGGTCTACGGCGATCTGGCAGAGTCCCCCTCTCCTCCAGCGGGAGAGGGGGCAGGGCGGTCCGACGTATCGGAGAGAGGGGAGATTCTCCCCCTATTCACCGAGCAAACTCCCTACGCCCCAAGCAGCCCTTACTCAGCAAGCAAAGCGAGCTCCGACCATCTAGTGCGGGCATGGTACCGCACCTACGGGTTACCGGTGTTAGTAACCAACTGCAGTAACAACTACGGCCCCTACCACTTCCCGGAAAAGCTCATCCCGCTGATGATTCTAAACGCCCTGGATGGAAAGCCGTTGCCTGTCTACGGCAAAGGTGATCAGATCCGCGATTGGCTCTATGTTGAGGATCACGCCCGGGCACTGTACAAAATAGTTGCTGAAGGTAAAGTAGGTGAAACATACAACATCGGTGGCCATAACGAAAAACAGAACATAGAGGTCGTCCACACCATTTGCGATATCCTCCAGGAGCTGCGCCCTCAGGAAAACAGCTACCGGGATCTGATCGCCCACGTAAAAGACCGCCCGGGCCATGACCTGCGTTACGCCATAGACGCCAGCAAGATGCAGCGGGAACTTGGCTGGTTTCCGGAAGAAACCTTCGAAACCGGTATCCGCAAAACCGTCGAGTGGTACCTCAACAACCTCAATTGGTGCCAGCGAGTTCAGGACGGCAGTTACCAACGCGAGCGACTGGGTGCAAACGCATGAATATTTTATTGCTAGGCAAAACTGGTCAAGTCGGCTTTGAGCTCCACCGCACGCTATCCCCGCTAGGTAGGATCAATGCCCCGGGGAGGGCAGAGCTGGATCTGGCGGACGAACAGGCGGTAGCGGCGTATTTGGCCACCACTAAACCCTCGATTATTGTAAATGCCGCGGCATGGACGGCGGTCGACGCAGCCGAAGAACAGAAGGTTGAAGCTGAACGTCTGAACGCCGGGCTGCCTGAACAGTTGGCCGCTTGGGCCAAAACGCAAAATTGCCGACTGGTCCATTTCAGCAGCGACTATGTTTATCCTGGCACAGGCGAATCCCCTTGGCAGGAAACAAGCCCCACTGGCCCTTTAAGTCACTACGGCAAAACTAAGCTTGAAGGTGACCATGCCATCGACCAAAGCGGTGCCGATCACCTCATCTTCCGCACCAGTTGGGTATACAGTGCTCGGGGGAACAACTTCATGAAAACCATGCTCCGCCTAGCAAAAAAGAAAACTGAACTCAATATTGTGGCAGACCAGGTTGGTAATCCTACCCCTGCACGCCTGATCGCACAGGTCACCACTCTGGCTATACACAACGAATTGGAAAAGGGCTTGTATAATCTATCCCCAAGTGGTGAAACCAGTTGGCAGGGCTTCGCAACAGAAATCTTTAAACAGGCTCGCCGGGCAGGAGAGGAGCTAACACTAAATCCCGAAAAAGCCCATCCTATCCCAACCAGCGCCTACCCGACGCCAGCACAAAGGCCATTGAACTCAAGGTTGGACGTAACAAAGCTTGAGCAGGCTTTAAACATCCAGCTTCCGGATTGGCAAAGTCAACTGGCTCTCACCTTGTGCGAATATCTGGAGACGTAATGAAAGGCATCATCCTCGCCGGAGGCTCCGGCACACGTTTGTACCCAATCACGAGAGGAATCTCCAAACAACTTCTCCCGGTGTACGACAAACCCATGATCTACTATCCACTGTCTGTTCTCATGTTGGCGGGCATACGGGATATACTTGTCATCACTACGCCCGAAGATCAGGATGGCTTCAAACGCCTCCTCAACGATGGCAGTCAATGGGGTATAAGCCTGAGCTATGCCGCCCAGCCCAGCCCGGAAGGCCTAGCGCAAGCCTTCATCATCGGCGAAGACTTTATCGGCAAAGATAGCGTATGCCTGGTACTGGGCGACAATATCTATTACGGCCAGGGCTTGAGTAAAATGCTGCAAACGGCCGCTAAGCGTGACAAAGGGGCCACCGTGTTTGGCTATCAGGTCACGGACCCTGAGCGTTTCGGCGTGGTGGAGTTTGACGATAATCAGCACGCTATATCCATTGAAGAAAAACCAGTCAGTCCGAAATCTGACTACGCGGTCACTGGCCTCTACTTCTATGACAATGACGTCGTGGAAATCGCAAAACAGGTAAAACCCTCAGACCGGGGCGAACTGGAAATCACGAGCATTAATCAGGCGTACCTGGAGAGAGGCGAACTGAGCGTGGAGCTGCTAGGCCGAGGCTTTGCCTGGCTGGATACCGGCACTTTTGACTCCCTGCATGACGCCGCTGGCTTTATTGAAACCTTGGAAAAACGCCAGGGCCTCAAAATCGCATGCTTGGAAGAAATTGCTTACCGCATGGAGTTTATCAGCGAAGAGAAACTGCTGGTCGAAGCAGAAAACCTCAAAAAGAATAGCTACGGCGCCTATCTGAAGAAACTGGTCAAGTCAGCCAAGTAAGCGAAATTTATGAAAATCTCCGAAACCAAGATTCCTGATGTCAAACTCATCGAACCCAAAATGTTCGGTGACGAGCGTGGCTTCTTTATGGAAACCTGGAACGAAAAAGTCTTCCGCGAAGCGGGTATTGACGCCACATTCGTACAGGACAACCACAGCCGCTCAGTGAAGAACACCCTGCGAGGCCTGCATTACCAGATCAAACAGCCCCAGGGAAAACTAGTACGTGTAACACGAGGTGAAGTGTTTGATGTTGCTGTAGACTTGCGCACCAATTCCCCCACCTTTGGCCAGTGGGTAGGGGAGTATCTCTCGGAACAAAACAATCGCATTTTGTGGGTTCCACCGGGATTCGCCCACGGATTTCTGGTAACCAGTCGAACGGCTGATTTTCAGTACAAGTGCACGGATTTTTATGCACCTGAGTATGAGCGCTCGATTCTCTGGTCTGATAGTGCAATCGGGATAGATTGGGGATTGAAGGGGACAGACGAGCCATTGCTTTCGAATAAGGATCGGGAGGGAATGCGTCTCGAGGATGCCAAGTCTGAGCTAAAGCTTTATTACTAACAATGTGCAACGATATTCGAGGTTGGGATTGAGCCCATAGGGTCATGCCACCTACTCATATTCAGGGCCATTTCAGTTGAGTCATAAGCAACAATTGATAAGAAATTTCATGGGTGTTGGGGTGATGAATTTAATATCGATCCCCATAAGTCTCGCGACAAGCATAATTTTGGCCCGAGTGCTCGGGCCTGAACATTTTGGGCAATATGCTTTTGTGATGGCACTGGTTCCGCTTCTGGCACTCCCCGTCAGCGGAGGCTTGCCACAGCTTTTAACCAGAGAAGTGGCGGCTTTTGCTCACTCCGGGAGTTGGTCATTTTATAAGGGAGCGTTGAAGGCGGCTCATGGCTGGGTACTGGCTGGTTCAGTAATAATTCTAGGGACGTTCTGGTTTTTTAGAGTTGGTTTTGAGCTGATACCGAGCGATGGTAAATGGGCACTGTTACCGGTTGCAGTTCTGATAGTCCCTTTGCTTGGTCTTGGAGCCATTCGAAATGGCGCTATAAAAGGTTTAGGGAGACCGGCTTATGCAGAAATGCCCCAGCAGTTTATTCAACCAATCTTTATTTTGGTGTTCGTTGCAACTGCTGCCTGGTTTGGGGTTCTGGACACAAAAAAAGCAATTTGGGCACAGGTTATTGGGGCAGTTGTTGTATTTTTAATAGCTTGCTGGATGTTTTATAGAGTGCACCCGGCGCAAGCAAATCACTTCGAAGCAGATTTCAAATGGGCTAGCTGGGGACGCTCACTCTTACCGTTCAGTTTACTGGCACTAGTAAGCACCTTAAACGCCCAGATTGGCATCATTTTTCTCGGGATGCTTAGTTCTGATGATCAGGTTGCTGCTATGCGAGTCGCAGAGCGAGGCGGCCAGTTTGTAGTCTTGTCTTTAACATTGGTAAACATGGTTATTGCTCCCTATATAGTCCAGGCCCATCAAGATAGCGATAGAATAAAATTACAACAACTAGCCCAACGGTGTGCTCGGGGAAGCTTTGTGTTGTCGCTGCCTGTAGCGTTGGCCTTGATCTTTGGTGGAGAAAAATTAGTTAGTCTGGTCTTTGGGCAAGATTATGCTTCAATATCTTATTTCCCAGTCTTAATTATTGCGTTAGGTCAACTGTTGAATGTTTTCTTTGGGTCTGTTGGACACCTCCTGTCAATGAGTGGTAACGAAAAATATACACTCGTTGGTCAAGTTATTGCGGTCGTATTGAATGTTCTGCTTTGTCTAATGCTTATTCCGAGTTTCGGAGCAGTTGGTGCAGCTATTGCGGTTTCAATAAGTATCGTAGTGTGGAACTTGGTCTTGGCTTATTTTGTTTTCCAAAAGTTAAAGATAAGACCGACAGCGTTTTAGAAAACTTAAGAGGTGGTAAGTGCCAGTTTTTTCAAAAGGTGAAATGAATATTCTGTTTGTACATATTCCAAAATCTGCAGGCTCCAGTATCGAGCGAATTGGTTCCGATTTGGGATGGGAAGAAAGCTTTTCTGTAAGAGGTAAGGCGCTGAAAAATTTAGAGTATTATAAAGCTACTCTTCAACATTTACATGTTGAACCTTTGGAGCTTTTGTTGAACTTCGATAATTTTGATGCAATCTTTACTGTAGTAAGAAATCCATTTTATCGCTTCAAGTCTGAATACTATTGGCAGAGAGCTCAAGGGATTACTGATCTGGGAGTCGGCGAATGGATTTGCGACACCTTTGAAAAATATTCTAGAAACCAATACGTCTACGACAATCACATCCGGCCACAAGTAGATTTCCTGTCTGATCACGAGAAGTTTCAAGTGTTTAAACTGGAAGAAGGCGGTGTTGATAAAGCGAGAGAAGTATTTTTGTATCTTTCTTCAGCGCAAGCACCCAAAAATTTTTGGGAAAAGTATGTCCGCCCAAAGTTAATGCTAGAAAGGCAGGAAAAACGCTCTGTCAAAGATCCAGAGGTAGAGGCAATGTTCGCTGAGCACTACGATAAGATCGTTGAGTTCTATAAGGAAGATTTTTCAGCCTTTTCGTATAAGATTTGACATCTAAAGTATTTCTGTTGCTGACGATGGTATAGAAAATATGAAAATATCCATAGCCATGGCTACCTACAACGGTTCCGAATACCTGAAAGCACAACTCCAAAGTTTTGAGGACCAAACCCGTCTGCCGGACGAGCTGATCGTGACAGATGATTGTTCAACCGATGAGACAGAGACCATTGTTCGCGACTTTGCTAAAAGTTCACCATTCAAAGTTGAGTTTTACCGTAACGGAAAGAATCTAGGCTACTGCGGTAATTTCAACGCAGCGTTGATGAAAACCACCGGCGATCTGGTATTTCTGAGCGATCAGGACGATGTGTGGTTCCCGGAAAAAATTGAACACATGGTTGGCGTAGCCGAACATAACCCGCAAGCACTGGTAGTAATGAACGATGCTGCGTTAACGGATAATGTGCTGAATGAGGTGGGGTTGACGAAGGTAGGTCAGATTCGATCCGCTGGCTATAGTATGGACAGCTTTGTCATGGGCTGTTGTTGTGCTGTTCGTCGCGAACTGTTGGATATGTGCATGCCGATACCCGCTGGCGCAACAGGCCACGACAACTGGCTGGTGCAATTTGCTGACGGGTTGAACGCTAAAGTGATGGATCGGACCGTGTTGCAGTATTACCGCCGGCACGAATCGAATGAGTCTCAGTTTATCGCAAATAGAATCACTAAGGTTACCCGCACTCATGCACTTTTAAGCACAATCAAGAAGGTGCTAAGCCAAAACTCGGCAGATCAAGTAAGGCGCGGGTTACTGCAGCTACAGCTTTTTGTCGAAGGTGTTAGCAATGCGAAAACAAAGGCACCAGAGCATTACAAAGCGGAGCTGGCCGCACTGGAGAAACGATATCGACAGCGCACAGAAACTACTAAACAGCGCTTGGCTGTTATCGAAAAGCCATTTTTCTCAAGAGTTATAGCTGCCAGTAGTATGCTGATGCGTGGCGGGTATAGCAACGCGAATGGGGCCAGGTCTTTTATTCGGGATATTGTGGGTTAGGATTGAGGTGTACCCCAGTGGTCAGTCAAGCATCCTACGAGAGTGCCGCGAACCATCAACACCCTCTAGCCTTACATCAGAGCTTTGATCCCTAAAGGTATAACTCGCTAGGTGCAAGCCTTTTGAAACAAGATGAATTAGCAGTCAATAAAAATTTTATCCGGGTGGGCATATAACCTAATGAGCCATGACGCCAAAATACCAGAGGGTTCCCAAGCGCTAAAACCTAAAGTCAGTGTAGTAATGCCTACTCACAACAGAGCGAAGGAACTTCCTAGAAGTGTTGGGTCAGTGCTTTCGCAGTCTTTTAGAGATTTTGAGCTGATTATTATTGATGATGCTTCGACAGACAATACCGAAGAGGTTATTCATGGTTTTAAAGACTCACGAATTACCTATAAAAAATTAGAAGAAAATGTCGGTGGTGCTGAGGCGAGAAATGTTGGTGTAAGATTGGCCGAGACAGATATAATCGCTTTTCATGATAGTGATGACGAGTGGAGACCGCATAAGTTAGAAAAATCGATGAGCGTTATTAATGAGGATTGTGGCATTGGAGTTGTATTTTCATCATACATAAAGGTGAATGGTCGGCAATGCTATATTATGCCAAATGTCAAATTCTTTGATCAGTCTAAGTCGTTCTCGTCATTGCTAAAAAGAAATGTGGTGGGCACGCCGACACTAGTTGTCCGGAAAAGCCTAATATCTAGGGTTGAAGGCTTTGATCCTCAAATGGCGCGATATCAGGATTGGGAATTAGCTATACGTTTGTCTAAATTTTCTAGGCTCAAATTTATCGAGGAGCCTTTAGTCATTGCAAATACAACTGATGGAAGTATTTCATCTAGTGTCTCTTCTCATCTCTCAGCTTTGTTGAATATTTACAATAAGAATAAGACTGATATTAATGTAGATAATGATTTGAAGGCGGAGTGGTTATTCAAGAGGGGGGATGCTTTTCTTAGGTGCAATGATAGATCTGGCCGATTTATGCTTTTAAAGGCGTTTTTAATTAATCCAAGATGTTATAAGTTTGGTATTCTTTTTGTGGCTTCTCTGCTGGGTTGTTATGGCTATATTAAGATCTATGACTTTCTGTTGAATATTAAATCTCGATAAGGTTCTGGAAATTGTTAGGTGTTCTTGGAGGTTTGTTGTCCGCTTATTAAAAATCTAAGCAGTCCTAGTATTCTATAGTAGCTTTAATGCTACGCTACGAAACAAAAGAATGATGGTCAGTACAGCATTCTTCTAATTTAAAGATCAAAGTAAAGCGGGTATGCTATGTCACTAGGTTTAGCAAGATACTGATGGTTATGGCAGTTAGAACTGTCGTTGATTAGGGCAATAGTATAAGTTTCAGGATGGGTTAAATGAGATGAAAGTACTCCTACTGTCGCGTTACGGGCGACTGGGTGCCAGCTCCCGCGTTCGTTTTCTACAATATCTACCATATTTCCAATCAAAAGGTATCGAGTTCAAGGTTAAGCCGCTTTTGTCGGACGCTTATTTGAAGGCGCTGTATACCGGTGGCTCTCTCTGGCGAGAAGTGCTCAAAGGCTATATATCTCGCATCATGGTATTGCTTACTGCCTGGCGGTTTGACGTCATAATTATTGAAAAAGAGCTTTTTCCTTTTATGCCGGCAATTGCAGAACGCTGTCTTAAACTAGCGCGTGTACCTTATGTGGTGGACTACGATGATGCGCTGTTTCACCGTTACGATTGTCATACTAACCGTTTGGTACGCCTTTTATTGGGGCACAAAATTGACTTAGTTATGCGCCATGCTAGTTGTGTGACGACCGGTAATCAGTATCTGGCTGATCGAGCAAAGAAATCTGGCGCTAGAAAGGTCGAAATCATTCCAACGGTGGTGGATGCGGATCGCTACCAATCTAGACCATTATCTGACACTGAATTATTAACAGTCGGATGGATAGGCACGCCGCAAACTAGTCAGTATTTAAAGCCATTGTTGAAAGTCTTTGCATCACTTAAGCAAGAGTTCCCTGTACGTTTTGTAGCGGTGGGTGCCAACCCTAAAGACTTTGGAAATACGCCCGTAGAAGCATGGCCTTGGTCAGAAGATTCCGAGGTGAAATCCGTGCAGCAGTTTGATATCGGTATCATGCCTTTGGTTGATTCACCTTGGGAGCGAGGAAAGTGTGGCTACAAATTAATTCAGTATTTGGCCTGTGGGGTACCTGTAGTTGCATCGTCCGTGGGTGTGAATCGCGAAATTGTCAAAGAAGACGAAAACGGTAAATTAGTAGAGAATGTGGAGCAGTGGCACCAGGCGCTATCCAAAATGCTTAAGGTCGGTCGTCCCCGATTGGAGGAAATGGGACAAGTAGGGCGGGAAATGGTTGTTGATTGGTATTCGTTGCAGGCGCAAGCGCCGAGGCTAGTTGCGGTGCTAATTGGTGCAGTAAAAGCATAGTTTACAGTTAACAGGGCATTTTCGTAAAAAAACGAAATAGCATCATCGGTCTTAACTAATTAGGTTCACCCATTGTGGCCCAGTAAGACAAGCAACAACCCACGCAAGTTCGACATGAACACTGCTCGCTTTGCCGAACTCCAGCAGGGCCTCAGCATAGTGGAAGCGGTGGATCACGGACTGGTAGAGGCCAATTTTGTCTTATAGCAACTTGCTACTTGGTCTCAAAGCCCTGCGATGTATTCATCGCTATCGGTCGATGCCGATTATTGGATATAAGCAGCCGAACCTCATCCGGTAATCTCGTTGATCAAGGCCAGAAAAACCACTGTTGAGACTCTCAAGAGGGATGGTCTCGTGATTTTCGAATCTAACGTTCACCTTTACATTTGGTCTTCTGAAATTGGATGTTGAGTTACGATGCTAATTCCTAAAGAAGGATATTGGGGGTGTTCGAGAAATGTGCTGTTGAGTGCCTGTGTCTAGAGTTTTCGTAAGCTTGTGCGTTAGCTTTCTTTTGTCCAGAGAAAATAAGGTATACCTATCGTAGTCTGGCTTACTTCCTTCTTGGCTGGGAAAATGTAGAAAAATTTTGGTGTGGATTTTTTTGAGTTTCTATTGTTCATAATCAGGTAAACATGTGTATTATCTAGTCGTAATAATGTCTCTTGTGTTTATTTTGCTATCTGTTGTCTTTCAGAAGCGAAATGATATTTCAGTCTGTCTTGCCGTGGTTTATCTGTTTATATTAAGTTTAATATTCGGGCTACGATACGGAGTTGGAATCGATTATTACGCCTACGAAAATTATTTTTATGATCAGCATGATACCTTTAGAATGGAGGTTGGTTATTCTTTAGTTAATTACTACCTAAGAGAGTTAGGGTTTCATTTTTATTCTGTAACTCTTCTCACTTGTTTTGCTACCAATTATTTGGCGCTTATAGGTGGTTGGTTGTACGGGTTGAGAGGTGTGTACTTAAACTTGAGTATCCTGCTGTTTGTGTCAAGCATGATGTTTATGAGCCTTAATGGTATTAGGCAGGCAATTGCTGTTATGTTGGTATATGCGGCGTTACCACTTTTGCTTAAAGGTAAGTCAGCTTCATATCTTCTATCTGCTTGCTTTGCATCGTTATTTCACGTTTCTGCGGTAGCCATGACGGGGATGGTTATTGTTCGGAGGTTGTTGTGTAGCTACTTATCCGTAGTGGTTTTGTCTATTTCTTTTTTGATTGTTCTTTTGTTTGTGATTTTTTATGATTTAAATAATGCGCTTTATTATTTGGCGTTGCATGCTCCTTATTACTCCAAGTATGCTGAGCTTATTCATTCTGCTAAGGCCTCGGGTATAGGGCTGGGCATAATTTTAAAGATCGTTGTCGCATTTTTTATTGTTTTCATTTTTCTTTTTCATAATAGAAAATATAAAGTTGAGTGTCTCTTGGTTTCTTTGTTTATCATTGGTCTGGCATTTAATGTTGCCGCAACTACGAATTTTCTTTGGGGTAGGCCTGGTATGTATTTTTACATTTTTGAGATACTGGTTCTTCCGATGGTTGTTAAAAATATATATGACAGAACTCTCAGGGGGTTGGTTTTTTTGTTGGTTTCTGCTTACGCGCTTTCGTTTATTGTTGCCAATTTGTTTCTTAATGTAGATGCCTTACAATTAAGGTATCAAAGTGTTTTCGGTTTGCCATGATTGTTTGCATAATTGATCCAGGGTTTGTTATTGGTTAATAATGAAAGAGCATTGTTTTAAATAGAGTATTTTTTACTGGTTGTCGGATGCCCTGTTCATGCGTGACTATGATGATCGAAAATCTGGTCACCTAAAGTTAGAAGCCCTTAGGATTCGAGCTCGTTAGAGCTCACATCTTTTAAGGTGGGGCAATTCCGGTGAGCTGGTTATAGATAATGTAAGGTGTGTGTCCCTCTTCTAGGGTAGGCGAATTTGAATTTATAGATCATAAATCGGGTGTTCAGGCCACCTAAATAATGTGCCTTTTTACACTCTTAAAAGTAAAGCGAGTAAGCTTTGGTAGGTATATCAAAAGTAATACTGTTTGTAGTCAATTCCCCCGAGTTTTTTCTATCGCATCGATTGCCTGTAGCCCTTGCTGCCAAAGAAGCGGGGTATGAGGTCCATGTAGCCTCGGCTTTTGGGGATAGTGTCAAGGAGATTCGAAAGAAGGGTTTTTTTTACCATTCGATTAATTTCGCACGCAGCGGACAGAACCCGTTGGTGGAGCTAGGAACGCTGGTAAAGTTGGTCAGGCTGCTTAAAAAAATTAAACCAGATCTTGTTCACCTCATAACCATTAAGCCGGTGTTGTACGGTGGCATAGCTGCGAGATTTGCCGGAGTCTCTGGGGTTATTTCCGCGGTTTCGGGTTTGGGCACCGTATTTTTGACAGACTCTGTGTTCGCAAAATTTCGCCGATGGTTGATAGCCAAACTTTACTCGACTGCTTTCAAGCAGAAGTGTCTGAGAGTAATTTTTCAGAACCCGGATGATCGTGATACTTTGATCTCGCTAGGTGCCTTGGAGGTTGAGAAAACTCGTTTGATACGTGGCTCCGGCGTTTCGTTGGCTGACTATCGCTATGTGCCGGAACCGGAAGTTAGCAAGCCGGTTGTGGTGATGGCTGCGCGCCTATTGCGGGATAAGGGCGTAGTCGAGTTTGTCGAAGCTGCAAGAATACTGCGTGATCGAGGAGTGAAGGCTCAGATGAGGCTGATCGGTTCCATAGACTCGGGCAACCTTACAAGTGTATCTAAGTACATACTCGGAGAGTGGGAGAAGGAAGGAGTAGTAGAGTTTATGGGATTCCGTTCGGATATTGCAGAGCAATATGCCTGTGCTCATATTGTATGCCTCCCTTCGTATCGCGAAGGGTTACCTAAGAGTTTGGTTGAGGCTGCCGCTTGCGGTCGGGCGGTGGTAACTACAAATGTACCGGGGTGCCGTGATGCGATTACTCCCAATGAAACCGGATTTTTAGTACCAGTAAGGAATCCTGTTGCTTTAGCGGGTGCTATCCAAAAGCTGGTAGAGAATCCGGAGCTTCGGAGAGAAATGGGGGAGGCTGGTCGTGTGCTGGCAGAAAAGGAGTTCTCTATCGAGAAAATCGTGGCCCAACATTTGGAAATCTATGATGAGGTGTCGGGTAATGCGTAACTATGCATGGATTATTTCGTGAGAGTTCTATTAACAGGTGCCTCGGGGTTTGTAGGGAAGCGCCTCGCGCATCATCTTGACCGGTTTGATACCACAACATTGACGTGTGCAGTCCGACGACCCGGCACGTCGCATTACGGCGATGAGTGTGTTGTTGATGGGCTGGGGGCAACTACGGATTGGTCGGGGGCATTGAATGGGAAAGATGTGGTCGTTCACACGGCTGCCCGCGCCCACATTATGCGGGATAAGGTAAGCGACTCACTAGCCGAATACCGCAAAGTCAATATGCAAGGTACACTCAATCTGGGGGAGCAGGCGGCTAAATCTGGAGTCCGCCGATTTGTATTTGTTAGCTCTATAAAGGTGAATGGTGAGCATACATTATTGGGGCGGCCCTTTACCGCGGGTTCGAAACCCGCCCCGGGAGATGCTTATGGCCGCTCAAAGTTTGAGGCAGAGCAGGCATTGCAGACCCTTGGAAAAGAAAGCGGCATGGAGGTGGTGATTATTCGCCCCCCACTAGTGTATGGTCCTGGCGTAAAAGGTAACTTTGCCACTTTGATCAGGTTGGTGGAGAAAGGCTTGCCGCTGCCTTTCGGCGCTATCCACAACAAGCGTTCCTTCGTGGCTCTGGATAACCTAGTGGATTTGATTATCACTTGCATTGACCACCCTGATGCCGCCAACGAGGTATTCCTGGTCGGGGATGGCGAGGATCTTTCAACAACGGAGTTGTTACGTGGAATTGGTATGGCTATTGGAAAACCAGTGCATTTGGTACCCGTTCCTGAGCGCGCGTTGATGATCTGCGCAGCGCTGCTTGGTAAACGGGGAGTCGCGCAGCGCTTGTTGGGCTCCTTGCAGGTAGACATTTCGAAAGCTCGCGATGTTTTGGGTTGGGAGCCACCCATTTCAGTTGAAGAAGGGCTTCGCCGCTGTTTTGATTCGGAGAATGCAAGTTGATTCGTTTGTTTGATTTCCTCTTTTCTTTGCTGGGTCTGCTGTTCGGTTCCCCTGTTTTATTGATTCTGTGGATCCTGGGCTTTTTTGATACTCGTTCTCCGCTCTTCCGGCAGCAGCGGGTTGGACGCAATAAAAAGCCGTTTACTTTGGTAAAGTTCCGAACCATGAAGCCGGACACGGCCTCTGTTGCCAGCCATTTGGCTAGTGCGGATGCTATAACACCGTTTGGCAAGTTTCTTCGCCGCACGAAATTGGATGAGTTACCTCAGCTTTGGAATGTGCTTAAAGGAGAAATGAGTCTAGTCGGACCGCGCCCGTGTTTGTTTAATCAGGAGGATTTGATTGCGGAGCGTGAGGCTCGTGGCGTGTTATGCGCCCGCCCGGGAATTACCGGAATGGCGCAAATTAACAATATCGACATGTCCACACCAAGGTTGTTAGCGGAGACTGATGCTAAAATGCTCGCAGAGCTGAACCTTCGGCAATATTTTCGCTACATTTTTCTCACAGTGTTGGGAAAAGGTGTCGGAGATCGCGTAAAGGACTGAGCGTGATTAAAACCTTTCTTAGCCTTCCTCGATACCAGAAGCGAATCATTTCGGTAACCTCCGATATGGTGGTTTTATTTTTTGCCATTTGGGCTGCGTTTGCGCTGCGCCTTGAGCAGCATTTGTGGGTGCCAAATTGGGATCAGGCCATCGTTGCGGCTATAACTGTTGTTTTCACGATCGGCGTGTTTATCCGCTTGGGCCTTTACAGGGCAGTTATTCGTTTCCTCGGAGATAAGGCATTCCTCACGATCATCTATGGGGTTGTTCTTTCCAGTCTTTCGCTCATTGTTCTGGGGTACCTGCTCCAGGTTTTCATTCCCCGATCTGTGCCGGTAATTTACGGTGCGCTGGCGTTTTTGTTTGTTAGTGGTACACGGTTGGGCGTTCGCATGATCGTGAATCATCCCCGTCAGCGCGATAAAGAGGCGGTCGCCATTGTCGGTGCCGGTGAGACCGGCATGCAGTTGGCTTCCGCATTGAGCCAGGGCACAGAATACCGCCCCGTTCTGTTTGTGACTTTCCAACGTGCAAACCATAAGGCCATGATTAATGGCCTGCCAGTGGTAAGTATTGAGCATATTGCCAAGCACGCCCAAAAGCGTGGCGTTCGCCGAATTTTGCTGGCGCTGGATGCGGACTCCAAGGTAAATCGTAAGGATTTGCTCAAACGTTTGGAGCCGTTAACCATACCTGTTCAGACCGTACCCTCCATGTCCGAATTGGTGGCCGGTCAGGCTCGGATTAATGACATCCGGGATCTGGAAATCGAGGATTTGCTTGGGCGTGATCCTGTCCGGCCAGACACGGCTTTGGTGGCAGACAGTCTCTATCAGAAAGCTGTGATGGTGACCGGAGCAGGTGGTTCTATCGGCTCTGAATTGTGCCGCCAGATTCTTCGGCATAAGCCCCGGGTGCTGGTGTTGTTTGAGCAGTCCGAGTTTTCCCTTTACGCGATTGAGCGTGAACTGCAGTCTATCAATCGTATTGAAGGGCTGAATGTTGAGCTCCACCCGCTGTTGGGCAGTGTGACCCACCGGCGCCGCTGTGAAGTGATCATGAAGGCGTTCGGTATCCAGACGGTGTACCACGCAGCGGCGTATAAGCATGTGCCGTTGGTGGAGCACAATGTGATTGAGGGGGTTCAGAACAATGTGTTCGGCACCTGGCACGCTGCCGAGGCGGCGATTGCTACGGGAGTTGAACGATTCGTTCTGATTTCCACGGATAAGGCAGTACGGCCAACGAATGTGATGGGGGCCAGCAAGCGTCTGGCTGAACTGGTGCTGCAGGGGCTGGCACAGCGGCAGAGTGACACAGTGTTTTCAATGGTGCGTTTCGGGAATGTACTGGGGTCGTCCGGTTCTGTGGTGCCGTTGTTCCGGGATCAGATTCGTGATGGTGGGCCGGTTACGGTCACGCACCCGGATATTATCCGTTACTTCATGACCATCCCGGAGGCCAGCCAACTGGTGCTTCAGGCCGGCAGTATGGGCCTGGGTGGTGAGGTGTTCGTTCTGGATATGGGAGAACCGGTCAAGATTGCCGATCTCGCCAGGAAGATGATTCACTTGATGGGGCTTGATGAAAAAACCGAGGATAACCCCGATGGGGATATTGAGGTGGTGTTCTCAGGTCTTCGCCCCGGTGAGAAACTGTATGAAGAGCTGCTGATTGGTGACGATCCGCAGGGAACTGTCAACCCCCGGATTATGATGGCCAGGGAAGTGTCCATGTCCTGGGCAGAAATGGAAGCCACGCTGGATAAACTGATGCGGGCCAGCCAGAGTTTCGATTGCGAGAGCATGATTGAGGTTCTGCGCACCGCGCCGACCGGATATGCGCCTAACAGTGATGTGGCGGATTTGGTTTGGTGTAGTGGCTTCGAAGTTGTGGAGGAGGTGGCGGCAGAAGGGAATGTTCGGCGGTTGCCTGTTTGATTGGTGTCGGATTAGACAAAGCCGTGATCCGACACAACCCTTCGCATTTCCCGGACCCCGAGCATGCCGGGAAACTTTTCTGGTATATTGCCCACCGAACTAATCTTATGCCGTCCAAAGGGTTTCGTTTTGAGCAATAACATCGTCTGGCACAATCACAAGGTCACCCGCGCTGAGCGCGCTGCACCGAAGAATCAGCACCCTTGCGTATTGTGGTTCACTGGCCTCAGCGGATCCGGTAAGTCCACCATTGCTAACGCTTTGGACGTAGCGCTGTATGAGCGTGGCTATCATACTTTTCTGCTGGACGGTGACAATGTCCGCCATGGCCTGAACCGGGATCTCGGGTTTTCCGATGAGGACCGGGTGGAGAACATCCGCCGTATCGGGGAGATGAGCAAGCTGTTTGCGGATGCCGGGTTGATTGTTCTGAGTGCGTTTATTTCGCCTTTTACCAGTGATCGTCGAATGGTGCGTAACTTGTTGCCAGCCGGCGAGTTTATCGAAGTGTTCATGGATACCCCGATGGAGACCTGCGAAAAGCGTGACCCCAAGGGCTTGTACGAGAAAGCCCGGGCGGGTCAGATCAAGCACTTTACGGGTATCGATTCGCCATACGAAGTCCCTGTGCACCCGGAAGTGGTTCTGGACACGTCTTCGCAATCCGTGGATGAGTGTGTGGAGCAGCTTCTCGGTTATTTACTTGATCGGAAACTGATCCTGGAACGGCAAGGGTAAGGGTGCTCCCTATGGCATGGGATGCTGTATTTACCTTGGTTATTCTTGCAATGGTGCTCGGGACGCTGGTTTTTACCCGGGTGTCGGCCGATCTGGTTTTAATGGCTGCGTTGGCCGTGCTGGTCATCTTTGGGGTGTTGTCGCCGGTGTCGGCGTTGTCTGGCTTTGCCAATCCCGGGGTGATTACCATCGCGACGCTTTATGTGGTGGCCGCAGGTTTAAAGGAGACCGGTGCTGTCCAGTGGATTGCCCGCCGTTTGCTGGGCCACCCTAAGTCCATTAAAGGTGCTCAGATGCGGATGGTGGCGCCGACTGGTATTCTCAGTGCGTTTATGAACAACACGGCGGTGGTCGCCATGTTCATCCCCGCGATTCAGGACTGGGCCCAGCGCCTGGAGATTCCCGCCTCAAAACTTCTTCTTCCCTTGAGTTATGCCGCCATCCTTGGGGGCACCTGTACGTTGATTGGCACCAGTACCAACCTGGTGGTTGATGGAATGCTGCAGACCCGCCTGGGTATTAATCTTGGGTTGTTCGAACTGGCGTGGGTTGGTGTGCCGCTATTGATTGCAGGGGGCACGTTTTTGGTGTTATTTGCCTCTCGCCTGCTTCCGGATCGCGGGGGCTTGTCTGAGGAGTTGGATGCGGTTCGGGAATACGGCGTTGAGGTTGAGGTGGTCAGTCCGGGCCCGCTGATTGGCAAGACGATTGCCGAAGCAGGGCTTCGGGCGCTGAACTACGGGTATCTGACCGAAATCGACCGGAAGGGGCGGCTGATCACGGCGGTAGAGCCTGACCGTACCTTGCAGCCGGGTGACAAGCTCTATTTTGTTGGGGCTCCGGAGTGTGCCAGTGAACTCCGGCGCATTCACGGGCTGCGGCCAGCCAGCGCGGGCGTTCATAAGCTGGACATTGCCAACCACCAGCGCTGTCTTGTGGAGGTGGTGCTTGGGCCGGAATTCCCCGCGTTGGGTAAGACCGTTCGTGACAGCCGCTTCCGTACGCGTTTTAGCGCCGTCATTCTTTCGGTATCCCGCGAGGGCCGCCGAGTGTCTGGCAAGCTGGGGGATATCCAGTTCAAGATGGGCGATACCCTGTTACTGGAAGCCAGCCACGAATTTGCGGAGCAATATCGGTTCCGCCGCGACTTTCTGTTGGTCAGCGCCCTGAACGATTCCACCCCGCCGGACTTTCGCAAGGCGCCGCTGGCGTTGGGGATTCTGTTGGCCATGGTTGTGCTCAGCGCCAGCGGGCTGCTAAGTATTATGGAGGCAGCCTTTCTCGCGGCCGGCGGCATGATTGTATCCCGCTGCATTACCGCGAGCCGGGCACGGCGCAGTGTCGATTTGCCGGTGTTGGTGGTGATTGCCGCGTCGTTTGCGTTGGGCAACGCCATGTCAGAGACCGGCGCAGCCGCGACGGTGGCAGGAGCGTTGCTGGGGAACGGCGAGGGGATGTCTCCCTGGCTGGGGCTGGTTCTGGTGTACGTTCTGACAGCGGTGTTCACCGAGGCCATTACCAATAACGCTGCGGCGGTGTTGATGTTTCCTATTGCGCTGGCGCTGTCGGAGCAGCTCGGTGTGAGCTTCCTGCCCTTTGCCGTGGCGGTTATGTTTGCGGCATCGGCAAGCTTTATAACGCCGTTGGGGTATCAGACAAATTTAATGGTCTACGGCCCCGGGCGTTACCAGTTTACGGACTATATTCGTATAGGATTACCTTTAAGTTTGTTGGTGGGCTGCATATCGGTGACGCTGATTCCGTTGGTTTGGGCGTTCTGAGGGCAAGCGGCCACCAAATGTTTAAACAAGGATGTTTAGATGATAGATATTCAACACCACGGCGCCACCACTGGCGTCACCGGCTCCTGCCACGAGCTCGACATTGGCCCTTCTGGCGTCCTGATTGACTGCGGTCTGTTCCAGGGCGAAGAAGCCAGCAAGGGCGCGAATGCCGCCAGTCTTGCCATTGATTTTCCGATTGGCCATATTCGTGCGTTGATCGTAACCCACGTTCATATCGACCATGTTGGTCGCATTCCCTATTTGCTTGCTGCCGGTTTTGAGGGGCCGATTATCTGTTCGGAACCTTCGGCCATCATGTTGCCGGAAATCCTGGAAGATGCCCTGAAGATTGGTTTCACCCAAGACCGGGCTTTGATCGAGCGGGTATTGGGGCTGATTCGTTCGCGGATTGTGGCTGTGCCTTATAGCCAGTGGCATTCGGTGTTCGATGAGGGGCGGTGTTCTCTGAAGGTGAGATTGCAGCGGGCGGGGCATATTCTGGGTTCCGCCTATGTGGAGTGCGATGCCTGTGACGGTGATATTCTGGAGCGCATTGTATTCAGCGGTGACCTGGGCGCGCCCCACGCGCCGTTGTTGCCGGAACCCCGGCCCCCTGAAAAAGCCGATCGGTTGGTGATTGAGAGTACTTACGGGGATAAGGATCACGAAGATAGGGAAACCCGGCGTTACCGGCTGAAAGCGGTGTTGGAGCATGCGCTGCGAGACGGTGGTACGGTGTTGGTGCCTGCGTTCAGTATCGGGCGGACGCAGGAGTTGTTGTATGAGATTGAGAGTTTGATTGCCGAATTTGGGGAGGCTCCGATCAGCGCCGGGGTGTCGGATTACGCGCCGCGGGGCGGCGCTAATCCGACCTACGATGAAGAATACGCCCCCGTAGGTCGGATTAGGCGCAGCCGTAATCCGACAAACCAGCTAACCTGGAGCAATCTGGAAATCGTCGTGGATTCTCCCCTTGCTGCAGAATTCACCCGCATTTACGACCGACTAAAACCGTTTTGGGATGCGGAGGCCACAGACTTGGTTCAACAAGGCCGCCACCCGTTGTCCTTCGAACAACTAACGGTAATCAACGACCACAAGGATCACCTGGAGGCCGTGGAATATCTGGCCAATACCCACCGCCCCTGCGTGGTGCTGGCGGGCTCTGGCATGTGTGCCGGGGGCAGGGTGGTGAATTACCTGAAGGCGATGCTGGGAGATGAGCGCAACGATGTGTTGTTTGTGGGCTATCAGGCTGCGGGCACGCCAGGGCGGGATATTCTGACCTACGGGCCCCGTGGTGGCTGGGTGGCGTTGGATGGGGAACGTTATGACATCCGCGCTCGTGTGCATCAGGTGGGCGGTTATTCGGCTCATGCGGGGCAATCGGATCTAGTTCGGTTTGTTGAGGGTATTCCGCAACCGCCTGCGGAGATTCGGATTGTGCACGGAGACAGGGCCGCGAAGGTGGCGTTGAAAAACAGGTTTCAAGGTTTGGGCGTAACAGGGATAATGATCCCCCAATAAGCTCGAAAGATTTCGTTTTAACAGGATTCATTTAATGATGAAGAAGATCGCCGTTGTTGGCTTGGGATACGTCGGTTTGCCGCTGGCTGCTGCGTTTGGAGAAAAGCGCGAAGTGGTTGGTTTTGATATCAACGCAAGGCGCATCGCAGAACTGAAAGACGGCGTGGATTTTACCCGGGAGGTGTCTTCTGAGGAGCTGGCGGCTTCCAGTGGTTTGTCATTTACCGATTCACTGGATGAGATCCGTGAGTGTCAGGTTTATGTTGTGACCGTTCCAACGCCCATTGATGAATATAAGTCGCCTGATTTGACGCCGCTGGTTAAAGCCAGTGAAAGCGTAGGCAAAGTGCTTAAGCAGGGCGATATTGTTATTTATGAATCGACGGTATACCCGGGGGCGACAGAAGAGGTCTGTGTTCCAATTCTGGAGAAAGTGTCTGGTTTGAGGTTTAACCAGGATTTTTATGCCGGCTACAGTCCTGAGCGGATTAACCCTGGCGATAAAGAGCACCGTGTAACCACTATTATGAAGGTTACTTCTGGTTCCACGCCTGAGATTGCCGACGAAGTAGATGACCTTTATGCGAGTATTATTACCGCCGGGACCCATAAGGCGAGTTCAATCAAAGTAGCGGAAGCTGCCAAGGTGATTGAAAACACCCAGCGCGATTTGAATATCGCGTTGATGAATGAACTGTCGATGATTTTCTCCCGTCTGAAAATCGATACCCATGAAGTGTTGGCCGCAGCGGGAACTAAATGGAACTTCCTGCCCTTTAAACCCGGTTTGGTAGGCGGCCACTGCATTGGCGTGGATCCGTATTACCTGACCCACAAGGCTGAGGCGATTGGCTATCACCCGGAAATCATTCTGGCGGGCCGCCGTGTGAACGATAATATGGGGCCCTATGCTGCCTCTGAGCTGGTCAAAGCCATGATCAAGGCCGGCCATACGATTGCTCATGCGCGGGTACTGGTGATGGGTTTCACTTTCAAGGAAAATTGCCCGGACTTGCGCAATACCCGCGTTATTGATGTGGTAAAAGAGTTGCGAGAGTTTGGTTGTAACGTGGATATTACCGATTGCTGGGCAGATAACGATGAAGCCCGCCATGAATACGGTATTTCACTGGTCGATAAACCCAATAACGGCGATTATGATGCGGTTTTGCTGGCAGTGCCCCACCGTGAATATGCATCGCTTTCATCTTCGGAACTTCGTGCTTACCTGAAAGGTAATGGCGTTTTGTTTGATCTGAAAGGGGTGCTTCCACTGGGTGAGGCGGATCTACGGCTTTAAGTCCTGTTTGGATCAGTGTGATTTGAAACCAGCCTTTCGGCTGGTTTTTTATTAATGACTGGTAAATAAATAACTTTGCCTTGAATGGATATTTAAATTATTATTTGCAGTGACTTTTCGTCATTAAACATAAGGGTTTTTATTCATGGCCAAGATTAACGATTACTACCAGAAAAAACAGCTTATGGAAAAGCTCTCCGCTGAACTTGCTCAGCTGGAGCAGGATCAGGCTCTGAAGCGCGAACTGGAGTTTGAGAACAAGGTTCGTGATCTGATGAAGTCTTATGACAAGTCCCCGAAAGACGTTCTGCAGATTCTGGGCGCGATTGATCCGTCCGTTGTTGGCGCCAAGGCAGATACGGCTGGCGGTTCCCGTCCCAAGCGCCCGATGAAGACTTACAAGAACCCGCACACCGGTGAAGTGGTCAAGACCCGTGGCGGCAATCACAAGACTCTGAACGAGTGGCGTGAGAAGCATGGTAAGGAAGCTGTGCAGAGCTGGCAGCAGGACTGAAGTCGTTTTCCCTGCCCCTTTCCCGCCAGGGGAGAGGGGCAACCCCATCTGTGACCCACATCAAACTCCTCCCTCTTTAACCTTCCGTCATCCCCCAATGTGACACCGCTCACTCTATTGGCCTGAACGCCTGGGCTATAGTGCTTTCACGGCCAATAAGATACATAACATTACAAATTCGAAGCATTAGAAAGTGCCGTCTGTCCTAAGCGGGAAATATTCCAATAACACCGCGGGCAGTGAGCCGGGCGTCGGAAATGCAGTAGCAGGCTCATAGACACTAATCAGAGACACAACAATGAAACAGGATGCGTACGGATACGCTGTCCTCGCACTGGTTTGCCTGGGTATTACGCCCGTTGCCCAGGCGGAGCTTGAGCCCATTTCCGATCAGGAAATGAGTGAGGTGCAGGGGCAGGGCTTGATGACAATCGAGAACCTGGATGACGGAGCTCACCAGTTTACCCGCATGTCGCTGACGATTGATGCGGAGACCCGTGTCAACGCAGACAGCGTGACGCTGGGCGGCATTGATGGTGGCGCCGATTTCCAGGCCACGAATGTGGCGCTGGGTCATATCGCCCGTGAGGATGGCGTTCAGCGGGTGAATGGTAAAACCTATGCCGCTGGCGACACGGTTCCGTTTGAGGGCCTGAAGCCGTATATCGAACTGGCGGAGGTGGATGACCAGTTGGCCGGTTTCCGCATGGGCTTCAAGCAGGCCCGGGGCACGATTTCGGCGGATATGGAATCCTTCAGCGGCAACATCGGCCTTCAGATTGAAGACGCCGACGGCAACCCCACCACCGCGACTTTGTTTGACGCCAACACCAACGCCACCAACTATCGGGCAAGCCATTTCGGCCTTGCCGGTGATTCCACCGACTGCAGCGCGGGCGTGCAGTGTGCGCCGTTAAGCTATCTGCGTTCCATGGATATTGGTACGGATAACGGTGAGGAGGCCCCCGGGTTCACTAATGATTTCTTCCTGTCGTTTCAGCGTGAGGGGGTTAACTGGCAAAGTCCCGATGGGGGCAATGTGATTGAAGCGGCCAAAGGGGTGTTTCTTAACCTGCCCACCAGTATGACGTTGGATCAGCAGGTGTTTGAGAATGGGGTGCCCCGGGAGCAGACGCATTATATTGATCGCGGTACCGGGATGTTTTGATTGCCGGATTACACTACACTGCGCTTGGTCTATTAACCTGACGCAGGAGTCCTTTTGGTGATCCGTTCTTTCTACTGGCACGATTATGAAACCTTCGGTGTGGACCCGGTTCATGACCGGCCATCGCAGTTTGCTGGTGTGCGTACGGATGCGGATTTGAACATCATCGAAGACCCGCTGGTGATTTACTGCAAGCCGACGGACGATTACCTGCCTTCGCCGGAAGCCTGCCTGATTACCGGTATTACGCCCCAGAAGGCCCTGCAGGACGGTTTCCCGGAAGCGGAGTTTATTGCGCAGATCAATGAAGCCTTCAGTCAGCCGGGCACCTGCGTGGTGGGCTATAACAGCCTGCGTTTTGATGATGAAGTCACCCGCCACACTCTGTACCGCAACCTGCGCGATCCTTACGCCCGGGAATGGCAGAATGGCAATTCCCGCTGGGACATCATCGACATGGTGCGGCTGACCTACGCCTTGCGCCCCGAGGGCATCAACTGGCCCCGAAAGGAAGATGGCAGCCCGAGTTTCCGGCTGGAGGAACTGACGGCTGCGAACGGCATTGCCCACGAAGCGGCTCACGATGCCATGTCCGATGTGGAAGCGACCATTGCGGTGGCGAAGCTGATCAAGGAAAAGCAGCCCAAACTGTTCGATTTTGTGTTGAACAACAAGGACAAGCACTCCGCCCGGGCCATGCTGGATACCGCTTCCATGAAGCCGGTGTTCCACATTTCCGCGAAGTATCCAGCGTCACGGGGCTGCTGCGCCATGGTGGCCCCGGTGGCGGATCATCCCACCAACAAGAACCAGGTGATTGTCTACGACCTGCGGGAAGACCCCAGCGAGCTGATCAACGCCACCGCTGACCAGATTCGTGAGCGGGTATTTACTTCCCAGGCGGAACTGGGGGAGGGCGTCAGCCGGTTTGCGCTCAAAGGGGTGCAACTGAACAAGTGCCCGGTGCTGGCACCGGCCAATATGCTATCGACACTCTCACCTGAACGATTGGAAGAACTGGCGCTGGATGGTGAGCAGTTGCGCGCCAACCTGGCTCTTCTCCGACAGGCCCCGGACCTGCCCGCCCGCATTGCTGAAGCCTTTGACCGGGATTTCGAAGGCAGCGACCTGACCGACCCGGACGAACAGCTCTACGCCGGCGGCTTTATCAGCAAAACCGACCGTGAAAAACTGAACTGGGTGCTGGAGCAACCGGTGGAGAATCTGGAGGAACTGGATGTTCGCTTTGAGGACGAACGGCTCCAGGAGATGCTGTTCCGCTACCGCGCCAGGAATTACCCCAGCACCCTGATCGGGGAAGAAATGGAGCGCTGGGAAGTGTTTCGCAGCCAGCGGCTGATGCAGCCCAAGAAGGGGTGGCGGTCATTGGAGGCTTATGGACACGAGCTGCAGCGCCTGGCGGCGGATCCCGGGTTAACGCCGCAGAAGCAGCAGATTCTGGAGGATTTGCATTTGTATGGGGAGTCGTTGATTCCTTACGTTTGATTTGGCTTCGTTGTCGGATTACGGCTTCGCCTAATCCGACCTACAGGGCTACTCTCATGTTCCCCCGTAGGTCGGATTAGCCGCAGGCGTAATCCGACACCCAATTTGCGCCCTCATACCCGTAGGTCGGATTAGGCGAAGCCGTAATCCGACACAGCCATCACCGCCGCCTCACAAAATAAACACTCAAACCCTGTCCCATCAAACTCTGCACCTCACTCCCCAGCGCCTCGGCCTGGATCTGCTGCTGTACCGGACCAGTGGCAAGGCTGTGCCCGTCGGTGTCCCTGGCCTTCACCAGTTTCCACTCAACCTCATTGCTGACCATGCCCATGAGTTCCTTGAGCTGGTGTACGTCCTGCGGCTGGAACCAGCGGTCGCGGCAGCCGCCGAGGGAGTAGAAGTCTTCTTCCTTCAGCAGTGACTGCCAGATGGCATCCTGCTTGTTGGTCAGTACCATGCGGCGGAGCTGGCGCAGGGTGGTGCGGGTGGGCGCCAGTTTGTGGTGGCTGATCATGCTGCGGATGTGGTGATCGCCTTCGGTGTGTTCTTCCACGGCGGTGTGCATGTGGACCACCGCGCCATTCTCTGTCGCGGAGCTGACCAACGCCGCCAGTGAGACCACGGTCAGTGCGGTGGAGGGCAGGCGGCCGACTTCCAGCCAGTGGACTTTGTGACCGTCTGCTACGAAACGCTGGGCGATGGACCAGGGCCAGAAGACGATGTTGTTGATGCCCATGTCGTCGGCCATGCGGGTGGCCTTGGCGATGTTGGCCAGGGATTCGTCCACGGCGATGACTTCCACATCATCCAGGTAATGGGCCAGTTCCATCGCGCGCTGGCCGGACTGGGCGCCGCAGACCATGATGCGCATGGTGGCGGGCAAATGGTCCACCGGCAGTTTCAGGTCTTCCGCCATCAGCGCTTTCAGGCTGCTTTCAGAGCGGTAGGCCAGTGTTGACCAGCTCGGCCAGGCCTGGGGCACGTCGGCTTTGGCCAGGCACAGTTCTTCGGCTTTCTCCTCGAAGTTCTGTTTGATGGCTTCTTCCGTGGCGCGGTCGTAGTAGCTGGCGGCCAGAACCGGCTGCAGCGCCAGCGGCCAGTCCACCAGGTTCCATTGGCCAAGATGCACGGCAAAGTCCTGGTGGAACAGCGCGCCGTACATGGCGCTGAGCATCAGCGAGGCCGTCATGGCGTCCTGGGGCTCGCCCATAACCAGTTGGGCGTTGATGCTGTCGTTGATGGCGCTGATCAGGCGCTCTTCGTCCTCTTCGGCGGTCAGTGCGTAGCCGGTACGGTCCACGTAGCGAGCAATGGCCAGGGTAAGAGGCTGAAGTTCGTCCCGCAGTTGTACGGTTTGCGCCACCTCGGCGGTGATCGCACGGCGGAGCAGGGTGACCAGCTCTTCCACCGCAGGATTCGGCATCAGGGTTTTTTCCAGGGCCAGGATCAGCAGTTCGTCTTCGCTGGCGGCATCCAGGAATATCTCTGCCTGGGGATTATCCAGGTCGTATTGCTGGTGGATGATGGCGCTGACAAATCGACCGATTTCCTGGTGGGGCAGGCCGTCCTTGCTGAGCAGGGCGATGGCATCCTGCGCCAGGGCGGGGTCGGCCTTCTGTACATCCAGGTGCTCCGCGCAGGTGAGCATGCCACTGTAGACGGAATCCCACCGGGCGCCGGTTTCCAGCAGTTTGCGGTAATGCAGGTAGGCCACATCAAACTGGCCCTGCAGCCGTTTGGCATGGGCAACGCCACAGAAAGCGGCGGCGGATTGCCGGTCAATGTCCAGGGCTTCCAGGAAATACTGCTCCGCCAGGGCCGGGCGCTCGCTCTTCATGGCCCAGTAGCCGAGGTTGGCGTACTGCTGCGCCTGCTCCGGCTGGTGGCTCAGGCTGGCATTGAACAGTGTGTGGGCTTTTTCGAGCTGGCCATCGTCCAGTTCTACCCGCCCCAGCAGGCCCAGTGCCCCGGCATTCTCAGGCTCCAGGTCAAGCGCCTCCGCCAGGTATTCCCGGCATTCCTGGCGCGCTTTCAGGCGCTGAACAAACGATCCTGCCGCGCTGTTGGATTCACCGTAGGCAAGGTTTGCCTGTAACACCAGCCGGGCAACCTGCGCCTGGCGGGAATCGGAAACCTGAATGTGATGCTGTGCGTGCATGGGACACCTCGTAAAACCTGCCGCGGCAGTCGTTTCGATATCTATCGTGGGCTCGATGGCCGTAGGTCGGATTAGCCAAAGGCGTAATCCGACAACCGTGTTGCTACCCCGTTACCCCTGCAGCAGCTGCAATACCTGCTGCGGCCGTGCGTTGGCCTGGGACAGAACCGAGAGGCCGGCCTGTTGCAGTACCTGGGTGCGGGCCAGTTCGGCGGATTCCTTGGCGAAGTCCGCGTCTCTTATCCGGCTGTTGGAGGCTTCAAGGTTCTCCGACGTGGTGCTGAGGTTGGCAATTGTCGATTCAAACCGGTTCTGGACCGCACCCAGTTCGGCGCGCAGGCCGTTGATCTGGTCGATGGCGTAATCCAGGGAAATCATCGCCAGATCCGCCCCTTGCTGGGTGGAGATGTCGGTGTCGTTCACTGTGACCATGTCATCCGGAACGGTCGTTGCGACGTTAAAGGTGGTGCCGCTGGCAACGGTGACATCCACATTGAAGGCTTGCCCGAACTCGGACGAGAAGATGATCTCATCGTTGGTCTTGTTCAGGTTGGCGGTAATGCCGGTCTGTGGGGATTGGGCATTGACCTGGCCCAGGATGTCCTGGAACGAGCTGGCGTCGTTGATGGTCAGGGTTGTGGTGCCTGATCCGTCAAGGAGCGGCAGTTCGACAGTGAAATCGACGGTTTCGCCATTCTCGAACAGTTCCGCCACTGTCTGGCCACTGACCATCGCGTTCGACAGCCCGGAGGTGTCGCCAATAACGGACCCCAGCTGGCTTCCCCGTGCATCCAGGCCGTTGACCTGGATGGTTTCACCGGTGTTGGCACCGACCTGGAAAGTCTGGGTTGGCAGTGAGCCGTCAAGAACGCGCAGGCCGTTAAAGGAGGTTTGCCCGGCAATACGGTTGATCTCCGATACCCGTTGCTGCACTTCCTGGTTCAGTGCGTCGCGGTCAGAGTTGCTGTTGGACGCGTTGGCGGACTGAACGGCCAGTTCCCGGATGCGCTGAAGGTTGGCGGTGATTTCATCCAGCGCGCCTTCGGCCGTCTGGGACAGGGAGATGCCGTCATTGGCGTTACGCTGAGCCATGTTCAGGCCGGTGATCTGGGACTGGAAGCGCTCCGAAATCGCCAGGCCTGCGGCGTCGTCCTTGGCTGAGTTGATTCTCAGACCAGAAGACAGCCGTTGCAGGGCGGTGTTGGCGTCGGTTTGTGACGCGTTCAGGTTACGCTGGGCATTCAGCGACGCAATGTTGGTGTTAATGATCTGAGGCATGTTTTGTCTCCCTGGGCAGAAAGGCCGGTAAGAGGGCCACGTTGCTCTGCGCCTCTGCCGGCAGAAATAGTTATGTTGCCGATTTGAGAGAGTCCAAGCGAAGTTTGTGCCAATATTTTAATATCTATGCAGGTTTATGATTTATAATCATTTTCTAGTAATTGCAGAGTATGTCGGTACTGAACTGCCAGATTGGTGACAGCATTTGTCGGCAGTGACTTGCCGCTCTTTTAGGGGGAAGCGACTCGCAGAAAGGGGGAGCTTTGGTCGGTGCATTTCAATATGAACGCCACTTATGCTGATCGTATTTAAAGATGGCTTTCAGTTTCCACTTGCATGAAATTCCCATTGGTAACATGGTATTGTCTTGAACTTGAGCGCGGACCAATAGAGTCAGGAGGTGAGCACGGCTATGCAATTTGGGGGCAAGCAGATGTGAGCGCAGTTATTATTCCGGTCATCTTTGCGAGGCTTGATTCACGGCGACTACCCGGTAAGGTTCTTGAGCCGCTGCTGGACGGAAAATGTATCATCGATGAGCTGTTGGTTCAGCTGGGTATGCTTGCTAAACAAGTGCCGTGCGTTGCTGAGCCGGTCATCGCGACGACCTCCCGAACGGTTGACGAGCCTGTGGTTCACAGGGCCAGGCTGAAGGGTATCACTGCCATCACTGATCATTTCGCTCCGTTGAAGAGGCTTCGCGTTATTGCAGCTACTAACCCTCATTGTTGGCTTTGGCGTGTTAACGCAGACAGCCCGCTGCTCCTTCAACCCCTGATCGAATACGCTGCGGCGCAGTTATCGAGAGTGGATGATCAGGTGCAAGTCATAACGAATCTTGTTGATCGTAGCTTTCCTTACGGGGTGTCACTCGAAATGTTTCGGGCGGCTATGATCAACGCCATCAATATGGATCAGGCCACACAGGAGCAGTTGGAACATATAACACCGGTTACGCAGCAACTTCTTCCGAGCGCCATCCGCGGGGTTACAGCAAACGATCTCGGCCTCTCCCGGTTTGATCCCTCCGTCAGGTTAACCATTGATGATGCGACAGATGCCGGGTTTTTTCGCGCGCTGTGGGCCGACCCCGATTTTCAGAGAACCCGCCCCGGAAGTGTGGAGCGTGTAGACTATGCCTATAAAAGGAGGCTCTCTGGTGCGACTTAATATCTACCATATCTGTCCGTTTGGTCCGGGCTTCAATATCGGCAATTTCATGATCCAGCAGTCGGTCCGGCGGATGGTGGCCAGTTTGTCGGGTTGTGGCATCAATTTTATCACTGTGCCGGCGTCAGGTTTTGGTTCCAAGGCCGGTCTGACCAAGCAAATTGTTTACGATATCAACCAGACCGCAGACGGTGTGATTGTTGGTGGCGGCAATCTTTTTGAGAACGGCGAGATTTCGATAGACCGGACCGCATTGCAGGCGTTGCGCCGTCCGATGCTGATTTATTCCTCATCCTACGGGCGCATCTATGGCCCCGATCTGTCCTATGTTCGTCGCACGGATGCAATCAGCGATGCGGACCTGCGGGCGCTGCTTGAGCGGGCCGATGTGGTTCTCTCCCGGGATGAGGCGACCAGAAGGCACATTGAATCCCTGACACAGCATCCTGACCATCAGGTGGGAGGTTGTCCCTCGGTGTATATCTCGGAACTGGCAGCGGCGGAGTTCGAAGCGAGCCCATCGGCGGAGACCCGGTACCCGATGCTGGCTGTGCGGAATCCAGAGCAGATGAACGTACCCTTGTCACAGAAGATCCGTGTACATGCGCTTTCCGAGCAGTGTCTCGAGATCCTTGAGCGAAGGCAGGGAAAGCCGGCAACGGTGCTGTGTAACGATCAGAGGGATATTGAGTACGCAATGTCCTTTGGCAGGGAGATTCTCTACACAAGCGATGTTTATGAGTATTTTCAGATTCTGGATGGTGTCAGCGAGGCCATTTCTTTTCGGGTCCATACCAGTCTGCCCCTTTGGTCTCTGGGTAGGCCTGCGCTTAACCTGTCATACGATGAGCGCTCGGAAAGCCTGATCGAAACCCTGGGGATGAGTCAGTATGATCTCAACATTGTTGAAGATCGTGATTCAATTCTCGGGAAAATTGAATCAAGCCTGGACTCATTTCCTGTTTCTGTTGAGCCCCCCGTTCGCTGGCAGCAATTGCGGGAGACTCAGGAAGCGGGTATCCGGCGGTTCCTGAAGCTCCTGGAGGTATAACGTGAAGATCATTTCCGAAGCCGCCATGAATCACTTTGGATCCGTGCCCTTGCTATGGCGATGCGTGGCATCTTCGCTTGAGGCGGGGGCAGATTATGTGAAGTTCCAGCTTATTCGTGATGAGGAAATCTATGCGGATGGTCAGTATGAATACGGCACTTACGACATCGATGAGGTGCGCTGGCTGAGGCGTCATTCCCGCATACCCCATGAGCAGTATCGCCAGACCGCAGACCGGGCGGCAAGCCTTGCCGGCTATCGGTGTATGACAGCAACCCCCTTTGATCTGCGTTCGCTGGATGAACTGATCGAAACGGATCCGCCTTTCGTCAAAGTCGCCAGTGGCGATAACAATTACATGGAGTTGCTGGATGCGGTTGGCCGTTCCGGTCGAACGGTGATTATTTCAACCGGAATGTCAACGACGGAACAGATTGATCAGGCCGTTGAGCGCCTGATGAGACATACCTCTGATATTGTTCTGATGCACTGCGTTGCGGCTTACCCCCACACCTGTGATGAGTCAATGCTGGGAACCATTCCCTGGTTGCAGAATCGCTATCAGGTTCCGATTGGTTATTCGGATCACTCGGTTGGCTATGGTGCAGCCATGCTGGCCGCATCGCTGGGTGTTGAATGGTTTGAAAAGCATTTTACCCTTTCAGCGGACAACGGTGGGCTTGATGCCAAACACTCGGTCACGCCCGCCGGGCTGGCGGAATACTGCCGGATGGTTCGCAGCGTGAAGCCGGCGCTGGAAACGGTGCGAACAGAACCGACGGATGCCGAACAATACACTGCCCGTCGTGCCCGTCGTGGTCTCTACTTCAGTCGGGATCTTCCTGCCGGGCATGTCTTGTGTGTGGAGGATTTTGTCCCCTTGCGCCCGGAGCGGGATTTTTCGGTTGGAGAGCTTGAGGGCGTTGTAGGCCAGAAACTCAATTCAGCCGTGGAAAAGCGAACGCCGCTCTGTAAAGAGCATCTTCAATGATCAATCGGCCAAAGGTGGTGCTCATAGCCGAAATCGGCCACCGTGTTGGCTGGGGGCATGTGTCCCGCTGTCTGATTCTGCGACGCATATTGTCGCATTCCTTTGATGTGGAACTGAAAATAGTCAACAGAGAGGGCTGGGCGAATCCGGAGCTGGAACGGGAGTTTGCTCTCCAGGACCCGGTCAGGGCGGATGTTGCGTTTATTGATGGCCTGGAATTGCGTGAGGAGCTGAACCTGAAGGTACGGGCAGGTTCGGTAGCATCTTTGTCCTACATGTCAGATGTCAATGATGTGGTCGATCTTGTGGTTGCCCCCGCGCTGAATGGAATGGATGTGCCGGGTCATTTCCTCACCGATCTGGCTGCAATTCTCTGTAATCGCCCGAAAGCCGTAGCTGGCCCGCGTGATCGGAAGAGTGGCGCGCTGACGATCGGAATCTCGATGGGTGGCGCGGATGTTGAAGGTCTTACCCCGGTTCTTGAGCGCGCTTTGAGCCAGGCCGGGCATCAAATCCTGACGATGGCCAATGATGCCGGCCGTCATCCCACGCTTTCACACTTTCTCGAGCACAAACTATACGACCATCCTGCTGATCCGTTCCCTTATTACGTGTTTTCTGAGTGTGATCTGGTTGTCTGTCAGGGTGGGTTGAGTGCTATTGAAATCGCGTTGCTCGGCATCCCGACGGTCATTCGCAGCCGTTCCGATTTTACACCGGCATACCGCTTTCTGGAGTTGTCCGGTTGTTCCCGGCGGTCAGCTGGCAGCAGTACTGCCGAGCTGGAGAGCACGATCAACTTCGTTTGCGAAAATGGCAGCCAGCGGGCACAAATGGCGCGTGCATGTCGTGGCCTGGAGGCGGAAATAGATGAGTCCTTCTGGGAGGTGCTTATCTATCAATTGATCAAGAAGGAAGCACACCATGAAGCAATGCCGTTTTTGCGGGGGCACTGATCTTAAGCCCTGGACCGGGCGATACCAGCGCTGCAATGACTGCCTGTACATTTGTTCGGTGCCGGCACCAACACCCGAAGAGATAGATCAGCATTACAGTCAGTACCATGAAAACAATCACCAGAAGTCTGAAGCCAAAAATCTGGCCCGTGCGGTTTCTTACCGGCAGGAGATTCGCTGGCTGGAGGGCCGGCTGGGTGACCCGCTCCCTGCTCCGGTATTTGATTATGGCGCCTCTGGCGGCTATTTTCTGGATGCGCTGGTTTCCGACGGAAATGTGCCGGCCAGTGCCGCACACGGCGACGACCTGTCACCCGGGGCTGTTGAGCAGTTGGTAAAGAAGGGTTATCGCAAAACAGTGGCCTCTTGTGAGCCAAGGTCGATGCAGCTGGTCACGCTCAGGGGGGTTCTGGAGCACCTGCTGGATTTCCGGAGTGTCGTTGCAGAGCTGACCGATCTGGTGGCTGAAGATGGTGCTTTCTTCATTACTGCTACTCCGGATGCCTCGTCAACGGTCGCAAACCTCTATCGGGACCGCTGGGTGCAGCATCATTATCCCAGCCATTTTCAGCATTTTACATCGGCGCTGGTTGACCAGTTGCTGGCCGAGCGTGGTTTTGTGCTGATTGATCATGTGGATCTTTACCGGGAATCCGTTTATCGGTCGGATGATGATGATCTTCACTGGTTGCGAGCGGTGCAGGGCTCTCCGCCGGACGTGCATCACGCCTACTGGGGCTCGATGATGACCCGGCTGTACCGACGCGGCCCCGGTCTGGACAGAGCTGAAAAAGGCTAGGGGCGTACCGCCGGCCCTGGGATGATTAACCGGGAAATGAACGTAATGCCATACATGGCGAGGTTTCGATGAGCAACAACCAGGATACCGCCGCACAGGTTTACCTGCGGCGCAAACAGAAAAACCTCGAATTCTTCAAGGTCAGCCTTCCGAAGATCTACCAGGTTCTTGAGAACCTGATGCTGACACGCGCCGAGCTGGTGGTGACGCCTGGGGCCAAAGACCTGGACATGACGATTGATGGTCAATCCTGTTACCGGGGGCTGGCGAAGGAATATTCACAGGACGAAGCGCTGCAGTTCCTGAAGGATAATCCGCCGGATAAACCACTGAAAACATTCCAGCCCGAGTGGCCCTCTTCCTATCCGGTGGACCGGTTCGCGTTCCGGAAGATGCGTACGATCCTCGAGGCCAGCCCGGTCACGCCCGAGAACTTTCAGGGCTACCTGCGTGGCAATAATTTCTTTCCCTCGATCGTCTTTCTCGGTTGCGGGCTGGGCTATCACATTGAGGCCCTGGTGGAGCGCACGAACATTGTCAGCGCCTTTATTGTCGAGCGCGAGCCGGAGAAATTCGCGCTCAGCCTGTTCACCGTGGACTGGGCGGCCATCTGCGCGAAATTCAAGCGCCGGGGCTACTCCATTAATTTTGCGATTGGCCTAGGGGCTGGCGGCGAGAGTATCCGGGATATACTGGCTCGGCATCTCCAGAGTGCCGTGCCGTTCTACCCCTTCATGACCACCTATTACAACCACCTGGCGGACATTGAGCTGGCGCAGACGGCGATGGACGTGTCCAAGGATGTGGCGACCATTGCCGCTCACTGGTCCAACTACGATGACCATCTTATCCGGCTGAAAAACACCGCGTTTAACGTCAACGCCGGCATGCGCTACCTGAAGAAAAAGAACCTGCCGGCCAGTGAGTATCCGCTAGTGGTAGTCGGGAGTGGTCCGTCCATTGATAACCGCATCGACAGCCTGAAAGCCGTGCGGGACCGGGTGGTGATCGTCAGTGCCGGCACTGGTCTGCGCCCGCTTTTGATGGCAGGTATAAAACCAGATCTGCACGTGGAGCTGGATCCGGGGTATTCCATATACGAAATTCATGCGGATCAGGGCAGGGAAGCGCTGGCGGATATCCCGCTGCTGGCGGTTAACGAGATTAACCCCCACGTTCCGGCGTTATTTGGTCGTACCCGTTATTATTTCAAGTCTGATAACGCATTGCCGGCACTGCTTGGCCTACCCGGCGATGGCTATCCGAGCTGTAACCCGACCTGTACCAACGCCGCCCTGTCGATCGGGTATAGCCTCGGCTTCCGCAAGCTCTTCCTGTTTGGCACGGACTACGGTTTTGAAAGTGTCGATAAGGACCACGCCAGCACCTCCATTCACGGCGACAAAGCAGACAGCGAGTTTGCCCGTGGCTTCCGCGAAAAAGTAGCGAAGCGGAAGCGTCAGACTTTCGAAATCCCCCGTGTTGGCGGCGGCAAAATACACACCCGCAGTGATTACTACAGTGCCAAGCGCAGCGTGGAACAACTTTTGTTGGAGCTGGAAAGCGCCACCTCTTCAATCGAGGTGTTCAACTGTGCGGATGGGGCGGAGATTGAAGGCACGGCCTGGCTGGCGGAGGAGGCGTTCGCCCAACGGATTCAGGAACTGGGCACGGCGGAGCCGCCCAACCTGGATGAGCGTCTGGACTCCATCGAGGCGGATCTGGACAAGGACAGCATGGACAGAGTCCTCCCCGATCTGTTGGCGGAAATCCGTCGGGAAGCGGCTTCCCTTGCCAGGGTCGTCAAGAAGGCCAAACTGGGCGGGGGCAGGGACTTGGCAATACTGGCCAACGAGCTTAAAACGCTGATTGCGCGGGTAAAGCCGAAACCGGGCAGCGTTGGCGTTACCGGCGCGCAACTGACCATGAACCAGATATTGCAGGGGGCGGTACTCCGGCTTGTGCATATCGGCCTCTCCCATGGCCTGGCGTGTCACGATGGCAAAGAGCGGGACCGGTTTATCCGGACGTGGCGTGAGCAGGTTCTGGATTTACTGGAAGGGCTACCGGATCATTTTGAGCGGGTTATGTTCGATACCCGGCCCATGGAAGACAATCCCTGGTCCAGGACCGGGGTCCGGTTCCCGGAGCCTGAGCTTCTGGAATATGAGGATTCATAGGCTTTACATTTGTTCACAAAGAATCTGCTTTTTTTCCTAAAGGATGATTGTGGGGGGCCGTTAAGCATAACAGTAGGGCGGCTACCCCAAATAACCTGAGCGGGTGCCAGACCTCTTTCAAAAGAAAATGAATCGTTTTGAGGAGAAGCAATATGGCTCTCGGTATCAACACTAACGTCGCTTCATTGAGCGCACAGAATCAGCTGAACCGCTCTCAGGGTATCTCTGACCAGGCTCTGCAGCGCCTGTCTTCCGGTCTGCGTATCAACTCCGCCAAGGACGACGCAGCTGGTCTGGCAATCTCAACCCGCTTTGACACACAGATTCGTGGTCTGAACGTTGCCCAGCGTAACGCTAACGACGGTATCTCCATGGTGCAGACCGCTGAAGGCGGCCTGAACGAAACCGTTGGCAACCTCCAGCGTATTCGTGAGCTGGCCGTACAGGCGGCAAACGGTTCCAACACCGACGAAGACCGTGCTCTGTTGCAGTCGGAAGTTTCCCAGCGTCTGGACGAGATCACCCGTATCTCCAGCGACACCCAGTTCAACGGACAGAATGTACTGGATGGTACGCTCGGTAGCGGTGTGTCTTTCCAGGTTGGCGCGAACGCCGGTCAGACCATTGATATCGCCTTCGATCAGGACATGTCCTCATCCGGCCTGGCCGTGAACGCGATCGACATCAGCACTGCCAGTGGCGCCTCGGCTGCACTGACAACGCTTGATACCGCATTGGACACCGTGAACTCATTCCGTTCCGATCTGGGTGCGGTGCAGAACCGCTTCGAAAGCACCATCAACAACCTGGCGACCAACATTGAGAACCTGAGCGCCTCCAACAGCCGTATTGTGGATGCCGATTTTGCGGCGGAAACGGCCAAGCTCTCCAAGGCCAACGTGCTGCAGCAGGCGGGTATCTCTGTACTGGCACAGGCTAACGCCCGTCCAAACCAGGTTCTGTCCCTCCTGCAGTAATTGGGGCAACGCGGTAATGGCCACCCCCTCCCGGGGGTGGCTTCTCGCCGTTAGAGGATAGCGGGGTGAGCTATGAATGACGTGAACCTTAACAGCCCGGATCTGAAGCTGGTCCGCTCCAGTGAGCAAGCTCCGGCTCGGGCGTCTGCGTCACCTCAGGTCGAAGGCAGTAATGCCTCCGCTCAGTCTGCTGTTTCATCTGCTGGCCGGCCAGCGCTTATCCAATCTCCCGATGCCCGTGAACCCTCCAAAGCTGAACGGCTGGAAAGGCGTAGCGAGGCCCAGCGGGAAGAACTGGATGAAGCGGTGTCGCAGCTGAACGATTATGTTCAGACGGTTCAGCGGGATCTCCAGTTTGAAGTGAATAACGAACTTGGTCAGACCATCGTCCGGGTGGTTGATCAGGAGACCCATGAGGTTATTCGCCAGATCCCTGATGAAGTAGCATTGAGGTTGGCAGAAAACTTGCAGCAGGATGAACCGCTGACATTATTCAACGTTAAAGTGTAAAGCCTTGCCGGTATAAGCTTGGCCTGAATAATGGCATTTCAGCACCGCCGCCCCTAAACAGGGCCGGCGGTGCTCTGCGTTAAGGGTCTTTTTTGTTACAGCCTGTTACAAAAAATGGGGTCGGAAATGGCAAAGTTTTGCCGCCCGGTGCCGTTAAACGAACATACAGGTAATTTAGCCTTTCAGGAGGCAGGGTCATGGCATCAATTACATCACTAGGCGCAGGCTCGGGCATTTTTAGCTCCGATCTTCTCGATCAGCTGGTTAATGCTGAGCGCAAGCCCACGGAAGCCCGTCTGGATCAGCGGCAACAGCGTACCGAGACCCGTATTTCGGCCTACGGCGCTATCCGGAGTGCCATGGAAGAGATGCGTACCTCCATGGAGAAGCTGAGTAGCCCTGAAGGCATGAAGGCTTTCTCGTCCAGTTCTTCCAATGAGAGTGTGGCCGGGGTATCGGTGGATGCACTGGCGGCAAACCGTGGCTCCTACAGCCTGAATGTGACTCAGCTGGCGCAGTCGCAATCACTGGCGTCTGGCGCGTTTGCGGATCGTGATACCACGACGGTCGGTTCCGGAACCCTGACGCTGGATGTTGGCGGTGTCACCACAGACATTACCGTGGATGGCAGCAATAACACCCTGGAGGGGCTGGCTGCGTCCATTAATGATGCCAATGCCGGAGTGTCGGCCGGGGTGGTGGATACCGGCTCCGGTTTTCGTCTGGTGTTGTCTGCTGAAGAGTCCGGCATTGAGAATTCCGTCAAGGTGTCGGTGACTGATGACGACGGCAACAACACGGACACCAGCGGGCTATCCCAGTTTGTATTCGATGGCACCACCAGCAACCTGGAAGAAACGGTTGCAGCCAGGGATGCTCAGCTCGAAGTCAATGGCATTGCCATCAGCCGGCCCACCAATACCGTGGAAGGTGTGGTTGATGGCGTCACCTTTGATCTCAAGTCAGAGGGCACATCGACCGTCAAGATTGAGCGTGATGCTGATGCGGTCGCAGAGAACGTTCAGGCGTTCGTCGATAAGTTCAATGCCTTCCAGGACATGGTCGACAAGGTGTCCGGATTTGATCCGGAATCCGGTCAGGGGTCCGTGCTGACCGGTGATTCGACCATTCGTAACATCCAGAGCGACTTACGCCGGATGCTGACGGAAATTCCGCCGGGGCTGGAGAATTCTCCGGTTCGCATGCTGGCTGATGTCGGCATCAAGACCGATCCGAGTACCGGCAAGCTGGAATTCGACCAGGCGCGCTTCAAAGAGCAGCTGGATGCCCACCCGGAGGCTATGACCGCGCTGTTTGCCGAAAAGGACGGTGTGGAAGGGATTGCTGAGCGCACGGTCAACGTTGTCAGTAATTTCCTGGCCAGCGACGGCGCATTAGCGACAAGAACCGAGGGATTGAACGGTGACCTGGAGAAAATCCAGGAGCAGCGTGATCGCCTCGAGATGCGCCTGGAGGCGCTGGAAGAGCGTTTGTTTAATCAGTTCTCCGCAGCGGATTCACTGATCGCGCAACTCAACAGCACCGGAGACTTTGTCAGCCAACAACTGGCGGCTCTGGCTCCCAAGAGCAATCAGGGCTAGTCTGAACAGGACAGTTAAGGGGTAATAGAATGAACGGTCTCCAGCAATACCAGCAAATCAATACTCAGACCAGCATTACCGATGCTGACCCGCACAAGCTGATTCAGCTTCTGTACAACGGCGCCCTGGAGCGGATCAACATGGCGAAGGCCAGGATGCAGGCAGGTGATTATCAGGCCAAAGGCGCGCTGATCGTCAAGGTGATTGATATTGTCGCCGGCCTGCGCAGCTTCCTGGACAAAGAGCAGGGCGGTGATCTTGCTGAGCGTCTGGATGCGCTGTATGACTACATGGAGCGGGTGTTGTGGGAGGCGAATGTCCACAACGACCAGGCCAGGCTCGACGAAGTCGCGGGTCTGCTCCGCTCCATCAAGGACGGCTGGGACGGCATCCGGGAAGAGGTGGTCAACCAGCAGCAGGCGGTCTGAATCTGCCCCCATCATGAAAATGGCCCGTTGAAGGGCCATTTTTTTTGGTAGCACTCTCTGTTGCCTGTTGCGGCGCTACTTTCTGCCGAATAGCCATTCCCCCCGCTCTCCCGTACAATATGCGCCTTATTTATTGACCCCTATTTCAGGATTTGGAGCAAGGGCATGTCTGATATCAAGAAGGTGGTGCTGGCCTATTCCGGTGGCCTGGATACTTCCGTTATCGTTCGGTGGTTGCAGGATACCTATAACTGTGAGGTGGTGACGTTCACCGCCGACATCGGCCAGGGCGAGGAAGTGGAGCCCGCGCGGGCGAAAGCCGAGGCGCTGGGCGTGAAGGAAATCTACATCGAGGATCTGCGCGAAGAATTCGTGCGCGATTACGTGTTCCCGATGTTCCGCGCCAATACCATCTATGAGGGGGAGTACCTGCTGGGTACCTCCATCGCCCGCCCGCTGATCTCCCGTCGCCTGATCGAGATTGCCAATGAAACCGGCGCGGACGCCATTTCCCACGGCGCCACCGGCAAGGGTAACGACCAGGTGCGTTTCGAGCTGGGCGCCTACGCGCTGAAGCCGGGCGTAAAGGTAATTGCCCCCTGGCGCGAGTGGGACCTGAACTCCCGCGAGAAGCTGCTGGCCTATTGCGACGAGCGCAACATTCCGGTGGAGAAGAAGAAGGGCAAGTCCCCTTACTCCATGGATGCCAATCTGCTGCACATCTCTTATGAAGGCATCAACCTGGAAGATCCCTGGTCGGAAGCCGAGGAAGATATGTGGCGCTGGAGTGTTTCCCCGGAAGCCGCTCCAGACACGCCGACCTATGTTGAGCTGACCTATAAGCAGGGCGATATCGTTGCCATCGACGGTCAGGACATGAAGCCCCACGTGGTGCTGGAAACCCTGAACAAGATGGCGGGTGACAACGGCATTGGGCGCCTGGACATTGTTGAGAACCGCTACGTGGGCATGAAATCCCGTGGTTGTTACGAGACCCCGGGCGGCACCATCATGCTGCGCGCGCACCGGGCGATTGAGTCCATCACCCTGGACCGCGAAGTGGCCCACCTGAAGGACAGCATCATGCCGCGCTATGCGGAAGTGATCTACAACGGTTACTGGTGGTCACCGGAGCGTGAGGCGCTGCAGGCGCTGATCGACCAGACCCAGACCTACGTCAACGGCACCGTGCGGCTGAAGCTGTACAAGGGCAATGTCGACGTTGTGGGCCGTAAGTCCGAAGACTCGCTGTTTGACGAGAAGATCGCAACCTTCGAGGAAGACCAGGGCGCGTATGACCAGAAAGACGCGGAAGGCTTTATTAAGCTGAACGCGCTGCGGTTGCGGATAGCAGCTGGCAAGGGGCGGAAGCTTTAAGGCTGACGTTCAGTAGATTGCAAAACGCCCGGATTTTTCCGGGCGTTTTTGTTTTTGTTCCTTCCATAAAAAAGCCAGCTCATGGGAGCTGGCTTAACAACAAAACTTAAGGAAAGAACGAAAGTGCCTGAAAAATTCGTTAATTCGATGGATCCGTCTCCCATACGGCGGCGGAGGTACTACACGGCTCCTCCGCCATGGGGGATACTGCTTGAATCCACAATTTCAGAATAGGGCTTTCGCGCTCTGAAGTCTGTTGGTGATGTGTGATGCCGTGTTACCGAGTGTGATGTCGGATTAGCGAAGCGTAATCCGACAACAATGTTTTCAAGCCTTCTCAACAAGCGCCGGCATGGTCTCCGTAAACCGCCGCGTCTCATACGCATCCACCAACCCCTGAACCGCTGCCTGCTCCACCTCCTGGACCGAGGGCGTGCCGCTCTGGGCGTCGGACTTGCACAACACCATGCCGGCTTCCACGGAAATGTACCCGGCGGTGGTTTTCAGTGCTTTGTGATTTATGCCATCAAATATCCGCCGAAACGTTGTGGTGGTGCAGTTCTCGCTGTGGGGGAAATAGGCCACGATGGCAAACTGGTTGTCCCCGACGCGGCACAGGGTGTCCATGGGGCGAATCAGGTGGCTCAGGCGGCGGGCGATACCGATGGCCAGCTCACTCATCACCGACGGCGGGTGCTTGCGCTTGAGTTCCTGCCAGTTGCGGATGCCGCACAGCACGTACGCTGTTGACCCGTTGCGGGACTCCGCATGACGCAGGGATTTGCCCAGTCGGTCACGGGCGTATTTGTTGTTGCACAGCCCGGTTTCCAGGTCGATGATGTTGGTGGCTTCCAGTTCCCGATTGTTTTCGATCAGCAGGGAGTTGGCGCGCAGCAGGGTATTTTGCCGGTCGGCCATGCGGTCGGCGGCGAAAATCCGGGGAATCAGCTGCTTGGTCATGTCGGATTTATAGATGAAATCGTCCACGCCCCGATCGAAGGCTTCAGACAGGGCTTCCACGCTTTCCCGGGCGGTCAGCAGGATGATATAGGTGTAGTGGTTGTCCTGCTCGTCCTGCTGGCGCACCTGGTCAGTCAGCTCCAGGCCGTCCATTTCCGGCATCAGCCAGTCGGCAATCAGCACGCTGACCGGGCGTTGTTCCATCAGCTCAAGGGCCGACAACGCGTTGTTGGCGATACGTACGTCGCGATATCCGGCATTTCGCAAGGTGCGCCCAACCACCATACTGCTGAACTTTGCGTCGTCTACTACGAGGATGGGGAGGTCCAGATTTGGCATTGTTGTCTACTTCTTACCAGTCCATTGTCAGATGCGGTGAGGGGCGGGTCTTGCTATGCTCTGCCCTTAATTTACGTGGTTAGTGTCCCGTCGGGCTAATTCGTTGACCCACTGAGCCCCTGAAAGCCTTGAGAGCAAGGCGCGGTGGCGAAGGTTTGGTGGCTCCAAATCAAGCCGACGCAACGCCGCTCTCAAGGCTTTCAGGGGCTCCCGAAGGGCGTACCGCTGGTGCCTCTGGACCTGTGTTGCCAGCCCTTGATGTGGAACCACCACACCTGCGGACCGGCGCCTTGGCCAGAGGCACCAGCGGTACGCAGTGGGTTAACGAATTAGCCCGACGGGACACTAAGTATACCCATTACGTATTGCGGAGAATAACGACCATGCCCTCTTTTGACATAGTTTCCGAAATTGATATGCACGAAGTCACCAACGCCGTGGACCAGGCCAAGCGGGATCTGGGCAACCGTTGGGATTTCAAGAACGTGGAAGCGGATATCGAACACGATGACAAGGGCATTACCGTCAGTGCCGAGCAGGAGTTCCAGCTGGAGCAGCTATTGGACATGCTTCGGATGGCCTTTGCCAAGCGCAACATCGATGGCCGCGCCCTGTCCGAGGACGGTGAGAGCAAGGCTGGCAAACTGGTCAAGCAACACCTGCTGCTGAAGCAGGGCATCGAAACCGACATGGCCAAGAAAATCGTCAAGATGATCAAGGACGCGAAGCTCAAAGTGCAGGCGAGTATCCAGGGTGACAAGGTGCGGGTGACCGGGAAGAAGCGGGATGACCTGCAAGCCGCCATTGCCATGCTGAAAGAAGCCGAGCTGGATATTCCCCTGCAGTTCAACAATTTCCGCGACTGATCCGGAGGCCGCATCATCTTATCCGGTACACGCCTGGCACTGATCAGGGATGCACTCTACACCTACACTCGCTGGCAGGTCGTCGCCCTGTTGTTCCTGGGGTTTTCCGCTGGTTTGCCGTTCCTGCTGGTATTTTCGACGCTGAACGCGCGGCTGGCGGATGTGGGTGTGGAAACCGCCACCATTGGTTTCTTCAGTTGGCTGGGCATCACCTATTCCATCAAGGTGTTCTGGGCCCCGGTGGTGGACCGGTTGAAGCTGCCGCTACTGGACAGGTTGCTGGGCAAACGCCGCAGCTGGATCCTGCTGGCCCAGTCCGGCATCGCCACGGGCCTGTACCTGATGGCTCATGTGGATGCCATCGCTGCCCCGGAAATGATGGCGCTCTGTGGTTTGTTGGTGGCGTTTTCCTCCGCCACCCAGGATGTGGCCATTGATGCCTACCGAATCGAGATTGCCGAGGAACGGCTGCAGGCGGCTCTCGCGGCTACCTATATTTTCGGGTATCGGCTGGCGCTGCTGGTGGCTGGTGCGGGTGCCCTGTATCTGGCCGAATTCTGGTCCTGGCAGGTGTCTTATGAGGTGATGGCGCTGCTGGTCGGCGTTGGGGTGGTCACGGTGCTGGTGGTGCGTGAGCCTGAAGTGAACCATTTCGCCGCCGCCCAGGACATTGCCCACAAGATCGAGGAGGAAGCCAGCAAACGCGCCCACCTGAATCCCCGAGTGGCCCGTCTGGTGGGATGGTTCTACGCCGCCGTGGCCGGGCCATTCCTGGACTTTTTTTACCGCTACAAGGAACTGGCCCTGCTGATTTTGTTGATGGTGGCGGTGTACCGCATATCGGACATCGCCATGGGGGTGATGGCCAACCCGTTCTACCTGGATTTCATGGGCTTCTCCAAAACCCAGGTGGCGGATGTGACCAAAATATTCGGCTTCTTCATGACCATCGCCGGGTCGCTGGTTGGTGGTGTCATGGTGGTGCGCTACGGCGTACGCCGTATCCTGTTGCTGGGGGCGGTGATGACGGCGGCCACGAACCTGCTGTTCGTGGTGCTGGCTCAGTACCCGCCCAATGTGATCACCCTGGCCGCCGTTGTCAGCGCCGATAACCTGAGTGGCGGCATCGCCAACGTGGCGCTCATCGCCTGGCTCTCGAGCATGACCAGTGCGTCGTTCACCGCTACCCAGTACGCGTTGTTCAGCTCCCTGATGACCCTGCCAGGCAAGTTCATCGGCGGCTTCTCCGGCATCGTGGTGGCAGATTTCGGCTACGCGCAGTTCTTCCTCGTCGCCGGCTTCATGGGCGTTCCCGCCATCCTCCTGGCTATCTACATGATCCGCCAGGGTGCTCGGCTGGATGCTTTGGCGCCTCGTAATGAGGAGGCCGAGGGGGTGCCCGAGCCCCGGTGAACATAGGGGGCTGGCCCAGGGGTGGGGTGCCTTTTCTTCTGGAAAACGAACTCGCTTCGCTCAGACACCGTTATTCCGGCAGAAAAGGCACCCCACCCCTGGGCCGATTTAGACGGGTTCGTGTGGGCCGGGTTAACTGCATTTGTTGGATTGCCTGAGGGATCAAAACCATGTCCGAACCAACAAAAGAACAGAAAATCTGGCAGGTTGTGGCTTTAATACCGCTGGGGTCCGTGGCCAGCTATGGCCAAGTTGCAGATATGGCGGGTCTGGGGCGTCAGGCAAGGTTTGTAGGTCGAGCCTTGGGCAAGCTGCCTTCGGGTCATTCCATCCCCTGGTATCGAGTCATCCGCAGTTCCGGGCAGATAGCCTTTCCGCAGGGCTCCGATACCTACGAGACCCAGGTTTTCCGTTTGCGCGAAGAGGGCGTAGAAGTCCTCAATGGCCGGGTTTCGATGAAACGTTTCCAGTGGCAGCCATAGCACCAATGGAATAATCAGTGGAGAAGGCTTTCCTGAGAGTCAGGTCGGTCACGGGGTGGGGATACCTTTTCTGCAGGAACAAAGGTGTCTGAGCGAAGCGAGTTCTTTTTCCGGAAGAAAAGGTATCCCCACCCCGGGACCAGCCCCCGCTAATTAAGGGCCAGTCATTTCAGTTAACAGGTCAGCAGATCAGAGCCGCAAAGCCCCGTCCACTTCAATCATCCGCCCGGACATGTAGTCATTCTCAAAGATAAACGCCGCAGCAGAGGCAATCTCTTCCGGCTTGCCCATGCGCTTGAGCGGGATACCGGCGGTCATTTTCTCCAGGGCTTCCGGCTTCATGGAGGCCGTCATTTCGGTTTCGATAAAGCCCGGGGCAATGCCCATGCAGCGAATGCCGTAGCGGGCCAGTTCTTTCGCCCATACCGGAACCAGGGCGGATACGCCGGCCTTGGCGGCGGAGTAGTTGCTCTGGCCCATGTTGCCGGCGCGGGAGATAGAGGCGATGTTGATGATCGCGCCCTGGTCGCCGTTCTTGATCATCTGGGTGGAGGCCTCACGGCCACACAGGAACACGCCGGTGAGATTGACGTCGATCACCGCCTGCCACTGAGACAGTTCCATGCGCTTGGTGATTTCGCCGTCTTTGGCTTTGACCATCAGACCGTCACGGAGTATGCCGGCGTTGTTGATCAGGCCGTTCAGTTGGCCGAAGTCAGAGACGATTGCCTCGAAAGTCTTCTCGACGTCCTCTTCTTTGGCGACGTTGCAAACGTAGGATTTGGCATCGCCACCGGCTTTCTTACAGGCTTCTGCCGCTTCTTCCAGCTTTTCCGGCATCAGGTCGATCAGTGCCAGTTTCGCACCCCTGGCCGCGAGGTATTCGGCCATGGCACGGCCCAGACCCTGGCCACCGCCGGTAATTGCAATCACGGAATCTTGAAGTTTCATGTTTTGCCCTAACTAAGTTCTACAGTGGTTTTACGTTTTCTGTGTGCCTGAATGGTTCTTGTAGGTGCGCGGATTATATCATCAAGGAGGCACCTTGCCCGTTTTCCTGTTTCTTTTCATTATCATGCCCATTGCCGAAATGGCGGTGCTGATCAAGGTCGGTGGCGTTATCGGTGTGTTGAATACCATTGGCCTGGTTTTGCTCACAGCGGTGGTCGGTGCCTGGCTGTTACGCCAGCAGGGTCTGGCCACGTTGTTGCGGGCGAACCAGCGGCTGAACAGCGGTGAGCTGCCGGCCAAGGAGGTGGCCGAGGGGCTGGTGCTGGCGGTTGGCGGTGCGCTGCTGCTGACGCCGGGTTTTATCACGGACACCGTTGGCTTTCTTTGTCTGATTCCGGGTACGCGGCACTGGTTTGTTGCTCAGGCGCTGAAGCGGCTGGTGGTGTCTGGCCAGGCCAGCGGATTTCATTTCCGCGCCGGCGGTGGCCAGGGGCCGTTCGGACCGGGGCCGTTTGATCATCGCGAGAATCCCTTTGGCCAGCAACGTCCGTTCGACCGGGACGCCAACGGCGACATCATCGATGGTGAGTACCGGGACGAAACCGAGCGCGATCACGATCGCATCGAAAAAAAGTAAAAAATTTTTTATCGCGGGTGTTGAAAATACCCGCCGGTCACCCCAAATAGGACACACAAGTTCGCTGCGGGCTGATAACAGTTGGAATACAGCTAGTTAATGGCCGGGCAATTTGTCGGATGACGCTTCGCTAATCCGACCTACAACAGCAGTCGGGTTGCATACGCTGATCCGACCTTTAACAGCAAATGTCATTGCCACATTAATCTGACTATTGGAGAAACCGAGCAATGAAAATTCGTCCGCTACACGATCGTGTTGTCGTGCGCCGTAAGGAAGAAGAAGAGAAAACTGCAGGTGGCATCGTGCTGCCGGGCAATGCCAAGGAAAAGCCGTCCCAGGGTGAGGTTATCGCCGTGGGTAATGGCCGGATCCTCGATAACGGCGAAACCCGTGCACTGGCGGTCAAGGTTGGTGACACCGTGGTTTTCGGTCAGTACGCCGGTAACACCGTAAAGGTTGACGGTGAAGAGCTCCTGATCATGAGCGAAAACGATATCTACGGCGTGCTTGAGTGATCGCGAAAGCGACCGGCACGAACTCTCATTATTCCGATTGATTCAACGAATTCGGTTTAACGAACAGGAATAGAAGACATGGCAGCAAAAGACGTTAGATTCGGCGACAGCGCGCGTAAGCGCATGGTTGAAGGCGTTAATGTCCTGGCGGACGCGGTCAAGGTAACCCTCGGTCCGAAAGGCCGTAACGTGGTTCTGGAAAAATCCTTCGGTGCGCCGACCGTCACCAAAGACGGTGTGTCCGTCGCCAAGGAAATCGAACTGAAAGACAAGTTCGAGAACATGGGCGCCCAGATGGTCAAGGAAGTTGCTTCCCAGACCAATGACAACGCCGGTGACGGCACCACCACTGCGACCGTTCTGGCTCAGGCCATTGTTCGCGAAGGTATCAAGGCAGTTTCCGCGGGCATGAACCCGATGGATCTGAAACGTGGCATCGATAAGGCCACCGTCGCCGCTGTTCAGGCGATTCGTGACCTGGCCAAGCCGTGTGATGATAACCGCAACATCGCCCAGGTGGGCACCATCTCCGCCAACGGCGACGAGAGCATCGGCAAGATCATCGCCGACGCCATGGAGCGTGTGGGCAAAGAAGGTGTTATCACCGTTGAGGAAGGCCGTGGCCTGGAAGACGAGCTGGACGTGGTTGAAGGTATGCAGTTCGACCGCGGTTACCTGTCTCCGTACTTCATCAACAACCAGGACAACATGTCCGTAGAGCTGGAAGACCCATACATCCTGCTGGTTGATAAGAAAGTTTCCAACATCCGTGAGCTGCTCCCGGTGCTGGAAGCTGTCGCGAAGGCTGGCAAGCCGCTGATGATCATCGCCGAGGACATCGAAGGCGAAGCGCTGGCTACCCTGGTAGTCAACAACATGCGCGGTATCGTGAAAGTTGCCGCCGTGAAAGCGCCTGGCTTTGGTGATCGTCGTAAGGAAATGCTGCAGGATATCGCCATCCTGACCGGCGGTACCGTGATTTCCGAAGAAGTGGGCCTGACTCTGGAGAACACCACTCTGGACGACCTGGGTACTGCCAAGCGCATCAACATCACCAAGGAAAACACCACGGTGATCAACGGCGCCGGCGCTGAGTCCGACATTGAGGCTCGCGTTGAGCAGATCCGCAAGCAGATCGAAGACAGCTCTTCCGATTATGACAAGGAGAAGCTGCAGGAGCGTGTGGCCAAGCTGGCTGGCGGTGTTGCCGTGGTCAAGATTGGCGCCGGTTCCGAAGTGGAAATGAAAGAGAAGAAAGCCCGCGTTGAGGACGCGCTGCATTCTACCCGCGCTGCGGTAGAAGAAGGCGTTGTTGCCGGTGGTGGTGTTACCCTGATCCGTGCCATTGCCGCACTGGACAAGGTGGATGCGATCAACGAGGAGCAGAAAGCTGGCGTCAACATCCTGCGTCGTGCGATGGAAGCGCCGCTGCGCCAGATCGTGCAGAACGCCGGTGGCGAGCCGTCTGTTGTGGTCAACAACATCCGTGCGGGCGAGGGCAGCTACGGCTATAACGCCGCCACGGAAGAGTACGGCGACATGCTGGAAATGGGTATCCTGGATCCTGCCAAGGTAACCCGTTCCGCGCTGCAGGCTGCGGCTTCCGTTGCTTCCCTGATCATCACCACCGAAGCCATGGTGGCGGATGAGCCGGAAGACGAGCAAGCTGGCGGCGGCATGCCGGACATGGGTGGCATGGGCGGAATGGGAGGCATGGGCGGCATGATGTAAGCCTCCCGTAACCTCTCTCCGCAAGCCGGAGACCCGAAAAACCCGCGCAGGTATCATCCTGCGCGGGTTTTTTTGTGTCTGGCATCCGTGGCGGCATGATTTGACAAGAAAAACCTCCGGCTTTGTGCAATTGTTTCATGACCTGCCATATTCCCTTTGCTAGACTCGGCAACCGGTTCATTTTTAATGTGTCGCTGAATGACTGAATCTGCAGCAAAATCTTTTCTCCGTCCCGGCAAGGTCTTTTTGCTTCTGCTGGCTGGATTGCTTGTCTATTTGGTGGCGTTGATTGTATGGGTACCGGCTGGTTGGATCTGGCATCAGGCCTCACCCCATCTCACACTGCCTCCCCAGGTTCAGGTGCAGCAGGTTTCCGGTACGGTCTGGCGTGGCGCTGCAGATATGGTGGTTGCCGGTTATCCGGTTCGTGCTGGTTGGGAACTGGGCTGGCCTTCGGTTTCCTCCCTGCAATGGCCGCTGGCGGTGTCCATTGCCACGTCACAATCGCAATTGAGCGGTGATGTCGTTGTCGTCTGGCCGGGCAATCTGAGTCTGGATGCCCGTGGCTATGTGACCGTGGCGGAGTTTGAAGCCCTGATCCGCCAGAGTGGCGGCGCTATGATCGAGGGAGACGTCACCATCGATCGCCTCCGGGTTGCCTGGGAAGACAATCGCCTGGCCGATGCCCGCGGCTACGGCCGCTGGGATGGCGGCCTGGTGACCTGGCCAATGGGGAATCAGACGGGCCAGGCCGAGTTCCCGCCCATGAAGGCGAACCTGGACACCACCAACAATGGCATTGCCCTGACGGTATTGGAGCAGGGCGGTGATGGGCCAGCGGCGGAAGCCAATATCCAGTGGAACGGCACCATGGAATTGCGGGTCTACAAGCGCATGGTCGATCTGGCGGATCAGCCCTGGTCGGGCTCGGCCCAGCCGGATGATGTGGTGTTCCGTGTCCGGCAGCCGTTGCTGCCCGGAGGGTTCTGATGGCGGCGCTATCGTTTCAGGGGCAGGCGCGTATCGCACGGTGGCTGGCGAACCTTTTACTGCTGCTGCTGGTGGTCTATCTCGCGGTGACGCTGGCGCGGGTGACCTGGCTGGTGCTGTGGGACGAACAGCCGTTTGTTGCAAGCGCCGGGGTGGAAGCGGGTAGTCCAGGCAGGGGCAATGCGTCTATGGATACGCCCATTTCCAATTACGAACTGTTTGGCCGCCCCCAGGGTGAAAACCGGGTGGCGGAGGTGGTTCGCCGGTCGGCTCCTGAAACCGGGCTGAAATTGCGTCTGGAAGGGGTGCTGCTGGCGGAGCGCCCAGAGGACTCAGGTGCTATAGTTGCTGGAAGTAATGGCGAAACCGAACATTACCGGGTGGGGGATGCGCTTCCGGGGAATGCCGAATTGGTGGAAGTGGAACCCGGGCGTATCCTGATCCGTCGCAATGGTCGGTATGAGTCTCTCGCTTTCGACGAACAGACCGGCGGAGATGCGCTGGTTGCGGATGAACCGCAGGAGCCGGCAGAATCGCCCGACCAGTTTCTTGCCGACGCCCGGGACCAGCTGGACAGCCAGGGCGCGGCCGCGCTGGCCGCCTACGGGCTCTCACCGACGGATGGTTCGGGTTCGGGGGGATATGTGTACGACGGTTCCAATGCCATGCTCAATGCCGTTAACCTGAGGGCCGGTGACGTGATTACCGCCGTCAACGGGCAGCGCCTGGGTGATATTGAGCAGGACAAGTCGTTGTTGGACAGCTGGCGCACGGAGCCCCAGCTGGAAATCGAAATTGAACGGGACGGTTCCACCCTGACCGTGAGCTATGCCATACCCGAGCAGTGGCGCTGACCGGGTTCATCGATAACAGGACGAAATCGCCAGATGTATAACCATAAGACGAATCTGTTTCGGGCCATGGTATTGGTCCTCCTGATGCCTCTGATGTCTCTTGCCTATGGACAGGATGAAACCTGGAGACTGAACCTGAAAGATGCGGACATCCGTGCGTTTGTGACCCAGGTGGCAGACATCACCGGCTACAGCTTTGTAGTGGACCCCAGGGTCAAGGGTAAGGTGACGGTGCTCTCCAGCGCTCCGATGAACAAGGATGAAATCTACGACTTGTTCCTGGCGGTGCTGCAAGTCCACGGCTTTACGGCCATTCCGGGGGAAGAAGTGATCAAGGTGGTACAGCAGGTGGACGCCAAGCAGTCGGCGGAGTCCCTGGACCGCTTTACGGAAACTCCTTCCGAACAACTGATCACCCGGGTCATCCAGATTGATAACGCCAACGCTTTGGAGTTGGTGCCGATCCTGCGGCCTCTGGTTGCCAAGTATGGCCATCTGGCCGGTGTGGCAGCGGCTAACGCCCTGATCGTCAGCGATCACTCGGCCAACATTCGCCGTATCGAGCAGATTGTCAGCGAGCTGGACAGCCCCTCCAAGTACGAAGTGGAAGTCATTCAGCTGGAAGAGGCCTGGGTCGGCGACATGGTGGAGCTGCTTCAGGAACTGGCGCCCGACGAACTGGGGCAAGCGGGTGGTGAACGTGCGGCCCGAAAGTATAGCGTGACCGCCGATGAACGCAGCAATCGATTGATTCTTCGGGGTGATGAAACTTTCCGGAACAAAATGCGGGGGTTGATCCTAAAGCTTGACCAGCCTTCCGCCAGTGGGGGAGCCACGAAAGTTATACGCCTGAAGCATGCCGATGCCGCAGACCTGTCCGAACTGCTCAAAGGTGTCATGGGGGAGCTTGCCCAGGAAGCAGCCGGGGGAGGCTCTGGCGCCTCCCAGAATGGGTCGCGTCGCAATACCGGCTTTTCCGTGTTTGCCGATGAAGGGCTGAATGCCCTGGTCGTCCGGGGTGAACCTTCCATGATGCAGGAGGCGGAACAGATTGTGGCGCAGCTGGATGTGCGCCGGGCCCAGGTCATGATTGAGGCGGCCATTGTTGAAATCAGTGACGAGCTGGGTCAGGACCTTGGCGTTCAGGTTGCAGTGGGGGACGAGTCTGGCGAGTCGACGCCGGTTGCTGGTACCAACTTCGGCAACGTCGGTCAGAGCCTGGGCGATGTGCTGGGCGCGATCATTAACGAGTCCCTTATTGCGCCTGCTACGGGAGGCATCACTGTGGGTGCGGGCCAACGGGACGAGGACGGTCTGAGCTGGGGCGTGCTGTTGCAGGCGTTGTCGACCTCCGCTGCGGCGAACCTGTTGTCTACGCCCAGTATCATCACCCTGGACAACCAGGAATCAGAGATTATTGTCGGCCAGAACGTGCCCTTCCGTACCGGTCAATCCACCGTGACTGGTGATGGCACCACCAACCCCTTCACGACCATAGAGCGCCGCGACATCGGTTTGACCCTGAAAGTCACGCCGACCATTAGCGCTGATGGGCTGGTACGGCTGGTGGTGGAGCAGACCACCGAGAATATCGCGGAAAGTGTCGAGGATGCCTCGGACATTGTAACCAGCAAGCGTGAGATCAAAACCACGGTGCTGGCGGATGATGGCGAAACCATCGTGCTCGGTGGTCTGATGAAGGACGACCTGCAGATCAACCGCAGCAAGGTGCCCCTGTTGGGCGATATTCCGTTCATTGGCCGGTTGTTCTCCTCGGAGTCCGAACGCCGTATCAAGCGCAACCTGCTGGTGTTCCTGCGCCCGAAGATCCTGCTGGACAAGGCTGACTCCGTGGCTATGACATCCGAGAAGTACAACGGCCTGTGGGAAGTGAACCTGGGTGTGCGCAAGAAGCTGGGGCTGCCTGAGCCGGATCAGCGGCCCGAGATCGATACCCTGTTCAACCCCGGCCCGGATCGCATCCAGTAACCTGATCAGGCTGGCAGTGGCGGCATCGGGCAATCCAACTGATCCGCCACCAGCCTCATCATTTCATATTCCGTGACATCCACCCGCCCATCGTGGGTTACACAGTGGCCGGCGGCATCGATGATGGCCGGCTTCAGCAGAGGGGAGAGCTGGTTCAGAGTCGTCAGTGCCTGTTGAAGCTCTTTCAGCGATACCCTCGTTTGCAGGGTTCCCGCCTCCTCGCCGCTGGCGAATCCTGCCATGGCTTCCCGGTACAGATTCTCCGCTTCGTCCCCGATCCGGGCGCCAGCCCTGGCTTGCAGGCTCATAAGGCACTTCAGGGCCGGTAGCACGGCTTTGTAGTTGCGGTATCGTACCGGTACCACCCGTGCGGATTCAGGCGTCAGGTGGCGCTTCAGGAAGCTGCTCATGGCCAGTTCGAACAGAGTGACCTTTCGGTCGGCGCCAATCAGTTGCCGCACCGCGGTATGAAGTCTGTTTCTTTCTTCCGGATCGAGTTTTCGTAATGCCGGCATGGCCAGTTCCAGCGCCGGGAAACGGATGGCCGTTCCCTGGCTTTCGAGGGCGGGAAGGAACTTGTCCAGTATGTCCCGTTGGGGGCTTAGTAGCGGGTGCCGGGTAATCTGCGCCAGAGCGTCATCCTGCTCGTTGCGGGGCAGGGTGTGAATCAGCAGGGCGTAGCAGAGCTGTACAGCGCCGGCGCGGGTGTAGAGCAGGTTGCGAAAGGTTTGGGGGATCTGTGCCAGCAGGGCGATGGCATAGTCTTCGCCGGCGCGGGTCACGGTGCCCACGCTGCCGGAGAATCCGGCCGCCGGTTTCTCCGTGCTGTACTGCGTACTGGCAAAGCCAGACGCGTTGGCGGAGCGGGGCGTTTCCCGGCCAGAGGACAGATCCAGAGAGGCTTCCGTATCCCTGAGCCGGCTTCGCAGGCGCGCCAGCATGCCCGGCTGGATTGCCTGTATGCGATCCTCCACCGGCGGGTGCGATGCCAGCAGGGATGACAGCTTCATGCGGGCGCTTTCCCCGAAACACATGTGATTCATGTCACTGGCGTGACTGGTGGTGTCCAGGTAGCCACCCTTCAGGCCGATCTTGAACAGCGCCCCGGCGATACCTTCCGGATTGCGGGTGAACTGGACCGATGAGGCATCCGCGAGGGTTTCCCGTTGCCGGGACACCGCAGCCTGAATCAGCCGTCCGAAGAAGACTCCGATATACCCGATCACCAGCAGTGCGAGCCCGATCAGGCCAAGGATTGCCTGCCCCCGGCCGTCTCTCGAGGTGCGCGACGAATGCGAGCGGTAGAACCCGGCGCGTAGCATGAAGCCGCCGATCTGACCCAGCATCAGGATGCCCGCCAGAATGGCAATCAGCCGTACGTTCAGTCGCATATCACCATTCAGGATGTGGCTGAACTCATGCCCCACCACGCCCTGCAGTTCGTCCCGCGTCAGGTGGGTGAGGGCTCCGTGGGTCACCACCATTACCGCTTCCCCCGGCGTATAACCGGCGACAAAGGCATTGATACCGGTCTCCTGGTCCATCACATACAACCGGGGAACCGTAACCCCGCTGGCGATGGCCATTTCCTCGACTATATTGCGTAACTTGCGCTCTTCGGCGTCCCCGGTGTCGGGGGCAATTTCCCGTGCGCCGACCATGTTGGCTACCCGTTCACCGCCCCCGGCCAGGTCAAGCCAGCGGACCAGTGACCCGAGTACAATCAGGAGGACAACGGCGGCAGCTGTCATCGCGCCATGCTGGCTCAACAGCCAGTGGTGGAATGCCAGGCCGGAGGATTCACTGCGGGTCACCAGATACCCTACAAGGCAGACCCCGAGGGTGATCAGGATTACGGCGGCAAGAAACAGGACGACCAGCAGCGTGGTATTGCGCCGGGCATTGGCCTGGCGCTGGAAGAAGCCTTGATGAGCCATGATTTATGGCCTCAGAAGGCCACTCTGGGTGCCTGGCGGGCCTCCGGAGTCTCCAGCTCAAGCTGGGACGTGGGCTTGAAGGCGAACAGGCCGGCGATCACGTTATTGGGGAATTTCTCGCGGAAAATATTGTAGCCCATCACGCCGTCGTTGTAGGCCTGGCGTGCGAATGCGACCCGGTTTTCCGTGCTGGACAGTTCTTCCATCAGTTGCTGTACCGTTTCGTTGGCTTTCAGCTCCGGGTAGTTTTCAGCGACGGCGTAGAAATTGGCAAGGGCTTTTGTGAGCAGGTTCTCCGCCGACCCCAACCGCTGCATTTTGGTGCTTTCGCCGGGTTCACTGGCGGCATCCCTCTGGGCGCTGACGGCGTTGTTGCGGGCTTCCATAACCGCCGTCAGCGTATTGCGTTCATGGGCCATGTAGGCTTTGGTCGATTCCACCAGGTTAGGGATCAGGTCATGGCGGCGCTGGAGTTGTACATCAATCTGGGCGAAGCCGTTCTTGAACTGGTTACGGAGAGACACCAGCTGGTTGTAGATGTAGACCAGATAAAAAACAGCAACCGCAATAACGATTAAGCCAATAATGGTGGTTCCCATGACAACTCCTTGAAACGGGCAGGGCGATTTGGATTCCGGAATGTGGTGCCGGGAGATCAGGCGTTATTTTCTACTATTTTCTTGTGAAAGCCAGCCACGAAGGTCTCAAAATCGCGAGGTAACAATGGCTTGCTGAAGAAATAACCCTGAGCCAGCTTGCAGCCGCGTTGGGTCAGGTAATATTCCTGTTCCGCGGTTTCGACCCCTTCGGCGACCACGGAGAGGTTCAGGCTGCGCCCCAGGTCGATGATGGTGTTGGCGATGCGGGTGTCTTCTTCGTTCACCAGCAGGTCACGGATGAACTGTTTGTCGATTTTCAGGTGCTGGACCGGCATGCGCTTGAGGTAGGTCAGCGAAGAATAACCGGTGCCGAAGTCGTCCACCGCAATGCTGATGCCCGCCTTGTTTAACCGGTGCAGTTTCGCCACGGCGTCTTCGAGGTTGGTCATGAAACTGGTTTCGGTCACTTCCAGTTCCAGGCGTCCTGCCGGGATGTTATGTCGTTTCAGGGTGCTGAGGATATCATCAACAATGCAGTCCTGGCGTAACTGAACCGCCGACAGGTTGACGGCAATTCTCAGTGGCATGCCATCGGCCGCCCAGCGAGCCGCCTGCCAGCAAGCCTGGTCGAGAACCCATTGACCGATCTCGACAATGGCGCCGTTGGTCTCGGCGATGGGAATAAAGTGATCCGGTGGCACCAGCCCCCTGACTGGGTGTTCCCAGCGAAGCAGTGCCTCCGCCCCGATGACCCGGCGGTTATCCAGGTTGACCTGGGGTTGATAGACCAGATGGAACTGGTGGTTGGCCAGGGCGCTGGAAAGGTCTTTCTCCAGCTGTTTGCGTTCACGGATTTCCCGGTCAATGCTGGCAACGTAGAACTGGAAGTGGTTGTTGCCTCCCTGTTTGGCCAGGGCCATGGTTTGCTCTGCGCATTGCAGCAGCCGGTCGGCCTTGGTGGCGTCATTGGGAAAGAGTGCGATGCCGAGGGTGGCGGTTATGGCGACGGTCTGGTCGTCAAAGTTCATGAGCTGGTTGATACAATCAAGGACCAGCTCGGCGGTATCGGCGGCCTGGTATCCGTCCCGCAGGCCTTTTTCCACCACGGCGAACTGATCGCTTCCCAGTCTGGCGACAGTGAAGCGGTGGCTGCCCAATCGCTGCATCAGGCGGTCCGCAATGATTTGCAGGATCTGGTCACCGGTACTGAATCCGCACTGTTCATTGACGGATTTGAAATCGTCGATGCCGCAGACCATCAGGGAAAGGGAGCTTTTCCTGGCGGCTGATTCTTCAATGTTTGCTTTTAATAGCTCCATGAAGGTGTCGCGGCTGGGCAGGCCTGTGAGTTGATCATAGCGGGATAGCCGGTTGACCCGGTCTTCCGCCTCAAGGTGGCGCTTCTGGGTATCGCCGATGGAGACCAGCAGGTTATTGGTGGCGTTGACCCAGAGGCCGAGTTCATCGGTCTGGTGGCCCTGAGGCAGTGACAGCAGCCGGTCATCCGGGTGCTCGGGATTGACCTGCTTGACGGAGTGGACAATGCGGAGCAATGGCCGTGTCAGCAGTAGATGAAAAACCACATACAGGGCCATGCCGAGAATGATGGCCGTGGCGATACCGGAGACAAAGGTGACAGCAGTGCGCTCAAGCCAGGTGCGCGCGGCGTGGGCGGTATCGTAGTGAACCTCCAGGTAACCGTAAACGGTGCCGGGGTTGCTGGGGCGTGACAGCGCCTCCCGGTATTCCCGTTCCGGGCTGAAGATGGAAGCGGTGATCGGGCGGAACGGGCCTTGTCGCAACGGGCGGTTGCCGGAACCGAGGGGCTCTCCGTCCGGGTGGGTAATGCTGGCCTGATGAATGGCCTCCTGTTCGAACAGGCCGTCAACCACTTGCTGGGCGAGTTCGCTGTCAATGCTGAACACGGCCTGGGTCGCGGCATCCCGAACGAGGGCGATGGTCTGGGTAGCATGTTCATCCAGAGATCGGGACACCCGACCAGCATCGAGGGCAACCTGGATGGCACTGATGATGATGCCGCTGATCAGGGCGACGCCCAATACCCAGCGCAGTACCCGGTAACTCAGGCGATGTTCTACCTCAAAGGTGTTCTGCATGAAGGCTCATTTTCATCCGTTACGTCAGGATTAGCTCTAAAGTCTTGCCGTGGGGGCGAATCGAAAGCTGTTTGTTATTATTCAGTATGGTTCAAATTGGCGCCACTGCGTTCAGTATCGGCAATTGTTCCAAAGTTTTCAGCGTACGGGTGTTTCAATTTGTAAGGTTAATGTAGATCGTACACAAAAAAACGCCCGCTGATCAGCGGGCGTTTTTCGTGCAGAGCAGGCTCTGCAAGACATTCCGGGCGATGTTATGCCAGGTTTTCGTTCACAAAATCCCAGTTCACCAGCTTCCAGAAAGCTTCCAGATAGTTCGGGCGGGAATTGCGGTAATCGATGTAGTACGCGTGCTCCCAGACGTCAACGGTCAGAACCGGCTTGTCGGCGCCGGTCAGCGGCGTTTCCGCGTTGCTGGTGTTGACGATGGCAACACTGCCGTCGGCCTTCTTCACCAGCCAGGTCCAGCCGGAGCCGAAGTTGTTGGCGGCTTTGTCGTTGAACTCTTTCTTGAATTCTTCGAAAGAGCCAAATGCATTGTTGATGGCATCGGCCGCTGCACCGGTCGGCTCACCGCCGCCGTTCGGGCTCAGGCAGTTCCAGTAGAAGGTATGGTTCCAAACCTGGGCGGCGTTATTGAACAGCGGGCCGCTGGCGCTCTTGATGATGTCTTCGAGCGACTTGTTGGCGTTATCCGTACCTTCAACCAGGCCGTTCAGCTTGGTTACGTAGGTGTTGTGGTGCTTGCCGTAATGGTACTCGAGGGTTTCCTGAGAGATGTGCGGTTCGAGTGCGTTCTTTTCGTACGGTAGTGCGGGAAGTTCAAATGCCATGAGGTCGTTCTCCCTGGTTCTCTCTGTTTATGTGAATGACACTTATGGAATATAGGGCTGCTTTGAGTTATATCAACCCTTTGGTGTTAAAGAACTTTTAAACTCGGGGCTGCCGGGCAGAAACTGTGCGCAGTTCTTCACCCGCCAGACCAGTTCTTCGTAACTGTCTGCCAGGACGTTCACGTGACCAAGCTTCCGGCCCGGACGTTCTCCTTTATTGTAGAGGTGAACATGAGCGTAAGGCAGTTCCAGAATACGTTCAATGTCTCCATGCTCGCCGATGATGTTGATCATGCAGCTCACGCCCCGGGGCGCGACATTGCCCAGCGGATGCCCGCTGACCGCCCGGATGTGGTTTTCGAACTGGCTGGTCATGGCGCCTTCAATAGTCCAGTGGCCGGAATTGTGAACCCTTGGGGCCATTTCGTTGGCGACCAGGCCGGTGGCGGTCTCAAACAGTTCCAGTGTCAGTACGCCGACATAGTCCAGTTCGTTCAACAGTGCCTTGATGTAGCGTTCGGCATCGTCCTGAATGTGTTTCTCCAGGCCGGGCGCGGGGGCGATGGAGTAGCGCAGGATGCCCTCGTGGTGGGTGTTCTCGGCAATGGGGTAGAAGGCAAGCTCTCCGTCTTCGCCGCGTACGGCGATGATGGAGACTTCCCGGCGGAAGTCGACAAACTTTTCCACGATCAGGCGTGGGTGGCCGATGGACTTCCAGGCAGCGGCAGCTTCTTCCGGGCTTTTGAGTACGGCCTGGCCTTTGCCGTCATAGCCTTCGGTATTGGATTTGGCAACGACGGGGCAGCCCAGTTCCTCGGCAGCGGCCTGCAGGGATTCGGCGCTGTCTGCGATTTTCCATTCCGGAGTGGGGATGCCAAGTTCGCCGAAGAGGGTTTTCTCGGCTTCGCGGTTCTGGCAGACCTGCAGTGCGCGAGGGCTGGGGTGCACGGTTTTGTGGGCGGCGATTTTTTCGGCCACCTCAACCGGCAGGTGTTCGAATTCGTAGGTGACCCGGTCAACGCGGGAGAGGAAGTCGTCCAGGTACTCGCCTTCCCGGTCGATGATGACTTCACCGAGCCCGGCGCTGGGGCTGCCGGACATGTCGTAGAATACAAACGTCTTGGCCAGTGGGTAACCGGCCAGGGCCAGCATGCGTCCCAGTTGGCCGGCGCCTAGTACACCAATTCTCATCTGTGTTCTCCTGGCATCATATGGCCATTTGTCTTGGTGGCGGAGCAGGGTGGGGAGGTCTTCATAAAGAACTCCGCTTTAACTCGCTTTACTCCGTGACAGGCTTACTGATCCCTTGGATCGGGATTATCCAGAACCGTCTGAGTCTGATTCGCACGGAACTCATCGACGGCTTTACGCACGCCATCATCGGACGTTCCCACAATCTGCGCCGCCAGCAGGCCGGCATTGGTTGCGCCGGCCTTGCCAATCGCCAGTGTACCAACGGCAATGCCGCCGGGCATCTGGACAATGGATAGCAGGGAATCGAGGCCGTTAAGGGCTTTGGACTGAACAGGCACCCCCAGTACCGGCAGCGATGTCTGGGAGGCAACCATGCCCGGTAGGTGCGCGGCCCCGCCAGCACCGGCGATGATGACCTTCAGGCCCCGGTCGGAGGCGGTTTTCGCATAATCGAACAGCAGATCCGGTGTGCGGTGGGCGGAAACGACCCGGGTTTCATAGGCGACGCCGAGTTTGTCGAGCATGTTGGCGGCGTGTTCCATGGTGGGCCAATCCGATTTGGAGCCCATGATGAGACCTACAAGCGGCTGCATATGCAACAGTCCTGTGTATGTTGGAAAGCCGGCCATTGTATGTTTTGCCTAATAAGCATGCAAACCGTGCTTTATTGTTTCGCCGCCATTTTAATGATTCCGCCAGTGCGGGTATTATCGAGCCTTATTACCTGAACCGTCCATAATTCCGGGAGTTGTAATGGAACCGATCCGTCCAGATGACGATGAACTGAGGGCTGAGTCCCGTATTCGCAGTGGTGCGCCGAGAAAGCCCGAGTCTGGGGAGAAGCCGAAAAAGGCTGCAGCAAAAGACGCGGGTGGCGGTAAGGGCGGGGAGTCAGGCTCGAAAGCCCCGAAGTCCAACGGTGGTGGCAACGGACGAGGCGGCCAGGCCGGATTGTGGGTCGCGCTGGTAGTGCTGACGGTAGTTGCCGGGGGCGGCTGGTTCAGTCAGGCGAAGCAGATCGAGGCCCTGGAAGGGCAGCTGGAGGACGCGGATTACTGGGCGCGGCAGAGTAAGCTTGCGTTGGCGCGGTTCGAGGGTGATCTGTCCGAAACCGGGGAAAACCTGGAGGAGAAAGGCCAGTCCATCGAGCAGACCCTGGCGGATCAGGAGGAGCGCCTGGATACGGCGGACAGCGAAATCCGCAAGCTCTGGGCCATAGCAAACGAGCGCAATAAAAAACGCCTGGATGAGCATGCCACCCGCCTGGATTCGCTGGCCGGTGACGTGGAAGACGAAGTGTCTGCCCGTGAGCAATTGGCGGCTTCTGTGGATGAGCTGGAGTCGTCCCTGTCCGGTGAGGTGGCGTCGTTGCGCAAGGAGCTGGGGCAGCAGATTGTCAGCCTGAAGGAGTCTACGGAGCAGGCCGATAAGCGGCTGACAGAGTTGAATTCCGCGCTGGACGGGGTGGACCAGGTTGTGGATCGCCGTATTCAGCGATTCGAGCGGGAACAGAAATTGGGTATTGATGGTCTGGAAGGTCGCATCGGGGCGCTGGAGAAAGATGTCGGGAAGCTGGCCAACGGTAGTGATGTGAAGGCTGTCCGTTCTGAGCTGGGAACCTTGAAACGCACGGTTGAGTCCATCGATTCCTCCCGCTCCCAGCTGACGTCCCGGCTGGTGCGCCTGTCCGAGCAGGTGGATGAGCTGCGGAGCGAGACCTTGCGGTAGCTCTCAGTTCTGCCGTTTTGCTGTTGCTATGATCGGGGCACTCGCAAAGGACGAAGAGTGAATAACAATGAAAACCCGATTACCCATGATGCTTTTGTCGATGCTGGTACTGGTTTCCGGCTGTACCGTTTATCAGTCCATTGGCAAAAGCGTTGGATCCTTTCTGCACCCGGTGTCCGGCCACGATTTTGTTCATATCGCGAACGATCAGTGGAATCAGGACAACGCGCTGATCTATTTCTATCGCACCCATTCCCAATGGGCGGCGGATGAGATCGAGGCCCCCAGCGTCTACGTGGATGACACGCACTATTTCAACATCCGCAATAACAGCTTCACCTGGCTGGAAGTCAGTCCGGGGGAACGCCACATCGCGATGCGCCGACCACTGCTGGGGCTGGAGGGGCTGAACTCTTTCAGCCTGAGCCTGATTGCGGATGCCACATTGAAGGTGGAGCCCGGCCGCATTTATTACCTACGCTATAACGAACTGGCCGAGCCGGAGCGCCCGGCCCCGGATCTCGACCCTGAGCATCCGCTGGCCCAGGGTGACCTGCAACTGGTCAGCCGGGCGTATGCCATGCAGGCGACAGAGCTGGTGTCCACCCGTTTCCTTAACAGTGATTTGCTGGCCCCCAATCACGCCGCAGCGTCCATTGTGGAAGAAAATGAGGACGTTGATTTCGAGCGTCGGATGGTGCTGCTGGAAGAGGAAAGGGAGCTGGAAATCGAGCGTATGAAAGAAGAGGGAAAGTACCATTCGCCCTCCTGGTTCTGGCCGTTTGGCGGTGGCCCTGCTGTGCCGCTGGAGAGTGACCGGAAAATCCGCGAGCTGGAGCGGGAATACGCCGCATTGGAAGAAGAGCGTAGGCGTAAAGAAGAAGCGGAATCATCCGGAGGCTGGTGGATTTTCTGAGTCGGCCGGATTGGCCAAAGCGACGTAAAGTGTGAGCAGTTTCACAATTGTAGAACTCTGGCGGCATTACTACACTTGGGTTAGTCACATGCACAGGGTAAAGGACTATGTCATTGAAGGATTCGCTGCGGCACGGTATGAGCCGGTTTTCCAATGAGTTTGTACCTGCGGTTGTGCAGGCTACAGGCAAGCGAATAGAAGAGTTCAGGCAGCGCCTGGACCACCTTAACCGCACGCTGGCAGAAAGGGCGCTTCCGGGGGACCGCAAGCTGCGGGTCAGTGAACTGTCGCTGCAAAGGAAAGCCCGGAATGCCGGTCAGAAGGGACCGACGCTGAAGTCAGTGGACGGCCAGAAAAAGCACAAGCCATCACCATAGTATCTGATCATAAAATGCCCGTTTTTTAACGGGTTGCCACTTTTTTTGGAAAATTTTCGGAAAATATTTGACACCGCCGGGCAAATGCTTAAAATGCGCCACTCACTTGATCGAGACAGCACAGCTGACTTGGCAAGCCGCGAAAGCGGCGAGTGAATCGTTGAGAGACGATGGTTTGAAAGTGTGAAAGTTGGGTGGTTAGCTCAGCTGGGAGAGCATCGCCCTTACAAGGCGAGGGTCACTGGTTCGATCCCAGTACCACCCACCATTTTCACGCAGCATCACCGGATCACCCCATCCGGTTTCAGGTTTCACCTTTACAGGTCTCAGGGCCGAAAGGCTGGAATTGATGCGGAGCGGTAGTTCAGTTGGTTAGAATACCGGCCTGTCACGCCGGGGGTCGCGGGTTCGAGTCCCGTCCGCTCCGCCACTTTTATTTCTTGGTTTATTCCCGGGTGGTTAGCTCAGCTGGGAGAGCATCGCCCTTACAAGGCGAGGGTCACTGGTTCGATCCCAGTACCACCCACCATTTTCTCCCCTAGAAGTCCTATCGCAAACCGAGCCGTCAGGCTGTCGGTATTTTTGCGTGCCTGTGTGGTTTGTAGGTCGGATTAGGCCCGGAGGGCCGTAATCCGACACCACGCACTGGCGTTACTTACCAATCAACGACTGTCCACACACCCGTACAACGTTCCCGTTCACGCCGTTCGAGCCAGGGTTGCAATACCACGCGATGGCCTCGGCCACGTCGACCGGCTGGCCGCCCTGGGACAGGCTGTTCATGCGACGGCCCGCTTCTCGGATGGTCAGGGGCATGGCGGCTGTCATTTGCGTCTCAATAAAGCCAGGCGCGATGGCATTAATGGTGATGCCGTTCTTCAGCTGCTTTGCCATGGCTTCGACATAACCGATCACGCCGGACTTGGCCGTGGAGTAGTTGGTCTGGCCGAAGTTGCCGGCGATGCCGCTGATGGAAGAGATGCACACGATACGGCCATTCTCGCGCAGAAGCTCGCGATGCATCAGCTCTTCATCGATCAGTTCTTCGGCGGTGAGGTTTACCGCGATGGTCATGTCCCAGAAGTGCTCCGGCATATTGCCCAGGGTTTTGTCGCGGGTGATACCGGCGTTGTGGACGACCAGATCGATGCCGCCAAAATGCTCTTCCGCGAAATCGGCAATCAGCTTTGGTGCGCCAGCATCGGTAATGTCACAGGCCAGGGCCTTGCCCTTGATGGCGTCGGTGACTTTCTGCAGCTCTTCCATGGCTGGCGGAATATCCAGGCCAATCACGGTGGCTCCGTCCCGGGCCAGGGTTTCAGCAATGGACGCGCCGATACCACGGGAAGCGCCGGTGACCAGGGCAACTTTACCGGACAGCGGAGCAACCGGATTGGTGGCCGGGGCCGCGGTGCTCTTGCCGATGCGGGCCACCTGGCCGGAGACATAGGCCGAGCGGGCAGACATGAAGAAGCGGATGCTGGAATCCAGTTGTTTGTCCGCACCTGGAGCCATCCACAGCAGGTTTGCGGTCGCCCCTTTCTTGCCGATTTCCTTGCCGACGGCGCGAACGAAGCCTTCAAGCGCCTGCTGTGCAGCGGCCTGGGCCGGTTTACGGCAGGTGGCGGGGTCCTGGCCAATGACCAGTACGCGGGCGTTGCCGCCGAGTTTCTTGATGGTCGGATGGTAGAAATCGTACAGCGCGCGCAGATCGTCAGGCGATTTCATGCCCGTGGCATCAAACACCAGGGCCGAGAATTTTTCATTGATTTCGCCGCCGACATTCAGGGGCTGGGCCTTGTTGCCAGCCTTGGCGGAATCCTTCAAAGTATCCGAACCATCCGCATGATGCACCTTGGCAGCGCTGGCTCCCAGCACGCTGCCGATGGCGCTGATGGCCTTGGCGCCACTGGCGGCGCCGACCAATACATTGCCTTCGATGAATGGCTGGTCGCTGCGCTTCCAGCGATTGAGGGGAACCGGGGACGGCAAGCCAAGGGATTGGGCCGCAGTTTTGCCCACCGGCGTGTTGACGAATTTGAGGTAGATGTCAGACATAAGAGCGTTCCTTCATAGTGTGTTCAACGGTGGCCATGCAATCGGATTCACCGTGAGCAATGGTTTTGAGTCGTTGTACAGGTTAAGGATTCAGGCGGCATTTGGATTGACTCAATGCCCTGACCGGATTGTCAGGCATGCCAATGAGCCAGACCCCGTTAGCGCTAGACTGCTCCGCAATGGATACACACGTTAATACAGGATCACATCATGGCACAGGCACAGAAAACCACACAGAAGAAAACCACATCGGCCCCGCGCAAGCCAAAAACCAACGCGCCGGCCGGCGTTCGCCGCGTTGCGATTATCGGTGGTAACCGGGTTCCGTTTGCACGCTCCAACACCGCCTACAGCAAAATCAGCAACCAAGAGCTGCTGACGTCCGCGCTGCGGGGGCTGGTGGACCGTTTTGGCCTGCAGGGCCAGCGTATGGGGGAGGTGGTTGCCGGTGCGGTGATCAAGCATTCCCGCGATTTCAACCTGACCCGTGAATCCGTGCTCAGCTCCGGCCTGGCACCCGAAACTTCCGCCTATGATGTCCAGCAGGCGTGTGGCACCGGTCTGGAGGCTGCCATCCTGGTGGCTAACAAGATTGCACTGGGACAGATTGAATGCGGCATCGCCGGAGGCACAGACACTACGTCTGACGCGCCGATTGGAGTAGGTGAGGGGTTGCGTGAAATTCTTCTCGACCTCAACCGCGCCAAAACCACCAAGGACCGCCTGAAGATTCTGGGTCGTTTCCGCCCGGGCCATCTGGTGCCGGAAATTCCGGAAAATGGTGAGCCTCGCACGGGTATGTCCATGGGCGATCACTGCCAGGTGACGGCTCACGAGTGGAAGATTCCCCGCGATGAGCAGGATCAGTTGACCTTTGATAGCCATCAGAAGCTGGCCAAGGCCTATGAAGAAGGTTTCTTTGATGACCTGATCACCCCGCTGGCGGGTCTCGACAAGGACAATATCCTGCGTCCGGACACCACGCTGGAGAAGCTGGCGACCCTGAAGCCTTGCTTTGACCGTGAAAACGGCACCATGACTGCCGCCAACAGCACCGCCCTGACCGATGGCGCCTCCTGTGTGCTACTGGCCAGCGAAGAGTGGGCCAAGGCCAATAACATGGAAGTGCAGGCCTACCTGACCTTCTCCGAAGTGGCCGCCGTGGATTTCGTGGACAAGAAAGAAGGCCTGCTGATGGCCCCGGCCTACGCCGTGCCCCGGATGCTGGAAAAGGCAGGGCTGACCCTGCAGGATTTCGATTTTTACGAAATTCACGAGGCGTTTGCCGCTCAGGTTCTGTCGACCCTGAAAGCCTGGGAAGACCCCGCTTTCTGCAAGGACCGTCTGGGCCTCGACAAGCCGCTGGGCAGCATCGATCGCAGCAAGATGAACATCAAGGGCAGTAGCCTGGCAACGGGGCACCCGTTTGCCGCCACCGGTGGCCGTATCGTCGCTACCCTGGCGAAGCTGCTGGAACAGAAAGGCAGCGGCCGTGGCCTGATTTCCATCTGCGCTGCAGGTGGTCAGGGTGTGACGGCGATCCTCGAGCGATAAGTTTTGGGCTCCAAAGGGAAAAACTGAACTTTCCCTTTGACAGACGCGGGTCCGACCCTTATCATGCGCACCTCGTTGATCGGGGGTTCCCCGGTAAACAACCAGTTTGATGCGGGGTGGAGCAGTCTGGTAGCTCGTCGGGCTCATAACCCGAAGGTCGTTGGTTCGAATCCAGCCCCCGCTACCATATTAAGAAAAGCCGGTCTTTGACCGGCTTTTCTTGTTTCTGAAGGGGGCTTTTGAGTCGCTCTCATAATCTCCCTGCACTAACATTGCTATCTGCTAGCGTTGTCGCTTCTTTCTGACCACATTCTTACCGTCAGATCCTCTCCCCAGCTCGTCTGCATCATGTGTTTTATTTAATTTGCATGATAAGAATTCTTCTTTCGGCGCCCTCCGGGAATGTGTTAAAACTAAAAGCGCTCTGATTAATATCAAAACCGGATATCTCTATGTCATCGACCACACGTTATAAGGGACTGTTACAGCTGGGGCTTTGCCTCCTGCTGATGACGGGCTTTACGCTGTGGTCGGCGTCCTGGAGCGCGCCCGCCTTCCACGAAGGCCTGGTTGACCAGCTCGGGGACAGCTCCCCATCGTTCCTGGTGGACAGCGGTGACAATCCTTCCGGCGATGATCCGTATTCCGCCACGCCCCAATCCTCCTCAGACGCACCTGTTGACGCAACGTCATTGCTGGTCGGGATGGGCGTGGGCGTTGTCCGGCGCATCCGTATTGTCAGCTACCCGGTACTGCCCCAGGCGCCACCCGCACTCACCTGATTCCGCTTCCATACACGCCAGTATTTGATGATCCTCGGTTGAGGACCTGCTGCGTGTGCCTGCAAGAATTAACGTGAGAACGTCCATTATGAGCAACCAATTTCAGTCCCTGCGCCTGCGCAGCCTCAATGGCACCTATTCCATTCATGGTCTCGAACCCTCGTTGAATCTGGATGTCCAAGATTCTGCAATCCATTTGCTGACGGATTTCCTGACCCGGAAACCGCCGGTCATGGATTCGCAGCTGAGCGTTCCCGATGCCCGGTCGAGAATGAACCAGGCGGATACCGCGATCAAGCTGGTGGTGAATGCGGAGGGCGACTATGTTGGGGTTATCAGCCTGGATGTCCTTAACGGTGAGGTGCCGCTGGGGCTCGCCGCTCGTCGGGGCGTCGCTGTAAGCGATATCCTGGTCCAGGACATCATGATTCGGATAAACGACTTGCCCGCCATTCACTACCGCGACCTGATAGAGGCGTCGGTGGGCGAACTGGTGTCAACATTTGATAAGACCCACAAACCCTGTCTGTTGATTATGGATGATGACCAGGAGGGCAGAGCGGCGCTCCGGGGCATGGTTCTGGCGGCAGACCTTGCCGCCCGTTCGCGGATTTCGCTGGATCTGAAGCCCCGTGCTACGTCGTTCTCGGAGATCGTCAACGCCGTGCAGGGACGGTTCTGAAGGCCTGTTCACCGGCGGCGCCGCGTGATCGCGGCGCCGTTTCATGCACTACAGGAGGTACCCAATGGCCATAAGCAAATTGCTGATTGCCAATCGTGGGGAGATCGCCGTCAGGATTGCCCGGGCCTGCAAGGAGTTGGGCATCCGTTCGGTGGCTATTTTTTCCGAGGCGGATCGTTACGCCTTGCACGTCAAGAAGGCCGATGAGTCCCATCGCATCGGCAGTGATCCGCTCGCGGGCTATCTGAACCCGCACCACATCGTGAACCTGGCGGTAGAAACCGGATGTGATGCCCTGCATCCCGGTTACGGTTTTCTGTCCGAGAACGCCGAGCTGGCGGCAATCTGCCGGCAGCGCGGTATCACGTTTGTGGGACCATCCGCCGAGTCCATTGCTGCCATGGGTGACAAAACCCGGGCACGGCAAACGGCGTTGGCGGCCGGCGTTCCGGTAACGCCCGGTTCGGATGGCAATTTATCCGATGTGGAAGACGCGGTGAACCAGGCCGCCGCCATCGGCTATCCGGTGATGCTGAAAGCCACGTCCGGAGGCGGTGGCCGGGGGATTCGCCGCTGCGATAATGAGAAGGAACTGCGCCAGAATTACGAGCGGGTTATCTCGGAGGCCACCAAAGCCTTTGGCAGTGCCGAGGTGTTTCTGGAGAAATGCATCATCGAGCCCCGTCACATCGAAGTGCAGATTCTCGCGGACAGCCAGGGCTCCGTGGTTCATCTCTATGAACGGGACTGTTCGATCCAGCGGCGTAACCAGAAGCTGATTGAGGTGGCACCGTCACCCCAGCTGAACGACGAACAGCGTGAGTACATCGGACAACTGGCGGTGCGCGTGGCCCGGGAATGCGGTTACGTCAATGCCGGCACGGTGGAGTTCCTGCTGGATCATGACGGCAGCTTCTATTTCATGGAGATGAATACCCGGGTGCAGGTGGAGCACACCATCACCGAGGAAATCACCGGCATTGATATCATCAAGTCCCAGATTCGCATCGCCGCCGGGGAGCCGCTGGGGCTGAGCCAGAAAGACATCAGCCACCGTGGCTTTGCGGCCCAGTTCCGTATCAATGCGGAAGATCCGAAAAACGGGTTCCTGCCGAGCTTCGGACGTATCAGCCGCTATTACTCCGCCGGTGGCCCCGGGGTGCGGACCGACGCCGCCATGTACAGCGGCTACGAGATTCCACCGTACTACGATTCCATGTGCGCCAAGCTGATCGTCTGGGCCCGCGACTGGCCAGAACTGATTGAGCGTTCCCATCGGGCGCTGTCGGACATGGCCATTTACGGTGTGCAGACCACCATTCCCTATTACCAGCAGATCCTGGACCACCCGGATTTCCGGGCGGCCCGTTTTAACACCGGTTTCGTGGAACGCAACCCGCAACTGCTGGAATACAGCTCCAAGACCCGCCCTGAATCCGTTGCCGCCGCGATTGCGGCCGCTATTGCCTCCCAGGCGGGCCTGTAACTGAATATTGGAGAGAACGTTCATGAGTAAACGCAAGATTCATATTACCGACGTTATCCTGCGGGACGCCCATCAGTCCCTGATTGCCACCCGCCTGCGTACGGAGGATATGCTGCCGGCCTGCGAATGGCTGGACCAGGCCGGTTACTGGTCACTGGAATGCTGGGGTGGCGCTACTTTCGACGCCTGTGTGCGGTTCCTCAAGGAAGACCCCTGGGAACGCCTGCGCACCCTGCGCCAGGCTCTGCCCAATACCCGCCTGCAGATGCTGCTGCGCGGTCAGAACCTGCTGGGGTATCGTCACTACGGTGATGATGTGGTGGAAGCTTTTGTGGCGAAAGCCGCCGAAAACGGCATAGACGTGTTCAGGATCTTCGATGCCCTCAACGATGTGCGCAATCTGGAAACCAGCATCCGTGCCGTCAAACAGGCCGGTAAACACGCCCAGGGTACCCTGTGTTACACCGTCAGCCCGGTGCATAACACCGACACCTACCTGGAGCAGGCCAAAGCCATGGTGGATCTGGGCGTCGACAGTATTGCCATCAAGGACATGGCCGGACTGCTGACACCGGCGGCCACGGCGGATCTGGTAGGGCAACTCAAACAGCAGTTCACGGTGCCGGTGTTCCTGCATTCCCACACTACCTCCGGCATGTCGCAGATGTGTCAGTGGGCGGCAGTCGAGGCGGGGGTCGATCATATCGACACGGCGTTGTCCGCCTTTGCCGGTGGCACCAGCCATCCGCCCACCGAATCCCTGGTGGCGGCGCTGCACGATGCGGGCTATGAGACCGGGCTGGATCTGGCGTTGCTGGAGAAGGCCAACAACCATTTCCGCGACGTGCGCGGCAAATACCATCAGTTCGAGAGCGCCTATAACGGCGTTGATACCTCCGTACTGTTGTCCCAGGTGCCTGGCGGGATGATGTCGAACCTGGCCAACCAGCTCAAGGAGCAAGGCGCACTGGAGCGTATTCGTGACGTGTTCCAGGAGATCCCCAGGGTGCGGGAAGATCTTGGCTATCCGCCGTTGGTTACCCCCACTTCCCAGATCGTCGGTACCCAGGCGGTGTTCAATGTGTTGTCCGACAAGCGCTACGACACCATCACCAATGAAGTGAAGAAATACCTGCAGGGCTGGTATGGCAAGGCGCCGGCGCCGGTCAACGCCCAGCTGCAGCGCCGTGCGGTGGGCCAGGAGGAGCTGATTGATGATCGCCCCGCAGACCACATTCCCCATGAACTGGCCACGTTAAAGAACGATATAGGCCAGCTTGCGGCGTCCGACGAAGACGTTCTGACCTATGCCATGTTCCCGGATCAGGGGCGCAGCTTCCTCCAGCAGCGTCAGGACGGCACGCTGAAACCGGAACCCCTGGAGCCGAAACCGACGGCGCAGTCCGCCGGTGGCGTGTCCAGCGAGTTCCGTATCACCGTGCACGGGGAAACCTATGACATCCATGTGACTGGAGCCAACCCGGTCAATGAAACCGAACGGCGCTTCTTCATGACCGTGGACGGCATGCCGGAGGAAATTCACCTGGAATCCGTCGGTGACGTTTCCGAAGGCTCTCCGAAAAAACGGCGGGCCAACGCCTCCCGCGAGGGGCAGGTCACCACAACCATGCCGGGCAACATCGTGGACGTGCTGGTACAGCCGGGAGATACCGTCAGTGCCGGCGATCCGGTACTGGTGATCGAAGCCATGAAAATGGAAACCGAGGTCAAGGCGACGGTTTCCGGCAAGGTCTCGGAAGTCTTTATTGCCAAGGGCGACCGAGTGGTTCCCGGCGAGGTGCTGATCGAGATCGAGTAGGGTGCCTACTCAAAACCCGGGGGCGGGGTAAAACCCGCCAGACCTTCCTGCTCCAGCAGTTCCGCAAAACGGAGCGTGGTCAGGTCTTTCCCCGGGGCGCCAATCACCTGCACGTTGAACGGCAGTCCGTCCTTGCTGCGGCCAACAGGCACCGATGTGGCAGGCAGGCCGAGGAGCGTGGCGAAGGCAATCCAGCAGAACTGGTCCATATAGGCCCTGGGCTGACCAGCGACGGAGATGCGGCGCTTGAACACCGGGTGACTGTGATCATGGGGTATCGCCGTGGTGGGGGTGACCGGCGTGAGCAGCACGTCAAATTCCTCGAACAGGGTGTCTATCTCTGCGCGCATTTTCTCCCGCGTTTCACTCACCGCTATCCACTGGTGGACTGGCTGGTTCACGCCTCGCCCGTATTCGCCGATAAACGGGGTGAGTGGGCCCAGTAATTTCAGCCACTTTTCCAGGCGCGCCACCCAGAGCATCTGCCGCCGCTGGGCGGGCTTGAGGGACGTACTCAACAGGCTGCCCAGCAAGTTGAAGTAGGGCGGCAGGATATGTTCCAGGTTGAGCAGGGGGTGCCGGGCCTGTGCAACCAGGGCGCCCCGTTGTTCGAGTTCCCGCCCCAGGGTGCGGTAACCGTTGGTCAGCTCTTCCTCCACCGGGCAAAGCGGATCTTCCAGCCAAAGGCCAACGCGGGCCTGGTCCAGGGATGAAAAGGCGGCGGGCGCCATGTTCACCGACCAGCTGCGGGTTTCGAGTGGCGTGGGGCCGGCGATGACGCTCAGCAACAGTTGCAGATCCCTGGCGGTGCGGGCCAGCGGACCCCCTTCGGCCAGGTCCGGGCGGGACTGTGTGCCGGGCGGCCCCGGAATATGGCCGCGAAAGGACACCAGCGCCCTGGACGGTTTGTGACCGAATACCCCGCAGAAGTGGGCTGGCGTGCGGATCGAGCCCGCCAGGTCGCTGCCCACCTCCAGCGGGGTCATGCCGGCGGCCAGCGCCGCGGCGGCGCCACCGGATGAACCGCCGGGGGTGTGATCGCGGTTAAAGGGGTTGTTGGTCACGCCAAACAGTTTGTTGTAGCTCTGCAGATCGGTGGCGTAGATAGGGACGTTGGTCTTGCCGATAATGATGGCGCCAGCGTCCTCAAGGCGCTGGACCACATCGGCATGGTGTTGTGGCTGATGTTCCCGCAGTGCCGGCGCGCCCGCGGTGCAGGTCATTCCCGCCACTTCCCAGGTGTCCTTCAGGGTCAGGGGCAGGCCGTGCAGCGGGCCGAGGCTGGCGCCGGATGCGCGTTTGTCATCCGCCGCCCGGGCTTTCTTCAGCGCCTGTTGTTCGTCCAGGGTAACCACGGCATTGATGGTGTCGTTGTGATGCCGGACCTGGTCCAGAAAATGTTGTGTTACGGCTTCGCTGGTGAGTGTACCGTTGTTGAGTTCCTGTACAAGCTCATGAGCTGGCCGGTAGTGCAGGGCCTGTTGTGATGAAGGCATGGATCTCGACTCTTTTGCTGTTGTTATGGCAATTCTTCGCGCCAGTGTTTGACTCGCACCTGGGTCTTGACCGCATCCAGGATTTCCAGGATCAGGTTGATCAGTGCTTCGTTTGCGACGGATTCTGCCCGGGCGTCGTCCGGATCAGGCATGAACACGTTGACGATGTCTTCAATGAAGGCGTGGTTGGACGCAGACGCCAGGTCCTCGAGGATCTGGTGAATAACGTTGGCCACGATATCGCCTACCGCTTCTTCGAGGGTTTCCTGGATGGTGGGGCCCACCACCGGCAGGTACTTTAGCCGTGACAGTTCAAGGTTTTGTTTGAGGGCGCTGTCCACCCGGTCTTCCAGATAGCTTCGCAGCGCCCCGCGGTTGGGTACATAACCTTCCTGGGCTGCCTGGGCCACCCGTTGTGAAATCCAGTCCGTCAGCATGTCCTTTCGCGGATAGACGATGTCGTGCTGGATGCGTTCAAACAGCGGCGAACCTCGCTTTACCTCCTGTTGCACGCCGGACAACACCTTGAGCACGATGCGGTCCGACAGCTCTTCCATGAAGGCCTCATAGTAGAAGTTCACGAACTGGTACACGCGCATGCTGGTGACGTCGATAATCTTGTACTGATGCAGCCGGTAAACAATAGAGATAACCCGCAGGATCCGCAGGAAGCGGAAGCTGCCGACCGGGATACAACCTACCAGGTCATACCAGTGGATGAAGGGGTAGAAATACCAGCGGTCGTAAACACTGGCCTTCACTGCGTATCCCCAGCGAAGGAAGAATTCGGTGAGAAAGATGCTGACGAAGATCAGGTCATAGAACAGGAAGTTTTCGTGGATCGGCTCGTAAAGGCCATGAAATCCTGGCGTATGTTCCGCGAAAAAGCCTTCAATGGCGCTGAAGGCGTAGACGGAATCAAAAATGATCAGGGACAGGTTGGCGATAAGCAGGCCCAGCATCAGGAAGTCGATGATGAGCCAGATCGTCTGGTGACTGGTCTTGAGATTTTCCCGGTTGATTTTCAGCATTCAGGTGCCTGAATTCCTGTGAATTTTCACACAGGTTAGCCTATTTCAACTCTGCGGACGACTTCCCGAGCAACCGGCGGGCGATGATCAGCAGCTGAATTTGCTGGGTGCCCTCGAAAATATCGAGAATTTTTGAGTCACGGGCCCATTTCTCAAGCAGTTCGGTTTCGCCATAGCCCAGGCTGCTACACAGTTCCACGCAGCGTAGGGTAATGGTGTTGCCTACGCGTCCGGCCTTGGCCTTTGCCATCGAAGCTTCTTTGGAGTTGGGCAGGCCGTTGTCAGCCATCCAGGCGGCCCGCAGGGTGAGCAACCGGGCGGCCTCCAGTTCTGCTTCGAGCAGGTGAAGCTCGCGTGTTACGGCGGGCTGGGTCCAGGTCTGGGAGCTGTAGCTGAGGTCGATGCCAGTCCGTTCCACTATATCCCGGGTGCGCTCGAGCGCGGCGCGGGCCACGCCAATGGCCATACCGGCCACCACCGGGCGGGTGTTGTCAAAAGTCTGCATGGCGCCGGCAAACCCCTTGTCGACGCTGATTTCCGGATCCCCCAGCAGGTTTTCCTTCGGTACCCGACAGTTTTCGAAGCGGATGGCGGCGGTATCGGAAGCGCGGATGCCCAGCTTCTTCTCCAGACGCTCAACGGTCATGCCGGGGGTGCCTTTCTCAACCACGAAGGATTTGATGGCGGCCCGCCCCTTGTTGCGATCAAGGCTGGCCCAGACCACGACGGCGTTGGCCCGCTCGCCGGCGGTCACGTAGATTTTCTCACCATTGATCACGTAGTGGTCGCCATCCTCCCTGGCCGTGGTGCGGATGGCGGCGGAGTCGGACCCGGCTCCGGGTTCGGTAATGGCCATGGCCGCCCAGGTGTCGCCCAGCCGCGCCAGTTGTTGTTCGCTGGCAACGGCGGCGATGGCGGAATTGCCCAGCCCCTGGCGCGGGATGGATAAGGCCAGGCCGACATCGCCCCAGCACAGTTCCGTCAATCCCAGTACGGTTTTCATATTAGTGCCATTGCGATTGCCCGATCCGCCACCGTTGTCACCGGAGCGCGCCAGCTTGCCGGCGCCGGCGCCGCCATCCGGCGCGCCGTCGTTCATGCCGTCCATAATGGAGGCAAACATGTCCAGTTCCTTAGGGTAGGCGTGTTCCGCCCGGTCGTATTTGCGGGAAATGGGGCGGAAGACTTCCTGGGCGACCTGCCGGGCCTGGTGAACAATCGGGGTAAATTTTTTCGGTATTTCCAGGTTCATGGTGCTACTCCAGTGTTGTTCAGGCTCAGGCGTGGACGCCGCCGGTGTGGGTGGCGACGGAGCGCAGGTCGCGATACCAGCGCTCAACCGGGTGTTCTTTCACGAAGCCATGGCCACCGAGCAACTGGACGCCGTTGGTGCCGATTTCCATGGCTTTTTCACCGCACAGCAGTCTGGCCAGGCTGGCCTCCCGCTGGAAAGTCTGGCCGGTTTCCGCGCGACTGGCTGCACGCCAGGCGAGCATGCGCATGCTGTCTGTCTCGATGGCCAGGTTGCTGATCATGAATGCCACCGACTGACGGTGGCTGATGGGTTCGCCAAACGCTTCCCGCTCATTGCAGTAAGGAATGACGTAATCCAGCACGGCCTGGCAGGTGCCGATGGCCAGGCCACAGCGCAACAGGGCACCGAGGTCCAGAAAAGCCTGGTAATCAAAGTCGTCATCGCCCAGCAGCGCGTCGGTGGCCACTTCAACGTTGTTCAGGGTGAGCGTTACCGGCTGGGCCGCCCGCAGTCCCATGGTGGGGGCGGCCTGGTGTGTCATACCCGGGGTGCCGGCTTCCACAATAAACAGACGCGGCCGGCCGTTGAGTGCAGCGGCGATCAGCAACAGATCACTCTGGGCACCCAGGATGACACCGTTTTTTTCGCCATTCAGCCGGTATCCGCTGTCTGTGGTTTCGGCCGTGGTGGTCAGGTTGAGCGGGTCAAACAGCGCCCTAGGCTCGTCGATGGCGATGGTGGCGACCGGCGGGCGCTCCTCGCAAAACGCTGGCAGGTACCGGGACTGCTGTTCGCCCGTGCCCCAGCGGGTAATGGCCTGGGCAACACTGAATGGCGCCAGCAGGGCAATCGCCAGCCCCATATCGCCCCACGCCAGTTGTTCTGCGATCAGAACGCTGGTGACGGGGGACCGGGTTTCGGCAACGCCGCCAAATTCCGTTGGTACGGCGTAAAGGGTCAATCCCAGTTCTGTTGTAGCGTCGAATACATCGGCGGGCAGGGCTCCGGCCTCATCGGCATCCGCCGCGGCCGGTTTCAGGGTATCCCGCGCCAGGCGGTGCAGGCTGTCGACGATCATCTGTTGGTCGTCATCCAGCGTAAGATCAAACAGGGCAGGTGCAGGTTTGCCGGGCAGGCGTTTCCTGGGCAGCCAGTTGGAGACCCGTTTGAATTCACGGCCAGCGAGAGCAAGGGTACGGAAACCGACCCGGGTGCCGTGATAGGCGGTTCTCTCGGTGGTAGTACGCAGGCCAAAGCGGTCCAGCAGCGGGTTGGCTGCAAGGCGGTTCATCATGGACAGGGCAAGTCCTATGGGATCCCTTGTCATCGTCAGTCTCCTGTGGAAGCGCGCGGGAACCCGGCGCTCCTGTTACTATCAGATAGATTGTTATTGGATAGAATCTGGTCTGATCATGGGCGTGTCGACGGCGGGAGCCATTGGCAAAACCCGCGTTGCTGGTGGTCGGTCCGGTCAATCCGTTAAACTTGCTCGTGCTGGCGCCTTCTTTCCTCATTCATAAGACGATTCAAAAACGGATGTTCTCTCATACCAGACAAGTTCGGTTTCCAGGCGCACTGCTTTGGTGTTTTCTGTGGTTGTTTCCGGTGCCGGTCCTGGCGAACCAGGTGGTGGTGAAAGTTGAAGGTGACTTTCCTCAATTGCAGGACAATGCCGACGTATTTGTCGGCGAAGTTGAAGGACGAAGTGCAGATAACCTGCGCCGTTACGCCAGTACTGCGAAGAAGCAGGTACAGCAGGCGCTGAAGGCGCTCGGCTACTACAATCCCATCATTGAGTGGAGCGTGGCGGAAGGTGAGGGGGAGGACGCGCTGTCCGAACTGACATTGACGGTGGTACCCGGCGAGCCGGTGCGCATCGCCTCCCGCGAAGTGGTGATTGAAGGCCCGGCATCGGATGATGGCGGCTTTCTGGGCGCCATACCGGAGTCACCGGCGGAGGGGGACGTGCTGAACCACGGTCAATACAGCTCCCTGCGGCAGTCGATCCAGAACCGCGCCCGGGTGCTGGGCTATTTTGACGGGGAGTTTGTCACCCGCAAGCTGGAGGTGGATCCGGAAAAAAGAACCGCGAACATTGTCATCCGTTTTCGCAGCGGAGAGCGGTACCGGCTTGGGGAGGTGAGCTTTGCAGAGGGGCATGGGTTTGAGAACGACCTCCTTGAACGGTTTGTCACCTTTGCTCCCGGGCAACCTTTCCATGCCGATGAAATTGCCAGGTTGAGCCGGGATCTGTCCAACAGCGGTTACTTTTCCGGAGTGGACATTGATGCGTCTCCCGGCAGTGCCGAGAACCGGGTCATTCCGGTCACGATCAACCTGAGGACTCGTCCGCCCAGGTCCGTTGCGGCCGGTGTGGGGTTCTCCACGGACGTTGGCCCGCGTCTCCGGGGCAACTGGCGAGAGCACTGGATCAACCCCATGGGCCATCGCCGGGGCGCGGAAACAGAATTGTCCGGCCCACGCCAGAGCCTCAGTACCTGGTATGAGCTGCCCCTGGATCCGCCGATGACAGATTCCATCCGCCTGAGCGCAGGGTATCAGCGTGAGGATATTGAGGATGTGGAATCCGAAAGGCTCACCTTCGGTCAGCAGTGGCAGCATCAGCTGGATTCAGAGTGGATGCAGGTGGCCTCCCTGCGATGGGAGGGCGAACGCTTTCGGATCGGTGACGGTGAAGAGGACACGAGTAGCCTGTTGCTGCCGGGGTTGGGCTATTCAAAACTGCACGCCAACTCGCCACTGGATCCTTCACGGGGGTATCGGGTCCAGTTCGACGTGACCGGAGCGCACCGGGAAGTATTGTCCGATGCGGATATTCTCCATGTAAGCTTTCTGGTCCGGGGGCTGTATACCCTGGCCAACAAACACCGGTTCCTGGCGCGTTTCCAGATGGGAGGGGTGGCCACCAATCGTTTTGATGACGTGCCGCCGTCATTGCGTTTCTTTGCAGGCGGGGACCAGAGCGTGCGGGGGTATGGCTACGAAACCCTGTCACCGGAAGATGAGGACGGCGTGGCCGTTGGTGGTCGTTACCTGATGGTGGGCAGTGTCGAATACCAGTATGAATTCATACAGAACTGGCGGGTGGCCGCTTTTGTCGATAGGGGCAACGCGGTGGACGACCTGCTCGATCCGCTGGCGACCGGGGCAGGCATGGGCATTCGCTGGGTGAGCCCGGTGGGGCCTTTGCGCCTGGATATCGCCAAGGGGTTGGATGATGAATTTGGTGGTGACTGGCGGATTCACTTCTCGATGGGGCCGGAGCTGTGACGGACGTGGAAAGGGAATCAACAACAGAGCCTGAGAGCCAGGGCACCGCCGATCACGGTAGCAAGCGTCGCAGTTGGCGTTTCTGGCTGTTGGTTGTGGTACTGACGGTTGTCCTGCTGCCGATTATCCTGGTCGCCATAGCGCTGGTGGTGCTGCGCTCTGAGGCTGGTACGGCGTGGGTGCTTGATCAGGTGCCAGGACTGCAGACCGAAGGAGACAGGGGGTCTCTGTTTGGTTACTGGGAAGCCGAATCGGTCCGGTGGCAGGGTTATGGTGTCGGACTTCGCCTGGATGCGGTGGTGGTGGACTGGTCCCCGGGCTGCCTGTTCAGCAAGGAATTGTGCCTGGACACCCTCCATGCCGATGCTATTGATCTGAAACTGCAACCTTCATCGGAACCGGAAGAGCCCCGGGAAGATATCGATCTGCCGCTGGTCAACCTGCCGTTGGGTGTGCGAATTGGCGACGTGCGTTTGGGCCCGTTCACCATGAATGACGGCAAGGTCTGGGACCAGCTGGAATTGCAAGCCGGCGGATCCGGGACCGACTGGGTGATCGACCGGGTGAATTACCGTCTGGACGAGATTGCCGTGGACGCCGCCGGACGCCTGGAAACCCGTGGTGACTGGCCGCTGGACCTGAACGTGGATGTGTCGCTGCCGCCCCCCGGAGGCGATAACTGGCAACTGGCCCTGAACCTGACAGGCAGCGCCAGGGATCTCAGGGTGTCCGGACGCAGCAGCGGTTACCTCGCAGCCGCCATTGAAGGTCGGCTCGCACCACTGGATAAACGTTTGCCCGCCAGGCTCAATCTCCAGTCGCCGTCGTTCCTCGCACTGGATACCCTGCCACCGACCCTGATCCTGGAAGACTGGCAACTGTCTGTTAATGGCAGCCTTGAAGAAGGCTTCGTTACCCGCTCCACGACCACATTGCCGGGTACGCGGGGGGGGATTGAAACCTCGCTCCGTGGCTTGCTGACGACCACCGGCGTATCGGACCTGGTGTTGGAGATGGCCGGGCCCGGTGAGGGTTCGGAACAAGGCACCCTGCAGGTTCAGGGGGATGTAAGCTGGGAGGAAACCCTGAGTGCGACTGCCAACATCGGTCTGGAGTCTTTCCCCTGGTACAGCCTGATTCCCGACTTCGAGGAGCCGCCGGTTGCTCTTCGTCGCCTGGAGGGCGAGGTCTCCTATAGTGATAACCGCTACAACGCCCGGCTGAACGCTGCCGTGTCTGGCCCCCTGGGGGATGCGGATCTTGAGACGGCCCTGGAGGGTGACCTGGAAACGGTGTCACTGACCAACCTGACGGTCAGGACCGGTGCCGGCTCTCTTACCGGTGATGCGGATATCGATTTTGCCGGGCAACTGGCCTGGAATGCCGGCCTGACCCTCGATGAGTTTAACCCCGGATACTGGGTGCCGATCCTCGAGGCCAACCTGAGCGGCGATCTCAACAGCCAGGGGAAACTGGCGGATGATGGGCTACCGGACATGGTAGCCGACTGGGAGATTTCCGGTACCTGGCAGGATAAGCCGGCCACGACCAGCGGCGAGCTGAAAGCTGTGGCGGGTGTCTGGGATGTCGCGGGCCTGAACCTTGAGGTTGGCAAAAACCGGATCCATGGTCGTGGCCGTTGGGGCTCCGAGATTGCCGGTAACCTGGATATCCAGGTGCCGGAGCCGGACATCCTGGTACCTGGGCTGGCGGGGGAGTTGAGGGCGTCTCTGACGGTCAGCGGAAGTCCCGAAGATCCCCAGGGCGAGGTGAGCGTTACCGCAAATGACCTGGTATGGCAGGACAAGGTGGCCATCTCGAATGCAGAGGTCAAAGCCAGTCTTGCCAGTGGCCTGGTTTTGGACGCCAGCGCAAGAGCGGATGCCATCCGCGCGGGTGGCCAAAGCCTGGAGCGAGTGGAGCTGGACCTGTCGGGCACGCAGCAGGAGCACCGGTTAACGGTTCGCGCAGTCCATGAAGAAGCTGACCTCAAACTGGCTCTGGCGGGCGGCGCTGGTGAAGCCTGGGACAGCTGGCGTGGTTTCCTCGACAGCGGTGAGCTCGACCTGCCGGGCCAGTCCCAGACCTGGACCCTGGAGCAGCCAGCGCAACTTGAGTATGACAACCAGGGCACGCTGGCTCTGGGCGCCCATTGCTGGCGCTGGCAGGACAGCTCGATCTGTGGGGAAGACCAGACGCTGATGCCGAATCCGCAAGTGGCTTACCGGGTGAGTAACTTTCCGTCCCAGTCCCTTGCCTCGCTGCTCCCGGAAACCCTGCGCTGGCGTTCGCGGATCAACGCCAATATCAATCTGGCCATGACGGACCAGGGCCCGGATGGTTCGATTGCCCTCGACGCGGGGGCTGGCGAGTTCGAGGTGCTGGTTCAGGAGGACTGGGAAACATTACGCCACGAGACTTTTACCATGAATGTGGATATGAAGCCGCAAGTGGCGGATGTGGCTTTGCGGCTGTCCGGGCCGGAACTCGGGGATTTTGCCGTCAACCTGTCGGTTGATCCGACTGCCGGGAACCGCACTGTCAGTGGTGATTTCAGTCTGGAGGGACTGGATATTGCGCTGGCTGGCGTTGTTGCCGGCCTGGACGAAGTCGAGGGCGAAATCAATGGGCAGGGGCAGCTGTCCGGACCGCTGATGAAACCGGCGGTCAATGGTGAAATCGCCCTCAGCGGTGGTCGTTTTGTGGATCCTTCGCTGCCTCTGCCACTGGAAGACGTGGTGCTCGCGCTGACGCTGAAGGGTTACTCAGCGGATCTGAGTGGTCGCTGGAAGAGCAATGACCGCAGCGAAGGCAGGTTGTCTGGCGAGCTGTCCTGGGAAACATCGCCGGCCGTGGAGGTGACCATCACCGGGGACCGCCTGCCAGTGACTTATGACCCCTATGCCCGGGTGGAGGTTGCGCCGGATATTACCCTGGCTTATCGGGACGGAGATTTGTCGGTCACCGGACGAGTGGACGTGCCCAGGGGTGAAATCGAAGTGCAGGCGCTTCCGGAACAGGCGGTGTCGGTGTCAGAGGATGAGGTGATTGTGGGAGTGGAACAGGACGAACCCGCCGTTCGGTCCCTCAACATGGATGTCACCGTGGTGGTAGGGGAGGACCAGGTCACCTTCGCCGCGTTCGGGGTGACCGGCGACCTTGAGGGCACGCTGCGTATTGGCAATGACATGGATACCCGGGGATCGCTGCAGCTCAGGAACGGGCAGTACGAGGCCTACGGTCAGGAACTGGAGCTGCGCCGGGCACGGATAGTGTTTGTCGGGCCGCTTACCGAGCCATATCTGGATATTGAAGCGGTACGCCATGTGGATACCGTGGTTGCCGGGATTCGGCTCAGTGGGCCGGTCAGTGAACCGAAAACGGAAGTCTTCTCCGAGCCCTCAATGCCTCAAAGCGATGCCCTGTCTTACGTCATCCTCGGAAGACCGCCCCAGGGCCGGGGAGATGAAGGGCAAATGAGTCGTGCGGCGCTGTCGCTGGGACTTACCCAGGCCAGTAAACTCACTCAGGGAATCGGGGATGAACTGGGTATTCGCAACCTGATGCTGGAAGCGGAAGGCACGGGGGACGAGGCATCCGTTGTTGCCAGTGGTTACATCACCGATGAGCTCAGCCTGCGGTATGGGGTGGGTATCTTCGAGCCCATTACCACGGTGGCGTTGCGGTATGATCTGGGCCGTTACTTCTATCTGGAAGCAGCCAGTGGCCTGGCTGCTTCCCTGGACATCTTCTACACCCGGGACTTTTAATCCAGCTCGAACGTGGCGCTGACGCTGGCCTGGAGTTCCCGGTCTCCAACACTGGATACCGCATCCGAGCGGGATTTGGCTTCCGCCATCATCATTGGCATGGGCCGGTGGCCGCCATTGACGCTGATGTTGACCACATCACCGCAGCTCTGGTCGAGCTGGCTGGCGACAAACTCACAACGGGATCTGGCATCGGCAATGGCTCGTGCCAGGGCCTCTTTTTCGAGTCCCTGCTCGTCGGAATGGTAAAAGTTCCCGGCGCCGAGGTGGTAGTCCAGCCCCAGTTTCTGGGCCTGTTCCAGCAATGGGTTGAGCAGCGTCAGGTCGTCAATCGTGAAGCTCACGGTTTGCGAGGCCACGGCCATTTTCCGGGGTTCCTGATCACGCTCCTGGACCGGCAGGGTGCGGGTGTACAGGGTGACGTCGGCATCGCTGTAATCGTTGAGCTGGTCCCGGTACTCACCGATGCTGTCACGCCACTGCCCCATCAACTCATTGACCTTGTCCGAGGCCTTGGCAGGCAGGTTGTGCTCGGCACTGGCCGTGAACTGGAGGCGGGCGCTATCGGGGGCGTATTTTACCGAACCCTCGCCGCTCAGGCTCACTTCCCCGGCCTGTGCGGCCAGCGGAATCAGGGTAGCGGCCAGGCCGGTTACGAAATGCCTTTTAAGTGCATAAAACATGGTCAGATCTCCGTTCTGGTTACAGTTGTCAGGTTGCTTCGTCGGTTTCTTCTTCCAGGCGCTCGAGCTTTCGTGCCCGGGCAGCATGGACAAAGTGGCTGAAGATGCGGCGATGGCCGCCGTGGTAAAGCAGGTATTCCGGGTGCCATTGCACGCCCATCAACCACTGGTGGCCGGTGTTTTCGATGGCCTGCACAAAGTGGTCATTGTCCAGGGCGACCACTCTCAGACCACGCCCCAGGCGTTTGATTGCCTGGCTGTGGATCCGGTTGGCGCCGATGACCGGGCTATGCATCAGGCGGCCGAGCCGGGAGTTCTTCACCAGCCTCACCGTTTGCATGGGTAGCAACAGTGGCCGGTGACGAGTGTTTATCCGCAGCGGGGTGACGTTCTGGCACAGCGAGCCGCCGTGGAACACGTTGATGAACTGTGCGCCCCGGCAGATGCCAAGCACCGGGATGTAGAGCTGTTCCGCCCTTGCCAGCAGCTTGTGATCGGTCTGGTCGCGCCGGTGGTCGTAACGGGCGGTCACGGTCGGCTGTTGGCCGTAGAGCTCCGGGTGAACGTGAGTGCCGCCCGACAGTACCAGCCCATCCAGCAAGGCAACGTCTACCCTGGAGCCGGGGCGAATATAGTGGATCTTCGCCCCGTGCAAACGCAGCGCCAGACTGATCAGGCGGTGTGCGGTGCTGCGCCTTGCGGGCCCACTGATGCCGATGGTCAGCCCCGGCTGTTCGGGTGCTTCGTCGATAGGGTCAGACATAGTCCCTGTTACGCAGCCATTGCTCACAGGTATCAAGCCAGCTCAGAGTGAGATTGCGAATGCTCAGTTTGCGGCTTTGCCGGAACATTTCTCTCAGCTCCGCCAGATCCTCGGCGTTATTGGCCAGTTGTTCCAGCACCACCCAGTCATTCCAGACGGTGGAAAAGTGCCACCGTGGATTGTCGATATCACAGTCCGGCAAGCGGTAGTGCAGGGTTGGCCGGCTCTTGATGCGCTCATCTTCGACAAATTCCGCCAGCACTGCTTTATCCAGGTGGGCGAACAGCGGCAGCAGATCCAGCGCCTTATTGCGGGTAGGGTTGTACTTCAGGTAATCCCGCATCAGCTGTTTGATATCCGGAGCGTAGTCACCGGCAATCAGCATGTCCGTGTAGGTGCTGCTCCAGGGTTCAATATAGCTGGTGAACTTGCGACTGATGTCAATCTGATGTCTGGATTTCAGCCAGTCATACAGGATGGCGAACGCCTGGAGATAACGCACCAGGGTGTCCGCCCCGAGATCCGGAAGTTCCGGGTTAAGCTGCAGGCCAAAGGCATAGTAAAGGGCCTCTCGGCTGCCGAGGGCGCCGGCCTTTCTGAGTTCGTCGCACAGTGCTTCCACCCGCTCAAGTGACGTGAAAGGCAGCGGCGGGCTGACAATCTCCAGTGGAACGATCTTTTCCGCTGCGGCATCAATGAACTCCATGGCCTGACCGCCAAGTTCCCGCATGGACTGCGGCAGCCTCTCATCCTGAAGGTCCAGATCCTTGATAGGGTCGGAATCCAGCTCGATAGTGAACTTGCCCAGATCGGTGTCCAGCTCCGCCACATAGCGGGAGGCTTGGCGGGCTTGCCCGGACAGGAGTTTTTCGCTCAGTTGCACCAGGGTTTCGTAACTCAGTCCGGACAGTTCAATTTCAACGCCAACACGGCGTTCTTCGCCGGATTCGGTCCTGAGAATGTCTGGCATCCTGCATGCCTTTTGGTCGCTCATTCCTGTGCCTCCTCAATGGGTTGGCCTTACCATATCACAGACCGTATGTGGTGCATCCCGGCGCATGCTGACAAAAAATACAGGAACTGATCTTTACACTGGATAAAACACTGTATATAGTCAAATCACTGTATATAAAGACAGGGATAACGGGGCAACCGCATGAAGCTGACAGCAAGACAAACCCAGGTACTGGATATCATTCGGCGTTACGTTGACGAAACCGGGTATCCGCCTACCCGCGCGGAAATTGCAGCAGAACTCGGTTTTCGTTCCGCCAATGCTGCAGAGGAGCATCTCAGGGCGCTGGCCCGCAAGGGCGCCATCGAGATGGTGCCGGGGGCAAGCCGGGGTATTCGTCTGCCGGAAGCGGAGGAGGACCCCGGCCTGCCAGTGATCGGTCAGGTCGCAGCGGGCAGTCCGATCCTTGCCCAGGAGCACATAGAGGATCACTGCACCCTGCAGCCGGACTTCTTCTCTCCGTCGGCGGATTACCTGCTACGGGTTCGCGGTATGAGCATGAAGGACATTGGCATTCTTGACGGCGACCTGCTGGCGGTTCATCGCACCCAGGATGTGCATAACGGACAAGTGGTGGTGGCCCGGGTCGGGGAGGAAGTGACGGTCAAGCGCTTCCGCAAGGATGGTGCAAAGGTATACCTGATCGCAGAGAACGAGGAGTTTGAACCGATCGAGGTGGACCTCTCGGAACAGGAACTGTTCATCGAAGGGCTTGGTGTTGGTGTTATCCGTCGCTCGGACATGCACTGATCCGCAACGGTCAACTTGAAGGCGAGGCGTATCATGGAACAACTCAGTTTTAACCAGAATCTGGCTTATTCACCGGCAGCCTGTGGCTACCAGGCGTCTGCCAGGCATTCGGGGAAATCGTCCGTTGTTCGCACGGGACCTGCCAGGGCCCGGCGAGCAGACCCAGCGTCTGCGCCGGTCACTGGCAACGTCACCGAGATTATCCTGCCGGAAGGCCAGGTTGAGAATTTTCAGCTATTGTTGCCGATGCTGACCCAGCTCAACCAGGAAAAACGCTGGTTGGCCTGGATTGACCCGCCCCAGGCCCTGGTCAGTAAATGGCAGAAGATGCACGGTATCGTTGCCGGTGAATTACTGGTGTTGAGATCCACGCCGGATTACCCGGCGCGCGATCTGGCTGAGCGTGCACTCAGCGCCGGTACCTGTCACGCGGTCGTGATGTGGACCCGGAAGCTCAGCCGGGAAGCCCTGGAGACGCTGCAAAAGGCGTCCGCCCAAGGGAACAGTCACGGAGTCGTCTTGCGCCAGCGCTGATGATGCGCTGGCCGGGGGTGAAGTCAGTGAAGTGTGTAGGAAGGCTGGACGTCCTGGGTTTCCAGTTCATCCTCTTCCCAGTCGATATCGTGGGTGACGTTGCCAACCGCCTCGATGCCGGCGGCAATCATGGCTTTGGCTACCGCCATGTCGCGGTCTTCCATCATTTCGCGTGCTTCTGAAGAGAATGAAATGCGTACCAGCGGTGCGGCATCGTCATCAATGCGACGCAGGGCATAATCGCCATCGCTCAGTTGTACGATTTCAAAAAAAGATGGTGACATTCAAATAACCTTTCTGTTGATTCCTACCCTGCTGTGTCATGCGATTTACCACTCGCTGTGACGGTCTTCCAGGGTGTCAGCGAATTGTTTGAGCGCGTCGAGCAATGTGTTAAGTCCTTGTGACGACCGATCTGGTCCCGTTTCCGCAGAAACTGCAATAATGTTCTCCGCGCTGACCGTTTTCCGTGTGGCTGGCGGCTTGCCCTGGGCGGCATCCAGTTGATCCAGAAGATTCCACCAGCTTCCAGGTTGATGAGCCAATGCCAGCAGTTCCGCGATTTCCGGCAACTCGGTTCCCAGTAGTGATGCCAAGGCTGCCAGAGATTCCGGCTCTTCGTTTTTCTGCTGGTATATGCGGGCGACCATAACCAGCAGTAGACTGCGGGCGCGCAACGCCAGCTCAATGGTTCCCTGGATCGCTGCTTCCCGTTGCAATGCCCGATGCGGGTCAGCGGTGTTCGCGTCGCTATCGACCTGGCGCAGCAAGGTCCTGGCCATAAACAGTTTTTGCGATACCAGTGAATGCCACTGTGATGCCATGGTTTCCTGCCAAACGGGTTGGGCGCGCAAAAGCGAGACAAGAGTGCGCTTCAGATTAATTTGACAGTCTACCATTTTCAGCGATGGATTTCCTCCCCCGTGTTGCTACCTATAGGTTTAACAAGAAAACACAAACATTAAGTTGAAACGATCGTTTGAATTTGGCAAAAAGGCTGCCCATTGAACGACATTTGCACGATTTTGATGTGTTGCCAGGGTGGGTCGCCTTGCAGTGTGTTGCGGGGTGTCATCGGTATAACGGAGGTAAGTGAGGGATGCGTAAGCAATTGGTTACAGGCGTTGCCGTATTGGCGTTGTTTGTAAGCGGCCAGGCGGCAGCGGCTGTCAGTGTGTCCGAGGCGCGGAAGCTGGACAGTGAACTGACCCCGGTGGGGGCCGAAAAGCAGGCGAACGCTTCTGGCAGCATTCCGGAGTGGACGGGTGGATTATCGCAACCACCGGCAGGCTGGGAGCCCGGTAGCGTCGAAATTAACCCTTTCCCGGAAGACGAGCCGTTGTTTGTGATTACCCGGGGGAATCTTGACCTGTACCGTGACAAGCTGACCGACGGCCATGTCCGTATGCTTGAACAGTACGGCCCGGATTTTTTCATGCCGGTCTACCAGACGCGTCGTACTGCCGCTTTTCCTGACCAGGTGTATGACAAGTTCCGCGAGAATGCCGTCTCCGCCGAGTTGCTGGACAACGGTAATGGCGTCAGGGACACCATCATGACGAGCCCGTTTCCGATTCCGAAGAATGGCCTGGAGGTGATCTGGAACCACATCCTGCGTTATCGCGGTGAGGAGATTTCCTTCCGCAGTGCCTCTGCAACGCCCCAGGTCAACGGTTCGTTCAATCAGGTGGTCAACGAGTACGATTATTTCTTCGCCTACAGCCGCAGCGGCGCGGACCTGGATGACATCGACAACAAGATCTTCTACCTGAAGACCGACACCATCGCGCCATCCAATCTGGCGGGAACCATTACGCTGGTCCACGAAACCCTCGACCAGATCCGCTCGCCCCGGCTGGCCTGGCGCTACGATGCCGGATCCCGCCGCCTGCGCCGCTCTCCGAACCTGGCCTATGAAACCGACTTACCGAACTCTTCCTCCCTGCGCTCGGTTGACCAGAAGGACATGTACAACGGTGCGCCCAATCAGTACAACTGGGAGCTCAAGGGCAAGCGGGAAATCTTCGTTCCCTACAACGCCTACAAGCTGCACGATGGCGAGGTCCGCCCCGATGATGTGATTCGCCCTGGCCATATCAACCAGGAACTGACGCGTTACGAACTGCACCGGGTGTGGGTGGTGGAAGCTGTCCTGCGTACGGGCATCAGCCATATATACGCTCGCCGGGTCTTTTATGTGGATGAAGACAGCTGGCAGATCCTGGCGTCCGAGGAGTACGATGCCGAGGGTAATCTGTGGCGCGTTTCCGAAGCTCACAATATCAGTTATTACAGTGAGCCGGCGTTCTGGACTACCATGGAGATGACGTACGATCTTAAAGCCAAACGCTACTACATTGACGGCCTGGATGACGGCTTCCCCGCGTACAACTTCAACCCGGGGTTCCGTGGCAACCAGTTCACCGCCTCTGCCGCCCGACGGGCTGCGCGCCGGTAGTGAGGACGCCGGGCGGGAGAGCATCTTCCGCCCGCAGTCGGGGTCGCTCTGGTAAGCACAGGAGAATCATGAATGACAGGAACCCCGAACCATCTCAAGGTCATGGACCAACTGATCGAGGCGCTTGCCGGTGCGCTGGCCGATAAGGACTGGGATCGACTGGCGGAGCTCAATAGCCAGGTAAAGGCTACGGTTGAGCCTGTGATGGCGCAACTGGAAGCGGGTGAGGTGTCGGTGGAGCCGGTCAGGGAGCGTCTGGAGCGTCTCCAGACCTTCTGCGACGCCGCCAGCGACGGGGCAGCGGAATCTCGTCAGGAGGCGGAACAGGCCCTGAAAGGAGTGAACCGTAACAAGAATGCAGCCCGCGCGTACCAAAGCGTTTCAACAAACCGCTCCAAATAGCGTCATAAAATTGACTCCCGGGCTCTTAGGGTCTTAAATACCGCACAAATCCTTCCAAGAGATTCATGTGGATGTCCAAAAATAACAAAGTGCTGGTGCTGAGCGAGGACGAATCCCGCCGCCACGATATTGTTACCGTTCTGGAGTTTATTGGCGAAGAACAGATATTTTCAGGCGAAGACGCTCGTACACTGCTGGCCAGCGGCGACTCTGAGGCGCTGGCTTCCATCAGCGTGGTCATCCTGAATGGTGAAGACCGGCAGATCAGTGAAACCGTGTCTGATCTGTGCAGCAAGCTTCAGGGTGTTCCCCTCCTGATGATAGGCGATCCGCCGCTGAAAGGCGTATCCGAAGATGATCGCGGGCGTATCATCGCCCGGATGTCATGGCCCCTGACGTACACCAAGTTCGTGGACTCGCTCTACCGTGCCCAGATCTACCACGACCAGTTCACCCGCTCCCAGAAGCGCGGCCAGCAGCGCGGCCTGCAACTGTTCCGTAGCCTCGTTGGCACCAGTCGTACCATTCAGTCAGTGCGCGAGCTGATGCAGCAGGTGGCCGATAAGGAAGTCAGTGTATTGATCACCGGCGAGTCCGGCACCGGCAAGGAAGTGGTTGCACGAAACCTGCACTACCACTCCAGTCGCCGTGAAAAGCCTTTTGTCCCGGTGAATTGCGGTGCGATCCCCGCCGAGTTGCTGGAAAGTGAACTGTTCGGTCACGAAAAAGGCGCCTTCACAGGCGCAATCACGGCACGGGTCGGGCGGTTCGAAATGGCCGAAGGGGGCACCCTGTTCCTGGATGAAATCGGCGACATGCCCCTGAATATGCAGGTGAAAATCCTGAGGGTGCTGCAGGAACGCACGTTTGAGCGCGTTGGCAGCAACCGCACCCTGTCTGCCGACGTCAGGGTGATTGCGGCCACCCACAAGAATCTCGAAGACATGATCGAAACCGGAGACTTCCGCGAAGACCTCTATTACCGTCTCAACGTCTTCCCCATTGAGATGCCATCGTTGCGGGATCGCGTCGAAGACATACCGTTGCTGATCAACGAACTGATCTCACGCATGGAAAAGGAGAAGCGCGGTTCGTTGCGATTGAATTCCGCCGCCATCATGAGTCTGTGCCGACACGAGTGGCCGGGCAACGTGCGGGAGCTGGCCAACCTGGTGGAGCGCCTGGCGATCATGCACCCTTATGGCGTCATCGGCGTTCAGGAGCTGCCCAAAAAGTTCCGCTACGTGGACGACTATGACGAAAACCGACCCATCGAGGATTCCGGCATGCCGTCCGGCATTCCGGGATTGGTGGGCCTGGATGCGCCGGCCTTGCTGCCGGTCAATGGCATCGACCTGAAGGACTACCTGTCGAACCTTGAAAAGCAGCTGATTCAGCAGGCGCTGGATGAGGCCAGTGGTGTGGTTGCTCGTGCTGCGGAGAAGCTGCGGATTCGGCGGACGACTCTGGTGGAGAAGGTTCGCAAGTATGGGCTTCGAGAGGGGGAGTCCGAGGACTCCTGACTCTCCACTCCCCAGTCAAATCATCCCGCAAAGTACATAGAATCGAAGGCGTCAAAGGTTTGTAACCCGAGGCGCCGTCGTCGTTTCTGGCCGACGTAAAATCGTCGTTTCCAGGCTGGTGATTTTTCTTTCCTGCTGAAATATAAACAAAAATTCAAGTTGGCATGATGCTGGCTTGAGTCCCCCGAAAAGAAATCATCCGTAGAGTTTGACCCGGTGTTCGGGTGAGTCAGGGGACGAGTTTATGAGTCAGCTACAGTTTGTTGTTCAGTCTTCCGCGAAGCAGGCGCAGACCAACGCCGCGGCGGATGTTAACGACAAGGTTACCGCTCTGTTTCCGGAACAGGACGACGAGGCTGTGGGTTCGGCCCTCGAACTGTTTAACCAGATGTCGCGACAGATTACCGACTCCTACCGCACGCTGGAATCCCGGGTGAACCAGCTGTCCGGAGAGCTGACCGCAGAATCGCTGCAGCGCCAGCAGGAGTTGGAAGAGAAGGAAGAACTCGCAGACCGGCTGTCGACGCTGTTGACTGCGCTACCTGCCGGCGTTGTCGTGCTGGACAGCCAAGGTGTGGTCACCCAGACCAACCCCGCGGCAATCAGCCTGCTGGGAGAGCCCTTGGATGGCGAGCGCTGGGTGGATGTGATCCGCCGCTGTTTCGCGCCGCGCCGGGACGATGGTCACGAAGTGTCCCTGAAAGACGGCCGGCGGGTCAGTATCGAAATCCGGACCATGGAAAACCAGCCGGGGCAGCTGATACTGCTGACCGACCTGACAGAAACCCGTCACCTGCAATCACAGCTTGCTCACGCACAGCGACTGTCGGCCATGGGTAAAATGGTGGCCTCCCTCGCGCACCAGATTCGCACGCCATTATCCGCCGCTATTCTCTATGGTGGCCATCTCAGCCAGGAAGACCTCGACGAAGAGATGCGCCAGCGCTGCGCGTCCCGGTTGATGTCACGGCTGACACATCTGGAACAGCAGGTGCGTGACATGCTGATCTTTGCCCGCGGGGAAACCCGGCTGGCAGAAGAGCTGTCTGCTGAGACGCTGGTCAGTGCCCTGGGGTCCGCGCTGGACGGATTGAAACTGGCGGCCGGGGTGAACGTTCATCTGGACAGCCAGGTCGACGACTGCCGGGTTATGTGTAATCGCGATGCTCTGGTCGGCGCCTGTACCAATCTGGTGAACAACAGCGTGGAAGCCGGTGCAACCCGGGTTGTGGTTCAGCTGGTTCCTGTGAAAGGCGAGTTGATGATTCGTGTTGCGGACAACGGTCCGGGGTTTGAAACCGGCCAGGCCGGACAGCTGATGGAAGCGTTCTACACCACCAAGTCTCACGGTACTGGCCTGGGGCTGGCCGTTGTTCAGGCAGTGGTAAAAGCGCACCAGGGGCGGTTTGCCATTGAATCCCCGGAGCAGGGGGGGGCGGTGGCGACCCTGACCCTGCCGCTCGTTGGTTAATCAAGAACAATCATTGGAGGCAACCATGGCCAAGGCCCAGATTCTGATCGTTGAGGACGACCATGACTTGCGGGAAGCGCTGGTTACAACCCTGGAGCTGGCAAAATTCCGGGTGCGTGAAGCTGCCAACGCCGAAGAAGCGCTGGCGCGGCTGGCGGAATCTCCAGTGGATATGGTGGTCAGCGACGTCAACATGCCTGGCATGTCCGGCCACGATCTTCTGGGGGAGGTGCAGCGGTTGTATCCCGGGCTGCCGATGATGCTGATCACCGCATACGGCCAGATCAGCCATGCGGTGTCCGCGATGCAGTCCGGCGCGATTGATTACCTGGTAAAACCCTTTGAGCCCCAGGTCCTGGTAGAAGCGGTCACCAAAGTGGTGGGCGGGCCCCGGGAGAAAGCCAGGGGGGACGAGCCGGTGGCCGAGGACCCGATCAGCAAACGCATGTTCCAGTTGGCGGCGAAAGTCGCTGCCAGTGATTCCACCGTCATGATTTCCGGCGAGAGTGGCACCGGTAAAGAGGTACTGGCCCGCTACATTCATCAGCAATCGCCCCGCGCCGGCCAGCCGTTTGTAGCGATTAACTGTGCAGCTATCCCCGAAAACATGCTTGAGGCCATCCTGTTTGGCCACGAAAAAGGCGCGTTTACCGGCGCGGTTGCTTCGTCGCCCGGTAAATTCGAGCAGGCCAATGGCGGGACCCTCCTGCTTGATGAGATTTCTGAAATGGACCTGGGGCTTCAGTCCAAGTTGCTGCGTGTGCTGCAGGAGCGGGAGGTTGAGCGGGTCGGCGGTCGCAAGACCATTACCCTGGATGTACGGGTGGTTGCCACCACCAATCGTGATCTGAGTGAGTACGTCCGCGAGGGCAAGTTCCGGGAAGATCTCTATTACCGACTGACGGTGTTTCCAATGCACTGGCAACCGCTGCGGGATCGCTCCCTGGATATCATGCCACTGGCCACGGCGTTGCTGAAAAAGCACTGCCGCAAGATGAAGCTCACCGGCGTCAGCTTTGCCGGCGATGCCCGGCAGGCGTTGGTCAGCCACCCCTGGCCGGGGAACGTGCGGGAGCTGGATAATGCAATCCAGAGGGCGCTGGTGCTGCATCAGGGCAACGTGATTCATGCCAATGACCTGTGCCTCGAACTAGGGATCAACGGTCGCGTGGATGGCAGTGCGCCGGTGATGGCTCAGGCTCCGGAGTCGGTATCTGTGCCAGCGGAGCAGGACGTCGTGTCTGCCAGTAATGCGGTTTCACCGGTCGCTGCTATAGAAGAAAGTGGCCAGGTTGCGCTTGGGGATGATCTGCGCCAGCGAGAGTTCCGTATCATCATAGACACGCTGAAAAAAGAGCGCGGTCGCCGTAATCGGGCGGCTGAGCAACTGGGTATCAGCCCCCGGACCCTTCGATACAAGCTGGCCCAGATGCGTGATGCAGGCATTGACCTGGACTCGGAACTGGCTATGGCCTGATCCGGATTGTCTCCACTCCTTCCTCAGGGCGCCTCGCGGTGCCCTTTTTTTCTGTCAAATCCCCGTCGCTTCCCTGATTTTCATCTCAATGTGTGTCTGTAATTTAATGAAAAATAAGAAATAAATCTTGTTGGCCTGCTGTTTGCTTTCTACGGGGTAACAGAATCAGAGTTCAATGGGGTGTTGCTGAAGCAGCCAATCCCGGGGGAGTGAATAATGGTCGAACGTGCAGATATCAACAATGTGCTGTCGGAAATCCGCAACATGCGTTCGCAGATGATGCAGAACCAGCGTGTTGAACAGGACAATGACGTTCGCGGTAGAATTGATGGCCCCCAGCGTGTTGAGCAGGGCCGGGAAACCTCAAGTTTCAGCGATATGCTCAGTCAGGCCGTGGGGAGTGTGAATGAGCTGCAGCAAACCTCGAGCGACCTGAAGACGGCCTACGATATGGGTGATCCCAACGTGGACATTACCCGTGTGATGATTGCCTCCGAGAAAGCCTCGGTCTCCTTCGAAGCGCTGACCCAGGTTCGTAACCGGGTAGTGAAGGCTTACGAAGATATCATGAACATGCCGGTGTAATAGCGGAGCAGAGCCATGGCGAGCCTACCAGCAGAAACCTCCAGCGCCAACGTACCGGCAGCTTCGGATACCGATAACCGCGAGGGCCGCAGCGATCTGCTGTTCGGTTTCAATCGCCTGAATCTGCTGCGACAGATTGGCCTGATGGTAGGGCTGGCTGCCAGTGTCGCCCTCGGCGTCGCCGTCGTACTCTGGGCCCAGGAACCGAACTACCAGCCGGTGGTCGGCGATATGTCCGGTTACAATCCGCAAGACGTGACGTCCATTCTTGATCAGAGCGGCATTACCTATCGTATGGATCCCCGCACCGGCGCTCTGCTGGTACCCTCTGACGAAGTCTACAATGCCCGCCTGAAACTGGCGGCCGAGGGCGTGACCGACGAGCAGACCATGGGGTATGAATTGCTTGATCAGGACCGTGGCCTGGGCACCTCGCAATTTATGGAAACTGTCAGCTTCCGTCGCGGCCTGGAAGGCGAACTGGCCCGCACCATCGCCGCCATGCGCGGGGTCCGGTCCGCCCGGGTTCATCTGGCGATTCCGGAGCGCTCGGTGTTTGTCCGCGACGCCCGCACCCCGACAGCGTCGGTATTCCTTGATGTGTTTGCCGGCCGCAAGCCGGAGAAAGAACATATCGCCGCCATCGTCAACCTGGTGGCGGGCAGTATTCCCGAAATGAACAAGGACAACGTGACCGTCGTCGACCAGAACGGCAACCTGCTGACCGGTCGTGAAGCAGACGGCGACAGTCGTCAGATCAAGGACCAGTTTGACTATACAACCCGCATTGAAGAGCGTCTGACCCGTCGTGTGGCCTCGCTGGTGGGGCCGATTGTGGGTGATGGCCGTTTCCGGGCGGAAGTCACCGCGGATCTGGACTTCTCCTCCGTGGAGCAGGCGGAAGAGTTGTTCAACCCGGAACAACAGGCGGTTAGAAGCGAGCGGGAAATGAGCGAGCAGCGCACCAGTGGAGGGGCCGGTGGCGTGCCGGGTGCGTTGGCCAACCAGCCCCCGGGCGAGGCCCAGGTGCCGGAGCAGGCGGGTCAGGCCGAAGAAGGTGAAGACGGCGAGCCCGCGCCACAGCCGGTAAACGTACGGCGCGAGTCCACCCGCAATTACGAGATGGACCGCACCGTCAGCTATATCCGCCAGGAACTCGGCCGGGTAGAGCGGGTAACCGTGGCCCTGGCGGTGGATGATATGAAAGTGGTTGATCCGCAAACCGGTGAGGTCAGCTACGAACCCTGGCCGGAGCAGGAACTGCAGCGGCTGAACATGCTGGTCCGTGACGCCGTGGGCTACTCCGCCGCACGGGGTGACAGTGTTACGGTGATGAACACCGCCTTCGCCGCCGAGGAGGAAGTACAATTCGAGGCGCCGGGTTTCTGGGAGCAGCCCTGGTTCTGGGATCTGATGAAACAGGTACTGGCCGGTCTGGTCATCCTGGTGCTGGTACTCGGGCTGCTGCGCCCGACGCTCAAGAGTCTTTCCGGCGCTGGTAGGAATGAGCGTGGGGGCGATGCCGGCGGTGATTATGGTGGCGGTCTTGACGGGATTGACGGTGGCGATGAATTGCGCCAGGCCATGTCGTCACAGGATGAGCTGCTTTTGCCGGGCGCCACGGACAGCTATGATAGGCAGTTAAATGCACTGAAGGGCCTGATCGCAGAAGACCCGGCGAGGGTTGCCCAGGTGATGCGCCAGTGGGTGAATGTCGATGACTGAAGAAACCAACCGTCCGGTGGAGGGCGCCCAACAGGCGCCCCAGAAGCCGCAGCGCAAGATTCCCCGTGTTGAACAGGCTGCTATTCTGCTGATGTCACTGGGTGAGGCAGACGCCGCGGAAGTACTGAAACACATGGGCCCCAAGGAGGTTCAGCGTGTTGGTGTGGCCATGGCGCAGATGAAGGACGTCAGCAAGGACGACGTGACCTTTGTGCTGAATCAGTTTGTCGATGCGGTGGGGGGGCAGACCGGCCTCGGCGTTGGCAACGATGACTACATCCGGACCATGCTGACCCAGGCATTGGGAGACGATAAGGCATCAAGCCTGATTGACCGTATCCTGATCGGTGGCAATACCACGGGTCTGGATACTCTGAAATGGATGGAGCCCAGGGCAGTTGGCGATATCATCCGTTACGAGCACCCGCAGATTCAGGCCATCGTGATTTCCTACCTGGATCCGGACCAGGCCGCTGAAATTCTCCGTACACTGGATGACAAGGTGCGGCTGGACGTGATGATGCGGGTGGCCTCGCTGGAAAGCATCCAGCCCCAGGCCCTCCAGGAACTGAACAACATCCTCGAAAAGCAGTTCTCAGGTGGTTCCGCTGCCCAGACCAGCCGTATTGGCGGCGTCAAGCGCGCAGCCGATATCATGAACTTCATGGACCGCAGTGTTGAAGGCAACCTGATGGATTCCATCAAGGATATGGACCCGGACCTGGCCTCCACCATCGAGGATCTGATGTTTGTCTTCGACAACCTCAAGGATATCGATGACCGGGGTATCCAGGCGTTGCTGCGTGAAGTGTCATCCGAGGTATTGGTTGTTGCGCTGAAAGGCGCCGATGACGGGGTGCAGGACAAGATCTTCAAGAATATGTCCAAGCGGGCCGCCGAGCTGCTGCAGGACGATCTGGAGGCCAAGGGGCCGGTTCGCGTCAGTGAGGTCGAGGCTGCCCAGAAAGACATCATTACCATTGCCCGCCGTATGGCCGAAGCCGGTGAGATCACCTTGGGCGGAGCCGGCGAAGAAATGATGTGATGAAAGATTCCGACAAGAGCCTCAACCGGATTCCCAAGGAGCAACTGACGGCCTACGAGCGCTGGGAGTTGCCCCTGCTTGATGCCCGGGGAAACGAAGTTGCCCGGGAAGAGGAACGGGATGTCAAACCGTTGACGGCGGCGGACATCGAGGACATCCGCCAGGCTGCCCGGGAAGATGGCCACGCTGAAGGTCGCGATGCCGGCTACCAGGCCGGCTTCAACGAAGGCCGGGAGCAGGGCCATAAGGACGGTTACGATGCCGGCTTTGCGGAAGGCCGGGAGCAGGGCGCGGAACAGGGCCTGGAAGAAACCCGCAAGGAAATGGACTCCCACATTGACCGGCTTGAACATTTGCTGGGAGAGCTGCTGATTCCGATCCGTCGTCACGAAGACGAACTGGAAACCGCCCTGGTCAACCTGACCACCATTCTTGCCCGCACTGTGGTTTACCGCGAGCTGTCCATTGATTCTTCCCAGATCCGGCAGGTGGTCCGCCAGGCCATGGCTTCGCTGCCGTCCACCACAGACAATGTGCGCATTCTGGTGAATCCGGAGGACGCGGAATGGGTCAGGCAGGTGGCGGAGCGTTTTGAAGCAACCAACTCGGTAGTGGAGGATGACAGCATCCTGCGGGGTGGTTGCAAGGTCGAAACCCGTCACAGCCTGGTAGACTTCACGGTGGAGAAGCGTTTCCAGAAAGCGGTTCAGGGCATGCTTGAACAGCAGCTCGGTAACGAGGAGGCTGGCGAAAGCGAAGAGCTGGATACCATGATGGGTGACCTGACCGATTTCCACCGGGATGTGCTGGACTCCGACAGTGATGACGCCAACGGGAGCGAGGACGATGACCGGGAACCTGGCTGACCGTCTGAAGCGACTTCAGGGATTTGTTGACCGCGAATCGGCCCCGGAACTGTCCGGACGCCTGACCCGCATGGTGGGTCTGACCCTGGAATGCGTGGGCTGCCCCATGGTGGTGGGCGACCGTTGCGTGATCCAGGGGCAGGGAAGCGGCAGTGTTGAAGCCGAAGTGGTCGGTTTTGAGGATGACCGGGTGTACCTGATGCCATTGACTGCCATTGAAGGTCTGCGTCCTGGCGCCAGGGTAGTGCCCTTGTCAGCGGCCAGCCGTGTGCCGGTTGGCCCCCAGATGCTGGGCCGCGTTGTGGATGGCAGCGGTGAGCCACTGGATGGCAAGGGGCCACTGCAAGTGGAGTCCAGGGTATCCCTCAACGGCGATATTATTAACCCGCTGGACCGGGCGCCGGTGCGCGAATCCATGGATGTGGGCATCCGCGCGATCAATTCCCTGATGACCGTTGGCCAGGGTCAGCGCCTTGGTCTGTTCGCCGGCAGCGGTGTGGGCAAGAGTATGTTGCTGGGCATGATGACCCGCTTTACCGATGCGGATATCACCATCGTTGGTCTGATTGGTGAGCGGGGTCGCGAGGTCAAGGAATTTATCGAGGATATTCTGGGTGAAGAAGGCCTGGCCCGTTCCGTGGTTGTCGCTTCCCCGGCGGATGACTCCCCCCTGATGCGCCTGCGGGCCGCCATGTTGACTACGCGAATCGCCGAATATTACCGCGACAAGGGCAAGCGGGTACTGCTGCTGATGGACTCCCTGACCCGGTATGCCCAGGCCCAGCGCGAAATTGCGCTGGCAGTGGGCGAGCCGCCGGCCACCAAGGGCTATCCGCCATCTGTTTTTGCCAAACTGCCGCAACTGGTGGAGCGGACCGGCAACGGACGTCAGGGTGGTGGCTCTATTACCGCATTCTATACCGTGTTAACCGAAGGGGACGATCAGCAGGACCCCATTGCCGATGCCGCCAGGGCGATTCTGGATGGCCACATCGTGTTGTCCCGTCGGTTGGCCGAGGAGGGTCATTATCCGGCGATTGACGTGGAAGCTTCCATCAGCCGGGTCATGCCTCAGGTAACCGGGGAAGAGCACTTCGCCCGGGCACAGCGTTTCAAGCAGGTGTATTCCCGTTACCAACAGGCCAGGGATCTGATCAGTGTCGGGGCTTACGTCAAAGGTTCCGATTCCGAAACCGATTTTGCGATTACCCACATAGGCAACATGACCCAGTTCCTGAAGCAGGGGCTGAATGAGAGCGCCCCGCTGCAGGACAGTATTGACCAGTTGTTGGCGGTGGTTCCTGAGCGTCGTTCACCAGATCGCCGGAAATCCGGCGCCCCGGCACCGGCGAGAGGGGCTGAATGATGCTCCGGTCCCGGCGGCTGGCGGTGGTGCTGGACCTGGAAGAACGCAAAGAGCAGGAAGCGCTGGAAAAGATGGGTGAAGCGCGCAACCGGTATGAAGCTCAGCAGGAACAGATCGATAACCTGAACCGCTACCAGCAGGAATACCGGGAGCAGATCCGCCAGAACCAGCAGGGAGTGGTGCCGGTAGCCCGCCTCCAGGCCTGGCAGGCGTTTATCGCCCAGCTGGATCAGGTGCTCAGACAGCAACAACAGCAACTGGATATACTCGCGGAGCGGCTGGATGAATCCCGGCGGCAATGGCAGGAAGCCTGGGAGCGACGTCGCGGCATGGAAAAGTACATAGAGACCTGCCGGCGGCAGGAACAACGCGAGCAAGACCTGAAAGAACAAAAACTTGCCGATGAAGCCGCCGGGCGTGCCTTTGTCCGGCGACGGCGATAATTCCACGGTTTTGTGCCGGTGTCGTGGGTGCAAAACGTCCCGACTACGCTATCCTTACCTGTACAATATCTTTTCGGAAAAATTCCCGCGGAGGATCAGGAATGCCTATTCACACGCGCCGCAGCGAGGATGGTCAGACGCTGATCATAAAGATTGACGGCCGGTTTGATTTCAGTACCCATCAGGCCTTCCGTGATGCCTATGAGCATGGTGACCAGGATATCAAGGGGTATGTGGTGGACCTGTCCGACACCACCTATCTGGACAGCTCGGCCCTCGGGATGTTACTGCTGCTTCGTGATTACGCCGGTGGCGACAGCGCCGCCATCAGTATTGAAAACTGTAACAGCGATGTTCGTCGAATCCTGGCCATTTCCAACTTCGAGCAGTTGTTTGCTATCCGCTGACAGAGGCTGGGTAAACCCTTCGGGAGGTCCGATGTGGATGACGCACAAACCGGCAATCACTCCCTGCTGATCCTGATCGCTGATGATAGCGACAGCGATCGTCTGATCCTCAAGGCTCTGCTACGACGTCTTGGCCATGACGTTCTGGATGCTGCCAACGGTGTCGAGGCCGTTGAGCTGTTTCGTCAGGCGTCTCCCCAACTTGTTTTTCTGGATGCCATGATGCCGCACATGGACGGCCTGGAAGCGGCGAAGAATATCAAGGCCCTGGCGGGTGAGCGTCTCGTACCCCTGATCTTTCTGACCTCCCTTTCCGATGCCGATGCGCTGGCCCGTTGCCTGGAAGCCGGTGGTGATGATTTCCTGACCAAGCCCTACAACCGGGTAATCATTGAAGCCAAGATCAATGCCTTCAATCGTATGCGTGTTATGCACCAGACCCTCAGTCACCAGCGGGATCTGATCCACGAACGCAACCGCAAGCTGACGGAGGAGCAGCACGTCGCCAAACGGGTCTTCGACAACATCGCCCACACCGGTTGCCTGGACGCCGATAGCATCCGTTTCCACGCCTCTCCGATGTCTATTTTCAATGGCGACATTCTGTTTGCCTGCCCGCGTCCCGCCGGCGGTCTGCAGATACTGATCGGTGATTTTACCGGACACGGGTTGCCGGCGGCGGTCGGGGCTATGCCGGTGGCGGAGATTTTCTATGGCATGACGGCCAAAGGGTTCAGTGGCAGCGATGTGCTGCGGGAGATCAACCAGAAACTCAAGCGTATTCTGCCGGGGGGCATGTTCTGTTGTGCGGCGATGATCCAGGCGGATTCTTCCCTTAACCAGGTGCAGGTGTGGAACGGCGGGTTGCCCGACGGCTGGTTGGTCCGTCAGGATGGTAGTCGCAGGGCGCTGCCATCGTCCCAGCTGCCACTGGGCGTGCTTGACTCCAATAGCTTCGAGGCCTCAATGACCATCATCCAGACCCGTCCCGGGGATACCCTGATGTTCATGACTGACGGCGTGCTGGAGACTGAAGGTTCCGATGGTGACATGTTTGGCGATCGTCGGGTGATCCACGCACTGGATAAGGTCCTTGACGGTCTTCATCCTTTTGATGCGGTGATTGAGCAGGTGAAGACGTTTTCCGGCGGCCAGCTTGATCAGGATGACCTGACGCTGGTGACCCTGGATATGGCCGAAGGCGAAGACTTTGAAGCCATGTCGGAAGAGGTGCCGCTGTCAGCATTAGAGGGGCCGGCAGAATGGCGCTGTGTCTACGAGGTCAGGGACAGGACCCTCGGCCAGTTCAGTCCGTTGCCACTGTTGCTGCATATCTGCATGGAGGTGCCCGGGCTGAGACGCCGGAGTGGCGAGGTTTACACACTGCTGTCGGAGTTGTACACCAACGCCCTGGAGCACGGTATTCTCGGACTGCCGTCGGAATGGAAGAAAACCGCCGATGGGTTCGGCCATTACTACGCCGAGCGGGAACGCCGACTGAGTAACGTCAGGGAGCATTACATCAAGTTCCGATTAACCCATTCAATGACGGATTCGGGAGGACGTCTGATCGTGGTCTGTGAGGATAGCGGTCACGGATTCGACTACCAGGGTCACACCAATACCTGTGATGAAACGTCTGGTTACGCCGGTCGTGGGCTGATGTTGTTGCAGCGACTGGCGGACTCACTGACGTTCAGGGAGCGGGGCAATCACGTTGAAATCGTATATGATTGGCACTTTTCAGAGGCCGGAGACCGCAAAGTCGCGGCCATCACTCAATCCGGGGGTTCGTCATGAACGACAAGCCGCATCTTGACGAGGAAGCACTGGCGGAGCTTCAGGATGTTATGGAGGACGAGTTTGACGTATTGATCCGTACCTACATTAACGATTCTGTTGATCGGATCTCATCCATACGCCAGGCGCTTGATGCTGGTGATGCCGATGCACTCGTCAAAACCGCCCACAGTTTTAAAGGCAGTTGCGTTAATATTGGCGCGCCCCGTCTGGGCGCCCTGTGCCTGGAGATAGAGAATGCCGGGCGGGAGCCACGCTTTAACGAGGTTGCATCGCTCATGGAGGCGATTGATTCGGAATTCCGCAAGGTGCGGGAGATGCTGGAGGGCTTTCTGGTCGACTGATTGTCGACGCCCTCCAAGGATGGCATCGCTTTTGCTGTGTATCGGGTAACGAGGATTTCCTGAACTCCAACCCTGAAAAGCGGCAAGAGGTTGCCATGTCCCAGATGGTTTTACCACAAACCCAGGCCCCAGGGGGGCAGCCCGATACCGGCAGCAAAAAAGCGCCGGCGGGTCATGAAAAATCCGGCGACAGCCAGTTCGACTCGGTTTCCCGGGCGGAACAGCAGCGCCTGGACCGCAAACAGGCGGACCGGCGTGCACAGGCGGAACGTCGCGAGGATGCCCGCAACAGCCCTGACAAGCGAAAAGATGCTCCGGCAGACGCCAGGTCCCGGTCGGATGGCGCACGCGATAAGCGTACCGAAGACGGAGCACAGAGCCGTTCTTCCGGTACTGTCCGAGAGGCGGCAGTCTCAGAGGAATCCGTGACGCCAGCTGATGGCCTGGGGGAAAAACCGTCAGATGTGGACATTCCGGAAGAAATTGCATCTCTGACCTTTGCCAACCTGCAAGCGATGCTGGAGCCTGCAGGGGGGACCTCAGGCATGGCAGGAAACTCAACGCAGTTACCAGGCAAGGCGACTGGCCAGGCACCCCTGATGCAGCGGTTTGCCGGCATGATCGCCGGGTTGCCGGGCATGCCTGGCGGCAAGCCTGGTGAGACAGCGGGTTCAGGGCAGGGTATGTCAGCCAGCTTCCAGCTGACCGACGCCCTGGCGGCACTGACGCCGGAATCCGGTCGAGCTCAGGACAACACCGCTTTGTTGACCGCTGGCCGTCTGCAGACACTGGCTGATGTTCCGGGTCAGCAACTGGCCAATGCGGCTGCCAGGCTGCCAGCCGATGCCACTGGTCTCAAAGGGTATGCCACCTCGGTTGATGTGCCGGTCGGGCATGCGGAATGGGGCGATAAGATGGTGGGGAAACTGACCTGGCTGACCGCCAACAAACTGTCCGTCGCCGAAATTCATCTGACCCCGCCGGACATGGGGCCCATGGAAGTCCGCGTTCAGGTCCACCAGGAGCAGGCGAATATTACGGTGCACGCGGCCAATCCGGCAGTTCGGGATCAGCTGGAACTTCACAGCCACCGCTTGCGGGATATGCTCAGTGAGCAGGGGCTGTCGCTGGAACAGTTCGATGTTGCTGACTCTGCCCAACGGCAGACCAACGGGCAGGATGCCGATGGTGAATCAGAGAACGCCGAAGGCCGGGCCCGTGATGAACTGGCTGGTGTGTCTCCCGAAGAGGCCGAGGCACACGTCAATGCCCTGGATCTCACCTGGAAAGGCGAAGTGGATATCTTCGCCTGATGGACTGTCCGGGGCCCCTGGGTCCCGGCTTTGATTCTTCTTTGCCGATCCCCTCCCACAACGCTAAACTGCTGTCCTGAATCGGGGTGTTGAGTCTGTTGGCCCGGCCTTTGCTTCATTCCCCGTATATACCCAAAAAACCATCCGGATGACGGATTTCTGGCGATTGGAAGGTTATGGCTGAAAACAACACACCTGCGGCCCCACCGGCCCAAAAGGGCAAGCTGAAGCTCATTATCCTGTTGGTTCTGGTGATTGTCCTGGCCGTGGGGCTGTCCGTGGTAGGCACCTTGTGGTTCCTCGGAGGAGGGCTGCCGGGCATGGGTGGCGGCGATGCGTCCTCTGAGGAAACCGAGGTCAGCACCTTCAGGCCCAGCGTCTACCTCGATATAGAGAAGGCACTGGTGACGACGATCCAGGCCGAAGGGGGCCGCCAGCGCTATGCCCAGGTCTTTCTTTCCCTGGAGGCGGATGGCGAACCAGCACTTGCGGCCGCCGAGCTGCATCTGCCGCTGATTCGCAGTCGGCTGGTAACCTTGCTGGGAAGCAGTGACTTCATGGAGCTGCAGACGCCGGACGGCAGGTCGGCATTGGCTGACAGCATGCTGCAGACCATTAACCAGGTGCTGGAAAATGAGGGGGAACCTCCTCTGAAACAGGTACTTTTCAGGAATTTTGTAGTGCAATAGGCCCCGGTAACGGGCGGCTTGTCAGGGCAGGAAAACGTATGCAGGACCTACTGTCACAGGATGAAATCGATGCCCTTCTCCACGGTGTGGACGATGGGGATATCGATACCTATGAAGAAACCGACGAAGCCGGTGTAAAGTCCTACGACCTTGCCAGCCAGGACCGGATCGTCCGTGGGCGAATGCCCACCCTCGAAATGATCAACGAGCGCTTTGCGCGCTATACCCGGATCAGCCTGTTCAATCTGCTCCGCCGTAATGCCGATGTGTCCACCGGTGGTGTCCAGATCATGAAGTTCGGTGAGTACATTCACACTCTGTATGTGCCCACCAGCCTTAACCTGTGCAAGATCCGCCCCTTGCGCGGTACCTCCCTGTTTGTGCTGGACGCCAAACTGGTGTTCAAGCTGGTGGACAACTTCTTTGGTGGCGAAGGCAGGCACGCCAAGATTGAAGGCCGGGAATTCACACCGACGGAAACCCGCATTGTGCAGATGGTGCTGGATCAGGTATTCCATGACATGAGGGAAGCCTGGCACGCTGTTCTTAAAGTGGATTTCGAATACCTCAGTTCCGAGGTGAATCCGGCGATGGCGAACATCGTCAGCCCCAGCGAAGTGGTGGTGGTGAGCACCTTTCATATTGAACTGGACGGCGGAGGCGGTGAGCTGCATATGGCACTGCCGTATTCCATGATCGAGCCTATTCGCGACGTACTCGATGCGGGGGTGCAGAGTGATATTGACGACATTGATGAGCGTTGGGTGAATGCTCTTCAGGAAGACATCAAGGAAGTCAATGTACCGGTCAATTCCACAGTGTGTCGGCGGCGAATATCCCTGCGCGACATTGCAAAGATGAAGGAAGGCGACATCATTCCGGTCGAGATCCCCGAGTTTCTGACGGTCACGGCCAACGGTATTCCCATTTATAAGGCCACCATGGGAACCCGTGACGGAAAACTGGCGCTGAGAATTCACGAACGGGCAACGCTGCCCAAGATCAAGAAACAACTGAAGGTGGGACGCAATGGCTGACGACGACAAAAAAGACGAGCAGGAACTCAGCGAGGACGAGAAACTGGCGGCTGAATGGGAATCCGCCATGGAAGAGTCCGGTGATGACGGCGATTCCCGCGAGGACGAGTGGGCAGCGGCGATGTCAGAAGCGGAAGGCTCCGGGGAAAAAGAGGGCGCCGGCGGTGACAATGTCCGCGCAGCGCCAATGGAGGAATTCGAGGAATCTGCCGAGGGTCCCCAGGGCTCGGGGATGTCGCCGGACCTGGACGTCATTATGGATATCCCGGTCACTATTTCCATGGAAGTGGGCAATACCCAGATTCCCATCCGCAACCTGCTGCAGCTGAACCAGGGCTCCGTCATTGAAATGGATCGCCTGGCAGGTGAACCGCTGGACGTGTTGGTCAACGGCACGTTGATTGCCCATGGCGAAGTGGTCATGGTGAACGAGAAATTCGGCATCCGCCTGACCGACGTTATCAGCCCGGGTGAGCGCATCAAACGGTTGCAGAAGTAACATGGCGCGAATGAGCGGAATCGTCAGCCTGCGCCGGTGTCGTCCTGCCGGTGTCGTCCTGATCGCGCTGGCGCCATTGCTGGCCCTGGCGGAAGAGGCCCCGGCAACGGAGGAAGTCAGCCGTGCCCCGGACACCCTCGTCACCATGTTGAGTCTTGGGGGCGGCTTGCTGGCGGTGATCGCTATTATCTACGGCTGTGCGTGGATTATCCGCCGCATGAACGGCATGACCGGAATGAATAACCAGGCCATGAAAGTGGTGTCGGTCATGGCGCTGGGGGCGCGGGAACGGATTGCCCTGATCGAGGTGGGTGGCAAGCAGATCCTCGTGGGTATTACCCCGTCAGCCATTCGCACCCTTCACGTATTCGAAGAACCGGTCGTGACCCCCGGGCAGGGCTCTTCCAGTGAATTCGCCCGCCGGTTGCAGGGCATGATTGGCAAGTCCTGGAACTCTCCGTCATCGAAGGAAGGCTGAGCCGATGATTGCGCTTTACCTGAAACGCGGCCTGGCGCTGATCCCTCTTCTTCTGCTGGCGGGCTGGAGCCCGGCGGCACTGGCGGACCTTCCGGGTATTCCCGCCTTCACCATGACACCCGGCGAGGAACAGGGCGTCGAAGAATACTCGGTAACCCTGCAGATTGTCGCGCTGATGACCGCGCTGACGTTCCTGCCGGCCATGCTGATGATGATGACCTCGTTCACCCGCATCATCGTCGTTTTTGCCATTCTGCGTCAGGCTTTGGGACTACAGGCAACGCCGTCCAACCAGATTCTTCTGGGGCTGGCCCTGTTCCTCAGTATCTTCATCATGAAGCCGGTTCTGGAAGAGGCAAACCGGGTTGGCCTACAACCCTACATGTCGGAAGAAATTACCTCCCTGGAAGCGGTCGAACGCGCCAGCATGCCGTTCCGCGAATTCATGCTGGGCCAGACCCGGGAAAGTGACCTCGGACTGTTCATGCGCATCGCGGACGAACAGTATGACTCGCCGGAAGACGTGTCCTTCTGGGTACTGCTGCCCGCGTTCGTCACCAGCGAGCTGAAAACCGCCTTCCAGATTGGATTTATACTGTTTATTCCCTTCCTGATCATCGACATGGTCGTGGCCAGCGTGCTGATGGCCATGGGTATGATGATGCTGTCACCGATCATCATCTCGCTGCCATTCAAGATCATGCTCTTCGTGCTGGTGGACGGCTGGGCGCTGATCATGGGTACACTGGCCGCCAGTTACGGGATATAGGAGCCGCGTATGACCCCGGAAACCGTCATAGACATCGTCCGTGAAGCCCTGTGGATGATCGTGCTGCTGGCTGGCGTCATCATCGGCCCCGGACTGGTGGTCGGTCTGGTGGTCAGCACCTTCCAGGCCGCCACCCAGATCAACGAACAGACCCTCAGCTTTCTGCCGCGGCTGATGGTCACCCTGATCGTCATCATCGCCGCCGGCCCGTGGATGCTGACGAAACTGCTCGATCACGCGGAAGGCTTGATAACCAGCATTCCCTACCTGATTGGCTGATTGATGATACCCACCGAAATCAGTGCTGACCTGATCGGCCAGTGGGTTGGTCAGCACCTTTGGCCACTGTTCCGCATCGGCAGCTTCCTGATGGTCATTCCCATCTTTGGCACCCAGCTGGTACCGGCCAGAGCGCGCCTGGGCCTGGCCCTGCTTATCACCGTCCTCATCGTGCCCCTGCTCCCTCCGGCGCCCCAGGTGGAAGCGTTCAGCGCCGACGCGGTAGTCATCACCCTGCAGCAGATCCTCATCGGCGTTGGCCTGGGATTCGCCATGACCGCGTTGTGGCAACTCTTCGTCGTCGCTGGCCAGATGATCGCCATGCAAATGGGCCTCGGCTTCGCCTCCATGGTCGACCCGGCCAACGGCGTCAACGTCCCGGTGCTGTCACAGATCTACACCATTACCATCACCTTGCTGTTCCTTGCCATGAACGGCCACCTGGTGATGTTCGAAGTCTTCATCGAAAGCTTCCGGACACTGCCCGTCGGCTTTGAAGGCCTGGGCCAGGTCGGGGTCTGGGAACTGGCGCATCGCATCAGCTGGATGTTCGTGTCTGCCATGCTGCTGGCATTACCGGCGGTCTCCGCTGTTCTGATCGTCAGCATTGCCTTCGGCGTGATGACCCGCGCCGCGCCCCAGATGAATATTTTCGCCCTGGGCTTTCCAATTGGCCTGATTTTTGGACTGTTCTCCATATGGGTGCTGCACGCCAATTTTCTGCCGCACTTTGAGCAGTACACGAGGGAAACCTTCGAGTTTATGCGGAACCTGCAGGGGCAGCCTTGATGGCTGAAGAAAACGACAACAGTCAGGAAAAAACGGAAGAGGCCACCCCCCGAAGGCTGGAAAAAGCCAAGGAGGACGGCCAGACCGCCCGTTCCAAAGAACTGGCCACCATGGCCGTGCTGATGGCCGGTGCCGGCGGCCTGCTCATGTTTGGCAGCAGCCTGGGCGCTTCCCTCGAAGGCATCATGCGCGACAGCTTCGTGCTGGAACGCTCCGCCATCTTCGATACCCGCCACATGAGCATACAGCTCCTGGCATCCGCCAAAGAAGCGGCACTGGCCCTGTCACCCATCCTGATCCTGCTGCTGATCGCCGCCATCGCCGGCTCCATCGGCATTGGCGGCCTACTGTTCAGCGGCAAGGCCATAGCGCCAAAACTCAACCGCATGGACCCGATCAAAGGCCTGAAACGCATGTTCTCCATGCGGTCCCTGATCGAACTGGTCAAAGCCATTTTGAAAGTCGGACTGGTACTGGCACTCGCCATCCTGGTCCTCAACCTGCGCACCGAAGACCTGCTGAGTATCGCTGAAGAACCGGCTATACCGGCCATGGAACACGTACTCTGGACCCTCGGCTGGACCTTCTTCTTCCTGTCTGCGGCGACTATCATCATTGCTGCCATCGATGTGCCCTTCCAGATCTTCGATCACCAGAAGAAACTGCGCATGACCAAGCAGGAGGTGAAAGACGAGTTCAAGGACACCGAAGGCAAGCCGGAGGTGAAAGGTCGAATCCGTCAGCTGCAACGCGAAATGGCCCAGCGCCGCATGATGCAGGACGTACCCGGCGCCGATGTGGTGATCACCAACCCGACCCACTACGCGGTGGCCCTGAAGTACGATCAGAAATCCATGGCGGCGCCGATCGTGGTGGCGAAGGGGGCCGATGAGATGGCCTTCAAGATCATGGAGATTGCCCGCGAGAACAAAGTCGAACTTCTGCGGACGCCGCCGTTGACCCGGGCGGTGTATCACAACACCGAGGTCGGCGGGGAGATTCCCGATGGTCTCTACATGGCCATCGCCCAGGTGCTGGCCTACGTGTTCCAGCTGCGGCAGTTCCGCAAGGGGCGCGGTGATCGGCCCGGTATGCCGGACTTTCCTATACCGTCTGATATGCGGCGGGATGTCTGATTTGGTGCTTTTGGTCTTTTGTAGCCTGCTGGTTTTGGGGGAGGGTGGTTGTGGTTGCCCCCTCCCAAAAACCGCTACGAGCACGTCCATGTGCGCTTCTCTCCGGCCATCCATGGCCTCCGAAATTTTTGGGAGGGGGCAACCACAACCACCCCGGGCCCATCGATATCTCAACAGCAATGTCCACATGTAGGTCGGATTAGCGAAGCGTAATCCGACACCGTTCCCCGCATCGATAACATTTGTCGGATTACGCTTCGCTAATCCGACCTACGAGTCATCCAGCCTACAACGAATACAAGCGGCCAAGCTCCTGTTGATATATCGGAAAGCTATCGGGGCGTTTGTTGGTGGCCCTGCCAAAAAATTTCGGAGGCCATGGATGGCCGGAGAGAAGCGCACATGGATGTGCTTGTAGCGGTTTTTTGGCAGGGCCACCAACAAATGCCCTTCACCGAAGCCAGCAGGCTACCGATCAAAAAGACCAAACTCAGACCCGAGCTGCAACAACCCGAACCATAGGATCATGCCGGCTTTCAGGAATCGGCAGCAGGCCATAGAACTCACTGGGATTGTAGACGCGAACTGAAGGAAACCCGGAAGCTTGGAAATGGTCACAGGCCTGCTGGTCATCCTCGAAGTGGAAGCTGACCTGGCTGCGGGTCATGGTGCCCAGGAGGCCGCCGAGGGTTTTCAGGGAGTTTCTCAGCAGCGGTTGCCTTGGCATCAGGTAGCTTTCGGACAGGTACACCGAGCCGGGGCGGTTGGCCAGGATTTTGGCCAGGCGCTGCCAGAACTCGGAGATGACGTCCAGGGAGAAGTAGCTGGTCAGGCCCTCGGTGACCACCACGATGGGCTTGGTGTTGTCGAAGGCGCGGGCGACTACGGCTTCCAGGGTTTGGTCGCCGGATTCGGCCAGGATATCGATCGGGGTGACCTGGTGGTGCTCTCCGAGGTGACCTGCCGCCAGTAGACGGGCCGCTTTACGGGTGGCCATGTCGGGCAGGTCGGCTTCCACCATCTTCAGGTTGGGGTGTTTCTCCCGCAATCGGATGCCTCTGGGGGACATGCCGCAGGCGATTTCCAGGACCTGGTCTACGCCGTCCTCCTGGACAGCCTGGTCTATCAGGTGGTCGATGATCAGGTGGCGTTGCAGCAGGAAAGTGCGGATGTTGCCGCCGATGGCGGCTTTGCTGGCGGTTTCGAAGGGGCTCATCAGGTGGTAGAGCCAGCGGCCCTGTTCGGTGGACAGGGCGTCGTCTGAAAGCCCGTGCCGGTGCCAGACGGCACCGGTGTAGAGGGCAGTAAAGCTGATGCCGGAACTGTCAGTCGGCTTTTTGCTCATAAATGGCCTTTCCCCAGGCTTCACGTGTGCCCGGCAGTATCAGGTTAAGGGCAATCGCCACCACGGCGCTCAGGGCGATGCCCTCGAACTGGCCGATAGCCATGCCGCCGATGCCGAACACCAGGGTGATGGCAACGATCACCAGGTTGCGCGACTGGGACAGGTCCACCTGGTGGCGAATCAGGGTGTTCAGGCCCACTACCGCGATGGAGCCGAACAGCAGGCAGAGGATGCCGCCCATGACCGGTACCGGGATGGTCTGCAGGGCCGCGCCAAATTTGCCGACAAAGGCCAGCACGATGGCAATGATCGCAGCCCACCACATCACTTTCGGGTTGAAATTGCGGGTCAGCACCACGGCGCCGGTGACTTCCGAATAGGTGGTGTTGGGCGGTCCGCCAAGCAGGGAGGCGGCGCTGGTGGCCAGGCCGTCACCCAGCAGGGTGCGATGCAGGCCTGGCTTTTCCAGGTAGTTCTTGCGGGTCACATTGCCGATGGCGAGGATGTCGCCAATGTGCTCAATGGCCGGTGCAATGGCCACCGGGATCATGAACAGGATGGCGCTCCAACTGAATGCCGGTGCGACAAAGTTCGGAATCGCAAGCCAGGGCGCTTCCTGAATGGGTGTCAGATCCACAATGCCGGCAAACGCGGAGAGGGTATAGCCGACGATCACGCCAAACATGATGGGAATCAGCCGGAAAATGCCTTTTGCCCATACCGACATGATGACGGTCACCACCAGGGAAATCATCGCAATCCAGATGGCGGTGTCGTAGGGCACCAGTTCTGTGGCGCCGTCGCCGCTACGACCCGAGGCCATATGCACAGCCACCGGTGCCAGCCCGAGGCCGATCACCATGATGACCGGACCGATCACCACAGGTGGCAGCAGGCGGGTAATGAATCCGGTGCCGCGGAGTCTGACCGCGCCACTGAGGATAATATAGAGAATGCCGGCGGCCATCAGGCCACCCAGGGTTTCTTCCAGGCCGAAGCGGCCCTTGGCGGCAATGACCGGGGCGATAAAGGCAAAAGAGGAGGCCAGGAAGATGGGGATCTGACCGCCGGTGACAATGTGGAAGATCAGCGTGCCGAGACCGGCGGTAAACAGCGCGACGTTGGGATCAAGGCCGGTGATCAGCGGCATCAGCACCAGTGCGCCAAAGGCCACCAGCAGCATTTGCGAGCCCGCGACAACCTGTTTCCAGATCGGGTCGTTGGTGTGATCCTGCATGTTCAGACGTCCTTCTGCTTGGTGCCGAAAATTTTGTCGCCAGCATCACCAAGTCCGGGAAGGATATAGCCTTTGTCGTTCAGGCGCTCGTCAATTGAGGCCGTATAGATGGACACGTCCGGATGTTTCTCCAGAACCTTTTGCACGCCCTCCGGCGCGGCCACCAGAATCAGCGCGCGAATTTCGGTACTGCCGGCCTTTTTCAGCAAATCAATGGTGGAGATCAGGGAGCCGCCCGTGGCCAGCATGGGGTCGATGATCATAGCCATACGCTGGTCCAGCTCGCCCACCAGTTTTTCCAGGTAAGTGCTGGCTTCCAGGGTTTCCTCGTTGCGGATCTGGCCCACCACGCTGACGCGGGCGCCGGGAATCAGGCTGAGGACACCGTCCAGCATGCCCATGCCAGCACGCAGGATCGGCACGATGGTGACTTTCTTGCCCTGGAGCTGTTCGATTTTCACCGGACCGGCCCAACCCTCGATGGTTTTTTCCTGCAGGGAGAAATCCTGGGTGGCTTCGTAAGTCAGCAGGGCGCCAACCTCCTGTGCCAGTTCACGAAAATTTTTGGTGCTGATGTCCGCGCGGCGCATCAGGCCGAGTTTGTGGCGGATCAGGGGGTGTTTAACCTCGTGGATTGGCATGGGTCACCTTTCATCTGTCGGCTGTGGTCGGATTGGCGCAAGGATACCGTATCTGAAAGGTTGCGTCAGGCACTGAAAAGTGAAATCCCGTAAGGGCTGGTACGGATCTTGCGAAGACCCCTGCAAACGATGCGTCAGCGTCATAATTCCGACCCTTTGAATGCCGTCAGGCACGGCCACGCGGAGAGTTTCCTGGCATGGACAGAGCTTTAGTCCTGAACAACGTCAAAACCCTGACACGGGGAAACCTGGGCATACCCATCATGCTGATGGGGTTGCTGGGAATGATGATCCTGCCCATGCCGGCGTTCATGCTGGACGTTTTCTTTACCTTCAACATTACCCTGTCCATCGTGATTCTGCTGGTGTGCGTTTACGCCTTACGGCCGATGGAGTTTGCCTCGTTCCCCACGGTGTTGCTGGTGGCTACGCTGTTGCGCCTGGCGTTGAATGTGGCCTCAACCCGGATCGTACTGCTGAACGGTCATGAGGGTGGTGATGCCGCCGGTAAGGTGATCGAATCCTTTGGTGCGGTGTTGATCGGCGGTAACTACGCCGTGGGCCTGGTGGTGTTCGCCATCCTGATGATCATCAACTTCCTGGTGGTGACCAAGGGCGCTGGCCGGGTGTCTGAGGTCAGTGCGCGCTTTACTCTAGATGCCATGCCCGGCAAGCAGATGGCGATCGATGCCGACCTGAACGCTGGCCTGATCAATCAGGAAGAGGCCAAGCACAGGCGTTCGGAGGTGGCCCAGGAGGCGGATTTCTACGGCTCCATGGATGGTGCCAGCAAGTTCGTCAAGGGCGATGCGGTTGCCGGCCTTCTTATCCTCGCTATCAACCTGATTGGTGGTGTCGCCATTGGTATGTTGCAGCATGGCCTGGATTTCGGAACGGCCACTCAGAACTACGCGTTGCTGACGATCGGGGATGGCCTGGTGGCACAGATTCCTTCGCTGCTGCTGTCAACGTCAGCTGCGATCATGGTGACCCGGGTAACGTCCAGCCAGGATATGGGTGGCCAGATTCTGCAACAGATGTTCAGTGCGCCCAAGGCGCTGGCTATTGCTGCCGCTATCCTGATTATTCTCGGGCTCATCCCCGGTATGCCCCACGTTGCGTTTCTGGGGCTTGGCGGTATCGCTGCCACCGCAGCTTACCTGATCTGGCAACGTGACCGCCAGACGGTCGAGGAAGAGGGTGTATTCCCGGTACGCGGAGGCGCGCAGCCTGCGGGACGGGATATACCGCCCGGAGGGGATGGCGGAGATCAGGGGCAGGCTCTGCCTGCGCCGGGCGAAACCCGTGAACTGGGCTGGGACGACGTTGCCACCGTCGACATCGTGGGCCTGGAAGTGGGTTACCGTCTGATCCCGTTGGTGGACAAATCCCAGGGCGGTCAGTTGCTGAGTCGTATCAAGGGGGTGCGCAAGAAACTGTCCCAGGATCTGGGGTTCCTGATGCCGTCGGTCCATATTCGCGACAACCTGGACCTGATGCCGAATGTGTATCGCATCACCCTGATGGGCGTGACCTTGGCCGAGGCCGAGATTCACCCGGACCGGGAACTGGCCATCGACCCTGGCCAGGTGTTTGGCAAAATCGAGGGAATTGCAGGCAAGGATCCGGCGTTTGGCCTGGATGCCAGCTGGATTGAGCCCGAGAAGAAAGACCAGGCCCAGACCCTGGGGTATACAGTGGTGGATGCCAGTACCGTGGTGGCCACCCATCTGAACCAGATATTGCAGAAGCATGCCCACGAATTGCTTGGCCACGAAGAAACCCAGAAGTGGCTGGACCAGCTGGAGAAGGTGTCTCCCAAGCTGGCGGAAGAGCTGGTTCCAACCACCATTTCCATCAGCCTGCTGTTGAAGGTACTGCAGAATCTGCTCAAGGAAGAGGTGCCGATCCGCGATATGCGTTCCATCGCGGAGTCCATTGTGAACGTTCATCCGAAGAGTCAGGATCCGAAGCTGCTTACCACCGTTGCCCGCCAGGCCCTGCGCCGAATGATCATTCAGAGCATTTGTGGCAACGAGCAGGAGATCCCGGTGATCACCCTGGATCCAGACCTGGAACAGTTATTGCTAAAGTCAGTTCAACAGAGTCAACAATCCGGCGGTCAGGAAGACATCGGGCTGGTGCTGGAGCCGAACATGGTGGAGAAACTGCAGCGATCCCTGCAGGAGAGTGTCCAGCGCCAGGAGATGCTTGGCAAGCCAGCGATTCTGCTGGTGTCAGGCCCGTTGCGACCGGTGCTGGCGAAGTTTGCCAGTTATGGGGTGGAGCGATTGCACGTACTGTCTTACCAGGAAGTTCCGGATAACAAACAGATCACCATTGTGGCGTCCGTCGGGCAGTAAGGCCGCGGATGACAAAGCGGACAACGCAGGCACGGCGTTGCCGGTGGAGGATGAGGCATCATGAAAGTAAAACGTTTTTTTGCTCAGACCATGGCAGAGGCACTGAAGCAGGTTCGGGAACAGATGGGTCCGGACGCCGTGATACTCTCCAATCGCCGGGTGGACGGCGGTGTCGAAATTGTGACGGCGCTGGACTACGACGAAAACATGGCGCGTCAGCGTCTTGGTGATCAGGCCCGGGAGGCCACCAACGGGTCCCGTCTTGCGGAAATGCAGGCGGAACAACATCGCCGGTTGGAACAGGAACTGGGGCGTTCCCGGGACCGTATTCGCGAGGTTCGCGAGAAGCGGGCAAGCGTTGGCGCCGGGTATGCCAATAACTCGGCGTTCATCGACGATTCGGCGCTGGGGCTTGAGTCTGCCGCAACGGAGTCCGGATCGGTCGCCTCATCAGGCGCACCGGGCGGCTACTCCGATGAGCTTGCACAGATGCGGGCCGAGATCAGTTCATTACGGGACATGGTGGGGGCCCGGACCGCCGAGCCGAAAAAGCCGGCGAACAACGCGGTTCAGCAGCGCCTGTCCGAACGTTTGCAGGAATTCGGCCTGAGCCTCGATCTGTCCGGCTCCCTGTCCCGCCGCCATAAAGGCGGGCGCCTTGACGATGGCTGGAAGCAGTCCCTGAAAATGCTGGCCACCGGGGTGAAAACCTCACGAACCGAGTGGCTGGATCAGGGGGGCGTATACGCGCTGGTTGGGCCCACCGGATCCGGTAAGACCACAACCATTGGCAAGCTTGCGGCGCGCCATGTCCTGCGCCATGGTGCGGATTCCCTGGCCCTGGTCACCACGGATCGTTATCGCGTGGCCGCCCATGAGCAGTTGTTTGTGTTCGGTCGTATCCTGAATGTGCCGGTGCGGGTGGTGGATGAGAGCCATTCCCTTGATGATATCCTCGACGAGTTGTCGGATCGCCACCTGGTGCTGATTGATACCGCCGGCCTGACCAGCACTGACAAGGGCTATGAGCAACAACTGTCAGAACTGGCCAGGAGCCATCACCGGATTCGTACGCACCTGGTAGTGTCAGCGACCAGCCAACCGCGTATTATGAAATCAGTGTGGCATTGCTATAAGATGGCTAACCTTGCGGGCTGTGTGATGACAAAAGTCGACGAAGCCCTGACCCTGGGTGAATCTTTGGGGTTTGTCATGGAGTCCGGTCTGCCCGTGGCGTATTACACGGATGGCCAGAAGATTCCCGAAGATCTGCACCACGCCGAAGCGGTGCCCCTGGTTCGACTGGCCGTGGAGCGGCTTAAAACACTCCAGCAACAGCAGGCGGTGGCAGAGGGGGCCTGAAACACTCCCCGGCCATACCGGATGACGGACTATCCGGCGTGAACAGGCGCCGTTGAAATACAACTGAGCCTTCGGTCAAACGTGGCGAGAGATAAAACCAAGTATGAGCAAACCACATCCGGTACAGGTGATTGCAGTTTCCGGCGGGAAGGGCGGCGTTGGTAAGAGCAACGTGTCAGTTAACCTGGGTATTGCCCTGGCCCAGAAAGGCCGTCGTGTCGTGTTGCTGGATGCTGACCTGGGTCTGGCCAACATAGATGTTCTGCTGGGTATCACCGCCAATCGCAACCTCTCGGATGTGCTGGCGGGTGATTGCGACTTGCGGGATGTCCTGGTCGATGGCCCGGGTGGTATCAAGATTGTCCCGGCCTCCTCGGGAACCCAGCGCATGACCCAGCTCACCTCCATGGAGCACGCTGGTCTGATCAATGCGTTCAGCGAGCTCGGTGACCAGATTGACGTCCTCATCGTCGATACCGCAGCGGGGATTTCCGAATCCGTCATCAGTTTCCTGAGAGCTTCTCAGGAGCTGCTGCTGGTGGTGTGTGACGAACCGACATCCATTACCGACGCATACGCTCTGATCAAGCTGATGAACCGTGAGTACGGCACCAACCGTTTCCGTATTCTTGCCAACCAGGTCCGGAACGAGCAGGAAGGGAAGCATCTTTTTGAAAAACTGACCCGGGTCACCGAGCGGTTTCTTGATGTGGCACTACAATACGTGGGTATGGTGCCTTACGACGAAGCCGTCCGGAAAGCGGTGCAGAGGCAGAAAGCGGTGCTGGATGCCTACCCCAGGGCCAAAGCGTCACTGGCGATCAGGGCTCTGGCTGAGAAGGTCGACAACTGGCCGCTGCCGTCATCTCCCCGCGGACACCTGGAATTCTTTGTGGAGCGGCTCGTCGAAGTCTGACATTGATCCTGTCACCAAAAAGCTGGATACATGACATTGACGAAAAACCTGGGAATCTACCAAAAAGCAGGCGTCGGGGGTGCTTCCCGGCTAGTGGAAGAGCATGCTCCGCTGGTGAAAAAGATCGCGTTGCACCTGATGGCCCGCTTGCCGGCCTCGGTGCAGCTGGAAGACCTGATGCAGGCCGGCATGATCGGGCTGCTTGAGGCTGCGCAAAGGTACAGCTCTACCAAGGGCGCAACCTTTGAAACCTACGCTGGTATCCGTATCCGGGGCGCCATGGTGGATGAAATCCGCAAGGGCGACTGGGTACCCCGTTCCGTTCATCGTAATGCCCGCCGTATCTCCCAGGCCATCAAGGCTGTTGAGGATCGTCTTGGCCGTGAGGCCCAGGACCAGGAAGTCGCTGAAGAGCTGGAGATGTCCCTTGATGAATACCACTCCAGCCTGAGCGATGCCAACAGCGGCAAACTTTTTAGCCTGGATGAGCTCAATGAATCCGGCGACCTGCCGATAGAGGAAGCAGAGGCCAGTGATAATCCGCTGGACGATATTACGTCCGATGCTTTCAAGCGCAGTCTGGCGGAAGCGATTGGCGAGCTCCCCGAGAGAGAAAAACTGGTGCTCAGCCTGTACTACCAGGAGGAGCTGAACCTCAAGGAAATCGGTGCTGTCCTGGGGGTGAGTGAAAGCCGGGTCAGCCAGATCCACAGTCAGGCCGCGCTGAGGCTTCGGGGCAGGCTGACGGGCTGGCGACATGAGCCCAACGTGTATTGAGGTTGGCTGTCTGTAGCTTTTGGTAACCGGCGCTTTACAACGGGTTCAAACACCACACAATAAGCGGTTAAACCACCGGCCTGCCAGAGTCTGGCAGAAAGATAAAACGCATTCCGGGTGTGACAAAACTGGAGGTCCCATTGGACAAGAACATGAAAATCCTCATTGTGGACGACTTTTCCACAATGCGACGGATCATCAAGAACCTGCTGCGTGATCTGGGATTCACCAATACCGACGAAGCGGATGACGGCAACACCGCGTTGCCCATGTTGCAAAGCGGTAAATACGATTTCCTGGTGACTGACTGGAACATGCCGGGTATGTCCGGTTTTGATCTGCTAAAGGCTGTACGTGCCGATGAAAACCTGAAAACCCTTCCGGTTCTCATGGTCACCGCCGAAGCAAAGCGGGATCAGATTGTCGCCGCCGCGCAGGCAGGGGTGAATGGCTATGTTGTGAAGCCGTTTACCGCCGCAGTACTCAAGGAGAAGATTGAGAAAATCTTCGAACGAATCCAGTAACCAAAGGTCGGATGGGCTCTCATGAGCGATAGCAAAAAGAACCCGCAGGGCCTTGATCCGGAGGTGACGGAAAAGCTCCGCGCACAGGCCAACGAGCTGGTTGAACAGGTCAATGCCGGTGACTATGCAGGGGCTATGAACGTAATCAATGATCTCAGCGAAGTCCGGGATCAAAGCCTGTATCGGGAAGTCGGGCGGCTTACCCGCAGCCTCCACGAAGCGATTCGCAATTTCCAGATCGATCCCCGCAATGCCGAGCAGCAGGAAGCGCTGTCAAAAATGACCGATGCGTCCGATCGCCTGGAATACGTTGTGCAAATGACCGGTCAGGCTGCCAATCGCACCATGGACCTGGTCGAGGAAACCATGCCTCAGGCCCATGCTATCCGTGATGAGGCGGCGGTATTGAGAGACGAGTGGCAGCGTCTGCGTCGGCGGGAAATGGAGCCGGCGGAATTCCGGGACCTCTACGGTCGGATTGACCAGTTCTTCGTAACGCTGACCCGGGATGCCGACACCATGTACAACAACCTCTCGGAAATCCTGCTGGCCCAGGATTTCCAGGACCTGACCGGGCAGGTGATCCAGAAGGTCACCGACCTGGTGAAGGAAGTGGAGGAACACCTGCTAGGCCTGGTGATGATGGCGAGTCATGTGGATCAGCTGACCGGCACCATACATGAGATTGAATCAAGCGAAGTGTCGGCAGAGCAGGGCGTTGGCCCGCAGATGAACGCCGATAAGCGTGAAGATGTGGTATCGGGTCAGGACGATGTTGACGATCTTTTGTCCAGTCTCGGTTTCTGAATTAAGAGGGTAACCCATGGCGTTTGATGCCGATGAAGAGATCCTGCAGGACTTTCTGGTTGAAGCAGGCGAGATACTTGAAAAGCTGTCTGAGCAGCTGGTGGATCTTGAACAGAATCCGGATGACAGTGATCTCCTCAACGCCATATTCCGTGGCTTCCATACCGTAAAGGGTGGCGCGGGTTTCCTTCAGCTGGAAGCCCTGGTGAACTGCTGTCACTCTGCAGAGAACGTCTTCGATATTCTCCGGAATCACAAGCGCAAAGTGGATTCGGAGTTGATGGATGTGGTGCTTGAGGTCCTGGACAACGTCAATGCGATGTTTGAGCAGGTGCGTAACCATGAGGAACTGACGCCAGCTCCGGAAGCTCTGATTGCCGCCCTGGACGCCCTGGCTGAGCCGGAAGGGGCGTCCTCCGCGGGTGCCGGTAAAGCCCCTGTGGAAACGACAAGTGACGCCGCCAGCGGTGATGATCATGGTGATATCACCGATGACGAATTCGAACAGCTGCTGGACGCGCTGGATGGTGAAAAAGCCGAAGCCGGTCCGGAAACTGCCTCTGACCCAGCAGGGGACGACAGCGCCGCCGGTGACGATGACATTACCGATGACGAGTTCGAAGCGCTGCTGGACGAGCTCCATGGCAAGGGGCAATTCGCCGGTGCGCCGGCCGGTGATGCTGATATCGAGCCACCGACCGAGTCCGGTGATCAGGCCAGCAAGGGCAATGACGATCTGATCACTGACGATGAATTCGAGAAGCTGTTGGATGACCTCCACGGCAAGGGCGGCGGCCCCACGGCTGAGAGCAGCCCGAAGGCGGCCAGCAAGCCCGCGCCCGATACTGCGAAGTCGGCGCCGGCCGCCAAAGCGGAGACGCCCGAGAAAGCCGAAACCCGAGCACCCGCAGCATCGAAAGAACAGGCGCCCGCAACTGAGACCTCTGTCCGGGTGGACACCAAGCGCCTCGACGACATCATGAATATGGTCGGCGAGCTGGTGCTGGTGCGTAACCGCTTGCAGCGTCTGGGCGCCGCAAGCGAAGACGAGCACATGCACAAGGCGGTGTCGAATCTCGATGTAGTCACCACGGACCTCCAGTCAGCGGTGATGCAGACGCGGATGCAGCCGATCAAGAAAGTCTTTGGCCGCTTTCCCCGGGTGGTGCGGGACCTGGCCCGGAGCCTCAAGAAAGAAGTCAGCCTGGTGATGCACGGGGAAGACACTGACCTGGACAAGAACCTGGTGGAAGCCCTCTCGGACCCCCTTGTCCACCTGGTTCGTAACTCGGTAGACCATGGTATCGAGGCGCCGGATGTCCGTGAAAAGGCTGGCAAACCCCGGTCCGGTACAGTGACCCTGAATGCCGAGCAGGAAGGGGATCATATCCTGTTGTCCATCGAGGATGACGGTGCCGGCATGGATCCCGAGGTGTTGCGTCGTAAGGCCGTTGAAAAAGGCTTATACGATCAGGACGCCGCGGACCGGCTTACCGAAAGCGAGTGTTTCAACCTGATCTTTGCCGCCGGCTTTTCAACCAAGGACCAGATTTCCGATGTGTCCGGCCGTGGTGTCGGCATGGACGTGGTAAAAACCAAGATCGGCCAACTGAACGGTCAACTGAACGTGGAATCGGAGCTTGGCAAAGGCTCGCGAATCGTCATTAAAGTGCCGCTGACCCTGGCCATCATGCCCACGCTGATGATCATGCTGGGTGAACAGTCGTTCGCGCTGCCACTGGTGAATGTGGTGGAGATCTTCCATCTGGATCTCAGCAAGACCAACATCGTCGATGGCCGCGAGTGCATCGTGGTGCGGGAGAAGGTCTTCCCGCTGTTCCACGTCAAGCGCTGGCTGGTGAAGGGCGCGTCCGCTGAACCGGAGCCGGAGAACGCCCACGTTGTCATCGTCGCGATGGGCACCCGGAAAGTTGGCTTCGTTGTGGACCAGTTGATCGGCCAGGAAGAGGTGGTGATCAAGCCCCTGGGCCGAGCACTCCAGGGCACGCCGGGTATGGCGGGGGCGACGATTACCGGTGATGGGCGTATTGCCTTGATTATTGACGTTCCCAGCCTGCTTCAGCAGTACGGTTGAGGCGCACGGACCGCACGGTTTAGGAGAATGGGATGACAGTTTCTGTCCTGGTTGTTGATGACTCGGGATTTTTCCGCAAGCGTTTGACGGAAATCCTGACGGCATCCGGTCAGATCAAAGTCGTTGGCGCGGCTACCAACGGCCGGGAAGGGGTGGAGCTGGCGGAAAAGCTGCGGCCGGACGTCATCACCATGGACTACGAAATGCCGATAATGGACGGCATTTCAGCCGTTCGCGAGATCATGAAGCGCCACCCGGTGCCGGTATTGATGTTCTCGTCCCTGACCTACGAGGGTGCCCGGGTGACGCTCGATGCCCTGGAGGCCGGCGCGGTCGATTTCCTTCCCAAGAATTTTGAGGAAATCGCCCGGGATTCCAGCCAGCTCCAGAAGATCCTGATTGGTCGTATACTGGATGTCGCCGGTAGCAGCCCGGGCGCAAAAACCGCACCTGCTGCACCACCGGCAACAAAATCGGCCACAGCGCCCGCGCCTCGTCAGGAAAGGGAAATGCCCCGTGGGCGTCCCCGTACCGATACGCCTGCGGCTCCGGCACGTTCCACGCAACCGGAGCCCCCCGCAGAAGAGGAATCCTCCAGGCGCGCCACCCGACGGGGGCCGGCCAGGCACTACAACGTGGTGGGCATCGGCACCTCCACTGGCGGTCCGGTTGCCCTTCAGAAAGTGTTAACCGCGTTGCCGGCCAGTTTCCCCGCGCCTATCGTGCTGGTTCAGCACATGCCGGCCAGCTTCACGCCTGCCTTCGCCGAGCGTCTGAACAAACTCTGCCGCATCGAAGTGCGCCAGGCCGAGGATGGCGATGTGCTTCGGCCCGGCCTGGCCCTGCTGGCGCCCGGAGGCCGGCAGATGATGATCGAGAATCGCAGTGGCCAGGCCCGGGTGCGCATATTGCCCGGCGACGACCGTCTCAATTACAAGCCCTGTGTGGATGTCACTTTTGGCTCCCTGGCCCGCAGCTTTCCCGGCAAGACCCTGGGCGTCATTCTTACCGGCATGGGGTCTGATGGCAAAGAAGGTTGCCGTTTGATGAAGCAGGGCGGATCCGTGATCTGGTCCCAGGATGAAAAATCCTCCGTGATCTACGGCATGCCCATGGCCGTTGCCAGGGCCGGGTTGTCCGATGAGGTGCTGGCCCTCAACGACATCGGTCCGCGGCTGGTGGAAGGTGTGAGTTAATGGATATTCTCAGCCTACTTGGCATCATTCTGGCGTTTGCTGCCATCCTGGGCGGCAATCTGCTTGAGGGCGGCGCCCTCAGTTCTCTGTTTAATGCTCCGGCGGCGCTGATCGTCATCGGCGGTACACTGGCTGCCACCATCCTGCAGACCTCCTGGCCATTGCTGAAGCGTGCGTTTGTACAGGTGCGGTGGGTATTTTTGCCGCCCTATGTCAGTCTGGAGGATGGCATTGGCAAAGTGATCGATTGGAGCGTCAAGGCCCGCAAGCAGGGGTTGCTGGGGCTGGAGGGGCTGGCGGAAAAGGAGCCGGAACGGTTTGCGCGCAAGGGCCTCCAGTTGCTGGTCGATGGCGCCGAGACCGAGACCATTCGCAGCATCATGGAGGTGGACCTGGATTCCCGCGAACAGCGGGACCTGGAATCGGCGCGGGTATATGAAGCCATGGGTGGCTATTCGCCGACCATAGGCATCATCGGTGCCGTCATGGGGCTGATTCAGGTGATGACCAACCTGGAGGACCCCCAGTCCCTCGGCAGCGGCATCGCAACGGCTTTCGTCGCCACCATCTACGGCGTAGCTCTGGCGAACCTGCTGTTTTTCCCGGTTGCCAACAAGTTGCGCGGAATTGTGCGGGAGCGTACCCGCTACGAAGACATGATGATTGACGGCATTATCGCTATCGCGGAAGGGGAGAACCCCAAATCCATCGAACTGCGGCTGCGGGGCTTCCTGCAGTGACCGCCGGGCGGGACTATGCGGCGTCGTAGGCAACCACCTCAGGATGACCTCCACAACAAGGAGCGGTGGCTGATCTCCTATGCGGATTTCATCACCCTCCTGTTTGCCTTTTTTGTGGTCATGTACTCCGTGTCTTCCGTCAACGAAGGCAAGTACAAGGTGCTGTCGGAAACCCTGACCGGCGTTTTCAATGCACCGCAACGGTCCTTTCAGCCCATAGAGGTGGGGGACCAATCCCGGCGTTCAGGTTCCTCGTCATCCGACAGTGTCATTGTGCCCGAAGTAACCGAAGCCCCGAGTAATCCGGAACTCAGTGAGCAGGGGCGGACCGAAGCGCTGCGGGCCATGGCTGACCAGCTCGCCCTGGAATTCGATGAGCTGATCAACCAGGGCGTGGTGTCCCTGGAAAGCAATGACCGTTGGCTGGAGTTGAATCTGCCCGACAGCCTGTTGTTCAGCAGTGGCGCCGCAGAACCCCACTACGACGGTTTCGCGGTGGTTGAAAAAATCGCCGGAGTTCTGCGTAACCGGGACAACGCGGTCAAGGTGGAAGGCTTCACCGATAACCGTCCGATTCGTACCAGTGCTTTTCCCTCTAACTGGGAATTATCGGCGGCCCGGGCCGCGGCGGTGGTTAGAATGCTGACCATGGAGGGCGTGGAACCTGAACGGCTGGCCGCTGTCGGATACGGGGCGCACCAGCCGGTGGCCCGTAACGATACCGAAGAAGGCCGCCGCCGGAACCGCCGGGTGGTTTTGCTGATTTCCCGTGATGCCAGCATCCGTGGGGTGATGCGGTAATCGCGCTGCTGTTGGTTGGCATGGTTTCTGTATTGATCTTCCCTGTACCGTCTTTCGCGGCAAACACTTGCCGATAGCGTTCAAGTTGGGCGGTCCGCTGCCGATAACGATGGGTAGGGACCGCTGTGGTGCCATGGCATATCCGGGGATAAATGAGTGGAGAGCGTAACGTGCGAATCTGGGCAGTAGCCAATCAAAAAGGCGGTGTCGGAAAGACCACATCGGTGGTGGCGCTGGCCGGGCTATTGGCAGAGCGCGGCAAGCGGGTGTTGGTGGTGGACCTGGATCCTCATGGCTCGCTGACCAGCTGGTTTGGCTATGATCCCGACACCATCGCCCAGAGTGTGTTCAATCTGTTCCAGCATCAGGGCAAGGTGCCAGATGGCCTCGCCGCCCAGTTGATTACTGAAACCAGCTGCAAAGGCGTGTCATTGCTGCCGGCCAGTACCGCACTGGCAACCCTTGAGCGCCGGATGGTGGGCGTGGAAGGCATGGGGTTGATCATCTCCCGCGCACTGGCGCAGCTCTGGGATGATTTTGATTATGTGATTCTCGACAACACGCCGTCCCTCGGTGTGTTGATGGTGAATGCACTGGCGGCCGCGCAGCACCTGATTATCCCGGTACAAACGGAATTCCTGGCGATCAAGGGCCTGGAGCGCATGCTGCACACCCTGCAGATGATCATGAAATCCCAGAAGAACGAGCTGGCTTACACCATTGTTCCGACGCTTTTTGACCGTCGTACCCAGGCGTCCGTAAAAAGCCTGAACCTGTTGCGTAAAACCTATCCGGATACACTCTGGCGTTTTGCCATTCCGGTGGACACCAAATTCCGCGACGCCAGCCAGGGCGGGGTGGTGCCCTCATCCCTGGATGCCGGCACCCACGGAGTTCGGGCATACAGCAGCCTGCTCGAGGATCTGATGGCCCGTACTGGCGTGGAGCGGGAGCGCAGGCATGGCTGACGAAAAATTGACTAAGCTGGCGGATCCCGCCAGTGCCATTGCCAGTTATCTCGATGAGCTGTTGCACACGGCGACGGATACGGCGCGCCAGGACGAGGTCGCTGTTAGTGCGCCGGAAGTGGAATCGGAACCGGAACCAACGGTTGAGCCAGCGCCCCGGATTGAAATCAGCCGACCCGCGCCGGAGCCCGTCACAAAAAAGGCAGCGGACATTCAGCAGACACCTGCCCCATCGGCGCCTCAACCGGAGGTGGAGCCTGAATCGCCCCCGTCGCGTCCTGAGTGGTCTGAACAGCCTTTTGAATGCCTGATCTTTACCGTGGCGGGCCTGCAGCTGGCGGTGCCGCTGATTCTGCTGGGCGCCATTCACCGCATCGAAGAAAGCATCAAGCCGATTCCCGGCAGCCCCCGCTGGTACATGGGGATCCGTGCCGATCGCGATCATAACCTGCGGGTGGTGGACACTGCGGAGTGGATCATGGCGGGGCGGGCACCCGACAATGCCCGTGACAACTATCGTTTTGTGATCCGGCTGGATAACAGCGACTGGGGACTGGCCTGTGATGATGTGGCCCAGTCCTTCACCCTGAAGCCGGATGAGGTTCGCTGGCGGACAGCTCGCAGCAAACGCCCCTGGCTGGCGGGAACCGTGGTCAATCACATGTGCGCCCTGATTGACGTGCGCACCATGGCGGATTTGCTGGTCCGGGCGGAGCGGGAGCACCACCTGGATCTCAGTTAATAAGCCGTTACTGAATGAAACCGTGCGGTGCTGGCACGGTTTGTGCCCTTAACTATAGTATTGGGCACTGATGATGATTTTTTGACGATCAGGTTGCCCGCCGGGCAGCCAAAGAGGAGAGACAACGCTATGGCATCCCCGAGCGGACACCAACATCAGGCCCAGGACGATCAGGTACTGCAGTACGTGACCTTCCGCCTGGATGACGAGACTTATGGTCTGAACGTCATGCAGATTCAGGAAGTGCTGAGATACACCGAAATTGCACCGGTTCCGGGTGCGCCGGATTATGTACTCGGCATCATCAATCTGCGTGGTAACGTGGTCACGGTGATCGATACCCGTCGCCGATTCGGTCTGGCGGACTCGGAAGTCACTGACGCGACCCGGATCGTGGTGATGGAATCCGCGGACCAGGTAATGGGAATCCTAGTGGATTCCGTGGCCGAGGTGGTGTACCTGAAAGCCAGTGAAATTGAAACTGCACCGAACGTGGGTAACGAGGAAAGTGCCAAGTTTATCCAGGGCGTGTGCAATAAGGATGGCGAACTGATCATTCTGGTCGAGTTCGACAAGATGCTGTCTGACCACGAGTGGGCTGAAATCGCGGCACTGTAATCCCGGAAACGCTTTCCGGAACAGGCCGGCATGATGGACGCCCCGGTGGTTAACCTACTTGAGGGCGTTCATCATGTTTGCAGAGTACTCTTCCCTGATTCCCTGGCTGCTGACAACAGCGGTCCTTGGCCTGCTGGCGGTGCAGGCCATTGTGCAGCGTCGTGAGATCCGTCAGCTTCGAACCCGGCTCAAGGATCGTTGTGACACCCTTGGCCGCGAACTTCATGCCACCGCCAGCGGCAGCATGGGGGTCGGCCAGCGGCTGGTAGCCTGTGAGCGTCAGCTCCATGAGCTCGCCGGCGCACTGGATGAAATGCGCCAGAACGACCCCCTGCGAATTTCCTACGATGAGGCCTCAAGGCTGGTTGACCTGGGGGCGGATATCGACGATCTGATGAACACCTGTGGCATCTCCCGGCCCGAAGCGGAGCTGGTCTCTGCGCTCAGGAAGCGTGAGGCGGCTTAAGCCGGGATTCGTCGGGAGTTACTCGCTCTCCGGGGTGGTCCTGCCGGCGTCCGCCGGTGTCTTACCCTGGAGGTTGAAGGCAAACGCCAGGATTTCCGCGATGATCTGGTACAGGGTTTCCGGAATTTCCTCGTTCAGTTCCAGTCGCGCCAGGACACTGGCCAGTTCCGGATTCTCGTAGAGAGGGACGTTGTGTTCCCGGGCGATCCGGACGATTTCCTCCGCCAGTTCGTGAGTGCCCGTGGCGGCAATGGTCGGCGCGCACTTGCCATCGTATTTCAGCGCCACCGCCGCGCTGGATTGCTGCTGATCCGTTTTGCTCATGCCTTGGTGTCCACCAGTCGGTGTTCCAGTCGTGTGGTTGCTCCCCGGGGGCTGCCCCTGCGGCATTCCAGATCCGTTACCTCCAGCCCCAGTTCCGACAGGCTCTGCCGCAGGGTTGGCAGGTCCTGTTGAACCTGTTGCAGGGTGCGTTGCTTTTCCGCCCAGACGCGGGCAGACACCTGCTCCTGGCGCAGGGCCACGTCAAAATGCACCGGGCCGGCCTCGTCAAGATCCATGGCCAGGGACAGTCGCCATTCCGCGACACCGGCACGTTTCCCGCCAGTGTGTTCATTGTCTGGCTGTTCGTGCTCAATTCTCAGCTGCGCAATCCTCGGCTCACTCTGCGGTGTCACCCAGGGCAGCTCCAGTAACAGAGTGGACACCGGTGCCGGCGTGTCTGCTGTGGTACGCGTCGATAGCACCTGGCTGTGAAGCTGGTTGACGGTGATCCGGTTGAGCATGCCGGCGAGCAGTCGCAGCATCTGCCCCACCGTGGGTGGTTCCGCCGAACTCTGTGGCGCCGGAGGCGATAGCGTGTTGGGGAACTGCAGGGGGGCCTGGACCAGTTCGGGAGTCGCCAGCGGGGTCAGCCGGTTGAAGTGTTCCGGACCGCTGCCCTGGTGGCTGAGCAGTGCTGTCACAATCCGGCCCAGTGCCAGTTTGAGGTCGGGTAGGGCGGTCTCCCGACTCTGGGCGAGCCGGGCCTCGGCAAACAGCCCGCTTTCGGCAATCCACTGGCGTATCTGCTGCCCTGTCTCGTTTGCATTGCCTGGAGAGGCCAGTCCGGTACTGGCAGGGAGTCGGTTTACCAATTGCTCGATAACCTGTCGCACCGGTAGGGGCAGTGGTTGCGGCTGTCGCGCGGAGGGCGGGGTGGTTCCGCCCGTCTCTGGCCGGATACCCTGGGTCAGGCTGGAAAGAACCTTCGCCAGCCCGCCGTCGATACTCTGTTGCCATGGCAGCCGCTGGGCGAGTGCACGGGCGATACCGGCTTCCTGGGCCGGAGCGAGCTTGCCCATCAATTGCAGCTCATTGCCGGCGCGCATGATTTTGACCCAGTCTCCGGGTTCCAGGGAGGTCTCGCCGATGGCGGCCTGCACGGTCAGGCTGCGGCCACGGACTTCCAGCAGCAATTGCTGCCCGGCATCCTGTTGACGACTGATGACTTCCGCGACCCGGGCCAGTACGCTTTCCCGGTTGGTGAGTTGTAATAGGTCCAGTTGCTGACGCGCCGATACGGCCCCGGAGTCCTGAGGTTGCGCTCCCCTGGTGGCCCCACCTGCGGGCGGTCTGGTTTGTTCGCCGGACGGCGGCGGTGTCGGGTTACCGTTTGGTAATTTCATCGGTGCTGTTTTGATTCTCGACAAGAGTAATCGTGTCACGGTTTCGTTATAATACGCCGCGCTGGTAACTATTGCCTGTCTGAAATCTCTGCCCCTTCCTGATTCGCGACACCTGAACGGAGGCAGAATTGAATGTCCACAACGCCGGTTGTATCCACCGCGTTGTTCCAGATCTGGGGCCCTGATGTCTGAGCCGTTACTACAGGCTGTCAATCTGCAGTGTGAGCGCGACGACCGGATGCTGTTCCGGGAACTTTCTTTCTCCATACTGCCCGGTACTCTGACCCGTGTCGAGGGCCCCAACGGTTCCGGCAAGACCACCTTGCTCAGAATTCTGGCCGGCCTGAATGATGGCTGGTCTGGTGACTTGCTCTGGCGGGGACAACCCCGGTCCCGAACTCGCGAAGAATTCGTGCGTAACATGCTGTACATTGGCCATCGCCCCGGCATCAAACCGCTGCTGACACCCATGGAGAATCTGCGTGCGCTGATGGCCGGCAGGAAAAAGGTCAGTGACAGCATGCTCGGACAAGCGCTGGCCGGCACTGGCCTGGCCGGTTTTGAAGACGTACCCTGCCGGCGCCTGTCGGCCGGACAGCAGCGACGGGTGGCGCTGGCGCGCCTGCTGATTGCCGACGAGCCCCTGTGGATTCTGGACGAAGTGTTTACCGCAATCGATATTGACGGCGTGACCGCCCTGGAATCCCTGCTGGTGCAACGAGCCCGGGATGGTGGCGCCATTGTGGTGACCACTCACCATGACCTGCAGCTGCCATCGATGCAGCGTATCACCCTGGGAGGCAGCAGCGATGACGTCTGATTCCCGGGGCGGATGGCGACCGGTTACCGAAGCGGTTGGCACCGGTCACGCCATGAAGGCGGTGTTCCTGCGTGACCTCAAGTCGGCGTTCCGGCAACGGCAGGATCTGCTCAACCCGTTGCTGTTCTTCGTCATGGTGGTGACTTTATTCCCCCTTGGTGTTAGCCCGGAAGTGTCATTTCTGCAGCAGGCGGGGAGCGGTATCCTGTGGGTAGCGGCGTTGCTGTCGGTGTTGCTCTCCCTTGATCATCTGTTCCGGCACGATTTTGATGACGGCACCCTCGAACAACTGGTGTTGCAGCCCCAGCCCCTGTTCCTTCTGGTGCTGGCCAAAGTTGTCGCCCACTGGGTACTGACCGGGCTGCCACTGGTGTTGCTGGCACCGCTTTTGGGGGTCATGGTGCATCTTGAAGGGAACTCTATCGCGGTTTTGTGTCTAACGCTGCTGATCGGAACGCCGGTTCTCAGTCTGATCGGCGCTATCGGCGCGGCACTGACCCTGGGGCTTCGGTCGGCGGGGGTACTCTTGTCTCTGCTGATCATTCCGCTGTACATTCCCGTGCTGATTTTTGGCACGGGCACCGTGGCTGCGGCGGCGGATGGCGCCCCAGTGGGTGGCTATATGGCGTTGATGGGGGCGTTCCTGGCATTGGCGGTGACGCTGGCGCCCTTCGCATCGGCTGCGGCCCTGCGTATCAGTTTGTCTAACAGTTAATAGGTAGAAGGTAACACCTGATGTGGCAAATCTTTCACAAGCTGGGGTCGCCGAAATGGTTCTTCGGCATTGCCAACCGGCTGATGCCCTGGCTGTTGTGGGGCGGGGTGGCAATGTTGTCTGCCGGCCTGATTTGGGGGCTGGCGTTTGCTCCGCAGGACTACCTTCAGGGCAACAGTTACCGGATCATCTTCATTCACGTGCCGTCGGCATTCCTGGCCCAGTCTGTTTATATCATGATGGCGGTGGCGGCGGTGGTTACCCTGGTCTGGCGTATGAAGCTGGCGGATGTTTTCGTCAAGTCGGTGGCTCCGGTGGGTGCGGTGTTAACCTTCCTCGCGCTGTTTACCGGTGCGGTATGGGGCAAGCCCACCTGGGGAACCTGGTGGATATGGGACGCCCGGCTTACGTCCATGCTGATTCTGCTGTTTCTGTATTTTGGCGTGATTGCCCTTGGCGCGGCCATTTCCGATGAGAAATCCTCGGCGCGGGCGGTTGCTGTGCTGGTGCTGGTCGGAGTGGTGAATATACCTATCATCAAGTATTCCGTGGAGTGGTGGAATACCCTGCATCAGCCCGCCACTTTCAAGCTCACGGAGAAACCCTCCATGCCCGCGGAAATGTGGGTGCCCCTGTTATTATCCGTGCTGGGGCTCTATCTGGTTTTTGGCTGGTTTGCGTGCTTGCGTATGCAGACGGAAATTCTGATTCGTGAACGCCGCACCCGCTGGGTTAAAGAGCTGGTGCAGGCGGGAAGGAGCTGACGGCATGGCGTTTGATTCCCTGACTTCGTTTATTGCCATGGAAGGGCATGGTTCTTATGTCTGGACCTGTTATGGCGTTTTCTTCCTGCTGCTGGGCGGGTTGGTCTACTGGTCGCTTCGCCAGCGCCGCCAGGTTATGGCAGCCCAGCGGCGTGAGTTGGCCCGGGCGCCTGCCGGCAACATGGCTGCGGACCAAAGAGCCCGGGCCGCCAGTTTTACACGTGTGAACGTTTCTCAAGATTGAATGGCAGAAAAAACGATGCACCCGACTCGAAAAAAACGACTGACGATAGTTCTCTTCCTGCTGGCAGGGATTGCCGTTGCCGTTGGGCTTACGACGTATGCCCTGCGCCAGAATATTAACCTGTTCTACGATCCCAGCCAGATTGCCGCGGGCGATGCCCCGGTGGACGTCAGGATTCGCGCCGGAGGCATGGTCGAGGAAGGATCGGTGCTGCGGGATACGGAAAGCCTGAAGGTGGAGTTCAAGGTCACCGACTTCAATTCCTCGGTGCTGGTCGAGTACACCGGCATCCTGCCGGATCTGTTTGCAGAGGGGCAGGGCGTGGTGGCCATGGGGCGGCTGACCGACAATGGCCGTTTTGTAGCCGATCAGGTGCTGGCCAAGCACGATGAGAATTACATGCCGCCGGAAGTGGCGGAGGCCCTTGAGCGGGCGTCCGCTGGCAAACACAAGGCAGGCGATGGCAGTGGCTCCGAATCGGCCTACTGAGAAGACGATAAATTCCTGATGTTTGGAGAGGTCTGATGTATCCGGAACTCGGACACTTTGCACTGATACTCGCGCTGTTGCTTGCAGTGCTCCTTTCCGTGGTCCCGCTGGTGGGCTCGGTGACCGGTCGTGACACACTGCAGGCGTTTGCGCGCCCGTTGTCCGCCGGACTGTTCGTGTTCATCGCCATTGCCTTTGCGATCCTGACCCATGCCTTCGTGACCGATGATTTCTCGGTCGCCTACGTGGCCAATAACAGCAACAGCATGCTGCCCTGGTACTACAAGTTCAGTGCGGTGTGGGGCGGCCATGAGGGGTCGCTGCTGCTCTGGATCCTGATGCTGGCAGGCTGGACGCTGGCGGTGGCCATATTCAGTCGCCGTCTGCCGTCGGTGATGATCGCCCAGGTATTGTCGGTCATGGGCATCATCTGCGTGGGTTTCCTGTTGTTTATCATCGTCACATCGAATCCCTTTGACCGCATGCTGCCAAACGTACCGGCGGATGGTGCCGACCTGAACCCGTTGCTGCAGGACTTTGGCCTGATTATTCATCCGCCCATGCTGTACATGGGGTATGTGGGTTTCTCCGTGGCGTTTGCGTTTGCTATCGCCGCTCTGATGAATGGCCGCCTTGATGCGGCGTGGGCCCGGTGGTCCCGCCCATGGACCACGGTCGCCTGGTCGTTCCTGTCGCTGGGCATCGCTCTTGGCAGCTGGTGGGCCTACTACGAGCTTGGCTGGGGCGGATGGTGGTTCTGGGATCCAGTTGAAAACGCCTCCTTGTTGCCATGGTTGTCCGGCACCGCATTGATGCATAGCCTTGCGGTGACCGAGAAACGGGGCGTCTTCAAGAGCTGGACCGTGCTGCTGGCCATTGTCACCTTCTCCCTCAGTCTGCTGGGAACATTCCTGGTGCGTTCCGGCGTGCTGACGTCCGTACACGCATTTGCCTCCGATCCGGAGCGGGGTACTTTCCTGCTGGCGCTGTTGGCCATCACCATCATTTCCAGCCTGACCCTGTACGCGGTGCGGGCGCCGGTGGTGCATGTACGGTCGCGTTATGGCTCCCTGTCCCGGGAGATCTTCCTGCTTCTCAACAATGTGTTGCTGGTGTCAGCCACACTGCTGGTCATGATCGGCACGCTGTACCCGCTGGTTCTGGACTATCTGGACATGGGACGACTGTCGATAGGCGAGCCCTTCTTCAACCTGACCTTCAGCCCGCTGGCCCTGGCCGCAGGGCTGCTGTTGGGCGCGGGTATTTTCTCTCGCTGGAAGAAAACCGACGGTGGCTGGCTTGGCCGCAAACTGCTCTGGCCGCTGGCGATCAGCATTGTGGCAACGGCGGCGGTCATGGTGGTCTATGGCGGGTTCAGGCCCTGGGCCTTTGCCGGCTGTTTCGTGGCTATATGGGTCACTGTGGCTACCGCCTGGGACCTGTGGGACAAGTCGTCCTCGAAGAAAGGGCGGCTGCACGGCCTCAAGCGGCAATCCAGAAGCTACTACGGCATGGTTCTGGGGCACCTCGGGCTGGCCATTACCATGGCCGGGGCAACCGTGGTGTCGAACTATGGCGTCGAGCGGGACGTGCGAATGACACCCGGTGACACTGCGATGGTCGGGGACTACCAGGTTCTCTTTACCAAAATTGGCGAACGCCAGGGCCAGAATTTCACGGCCCAGTACGGCTCATTTGAGGTCACACAGGATGGCCAGCATGTGGCAACGTTGCACCCGGAGAAACGGCAGTATCAGGTTCAGCGCAATGTCATGACCGAAGCCGATATCGACGCCGGACTGTTCCGGGATGTCTTTGTGGCTATAGGTGAGCGCATCAGTGACGACGCCTGGGCCATCCGCCTGCAGTACAAACCGCTGGTGCGTTGGTTGTGGCTGGGAGCGCTGTTCATGGCAGCCGGCGGTTTCCTGGCCATTGCTGATCGGCGGTACCGCATCCGTGAGCGGGTCGCTGAAAAACGGGATTCGGGGGAAGCGGGCCGTCAGGGCGATCGCGGTGTCGCAGAGGTGCTGTCATGAAGCGGGTATTGTTGTTCCTGCCACTCGTCCTGGTAATCGTCCTGGGCGTTGTGCTGTTTGCCGGGATTGGCAAGGATCCCACGCACCTGGATTCGGCATTGATCGGGAAGCCGGTTCCGGCCTTCACGCTGTCTGACCTTGCCGAGGCCGACAAACAGCTGGATGCGGAAGTTTTCAGGGGGCAGGTCTCACTGCTGAACGTCTGGGGTACCTGGTGTCCGGCCTGCCGCGACGAGCACGACGACCTGGTGTGGCTCGCCGAAGAGAAAGGCATACACATTATTGGCCTGAACTATAAGGACAATCGTGAGGATGCGCTGGATTGGCTTGACCGTCTGGGGAATCCTTACGCCCTGACTATCTACGACCCCAAAGGCACCCTGGGCTTCGACCTCGGGGTATACGGCGCTCCGGAGACCTACGTCATCGATGCCGAGGGCGTGGTTCGCTATCGGCACGTGGGGGTGGTCAATGAGAAAGTCTGGCAGGAAGACCTCGAGCCCCTGGTGAAGCGTTACCGGGAGGACACCTGATGGCACGACTGGTCCTGATCCTGCTCGCCGCACTGTTCTCGTTTCAGGTAGTGGCGGACCAAGCCAACGTGCATGGTTTCGACTCACTCCAGGAAGAGCAACGCTACCGGGATCTGATTGCCGAGCTGCGATGCCCGAAATGTCAGAATCAGAATATTGCTGATTCCAATGCTCCCATTTCCAAAGACATGCGTGACAGGGTCTACCGGATGATGCGGGAAGGAGCCAGCAACGAGGAGATCGTCAACGCACTGGTGGACCGCTTCGGCGAATTCGTCCGCTACAAACCCGAAGTAGATCGCCGCACTCTATTGCTGTGGGCAACACCCGCCATCGCCGTGGGAGGTGGTTTACTGGTGGTTGCCGGCATCGTGATTCGCTCCCGCCGACGCAACAGCCAGCAACCGCCGCTGACCGCGGAAGAAAAGGCTCGTGTCGACCGGTTGCTATCCGACGATGACCGGGATGCCCTCAGCTGAACTGACTACCCAATTCCCCACGGAAACTTCACGATCTTCTTATGACCGATACTTTCTGGATTATCGCCGCAGCGCTCATTGTTCTGGCCCTGGCCTTTGTTGTCTGGCCACTGTTTTCCCACCGGACCGACAGACGGCAGCAGACTGATCTCCGTAATCAGAACCTGATGGCGTATCGCTCGCGCATGGCGGAACTGGAGAACGAGTACCAGGCCGGCAATCTCGATCAGGAAAACTATCAACAGCTGAAAGAGGAGCTGGCGGGCAGCATGCTTGACGATGTGCCCGATGCCGACAAGACGGTGACCAGACCTGCGGTGGCCGGACGTGGCCGTCGCAGCTCGTTGGTGATTGCCTTTGTCTGTCTCTTGCTGGTGCCAGCGGCGGCGATTTTCCTTTACCAGCAATGGGGTGCGATGGACGACCTGAAGCAATACCTGGCGATGCAGGAAATGACGGCATCGGATGGCGACCGCGTCGAACAGATGACCCGGCTGACGGCCCAGTTGCGGGAACGGCTGGAAGCCAAACCGGAGAACACCGAAGGCTGGGCCATGCTGGGTCGCAGTTACATGCGCCTGGAACAGTTTGAGGATGCCGCATGGGCATTTGAACGTTTGGCCGAACAGGTTGAAGACGATGACCGGGCGGAAGCCACGGCCTGGGGGTTGTCGGCCCAGGCGCTGTTCTTCAGGAGTCAGGGGGCATTGGACCCCGATGTCACACGGGCGATCGAAAAAGCGCGCGCGCTGAATCCCGATGAGGTGAATTCCCTTGGGTTATTGGGCATATCTTCCTTCAGCCAGGAAAACTATGAAGATGCCATCCGCTATTGGGAGCGTATTGTTGAGGCGGCGCCTGATCACCCCCAGCTTGGCTCGATTCGCCAGGGTATTAACGAAGCCTATGAACGTCTCGGGCGCGACGCCCCGCATACCGCCGAAGACGCCGTGTCCGGACCGGGGGTGACCGTCCGGATCGAGCTGTCGGAGGCCTTTGCGGGAGAAATCCCGGACGATACCACTCTGTTCGTTTTCGCCCGCAAGGCGGGTAGCCAGGGTTCGGCGCCGCTGGCAGTGGCACGGCTGAGTGCCCGCGACCTGCCGGCGGAGGTCCGTCTGGATGATGGCAATGCCATGTCACCGGACAACCGGCTCTCCGGGGCTTCCGAAGTTCTGCTGGTTGCGCGCCTGTCCCGTTCCGGCAACGCCATGCCCCAGGCCGGAGACTGGCAGGGTGAGCTGAATGATCCGGTGGCCGTGACTGATGATGAAGGGGTGGCAGCGACCCTGGTGATTGATCATCAGCTGCGGAACTGAAAAAGGCCCCATCCGGGGCCTTTTCTGTCACTGACTGATCAGTCCTGCCGGGTACAGGGGAGGCAGATCTTGTTTTTTTTCCGGGTGGTTGGCGTCCTTCCCACGCAGTTTCTTCAGGGCGGTTATCAAAGGCTTGCCGTCCCATTCCACATTACCACGATGCCTGCCGAACAGCCGCCGCTGTAGCACTTCCAGCTCCTGGGTCAGCGTGTCGTCCGCTGCAAAGCGAACGACATCGGCAGCGCTGTCAAACTGCTGGTCCTGGAAACAGCGGCAGGCCCATCTGGGTAGCAGTTCAAGCGTTCGCGCGGCTCCTGCATCCGCAGCCTGGCACAGCTCCCGGAACAGCGCCTTTTCCTCGTGATCGACAGAAGGATGCGCCGATGTAGCAGGCTGTCGTTTCCCGCGGTTCTTCCACCAAGCGAGTGCGGTCACCAGCCAGCCGATGGCCAGTATCAGGCTGAGGATTGGCCAGAACAGGGAAGTGGGCGCAGGCTCGCTGTCCTCATCCGCCTCGCGCCTGCTTGCGGCGTTCTCCCCCTGCGTCGGATCTTCTGAGTCCTGAACGGATGTGGAAGCCTGTCCGGGAGGGGCACTGACTGACAGGGTCCGGGCGGGGATAACGGCGACTTTCTCTTCGTCAGCTTCGGTGTCCCACCATGGAATCCGGATTTCCGGTAACACCAGATCACCGTCCTGAACCGGGACCAGTGCGGTGGTCTGTGTCAGGCTGGATGTTATGCCATCCCGGTCGCTGTCCGCAGCGCGTGCAGGCTGCTCCGGGTAGGTGCGAATGCCGGGAATGGCCTGTTCGGGGAACGGCGGCAAGGTCTCGGAAGGCAAGCCATGGGCTTCCAGTACCAGCGTCCGGGTCAGGTTTTGACCGGTGGCAAGAGTCTGCTCGTTCGGCAGGCCGGATTCCGAAAGCTCCAGTTGACTGGCCGGAAGCCAGGTATCACCGCTGAAATCGGCCGGAATGGCTTTCACGGGGATGTCGAACAGCTTTTCGCTATCTCGGAGGAATTTCAGTTGCCCCTCGGGCGTACGGGCACGGCCCTCGAAACGGATGGCATCGAGGCTCAATTCCCCAGTCTGTTGCGGGTAAATGGCGTATCGCCTCTCAACCACGCGAAAACGGACGCCGTTGCGGTAACGACTGTATTCCCTCTGCTTACCCAGGCTTTCGATGATGGCGTCCGGATGCTCCGGCTCCGACAGTTCGCCGCGAATGAGATTGCCACTGAAAAACAGTTTGATGGTCAGGACCAGCTGTTCCTGCACATACACTTCGTCCTTGTCGGCTGACAGTTCGATGAAGCTGTCCCGCGGCTCGGATTGCTCTTCGGGCGACGTTCCGCTGATAACGTTGATATCAACAGGATCGGACCGGGCATCCTGAAAGGTGAGTGCGGGAATGGTCAGCTGTCCGGTTTTTTTCGGAGCCAACTGGTAGGTCCAGGTGATTTCGCCCACCATTTCGCTATTCACGGTGCGAATACTGTAGCGCTGGTTGCGGCCGACAATGTCGAAGTTTTCTTCCACCTTGTCTATATCCGGTGAGGGCAGGCTGGAGACATCCAGGTCAAACAGATTGCCGAGGTTTACATCAATCTTCATGCTGCCCCTGACGGTCAGAGTCAGCACTTCGCCCTCGTAAAGCCGGGTGCGGTCTGGCTCAACCGTCAGATCACTGTCGGCGCTGGCTGGCCCGGCCAGTGCGAGCAGTAGGGTGATCAGAATAAAGGGGATCGCATGCCGTCTTACCATGGGGTGTCGCCCTCATCGGGTTGGGTATCTCGTTGCTGGTATTGCTGGAGAAATTTTCGTTTCAGGAGCCCGCCGGGGTCATCGGGGATTCGTCTCAACCACTGCTCCTGTCCCTGGGTCAGCGGTTCTTCAGAGAGTTCCGCTGGCGCCTGTCGGCTTTGTTCGGCGGTTTCATTCGAGCCGTCCGCCTGGCCGCTACGCTGTTGTTGCTGGTCTTGTGGCGAGGACGGCTCCTGGTCCTGATTGCCGCTCTGTTCGCCCTGCTGGCGCTGCTCGCTGTTCTGCTGCTGGTCTCCGGATTGGTCACCCTGCTGATTGTCCTGGCTTTGCTCACCGGAGCCGCCATCGGAATCCTGCTGTTGCTGTTGGTCCTGTTGCTCATCGTTCTGCTGATCGGAATCGTTGCCTTCTCCGGAATCATTTTTCTGCTGTTGTTGCTCCAGCATTTGTTTAACGATATCGCGGTTGAAGCGAGCGTCCTCCATGTCTGGCTGAGCCTCCAGGGCCTGATCGTAAGCACGGATCGCTTCCTCGAGTTTGCCAGACCTGGCCAGCGCATTGCCCCGGTTATAGTGCGCCCGGGGACTGTCGTCGGAGGCAAAGGAATTCACAGCTGCGTCATAGTTGCCGGCACGGTATTGGGCGGAGCCGCGCCATTGCGGGTCCTCCAGCCGCCGGGCTGCCGATTCGGGATCCGCGGCAATCATTTCCGGAGCCCGCTGGTCCTCCCGCGCCCACAGTTCGGACCATTCCAGGGCGAGGGCTGGTCGGGGAGTCAGTGGAAGGATTGCAAGCAGCGCGACGGCCAGGGCTCCCCGGCGCCAGCCAATGAGTATCAGGGGCAGTGCCAGCCAGAGTAGCCAGTATCCATCATCCTTCCAGCGATCCACTGTCAGGTCCCGTTCACTCTCCTGCCAGTCTTCGGCATCCTCGGCCAGTAAGCCCAGGTTGCTGATGTCGGTATCGTCGATGGTCAGTTGATGACTTCTGCCACCATTGCTTTGGGCCAGGTGCTGTAACGCCGACGGGCTCGCTTTGGTAATCACAATGTCGCCATTATCCCTTATGAATCCCCTTTTGGGCAGTGGAATCGGGCCGCCCTCCGCTGTGCCGACGACGAGGGCGTTGAGGGAAAAACGGCTGCCCTGGAGTTGTTGGGTAATTTGATCCTGATAGTCATCACGGACATTGTCGGTAATCAGCAGCATCCTGCCTTTGCCCGGCGCCCCCTGTTTCAGAAGTTCCAGGCCCCTGGCAATGCCAAGATCGGCGCGATTGCCCGCCGCCGGCATGATTACCGGGTCCAGTATCCCCAGCATACCGGTGATGGTTTTCCTGTCATCGGTCAGAGGGCTGACGGCGTGGGCATCGGCGGCATAGACCACCAGAGCGGTAAGGCTGCCTTCCCGCTGCCTGAGAATATCGCGAATTTTACGTTTGGCCAGTGTCAGCCGGTCCGGCTCCACGTCGGTCGAGAGCATGGAGAGGGACAGATCCAGTACGATTACCAGGCTGTCGTTCTGTTGCTGCAGTGGTGTCGGCGCCTGTCGCCAGGCCGGTCCGGCCAGGGCGATGGAGAGAATCAGCAGTGCCGCCGCGGCAGCCAATACAGGGGAGCGTGTCCGCGAGCCTGATTGACCAAACCGGCTGATGAGCGGGCGTAGCATTGGTTCGGGAATAACACGCGACCAACCGCTGTCGCTCTGGCGTGCCTTGCGGTAGAGCAGGGGCATGAGCGGTATTGCCAGGATCAGCAGTAGCCACAATGGGCGCAGGAAATGGAAATCAGCCATGGGGAGACCTCTGCGCTATGCCGCCGGGGCGTTCACCACCGGATGAGCGTCGTCGGCCGGTGGCTCGGGCCAGTTTAACCAGTTGCAGCAGCAACCACAGCAGAACCGCTGCTGCAGCGGGCCAGACATACAGGTCGGTGACCGGGCGATAGTGTTTGCCCTCCAGCTCGATGGGTTCAAGCTGGTCGATGTTCTCGTAGATCAGTTCCAGTTCCGGCAGGCTGCGGGCACGGAAGTACTCACCGCCTGTCTGTTCCGCCATGCGCTCCAGCAGGGCCTCATCCAGGTCGCGAGAGGGGTTCACCTGCCTCGATCCGAGCAGACCGCGTTGCACCATTGATTCAGCCCCGATGCCGATGGTGTAGATACGCACACCGGTCGCCTTAGCGATTTCGGTGGCCTTGTCCGGGGTGATCTCACCGGCGGTGTTGGCGCCGTCGGTTAACAGTATTACCACTCGTTGTTCCTGGGGGCGGTCTCTCAGGCGCTTGACGGCCAGGCCGATGGCATCGCCAATGGCTGTAGCGCGTCCGGCCATACCGATACCGGATTCGTGCAGCAGCGTTCGGACAGTGGCCAGGTCAAACGTCAGCGGGGCCTGGATGTAGGGCTCGGTGCCGAACAGCAACAGCCCGAGGCGGTCCCCTTCACGGCGCTGAATGAAATCGTCAACGACCCGTTTGACGGCCTGCAGGCGGTTGATGCCCCGCCCCTGAATGATCATGTCCTGTTCGTCCATGCTGGGTGAGATATCCACCGCCAGTAACAGGTCGCGACCGCTGACCGGCAACTGAACCGGTTCGCCCACGTGTTGTGGTCTTGCGGCCGCGATCACCAGCAACAGCCACATGACCAGTAACATCACAGCCTGCCACCAGGGCAGCCGGTTCCCGCTGCGGCTGACTCCGGGAAGCTCGGACAGCCAGTGACCCACCGGTAACACTGGCGCATCCACAGACTGCTCGGTGCGCCTTGTAAGCTTCACCAGCAAAGGCGCCAGCACCAGTATCAGTACCCAGGGATAGGCGAGGTTCAGCATTTCTGACCCTCCAGCCAGGCTTGTGCGAACGCCAGCGCCTGATCCGGCTCGGCGTCCGCTACCGGCTGCCAGCTGCTGTTAATCATGGCATCCACAACGGGGCGTGCTGAAGCATGTTCTTCCGGACTGGTACGGATCAGGAAGTCAGCCCACCGCTGCCCACTCATCGCTTCCGGACGTTCGGCGGGATACCGTTCCCGGGCACACTGCTTCAACAATGTATTGAGCTGCGCAAACCACTGCGGTTCCCGTGCTGCGTGACTGGCGAGCTGGTCAAGTTCCCGACGGGCAACCCTGAGCCAGCGGTTCTTTCTACGCTTGCGACGGACGAGCAGCAATCCTGCGATCACCAGCAGCAGACCAAGTGCCAGCAATGCCCACCAACCCGGTGCAGGCGGCCAGATGCCTCCGGTTTCCGGCAGATGTATGTCACGGAGCTGGCTTAGCGGATCCTGTTCCATCAACCGATCCTCCCTCGCGGACCCAGCAAGGATTGCAGGATTACTGCAGGTTCTTCGCCGGTCATCACTGTGGCCGGAGTCACGCCGGAGGTACGGAAGCAGTCCGCCAGTTGTGTTTCATGGTGTGCCACTTTGTCGTGCCAGGCCTGCTGGAAACGTGGGTTGTCGGCATCGAACCATACCGGGCCATCGTCACCGGCAACCGCAAACCGCCCGCTTTCCGGCAAGTGAAGTTCCAGGGGATCCGCAATGCGTAGCGCGCTGACGGTGTTGTGTCTGGCCAGGGCGCCAAGCAGCCGGGAAGTTTCGGCACTGATGGTGAGGAAGTCGCTGAGCACGAAGATGCGGCTACCGGTATGGGCGACACGGCGGGCTTCCCGCAGGGCGGTGTCGAGATTGGCCGTCAGTGATGACACCTGAAGATCGGGACTTTGCCTGGTTTCCGGCGTTTTCTGCTGCCTGGCCAGGGTGTCGAGCAACTGGAGCACTGATTTCTTGCGGCGGGCAGGACGTAGTACGGTCAGTTCCCTGCCGTTGAAGACGATGCCGCCCACCTGATCGCCGGACCACAGCGCCAGCCATGACAGGATGCCGGCAAGCTGGGCGCAGCGCACCTGTTTATAGGCGCCGGTGCTGGCAAAGAACAGGCTCGGGCCCAGGTCGCATAACAGCAGGACGGGGCGTTCCCGTTCCTCCTCGTAAAGCTTGGTGTGTGGCGACTGGCGCCGTGCGGTCACCCGCCAGTCAATACTGCGAATATCGTCTCCCGGCTGGTATTGCCGGACCTCGGCAAACGCCATGCCCCTGCCGCGCATGGGGGACCGTTGAAGGCCCGCCTGCTTGCTGCGCACGGGGCGGGCAGACGGGAGCTTCAGGGCACGGGCATCGGCCTGGAGACGGATCAGACCGGAAAGGTCGATATGGATAGCGTCTTGCGTTTGCATCATCGGCTGTGATCAGGCGGTGACAGGGACATGATCGATCAGTCTCTGGATCACTGCATCGGCGGTCATGCCTTCGGCCTCGGCTTCGAACGTCAGCAGGATGCGGTGACGGAGCACATCAAACGCAATGTTGCGGACATCGTCCGGGCTGACATAATCACGGCCTTCCAGCCATGCCAGGGAACGGGCGCAGCGGTCCAGGGCGATGGTACCCCTGGGGCTGGCGCCGAAGGCGGTCCAGCGGGCCAGTTCCGGGTCCAGGCCTTGTGGGTCACGGGTTGCCAGTACCAATGCCAGCAGGTATTGCTCGACCGGTTCCGCCATATAGATATCCGCAATTTCACACCGTGCCTGGAACACCTGATCCGCACTCAGGCGAACAGCGGCGGCAGGCTGACCCTGGCGGTAATCGTTCCGGGCCAGGTGGAGGATAGCCCTTTCGGCATCGGCGGAGGGGTAGTCAATCACCACGTGCATCAGGAACCGGTCCAGCTGCGCCTCCGGCAGTGGATAGGTGCCTTCCTGCTCGATTGGGTTCTGGGTCGCCATCACCATGAACAGCGGATCAAGCGGGAAAGTGCGCATGCCCACGCTGACCTGTCGTTCGCCCATGGCCTCCAGCAGTGCCGACTGCACCTTGGCGGGCGCCCGGTTGATTTCATCGGCAAGCACCAGGTTATGAAAGATGGGGCCGTGCTGGAATTCGAACTGGCCGGTTTCGGCGCGATAGATTTCGCTGCCGGTGACATCCGATGGCAGCAGGTCCGGCGTGAACTGGATGCGGTGGAAATCTCCGTCCAGGTGATCGGCCAGTGCCTTGATCGCCGTGGTCTTGGCCAGTCCGGGGGCGCCTTCGACCAGCAGGTGTCCGTCGGCGAGCAGGGCGATCAGCAGCCGGTCCACCAGTTTTTCCTGGCCTATAATCCTTTTCGCTAACTGAGACCGGAGTTCCCCAAACGTATGCTGTAGTGACATGGGTAGTGGTTGTTCCTGTGTGGAGGCTCTTTAACCTAAGTATTTGCCGCAGTTTTCGCATCTGGGCGGCAAAAATCAAGGGCTTGACTATGCTTATGTGACAATACCCTGATTACGTTTAATTCACACTTACTGAGGTCGACTATGAATGCGCTGACGGTTGCCAGCAAGGAACAGTTTTTTGAACAGCTGGCTGATGCTTTCGCTCAGAAAATCGCGAAGACGGAAGCAAAGAAAATCAGTGAATTTGCCAAGCAGCATTACGCCCATATTCCCCTTGAAGAATTGGTGAGTCGACGATTCTCGGATACCTACGGCGCCATCCTTGCAGCCTGGCAGTTCCTGCAAAAACGTGGCACCGAGAAGACGCCGGTATCGGTTTTCAACCCGGATCTGGAGAGCGATGGCTGGCAGTCGACCCATACCGTCATCTTTATCCTGCATCCGAACATTCCGTTCCTGATTGATTCTATTCGCATCGCCATCAATCAACGGGAGATCGGCACACACTCGATCCAGCATTCCATCCTGCGGGTGGATCGCGATGAGGGTGGCAAGCTCCAAAAACTGCACTCCACCAAGAAATCGAGCGCGGGGTCCGAGTACGAGGCATTCATCGTTCTGGAAATTGACCGCCACAGTGATCCGGCCGATCTCAAGGAGCTGGAAGATGTCCTGCAGACCATTCTTCATGAAGTGAGAATTGCGGTTGAGGATTTCCCGGTGGTGACCGGCAAGGTGAATGAAATCATCTCCGAACTGGATGCCACCAATGCCGGGATCAGTGACGAAGACAAGGAGGAGGCTCGGGCATTCCTTAACTGGCTGGTCTCTGACCGGTTCACCTTTCTGGGGTACGACGAATACGATTTCGCCAAAGACAAAAGCGGCATGGTGGTCCGTCGCGTGGAGAATTCTGAACTGGGGATTCTGCGGGTCAACAACGAACGCCCCGACAAGGTTCGGCTGAACGAACTGCCCCAACGCACACGCCACGAAATGACCCGTAGCGATGACATTTTCATCTTTGCCAAATCAGCACAGCGGTCGCGGGTTCATCGCCCGGCGTACCCGGACTACATCGCGGTCAAAAAATTCAACAGCAAGGGCGAAGTGGTGGGTGAGCGGCGCTTCCTGGGCCTGTATACATCCCGCGCCTACAACGAACGCCCGGATGAAATCCCGCTGCTGCGGCGCAAGTTCCAGACCGTAATGAAAAAATCCGGTTTTCTGCGGGACGACTACGCTGGCAAGGAACTGGAACAGATCCTGACCCTTTATCCACGGGATGAGCTGTTCCAGATTGAGCCCCAGGAACTGCTCACTGTTGCCAAGAATATCCTCTATATCCAGGAGCGTCGTCGCATCGAACTGTTCATGCGGGAAGATGTGTACGGCCAGTTCGTGACCTGCCTGGCGTTCTTCCCGAGGGATATCTACAACACCGAGTTACGCCTGAAGGTAGAGCAGGTTCTGCTGGACCGGTTGGAAGCCGAAGACATTGAGTTTGTCACCCATTTTTCAGAGTCTGTGCTGGCGCGGGTGCAGTTCACCATTCGCGTGCCCCAGGTTGAGAATCGCCAACTGCCCATTGCCGAAATTCGCGAGAAGGTGATTGAGTTGGCCCAGTCCTGGCGCGACGGGCTGGCCGAGGCGCTCAACGAAGTCTACGGCGAAGAGCAGGGTAACGAGTTGTACCGGTTATATTCCGGCGGCTTCCCGGCCAGCTATACCGATATGTTCTCCCCCCGGCGCGCCGCCATCGACCTGGAGCACATCACCGGCGCCGCCGATGGCCAGCTCACGATGAGTTTCTACCGTGCCCTGGAAGAGGAAGAGAATACCCTTCATTTCAAGCTGTTCTATGCGAATGAACCGTTGCCCCTGTCGGACGTGATGCCTATTTTTGACAACCTGGGGTTCCGGGTGATCGGCGAGCATCCCTTCGAGGTGATCGACCGTAACGGCAAGGTCGTGTGGATCCACGATTTCACCCTCCAGGCGTACAGTGGCAATGTGGTGGATATCCACCGTATTCGCCCGATTTTCGAGGACCTGTTCCGCCGGGTCTGGTATGGCGATGCGGAAAACGATGCCTTTAACCGGTTACTGCTGTCTTCCTACATGAGCTGGCGGCAGATTGCCCTGTTACGGACTTACGCCCGTTACATGAGGCAAATTCGTTTCTCCAACAGTCAGACCTTTATTTCCAACACCCTGGTTAATCACGTGGATCTGGCCCAGGCACTGCTGGAGTTCTTCGAGGTCCGCTTCAATCCGGATCGCTACCAGAGCGAGGGCAAGAGCAGGGCAGCGCAACAGAAGCTGGAGATCGAGTTCAGCGCCGGGCTGGATGCGGTCGAGAACCTGAGCGAGGACCGGGTTCTGCGGCTGTACCTGGAGTTGATGCAGGCGACCCTGCGAACCAACTACTTCCAGCTTGATGATCAGGGCAGCAACAAACCCTACATCAGTGTGAAGTTTGATCCGACCCAGATCCCCGACGTGCCGCTTCCGCTGCCGATGTTCGAGATCTTTGTGTATTCACCCCGGGTGGAGGGTGTGCATCTGCGCGGCGGCAAGGTGGCCCGGGGCGGGCTGCGCTGGTCAGACCGGTTCGAGGATTACCGCACAGAAATTCTCGGGCTGGTGAAGGCCCAGCAGGTGAAGAATGCGGTGATTGTGCCCGTGGGTGCCAAGGGCGGTTTCGTCGCCAAGCGCCTCCCCGATCCTGCGGACAGGGAAGCCTTCCAGGCCGAAGGTATCAGGGCCTACAAAACATTCATCCGGGGGTTGCTGGACATCACCGATAATCTGGTGGATTCGGGCATTGAGCCGCCGGAGCGGGTTATCCGTCACGATGAGGACGACCACTACCTGGTTGTAGCGGCGGACAAGGGCACCGCAACCTTCTCCGACATCGCCAATGGCCTGTCGGCGGAATACGGTTTCTGGATGGGCGATGCCTTTGCCTCCGGTGGCAGTAACGGCTATGACCACAAGAAAATGGGTATTACCGCCCGGGGTGCCTGGGTGTCCGTTGAGCGACACTTCCGCGAGATCGGCATCAATCCGGCTCTCGATGAGTTTACCGCCATCGGTATCGGTGACATGGGCGGTGACGTGTTCGGTAACGGGCTGCTGTGTTCCGAGAAGACCCGCCTGGTGGCGGCCTTCAATCACGTTCATATCTTTATCGACCCGACACCGGATGTCGAGAAGAGCTATAAGGAGCGCAAGCGGCTGTTCGGGCTTCCCCGCTCCGCCTGGACGGATTACGACAGCAAGCTGATTTCCAAGGGTGGCGGTGTCTTCAGCCGCAGTGCCAAGTCGATACCGGTCAGCCCGGAAATGAAGAAACTGCTGGGTATCAAGTCGGACCGGGTGCCGCCGAATATGCTGATTACTCACATCCTCAAGGCCCAGGCGGACCTGTTGTGGATTGGCGGTATTGGCACCTACGTGAAAGGCCGGAACGAATCCCACGGCGATGTCGGTGACAAGGCCAATGACGGCCTGCGCATCAATGGTGCCGAGCTTCGTTGCAAGGTGGTCGGCGAGGGCGGCAACCTGGGGATGACCCAGCTTGGCCGCATCGAGTTTGCGCTTAACGGCGGACGCCTGAATACCGATTTCATCGACAACTCCGGCGGCGTTGACTGCTCAGACCATGAAGTGAACATGAAGATCCTGCTTAACCGGGCTGTGGCCCTGGGGGATCTCACCTCCAAGCAGCGCAACATCATGCTGGAGGACATGACCGACGATGTATCTGCTCTGGTGCTGAAGAATAACTACCGTCAGACCCAGGCCATCAGTATCGCCAATGAAGAGGCGAGCACGCGGATGGAGGAATATCGCCGGTTGATGAACACCATGGAAAGCGAGGGCAAACTCAACCGTTCTCTGGAATTCCTGCCGGATGACGAGACCCTGTCCGAGCGCAAGCTGGACAAGAAGGGGCTGACGCGCCCGGAGCTGTCGGTGCTGATATCCTACGTAAAGGGCGATCTTAAACAGGCGCTGATCGACAGCACGCTTCCCGATGAACCGTTGCTGGCGGGTGAAATGTACAAGGTGTTTCCCCAGGCGTTGACCCGCAAGTTCTCCCGGGAGCTGGGCGAGCACCAGTTACGGCGGGAAATTATTGCCACCCAGATCGCCAATGACATGGTCAACCACATGGGCATTACCTTTGTGGAGCGCCTGTCGCAGTCCACGGGGGCGGACTCTGCCTCCATCGCTCTGGCGTGGATTATTGCCCGGGATGTGTTCCGGCTGGATACCTGGTGGGACAAGATCGAATCCCTGGATTTCCATATTCCGGCGCCGCTGCAGATGGAGCTGATGAACGATTTGATGCGGTTGATCCGTCGTTCGGTGCGCTGGCTGCTGCGGAATCGTCGTGCCGAACTCAGCATCCAGACCCATATGGAGCGCTTTGCTGACAGTGTGTGGAAAATTACCGCCGATCTGCCCGACTATCTGGGCGAGCAGGCGCGGGCTCACTGGGACAAGCGGTTCACCCAACTGACTGCAGCGGGGTTGCCGAAAGAGTTGGCTTCGGTGCTTTCAGGCACCAATTATCTGTATTCCTCTTTGGGCATTATCGAAGCCCGCGAGGCAACGGGTATGCCCCTGAAGACCGTAGCCAATCTTTACTATGACCTCGGTGAAAAGCTGGATCTGAGCTGGTTTGCCAATGCGATTGCGGCATTGGTTCCGGTCTCTCACTGGCAGGCCCTGGCCCGGGAAAGCTTCCGCGAAGACCTGGACTGGCAGCAGCGGGCGCTGACCACCGGCGTACTCAAGCTCGCAGGCAAACCCGGCGAAGTGCCGGCTTGCGTGGACAACTGGATGGCCCGGCATGCCACCATGATCAGTCGCTGGAAATCCATGCTGGCGGAGCTCAAGGGGGTTCGCGAACCTGAGTACGCCATGTTCTCTGTGGCCCTGCGGGAGTTGCTGGATCTGGCCCAGGCGACCATGCACAGTTCTCATGGTGATGACGATGCTGCGACCAACTGAGTATTGCGTTAATCCGCTGATTACCGTTCAATTCCGTTATCTGAATCACTAGCGGGAGAAAGGTATATGGGGCAGCTGGATCATCTTCTGAAAAATAACGAGTCCTGGGCGGATGGCATAAAAGCGCGGGACCCCGAGTTTTTCAATCGCCTGGCGAATCAGCAGGCGCCTGAATACCTCTGGATTGGTTGCGCGGACAGCCGCGTGCCCGCCAACCAGATTGTCGATTTGCTGCCCGGAGAGCTGTTTGTTCACCGGAACGTGGCGAACGTAGTGGTCCATACCGACTTCAATTGTCTGTCTGTACTCCAGTTCGCCATTGACGTGCTTAAGGTCAAGCATGTGTTGGTGGTGGGGCATTACGGTTGCGGTGGTGTCCGGGCGGCCTTGCTGAACGAAGGTTTCGGACTGATCAGCAACTGGCTGCGTCATGTTCAGGATGTGCGGGACAAATACATACCCGTGCTCGACGAGATCTCCAGCGAACAGGATCGGGTTGATCGCCTGTGTGAACTCAACGTGGTTGAGCAGGTAGGGCACGTGTGCCAGAACAGCATTGTGCAGGAAGCCTGGCGTCGCGGTCAGCCGTTGACGGTCCACGGATTTGTCTACGATGTTGCTGACGGTTTGTTACGGGATATGGGGCTGTCCATTTCCGGTGAGCAGGAGCTTGAGGGCGTGCAACAGAACAGCGTGGATGAGCTGATTCTGCGTCCGGTACGTGCCAGTCGCCAGGCAAAGTAATTCAGAAGCTGTCAATTTGCGTCAAAAAATCGTGATGAGGGTCACTTGTTGACCCCCGTCGTCATCACAGATAGCCTCCTGTGGTTCCGGTACACTTGTACCGTTGTCAGTCAGGAGGTGAGCCATGCGAGAATTGATGCAAAAAGCTCTGAATGCATTGAATCAGCGCAAGAGCGCAGAAGATTCTGTCGAGCATAACCACAGGCGCGAGCAACCCCGTCCACCCGCACAACGGGAAGACTGGGGAATGTCTCCGGAAGACGCCCTGCGGGTCGGTACCGTGGCACGGTACAAGTAAGCGCATTCCTTTCATAGCTCCCCGGCCTGGAGTTTGATGGACCGAGACTCCAGGTCCGAATCCGGTTAGAGTATGCCGCCTGTAAACCAGTTCGGGATATTCCAAACCAATGTCTGCATTACCCAATGCCCATGAGGCCCTGCTCAGAAATCGCGACCTGATCCGTGGGCGCCTTGCCCTGATCGGGCTCTCCGATGCCGCCCTGTTGTCCCGTTTACCTGACGGTGGGCTGGCGATGACCGAACACGCGGGAGTATTTGCCCAGTTTCCAGTACTGAAAGGCTGGCTCCCCGCCTTTGGTTATGACGATGGGGCCCTGCAACCGGCTTCTGCCGATACCGTGGTGATATTTCTGCCCAAGGCGCGTGCGGAATTGACCTTCCGGCTGGAGCTGGCGCGTTGGCTGGCGGACGACGGTGCCAGGCTGATCCTGATTGGTGAGAAGCGCGAGGGGATTGCCGGGGCGGTCCGGCAACTGAAGGAGGTTGCTCCCGACGCCGCCAAGGTGGATAGCGCCCGTCATTGTCAGGTGTGGTTGGCTGAGTCGTTCACGCCGGTGTCCGCCTTTGACCTTGAGGTCTGGAAGCAGTGGCACACCGTGGAATGTGCAGGGATAAAAGTGGATGTGGCCGGCTTGCCTGGCATCTTCAGCGATGGGGAGCTGGATGACGGCACGGCGATGTTACTGCATAGCCTGGCAGAGCAACCTCTTTCCCGCGGGCATGCACTGGATTTTGCCTGCGGGGCCGGTGTTATTGGCAGCTGGATTCAGTGCTGGCAGCGGGCGCAGGGTGTTGAACCTTCCCCGGTTGATGCGGTAGACGTCCAGTCCCAGGCGGTGATCTGCGCGAAGGCGACATACGCCAATGCCCGTGCCGTTGGGGACGTTGTGGCGTCTGACGGGTTGGCGGGCGTGACCCGGAAGTATCGTGCCATAGTGACCAACCCCCCGTTTCACGCCGGGGTGCGGACAGACATTTCAATGACCGAACGTTTTCTGCAGCAGGCCGCTGTCCACTTGCAGCCGGGGGGCGAGCTGAGGCTGGTGGCCAACAGTTTTCTGCCCTATGAGGCGCTGATGGCCAAGTGCATTGGTCCGGTGACGCGACTGCAATCCGACAAGCGTTTTACCGTGTATTCCGCCAGGCGCCGGTAACCGGCGGAACGTTTCTGCAGACGAAAAAAAGCCCCTGGGGTGAGGGGCAAAAAGGCTGTTTCCAAAAGAAAGGGAGACAACCTGAAATCATTCTTCCCGGCTGGTGTCGTCCTGCTCGCGGGCGGTGCGGCGCGGCGTCAGCTCCCGTACCTGTTCAAGCAGGCGGCGGGCTTCGGATTCGGCGCGGTTGCGGGCTTCGGTCAGCTTGGGCTTGACCTCGGCCTCGTAGGTTTTGCCCGCCTTGTCGGTAAAGTAGGCGGTCATCATGTTGGCGTCCCACCACAGTTTCTTGCGCAGGTCGTAGGTGGCGACATCCAGGCGCAGGGTCAGTTCGCGGAACGTCGGGTTCTTGCTGCGAATCTGGCTGACAACGTCAGACAGGCTGCGGGGCTCGGATACGTCGGCGCCCATGTTACTCAGAACCTTTTTCAATTCGGCGGATGCCTTGTCGAGCTGCGGGCGCAACTGGCCTTCAACGCGTTTGCCGGCTGCCTGGACAGACTCAAGGCGGTTCTTGATGGAATCGCGGATCATAGTGGCTCTCTCATCTGAATCGGTTGCAAATCAACTTGAAGGGCACTTTAGGGTTAATTTCTAGAATAATCAGCCTAGAATGGTCCCGCTCTGTAAAACCGCCTGATTTGGTGCCCGAAATGACAAGTGACACCCTGCAAACGCCGAAAGGCGCTCTGACCCTGAAACGCCCTGGCAACACGGATCGCAGCCTCCGGGCCTGGGATGCTACCGATGAGTTGCTGCTGGAACAGATGTATGCCCGGATGCCGGAGGGTGTCGGTTCGCGGGTGCTGGTGGTGGATGACCAGTTCGGTGCGCTCACCCTGGGGCTCAGCAGCCTGGCACCGGAATCATTGGCAGACAGCGCCAGTCTGTCAGAGGCCCTGGTCCTGAACGGGCGCCTGAACGGAGAGGTCAGCGTGGCAGCCCCGAAGAGCTGGCTGACGCCGCCAGAAGGCCTTTTTGATGTCATCGTCATGCGGATTCCCCGGCAGTTGGATTATTTGAGCTGGCTGCTGCGCTGGGCAAACGAGGTGCTGGCTCCCGACGGCGTCCTGATTGCCGGCGGTATGATCAAACACCTGCCGGACCGGAGTGCCGAGGTGTTCAGTGACCTGGTTCAGACGAAGCAGGTCTGCCCCGCCCGCAAGAAGGCCCGCGTGGTGATCTGTGGGCCGGGCGAGCAGGGGCTGGAAGGTTGGCAGGGGCAGTGGAAAGGCTACCCGTTGGGTGAGGGCGGTAGTGTCAGTGGTCTTCCCGCCGTATTTGCCCGGGAGCGTCTGGATATCGGTACCCGGCTGTTGTTGCCGGACGTTCGCCAGGCAGCCGCGAAGCTGGCGCCCGGGTCAAGGGTGCTGGACCTGGCCTGCGGCAACGGCGTTCTCGGGCTTGAGGCGTTGGCCGCCCAGCCGGCACTCAGCGTGATGTTCAGTGATGTGTCCAGTCAGGCCGTCGCCAGTGCGCGGCTCAATGTTGAAAGGTTGGCGCCGGATGTGGAGGCCCGCTTCTGTCATGGGGACGGGGTTCCGGAAGACGCGGGAGCGTTTGATCTGATCCTGCTCAACCCACCATTCCATGAGGGCGGTGTGGTGGGCGATCACATCGCGCTGCGATTATTTCAGCAGGCTGCCCGGCATCTGGCGAAAAGCGGGCAGCTGTTGATGGTGGGTAACCGGCACCTGGGTTATCACCGCAGCCTGAAGCGGTATTTTCCTGTGGTTACCCAGTTGCAGGCCGATCCCAAATTCGTGGTGTTTTCAGCCCGCCATCAGTCCCTGGGAGCGGGGCGGTCATAACCCAGCCTGTCGAGGGTGTCCACAATGGTCTGGGTCTGGCTGTCGATCTCGATATTAACCACATCACCTTCCCGAATATCGCCAAATGTGGTGGCCCTCAGGGTTTCCGGGATCAGGTGGACGTTAAAGCGATTACCGGCCACCTCGCCAATGGTCAGGCTGGCGCCGTTGATGGCGATGTAGCCCTTTGGAAAGATGTACCTTGCCCAGGCCTCCGGCACTTCAAACTCGATGGTGACGTTGTTCTCAGGCCGCTCAATGGATGCCACGGTCGCGGTGGTGTGGACGTGGCCCGACAGCAGGTGGCCGCCGATTTCATCACCGATGCGCGCTGCCCGTTCGAAGTTCACCCGGTCGCCCCGGGTCAGCTTTCCCAGTGTGGTCAGCCTCAGGGTTTCCTGCATGGCATCGAAGTACAGGAAGTCGCCTTCCTGACGTGTGACGGTCAGACAGGCTCCGTTAATCGAGACGGAAGCGCCAATGGTCACGCCTTCAGTCCGGTCGGCCGGGAGCTGGATGGCGTAAGTGTTCAGCCCGGGGGCCGTGGACACTTTCCGAATGGTGGCAACGCCTTGAACAATGCCAGTGAACATGAACTAACCTCTTTGTGGGGCCGGCAGCTTCGGGCCGGCGACATACCGGCAAAGCATAGCGACCTGGTGTCCCGATGCCAAGGGGTCAAGGTTATCGTAAAGTGGCCGATACCCGGGTATTGGATAACCATAGGGCCGGCTCGACCGGTCACAAGCAAGGATTTGGTTGGCAGGGGCTATGGCAGAAAAACGACAGACAGCGGAGAAACCCGGAGAGCCGGTGTTGCGGCAGGGCCGTGCGGCGGACCCTGTGCCTGCGGCCGGCGCTCCGAATGTGCCTGCCGAAGCCGGGAGCGACGCCCGCCCGGCCGGACAGTCTTTCCCATCGACCGATCGGGCGACGGAGGCTGCGCCAGAGGCCGATAAGCAGTCAATGGAAGCGACAAGCGCCGACGAAGGGCAGGCAGACGCCACAGAATCCTCGGAGGAGCCGGCAGCCATTGAAAAGGCCCTGGCGGAGTCCCGGCAGAGGAAGCTGCGGTTGATGCTGAAGCAGTGCGACCGCGTACTACTGATGGATTTTGACACCCTTGCCATGTCGGGATGGCCCGACAATTACTCTCTCGCCAAAGCCAGGCGCAGTCGGGATCTTTGGCTGTTCGGTGCGCTGGTGGCTGCGCTGATTTTCCTCAGCGGGCTGACAGGGTTTGTGCCGGCATGGATTGCTGGTGGCGGCTTTGGTGCGTTCACTATTATCCTCATGCTGGGGGTGCCGGCCGTTCGCCGAGTCTACACCTCGCGCCCGTCCTACCTTGATCTCATCGTGATGCGACAGCGGTTGTTGCGGGACGCCCGCAAGCATATCGAGCATCTGGAAGGAAAGGAGGGGCTGGTCTGGCAGTGTGCCCGCATGGCGGAGTTCAACGCAGCCCTGCGTTCGTCGCGATTCAGTGAGCTGCTGGCCTTGTCGGAGCACCGGACCCTGGCCCGGAACATGACTCGCCGCGAGTATGTCCGGCTTTATCTGATCTACCTGCTGGAGGCGGAAAAAGCCTACGATCGGGTACAGAAAGCCTTTTTTGATGGCAATCAGGAGGCGATTGACCGGGGTTGGGCGTCAGTGGCGGCATCACCCGAGCAGAGAGCTTGACATGACGGTGTCTCAAACGTATGTTTCAAACAGACGTTTGCTAGAGGCACTGATAACAATATGGCTCAGTCTGATACCGTTGACCGCATCCTGGATGCCGCCGAGGAGCTGTTTGCAGACCGGGGGTTCTCCGAAACTTCGCTGCGGATGATTACCAGCAAGGCTAAAGTAAATCTGGCCGCTGTCAATTATCACTTTGGCTCAAAGAATGCCTTGATCCACGCCGTGTTTGCCCGGTTCCTGACGCCGTTTTCCTCCACCCTGGAAACGTCGTTTGATGAGCTGGAGGAGCGTTGTGAGGGCAAGCCGCCCACTCTTAATCAGACCCTCTGGGCATTGACGGAAAGCGCCGTGCGCATGCCCCAGCGCAACGAGAAGGGCATTTCCATCTTCATGCGCCTGCTCGGGCTCGCCTATACCCAGTCCCAGGGTCACCTGCGCAAGTTCCTGGAGCAGGAATACAGTCAGCCTTTCAGTCGCTTTATGGGGCTACTGAAAGAAGCCACGCCGCAATTGTCGGCGGTGGATCGATACTGGCGGATACAGTTCATGCTCGGGGCCACCGCGTTCACCATGTCCAGTAGCGATGCATTGCGGGATATTCTCGAGAACAAGCTGGGTGTTGAAACCTCCGTCCAGGAAATTGCTGCACGCCTGGTGCCGTTCCTGGCTGCTGGCATGCAAGCCGAGGACGCCATGCTGGTGCCGTCATTCGGTCAGGCTCCGGTTGCCTGACTTGTCCTGTCTCGGTTAGGCTTCAGCACTGGCATTGTCGGTCGGGAGCTTAACTGCAGATGAACTCGCCAGAGGGGGGCTTTCCCCATCTCCACATCAGTATCGCGTCCCAGTCGCTGGCGCTGATTAGCGCCGGCGGCGAACCGCTGTTTCAAGCCCCGGTGTCCACGGCCCTGAACGGTCCGGGAGAGCAAAACGGTAGCGGTTGCACTCCCCGCGGCAGGCATTATATTCGCGCCATGGTGGGCGAGGGGCGGCGGCAAGGTACTGTGTTTGTTGCCCGGCGACCAACTGGTGAAATCTACACCCCTGAACTCGCCGCCCGCCATCCTGAGCGGGACTGGATTCTCTCCAGGATTCTCTGGTTGTGCGGTTGTGAATCGGGTATAAACCGTGGCCCCGGGGTCGATAGTTTCCGGCGCTTCATCTACATTCATGGCACGCCGGATACCGAACCCATGGGGGAGCCCAGATCCCATGGCTGCATCCGCATGCGCAATACCGATGTAATCAGGCTTTATGATCTGGTCACTCCGGGCACTCTCGTTACCATCGAAGAATCCTGAACGTCGCGCATTGGTGCGGCCCTGCTGGCATTGATATTTTACGACTGAGGACGTCCATGATCGGGGAACTGCAAGCCGCCATTGATGGCTGGATTGAAAATTGGGAACTGCTTTCCGAAAGCTGGCGGGTGGGTGTTGTTGTTTTCGCCCTGGTGTTCGGAACCGCAACTGTGGCTTATGTTGCCGGCCATGTCGTGGACGCACTTGAAAAGCGTCTCAGTAAAACCAGGAACCTGTGGGACGATGCGTTTCTTCACGCGGCGCGCAAGCCGGTGGTGGCATTCGTCTGGATTCAGGGGGTTTATTGGGCGGCGGAAGTCGCCTATCACTATTCCGAGGCAGAGATTTTTGCGGTCAACGAACATCTGCTCAGGATCGGTTTTATCTGGGTGCTGGTGTGGGCCATTCTTCGTTTCGTGAAGGAAGGTGAGAGCATTCTTGTCTCCCCGATGAAAATGAAGAAACCGATGGATTACACCACGGTTAATGCCATCAGCAAGCTGTCCCGCGCGGTGGTGATCATTACAGCGGTACTGATCATCATGCAATCCATGGGTTACAGTCTTTCCGGTGTACTGGCGTTCGGTGGCGTGGGGGGTATTGCCGTCGGCTTTGCCGCCAAGGACCTGCTGGCGAACTTTTTCGGCGGTTTCATCATTCACCTGGACCGACCCTTCAAGGTGGGTGACTGGGTGCGTTCCCCGGACCGCAACATCGAGGGTACCGTTGAGCACATCGGCTGGCGACTGACCACTATCCGGACTTTCGACAAGCGTCCGCTGTATGTCCCAAATGCTACGTTCACCACGATTGCCGTGGAAAATCCCTCCCGCATGAGTCACCGCCGTATCTCGGAAACCATCGGCATCCGCTACGCTGATGTTCGTGAGATGGCCACCATCGTCTCCGAAATTCGCACCATGCTGGAAAATCACGAGGAGATTGAGAGTAGCCAGACCCTGATCGTGAATTTCCTGGCGTTCAACGCCTCGTCCCTGGACATCATGGTGTACACCTTCACCAAGACCACCCAATGGGTGAAGTATCACGAGGTGAAGCAGGATGTGTTGCTGAAAATCAGTGAGATTATCGAGGGCCATGGTGCGGAAGTGGCGTTCCCGACGCGCACCTTGCATGTGGCGGACAGCGTGCGGCTGGCCAGCGCCGACAACGGAAAATCCGGCGCGGCCAGTGACGATGAAGGGCCTATTGAGAACAACGATGAGGGGTCGGACAAGTCCCATGCCTCCCAGCGCACCCGGTACGGATCGGCTGCGGAAGCGACGGGGGGCGGCAATGGTGATTGACGGGAGCGAGGCATGACGAACGAACAGACGCCGGCGGCAGTCGGCATTATCGGCGGAACGGGACTGACCACCCTGTCCGGACTGGAAATCACCGGCGAGCGCGAATTGGACACTCCGTGGGGCAAGCCTTCGTCGGCTCTGGTTGAGGGCCGCTTGGGCAATCAGCCTGTCATTTTCCTGTCCCGTCACGGCAATCCTCACCGCATTCCGCCGCATCAGGTGAACTACCGGGCGAATCTCTGGGCCTTGCACCACGCTGGCGTCAGGACCGTGGTCGGTGTTAATGCCGTGGGGGGGATTCACAAGGCCATGGGGCCTGCCCACATCGTGATTCCGGATCAGATTATTGATTATACCTGGGGCCGCGGGAGCACTTTTTTTGAAGGTGAGCTAGAGGAAGTAACCCACATCGACTTCACCTTTCCCTACGCCAAGCCTGCTCGACAGGTGCTGGGTGAGGCGGCAAGAGCGCTGGATCTGTCGTTTTCCGATTTCGGTGTCTATGGGGCAACCCAGGGACCGCGTCTGGAAACAGCAGCGGAAATTGCCCGGATGGAGCGGGACGGGTGCGACCTGGTCGGCATGACCGGTATGCCCGAAGCGGCGCTGGCGGCCGAGCTCAAGATGAATTACGTGTGTCTGGGGCTGGTGGTCAACTGGGCGGCCGGCAAATCCGATCACATCATTACGATGGAAGAGATTGAGGCCGCCATTGAGAAGGGAATGTCCGGGGTGAAGCGGATTCTTGAGGAATCCATGGCCGGGCTGGGGGCGCTCAGCCCTCAACCGGCCTGAAGAACACCAGAACTCCGATGGTGGGGGAGTCCAGGAAATGGATTTCCTCGCTGCGCATGCGACGTGTCTCGCGGATCCAGGTAAGAAGCTCCGCCGGGGGAGCGCTGTCTGCCGGTTGCTGTGCAATCCCCTCAGTACTCTCCTGAACGGGATAAGCCGCATTGGCGGCCGACTGCCAGTGGTTGAGGTTCACGTTCACGTGCAGGTAGCGTTGGCGGTCAATCGTAATCTGGCCTTCCACTTCACGGTGGCCGGCGCCCGCCAGCCAGTCACCAACGGCGATCTGCATCGGTTCGCCGTCGTAGTCCGGCGGGAATGACTGGTACCAGCCTGCTGTCATCAGTACCCGGTAACGCCCGCTGTTCTCCAGGCGTTGGGCGACGGACTGCAATCTCAGGTCGCTGTCGGGCGCCAATCGGAGCGTTGTGCCCACGCTGCCGTCCTCGCGGATTACCTTCATCTGTTTCGAAACATTGGTCGCCGGCTCGGGCATCCGGCTGGCCATGTGTTCCTCAACGTTTCCAGGATCAACAATCCGTTCAACAATGACGATTTCCGCCCGGTAGAGGTGTCCCTCCTGAGCAGTGGCAAGCAACGGCGCAAGCGCCAGCAGGGCAGCGGTGAAGGTGATCAGGGCCTTTCCGGGCAGGGCATAACCGGGCATTCGCAAGGGCTTTACTCCACAATGTCAGTTGCTATCGTTTGGCGGGCAGGTCCGAAATTCAGGGAGTCAACTGCCCGAGCATGTCGGAAATGCCGTCGAGTTTACCATTGGTTGAGTCATCCTTCAGCCGGAACCGGAAACTGTTGGCTCCTTCCAGGCGGTACTGGTCTGGTGCGGATTGCACTTTTTTAACCAGAACGAGAGGGTCGACTGGTGTCGATGCCCCAAACTCCAGCCGGGCCCACTCCTTGCCAGCGTCGATCTTGACGATACCAAGGGCTTCCGCCCGCAGCCGAAGTTCACTCTGATGGATCAGGTTTTTGGCTGGGTCCGGTAATAATCCGAAGCGGTCAATCATCTCAACCTGAAGTTCTTTTAATTCATCTTTATTGCTGACGCTGGCGATGCGCTTGTAAAGCATCAACCGGTTATGGACGTCCGGGAGGTAATCGTCCGGGATCAGCGCGGGTATGCGCAGGTTCATCTCGGTGCCGTGGCTCAGGGGCAGGTCGGCGTTGGGGGTGCGGCCCTCGCGGATGGCCTTGACCGCCTCATCAAGCAGCTGCATGTACAGGGTGAAGCCAATACTCTCGATCTGACCGCTCTGCTCCTCACCGAGCAGCTCGCCGGCGCCACGGATTTCCAGGTCGTGAGTGGCCAGCATGAAGCCGGCGCCCAGATCCTGGGCCTCGGAAATGGCTTCCAGGCGCTTTTTCGCGTCGGTGGTGATCGATCGCGGCGGTGGTGTCAGCAGGTAGGCGTAGGCCTGGTGGTGCGAGCGGCCAACCCGGCCCCGCAACTGATGCAGCTGAGCCAGGCCGAACTTGTCGGCGCGTTCAATGATGATGGTGTTGGCGCTGGGGATGTCGATGCCGGTTTCCACAATGGTGGTACACACCAGCACGTTGAAGCGCTTGTGGTAGAAATCCGACATGATCTGTTCCAGTTCGCGTTCCCGCATCTGGCCATGGGCCACGCCCACACGGGCTTCGGGAATGAGTCGGCGCAGGTCTTCGGCGGTTTTCTGGATGGTGGCCACGTCGTTGTGGAGGAAGTACACCTGGCCGCCCCGCAGGATTTCCCGCAGGATGGCTTCCTTGACCATGGCGTCATCGCGCTGGCGCACGAAGGTTTTCACTGACAGCCGGCGCGCCGGGGGCGTGGCGATAATGGACAGATCCCGCAGGTGGCCCATGGCCATGTTCAGGGTGCGGGGAATCGGCGTGGCGGTGAGCGTCAACATGTCCACTTCCGCCCGTAGCGCCTTGAGTTTTTCCTTCTGCTGTACGCCGAAACGGTGTTCCTCGTCAATGATCACCAGTCCCAGGTTTTTGAATGTGACGTCGCCCTGCAGCAGTTTGTGGGTGCCGATCACGATATCCGCTTTGCCGGCTTCGATCGCTTCCATGGCTTTGCTGGTCTGGGCGCCGCTGCGGAAGCGGCTGAGCAGTTCCACGTTCACCGCTGTATCGGAGAAGCGGTCACGGAAGGATTCGTAATGCTGCTGTGCCAGCAGTGTCGTCGGCACCAGGACCGCTACCTGTTTACCGGAGAACGTCGCCATAAACGCCGCGCGCATGGCCACTTCGGTTTTGCCAAAGCCCACATCGCCACAAACGAGTCGATCCATGGGCCGTTCGCTGGTCATGTCCTCGAAAACGGATTCAATGGCCACCTGCTGATCCGGGGTTTCCTCGAAGGGGAAGCCGGCGGCGAAGGCGCGGTAGGCTTCCTGGGGGTCTTCGAAGGTGAATCCTTTGCGGGCCTCGCGGCGGGCGTAGACATCCAGCAGTTCGGCGGCGGTGTCGCGGATTTTCTCCAGGGCTTTCTGTTTGGCGTTGCTCCAGCGCTCGGTACCGAGTTTGTGAAGAGGGGCGTGTTCAGTGTCGGAACCGGTGTAGCGCGAGATCAGGTGAAGGCTGGACACCGGAACGTACAGTTTCGAGCCGCCGGCGTACTCAAGCATCAGGAACTCGCTGGCTTCGCCTTCCACGGTGATGGTTTCCAGGCCCTTGTAGCGGCCGACCCCGTGGTCGATGTGAACCACTGGCGCGCCGATGCGCAGCTCGGACAGGTCGCGGTAGCCGGAATCGTCCACTTCCGTAGGTTTTTCCCGGCGACGGCGCTGCAGTACCCGCTCGCCGAACAGGGCGGTTTCGGTGACCAGTGCCAGGTGTTCTCCTGGCAGCACCAGTCCCTGTTCCATGGGAGCGATGGTGATGCCCAGCGGGCAATCGGTGTCTTCCAGGAACGCCTGCCAGTTGTTCAGCGTTGCCGGTTTTACATTGTGGTCAGCCAGGTTGTCGATCAGGGCTTCCCGGCGACCGGAGGACTCCGCGCACAGCAGCACGCGCCCGCCGAAAGCTTCAATGAACCGTTTCAGACGAGCGGCGGGGTCCGCTGCACGACCATCCATGGCGACGTCGGGTAGTTCGTCGGTGCTGCAATTCTCGGAGCCGGCGGCGCTTGCCGTAGTGGTCGTGAGGGTAACCCGGGGAAAACGCTTGAGCTGCCCGAACAGCTCGTCCTGCTGCAGGAACAGCTCGGTCGGCGGTAGGATCGGACGCAAGCGGTCATGGCGCCGGTCTTCATATCGCGCCCGGGTATCCGCGTCAAAGTGGGCGATGGCGTCGTTCAGGCCGTCAGCGGTGAAAACGTGAGTGCCTTCCGGCAGGTAGTCGAACAGCGTCGCTGATTCATCAAAAAACAGCGGCAGGTAGTATTCGATGCCCGGAGGCGTGATGCCCTGGCTGACGTCCTGGTAGATCGGGGCGTCCTTGTCGGCATTGGGAAAATGCTCGAACCAGCGGTTGCGAAAACCGGAACGGGCCTCCTTATTCCACGGAAATTCATTGGCCGGCAACAGTTCGATCCTGTTGATACGATCAATCGAACGCTGGGTTTCCGGGTCAAAGGTGCGCAGGGTCTCGATTTCGTCATCAAAAAGGTCGATCCGGTAGGGTTGCGTCGCGCCCATCGGAAAAATATCAAGAATGGCGCCGCGAACGGCGTATTCACCGTGTTCGTAGACATTCTCGGTGTGACGGTAGCCAGCGGATTCCAGTTGCAGGCGCCACTCGTCTATTTCCAGTGTCTGTCCCACCTCCAGTAGCAGGGTGTTGCCCTGAAGGTATTGAGCCGGGGGCAGGCGATGCATCAGGGTGCGTGCCGGGACCACCAGAACCCCGTGGCGGGTTGATGGCAGGCGGTGCAGCGTGCGAATCCGGCGGGATGTAATGTCCTGGTGAGGCGAAAACAGATCGTAGGGCAGGGTTTCCCAGTCTGGCAGTGAAAGCAGCTCAAGGCCCGATCCGGTTACGGCCGTGCCGTCTTCCTCGGCTGGCAGCCCGAGGTAGAAGCGCATGGCCTGTTCAAGGCGAATGGCCTCGTCGGTGCTGCGGGTAATGACCAGCGTCAGGCCCCGGTGCCGGTTTGCGCTTTCGCAAATGGCCAGTGCATCGCTGCTGCCGTGCAATTGGCCCCATGTGCGGTGGTCGGCAGCCTTTGCCGGGAATTCCGGAGCCACCAGGGCAGGGCGGGAGCGTAGTGAGGATGCACCGTCAGTCATGGGCGTTTGTCTTCTCCTGCAGTTTAAGTCCGGGGCGGCGAGGCGCGTATTCTACCGGTCGCAACGGTGGCTGTCATGGTAGGTATGCCGGCAGTATTTGCGGTCTGGCATTTTAAGTTGGATAATATGCGCCCAACTTTTCCAAGTGCCAACTGCAGAGGTTCAAGCGTGAGTCACGAACAGATTAACCAGCACCTGTCTAACTGGACTGAGAGAGAATCCACTGCGGAAGCCATGATTCCGCTGATCGGCCGCCTATACCGCAAGAATAATGTGGTTACTTCCGTATACGGCCGCTCAATCATCAATCAGTCAGTTATCGGCATCATTCGTGCTCACCGTTTCGTCCGTCAGGTAGAGGACAGCGAGCTGTCGGTTCACGACACCCTGCCGATCCTGCAGGCCATGGACAGCATGGATCTGGGGCGTGCCCATGTGGATATTGGCAAGCTGGCGGTCAAGTTCAAGGCTGAAGGCGGCTCGCTGGAGGAATTCCTTAACCGCGAGATTGGTCCCGTTGTGGGGCAGTACGCGACCCAGTCCGAGGAAGATGCCGGGAACGGCACAAAGGACGTGGTCCTGTATGGCTTTGGTCGCATCGGTCGTCTGCTGGCGCGCATCCTGATCGAGAAAGCCGGTGGCGGTAACAACCTGCGCCTGCGTGCGATTGTGGTTCGTCAGGGCGGTGCCGAGAACGATCTGGAGAAGCGTGCCAGTCTGCTGCGCCGCGATTCCGTGCACGGTCCCTTCGACGGCACGATCACCGTGGATGAGGAAGATTCGGCGCTGATCGCTAACGGCAACTACATCAAGGTGATCTACTCCAAGGGGCCGGATCAGGTCGACTACACCCAGTACGGAATCAATAACGCCATCGTTGTTGATAACACCGGTATCTGGCGTGACGAAGATGGTCTGGGGCTGCACCTGAAATCCAAGGGGGTCAGTCGGGTCATTCTCACTGCACCCGGCAAGGGCGACATCAAGAACATCGTCTACGGCATCAACAACGACTGGATCACCGACGAAGACAAGATTCTGTCGGCCGCTTCCTGTACTACAAACGCGATCACTCCGGTGCTGAAAGCGATCAACGACGAGTTTGGTATCGAGGATGGTCACGTTGAAACGGTCCACTCCTACACCAACGACCAGAACCTGATCGATAACTACCACAAGGGTAGCCGTCGTGGTCGTAGTGCCGCTCTGAACATGGTTATTACTGAAACCGGCGCTGCCAAGGCGGTTGCCAAGGCTTTGCCGGAACTGAAGGGTAAGCTCAGCGGCAATGCCATCCGGGTTCCGACCCCGAACGTATCCATGGCCATCCTCAATCTGAACCTGAAAGCGGATGTGAGTGTCGAGAGCGTGAATGAATACCTGCGCGAAATGGCGCTGCATTCCGAGCTGCAGAAGCAGATTGATTTCGTGAACTCCCCGGAAGTGGTGTCCACTGATTTCGTTGGATCTCGACACGCCGGTATTGTTGATGCCCAGGCGACGATTGCCGGTGGCAAGCGTGTGATCCTGTACGTGTGGTACGACAACGAGTTCGGTTACAGTGCCCAGGTGGTCCGCTGCGTCAACCAGATGGCCGGTGTGACATATCCGATCTTCCCGAAGCGTGCTCGCGACTGATGCTTTAGTGGTAGAGCGCCTGTTGTTGTGGAGCGCCTGACGGCCCTTCGCAGTGGCAAATTGTTCAGAAACCCCGCCAGCTTATGCTGCCGGGGTTTCTTTTTGGCCTGAATTCCACCATGGTTGTGTTACGTTCGAGCACAAACTCCGCCGGGTTTCAGGTGGAAATAGGATGACATAATCTCTATAATTGGCGCGATTTTGGGTACGTCTGGCACCCGTTTCTCATCTTTCCCTTTTGCCGAAAGCAAGGTGAACCTCAACCTGTAAGCTTTCGCTGCGTCGGTGCAGCCATCCTGGTGCATCCCGGCAAGGGAATCTGGGCCACAGGGACCGACGTTACAAATCCATCGAATAGTTTCTGATGATTGGATAAGGCTAATGATCAAGATCAAAAAAGGCCTGGATCTTCCCATCAGCGGCGCTCCTGAGCAGACCATTACTGACGGCAAACCCGTTCGCCACGTGGCGTTGATCGGTTTTGACTATAACGGCATGAAGCCGACGATGGCTGTAAAAGAGGGAGACCGTGTCAAGCGCGGTACGCTGCTGTTCACGGACAAGAAGACCGAAGGCGTGCGTTATACCTCCCCGGCTGCCGGTGTGGTAAAAGAGATCAATCGTGGTGAGCGTCGTGTTTTCCAGTCGATTGTCATCGAGATCGATGGTGACGATGCCGAAACCTTCGCTCGCTATAACGAGGCGGACCTGGCCGGCCTGGAGCGGCAGCAGGTCGTCGATAACCTGGTGGAATCCGGGTTGTGGACCACGCTGAGGACACGTCCTTACAGCAAGGTGCCGGCTATCGATACGGCCCCTCATTCCATTTTTGTGTCTGTGATGGATACCAACCCGCTGGCTGCTGACCCGACCGTTATCATCCGGGAAAACAGCGCGGCGTTTGAAAAAGGCCTGAAAATCCTGAGCAAGCTGACCACTGGCAAGGTGTTTGTCACCGGTAAGCCTGGCTCGGATGTGCCTGTTCCCAAAACGGATAGCGTCGAAGTTCACCAGTTTGATGGTGTTCATCCGGCCGGTAACGTAGGCACCCATATCCATTACCTTGACCCGATTGCCGGTGACAAGGTGGTCTGGTCGATTGGCTACCAGGATGTGATCGACATTGCCAGGCTGTTTGAAACCGGAGAACTGCCGGTGGAGCGGGTGGTTGCCATTGGTGGTCCCAAGGCCCTTAAGCCGCGTCTTATCCGCACTCGTATTGGCGCTAACCTGAACGAGCTTCTGAAGGACGAATTGGCCACCGACTGCGATGTACGCATGATCTCCGGCTCGGTGTTCGGCGGTCGTCGTGGTGACGGTCCCTGTGCTTATCTTGGTCGTTTTGCCAACCAGATATCTGTTCTGGAAGAGGGCTATAAGCGTGAGTTCATGGGCTGGCTGTCTCCGGGGCCGAACAAGTTCTCGGTGCTGAACATCTACCTGTCCAAGCTGGCACGCAGCAAGCTTTTCAACTTCACCACCACCACCAACGGCAGTGAACGTGCCATGGTGCCGGTGGGCACGTATGAAGAGGTCATGCCCCTGGATATCCTGCCGACTCAGCTGCTGCGCTCGCTGATTGTGGGCGACACGGAAACGGCACAGAAGCTGGGTGCACTGGAACTGGATGAAGAAGATCTGGCGCTGTGTACCTTCGTGTGCCCGGGTAAATACGAATACGGTCCGATTCTCCGCGAGAACCTGACCCGAATCGAGATCGAGGGCTAATACGATGGCAATCCGACAGTTTCTCGATGGCATCGAGCATCACTTTGAAAAAGGTGGCAAGTACGAGCGCTGGTACGCGCTTTACGAAGCCGTCGATACCATTTTCTACACGCCTGGCAGTGTAACCTCCACCACGGCTCACGTTCGTGACGGCGTTGATCTGAAGCGCATCATGATCACCGTGTGGTTGTGTACCTTCCCGGCCATGTTCTTCGGTATGTGGAATATTGGCTTCCAGGCCAACAGCTTCCTCGCTGAAAATCCGGATGCCCTGATGGGTGACGGTGGCCTGCGTACTGCGTTTATCAGCGCCCTGGCCGGTAACGATGCTGCCAGTATCTGGGATAATTTCGTCTACGGTATGGCGTACTTCCTGCCCATTTACCTCGTGACCTTCGTTGTAGGTGGTTTCTGGGAAGTACTGTTTGCCACCGTTCGCCGCCACGAAGTCAACGAAGGCTTCTTCGTGACCTCCGTGTTGTTTGCGCTGATCTGCCCGCCGGATCTTCCGTTGTGGCAGGTGGCTTTGGGTATCACCTTCGGTGTGGTGATCGGTAAGGAAGTATTTGGCGGTACCGGCAAGAACTTCCTCAACCCGGCGCTCACCGGTCGTGCGTTCCTGTACTTCGCATACCCGGCACAAATCTCCGGTGATACCGTATGGACGGCTGTCGATGGCTTCAGTGGCGCTACCGCATTGAGCTGGGCCGCCAGTGGCGGTCTGGAAGCCCTGCAGGAGCAGATTGGCTGGATGTCCGCGTTCATGGGCACCATTCAGGGCTCCGTGGGCGAAACCTCCACCCTGGCGGTTCTGATTGGCGGCATCATCCTGCTGATCATGAAGATTGCGTCTTACCGCATCGTTGGGGGCGTTCTCATCGGCATGATTGCCATGACACTACTATTGAACATCATCGGTTCCGACACCAATCCGATGTTTGATGTACCGGCGCACTGGCACCTTGTCATGGGCGGTTTTGCCTTTGGTATGATGTTCATGGCAACCGACCCCGTGTCTGCAGCCATGACCAACACCGGTCGCTGGTGTTTCGGTATTCTGGTCGGCGTGATGACCGTGCTGATTCGCGTTGTTAACCCGGCGTTCCCGGAAGGCATCATGCTCGCCATCCTGTTCGCCAACCTGTTCGCACCGTTGATGGATCACTACGTGGTTCAGGCCAACATCAAACGGAGGCTCGCTCGTGGCTAAAGCTAAAGAAACTGTCTCCAGAACGCTGCTTGTTGCCCTGGTACTGAGTATTGTCTTCTCGGTTGTGGTTTCCACCGCCGCGGTGTCTCTCAGACCGGCACAGATCAAGAACCAGAATCTGGATATCAAAACCAACATCCTGGCGGCTGCCGGTATGTTGAAGGAAGGTGCGAGCGCCGACGAAATTGAGGAGGATTTCTCCCGTTTTGACGTGCGTTTGCTGGACCTGGACAGTGGTGACTATGTCGAACCCTCCGAGGTCGGGGTAGAGGATCCGATGAAGTACGATATGTACAAAGCCGCGTCCGATCCTGCCATGTCCATCAACATTCCATCGTCGGAAGACAAGGCAGGTATCAAGCGCCGCCCGAACGTGGCCAAAATTTACACGCTCTCTGAAAACGGCGAACTGGTACGTGTGGTTCTGCCGGTCCACGGGTACGGCCTGTGGTCCACCCTGTACGGTTTTGTTTCCCTGGAAGGCGACGCCAACACCATTGAAGGGCTGGGCTTCTATTCCCACGCTGAAACACCGGGTCTTGGTGGCGAAGTGGACAACCCCCGCTGGAAAAGTCAGTGGGTTGGTAAGGAAGTCTACGGCGATGAGCTGGAAGAGCCTCAGATCCGCCTGGTTAAAGGTGGCGTAAGCGCCGATGCTGCTGACAAGGAGCATAAGGTTGATGCGCTCTCCGGTGCGACCCTGACGAGCCGCGGTGTGCAGCAGCTGGTTAACTACTGGATGAGTGACCGTGGCTACGCACCGTTCCTGAAAAAACTTCGTGAAGGGGAGGTCTGATCATGGCAGACGCTTCAGCCAAACAGGTTCTCTTCGAACCGATTTTCAGTAACAACCCGATCGCGTTGCAGATTCTTGGTATCTGTTCCGCGCTGGCGGTAACTACCAGCATGAGCGTAACCCTGGTTATGTGTATGGCGGTTATCGCGGTAACAGCCTGTTCCAACCTGGCGGTTTCTCTTGTGCGTGCCCAGATTCCGGGCAGTATCCGGATCATCGTCCAGATGACCATCATCGCGTCACTGGTTATTGTGGTCGACCAGATACTCAAGGCTTATGCCTACGAAATCTCCAAGCAGCTGTCGGTATTTGTTGGACTGATCATCACCAACTGTATCGTGATGGGCCGTGCGGAAGGTTTCGCCATGAAGAATGGCCCGTGGCTGAGCTTCCTGGACGGCGTTGGTAACGGTTTGGGCTACTCGGTGCTGCTTATCTTCGTTGCGTTCTTCCGTGAGCTTCTGGGTGCCGGGTCACTGTTTGGTGTGTCCCTGATGCCGGTGGTGAACGAAGGTGGCTGGTATGTGCCAAACGGTCTGTTGCTGCTGCCGCCGAGCGCGTTCTTCATTATCGGCCTGGCCATCTGGGGCTTGCGCACCTGGAAGCCGGAGCAGGTTGAAGAGCCTGATTACAAGATGTCTCGCCATACCGTTAAGGAGGCCTTCTGATGGAACATTATATCAGTCTGATTCTGAAGGCCATCTTCGTCGAGAACATGGCGCTGGCCTTCTTCCTGGGCATGTGTACGTTCCTGGCGATCTCCAAGAAGATCGAGGCTGCCGCCGGTCTGGGTATCGCGGTTGTTGTGGTGCTTACCATTACGGTCCCGGTGAACAACCTGCTGTACAACAGCATTCTCCGTGAAGGCGCTCTGGCGTGGGCAGGTTTGCCGAATGTTGACCTGAGCTTTCTTGGCCTGCTTACGTATATCGGTGTCATCGCCGCACTTATCCAGATCATGGAAATGATACTGGATAAGTACATCCCGACCCTCTATGCGGCATTGGGGGTGTTTCTGCCGTTGATTACAGTGAACTGCGCCATCCTGGGCGCCTCACTGTTTATGGTCGAGCGTGACTATACCTTTAGTGAAAGCGTGGTGTACGGGTTTGGTGCAGGTGTTGGCTGGGCGCTGGCAATACTGGCCCTGGCCGGTATCCGTGAGAAGCTCAAGTACAGCGACGTTCCCGAGGGGCTGCGTGGCCTGGGTATCACCTTCATTACGGTTGGTCTGATGTCCCTAGGCTTCATGTCATTCTCAGGTATTTCACTGTAATCAACCCGGTGATTCGGTTTAACGAAAAGGCGAGACCATGAGTACAGAAATTATTCTCGGCGTGGTCATGTTCACCGTTATCGTACTGGCCCTTGTCGCAGTCATCCTCGCGGCACGGTCCAGGCTGGTAAGCACCGGTGATGTGACTATCGAAGTCAATGACGACCCGGAGCACACCCTGACCACTGAGGCCGGTGGTAAGCTCCTGGGAACGTTGGCAAACAACGGCATTTTCCTGTCATCAGCCTGCGGCGGTGGCGGCACCTGTGCCCAGTGCAAGTGTAAGGTTCTGGACGGTGGCGGCGCGATGCTGCCCACGGAAAAGACCCACTTCACCAACCGTGAAGAGAAAGAAGGCTGGCGCCTGTCCTGCCAGGTTCCTGTCAAGCAGGATATGAAGGTGGAAGTTCCGGAGGAATTCTTCGGGGTCAAGAAGTGGGAGTGCGAGGTTGTCTCGAACCACAACGTGGCCACTTTCATCAAGGAACTGGTGTTGAAGCTGCCTGAGGGTGAGGAAGTTGACTTCCGTGCTGGCGGTTACGTGCAGCTGGAGTGCCCTCCCTACGAGATCGATTTCAAGGATTTCGATATCGAGGAAGAGTTCCATGAAGACTGGGACAAGCACGACATCTGGCGTTACAAGGCGATCAACAAGGAAGAGACCATTCGCGCCTATTCCATGGCGAACTACCCGGAAGAGAAGGGTGTTCTCAAGTTCAACATCCGTATCGCCACGCCGCCTCCAGGCACGGATTATCCGCCGGGCATCATGTCCAGCTACGTGTTCAACCTGAAGCCGGGCGACAGGGTAACGGTCATGGGGCCGTTTGGTGAGTTCTTTGCGAAGAAGACCGACGCCGAAATGGTATTTATCGGCGGTGGCGCCGGTATGGCGCCGATGCGTTCCCACATTTTCGACCAGCTCAAGCGCCTGAACTCCAAGCGCAAGATCAGCTTCTGGTACGGTGCGCGAAGCGTCCGCGAGATGTTCTACGTGGAAGACTTTGACGGTCTGGCCGAGGAAAATGACAACTTCGAGTGGCACGTAGCCCTGTCCGACGCGCTGCCGGAGGATAACTGGGAAGGCCCGACAGGGTTTATCCACAACGTCTTGTATGATAAGTACCTGAAGGACCATCCGGCCCCTGAAGACTGTGAGTACTACATGTGTGGGCCCCCCATCATGAACGCGTCCGTAATCAAGATGCTCAAGGATCTGGGTGTCGAGGACGAGAACATCATGCTGGATGACTTCGGAGGGTAGTTTACTCACATGACATCCTGCATGTTTCGGCCCGTCAGGGTGGCAATGGTCAGCGTCTTCTGGGCGCTGGCTGTTGCCGCCCTGGCGGGTTGTTCGTTTGAGTCTGAGGAAAAGATCTGGGAAATTGCCGGCCCGGTGTTTGGCACCCAGTACCATATCAACGTCGTATTGACCGAGGATGAGTCCCGCCTTGAGAATCTGGGAAGCGGTATTGAACAGGTTCTGGAAGATGTAGACGCTTCCATGTCGACCTGGCGCGAGGATTCGGAGCTTTCCCGCCTTAACCATCGGGAGGACCAGTCGGCATGGATTGAGCTCTCTGAACCTCTCTACGAAGTGCTGTCTGTGGCGGCAGATGTATCCGATCTCACTGAAGGGGCGTTTGATGTCACGATCGGTCCGGTGGTCAACCTTTGGGGGTTCGGCCCCGATGCCCGGCCCGATAAAGTCCCCGACGATAAAGAACTCAAGGCGAAGCTAGGCCAGACCGGATACGAGAACATCGAATTGAGGGCAGATCCGCCAGCGTTGCGGACCCGTCGTCCTCAATACATCGATCTGTCGGCGATTGCCAAGGGCTATGCGGTGGATGTGGTTGCCCGCTATCTTGAGGAGGCGGGAATAGATGCTTACCTGGTGGAGATAGGCGGCGAAGTTCGTGTCAATGGCCGCAAACCCAACGGCGATGCCTGGCGTCTGGCCATTGAGGAGCCCGTTTCGGAGCGCCGTCAGATTAATCGTGTGGTGGCGCTGGATAGCCAGGCCATGGCGACTTCCGGTGATTATCGTAACTATTACGAATCGGAAGGCCGGCGTTATTCGCATACAATAGATCCTGAGACCGGTAAGCCAATTCGGCACAAACTTGCTTCCGTCACAGTGATTGCCGAGAACACCATGCTGGCGGATGCGCTGGCGACCGGTTTCAACGTCATGGGCTATGAGCGGGCACAGGCACTGGCCACCCGTGAAAACATGGCGGCTTACTTCATCGTACGAGGTGATAACGGGTTTGAGACTCACTACACGCCCGCATTTACCGCGTACCTGGCAGATTAGGGGAGGGCTTATGGGTACCTTTCTGTTGGTTTTACTGATTGTTTCCATGCTGGTGGCAGCCATGTCGATCGGTGTGATTTTCGGCCGCAAGCCGATCAGCGGTACCTGCGGCGGCATTGGTGCCCTGGGTATCAGCAAGTCCTGTGACATATGTGGCGGGAATACGCAGAAGTGTGAAGAGGAAAACGAGCGCCTTGCCAATGAGGGCAAGACGGCGGATGAGCTGAGCTACGACGCTAGCAAAACCGGTGATCGCTGATCCCGCACCAATAAATAAGAACACATTTTAACGACGTAGATAAGGAGTCACTGCACGCATGGCAGAACATCATTACGACGTCGTCGTTATCGGCGCTGGCCCTTCCGGAGAAGGCGCAGCGATGAATGCGACGAAACACGGCAAACGTGTCGCGATCATCGAAGACAAGCCCACGGTTGGCGGTAACTGCACCCACTGGGGCACCATCCCTTCCAAGGCGCTGCGCCATTCGGTCAAACAGATCATCACCTTCAATACCAACCAGATGTTCCGGGATATCGGTGAGCCCCGCTGGTTCTCTTTTCCACGGGTGTTGCAGAATGCCCAGAAGGTGATCGATAAGCAGGTTAACCTGCGAACCCAGTTTTACGCCCGTAATCGGGTAGATCTGATCACTGGCCGTGCGTCATTTCTGGACAAGCACCGCATCGAAGTCCGCGGTAACAAGTCAGTTGAGACCCTGCACTTCAAACAGGCCATTGTTGCCACCGGGTCCCGGCCATACCTGCCGCCGGATGTGAATTTCCGCCACCACCGGATCTACAACTCGGACACCATCCTGAACCTGTCCCATACTCCCCGTACCCTGATTATCTACGGTGCCGGTGTAATCGGCTCGGAATACGCGTCCATTTTTGCCGGCCTGGGTGTGAAGGTTGACCTCATCAACCCCGGTAGCCGTCTGCTGACGTTCCTGGATGACGAGATTTCTGATGCTCTGAGCTATCACCTGCGTAATAACGGCGTGCTGGTTCGTCACAACGAGGAATACGAATCGGTTGATGGCGATGATCATGGTGTGGTGCTGTCGTTGAAATCCGGCAAGAAAATCCGTGCCGATGCCTTCCTGTGGTGCAATGGCCGCAGCGGGAACACCGAAAAACTTGGCCTGGATAACGTCGGGTTGGTGCCCAACGGCCGTGGCCAGTTGGCGGTGGACGAACATTACCGTACCGAAGTGGATACCATCTATGCCGCTGGCGATGTGATCGGCTGGCCCAGTCTGGCCAGCGCCGCCTACGATCAGGGCCGCTCAGCGTCGTCCGATATCCTGCACGACGAATTCTTCCGCTTCGTATCGGACGTGCCGACCGGTATCTACACCATTCCCGAGATCAGTTCCGTGGGCAAGACCGAGCGCGAGCTGACCGAAGCCAAGGTGCCCTATGAAGTGGGTCAGGCGTTCTTCAAGGATCTGGCCCGCGCCCAGATCACCCGCGAAGCCGTGGGTATGCTGAAGATCCTGTTCCACCGCGAGACCCGCGAGATTCTCGGCATTCACTGCTTTGGAGACCAGGCGGCGGAGATCGTGCACATCGGCCAGGCCATCATGAACCAGGAAGGGGAAGCCAATTCCCTGAACTATTTCATCAATACCACGTTCAACTACCCGACCATGGCGGAAGCCTACCGGGTAGCGGCATTGAACGGATTGAACCGGATCTTCTGATCGGTGTGGCTGACGGGAACCGGGCTGCGGCTATCCGCACCCCGGTTTTTTTGTGCCTGTGATGTCAGCTCGTGGATACGGCGGCGTCTTCCGACTTGTTCTCCGTGGCATTTCCCCGGGGCAGGCTGATCAGGGAGCGGGCGCGATTGTCAAAGTACATGCGGGTACTGGTGGGGAAGTCGGAAATGATGCTGTCGACCCCCTGCTGCTCCAGTTCCAGCATGTCGTGGATCCGGTTGACGGTCCAGGCTGACACATGCATGCCGCGACGATGGGCGTCGTCCACCAGGGATTTCGAACAGATCTTCCAATTTACACACAGGAACTCGCAGTGCAGCCGTGAGGCGACGTTGATCGGGCGCGGGAATTTGCGCTCGGCTACAAGGCCAATGGTGATATTCTTGTCCCGCCGCCGGATTTGCTGCAGGAACCAGACATCTGACGAGGTCACGGTGACCCGCTGGTAAAGGTTTCTGCGCTGGATGATCTCAGTCAGGCGGTTGCACAATACGTTCAGCCGCTGACGGTTGTCTTTCTTGACCTCCAGCTGCAGGTGCTCCAGATCCGCGAATGCGTCCAGCAGTGTTTCCAGGGCCGGTATGCCGACCTTTCTGGACCAGGATGGGGTTGCGCCCTTTCTCGCATCCATCGCTGCCAGTTCCTCACTGGTGAAGCTGGTCACGGCGCCTTTCTGACCGGTGGTGCGGTCAACCGTCAGGTCATGGATGATCACCGGCTTGCCGTCTTTTGACAACACCAGGTCCAGTTCGAAATGGCGGATGCCGTGCCGGTAGGCGTGGGAAAATCCGGCCAGTGTATTTTCCGGGGCTTCTCCCTTGGCCCCACGGTGTCCGTAGACAATCATTCTGTTGCTGATTCCTTAAGACGTTGATAAATGGCCTGGCGTTTTTTCCAGGTGTCGTGACACAGGCGGATATCTTCCAGGTAAGCGGGCAATTCGTTCATCAGCAGCGCCTGTGGACCGTCCACCAGGGCTTTCTCCGGTTTCGGGTGGAAGTCCACCAGCACCATGTTGGCGCCGGCAATGACGCCCTGAGCCGTTGCGTGCATGACATCCAGAACGCCGTCCGGCGCTTTCTCACGGCTGCCCACGGAATGGGACGGGTCTACACACACCGGCATACGCGTCAGCCGCTTAACCGCCGGCACATGGGCGAAATCCACCATGTTACGGTGGGGCTGGCCCGCCTCGGTTTTCATGCCCCGCAAGCAGAAAATAACGTTGGCGTTGCCCTCGCTGGCCAGGTATTCGGCGGCATTCAGGGACTCGTTCAGAGTGATACCAAAGCCTCGTTTCAGCAGCACCGGGTAGGTACTCTGGCGGCCAATGGCTTTCAGCAGCTCAAAGTTCTGGGTATTACGGGTACCCACCTGAAGCATCACGCCGGTGGGGCGGCCCAGTTTCTCGAGGCAGGTGTCTATCTCTTCGATATGGCTCTCGTGGGTGATCTCCATGGCGATGACTTTGATGCCATGTTTTCCCGCCTTTTCGAACACCCAGGGCAGACAGCCCTTGCCATGCCCCTGGAAGGAGTAGGGGTTGGTACGCGGCTTGTAGGCGCCCATGCGGGTGCAGACCTCGCCATGATCTTCCAGCGCCTGCATCATCATCTCTACGTGTTCGGGCACGTCAACCGCACACAGCCCGGCGAATATGTTCAGGTTGGACTGACTGAATTCCACATCGTTGTAGGTAAAGCCGCTTTGGCGTCTGTCATCGCGGTGGCGGCCCAGAATACGGTAGTCATCGGAAATCCGGATAGCCCGCTCCACCGCCGGCAGGGCTTCAATCTCTTCCTTGTCGAGAGACTTGGTGTCACCCAGCAGGTAGATTTCCGTCAGCCGCTGGCTGGCGCCCTGAACCTCATGAACCCGAACCGAGACGCCCGGCAGGTTCTCCAGGAAATGCATGGTCTGCCGGTAGGCGTCGCTGTCCAGTGGCGTATCGGGGTGGAGAATGGCTAGCATGTTGACTCCTTTAACAGTCAGTCCGCGCCTTCCGCACGATGGCGAGCCTGCATGTATTCGCGGTGATTAAGATGCAGCAAATCGGCCATGCGGCGAATGAGATGTTCCTCGTATTTGTCGATCCGGCCATCGGCAAATGCCACCCGCCAGATGCTCTCCAGCAGGCTCTGCTTGGCGGTCTGGTCCAGGTGTTCATTGATCTGGCCGGTAAACTCATACAGTGACGTGGCGTCATCCGCGTGGCTGAGGGCATCCTGCAGGATGTCCTCGGCTTCTTCACGGGTAACCTCATGGGCATTGACGGCGCAATCCACAATGGTCTGCAGTTCCCGCTCATCCTCATTGTTATCAATGCGCGAGAGCTGGACCATCAGCGCTGTGGCAGCGACGGCCAGAGAGTGCGGGTCCGGTGCTTCACGGGTTGCCTCGGTAGGGGCAAATAATTGCTTCAGACGTTCGATCATGACCTGAAGGGTTCTCCTGTATATTTACGACCGTTACGCCGCTTTTGCCAGTTGCCTGACACGACCTTCCAGCTCGATCTGGTCTGCGGCAAAGCGGCGAATGCCTTCAGCCAGCTTCTCGGTCGCCATGGCGTCTTCGTTGGATTCCCAGCGGAACAGATGTTCATCCATCGCACCGAACCCATCGGAGCTGGAGGCAGTGGCCGGTGACAACTGGCGCGACAGCGGCGCGGTATCATCTTTCAGCTCCTGCAACAGGGCAGGGCTGATGGTCAGGCGGTCACAGCCGGCCAGCATCTCGATTTCACCGAGATTGCGGAAGCTGGCGCCCATCACCACGGTCTTGAAACCGTTGGCCTTGTAGTAATTATAGATGCGGGACACAGACTGGACGCCGGGATCTTCCGCTGCCGGGAAGCTGTCCCGACCGCTGTGGGCCAGGTGCCAGTCCAGGATACGACCCACGAACGGTGAAATCAGGAAAGCCCCGGCATCGGCACAGGCCGCCGCCTGCACAAACGAGAACAGCAGCGTCAGGTTGCAATGGATGCCTTCTTTCTCCAACTGCTCCGCCGCGCGAATACCTTCCCAGGTGGAAGCGATCTTGATCAGCACCCGGCTGGTGTCCACACCTTGCTCCCGGTACAGGTCGACGAGCCTGCGAGCCCGGGCCAGAGTGGCGTCGGTATCGAAAGACAGGCGGGCGTCCACCTCGGTGGAGACCACGCCGGGAATCAGTTCCAGAATCTCGCGTCCGGCCAGCACGGCCAGGGCATCCGTGGCGTAGCCCAGTTGCTCGGCGTCAGAGCCGCCTTGCTGGCTTGCCATGGCAACGGCCTTGTCCAGCATAGGGCGATAGGCGTCTGACGCAGCAGCTTTCAGCAGCAGGGAGGGGTTGGTGGTGGCGTCCTCGGGGCGCCACTGGGCGATGGCATCCAGGTCACCGGTATCGGCAACCACCGTGGTCATGGCTTTCAGTTGTTCAAGCTTGCTGGTCATTCGTCGTCCTGTCGTCCTGTCTGAATTGTTTTCCCTACAATAACGGGCTGGTCTGACAGGAACAAGACAACAAAACGTATAGACCCGATTAAGCCGTCGCTATTACTGGCTCCGATGGCTCCTTCACCTTCGCCAGGGCTTCCTGGATGACCTCCAGCCCGGCCCCGGGTTTATGGGCGTTCTCGCTGATGTAGCGGCGGAACTGCCGACCGCCGGGCTGCCCATGGAACAGTCCCAGCAGGTGACGTGACATGTGCGTAAGGAACACGCCCCGCTCCAGTTCACTCTGGATAAAGGGAAGCATGGCACGCAGGGCATCATGGCGGCTTTGCACCGGTGTCGCTTTGCCGAAGAATTCCGGGTCTACACCGGCGAGCAGCCACGGGTTGTGGTACGCCTCTCGGCCCAGCATCACGCCATCCGTGTGCTCCAGGTGCTGGTGGCACTCCTCAAAGGTCTTGATGCCGCCGTTGATGATGATCTCCAACTCCGGGTATTTGGCCTTCAGGCGATACACCCAGTCGTATTTCAGCGGCGGAATGTCCCGGTTTTCCTTAGGGCTCAGGCCCTCAAGAATGGCAATGCGGGCATGGACGATAAACGTACGGCAACCGGCGGCCGCGACCTTCTCAACAAACTCGCACAGATCATCCCAGGACTCCCGCCCGTCAATCCCGATGCGGTGCTTGACCGTCACCGGCAGGCCCGTGGCGTCGATCATCGCCCGCACGCCCTCGGCCACCTTGTCCGGGTGCCCCATCAGACAGGCACCGATCATATTGTTCTGCACCCTATCACTGGGGCAGCCCACATTCAGGTTCACCTCATCAAACCCGTACCGCTCCGCCAGCTTCGCACAATGGGCCAGCTCACCGGCATCACTGCCGCCAAGCTGCAGCGCCAGCGGATACTCCGCCTCGTCATGACGCAGAAACCGTGCGGTATCGCCGTGAATCAACGCACCGGTGGTGACCATTTCCGTGTAGAGCAGGGTGTGGCGGCTGAGCTGGCGCGCCAGGTAGCGGTAGTGGCTGGTAGTCCAGTCCATCATTGGCGCCACGCAGAACTTCCGGGAGGGCTCTGATCCGGTGCTTACACTCATTGCCGGTGAATGGTCGACGTTGCCTGTTGTGCTGTTTGCGGTCATTGACTGCCCAATCTGAATCTATCCGTCATCTGCTGTTGTGATCTACGGAGCAATTGAAAACGGGGATTATTGTATCAGGAAAGCGAACCCGCTGGCCGTAAGGCTTTTGCGAAATGTTTCTGGTGGCTCAAGGCGGTGAGCTAGCGTCGAAGCTGAGAATTATTGCGTCGCCACATTCGCGGAGCCAATCCCGTCCAACTCTTGAAAGCCCGGGTAAAATTCGCAGGATCCGCAAAACCAAGCAGCTCACTAACACTCTGAATCTCCAGATCGGAAGTCGCTAGCAGATGGCAACTGTCCCGCCGCCGGACATCATCCAGCAGCTGCTTATAACTCAGGCCCCGCTCATGCAGCCGTCGGCGCAATGTCCTTGTTGTCAGGCACAGATTGGCAGCCAGCTGCTCGGGGGCGGGGTAGCCATTCTGGCCCAGCACCAAATGGGCGCGGACCTGGCGGGCAATGTCGTTATCGATCTCTGTGAGCGCGCTTTCCCGTTCACATTGCGCCAGCGCCTGGGCCAACCCTTCCGGGTTGGCGGTTGGTAATGGCTGGTCCAGCCAGGATCTGTCACCGCCCAGAACCACGCCAGCACGGGGCATATTGAACCTCACGCCAGGCACTTGCAGCTGTCGGCTGCTATAACCCCCGGGTTCCGGTCCGCATAACCAGATTTCTCGCTCATTGGGCAGCATGGGCAACACGAACTCCATGCCCCGAATCATGCTGGTCAGAATGGAACTGAACATCATTTCCCGGAGTGGAACCGGGATGGGCACTTCCGGTTCGATCTCAAAGAACAGATCGGTTTCCGATTCTCTCACTGTCATCAGTGTGCCGCGCCCGCGTAAGTGCCAGAACCGCTCCAGAATTGAAATGGCCTCACGTGGGGTGGGGGCACACATCAATGCGTATCCCAGGTTGCCGTGGGCGGTCAGTGGTAAGCGTAGGCCGGTATCGAAGCCCAGGGCGGTGTCGTCAATCGCGGCGTGAACCGCCTCGAAAAGCTGCAGGGTTTGCAGGTATGAGATCCGCCCTGCGGGGTCGTCCAGAATCTCAGCCGACACACCTGCGCGCTGAAGGATCCCGCTGTGGTTTGCGCCAAGTTCCACCGCCGACGCGACAAACATGCGGGGATAGGTCACGGGCTGGTTGGGCTGCCGGGTCCAGCCGGGCATCTCTGAAGCTGTGATGGTCTGTGGAGATCCGTCGAACATTGGCCACCAATGACAAGTGCTTTGTCCGCCAAACATCTCACGGAGGTATCCATCTGACCAGTACTCTATGGGCCAGATTACAAGAAATCCCCCATACCGGAGACTGTCGATGACTTCAGTCGTTAACCTCAAAGCTATTCGTTCACAGAAACGTAAGCTCGCCAAACCACCCCTGAGCGTGATTCCCCAGGTGCGCCGCCCGAATATCGACCTGGCAGGGGATGTGCCCAAATACTGGTGGGACAACGATCCGGTCAAAACCCTGTTACTGGCAGCGTTGTCCTCCGGGTTTCCGCCGGGGGAGACCTTCTTTATCGATTCGGTACGCCATTACCAGGACCGCATCACCGATCCGGAATTGAAAAAAGCCGTGCGCGGATTTATTGGTCAGGAGGCGCATCACTCCCGGGAGCACAAGTTGCTGAACGGCTTTCTGGAAGAGCGGGGCGTCGGTCTCGGCCGGCTGGAGGCCGAAATTCAGGCGTTCATGGACTGGATGCGTAAGAACTTCAGCCCCGAACGGCAACTGGCCCACACCGTGGCGGTTGAGCATTTCACCGCGCTGATGGCGGAAGAATTCCTGTTGAAGTATGACGCGCTGGAAGAAATGGACCCGCGCATGGCAAAGATCTGGGCCTGGCACGCCATTGAGGAATCCGAACACAAGGCGGTGGCTTTTGATGTGTTCAAGGCCGTTGGTGGTCGTGAGAGCGTGCGGCTGCAGGAAATGCTGATTGTGAGTGTGATTTTCCCGGTGTTTACCAGTATCCATTTGGTGCAATTGATGAAGGAAGACGGCCAGTTGGGCAATCTGAAGTCCTGGGCCGGCGCCCTGAACTATATGTGGGGTAAGCCCGGGGTGTTTCGCAAACTTCTGCCATCCTATCTCAAGTTCTATAGCCCGGGATTTCATCCGTGGAATCACGATGCCCGCACGCTGGTTGAGAAAGCCAAGGCAAAATGGCTCGGAGAGCCAAGCTGACCGGCAGCGATTACATGTCATGATGAGTGCAAGACACCAACGGGCAATGCCTGTTTTAATTCAATAATAAGGAAGAATGAATGACCGCTTATACCGCTGTTTTGTTGTACGCCGGATGGATGCTGATTCTGGCGCTGATCTACGCCACTCCCCGAGTGCCCCAGGCCTTGACCGGTGCAAAACCCATCGACAGCTGGGAGCGCAACAAGCAGCCGAGTGATGCGCCTATTCTGCAGCGCGCCAAGGCCGCGCACCTGAACTGTATCGAGAATTTCGCGGTGTTTGCATCGGTTGTCGTCGTCGCCGGCCTGATGGATCGTCTGGACGTGGTCAACACTCTGGCGGCGTTTGTTCTTTATGCACGAATGGCTCAAAGCCTGGTACATATCAGCGGCACGTCATTTGTACAGATACTGCTGCGGGCGACGTTCTTCCTGATCCAGATCGTGCTGGTGCTGGTGATGGTGTACGGCTTGCTTCTCGGTTGATAGAGATGGGGCCTGCCCGGCTTTCGGACTAAGCGGGTGTGTCTCCCCGCCTTGATCTTGGACAAGGCTCTCCTGTGGCCTCCCTGATATGCTGGTTGCAATGACGCGCCCAGCCGGGGAGGGCTTCACCATGCCGGATCATGAGACGGGCTCCGCTACTCTCGAACCGTTCCCCTGGAACCGGAATTTTGAGACCGGAATCGATGAGATTGATCAGCAACACCGGGTGCTGGTCGACATTCTGAATCGGCTGGCCCAACATTTTGTCTCCGGTGACGCCAGGGTGGATTGCGAACACATCCTTGATGAGTTGCTTGCTTACGCGGCGTTTCACTTCAAGTCCGAAGAAGCTATCTGGCGTGAGGGTCTGGGTACCGGGGACGCAGTCCGGAATCATCACGACAGCCACCAACTCTTTTTTGCGCAGATTCAGATTTTCAGGGGCAGTAAGGCCCGTGAAGAGCAGGTGCTTGCGGACATTTTCGACTATCTTGCCAGGTGGCTGGCTTTCCATATTCTTGAATCTGATCGGCGTATGGCGCTGACTGTGCTGGAGCTGAAACGCGGCAGCACTCTGGTTGAGGCAAGGCGTGCGGTGGATGATCAGTTGAGCGGCCAAGTGTCGGCCACCGTATCAGCATTGTTGGAAAAGTACGCGGGCTTGTCGGCCCGAGTTGCCCGGTCAATCAGGGAGGCTCACCGCGGCAGGCCCTAATGAAACACAATAACTCCAAGGACTTCCCGTGAAAGAATGCATCTTCATCACCGGCGCCGCCGCTGGCATCGGCCGCGAAACCGCGCTTCTGTTTGCTTCCAAAGGCTGGTTTGTCGGGGCAGCAGACCGGGACGAGTCGGCGTTGGCCTCGCTGCGGCACGAGCTGGGTGAGGACCGCTGCAGTACCCATGTGATGGATGTGGTGGATGAGGCATCGGTGAAGCAGGGGCTGGCGGATTTTGCCGAGCGCACCAACGGACAACTGCGGTTGCTGCACAACAATGCCGGCATTCTGAAGGTGGGGCCGTTCGAGGAGATCGGTATGGCGGCGCATCGGGCCATTATTGAGGTCAATGTGATCGGGCTGATGACGGTGTTGCACGCCGCTTTTCCGTACCTGAAGGCGACGCCGGATGCCCAGGTGGTGAATATGAGTTCGGCGTCTGCCGCCTACGGGATTCCGGATTTTGCCTCCTATTCGGCCAGCAAGCACGCGGTCCGGGCGATGACGGAGGCGTTGGATATTGAATGGGAGCCCCACGGTATTCGTGTGTGCGATCTGATGCCGCCGTTTGTGAATACCGGCATGGTTCAGCAGAACGAGCAGGGCTCGCGGCTGTTCGAGCGTCTTGGCGTGAATCTGACGCCGGATGTGGTGGCCGCCCAGGTTTGGGCGCAGGTGGAGCAGCCGCGCCTGCACCGGCCAATCTCGATGCAGTTCCGCGCGTTGTGGCCCATTGCCAAATCCGCACCCGCGTCGGTCACCCGTGGTGTGCTGCGCAGGCTGTGGCGCAAATAAGGCAGACCTTATCAAGACGCTAGCCTGCTAACTTTGTTATCCTTTCGGGCCTTGTGAGAGTGGGGTTCGGGAGAAATTCAACATGCCGGTAATGGTTCAGGCGCTGGTGCCTGTGTTTGCGCTGATTGTGATGGGGCACCTGTTCCGCCGCTGGAACTTCCCCGGTGAAGGCTTCTGGATGCAGGCGGAGCGCTTCACCTACTACGCGCTGTTTCCCGCCATGCTGGTCTATAAACTGGGCCAGGCCCGCTTGCCCGCCTCCGCCTATGGCGACATCCTGCTTTTGATAGTGGCCATGCTGCTGGTGATGACACTGGTGCTGACGTTGCTGCAGTGGTTCTGGCGCTGGCCAGGACCGGTGTTCTCTTCCGTTTTTCAGGGCGGTATCCGTTTCAATTCTTACGTGGGGCTGGCGGCGGCCGGCATGCTGCTGGGCGACGACGGGCTATCGCTGATTGCCATTGCCGTGGCGGTCAAGGTGCCGTTGCTCAATCTGCTGTGCATTCTGATGTTCTCGCTGGCGGCGGGCCAGGGGCCACTGCGGTTGCGGCCGGTGTTGAAAGCGATAGTGACCAACCCGCTGATTGTGGGGTCGGTTATTGGTGTGATCTGGAGCTATTTCCAGATCGGGTTCCACCCGCTGATTGCCGGTATTCTGGCGCCGTTGAGCGATCTGGCGTTGCCCATGGGGCTGATGACGGTAGGGGCGGGGTTGCAACTGAAGGCGTTGCGGGGCGCGTCGATGCCGTTCCTGGTGTCGTCGGTGGCCAAGCTGGTAGCGTTTCCGCTGATTACCGCCGGGCTGGCGCTATTGTTGGGGCTGGACGGTATGCTGGTGCAGGTGGCGGTGTTGCTGGCGGCGCTGCCCACCGCAACTTCGTCCTACATACTGGCGCGCCAGCTCGGTGGTGACGCGCCCCTGATGGCCGGCATCATCAGTGGCCAGACGTTGCTGGCCATGATCACGATTCCGTTGTTACTGGGCATTCTCTGGTAGGCACGTCAGCGCGTTGTCGGCGATACCCTGAAGAAAGTTCACGTAGCCGTCCCGGTCGGATTCAATCTCGGTGGCCAGCGGATCCCAGGTGCTGAACGTAATGTCCAGGCCCTGGGTGATGGAACGCCACCACTGGCGGTTGAACTGGGGTTCGGTCAGCAGGCAGGGCTGATTGGCCTTGCGCAGTTTGTCCTGAACTTCGGCAATGTGCCGGGCGCCCGGAGACAGTTCGGGGTTCAGGGTGAGAATACCGTCCAGCTTCAGGTTGAAGTGCCCGGCGTATCGCGTGAAAGCGTCGTGATAGGCGAACAGGCTGATGTTGGCCAGTGGCTCAAGGCGGTGTTGAATGTCTTCTTCAGCCTCTAGGAGCGTCCTTTCGAATCGCGCCAGGTTTGCATCCAGGGCCTTTGTGTTGGCGTCTTCCAGTTGTGACAGCGCCTTGTGGATGTCTTTTGCCATTTCCAGGGCCAGTACCGGATCCAGCCAGATGTGAGGGTCTTCACCTGCGCCATGGTCATGGCCGTGTGCGTCGTGGCCAGGTTCATCGTGGTCGCCGTGGTCGTCATGATGATCGTCGCCGTGGTCATCATGGTGCAGGTCAGTGTCGTCGGCCCGGGGTACGTCATCGCCGTGTATCAGCGACACTGTGCGTTCCCTGAATTCTTCACCACCCAGCAGGCGGGACAGGAACGTTTCCATTTCCGGGCCAACCCAGAAGATGACATCGGAATTCTCCAGCGCCCGGCGCTGTGACGGGCGCATAGTGTAGTTGTGGGGGCTGGAGCCTGCCGGGACCAGGCTGGTGACTTCGACATCGTCCGGTGCGACGGCTTTGACCAGAAGTTCCACCGGTTTGATGGAGGTAACGACGTTGGTGGCGGCCAGTGCTGAAAGCGGGCTCAGCAGCGCTGCCAGTCCCAGCACCGCGGCGCTGGCTTGTGATTTGTTAGGCATGATGGTGTCGTGCTCTGAAACAGGATTGGAACGTTATAATATAACAAGCGAGCTGCTGATTAAAGATCGGGTCGCTCCAATCATGCGAAATCCGTTCTGGGCCGTTATAATGCGTGGCTTTCCAGTCGGCCACTTATCTATCAGGATCGTTACATGACCGTACGTACCCGAATTGCTCCGTCACCCACCGGTGATCCACACGTTGGTACCGCCTTCGTGGCCCTGTTCAACCTGTGCTTTGCCCGTCAGCATGGCGGCCAGTTCATCTTGCGTATTGAAGATACCGACCAGGCCCGCAGCACCGACGAGTCCGAGCAGGACATCCTGCGTGCCCTGCGCTGGCTAGGTATGGAGTGGGACGAGGGCCCGGATGTCGGCGGGCCACACGGGCCGTATCGCCAGTCCGAGCGCAAGGATTCCTATCGTCAATACGCATTGGATCTGGTGACCGCTGGCCATGCGTTCTACTGTTTCCGCACTCCGGAAGAACTGGAAGCCATCCGCGAAGAGCGCAAGGCCCAGGGCCTGAACCCCGGTATCAAGGGTAATCTTGAATTGCCGGAGGAAGAAGTGAAGCGTCGCCTGGACGCTGGCGATCCCTATGTGATCCGGATGAAAGTGCCGGATGAGGGCGTGTGTGAAATCCGCGACATGCTGCGTGGCACCATTGAGATCGATTGGTCCCAGGTGGACTGCCAGATCCTGCTGAAATCCGACGGCATGCCCACCTATCACCTGGCCAACGTGGTGGACGATCACCTGATGGGCATCACCCATGTGTTGCGGGGTGAGGAATGGATCAATTCTGCGCCCAAGCACAAGCTTCTGTACCAGTACTTCGGCTGGGATATGCCGGAGCTGTGCCACCTGCCGCTGCTGCGTAACCCGGACAAGAGCAAGCTGTCCAAGCGCAAGAATCCCACCAGCATCAATTTCTACGAGCGTATGGGCTTCCTGCCGGAAGCGGTCACCAACTACCTCGGTCGTATGGGCTGGTCCATGCCCGATGAGCGGGAAAAGTTCACCCTGGACGAGATGGTCGAGAACTTCGACATCCAGCGGGTATCCCTGGGTGGTCCGGTGTTCGATGTGGAAAAACTGCGCTGGCTGAACGGCCTGTGGCTGCGTGAGGACCTGAGCGACGATCAGTTCGTGGAGAAGATGCGCAACTGGTGGTTCAACGAAGACGCACTGCGCGCGCTGATCCCGCACATCAAGGGCAGGGCGGAAGTATTCTCCGATGTTGCACCGATGGCAGCGTTCATGTTCTCCGGCATGCTCAATCTCAAACCGGAGGACTTTACCCACAACAAACTGGAAGAAGCCCAGATCAAGCGAGTGCTCCAGTTCACCCTGTGGAAGCTCGAAGCCCAGCGCCACTGGAGCAAGGACAACATCTTCGCCGACATCAAAGCCCTGGCCAAGGCTATGGACCTGAAAATGGGCGATTTCATGTTCTCCATCTTCGTGGCCATTGCCGGCACGCCCAATTCCTGGTCGGTGATGGACTCCATGGCATTGCTCGGACCGGACATGACCCGTTCACGGTTGCGTCACGCCCTGGGAGTATTGGGTGGCTTTTCAAAGAAAGAAACCAAGCGAGTGGAAAAAGAATACGCCGCATTGCTCGCGGAATAACCGCTTTGGTGAAGAAATGAACGGAATGAACAGGGAAGTTCAGAAAACTGAAAAAATTGAAGAAAAGAGGTTGACGCCCATAGGGCGGATCCTTAATATACGCAGCCGTTGAGGGGCCATAGCTCAGCTGGGAGAGCGCAACACTGGCAGTGTTGAGGTCAGCGGTTCGATCCCGCTTGGCTCCACCAATTTCTAGTCCCCTTCGTCTAGTGGCCTAGGACTCCGCCCTTTCACGGCGGCAACAGGGGTTCGAACCCCCTAGGGGACGCCAATGCGGCTTGACGGTTTAGTCCACCGGAAAGCCATCAAAAAAACCGCCTTCGGGCGGTTTTTTTGTGTCTGAAGAAAAGTGAGTGCCAAGGTCTGGCGAGAAGGGAGTTAGCGTGAAGCAATAGCTCCCTTGCCAACCCCTTCGTAAGCCTTCACTCGAATGGATTCTTCCGGAAACTCCGCCTTGAGCTGATCCGCCATATGCGCGGCGATCAATTCCACGGTGGTGTCTGTCGCTAGCATATAAACCCTTCGCTCCGGCAGCGTCAGCGCGAATTCGCCCTGGTTGGCCTCATACTCAAAGGTCACGTAGGTAACGCCGTCCTCGGCCACCCACCGCTGGGTCACGTCCTCTTCCGAACCCACGTAGATATCCCGCCACAGCGTCGCCCAACGCTTTTCCAGTTCATAATCACGGTGACCATTGCGATCAATGCGGATAGGGGAGCGGTGACCATGGGCGATGCGCTGGCAGTTGCCCAGATGCTTCTTCAGGCCGTGGACATAATGGTAATAGGGCCCTTCGATCACATCCTCGCGCAGGTGGACCTCAACATTGGTGACGTTGCCCGGCAATACGGCCATCAACTCCCGCTCCAGCAGTGCGGCCACGGCCGAGGGCAAAACCCGCTCCGAGGACAGCCAGACGACGGCTTCATCCGGTGAGCGATGCACAATCCGCGAGCCGTCCGTCAGCGTCCAGGTAAAGGTATCGGGTTCTTCCTCGGTCCAGGCCAGGCCATCATAGCCACGGGGAACCACCAGGCGGTGGTCCACGCGCTCGTCGATCACCCGCTTGATGGTGCGCTTCACGTTGCTGAAGTCGAACACCATGCCCTGTTCGTCCAGCTCGCCGCCGAGGACCACATCGGCAATCCAGCTTTCCCCCACCAGGCCGCGATTCGGGTCCAGGTAAGCGAAATCAATAACGGTGAGGTTGTCCACAAACAGGTGATTCATCGGGAAGTCCGAAAAGGATGAGGTTGATTGATGGGCGGATTCTACCAAAAATCCCCGGAACCTATCAGCCTTTTCATTGCGGCAGGCGCGGTGGAAGCGCCTCAGCCAAACAGACCCGACAACCAGGCGATCCCGACTGTGAAAATACTGAGGCTGATGGTCAGGCCAACGGTGTAGAATTTCGATGTGGAAGAGTGCTGCCGGGCCACGTACAGATCAATGGTGCGCTGGGCAATGTCTTCCGCTGTTTCCCGTGAGATCTCGTGAGCCTGCTGTATGGCCTCAGACTGCAGGGTTTGCCAGAATTCCGTATCAATGGTCTGTACGCTGGTAATGTGGTCCTTGAGTTCGGCCATGTGGTTGCCAGTAAAACCGTTGGTGCGCGACAGATCCATGCGCAGTTCCGCCAGTTCCCGCCCCAAGTTGAGGTTGACCTCGGCGGCCACTTCATCCCGCAGGTTGCGGGTGCGTTCTTCCACCAGGTCGGCCAGCGCTCCAAGTTTCTCGTCAACGGTGGCTGCCTGCTTTTTGCCGGCTTCGTCCAGGGCTCGTTTCAGATGATCGAACTGTTCATCAAACAGATCGCTCAGCAGTTCGTGCAGGCGGTTGTTGATGTGGGTTTTGATTGTCGAGCGGGCAACTTGCTCCGCCAGATCCCCGTCCTCAGGAAGGTTTGCTGTTCCGTTCACTGGTGTCGGTGGTTCTTCTGCTGGCTCCGGCGATGTGACCGTCGGCTGCGGGGGCTCGGGCAGGGTACCGTTGGAGACATCACTCGTCAGCTGCTCCAGGACCAGGGTCAGTCCCTCGGTGTGAGGCGGTTTGGTGAGGATGTTGTAGATGCCGAAATTACGGGCTTCCTCCATAAAAGAGGGGGATTTCCGGGACGTACACATGATGACGGGAATGCCCGCGGTCTCCGGGTTGCCCTTGATGGCCTTGGTGGCTTCCACGCCATTCATGCCGGGCATCAGGTGATCCATGAAGATCACGTCCGGGTGGTTATGGCTATTGAGAAAGTCCAGAGCCTCTTCTGCGGAGCTGGCCATGTTGACTTTCAATTCATGGTTTTCCAGCAATTTGCTCAGGGCAAACCTCGCCACCTTAGAGTCGTCTACCAGGAGTGCGTTCTTGATCGCCATGTCACAACCTCAACCTGTTACAGCTATGCGTTCATTATCGGGCCGGTGATTTACCAGCCGTCCAGTTGCGGGCACTGGGTAGCCCGGTAACTCTTGTCCCGATAACAAACACCGGGTTCCGTGGTGCGGGCGGTGAATACCTCGCCAGCCGCGGTTGTCAGGCGAACCTGTCCATAGGGTTCGCCGTATTTGAAGGTGGCTTCAATGGAGCTGCCGTTGGGATTGCGTAGCAGGCCCTTACCGTGAAACTTGCCTTCGATGTATTCACCCTCGTATTTTTTCCCGTCGGCAAACACTTCGGCGCCGGAGCCGTGAAAATCACCATTGGAAAACTCGCCCTCGTAATGACGACCGTCGGGGTAGGTAAGGCTGCCCTGACCGTGAAACTCGCCCTGTCGGAAGCCGCCCACATAGAACATGCCGTCAGTCGTGGTCAGGGAGCCATGGCCGTTCAGTCTGCCTTCGGCCCATTGGCCGGTGAGGATGTCGCCGTTGCCCCGGGTCAGGGTGCCCTGGCCGTGGAACTGGCCATCCTCGAAGTGGCCTTCATAGCGCAGCCCTTCGCTGTTTTCGTAGGTGCCGTCTCCGGTTTTCAAACCGCCAATCCAGGTGCCATCCCGGTAGTTCACTGTGGTGTAGGGGCTCAGCCGTCCCATCAGGGTTTTCGACTGCCCGGCTGTCAGGGCAACGGACTGACTCCAGGGTTTGAAGCCATCCTTGCTGATGGTGACTTCGTACCTGCCCGGATCCAGTTCCAGATCAAGCCGGGTGGCGCCGTATTCGCGACCGTTGATGGTGACGGTGTCGCCGACAACGTTGGAGCGCAGAACCAGCTTGGCGGTCGTAGGTTCCGGTTCGGCGGGTTGCGGTTGAACGTCCGGCTGTGGCTCCAGGGCGGCTGCCGGTTCGGCGACGGCCATCGTGTCTGCGGATTCCGGCATGGGGGCAATGGTAAAGGGCTCTACGGCCGGGAGGTTGCGAACCTCGGCTTGGGAGGGGGGTGAAGCCTCGTTCTCAGTCTCGATGCGTTGGGTGTCGGGTGTTGGCGGAGTCTTGTCTTCAGGCTGCGTGGCGGAGTCAGCCAGGGCGACTTGCGGGGCTTCATCTTTGTTAGCAGGTGTATTGGTCAGCGATGTGTCCTGGCGGACCGAGGCAAACCCCGCCGTGACCAATAGCATCAGGGCCAGCGCATTGACGAACAACAGTGGTCTGGCGTCGACCATGGGAAACCTCGCATTCCTGCATTCCGGACGCCTTCATCTTAACCACTGATTGCAATGTTATGTAACAGAAAGTATCTGAACTTATCGATAATGCAGGACAATTCACACTTTGTCCGGAAGTTGGTCATGGTTAAGCTGTTCCCAGGATCTCATGTAGACATCCGCCTCGTATTCATAGGGGGAACGAAAAGGGGTCAGCACGAAGTCGAACACCAGGAAGAAGAACCCTACGGAGGCCCAGGCAATGGCCATGGTGCTGATGGTGTTAGCCTGAACTTCCGGGTTGGAGTCGACAAAGCCCTGAAGCATCGGAATCAGGTCGGTCGCCATCACCACCGGGTTGAAGCTGGAGAGCACGAATGGTACCCAGAAGGCCAGGAATATGGGGAAGAATCCGAACGACCAGAGAATGCGGCGCAGCAGGTACATGCCGGCCTCGCGCCAGTAACGCTGTCTGACTTCGGGAACCTTGCGGATGCGTTCGATATAGCGGCGGCGCTCCGCCCAGTAGGCCGCTACTTCCGGGGCCTGTACCGTGCCCTTGCCGGGGCTCGCCGTGGCTGCGGCGGGTTTTGGAGCAGGCTCGCTGGCGGCGTCGGTCAGATCCTGGCTGGCGTCGTTTCGGCTTTCTGTGGTCATGGATTCGGATACTACCTTAATGGGCTACAGGGCTGACTGGTTGGCTAACAGGACTGATGCATGATAATCGATAGTACGTGTTACCCTACAAGTCTAAAATCGTTAAAGACAGGATAGATTGAATGGCTGCAGTGATCGACAACGCAACCCATCCGGCTTTTGAGAAGCTTCGCAGTCACCGGATTGGGACTCTGAACCTGACGGTTGAAGAGTATCGTCATCGCAAAACCGGCGCGCGGCATCTGCACATGGCTGCCGATAACGACGAGAACGTATTTTTCGTGGCCTTGCGCACCTTCCCGATGGACTCCACCGGTGTGGCTCATGTCCTGGAGCATACCGCGCTTTGCGGCAGCGAGCGTTATCCCGTGCGGGATCCTTTCTTCATGATGATTCGCCGCTCGCTCAACACCTTCATGAACGCGTTCACCAGCAGCGACTGGACCGCCTATCCGTTCGCCAGCATGAACCGCAAGGATTTCGATAACCTGCTGTCGGTGTATCTGGATTCGGTGTTCTTTTCCAAGCTGGATCCGCTGGACTTTGCCCAGGAAGGGCACCGCCTGGAGTTCGACAAGCCGGACGATCCCGGGACCGATCTGGTCTACCGGGGCGTGGTCTACAACGAAATGAAGGGGGCAATGAGTGCGCCCACCTCCCAGCTGTGGCAGAACCTGTCGAGCCACCTGTTCCAGACCACCACCTATCACTACAACAGCGGCGGCGAGCCGGATCACATTGTTGATCTGAGCTATGACGACCTGGTGAAATTCTATCGTCACCACTATCACCCGAGTAACGCGATTTTTGCCACCTACGGCGATATTCCTGCCCATGAGCACCATGAGCGCTTTGAGGAGCTGGCCCTGAAGCGGTTCGATCGACAGGACATTGAGCTGCCGGTACGGGATGAAAAACGCATGTTTGCGCCGGTGCGGGTCGAGCAGGGGTATGCCGTCAACGAATGCGAAAGCACCGAGAACAAGACCCATATCGTGATGGGCTGGTTGCTGGGCCACAGTTTTGACCTGCAGGAAAATCTGGAAGGCCAGCTGCTGTCAGCGGTACTGCTGGAGAACAGCGCCTCGCCGTTGATGCGGGCCCTGGAGACCACGGATATCGGCCACGCCCCGTCACCCATGTGCGGGCTGGAGGACTCCAACCGGGAAATGACCTTTGTCTGCGGCATTGAAGGCAGCGAGCCGGAGCAACACAAGGCGCTGGAAGAGTTAATTGAAGGCACCCTGCACAAGGTGGTCAAAGACGGCGTCAGCGAGGAGCGCCTGGAAGCGATCCTGCATCAGCTTGAGCTGCATCAGCGTGAAATTGCCGGTGATCAGTTCCCGTACGGGTTGCAGCTGATCATGCAAGCGATTGCTCCCATGGTTCATGGCGGCGACCCGGTGGAGCTGCTGGACCTGGAGCCGGTGCTGGCGGATATGCGTGAGAAAATCCGCGACCCCCGCTATGTGCCGGACCTGATCCGCAGGAAACTGCTGGAGAATCCGCACAGGGTAACCCTGACCCTGCGCCCCGATGACAAGCTGGAAAGCCGCCGTCAGCAGGCCATTCGCGAGGCACTGGCGCGTCGCAAGGCCGAACTGACGGAAGAGGAAGTACGGCAGATTGTTGACCGCGCCCAGGCGCTGGAAGAGCGCCAGCAGCGCAAGGATGACGATTCCATTCTGCCGAAAGTGGATCTGACCGACGTGCCCCTGCAGATGCCGGAGCCGGAGAGCCGCTACGATGGTGATATCGCGGCAACGGTGTTTGCCCGTGGCACCAACGGCCTGGTCTACCAACAGGTTGTTCTGCCGGTACCTGAATTGACCGAAGAGGAACTCCTGCTGCTGCCGTATTACACCACGCTGATTCCCGAAGTGGGATGTGGTGAGCTGGATTACCTGCAGATGCAGGACCGCATTTCTGCGGAATCCGGCGGCATCGGCGTCTCTTTCTCGGCCAAGGGGCGTGTTGATGACGTCCAGGACCTGTCAGGCTACCTGATCTTCAATGGTAAAGCGCTGGCGCGCAATCGCAGCGAGTTGAGCCGGTTGTTGCACGATGTGTTCCATGGCGCCCGCTTTGACGAAAAAGAGCGGGTGCGGGAGCTGATTGCCCAGATCCGTGCCCGTCGGGAGCAGGCTGTGACCGGAAGTGGTCATGGGTTGGCCATGGGAGCGGCGTCCCAGGGTATGAGTCCGGGTGCCTGGCTGTCTTTCCGCATTGGTGGCCTGGAAGCCATCCGCGGCACCAAGGCGTTGGACCAGTCGCTGAACGATCCCGCCGAACTGGATGCTTTCTGTGCCAGGCTGGCGGCGTTGCACCAGAAGGTCCGGCAGCAATCGCGGCAGTTCCTGGTGATCGGTGAGGAAGAGCAGCTGAACCCGATGCTGGATGACCTGAAATCCTGCTGGCAGGGCGCCGGGCCGGCCGCAGCTGGTGGCTGGAAGATGGATCCGGTGAACTACACCACGCGCCAGGCGTGGCTCACCTCCACCCAGGTTAACTTCTGCGCCAGGGCGTACAGTACCGTGGCCGTGGACCATGAGGACGCCGCGGCACTGACCGTGCTGGGCGGTTTCCTGCGCAATGGTTACCTGCACCGGGCGATTCGCGAGAAGGGCGGAGCCTATGGCGGCGGTGCAGGGCAGGACAGCGTCAACGGCACGTTCCGGTTCTTCTCATACCGCGACCCGAGGCTGGCGGATACTCTGGAGGATTTTGACCGTGCACTGACCTGGTTGCAGGAAACCGAGCACGATCCCCAGGAACTGGAAGAATCCATTCTCGGCGTGATTGGCCAGCTGGATCGCCCCCGGTCACCGGCTGGTGCGGCGAGACATGCCTTCCATAACGAGCTGTTTGGCCGTTCACCGGAGCAGCGCGCCAGATTCCGCGAGCGTGTTCTGGCGGTCACGATGGATGATATCAAACGGGTGGCGCGGCAGTGGCTGGTGCCCGCCAATGCCAGTACCGCCGTGGTGACCAGTCCGGAAAACCGCGAGGTGGCGGAGCAGCTGGGTCTGGAAATTCAGGAGCTGTAAGCCCTGAAACACCGGAAACAGCCCCGCCGGGGCTGTTTCCGGAATATCAGGAATCGGAATCTACCGGTTCCGCTTCAACCCGGTGGCTACCATGATCCGGGTGGAAATCTCTTCCACTGAGTAGGCCGTGGTGTTCAGGTACGGTATCCGCTCCCTGCGATACATCAGTTCAATCTCTTCGATTTCGTGCATACACTGTTTGAGTGACGAGTATCGGGAGTTGGGGCGCCGCTCATTACGAATGGTTGCCAGCCGCTCCGGTTCAATGGTGAGTCCGAAGATCTTTTCCTTGTGGGGTTTCAGGACTCCAGGCATTTGCTGGTCATCCAGGTCCTCTTCCGTGATCGGGTAGTTGGCGGCTTTCACGCCGTATTGCAGGGCCAGATAGAGGCAGGTGGGGGTTTTGCCGCTGCGGGAAGCTCCCACCAGGATCAGATCAGCCTCATCGTAATAGCGCGTGCGGGCGCCGTCATCGTTGTCGAGCGCGAAGTTCACGGCCGCGATGCGGCGCTCGTAATTGCCTTCGTTGTTTATCGAGTGGGACTTGCCCACCGAGTAGGAGGAGGAGGACTGTAGCTCCTGCTCCAGGGGATTGAGGAAGGTGCCGAAGATATCCACCATGAAACCGTCTGCAGTGGATATAATGTCGCGAATATCGCTGTTGACGATGGTATCGAACACCAGTGGCCGGCTATGGTCGGTCTCAGACGCCTTGTTGATGCGTTTGACCATGTCCCGGGCCTTGTCCGCATCGTCAATGTAGGGCACGGTTACCCTTTCGAAATCAATCTTTTCAAATTGGGCCAGAAGGCTGTTGCCGAGGGCTTCGGCGGTGAGGCCGGTACCGTCGGAAATAAAGAAAGCAGTTCGTTTCATGGTGTGTGGTCCAACTCCGGATTCGACGGGTTCCCTAGGTAATTGCCGCAGGTTACAGTATCATACACGCCCAGTTCGAGACTGCGCAGCGCAGAATGCTCTAATGAATCAAGGGAGACGTGCTTTGGAAGATTACATTATCTGGTTTGATCACCTGGGAATGTCCGATGTGGACCGGGTAGGGGGAAAGAATGCCTCTCTCGGAGAAATGATCAGTAATCTCGCCAATGCAGGTGTTACCGTTCCGGGTGGTTTCGCGACCACTGCCCATGCCTACCGTGAGTTCCTTGCCACCGATGGTCTCAAGGACAAGATCGATAAGGCCCTTGACGAGCTGGATGTCAATGACGTCAACGAGCTGGCCAGGGTGGGGTCCCGTATCCGTCAGTGGGTTATCGATACGCCGTTCCCGGACGTGCTTGATAATGCCCTGAAAGAAGCTTATGCCAAGCTGCAGGATGGCAATGACAAAATGGCTGTCGCCGTGCGTTCCTCCGCGACCGCGGAAGATCTGCCGGACGCGTCTTTTGCCGGCCAGCAGGAGACCTTCCTGAACGTGGTGGGCCTGGAGCAGGTGCGCACTTCGGTCAAGGAGGTGTTTGCCTCCCTGTTTAACGACCGCGCGATCTCCTATCGGGTTCATCACGGCTTTGATCACAAACTGGTGGCCCTGTCTGCCGGCATCCAGAAAATGGTGCGCAGTGAAACCGCCGCCAGTGGCGTGATGTTTACCCTAGATACCGAATCCGGTTTCCGCGACGTGGTGTTTGTAACCGCCTCCTATGGCCTGGGTGAGACCGTGGTTCAGGGTGCCGTTAACCCGGACGAATTCTACGTTCACAAGCCGACCCTTCAGGATGGTCGCCCGGCGGTCCTGCGCCGTAACCTGGGCAGCAAGGCCATCAAGATGGTCTACCATTCCAGCCCCGGTGAAGGCCAGTTTGTCGAGACCGTGAAGGTTGAGCAGGATGAACGTAACCGCTTCTGTATTAATGACGCGGAAGTGGAAGAATTGGCCAAACAGGCCATGATCATTGAAAAGCATTACCAACGCCCGATGGATATCGAATGGGCCAAGGACGGTGACGACGGCAAGATCTACATCGTTCAGGCCCGTCCGGAAACCGTCAAGAGCCGTGCCGCCGCCAATGTCATGGAACGTTACCTGTTGAATGAAACCGGCAAGGTGCTGGTGGAAGGCCGCAGTATCGGTCACAAGATCGGCAGCGGCCCGGTCAAGATTGTCGAAAGTATCAACGAAATGGATCGGGTTCAGCCGGGTGATGTCCTGGTTACGGACATGACCGATCCGGACTGGGAGCCGGTGATGAAGCGCGCTTCCGCCATCGTCACCGACCGTGGCGGCCGTACCTGTCACGCCGCCATCATCGCCCGTGAGCTGGGTATTCCGGCTGTCGTCGGTTGTGGTGATGCCACGGAAGTGCTGAAAGATGGTCAGGAAGTGACCGTTTCCTGTGCCGAGGGCGATACCGGCATGATCTATGAGGGCGCCCTGGACTTTGAGCTGCGGGAAAATACCGTCGACTCCATGCCCAATATTCCGTTCAAGATCATGATGAACGTGGGTAACCCGGATCGTGCGTTTGATTTCCAGGCGTTGCCCAACGAGGGGGTCGGTCTGGCCCGCCTGGAGTTCATCATCAACCGTATGATTGGTGTTCACCCCAAGGCATTGCTCAACTTCGATGGCCTGCCGAGGGACATCAAACAGACGGTTGAAAAGCGTATTTCCGGCTATCCGTCCCCGGTCGACTTTTACATCGACAAGCTGGTTGAGGGTATCTCCACACTGGCGGCAGCGTTTGCGCCCAAGAAGGTTATCGTGCGTCTTTCGGACTTTAAGTCCAATGAATACGCCAACCTGATTGGTGGCACACTGTATGAGCCGGACGAAGAAAACCCGATGCTGGGCTTCCGTGGCGCCTCTCGCTACATTTCTGAAACCTTCCGGGACTGTTTTGAGCTGGAATGCCGTGCCCTGCAGAAAGTACGCAATGAGATGGGGCTGACCAATGTTGAGGTCATGGTGCCGTTCGTTCGTACCGTTGGCGAAGCCGAGCAGGTAGTGAACCTGTTGGCCGAGAACGGGCTGAAGCGGGGCGAAAACGGCCTGCGGGTGATCATGATGTGTGAGCTTCCGGCCAACGCCATTCTGGCGGAGCAGTTCCTTGAGCATTTCGACGGTTTTTCCATCGGCTCCAACGACCTGACCCAGCTCACTCTGGGCCTGGACCGGGATTCCGGCATCATTGCGCACCTGTTCGACGAGCGGAACGAAGCCGTCAAGGCGCTGTTGTCCAATGCGATTCAGGCCTGCAAGAAAGCCAACAAGTACATTGGTATTTGCGGTCAGGGTCCGTCCGATCACCCGGATCTGGCCAAGTGGCTGATGGACCAGGGTATTGATACCGTGTCTCTGAACCCGGATTCGGTACTGGATACCTGGTTCTTCCTGGCCGACGAAAAGATCGACTGAATTCATTTCCAGGATAAGGAGAGCGACAACGTGGCAAACATTATTACCCCCGACCTGTGTGACGAGTTTCCGGAAGTGAAGGTCGCAGAGCCTGGCTTCAATAATTACGGAGGCATCAAGGCCTTTGGCGGCGAGATTGTGACCGTTAAGTGCTTTGAGGATAACTCGGTGGTCAAGGAGCAGGTTGGGCTGCCAGGTGAAGGCCGGGTGATGGTTGTCGATGGCGGCGGTTCAAAGCGCCATGCCTTGCTGGGTGATATGCTGGCGGAAAAAGCCGCGAGCAACGGTTGGGCGGGCCTGATTATCTACGGGTGCGTCCGTGACGTGGATGAGATCGGCAACACCGAGCTGGGTGTCCAGGCCCTGGATACCTATCCCCGCAAGAGCGAGAAGCGCGGTCTGGGCGACCTGAACGTGCCGGTGACCTTTCACGGCGTGAGCTTCCAGCCGGGGCACTACGTGTATGCCGATAACAACGGCATCATCGTATCGGAGAAGCCGCTGGTCTGACCTTCGGTTTTCCCGGTACGAACAAAAACGGCGGCCAATGGCCGCCGTTTCTGGTTTCAGCGAGTCACTTCGCTGATGTTTGCCCCCAGGAGAAAACCATCACCCTCTGGTTCACATCGGACTACTTCGCACACGGTTTCCAGGGGAGGGAACTGGTCGCTGGAAGGGTGAAGAACGGTCTGTAGTTCTTCGCCAACCGCAACGGCGCGGTCAACATACAGTTGCATCCCGGCGGCGCTCAGATCCCGGCAGACGCCGGTGAAGGTCTCGCCATTACTGTCTGTAATCTTGATTTCTGAGTTCACCTGCATGCGATGGAAATCGCGCTTTTCCGAGTAGTCCTTCATAGTGTTACGCCCAGTTGTCTGTTTTTCTTGTGGGTTTGAGCATCGGAATAATGAGGGCCAGCAAGACGCCGCCCAGCACCAGCGCAGCGCCGAGCAGCATGAAATCGGATTCCTTGCTGGCTTCCAGCCGTTCGTTTTCGGCGGTCAGCACTTCCAGGTCATTGCGGATTTTCTGGTTTTCCTCCCGCAGTTCGCGGTTGCGCCTTTGAATGTTCAGTGCGTCGGCGGATACTTCCTTGATCCTTCTGAGTTCCTGCTGAAGCTCTTCGGAGCGGCTGGACAGCGATGTTTTGGAATTGCGCAGTTCGTCGCGTTCAGCGGTCACCGTGCTGAGCTGCTCCCGGGTCTCATTCAGTTCGCTGCGGGCGGCTTCGAGTTGGCGGGTGGCACGTTCCAGGCGGTCGCGGGCAATCGGGGTGTCGGTCAGGTACTGCTTGGATACCCAGCCCTCACTGCCTTTGGGCGTTCTCACCTTGGTGTAGTTTTCATTGGCGGTGTCGAGCACTTCCAAGGGTGTGCCGCTGGGCAGGGCATTTTCAATGATCCGGTACTGGGTGCCAGGGCCTGAGCGAACAGGCAGGTATAACTGGTCGTCCACATACATGGTCCTCGCCTGGGCTACAGCTACGGAGGACACGATAATAAGGATACTGAGAATAAAGCGGATGAACGTCACTGGTTATATTTCCTGAGTTTTGCGATGGGCGGACAGTCAGCGATTAAAGACGCAATTTTGTCACAGCTTCCTCGGTGTTCAAGCAACGTATTATTACAATACGCTCATGGAGCCTGGTCGCTGCTCAGGGCAGAACGGCCTTGAACGGTTTGACTGTGACTTTCTGGTAGACACCTGCCTCTACGTAAGGATCCGCGTCGGCCCAGCTCTGTGCGGCCTCCAGTGAGTCGAACTCGGCGATCACAAGGCTGCCCGTAAAGCCGGCTTCGCCTGGTTCTGGTGTGTCCAGGGCAGGGTGCGGGCCTGCCACCAGCAGCCGACCTTCGGCCTTGAGTGCCTGAAGGCGTTCAATATGTGCGGGACGGGCGGTTTGCCGCAGTGGCAGGCTGTTATCGACGTCCTCGCTGATAATGGCGTAGTACATGAAAGGCTCCGGGACATTGTGTGATACAGGCAATGGCTTGACTGGTACACTGCCTGTCAGGATTTCATATTAGCTTCAGGAATTTGTGTGACTATAACCCAAGAATCCGCTTTCTGCATTGATCTGCACTGCCACAGCACCGCCTCGGATGGCGCCCTGGCGCCTGCGGACGTGGTACACAGGGCCGTCGAACAGGGTGTGTCCCATCTGGCGTTGACCGACCACGACACCATTGAAGGTTTGCCCGAGGCGCAAGCAGCGGCGGATGCCTCCGGGATTACCCTCATTAGCGGCACCGAGCTATCCTGTCTCTGGAAAACCCAGACCATTCACGTGGTTGGCCTTGATTTTGATCGTGACAGTCCGGCCTTTGTGGAGGCGCTTGCGCGTCAGCATGAGAATCGCTGGGCCCGGGCGCGGATGATTGACGAGCGCCTCCAAAAAGTGGGAGTCGCTGATTTGCTGGATAAAGCCACGGATAAAGCCGGTGGGGATGTGCCGGGGCGGCCTCATTTTGCACGGGTGTTGGTGGAAGAAGGCAAGGTGAAAGATTCGGCGCAAGCATTCAAGCGCTATCTGGGAGCCGGTAAGCCCGGGGACGTAAGGGCCTTCTGGCCGGAGCTGTCGGAAGTTGTCCAGTGGATCACTGAGGCTGGGGGCGTTGCGGTGCTGGCTCATCCACGCAAGTACCGTATGACGGCCACCAAATTGCGCAACCTGATTCATGATTTCATCAGGGCAGGGGGGCGATCGATAGAAGTATCAACCTCCGGCCAATCCAGTGGTGACCTGGGGTTTCTGGCGGAACTGTGTCGTCGGCAGGAGTTGCTGGCTTCCCAGGGGAGCGATTTCCATTTCCCGGGGGCGCCCTGGTGTGAACTGGGCAATATCGTGAAAATGCCAGACGGGCTGGAGCCGGTCTGGCATCATTTCAAACAACCTGCAGGGCCTGGCGCGCCCGCTTCTTAGTCAGGCGCGTGGAAGAGCAGGTACAGGTCGGTCAGTGAATCCGGGATGGCGTCAGCCATCTGCCGGGACAGTTTGTCGCTGTTGCGGACTTTCTGGAAGTCTTCATCGTCGAACAGGCCGGACAGTGTCAGCATCGGCACCAGAAGGTCTGCGGTTTCATCCTCACCCCCGGTGTTCAGCCATTCATCCTCACGCTCCAGGAAGGTGTCCACGAACCCGGCGCACCAGTTCTCCAGTGCGTTCATTGGGTCGCCGTCTTCCGGTTCGGGAAGTTCGAGGGGCTGCCCCATATCCAGGGAGTGGGCCATGTCCCGGGTCAGTTGGCTGACGCAGTGGCTGAAAATCTCAGGCACCTGGCCGTCGGGAAGCTGGTCGCTTCCCGTGGCCAGGCGGAAGATATCTTCCGCCGACAGTTCAACCGGTCCGACAACGCTGGCGCAAACCACTCCGTGAAGCCCGAAGAAATCCAGGGCATCGTCGCCCCAGGGTTCCGCGAACAGAATATCTTCCAGTGCTTCAATATCCGAATTGGATAGCATGCCTTAGTTACTCCCGGCCTTTTTGGCCTCTTCCGCCGCTCGCTGACGTTTGCGAACTTCTCTCGGATCATTGTAGGCACGTCCAGGCGTTACCGGTACTTCCGGTGCCTTTTCAGCGCTTGGTTGCTCGGCTGCTTTCTCCGGCTGCTTGGTTTCTGGCTCAGGCTGTTTTGCCTCGGGCTGCGACTGTTGGGTCTCAGGCTCAGGCTGTTTTGCCTCGGGCTGTGGCTGTTTGGTCTCAGGCTTGGGCTGTTTTGCCGCCTCTGCCGGCTTTTCTGCTGGCGCTGACTCAGCCTTGGCATCCGGCTTTTCCGGTTGTGCCGCTGGTTTTTCTGCCTTGGGCGCCGGCTGTTCGGGACTGCTTTCAGCTTTTGGCTCGGCCCCGGTTTCAGCAGCCGGTGCCTCTGGCTTGGCGGCATCCGCCTTCGGTGCCTGCGCTTTGGGCTCAGCAGGTTGCTTGTCCTGGTCGGCTGGCTTTGTGTCAGCTTCCGGCGCTTGCGTGGCTTTCGGAGCCTCGCTGGTGGTTGCCGGCTTGCTGTCAGCTGCCTTGTTTTCGGTCTTGGGCGCTTCCGCGGCCTTGTCTTTCTTTTCAGGCTTGTCTGCGGTTGCTGCTACCGGCTTTTCGGGCTGTGACGGCGCGGCCTGGTCCTCTACCTTACTCTCAGTCTTGCTCTCTGCCTTTTTTGCCGGCTGCTTCCGTGCGGGCTTACGCTCGGAGCTGGCTTCCGCTTTCGCGTCAGCGGGCGTTGCAGGCGCGCTCTGGGTCTTCTCGGCGGACTTTGGTTCGTCTTTCTGCTCAGGCTTTTCAGGCTTCTTCTCAGCTTTGGCTGGAGCCTGGTTTTCTGCCTTGGCAGCTTTTTCCGAAGGCTTGTTATCGGCCTTCGGCGCCTGGGCCTCTGCAGCCTTGGGCTTGGCATCGGTTTTTACCTCCGGTTTGGAGGTATCCTGACGCTCTTCCGGCTGGGTGTCCTTCTGATGCCGCTCGCTGCGAGACGCCTTGCGATCCGCCGGGGTGGATGCTGGAGTTTCAGTCGGCGACCCATCACGGTTACGGGCGCGGCGCGGCTTGCGGCGCTTGTCGTCACTGCCGCCTTTTTCCGGAGCGCCCTTGGCGGTGTTGTCCTGCTGCTCGCGGTTGTCCTTTTGATCCTTCTGGTCGCGCTGGTCTTTCTGATCGCGTTGTGGGCGGTTGCGGCCCTGGCCACGCCCCTGACCGCCGCGACGGTTGTCGCCACCTTTGTTATCGGAGCCTTTGTTGTCAGAGGTCTGTCGACCCTGCTGGCCACCGCGGTTCTGGTCGTCGCCACGATTACGGTTACGATTGCGGTTGTCGTCGCCCCGGTTTTGCTGGCCTGACTGCCGGCGATCATTGCCGCTGCGGTTGCCTGAGCGGCTATCGTCTCTTGCAACACGGGATTTGCGACGATCCTGACGACCCTGGTTGCGGCGATCCTCGCGAGCGGTCCGGGCAGTCTGTTGCTGTTCGGACTCGGCGGTAGCATCGTCACCGCTGAAGAAGCAGGCGATCTTGCGGCCCAGTTTGCGGAACAGGCCTTCTTCCTGGTCATTGGCCGCAACGGTTGCCTTGGCCGGAGCCGGTGCGGGGGCGGCGGTCGGCCGGATGGCTTTTACGGCAGCCTGTTCGCGAACCGGTTGCTGGGCGCTGGGTGCTTCGAACACATCTTCTTCACGCTGGGTGTATTCTTCGGCAACCTGGTAACTGGATACATGCTCAGCACCTGATTCATCGTCGCGCATGCGGACGATTTCAAAATGCGGTGTTTCCATGTGCGGTGCAGGTACGACAACAAGGCTGACTTCCTGGCGCGCTTCGATGTCGGCCAGTTGCTTGCGTTTCTCGTTAAGCAGGAACGTCGCTACGGCAACCGGAACAATGGCGCGGACCTCGCCAGTCTTCTCCTTGGAAGATTCCTCGTAGATCAGGCGCATGATGCTCAGGGCGAGAGATTCAATGCCCCGGATGGTGCCCTGGCCTTCACAGCGAGGGCAAACTTCGCTACGGGTCTCACCCAGGGAAGGGCGCAGGCGCTGGCGTGACATTTCCAGCAGGCCAAAGCGGGAGATCTTGCCGACCTGAACCCGGGCGCGGTCGATTTCCAGCGCTTCGCGCATCTTCTGTTCGACTTCGCGCTGGTGTTTGGCCGGGGTCATGTCGATGAAATCGATCACGATTAGGCCGCCCATGTCGCGCAGACGGAGCTGGCGTGCGATTTCTTCCGCGGCTTCCAGGTTGGTCTGCAGCGCGGTTTCCTCAATGTCATGGCCCTTGGTGGCGCGCGAGGAGTTGATGTCGATGGACACCAGCGCCTCGGTCGGGTCGATAACGATGGAACCGCCAGAAGGCAGTTTCACTTCACGCTGGAACGCGGTTTCGATCTGACCTTCGATCTGGTAGCGGCTGAACAGGGGGATTTCATCCTTGTACAGCTTGATCTTGTTCTCGAAGGTGGGCATGACCGCGCGTACAAAATTCAGTACGTCTTCGTAGACGGTCGGTGCGTCGATCAGTACTTCACCAATGTCCTGGCGGAGGTAGTCACGCACGGCGCGGATAATAACGTTGCTTTCCTGATGGATCAGGAACGGGGCCTTGCGCTCGCTGGCGGCCTGGGTAATGGCTTCCCAGAACTGCACGAGATAATCGAGATCCCACTGGAGCTCTTCCGTGGTGCGGCCAATACCGGCGGTACGAACGATGATGCCCATGGACTTGGGCACCTGAACGTCGTTCATGGCCTCTTTCAGCTGGGCGCGTTCTTCGCCTTCGATGCGGCGGGAAATGCCACCGGCACGGGGGTTGTTGGGCATCAGCACCAGGTAGCGGCCGGCGAGGGAGATGAAAGTGGTCAGGGCTGCGCCCTTGTTGCCACGCTCTTCCTTATCAACCTGAATAATGACTTCCTGGCCTTCGGAGACCACGTCCTTGATGTTGATCTTGCCTTCGATCTGTCCCGGGGATTTCTTGAAGTACTCCTTGGAGATTTCCTTCAGGGGCAGAAAGCCGTGCCGATCCGCGCCGAAGTCCACAAAGGCGGCTTCAAGGCTGGGCTCTACGCGGGTAATGCGCCCCTTGTAGATGTTGGCTTTTTTCTGCTCACGGGAGCTGGATTCGATATCAAGATCAAACAGACGCTGGCCGTCAACGAGGGCGACGCGCAACTCTTCAGGATGAGTTGCATTGATTAGCATTCTTTTCATGGAATGAAAGGATTCCTGTCGTTTGGTTTTGACAGAAAACCGGGGGGAGATGCATCTGCGAAGCAGAACGTGCGTGCCGCGGGCTTCCTACTGCTGAAGCGAACCGGCGGCCAGACGGATCAGGCCCTTAGGGGAAACTGTCCCGTGAGCCTGAGACCACCGCCGACGGTCCGTCTGCCTAAGGGCAGGGAGATGTCGTGTAAGGTAAGTGTCTGTTGACGCATGTTATCCGTTTTCAGGTTCACACTGGTGCCTGGGTCTCACGTCGTATTCGTAAGCTGGACGGCCCGGCCCTGCGTGCTGGTAATGATTCTTCGCGATGTCGCCCGACGGTTTTCCGTACGGTTGTTTTCACTCTCCCGGGATCCGGTCAGGGGCCTTTATATGGCATGCCGTGATGGCCGGGGAGCATTTTAATCGCCGTACCCGGTAATGATTGGGCTTGCGGCGTTCAAACTCTCAAATAGTGTCGGTATACTTCTGCCGCTCCGGCTTCTGACTCATTAGGTCAGGCCGTAGACAAACGGCAGAGCACGCCGGAATATAACAGTATTCTTTCGGGCCTTCAATCCCGCATTCACATCACCGATAAGGTATTCATGTCCAAAGCGCCCAAAAACAGGCAGGCACAGCGTTCCGGCCCCCGGCGGAGCAAACCTGCCCAGCATCAGAAGCCGAGAACGGGAGATCGGCCGCAGCATGGATCTGCGCCAGCAGAGGTCAAAACCGGCGAGGTCCGCCAGGGCGTCCGTCGGGTCACCGTGGATGAGGATAACGAGGGTCAGCGGTTGGACAACTTTCTGCTGGCTCAACTTCGCGGCGTTCCCAAGAGCATCATCTATCGCATCATTCGCAAAGGTGAAGTCAGGGTCAACAAAGGCAGGGTAAAGCCGGATACCCGGCTCAAGGCCGGCGATGAGGTGCGTATTCCTCCGGTGACGCGCAAGGAAAAACCGGAACAGGTGGCGCCGGGTTCGCGGGTGCAGGGTGTGATGGAGAGTGCCATTGTGTTCGAAAATGAGCACATGCTGGTGGTGAACAAGCCCGCCGGCATCGCTGTGCATGGTGGGAGTGGTCTGAGCTTCGGGCTGATCGAAGTGCTGCGTTCAGCTCGCCCGGAAGCCCGTTTCCTTGAGTTGGTGCATCGCCTGGACCGGGATACCTCGGGTCTGGTGATGGTGGCCAAGAAGCGGTCTGCCCTGCGTTACCTGCAGGAGGAGTTGCGCCAGAGGCGTATGCGCAAGCACTATCACGCGCTGGTCGCAGGTGACTGGCCTGATGGCGTGAATCGGGTGGAGCAGCCCCTGTTGCGCTATGAGATGCCCAACGGTGAGCGTCGGGTCAGGGTAGACGAGGCGGGCAAGGCTTCGCTGACCACGTTCAGGTGTCTCTCGGCCTTCAGCGGTTACAGCCTGGTCGAGGCGTCACCGGTGACAGGCCGAACCCACCAGATTCGCGTGCATGCATTGTGGGCCGGTCATCCGATTGCCGGGGATGACAAGTATATGGATGATGTCAGCCTGAAAGCGTTTCGCGCGGCGGGCGGGCAGAGGCTGATGCTGCACGCCCGTGCGCTGGAGTTTGCCCTGCCCGTGACCGGCGAGCCGGTGCGGCTGGAAGCAGCTTATGACGATGCGTTTCAGCAGTTTCTCGACAGGCTGGCGTCACGTCGCAATTCAAACCGGTAATTCCGGGCTTTTGTGCCGGTTTATCGGGTGAGCAGGAACAGGTTTATGGACGTTAAAGTCGTAATTTTTGACTGGGATGGCACCCTGGTGGATTCCGTGGAGCATATTGCGGACAGCCTTCATCAGGCCGCCACCGAATTGGGCTACCCGGCGCGTGAACGTGAGGCATACCGGGACATCATCGGGCTGGGCATGGTGGAGGCGCTGGAAAAGCTCTACCCGGGCATCAGTCGTGAGGAAATGAGCGCGATCCGTGAAGGTTATGCCCGGTACTTTTTTGCCAAGGTGACCTCGCCCCAGAATGTGTTTGAAGGCATGGCGGATGTGGTGGCGGATATTCGCCTCGGCGGCAAGGGGTGTTCGGTAGCGACGGGCAAAAGCCGTAGGGGATTGGAAGGTGCGCTGGTGTCCAGTGGGCTGGGCCCTCATTTCGATATTACCCGGTGTGCCGACGAAACCCGTTCCAAGCCGGATCCGGCCATGTTGAAGGAAATCATTACGTTTTACGGAATTGAGCCCTCCGAGGCAGTGATGATTGGCGACACCCGCTACGATCTTGAAATGGCACAGCGCATCGGAATGCCGTCCATCGGGGTTGAGTGGGGTGTCCACAAGCGGGATGTTCTCGGGCATTATGAGCCGCACGCCATTGTCGAATCCGTGCAGGATCTGCGGGAAGTGCTGGGTTTGTAAGTAGTATCAGTGGTTATTGAGGGAAGCTGGGTATGAGTGATTGGAATTCTGACAACAAACCCGAGTGGGGGGATGCTCCCGTGGAGAATCAGTCGTCAAAGGGTGGTAAGAGACCGAGCCTGCCGCCGGAAAGCGGTCGTGACTGGAAGCTGATTGAAAAGCTGGTGCTTTCCCTTCAGTCCGAGCAGCGGAAAAGTCGCCGTTGGGGTATTTTTTTCAAGCTGCTGACGTTTACCTACCTGTTTGCCCTTCTGTTTCTTTTTAAGTTTCCCCTGGGGGGCAGTCTGGATGCGGCTACTGGGGCGCACACTGCTCTCGTTGAGATTGATGGGGTTATAGCTGCGGATGAGTTGGCCAGCGCTGATAATATCGTCGGCTCCCTGCGTGAGGCTTTCGAGGCGGATAATTCTGTTGCGGTTGTGCTGCGTATCAATAGCGGCGGTGGCAGTCCGGTTCAGTCCGGCTATGTCTATGATGAGATTCGTCGTCTTCGTGGTGAGCATCCGGACAAGAAGGTGTATGCCGTTATTTCCGATATTGGTGCGTCCGGCGCCTATTACATTGCAGCGGCTGCGGATGAAATATATGCCGACAAGTCCAGTCTGGTGGGCTCCATCGGCGTGGTGGCCGGCGGCTTTGGGTTTACAGAAGCGATGGAGAAAGTGGGGGTTGACCGCCGCCTCTATACCGCGGGTGAGAACAAGGCGTTTCTTGACCCGTTCTCGCCGGAAGATGGCGAGGAGGTTGCGTTCTGGCAGGATGTCCTGAAAACCACCCACAAACAGTTTATCGAGAAGGTTCGGGAAGGGCGTGGCGATCGCCTGGTCGACGACGAGCGCATATTCTCCGGTCTGGTGTGGAGTGGAGAGCAGGCGCTGGAGCTGGGGCTGGTTGATGGTCTGGGCAGTGCGTCCCATGTGGCTCGCCAGGTCATTGGTGAGGAAGATCTGGTTGATTACAGTCGTCGCAAATCTCCCCTTCAGGGATTTGTTGATCAGTTCGGGGTGTCTGTCGGCAATGCCTTGGCCGACCGCATGATGGAAACCCGCTTCGAACTCCGATAAGGGGGCGTGCTAGCGAAGCAGGGGATTCAGCCCCCAGGCTCGCAGCATGTCGATCAGCGCGATGAGCGGCAGGCCGACCAGGCTGTTCGGGTCCCGGCCTTCAAGGGAATCGAACAGCGCGATGCCCAGGCCCTCCATCTTGAAGCTGCCGGCGCAGTCATAGGGCTGCTCCCGTTCCAGGTAGCGCTCTATTTCCGCGCCTTCCAGGGTGCGGAAGTGAACCTGAAATGGCTCGCAATGGGTCAGGGCGACGCCGGTGTCGGCATTGATCAGCGCAAGCCCGGTTAAAAAGGACACCTGCTGGCCACTGCTTCGGGTGAGTTGGCGTATGGCTGCTTCATGGTTGCCCGGTTTATTGAGGATGGTTCCGTCCGGCAGGCAGGCGACCTGGTCCGAGCCGATGATCCAGTGCCCGGGGTGGGTGGGTGCCAGAGCCTGGGCTTTTTCGGCGGCAAGCCTGATGGCCAGGCCTTCGGCGGACTCGCCCGGCTGAGCGGATTCATCGATGCCGGGGCTGGCACAGGTAAATGGCAGGCCGAGCCGTTGCAGCAATTCCCTGCGATAAGGGGAGGATGAGGCGAGTAGTAATGGTTGCGACTTCATGAACCTGCCTGTTTTGCGCCGGTCGGGCCGGGAATTGTCGTAGAATACACCTATTCATACCGGAACCGTTGTGCAAAAGGCAATGAAGTCTTTGACAGCGGCCGGTCGGGCCCCTAAAATTGCGCGCCTATGTCAAAAGCGTCAAACGCCGAGTTGCCCAGATCTGTCGATCCCTATCGGTTGGCGGAGCAGAACACCGTGTTGGAGGGAGAGATTCCTCTGAGCGGATTGTCACGTTTCCGTGAAGCGATATTCGGGTATGGCGAAGGGGCCGTGTGCCGGGTTCGGCTGTCATTCACCATGGACAGTCAGCGTCGTCGCATCGTATCGGGAGAGTTGCAGGCTCCGGTCGATCTGGAATGTCAGCGTTGCATGAATGCCATGCACCAGGCACTGAATTCAGAATTTACACTGGGGCTCGTTACCAGTGATGAACAGGCGCAGCAGTTGCCGAAGGAGCTGGAGCCGTTCCTGACGGACGAATTCAGCGCGGACCTCTGGTCCATGTGTGAAGACGAACTGCTGCTGGTGCTGCCACCATTCCCGCTTCACGACCGGAACGACTGTCCGGCCCGGGAAGATCTGGAAGCATATGAGCCTGATGGTGAACCGGCCGCGCCGGAGAAAGCACCAGGCGAGAACCCGTTCAGTGTGCTGGCGGATCTCAAAACGAAGAAGCATTAACCGGGCGCGGTCTCCTGCGGGAAGCCAGCGCGTTACTAACGAACACACGTTACTGTTTTAGTTCACGTTAACAGGTCAGGAGCATAATCATGGCTGTACAGAAAAACCGAAAGACCCGCTCAAAGCGTGGCATGCGCCGTTCACACGACGCCCTGAGCGCGACAACTCTGTCCACTGACACCACTACTGGCGAAGTTCATCGTCGTCACCACGTGTCTCCGGACGGCTTTTACCGTGGTAAACAGGTAATCGAAGCGCGCGACGAGTAATTCGTTGCAATCAGGCCGCAATCCAGTGCCGGATGCAAAAAGGGTGACGGCAGTCACCATTGCGATTGATGCCATGAGCGGTGATCGCGGGGCAGCAGTGGTTGCCTCTGCGGCACTGGATGCGGTGCGCGAAAATGAAGCCTTGAGTCTTGTTCTGGTCGGTATTCGGAGCGAGCTTGAGGCTTTTTTGGATCCAGGGCATTCCCGGATTCGCATCGTCGAAGCGGCGGATGTGGTTCGGATGAACGAGCGCCCCTCTCACGCGCTCAGGCACAAGCGCAATTCTTCAATGGCTGTGGCGCTCGGTCTGGTGCGTGACGGTGAAGCCCAGGGTTGCGTGAGTGCGGGCAATACTGGCGCCCTGATGGCGTTTGGTCGTTCCATTATTCGCATGTACCCGGGTATTGAGCGCCCGGCGATTTCCAAGTTGATTCCCTCCCTGCGCGGTCGTTGCCATGTGCTCGACCTGGGCGCCAATGTCGATTCCACCGCTGAAAACCTCTATCAGTATGCCCTTATGGGTTCGCTGATGGCGTCCGCTATTTGTGCCCAGCCAGAGCCCCGGGTGGCGTTGCTGAATGTGGGTGAGGAAGAAATCAAGGGCAATGAGCAGGTTCGCCTTGCGTCCCACATGCTGGCCCAGTGCGATACCATCAACTATATCGGGTACGTGGAAGGCAGTGATCTGTTCCGTGACGTGGCCGACGTCGTGGTTTGTGATGGGTTTGTCGGTAATATTGCCCTGAAAACCGGGGAAGGGGTGGCCGGCCTGCTGATTGAGTTGATGGAGCAAACCTTTACCCGAACATTGTACGGGCGGTTTGTAGGTCTGTTGGCCCGCCCGATTATTGGTCGCTTGCTGCGGTTGATGGACCCTTCCCGTCATAATGGTGCCAGCCTGCTTGGCCTGCAGGGCGTGGTGATCAAGAGCCACGGTAATGCCAATGAGCGCGCCATGCTCTCGGCCATTCGTCAGGCCGTCAAGGAAGTTGAGCTGGAGGTGCCCCAGCGCATCAATGATCGCCTCGATGATTTGATGGTTTGACCCGCCTGAGACTAAAGTCTGTCCCCTGAAGCCGGTACATTGGTGAGATGATGTCTTAAATTGTACTATTGGCTAATCTCCCGCAACCCTCCAATGACGGTAAGATCCCGCTTATGAAATCAGCCTTTATTTTTCCCGGACAAGGGTCGCAGTCAGTAGGCATGCTGGCATCAGCTGCCGAGCACTGGCCCATCATCGAGCAGACCTTCTCTGAAGCGTCTCAACATCTTGGTTATGATCTGTGGCACCTTTGCCAGAAAGGCCCCGCAGAAGAGCTCAATCAGACCACGGTGACCCAGCCTGCGTTGCTGGCGGCGAGTGTCGCCCTGTGGCGTCAGTGGTTTGTCGCAGGCGGTAAGAGGCCCGACTTTCTGGCGGGCCACAGCCTGGGTGAATACAGTGCATTGGTAGCGGCGGAAAGCCTGGATTTTCTTGATGCCATCGAACTGGTGCGGCTGCGTGGCGAGCTGATGCAGAATGCAGTGCCTGCCGGAGAAGGCAAGATGGCTGCCATTCTGGGTCTGGAAGACGCTGACGTGGTTGCTGCGTGCGAAGACGCAGCCAACGGGGATGTGGTTTCCGCCGTCAATTTCAATGCGCCGGGGCAGGTTGTGATAGCCGGCTCCGCAGCAGCGGTGGAACGTGCGATCGAAGCCTGCAAGGGGAAAGGGGCTCGCAAGGCCATGCCATTGCCGGTGAGTGTGCCCTCTCATTGTGCGCTGATGAAAGGCGCTGCTGAGGAATTGGCAAACGCGCTGGACGAAGTCAGCTTTAATGATGCTGTCATCCCCGTTATACAGAATGTTAACGCCTCGGCAGAGAAGGATTCCGATACACTGAAGGCCAACCTGGTCAAGCAGCTGTATTCGCCGGTGCTCTGGACCGACTCTGTGCGTGCGCTGGTTGCCAGTGACGTACAGGTTGCCGTGGAGTGTGGGGCTGGTAAGGTTCTTGCTGGTCTGATCAAGCGTATCGACCGCAATTTGTCGGTGTATGGAATCGAAGAGCCGGATGCGCTCGCGAAAGCAGTGGACGCATTCGGACAGTCCTAAACAGAAGGGAGCGATACATGTCTCTTGAAGGCAAAACCGCACTGGTCACTGGTGCGACCCGGGGTATTGGCAAGGCCATCGCACGGGCATTGGCAGAACAGGGCGCCGAGGTTATAGGTACGGCGACCAGCTCAGAGGGTGCTGAGTCAATTTCGGCTGCCATCAAAGATGCGGGGCTGAAAGGCTACGGTATCGTGATGGACGTGGCAGACCCCGCCAGCATTGAGGATGGCCTGAAATCGGTGGTGGAGAAATCCGGCGCACCTGTGATCCTGGTCAACAACGCTGGTATTACCCGTGATAACCTCCTCATGCGTCTGAAGGACGATGACTGGACATCCGTGCTGGAAACCAATCTTTCCAGTGTTTACCGCACCAGCAAGGCGGTGCTTCGCGGGATGGCCAAGGCTCGCTGGGGGCGGATTATCAATATCAGCTCCGTAGTGGCGGGCATGGGCAATCCCGGGCAGGGTAACTACTGCGCTGCGAAAGCCGGCGTGGAAGGGTTTACCCGAAGCCTGGCGAAAGAAATGTCGAATCGTGGCATCACCGCAAACTGCGTGGCGCCCGGATTTATCGACACGGATATGACCCGAAAACTGGACGACAAGCAACGCGAGGCTATGCTGGAAGTCATACCCGCAGGTCGTCTGGGTGAGCCGGAAGAAGTGGCAGCTGTGGTTGCCTTTCTGGCGTCGGAACCGGCCGGTTACGTAACGGGTGAAACCATTCACGTAAACGGCGGCATGTACATGGGATAAGCCCGTTTCCGGGTTTGTGCGCAACTCCTTGTCGCACAACATGTTTGACAGAATCCCTGCTTGTTTGCAGGTAGGGTTTAAACTAAACTGGCAGCACTTAAGTTGCTTGGTTGACACAAAAGTGAGGACATTATGAGTACAGTTGAAGAGCGCGTGAAGAAGATCGTTTGTGAACAGTTGGGCGTTAAAGAGTCCGAAGTTCAGAACTCATCTTCTTTTGTAGAGGATCTTGGCGCTGACTCACTGGACACCGTTGAGCTGGTTATGGCCCTGGAAGAGGAATTTGAAACCGAGATTCCTGATGAAGAGGCCGAAAAGCTGGCCAGTGTTCAGGACGCGATCGACTACATCGTCGCGCATACCTGATACTCTGCACGTTTTATAAGCCAGGCCCGAAGCCGTCCTTGTGTAAAATCTGAGGACGGCTTTTTTATTGGCTGACAATTCAGATTCAATCAGTTTTCGGTTTCACATGGCCAAATCAGGTGAAAGGGGTTATGACTAAACGACGTGTTGTGATTACGGGCATGGGTATGCTGTCACCGCTGGGTAACAGTGTTGAGTCCTCTTGGGAAGGAATCCGGGCAGGGCGGAGCGGAATAGGGATGATCGATCGCTTTGATGCTTCCGGTTACAACACCCGGATAGGCGGTGCCATCAAGGATCTGGACATCGAGCCCTACCTGTCCGCGAAGGACGCCAGAAAGCTGGATGCCTTCATCCATTATGGTCTGATCGCTGCGCAGCAGGCAGTGGAGGCCAGTGGTCTGGAGCAGTATTCCGAACTGGATAGCGAACGGGTCGGCGTTGCCATTGGCTCCGGTATTGGTGGGCTGGAGTTTATTGAGAAAAGCGTGCTTGCCATGGACAAGTCGGGGCCGCGCAAGGTGTCTCCGTTCTTCGTGCCGGCCTCCGTTATCAACATGATTTCCGGAAACGTGGCGATTCGCTTTGGTTATCGCGGCCCCAATATCGCCATTACCACGGCCTGTACCACCGGCACCCATAATATCGGTTACGCTGCGCGAACCATTGCCTACGGCGATGCCGATGTGATGCTGGCCGGTGGCTCCGAAATGGCCACTACGCGCACCGGTGTGGCGGCGTTCTCCGCAGCCCGGGCGCTGTCTACCCGCAATGATGAGCCGGAGAAGGCCAGCCGCCCCTGGGACAAAGAACGGGATGGCTTTGTGCTGAGTGATGGCGCAGGGGTTCTGGTGCTTGAGGATCTGGAACATGCCCAGAGCCGGGGAGCGACCATTTACGGTGAGGTTATCGGGTTCGGCATGAGCGACGATGCTCACCATATTACTGCTCCGCCGGAGTCTGGCGAGGGCGCCGCGCGTGCCATGAAGAACGCCATTCGGGACGCGGGCATCGAGCCGTCCGAGATTGGTTACATCAATGCCCACGGCACTTCAACCCAGGTGGGCGACATAGCTGAAGTGGCCGCGGTCAAGAGTGTGTTTGCCGATCACGCCAGTAAACTGGCCATGAGCAGTACCAAATCGATGACCGGTCACCTGTTGGGTGCTGCCGGCGCAGTTGAGGCGATTTTCTCCGTTCTGGCCATCCGTGAGGGCGTGTTGCCGCCTACCATTAACCTGGACAACCCTGATGAGGGCTGTGATCTGGACCTGGTTGCCAATCAGAGCCGGAAAGCGGATGTTCGTGTTGCCCTGTCCAACTCCTTCGGTTTTGGTGGCACCAACGGTACGTTGATTTTCCGACGTTACGAGGACTAAACCGGTTTGTTGAACGTGATGTCAGCGAACAGTAGCCGTGTTTCGGCGACCGATCGTGGTCTGGCATACGGTGACGGACTGTTTGAAACCATTCGTATGGAAGGGCGCGGGGCTGTTCTGCTTTCCCGGCACATCCACAGAATGGTGACGGATGCGGCCGTACTGGGCATTGCGGTCACCGAGCGTGAACTGCGTGATGCCGTGCGCGAGGCTGTTGATCGGCATGCCGGTTCCTTTGGCTCCGACGGCTGGGTTCTCAAACTGGTGTTGACCCGTGGCAGCGGTGGCCGTGGCTACCGGCCCGCGGCTGAGGGGGTGCCAAGCCTGATCGTATCCGCCAGTGTCATGCCGCCGCTTCCCGGTCCTGAGGGTGTCGAGGTTGGCCTGGCGGAGTTTCCACTGACCGTAAACCCGCGCCTGGCGGGTATCAAGACGCTTAACCGACTGGAACAGGTGATGGCGAGCCGTGAGCTCACCGACGACCTGTATGAGTTGATCATGCGTGACCCTGCCGGTCAGCTGGTTGAGGGTACTCGCACCAACGTATTGCTGAACGCCGGTGGCCATTGGATAACACCACCCCGTGAGCAACTGGCGGTGGCCGGCATTATGCGTGCCCATGTGCTGGGCTATCTGGAGAGTCAGGGAGAGAAAGTTGAATATTCAACGATTTCCCCATCGAGCCTTGAGGGCAAGGACTGCCGGGGCCTCTACCTGATGAACAGCATCATTGGTGTGGTGCCGGTTCGCAGAATCGACGGGCTGGATTTGCCTGTTGATGACGCTCTTGCGACAATCTCCAACCCTCTCGATTTAGTGGAATCCTAGTTTGCTCCGGAAGTTACTGATATCCGTCATTTGTGTCCTGGTGCTGGCTGTTTCTGGCAGTGCGCTCTGGGTTTGGCAGGGTTTGAATACCCTGGACATTCCTGTCGCCCTGGAAGAGCCCGTTCTTCTTGATGTGCCTTCCGGCACCGGTTTCGGCCAGGTGGCCCGTATGCTGGAGACCGAAGGATTTCTGAAGGACTCCCTGTGGCTGCGTATCCATGGTCGCCTGAATCCGGAGGTTGTTCAGGTAAAGGCCGGAGAATATGAAATCGTCTCAGGTATGACGCCCAGAGATATTGTGTTGAAAATGGTGGCCGGTGATACCAAGCAGTGGTCCATCCAGTTTATCGAGGGCTGGACGTTTCGGGACATGCGACAGGCTCTGGCGAACAGCAAGCGGCTGAAAAAGGAAACCACGGACTGGAGTGATGAAGCGATCATGGAGGCCGTCGGTGCCGAGGGCGAGCATCCGGAGGGGCGCTTTTTCCCGGATACCTATGCGTTTACCGGGAGTGAAACCGATCTGGATCTGTTGCGCCGGTCCTTTGAGCGCATGGAAAGGGTTCTGGCCGAGGAATGGGGCAACCGCGCTGAAGACCTGCCGTACGATTCGCCCTACGAAGCCCTGATTATGGCGTCCATCGTTGAGCGGGAGACCGGCGCCCCCCACGAACGCGGCCAGGTCGCGGGTGTGTTTGTGCGCCGGTTGCAGAAGGGCATGCGATTGCAGACGGACCCCACGGTGATTTATGGCATGGGCGATCGCTATATCGGTCGTATTACCCGCAAGGATCTGCGGCGTCACACTCCCTACAACACCTACCGCATTGATGGATTGCCGCCCACACCCATAGCACTTCCGGGCAGGGAAGCTATTCATGCGACGTTGAACCCGGAAGATGGGGATACTCTCTACTTCGTCGCCCGTGGTGATGGTACCCATAAGTTTTCCCGTACATTGAGCGAGCATCAGAAGGCTGTCAGGGAGTTCCAGTTGAACCGTCGCTCGGATTACCGGTCATCGCCGGCCCCGGTGGTAAATGAGGATAATCCATGAGTCAACGTGGTCAGTTCATCACCTTTGAGGGCACCGAAGGGGTGGGTAAATCCACCCAGTTGGAAACTGCCGCGCAGACGCTGAGAACCCTTGGAGTTGAGTTTATCGTCACCCGGGAACCCGGTGGCACGCCGATGGCCGAAGCCATTCGTGAGCTGCTGCTGGCGCCGAGGGATGAGCCGGTGAACGATATGACCGAGCTGTTGCTGATGTTCGCCGCCCGGGCACAGCACCTTCATACTCGCATCCTGCCGGAACTGGAGGCCGGTCGCTGGGTGCTGTGTGACCGCTTCACCGATGCCACGTTCGCCTACCAGGGTGGTGGTCGTGGTGTGCCCGCGGAACGCATTGCCCTGCTGGAGAACCTGGTTCAGGGCGAGGTCCGCCCGGATCGGGTGATCCTGCTGGATGCGCCGGTGGAAACCGGCATGACCCGTGCCCGCCACCGGGGCGAACTGGACCGCTTCGAGCGTGAGGCGGTTGATTTCTTCCAGCGGATCCGTGATACCTATCTGGAGCGTGCCGCTGCTGATCCCGATCGTTATCAGGTGGTGGATGCGGGCAGATCCCTGGATGAAGTCACCGGGGATGTGACCCGTCGTATCACCGAGCTGGTTGCCATCGCCTGATGCCCCAGCTGGTATTAGCGGCGTTCCGGTCAGTTTTGTGCAAAATTTGCTCGTATCTGCTTTAATTGAAGTTCATTCGCACCAGTCATCCGGAAACCGGGTATGTTGAACGCACGCTTGCTTAAGCTCCCGATAGCGTCACACCAGCACCGCCATGAACATCATCAGATAGTCGTGGGTGTGCGGGGAGAGGCGGACCTGAGTGTGGACGGTACCGGTTCCCACCTGGATACCTGGCGAGCCTGCCTGGTACCCACGGAAGCACGTCACGATTACTGCGGCGATAACCAGAACCACGTGCTGGTGATCAACCTTGATCCCTATATGCCCGCCATAAACACACCTGCTCATGCGGAATATGAGCGGTTGGCGCCGTTGTTTGAACGCCCAAGAACCCTGGAAATGGATAATAAATTACAGGGGCTGGTTCAGTTCACGGCCGGTGAGTTTGACCGGGCTTCGGAAAATGAAGGCCTGAAGCAGCATCTGGCGGCAAGCATTCTGCATTGCATGGCGGAGCGCCTGAACGACGGGCGATCGGTACAGAGTAACCGCCACGTGATACGGCCTGACACCATTCGCCGCTATATCATGGAAAACCTGCATCGCAAGATCACGGTTACTGATCTGGCGGGAGTGGCCTGCCTGAGTGTCAGCCGTTTCCATGAAATGTTCCGGGAAGTAACCGGCATTACGCCTCATCAGTTCCTGCTGCAGACGCGCCTCGATCAGGCGGCACAGTTGCTCCTTTCCACCGGCCTTTCGGTGTCTGAAGTCAGTTACCGGACCGGGTTTTCCTCCCAGGGCGCCCTCACGAATGCACTGAGAAAGTACAAGGGCACTACTCCCACCAAGTTACGATCTGTTGAAAAAGTCGCCTGATTTCACAAAAAATCACCACTTCCGGATGAATTTGCAAAATAATCGTAGGATTTTGTAAGCCTGCCATTCGTAGTAATACTAACTTATACACTCAGTTGACTATCGTCAGGTGATGGTGGTGATCAGGGCGCATTTGCTGACCTGTCAATTCTGATAATGAGAGCCGACAGGCCAGTCCCGGTAAGTGTAAGAGGTATGCCGATGTTCAGTGCAAGCAAAGTGCTTGAGCCTGCGTTTCAGGAGCAGCCGCGATCCTGGTTTTGGCAGGGCATTACCGGGAACTATGCGGTTGATGAAACCCGCTACCTCAACGAACTGATCCCCCTGGCCCAGAGTGATGCCGCCGAGCAGCGCGCCGTGACCGAGACGGCCACAGCGCTCATCAACAAAGTGCGGGAGCAGGATGATGCGGTCCACATGGTGGACGCCCTGCTACAGGAATACAGCCTGGATACCGAGGAAGGCATCCTGCTGATGTGTCTGGCGGAAGCGCTGATGCGCATCCCCGACAAATATACCGCCGATGCCCTGATTGAGGACAAGATGTCAGTGGCGGACTGGCAGAAACACGTGGGGCGCAGCGAATCCACCCTGGTGAACGCCTCGACCTGGGGGCTACTGCTCACCGGTCACGTGGTCCGGATGGACAAGCGTCTGGACGGCTCGCCATCCAGTATCTGGAAGCGGCTGGTCAAGCGCAGCGGTGAACCGGTCATCCGCAGTGCGATGTACCGGGCGATGGCCATCATGGGTAAGCAGTTTGTGCTGGGGCGGGACATCCATGAAGCTCTGAAGAACGCCCGCGAGTATCGCGACATGGGGTACACCTACTCGTTTGATATGCTCGGCGAAGCCGCCATGACCCGCGAGGATGCCGATCGCTACCTGCAGGACTACCTCCGCGCCATTGAATCCGTGGGTAACGATACCTATCCGCAAGGCAATGCTCCGAATCCCTCGATTTCCATCAAGCTGTCTGCCCTCCATCCCCGATACGAAGTGGCCCAGGAAGAGCGGGTTCTGACGGAATTGGCGAGTACCGTCACCGGGTTACTGGAGCTGGCGCGGAAAAAAGGGGTGTCGATAACCATCGATGCTGAGGAAATGGACCGCCTTGAGCTGTCCCTCAAGCTGTTCGAGAAGGTGTTTACTTCACCCGTCGTCAGTGGGTGGGGGGGCTTGGGGCTGGTGATCCAGGCCTACTCCAAGCGTGCATTGCCTGTGTTGTGCTGGTTGACCAGGCTGGCGAAGGAGCAGGGCGACGAAATTCCGATTCGCCTGGTTAAAGGCGCCTACTGGGACACCGAAATCAAGATCTGTCAGCAGCTGGGGTTGGACAGCTATCCGGTGTTTACCCGCAAGGAGGCCACGGATACCTCCTACCTGGCCTGCTTGCGTTACCTGCTGAGCGATTACACCGAAGGGGCGCTGTACCCGCAACTGGCCAGCCATAATGCCCATACCGTGGCTTCGGTGCTGGAGATGGCGCGTACCAGGGGGCGGAAGATCGAGTTTCAGCGCCTGCACGGTATGGGGGACGCGCTTTATAACGGTATTCTCCAGGAGCACGATATCCCGGTGCGCATATACGCTCCGGTCGGCGCCCACAAGGACTTGTTGCCTTACCTGGTGCGTCGATTGTTGGAGAACGGCGCCAACTCCTCGTTTGTGCATCGTCTTGTGGATGCCGCCACGCCAGTTGAAGCGCTGGTGCAGAACCCGGTGCAGGAGTTGCTGCGGTATGAATCCTTGCCCAATGACCGGATATCTCTGCCAAAAGACATTTACGGTGAGGAACGCAGGAATTCCAGGGGGCTGAACATTCACATTGCCTCTCACCTTGACCCGCTGATGAATCACCTGGCGGAGTGGGGCAACGCAAGCTGGCAAGCCGCCCCCGTCATCAATGGCACCCGTCGTCAGGATGGCGAGCGTTCAGAAGTATGCTCTCCCTATGACCGGAACAGACCTGTGGGTCATGTGGTATGGGCGAATGAGTCCCACGCCGAAGAGGCGCTGGATGTCGCTGCCTCGGGTTTCCGTGAGTGGAGTGAGCGACCGGTCGCGGAGCGGGCTCAGTGCCTGGAAAAGTACGCCGACCTGCTGGAGGCCCATATGGAAGAGCTCATGGCCATCTGTTGCCGTGAAGCGGGCAAAACCATGCAGGATGGCATTGACGAAGTGCGTGAGGCGGTGGATTTCTGTCGTTATTACGCCGTGCAGGGGCAGGCCCGCTTCGGTAAGGCCGTTGCGTTGCCTGGCCCTACCGGCGAGAGTAACGAGCTTTATATGGAAGGCCGGGGCGTGTTTCTCTGCATCAGTCCCTGGAACTTTCCCCTGGCCATTTTTACCGGCCAGATCATGGCAGCCCTGGTGGCAGGCAACACCGTGATTGCCAAACCGGCTGAACAAGCAAGCCTGGTGGCCCATCGGGCCACGGAACTGATGCTCGAAGCCGGCTTCCCGCCGGACGTTATTCAACTGTTACCCGGTGAGGGGGCAACAATTGGCGGCAAGCTGACCCCGGACCCCAGAATTGCCGGCATTGCCTTCACCGGATCTACTCAGGTTGCCCATATTCTCAATCGTACGCTGGCCCTTCGGGAAGGGGCTATCGTGCCATTGATTGCCGAAACGGGTGGCCAGAACGCGATGATCGTGGACAGCAGCGCACTGCCGGAGCAGGTGGTTCAGGACGTGCTGCAATCCGCCTTTGCCAGCGCCGGTCAGCGCTGCTCCGCGTTACGGGTGCTGTACCTGCAGAAAGACGTGGCGGATAAGATCGAAACCCTGCTGGCGGGGGCCATGCAGGAGCTGTCTGTGGGTAATCCAGAGCTTCACAGCACGGATGTCGGGCCGGTCATTGATGAGGACGCCCAATCCGGACTGCAGCAGCATCTGCGGTCGCTGGAGAGCAGCGCACGATTCATTGCCAGGGCGCCGGTTCCGACCTCCTGCGAAGCCGGGTACTTTATCCCCCCCTCGGCTTATGGCATTTCCAGCATCACAGACCTGAAGACCGAGCATTTCGGCCCGATCCTTCATGTTGTCCGCTATGACGCCGAAAAGCTGGACGAGGTTATTGATGAGATCAATGCAGCGGGCTACGGGCTCACACTGGGAATTCACAGTCGCAGTGAGGGCACCGCAGCTTACATTGAGCAACGGGTAAAAGTGGGTAACTGCTACATCAACCGCAACCAGATTGGTGCGGTGGTTGGTGTCCAGCCGTTTGGCGGCCGCGGCCTCTCAGGCACGGGGCCTAAAGCGGGCGGTCCACATTACCTGCTGAGGTTCGCCACCGAGCGGACACGCACCATAAATACCACGGCAGTGGGCGGTAACGCGTCGCTGCTGTCGCTTGGAATCGAAAAGGTTGAAGGGCGTCATGCTCTCAAAGTGGTGCACAACGATAACTGAATGATACGGAGGTAAGTATTGAGATGCAGACGCTGGCGTTAATGGCAGTAGCGCACTATAAGGGGATAAGAAAAACGCGATAAAACAACAAAGGGTGCGATTACCGGAGTCAACATGGTAAACGCGCCAATCGGTCGGAGCTAGTTCCGTCCCATTTGAACTGGAGGAGTTTCATGGCTATTGGTGTTTGGATAAGTCTATTTCTTTATTTTGCGCTCATGATTGCCATCGGCATTTATGCGATGCGCAGAGCTACGTCGTCATCCGAGGACTACATGCTGGGTGGGCGAGCGCTCAGTCCAAAAGTGGCGGCCCTTTCGGCCGGCGCTTCGGACATGAGTGGTTGGTTGCTTCTGGGGTTGCCCGGGGCACTGTTTGCATCGGGCCTGGGTTCGGCCTGGATCGGTATCGGCCTGTTGGTGGGTGCGTTCTTTAACTGGACCCTCGTAGCGCCACGGCTGCGTGAACAGACGGTTCACTATGGTAATGCGATCACGATTCCGTCCTTTCTGGCTAACCGGTTTCCGACACAGGCGCTTTCTCTGCGTACGGTGTCAGCCATCGTTATCGTTATCTTCTTCGCGGTTTACACGGCGTCAGGCCTGGTTGCCGGTGGCAAGCTGTTTGAGAGCGCGTTTGCCGGAATTTTCAACTTTGGCGGCCTGAGTGACTACGCTGTGGGTATCGTCATCACGCTGGGCGTCGTGCTGTGCTATACGGTTGTTGGTGGCTTCCTGGCAGTGAGCATGACGGACTTCGTACAAGGCTGCATCATGATGCTGGCTCTGGTTATCATGCCTGCGGTTGTGCTCTTTGGCGAAGGTGGCGGCGGTTTCGCTCAGGCGTCACAGACCCTGAATGAAGTCGATCCCACGCTACTATCCTGGACAGAGGGACTGACCTTTATCGGCTGGCTGTCTGCGGTTACCTGGGGTCTGGGTTATTTTGGCCAGCCTCACATCATTGTGCGCTTCATGGCAATCCGCACTCTGAAAGAGGTACCGGTTGCCCGTAACATCGGTATGAGCTGGATGCTTATTTCCCTGATTGGCGCAGTCTCTCTGGGTGTGTTCGGCCGCGCTTACGCAATTCGCAATGGTATGGATGTGCAGGATCCGGAAACCATCTTTATCATCCTGTCGGACCTGCTGTTCCATCCGCTGATTACTGGTTTCCTTTACGCTGCGCTGCTTGCTGCGGTCATGAGCACCATCTCCAGTCAGCTGCTGGTGTCTTCATCGTCGCTGACTGAAGACTTCTATCGCCTGTTCCTGCGCAAGGAAGCGAGCGATAGGGAATGCGTAAATGTCGGTCGGGTTTGTGTCGTACTGGTTGGTCTGGTTGCTGCGGTTATTGCTTCCGACCCGAACTCTCAGGTTCTGGCGCTGGTGAGTAACGCCTGGGCAGGCTTTGGTGCGGCGTTTGGCCCGCTGATCATCCTGTCGCTGATGTGGTCGCGTACGAACGGCGCTGGTGCGATTGCGGGCATGGTTGCGGGTGCAGCCACCGTCATCATCTGGATTTCGCTGGGTTGGAACGGTGAGTTCATGGGTGGCCCGGGTGTGTACGAGATCATTCCTGGCTTCATCGCTGCCTGGATTGCCATCATGGTGGTAAGTCTTGCCACAGAGGATGCCGGCGAGTACCAGGCCATCCCCCGGTAAACAAGAGCGCTTACAACGCTCTGAGTAATGACAGGGGCTCCTTCGGGGGCCCCTTTTTTATAGCGAGGCTGGGCCCGCAGCGGGGTACCTTTTCTTCTGGAAAAAGAACTCGCTGCGCTCAGACACCTTTTTCCTGACAGAAAAGGTACCCCACTCCGTGCCCGATCTGACTTCGAAGGGTTATCTTTCAGGTATAAAAAACGCCAGCCCGGAGGCTGGCGTTTTCGTGGAGCTAAACTAAACCCTGAAGGTCAGGTCTTAAGCGACGTCCGCTTCAGACGCCTTCTTGGTGTAGTTCTCCATCTGGTCGAAGTTGAGATACTTGTAGATCTCTTTCGACATGCTGTTCAGGTCCTTGGCGTACTCCATGTACTCCGCCGGGGAGGGGAGTTTGCCCAGTACCGCACCCACAGCTGCCAGCTCCGCAGAGGTCAGGTACACGTTGGCGCCATCGCCCAGACGGTTCGGGAAGTTACGGGTGGAGGTGGACAGCACCGTGGACTTGGCAGCCACACGCGCCTGGTTACCCATGCACAGGGAGCAGCCCGGCATCTCGGTGCGAACACCGGCGGTGCCGTAGGTGTTGAAGTAGCCTTCTTCCATCAGCTGCGCCTGGTCCATCTTGGTGGGCGGAGACATCCACAGACGGGTCTTCAGCGGCTCCTTGTTCATCTCCAGCAGCTTGCCGGCGGCACGGAAGTGACCGATGTTGGTCATGCAGGAACCGATGAACACTTCGTCCACCTTGTCGCCAGCCACTTCGGACAGGAACTTGGCGTCGTCCGGGTCGTTCGGGCAGCATACGATCGGCTCTTTGATGTCGGCCAGATCGATTTCCACCACGTGGGCGTACTCGGCGTCCTTGTCGGCACGCATCAGTTTTGGATCGGCAATCCACTCTTCCATCTGCTTGGCGCGACGCTCCAGGGTACGCGGATCGCCGTAACCTTCCGCAATCATCCAGCGCAGCATGGTGATGTTGGAGCGCAGGTACTCGGCCACGGACTCTTCAGACAGGTTGATGGTACAACCGGCTGCGGAGCGCTCGGCGGAGGCGTCAGACAGTTCGAACGCCTGCTCAACGGTCAGGTGCTCAAGGCCTTCGATTTCCAGGATGCGACCGGAGAACTCGTTGATCTTGCCTTTCTTCTCAACGGTCAGCATGCCGTTCTTGATGCCGTACAGGGGAATCGCGTGTACCAGGTCACGCAGGGTGATACCCGGCTGCATTTCGCCCTTGAAGCGAACCAGAACGGATTCCGGCATATCCAGCGGCATAACACCGGTGGCGGCAGCAAACGCCACCAGACCGGAGCCGGCCGGGAAGGAGATGCCCATCGGGAAGCGGGTGTGGGAGTCACCACCGGTACCGACGGTGTCTGGCAACAGCATGCGGTTCAGCCAGGAGTGGATGATGCCGTCACCCGGACGCAGGGCAACACCGCCACGGGTCTGGATGAAGTCCGGCATGGTGTGCTGCATTTCAACGTCAACCGGCTTCGGATAGGCGGCGGTGTGACAGAATGACTGCATCACCAGGTCGGCCTGGAAGCCCAGACACGCCAGGTCTTTCAGTTCGTCACGGGTCATCGGACCGGTGGTATCCTGAGAGCCCACGGTGGTCATGTGCGGCTCGCAGTAGGTGCCAGGACGAACGCCTTTGCCTTCTTCCAGGCCACAGGCCTTGCCAACCATCTTCTGGCCCAGGGTGAAGCCCTTGGTGCCGGCTTCCGGGTCCGTTGGCAGACGGAAGATGTCGGTAGCGCCCAGGCCGAGAGCGGCGCGCGCCTTGGCGGTCAGGCCACGACCGATGATCAGCGGAATACGGCCGCCTGCCTGAACTTCGTCCAGGATGACGTCGGACTTGAAGCCGAACTCGGAGAGGGTTTCGCCGGCTTCGTTCAGGATCTTGCCTTCGTACGGACGGATCTCGATGACGTCGCCCATGTTCAGGTCGTCTACCGGTGCCTCGAATACCAGGGCGCCGGCATCTTCCATGGTGTTGAAGAAGATCGGGGCAACCTTGTTACCGATACAGACACCGCCAGCACGCTTGTTCGGTACGCCCGGGATGTCTTCACCAAAGAACCACAGCACGGAGTTGGTGGCAGACTTACGCGAGGAACCGGTACCGACAACGTCACCCACGAATGCAACGGGCAGACCCTTGGACTTGATTTCGTCGATCTGGCTCATCGGGCCAGTGACGCCGGGCTCTTCAGGCTTCAGGCCATCACGCTCCATTTTGTAGGCAGCGCGGGCGTGCAGCGGGATGTCCGGACGGGACCAGGCATCCGGAGCCGGTGACAGGTCGTCGGTGTTGGTTTCGCCGGTAACCTTGAACACCACCATCTTGGTGCTCTCGGGCACCTTCTTCTTGTTGGTGAACCACTCGGCGTTGGCCCAGGATTCAACCACAGCCTTGGCAACGGCGTTGCCGGCGTCCATCTTTTCCTTGACGTCGTTGAACGCGTCAAACATCAGCAGGGTACGCTTCAGCTGTTCACCGGCCAGCTCGGCCAGTTCGGAATCGTCCAGCAGGTCAACCAGAGTGGCGATGTTGTAGCCACCCTGCATCATGCCCAGCAGTTTGACGGCTTTTTCTTTGTCCAGCAGGGGAGAGCTGGCTTCGCCTTTAACAATGGCGGTCAGGAAAGCAGCTTTTACATAAGCGGCTTCGTCGACACCCGGCGGAATGCGGTTTTCCAGAAGGTAAACGAGAGTTTCTTCTTCACCGGCAGGGGGATTTTTCAGGAGCTCGACCAGCGCGGCGGTCTGTTCAGCGTTCAGAGGCTTTGGGGGGATACCCAGAGCTTCGCGTTCTGCAACGTGTTCACGATAGGCTTCTAACACGATATGGACCCTCATCAGTTGGAATGTCCCGCGCCGTGGGCATCGTTGCCTGGCGGGAGTTTTATGGCGGAAAAGGCCGCAGGAGCCTCTGAATAACGCCTCAAATCGCCGATGGGGTTTCAGGATTTATTCAGAGACTCCTTGATCTGGCGCTGCATTCTATAGGAAAGCCCTTACAAAGTTAAGATGGACAGTGGTCGGAGTGATCTGTTATGTGGTGTATACTCCCCGCCCCGTTATTCTGACCCGATGTTTGCCATGACCGAAGCCCTGCAAGAAATTCACGATTTTCTGCCCTGCCGCACGCCCCAGCGCTGGATTGAGAACGCCCTGGCCAATCAGGACCTGATGCTGATTGATCACGCCCATTGCGAGAAAAAAGCCGCTTCAACCGCGTTAAGCCTGATGTATCGCTACGTGGACAACACCGATCTGCTGAACAGGATGTCGCGCCTGGCGCGGGAAGAATTGCGTCATTTCGAGCAGGTGCTGGCCATCATGAAGAAGCGGGGAGTGGATTACTGCCACCTGAGCCCGGCCCGCTATGCGGCAGGGTTAAGGCAGGAAGTGCGGACCGAAGACCCCGGTCGGCTGGTGGATGTGCTGATCGTTGGTGCCATTATCGAGGCCCGCTCCTGTGAACGCTTTGCAGCACTGGCTCCGCATCTGGATGACAAACTGGCGGATTTCTACAACAGCTTGCTCAAGTCGGAAGCCCGCCATTACCAGGATTACCTGACCCTGGCAGAACAGGCCAATGGTGGTCCGGTGGGTGATCGGGTGGCGATGTTTCTGGCCCTTGAGCAGAAACTGATTGAAGAGCCGGACCAGGAGTTCCGGTTTCACAGCGGGCCGGTAATGGCCTGATGCCAGGTTACAACTGCCGGCACAGTTCCATCCAGGCGTCGATGCCGGCACTGCGGTATTTCTGTTTGTGCAGAATAAAGTAGAACTGCCGGTCGAAACGCCGATACTCCGGGACTGTCAACGGCACCAGGCTGCCCCGGCGAAAGGCGTCTGCCAGACAGACTTGTGACAGGCAGCCAATGCCCAGCCCGGCTTCCACCGCCCGCTTGATGGCTTCGGTGTGTTCCAGTTCCAGCAGAATATTCAGATCCGGCAGCAGGCCGTGCATGCCTCTCTCGAAGCTTTGGCGGGTGCCTGAACCCTGTTCCCGCATGACCCAGGTGGCGTTGCGAAGGTCGTCGTCATCCAGGTTCTTCTTCCGGGCGAGCGGGTGGTCGGGGGAGCAGAACACCACCAGCTCGTCCTCCCGCCAGGGAATGACTTCCAGCTCCGGTGCCTGTAGTTCCCCCTCAATCAGCCCGATATCCAGTTCAAAGTCACTGACCCGTCTGGCGATGGTGCGGGTATTGGCCACCTCGAGGGAAACCCGGGGGTGCGTAGGGGTATTCATGTATTGGGCCATCACCCCGACGGCCAGATAGTTACCAATAGTGAGCGTGGCCCCGACTTTCAGGGCGCCGACTTCCGAGTGTTTGCTGAATGCCTGCTCCAGCTCGCTGGCCTGGGCGAGCAATGCCTCCACCTTCGGGCGATAAAGGCGGCCGAGTTCATTCAGCTGCAGGCGTTTACCGACCCGGTCAAAGAGCTGGATATCGAACTGGTTCTCTAGCTCTTTCAGGGCGCTGCTCGCAGCCGATTGCGACATCGCGAGGGATTCCGCCGCACGGGTGATGTTCTGAAAATGCGCAGCGGCAAGGAAAACTTCCAGCTGGCGGAAACTGTATTTCATCGACAAACCACCGTAATCGATTAGACCGAATAAGGTTATGAAAATATCCCATTTTGTCGATAGGTTAGCTGCGGGTTAGAATTTATTCAATTCGGATCTTCAACTTATTGCGTTCGAGCAAACAGAACAGGCGAGAGTTAATCATGAGCAACCTGATCAAAGAGAAAGTCACCAGCGTACGCCACTGGAACGACACCCTGTTCAGTTTCACCACCAGCCGTGATCCCGGGTTTCGTTTCAAGAACGGTCATTTCACCATGATTGGTCTGGAAACCGACGGCAAGCCCCTGATGCGCGCCTACAGTATTGCCAGCGCGAACTACGAGGAAGAGCTGGAATTCTTCTCCATCAAGGTTCAGGACGGTCCTCTGACCTCACGTCTGCAGAAAATCCAGGTGGGGGACGAGATTCTGGTCAGCCGCAAGCCGACCGGCACCCTGATCATGGATAACCTGCTGCCCGGCAAGAACCTGTGGCTGATCAGCACCGGTACCGGTCTGGCGCCATTCATGAGCATCATCAAGGACCCGGAAGTCTATGAAGCCTATGACAAGGTGATCGTGACCCACGGCGTGCGCTATGTCTCTGAGCTGGCCTACCAGCAGGAAATCGAAGCGCTGCCGGAAAACGAATTCTTCGGCGAAATGGTGGACGGCAAGCTGCTGTACTATCCAACTGTTACTCGCGAGGAGTTCCGTAACCAGGGCCGCCTGACTGACGCCATGGAAAACGGCAAGATTACCCGCGAGCTGGGCTTGCCGGATTTCGATCTGGAGAATGACCGTTTCATGATCTGCGGCAGCCCCAGCATGCTCAAGGATACCTGCAGTATCCTCAATAACATGGGCTTCAAGGAGGCCCGTGGCGGCGATCTGGGTCACTACGTGATTGAGCGGGCGTTTGTGGAGCAGTAACAGCCCGCCTATACTGCTGGCCAGGCCGGCCACACAAAGACCCCGGGGTGAGAGCTTCGGGGTTTTTTGTTGCGCCAGTACCCAAGCAGACCTGAGGTAGCCCGGACACACATGCTTAATGGCATCTGGCTAAGCTTTTTTATCGCCGCGTTTGCCGCGGCGCTTTGGCAATGGTTGGGAGTAGGGGACTCCGAAGTATTCAGCCGCCTGGTGGCCGCGCTGTTCGACATGGCTGAGCTCAGTGTCGAGATTGTGCTGGTGCTGGCCGGGACCATGACATTGTGGCTGGGGTTTCTGGCCATTGCCGAGAAGGCAGGGCTCATCCGGCTGATGGCCAGGTTGCTTGACCCGCTCTTTCGGCGACTGATGCCGGAAGTCCCCAGTGGTCATCCCGCCATGGGGCTGATCAGCATGAACTTTGCCGCCAATATCCTGGGACTGGACAACGCCGCCACGCCCATTGGCATCAAGGCCATGCATTCCCTGCAGAGCCTGAACCCCAGCAAGGATACCGCCAGCAACGCCCAGATTCTCTTTCTGGTTCTGAATACATCCTCCCTGACGCTGTTGCCGGTGACTATTTTCATGTATCGCGCCCAGCAGGGTGCGTCTGACCCGACAGTGGTATTCCTGCCGATCCTGCTGGCGACCACCGCCTCCAGTCTGGTCGGGCTGCTCAGTGTCTCGCTGATGCAGCGGTTGAAGCTCGGGCACCCGGTGGTCTTGAGCTACCTGGTGGCGGGGGCTGCGGCCCTGGGTCTGTTGCTGACCACGTTAGCGGGTATGTCAGCCCAGGTACTGGCAGCAACCTCCACGCTGGTGGGCAATCTTACCCTGTTCAGTATTGTCATTGCCTTTCTGGCCATCGGTGCCCTGCGTAAGGTGAATGTGTATGACGCCTTTATCGAGGGCGCCAGGGAAGGTCTGGGGTTCACGGTGACCTTGCTGCCCTATCTGATTGCCATGCTGGTTGCCGTCGGGGTCCTTCGGGCCAGCGGTGTGCTGGATGCGGGGCTGGATGGCATTCGTTGGATGGCAGAAGGGATGGGCTGGGATACCCGTTTCATTGATGCCTTGCCAACGGCGTTCATCAAGCCACTCTCCGGTAGCGGTGCCAGGGCGATGATGATCGAAACCATGGATAACTTCGGCGTCGACAGTTTTCCAGCGCTGGCGGCTGCTACCATGCAGGGCAGCACGGAAACGACGTTCTATGTGCTTGCGGTGTATTTTGGTGCGGTCGGCGTTACTAAAATCCGCCACGGCCTTGGCTGTGCGTTACTTGCTGACCTGGCGGGGATGGTGACCGCCATTGGCGTGTGCTACTGGTTCTTTGGTTAGTTATTAACCCGACCTGTGATAAAACAGGGGCTGAACGGGAAGGACCTGAGGTGGGTATTTGAAGAAATTCATGGCGATTCTGGGCGTGGCGTTATTGTTGGCGGTGCTTGCCAGTTACGCATCCCGACCGGTGCCTATTGAACAGAAGCTTGTTTCCATTCAGGCTCAGGAGGCATTGCCGGGTTTTGATCGCATCGGTAGCGAGCCCATTGACGTTCAGGCGGCTGTTCTGGATCTGGGGGACGACCCCCTGCTACTCCTGAAAGCTGAGGCCGCATTGCTGACATACCCCGACATGGCACGCACCATTCTCCCTCTGTATTCGTCCGAGCCGGAATTCCGGGAAGTATTGCGCACCTATGGCGAACACGCCTTGCCCCCCATCGACTTTTTCCTGCGTGAACCGGTCCGGTCTATTGAATGGATGAACAAGGCCGCCCGCCAATATCAGCGGGCAAAGGATTATATTGCCGAACTTCGGGGAAACCCCACCGATGCCCCCGGGAAACCGGAAAAGAGTGAGACGCTGACGCCAGAGGAACGGGGCTGGTATGCGGTGAATTTCATTCGCGATGAGGGGCACGATTTCTTGGGGCAATTTGTGGTGGACCCAAACGGGGAGACTCAGTGGGTCCAGACGGAGCGGGTGACCGAGGGGATTGCCGGGTTCTTTACCAGTGGGGTCCGGCAACTGGAGGCAAATTACCGAACCGGGGAGGATATTTCTGTCAGCGATATCGGTTGGGCGTCTGTGGATGTGCTGGTGTTCGCCAGCGCGGTCAAGGTGCTCCGGGCCGGGCGGGCTGTGGCCAGAACCACCCGGGGTGCCAGTCTTTCTACCCGATCGGCGGCACTGGCCGCCCGCATGACAGGAAGTGGCCGCCTGCTGCTCAGTAGTGCCCGTTACGCCAAGTGGCCGGTCCTCATCGGCGCAGGGTACCTGGTGGTGCGCCACCCCAGCGTGATCAATGATTTTTTCGCGGGGGTGGCGGATGTGTTGGGTGTGTCGCCCCTGGCCATACAGATCGCTGGCTGGTTGATCATTCTGCTTCCCGCCATGTACATCGCCAGCTGGTTAGTGTGGCCCGCGATTGTCCTGCTCCGGGGGCTGCTTGCGGCCCTGTACCGGCTTTCCGGTCGAAGGCCCGATTCGGGCCTTCAGTAATCACCAGCAGGGCTGCATACCGTCTTGGGGCGGCTCAGGGTCGGCATACATACCAGTAATTCTGGAAATCATGTTCCAGTTCATGCACGTCGACGCTCCGGAAGCCTGCCGCATGAAAGTACTCCAGGGCTTTTTCCTTCCCCCACATGGCTCCCAGGCCCTCTCCATCCTGCGCCAGGGAAACCGTCATGCAATGCATGCAGGAAATGGTGTAGAGCAACGGGCCAATCGGATGGTTCCGGTCACTGTGGTGATGGCTTGATCCCTTGATGTCCTGGGCGAGATAAACTCCGTCATCAGCCAGAGTTTTCCGGATGCCCCGCAACACAGCGAGAGGGTCCTTCTGGTCGTGTACGGCATCGAATGTGGTGATCAGATCGTATTGGTCAGGTTGGCCACTGTGTTCAAGGCCGCTGGCGTCAAACACCTCGAAGGTTGCGTTATCATTTCCGAGCGCCCTGGCTTCCTGGCCGGCGTATCGGATGGCATCTTCGGAAATGTCGTATCCGGTAAACCGGCTGCGCGGGAACAATTTTGCCAGTTTGTTCAGGGCCCGCCCCCTGCCACAGCCAACGTCAAGGACACGAATGCCCCTTTCCAGCCGTTCAACAAGACCCGGAACGAGCGGCAGAATGTGAGTTTCCAGGGCAGGGACTACGGACTGGCCGCTGTCCTCGGCCATAACATCATGGAACCGTTCGAAGCGCTCGTATGGAACTCCGCCACCGTGTCGAAAGCAGTGAACAATGTCATCCTCCACCGAGCCAAGCAGAGGGATATACTGGGCAAACACCGCTATGTTGTCTGTCGGTGACTGCCGGCACAGACTTGCAGCGTGTTCCGTTGGGAGGTAGTAGGTTTTTCTTTCGGCGTTATTCTCCACAATGTTGCCGACTGTCATCGCACCGAGCCATTCTCGGACGTAACGCTCATCCAGATTGGCCTTTTCGGCAATTTCGATGCTGGTTGCTGGTGGCATGCCTGCCATGGTGTCAAACAGCCCGGTTCGGTGGCCGATCGAAATCATCAGTGCCAACGCACCTGAATTCAGTGTATCCATCATGCGGTCGCCAAATGCGTCTGCCACCTCCTGATTCGTTTCGGTGACGTTATAAGCGATGGTCTCTGCGTTGCCTGTCATAGTGCTATCCTCCTTATTGTCGTTAACGGGTTGTTTCCAGTCACAACCAGCATGTGCCAGGAAGCGAATCACGACCAGAGAGCACGTGGTACGGTTTTACTTAAAAGAGTTGAGTCTTTTTAAAACAAGGGGATACGGTGTTTTCGGTGCTTCCGTAGGCACTGGCGGTCAAAGTTCCCGCAAGGAAAACCATACTCAGGGTATGGTTCACCGGAGGTGGCAGATGGAAAAGGGACAGGCTACCCGTGAGCGGTTGTTGGACATCACTGAAAAATCGGTACTCCGGAAGGGCTTTGGTGCAACGTCGATTGAAGAGGTGATTGCCGAGGCAGGCATAACCAAAAGTGGCTTCCTGTACCATTTTTCCAACAAGAACGCGTTGGCCCGAGCATTGTTGTTGCGCTATATGGCGCGTGAGGATTCTCTGCTGGACGACGTGTTTGCCCGTGGCCGGGAATTGACTGAGGACCCGTTGCAGGGATTCCTGGTAGGGCTCAAATTATTGGCGGAGATCATGGAGGATTTGCCACAGGCACACCCGGGCTGCCTGGTGGCGACCTACTGTTACCAGGAAAGCCTGTTTGATCGTGATGTGCGGGAACTGAATCGACGTATTGTCCTGAGTTGGCGCGTGCGGTTTCGCACATTGCTGGACTCGATCTACGAACATTACCAACCCCGGGATGCCATCGACCCGGATGCGCTGGCAGACATGGTTTCAACGGTCATTGAGGGCGGCCTTGTTTTGGGAAAGGCTACTGGAGAACGCAGCATTTTGCCAAGCCAGCTCATGCTGCTTCGCAGTTACCTCAAGCTGTTGTTCGAGCCTGGTGCTTCGCGGTAACGGGACGTTATTCATCCGGTTGAAGGAATGATACGAAAATGGAAAAGCGTGTCGGTTGGTTTCGGGTGCTGGGCGCCTTTTTGATTGCTCTGATACTGGGTGTACTGGCTGGCAGTCTCGTCCAGACTCAATTTAACCTGCTGGCGCTGCGGAATCTGGGCATTGAGATCGGCCTCGGGACGCGCTTGCAAACGAGCCTTGAGGATCTGGTGAACTTTGCCCCGGTCTACGCGGTGGTGTTTGGTGTGAGTTTCCTGGCGTCCCAACTGGTGGCAAGTCTGATGATCAGGCAGCTGGAACTGCGCGGGCGTGCGCCTTTTCTGTCATTGGGCGCCGCCGTCGGGCTTTGGGTAACGTTCAAGCTGGTGGATTTCCTGGCCCCCATGCCCACCCTGATAGCGGCTACACGGGGTGCCGGCGGGATGGTGGCCATGCTGGCGACAGCGGCGCTGGCGGGTTGGTTGTTTGCGCACTTTTCCCGGCGGCGCGCGGGCCTTCCCCGTCATCTCGCCATTGGCGCCGCGATCATCACCCTGGGATGGATGGCGCCGCAGGAATCTGCTCTGGCAGATGCGTCCTCGGGTTACCGGCTGGAAACGTTTGCTTCAGGGCTGGAGCACCCATGGTCCCTGGCTTTCCTGCCAGATGGCCGGGCCCTGGTGACAGAGCGGCCCGGACGTTTGCGGTTGCTTTCCGCTGATGGGCAGCAGGTATCTGAACCGCTTGCGGGTGTACCGAAGGTCTTCGCCTCCGGCCAGGCGGGATTGTTTGATGTGCTGGTTGCTCCGGACTTTGAGCAGAGTCGACACATTTATCTGGCCTACGCCTGTGGCACCTGGAGCGCCAATCACACCTGCGTTGCCCGCGGCCGGCTGGTCCCGAACGGGCTGGACGATGTCCGGGAGGTGTTCCGCAGCCTGCCAGCGAAAACAGGGGATGCCCATTACGGCGGGCGTATGGCGTGGCTTCCGGATGCCACCCTCATCCTGACGTTGGGAGACGGTTTTGACTATCGTGAGGAAGCCCAGAAACTGACGAGCCACATCGGGACCATTATCAGGATTAACCGTGATGGGTCAGCTCCGGAAGATAACCCATTTAATGCTGAAGCCGAGGCACTGCCGGAAATATTCAGTTATGGGCATCGCAACGTGCAGGGTGCTGTGTATGACTGGGGCAACAATCGCCTGATCACCCATGAACATGGCCCCCGGGGTGGTGATGAGATCAATGTTATCGAAGGTGGCACTAACTATGGCTGGCCCGTGGCTACGCTGGGGCTGGATTACACGGGGGCAAGGGTGTCGCCGTTTACCGAGTATGACGGCATGGCCTCTCCCGCACTGCACTGGACGCCGTCTATCGCGCCCTCGGGCATGACCCTGTACGACGGTGACCTGTTCCCCGAATGGCAGGGCAGCCTGCTGGTTGGCGCCCTCGCAGCAAGACGTGTGCATCGCGTCGTTCTCAGCAACGATGGCGCCGTGGATATGGAAACCCTGTTTGGTGAACTGGATGAACGCATCCGGGATGTGCGAACCGGTCCGGAAGGGGCGGTGTTCCTGCTGACAGACAGTCCGGAGGGGAGGGTAATACGGGTAACGCCATGGTAAGGTACGCCGCTTTAGCCACCGTCTAGACTGTTGTATGTCAGGAACCCATGTCTGATCTAGCACTCTACCAATACGCCCTCATTGCCCTGATCTTTGTCTGGAGCGGCTTTGTCCGCTCCGGCCTGGGATTTGGTGGTGCGGTACTGTCCTTGCCCTTTCTGTTGCTGGTGCTCGACGAGCCCCTAGTGTTCCTGCCGATCATCTCGGTTCACCTGCTGTTCTTTTCCTCTCTGACCATCTGGATGAACAACCGCAAGGCGGGCAGGGAAAAGCGCGGCGACGGTACCGGCGCGGCTGCAGAGGGCACGGTGGATTGGCAGTACCTATGGAAGATACTGGCGATCATGATCGTGCCCAAGCTCATTGGGGTGGTGGGGCTGATTACCATGCCTTCCCATATCCTCAGTGCCATCATCTTCGTGATCGTTGCGTTGTACTCGGTCTCCTACATTCTCAACAAGCCTTTTCGCAGCGGTAGCCGGACTGTGGATACGGTCTTCCTGATGGCGGGTGGCTATATTAGTGGCACATCGCTGATCGGGGCACCGTTGATTATTGCCGTTGCTGCCCAGCACCTGCCGAAAGAAAAGCTGAGGGACACGCTCTTTGCCCTGTGGTTTATCCTGGTCACCATCAAGATGGCGGCGTTTGTTTATGCCGGTGTGGACCTGCAGTTGATTCACCACCTCTGGTTGTTGCCCGCCGCGGCGGTTGGCCATGTTATCGGGCTGAAAGTCCATGACAGGATGTTGCGGGCGGAGACGCCAATATTCTTCCGGGTCCTGGGGACGGTATTGCTGGTGGTCAGTACTCTGGGCATGGTCAGTGTCCTGCTGTAACGCGCTGGGTGTTACATTCGCCCTTGCGATGACCTGGACAAGGTCGGCTTGCAGCCCTTTCCGTGCAGGACGTCCGTGTGGGCATGGAGGTACCAGCGGTTACCTGCCTGAGTAAACTGATCATCCGGTAAAACGACAGTGGTATGGATTCGGCCGTTTTCCTTAAGGGTGTCGTTCTGACTACGGTACACACAGTAGACGCCCAGTGTCGTCCGGGTGCTTACCGGCAGTTCGATAAAACCGTCTGACCGCAGGTCGGGTGGCTTACTATCGACGGAGGTAACCGTCAGGCAGGGGCCATAATGCACGCGTTTCAGGTCTTCAATGTATTCGGTCAGGCAATGCTGGCCTTTCACAAACACCACGCCTTTGGCCCTGCCTTCGTCGCTTGAGGGCAGTGACTGACAGCCAGTCACTGCAATGGCAAGGCCCAGTATCAGAAAGGGTTTCATGGGTTTCCCTCTATATTGCGCGTCCTTTCACTGACCATCTCACTTGTTCATTATAAATGGCATGACAGCCTGCTTCAGATCAGGTTCATTTGTTCCCCGCCCGGGCGACGAAACAGGTCGGTGCGTAGTGGGGTGGCGTGATATCGATCGATGCCCAGACTCCGGACCTTTTTGTTGAAGCGCTGGCGGATCAAGTCAGCGTACGGGCCGGTGCCCGTCATGCGCTTGCCGTAGCGGGCGTCGTAACTCTTGCCACCCCGTAAATCACGGATACGGTTCATGACGTGATCCGCACGCTGTGGGAAATGTCTCTGCAGCCAGTCCTGGAATAACTCATCCAGCTCCAGGGGGAGCCGGAGCATAATCCAGCCTGCCTGGCGGGCTCCCGACCCGAAGGCCGCCTCCAGTATGGCTTCCAGTTCGTGATCGTTGATGAACGGAATGACGGGGGCAATGAGGATACCCGTTGGCACACCAGCGGCCGACAGCTCGCGGATGATCTTCAGCCGTGTGGCGGGAGCGGCGGTGCGGGGTTCCATTGTTCGTTTCAGCCCGTTGTCCAGCGTGGTGAGACTGACCCGCACCGAGCAGAGCCCCTGCGAGGCAAGATCTGACAGCAGGTCCAGATCGCGGAGAATCAACGCGCCCTTGGTAATAATCGACACGGGGTGGCGATATTCAGCCAGTACTTCGAGAATTTCCCGGGTGATCCGCCGCTGTTTTTCGATGGGCTGGTAGGCGTCAGTATTCACGCCGAGGGCAATGGTGGAAACTGGGTACCCGGGTTTGTCGAGTTCTGCGCGGAGCCGTCGGGCGGCATTAGGTTTGGCGATCAGCCGGGTCTCGAAATCCAGCCCGGGGGACAGGTCCCAGTAGGCATGGGTCGGCCTGGCAAAGCAGTAAATGCATGCGTGCTCACACCCGCGGTAAGGGTTGATGGACTGGTCAAACGGCAGGTCAGGGGACTGATTGCGGCTGATGATGGTCCGCACCTGTTCATCGGTCACCTCGGTGGCCAGTGAGTCCGGGTTCAGTTCGTCGTCCGGGTCCTGGTACCAGTCGTCGTTTGTCTGCCGATCAGTAGCAATGGGCTGGAACCGGTTGTGCGGGTTCAGGGCGGTGCCGCGGGTCTTCATGGTCAACCTCTAATGCTGTTTATATATACAGTAGTGGTTATCGTACGCCTTGTTTTTGAAGGTGTCGACCCCATATCAAAGGCAACTGTGTTAACGTCTTATCGTTACTCATTCTGGATTTACAGACGCTCAAGGAACGGATACATCATGGTGAACAGTCCTGCCATCACGCAGTACCGCAATGGCCTGCGGCTTACAGTTCTTGCCCTGTTGGCGCTCCTGCTGACAGGTTGCGGCATCAACAACATTCCCACCTACGACGAACAGGTGAAAGCCGCCTGGTCCCAGGTTGAAAATCAGTATCAGCGGCGGGCCGACCTGGTCCCCAATCTGGTGGAAACCGTGAAGGGGTTTGCCACCCAGGAGCGGGAGACGCTGACGGCGGTCATTGAAGCGCGGTCCCGGGCGACGTCAATTCAGGTGGATGAAAGCATTCTCAACGATCCGAAGCGGTTGCAGCAGTTTCAACAGGCACAAGGTGAATTGAGCAGTGCCCTGAGCAGGCTGATGGCGGTGTCGGAACGCTATCCGGACCTGAAATCCAGCCAGAATTTCCTGACATTGCAGTCCCAACTTGAAGGCACGGAAAACCGCATCGCCGTGGCGCGCCGCGATTTCATTCAGGCCGTTGAGCGATACAACACTGAAATTCGCACTTTCCCCGGCCGGCTATGGCACAGCTTCCTGTACAGTGATTTGGAGCTGCGGGCCAACTTTGAAGCGACGGCTCCCGATGCCGAGGATGCACCACAGGTGGAATTCTGATGGCTATGCGCAGTCATCGGATGCTGGTGTTCGCCCTGCTGGTCGCGCTGTTGCCGTTCCATGCCCTGGCGCAGTCCGGTCCCGAGTTTCCGGAATTGACGGGGCGGGTGGTGGATAACGCCGATATGTTGCCCGGCAAGGCGGAAACACGGCTGAACCAGATGCTGGAAGCCCATGAGCAGGCCACCAGTGAACAGGTTGTGGTGGTCACCCTGCCAAACCTGCAGGGGCAGCCGATTGAAGAGTATGGGTATCAGCTTGGCCGCCATTGGGGCATTGGCCAGGAGGGTGAAGACAACGGCGCCCTGCTGATTGTGGCCGAGGATGAACGCAGAATCCGTATCGAGGTCGGGTACGGTCTGGAAGGTCGGCTGACCGATGCAACGTCATCCACCATCATCAACCAGGTTATTACGCCCGCTTTCCGTGCCGGTGATTTCCCCACCGGCATTGTGAATGGCGCCGAAGCGATGATTCAGGTACTCGGGGGAGAACCTCTGGCCGTGCCCCAGTCCCAGCCGGCCAGTCGTGAAGACCGGCCGCATCCCGCCCTGGCCATCCTGTTTTTCATTATTGTCGCCTTCTCGTTTTTTGGCGGTATGGGCAGTGGCCGCGGTCGCAGTGCACTCCTTGGTGGCCTGGTTGCCGGCAGCATGATGGGTGGCCGTAGCGGCGGTGGCTTTGGTGGCGGCGGCTTCAGTGGTGGCGGTGGCGGTTTTGGAGGTGGCGGTGCCTCCGGTGGATGGTAGCGCCACCTTCGCCGGGCCGGCCCGGAAGAACCCCTCCCATTGATTCTATGAGTACGATACAACCATGACACTATTGAGCAAAAGCGAGCAGAAACAGGTAGCCACGGCGATAGCCGATGTGGAGCAGGAGACAGACGCGGAACTGGTGACGGTTCTGGCCGCCAGCTCCGATGACTACGCCTATATCCCGTTACTCTGGGCGGGGATCCTGGCGCTGCTAGTGCCTGGAGCCGTTAATTTTTTCACCGGCTGGTTTGGTGTGAGCGGATTGGTGATGGCTCAATGGAGCACGTTCATCGTCCTCTGCCTGCTGTTCAGGTTCTCGGGTGCAAGTCATCGGCTGGTTCCGAGGACCGTGCGGTTCTGGCGCGCGTCCAATATGGCCCGGCGTCAGTTTCTGGAGCAGGATCTGCATCACACCGTAGGCGGTACCGGCATGCTGATTTTCGTATCGGAAGCCGAGCATTATGTGGAAATCCTGGTGGATCAGGGTATTTCCGGCCAGATCGATAACCAGGTATGGGAAGGCATTGTGGCCGATTTCACCAGCAAGGTCCGTCAGGGCCGGACCCTGGAAGGCTTTGTTGATTGCATCCAGGCCTGTGGCACCCACCTCAAGGCCAAGGTTCCCGCCACCCGCGAGAAAAACGAGCTGCCCAACCACCTGATCATCCTGGAATAACCCGGGGCAGGTGGCGGGCTGCCGTCACTGTTGTTCGGAACCAGCCAGTCCCTGGATGTCCGGTATGGTGCGCACGTGGAGGTCGCGTTGCGGGAAAGGAATTTCGATGCCCGCTTCGCGCAACGCTCTGGTGACTGAAGCGTGAATTTCGTGGGACAACGGCATGATATCGAGCAGGTCCTTGACGAACACCCGCACTTCGAAATCAATGCTGCTGTCTCCCAGCCCCACACAGAACACGGCGGGTGCCGGATCATCCACCACGCGCTCGTTGTCATGGGCGACGTCTGCAAGGATCTGCTGCACGGTATCGACATCGGAGCCGTAGGCCACTCCAACGCGGAGAATAACCCTGGTGATGGGGTCTGACAGCGTCCAGTTGGTCAGATCCTGAGTGACAAAGGTCTTGTTGGGAATGATTTGTTCCTTGCGGTCCCAGTCCACCAGGGTGGTTGCGCGTATGCGAATCCTCGATACAGTCCCGGTGATGCCGTCAATCGTCACGGTGTCGCCTACCCGGATCGGACGTTCAAAGAGCAGGATGATGCCCGAGACGAAGTTGGCAACAATCTCCTGCAGCCCGAATCCGAGCCCGACGCCCAGAGCCGCTACCAGCCATTGCAGTTTCGACCATTGAACACCCACCACGCCGAGGCAAAACACAACCCCGATAAACACGATGAGGTAGGTCGTGATGGTGGTAATCGCATAACCGGACCCCGGTTCCAGGTTCATTCTGCTCAGTACCATGACTTCCAGGGTGCCGGGCAGGTTCTTCACCGCGAGCACAGTGCCCACAGCCACCAGCAGTGCCAGCATCAGGTCTCCCAGCGTAATCGGCAGGGGATCCCCGCCTTCCAGATCGGTGGCAATGGTCCAGAGCGTAATGTTGTCAAACAGTTGCAGCGCGGGAATAACGCTTGCCCAGAGTAACCAGAGACCGAAAATGGCCACCACAGCAACAAGGATCTTCAACAGCGAGGTACTTTGCTGGTTGATGTCCCTGAGATCCATTTCCGGCATCTCCAGCGCGGGCGGTACGCCTTCACCAGAGGATTCGGCTGCTTCTCTGGCTTCTGCCATTTTGCGTTCGGCAGCGCGCTGCTCCCGCAGGCGTTCCAGTGTCAGGCGGCGCTCCCGCACCGACAGGGCGCGCAAGCCAAGGTAGAACAGTAGCGCGTTGAAGGCGAGCCAGCAGATGCTGATAAACAGGTTGCGTTCCAGTTCCAGCGCTGTGTAGTGGTAGCCCAGAAGGGATGCCAGGGCGAGGACCAGCGGTGTGGCCACCGCCAGGAAATGCAGGGCCATCAGGAACCGGCCATCCGCTTTTTCCGCACGCACCGCGCTCATGATGCGCTGGGCGAAGATTGCCAGTGTGACCGATACCACAATGAACAGGAGCCGACCGAGGCTGCCGTTAAACTCGGCCCCGGTGGTTGTGGCTGTAATGGGAGTCAGTATTGTAATGGGGATCAGCACAGCCAGCAGGATCGGGATTTCCTTGCGGATAGCGCTGAGAGATTGTGCATTCCAGTGGAAGTGGTTGTCCCCAAGGCCGTTCTTTCGGGCGACCTTGTGTATCAGGTTCAACAGAAAGGCAATAAAGGCTGCTGCTGTAAATCCGTCGGACAGCGCTGAAAAAAATTCGTTGCCTTCCATCAGCAGCAATGCGCCGGCCGCCAGGACGAGAACGACGGGCAGCGTCAGCAACACACTGTTAACCAGCGCCAACAAGGTATAGGCGATCCGGTCACGCCCAACGTTACCGACATACTTGCTATTGGCCACAAGATGTTTCTGTATGGCCCGGCGTTTGATCAGCAGCATAACCAACAGCACGAACAGCAATGCGATTCGGAAACTGCGTTCGTTCAGGGAGTCTTTGACTGCCTCTCCCAGGGGCTCCAGCCGGAGCTCCGCGGCAAGCCAACTGGCGGACTCAAACAGATTCGCAAAGGTATCCAGGTCAACCGGTGATGCGTTGGGTAACCAGAACAGGCGCTGTTGCAGCAGTGTCTGATAGTCGAGTACCTGTTCCTGCAGGGCGCTTACCGTGCTGTAGTACTCGTTCAGAACGTCGATGTGTTGCGTTACCGCCTCGTGGAGCTGACGAATCAGTCCGGCGCGCTCACTGCGCAGCTGGTCTCGGGCGCTGTCTTCCGGGTCTACGATCGCCTCAAACTCCTCCAGCCTGAGTTGCTCTTCGCGGGCGGTGGATAGCTTGTCTTCAATGCCTTCGATGAGATTACTGGCAATACTCTGTCTCTGAAGCCGTTCCAGTCGTTGTTTCAAAAGACCGGCGTAGTCACCGGTCAGGTTGAGCCCGGCTTTTTCAAGCCTCAGTTCAAAGCTATCGTACTCATCGTTCAGCCGCTTGAGGATGGATTCGGCGTATTCCAGGCGTTCGACACTGGACTCGAGATCGGTGAGGCGCTGGTTGAGGGAGGAGTCGAGAGTGCGGATCTGCTCGCGTATATCCGCATTCATCGCATCCTGTAGCTCAATTTCCGGGGACTTCTCTGCTTCCGCCTCAAGCTTCGGCTGTACGGCTGGCACCGCGGCTTTGGTTTCGGATTCTTTCTCTGTCGCTGTCTCATCCTGGCCGTACGCTGGCATGGCCAGCGAGCACAACAGAACCAGCCAGGTCAGCCATTGTTTCAATAACGATGCGCTGACTGGCTGGCGATGACCTTTCATCGATGAATTATCCTCGGACTGTAAGTTGATGGTTATGTCGCCCTCATGCCAGGGTCACTTGAGCTTGTAGGCCACTACATAGTCGCCGATGGTGGTGCCGATGGAACCGTGGCCACCAGCTACCTGAACCACCATCTGTTCACCTTTGCTGTTCAGGTAGGTCATGGGTGTGGCCTGGCCACCAGCGGGTAACCGTGCGCGCCAGAGCTCCTCGCCGTTGGTCAGGTTGTAGGCGCGAATGTAATTATCCACCGTTGCTGCCAGGAAGACCACGCCACCTTTGGTGATCACCGGCCCGCCGATACCGGGCACGCCCAGTTTCAGGGGCAGGGGAATCGGCGCCATGTCTTCGACGGTGCCGTTCTTGTGTTTCCAGGCAATGTCGCCGGTTCGGAGGTCAGCGCCCGCGACATATCCCCAGGGTGGTCGCTGACAGGGGATTCCCATGGGTGACATCAGTGGCTGAAGTTCCACGGCGTATTCCGCGCCGGCATTCTCGTTCAGGCCCTGCTCGCCGGTATTGGTCGGCCCCAGATCCTCCTGGGTCTTGGGTACCAGTCTGGATGTGAACGCCATGTACAGTGGCATCCCGAACATGACCTGGCGCTCGGGATCCACGGCCACACCACCCCAGTTAAACACCCCGAAGTTGCCCGGGTACACGATGGTGCCCTGTTCCGATGGCGGTGTGTACTGGCCTTCGTAGCGCAGGGATCGGAACTTGATGCGGCAGATCATCTGGTCGATGGCGGTGGCTCCCCACATGTCGGACGCTTTCAGGGGCGGCGGCCGGAAATTAAGCGCAGATACCGGCTGCGTGGGAGCCGCATAATCTCCCTCGATAGTACCTTGCGGCGCTTCCTGTTCAGTGATGGGTATCAGAGCGTCGCCGGTTTCGCGGTTGAGTACATAGACATCTCCCTGTTTGGTGGGTACCACCAGCCCTGGCTGCACCCCATTCCTGGTTTCGATATCCACCAGGCTCGGTTGCGCAGGGGTATCCATATCCCAGAGATCGTGGTGCACAAATTGTTGTACCCATTGCACCTCGCCGGTTTCAAGGCTCAGGGCCACAACCGAGGACGCGTAGGTTTCTTCCTCTGGCGTGCGGTACATGCCCAGTTGGTCCGGAGTCCGGTTTCCCATGGGGAAATACACCATGCCCAGCTCTTCGTCAGCACTGGCTATCGACCAGCTGTTGGGTGAACTGGTGGAATAGGTGTCTTCGGCTGCGATGGGTTGGGTCTGATCCGGGTTGGCCGGATCCCAGTTCCACACCAGTTTGCCGGTTTTGGCGTCATAGGCGCGGATAACGCCCGATGGCGAGTTAATGTCATAGTTGTCGTTAACTGAACCGGCCACGACAACCACGCCGTTGGCCACGACGGGGGGTGACGTGGAGTAGTAATAGCCATCCTGGCGATAGGGCATGTTGTGCATCAGGTCCAGCTCCCCATTGTCTGCGAAATGACTGCAACGGGCGCCGGTTGCCGGATCCAGTGCCAGCAGCCGGGCATCGGAGGTAGGCAGGAATAGCTGCGCATCGCAGGCAACGCTTTGCAGGTCCTCGGCGGGCCCCTGAGCATCTTCCACGGAGAGAAGGTCGGTCAGTCCCTCTGCCGGTGGCAGATAGGAGACGCCCCGGCAGGTCTGGTGCTGACGCTGGCTTTCCGGTGGCACCTTGGCATCGTAGACCCAGCGCTCTGTGCCGTCGTCCGCATCCAGTGCGACCAGCCAGTTGTGGGGGGTGCACAGGTAAAGCGTATTGCCAACTTTCAGGGGCGTCGCCTGATAGGTGGTTTCAGTGACATCGTCCGGCCCCTTGCGATCGCCGGTCTGGTATTCCCAGGCCTGTTCCAGGTTTGCGACGTTGTCGGGTGTGATCTGGTCCACGGGGGAGTAACGCTGCCCCAGGTTGCTGCGGCCATAGCTGAGCCAGTCGCCTTCGGGCACTTCGCCAAGGCGAGGATTGCTGATCACGGATTCGGCGTTGAGCTCACCTTCGATACGGTGGGCGTCATAGGGAATACTGGCCACGGTGAATAGCCCGACCACCACCCACGCCAGGGCAAGGGTAGCCGCGCCATGTCGTTGCCCGGCCACCGGGAAAAGCAATGGGATTGCGAGTACCAGGAGCACCCCGAGCCTTGAAGCCAGTGGCCACCAGTCAAATCCTGCTTCCCAGTATGCCCAGACGGCGGTGGCAACCAGCAGAAGGGCATAGAGTATCTGGGCGAAGGCGCGGCGGGATTTTAGCAACACGGCGATTACGATCAGTGTTGCACCGGCCAGCGTGTAGTACCAGCTGCCACCCAGGGAAATCAGCCAGACGCCGCCTATAAGCAGGGGCAGTCCAAAAAGGAATAGGATAACGGTCAGTAAAAGCATGAGGCTGAAAACTCCTTTTCTCGGACGTTCGTTTGTCTTTGAGTAAAGGGGGCGGCACAGGCCCGGTCAAGTCCGATTTGTATGAATATCTCCAAGCACTTACCGCAACCAGTTGCGCAGCTTGGTGGCGAGCAGCTCCGCATCGGAAAGGGTGTCTCGCTCCTGAAGCAGCCTTGCCAGCACGTCGGGCCTGTCGGTGATGATGTTATCAACCCCCATATCCACAAACCGCGACATCGCCACCGGCTGGTTCACTGTCCATACGTGAAGCTCATTGCGGTCCCGGTGAGCCCTCGCCACGGCGGCCGGGGTTGCACGATTCATTCGCAACCCCAGGATGTCGTAGTTGTCTTCCCACAAGGGGCCGATCACAAACTGGGCCAGCAGGGCTGTTTTCAGTTCAGGCTCCAGCTGTCTGACTTCCTGCAGGGTTGCCCAGTCTGCGGCGGCAACCACCGTGCCTTCCACAAAGTCTTTGTTCTGCAATAGCTCGACGACGGCGCGAGTGAGGTTGGGGGTGTTGCGATCGGGTTTTAGGTCCACGAATAGCCCGGCACGGCCACGAACTGACTCAATCGCCTGGGCAAGGGTGGCTACACGTTCATTCCTGAAGGCATCGTCAAACCAGCTGCCGGCATCCCGGTTGCGGATGTCATCGTACGTTACCTCACTGATTCGCTCCTTCAAACCGAATACGCGCTTCATATCAGAGTCGTGCCAGAGCACGGGTACGCCGTCCGCGGTGATTTGTACGTCGATTTCAATATAGTCAGCTCCGTCCCTGATGGCCTGCTCAATAGCGCTGAGCGTATTTTCGGGCGCCTGGAAGGCGCTGCCACGATGGGCGGTAATGGTGACCTGTTCCCGCTGGCCCAGGGAGTCCACCACAAACCAGGCCTGGGATAGTGCCAGAATGACCACCAGGGCTTCCGCAATCCAGGCCTTGGGGCCTGCGTTGTCCGGCATCGGGTAGCGAAGCGAGGGTTCCGGTGCGGGCAGGCTGTTACCGCTTGCCCGGTTGTAAAGGCTGACAATGAAGGCACCATAGGCAGCTGCAGCAAAGAAGGTCACTGCAATACCGATCAGGATGTAGCCGGCAATAAAAATGAGGACAGCGGGCACCAGTATATCTGTTCGGTCGGGCAGGGTTGCGAACAGCGCGGTGGCGATATGATCAAACCCGAGAGTGACCAGGATCGGCAGCAGGATCACCATGGTCAGGCCGGAGATCAGTACGCCGGTGGCGTGTCCGCGGTGGCCCCGGGTCAGTCGGGTGCTCTCTTTCAGGGCATCCAGGGGGCGTTGGCTCTGCAGCATCAGGCAAGGGACCGCCAGGATCCAGCGCAGGTAAAGCGTACCGTTGCAGATAGCCAGGCCGATCAGGGAGAGGGCGGCGCCCGCAGCAAACCACCAGAGTTCCGGTGGTTTCTCCAGTCGTAGCAGGTAGGGATCGTACGACGCCAGCAGCCATGCCCAGGCAAGTGCGATGGCGGTCAGAAAGGGCAGTGCGATCAACAGGTGGGTAAGCACCTGGATCACAGTTAACTGGAATAGCGCGAGGCATTTACGCGCGGTCCCCCAGAGCGCGTTCAGGGCGGTACGGTAATGCCGGCATGGAGGCGATGCGGCGATCAGGGTCATGCCAGCCTGCTGCAACAGGATCATCAGGACGGTGAGGTTCAGGGTCACCACTACCCAGACCAATCCCCCCGGCGAGATCAGAAATTCGAGAATACCCCCCGTGCTGATCGCGGCCCGACCAGTGACTGGCCTAAGGGAGGCCAGTGCCCAGGTGATCGCCGGGGTGAGCACCGCCATGGCCAGACCTGAAAAGAACAGGTGAAGGGTGAGCAGGGCACGGCGTCGGGTGTGCAGGATATTCAGTGTGCTGGTGATGAGTGTTTTCATGGTTCCCGGACTTCAGGACGCTGAATGTGTTGCCGGTGTATGAGGCTAGTTCTCCGTCGGCTCCGGCACGGTTGCATTCTCAAACAGTGCCAGCCGGTCCTCCAGTGACAGGAACGGTGGCTCGTCGGATTCCTGGAAGGTGCCAAACATACGTTTTGGATCGAAAGACCAGGACGTGCAGCGCGTCAGCATTTCGGTACATGCCAGCAATTGCCCGCTTTCACGAAGGAAATACTTGAACCCGGTGTAAGTGTCAGCCAGCAGGATATCCCGGCGCTTGCGATCGTTGGACACCAGCAGGCTGCGGCCAATCATACCGCCTGCATGCTCACCAAAGCCGGTGACATCCAGGATGGTCATGGGGATGTCCAGTTGAGCGGTAATGGCATTCTTGTTGGCGTAGCGGGACAGATCCTTTTGTTCAGGGGGGCGGACTGCCAGCGCTCCCAGGTTACTGTTGAGGGGCAGGGTTTCGTGGTCGGTGCGCACGAAGCCCCCTGATTCGTCTGAGGTCAGGATCACCAGGGTGTTGTCCAGGATGCCGGCGGCCTCGAGTTGCTCCAGGAAGTTCCCCAGGGTCTTTTCCATCACTTTCATTGCGTCCCGGCGCGCTTCCTGCGGCTTCACGATCTTGTTTTCATCGGATTCTTCACCGGCCGCGGCCCGATCCGTCTCCATTTTTTCCTCGGCTGCCTCACCAATGTTGAACGGATGGTGGGTGCCTACGTTTAGCAGGGTGACAAACCACGGCGAGGTTTCCTGATCCAGTGCCTGGAGGCGATCGGCAACATCGGCGAAGTACTCCGGGTCCGGCGGCCCCCAGCCCTCCATGTCATCCCCGTTGTCAAAACGTTCGGCGCCGGTTACGTCCATGAACCCCGCCCTGGGCATGAACTCGTCTTTTTTCATATAGGTTATCGGTGCGGCTTGCCAATAGGCCGTGTGATAACCCTGGGCCTTCAGTTTGCCTGGCAGGCAGTCGGGACTGACGCGCTCCTCGGCCACGTCCAGCATTTTGGTGGATGCCCGGCGAAAATCCGGGTAACGCCCGCAGATGATGGTGAAGGTTCCCCGGTCTGTCTGACGCTCCATACTGAGCGTATTGCGATAGAGCCGGAAGCCCCGGTTTTTCAGGACGCCCTCCAGATGTTCAAGCCGGACAGCGGGCTCCAGTTCATGATATTGGCTGACACTGGGGAAGTAACCGCCGGACAGGCCTTCAATCATGATCAGCAGCACGTTCGGATGCCTGTCGTTGGGGCGCGATGTGACCTGCTGGTGAAAAAAGTTGGTACGTACTTCCAGGCTTTCGTCTGCTTCTACGGCTTCGTCACCTATCACGATGCCCAGGGGATTGATGATGGCTCCGGGAATCTGGGCAAATAGGCTGGCGACCACATTGTTGGCTGGCGTGGTCAGACTGGGGAAAGACAGGCTATACACCAGTATAACGGCGGCAGCCGCTGTGATCAGTGGCGTGCTACTCTCCGGCGGCACGGGCACCAGCGCACGGTGGATACGGTGAAGGACCCAGGCAAAGGCAATATAGGCGGGCAAAAGAAACAGGTAGACGTTGATCAGGCTGCCACTGATAAAGGTCGGGTTCATACCCTTGCCGGCGAAAGCCAGCTGAAACAGCGTGCCGTGTGTGGTCAGATGCATGCCTGCAATGTAGGCAGCGCAACCCAGCAGGATCACCAACAGGGCACGGAACGGCCCCTTGGTAAGAGTCAGCAACACCCCGAGTATGAAGGCGCCAGCCAGGTCGCCGGCCAGGGTACCGACGGGACTGGGCCAGACACCGCTCTGGAGAATCAGACCGGCTCGCACCAGTAGAAGCCAGCCGAAGGCCAGCAATACCGTCAACAGAAAGCGACGATCCGTGAGGACCTTTAAAAATCTCATGGGGTTGGCTTTCCTGTGCAAAGTGTTTCCATACAGTATGCTTGAGTGTTCTCGGGCTTCAACTCTTTGACTGAGCTGAGGCGGCTCCGTGTCGCAGAATTAATCTTGGGGACATCGTTTTCGGTGTTTAAGTGTGGGCGGTAGCGACTGTTTGTCAGGAAAGGAGGGGGCGGGTTTTGCGCACGATGGTGGTTGGCCTGTTATTGGGGTTCGCGATTTTGTTGCTGGTCGACGAGACCACCCGAGGGCAGGGCGCGCTGGATCTGTCCCTTACCGAAGCTGAGCTGGCGTGGATCGGCCAGCGGGTGTTCCAGAATGAATGCGCCGGCCGGCAGGAGTGCCTTGTGCACTGGAACGAGGGCGAGGCATTTCCTTCGCTCGGCATTGGGCATTTCATCTGGTATCCGGAGGGGGTCGACGAACGATTTGTCGAGAGCTTTCCAGCGCTGGTCTCCTTTATGAAAGAGCGCTCAGTGCCTGTGCCTGAGTGGCTCGAACAAGCAGCGCCCTGGCCGGACCGGGTCGCATTCCAGAAAGTGGCGGACAGCCCCGGGGTTGAAGCGTTGCGTCGGTTCCTGGCCGAAACCAAGGGGCTCCAGGCGGAGTTTATCCTGCAGCGGGCCCGCTCTTCTTTGAAGGCTGTTGTTGCGACGGCGCCAGAGGGGGAGCGGTCACAGATCCGTGAGCGTCTTGCGGCTTTGATTTCCACGCCGGGTGGTGCCTATGCCCTGCTGGATTACGTGAATTTCAAAGGGGAAGGGCTGTCCGCTGCCGAAGCCTATCGTGGAGAAGGGTGGGGGTTGCTACAGGTGTTACGGGCGATGTCCGGAGCGGATGACGGTACGGTGCTGGAGCAATTCCGGAGCGCGGCCGCGACAGTGCTGACCCGGCGGGCCAACAATGCCAGCGATCCCATCGAGAAAGAGCGCTGGCTACCTGGCTGGCTCAAGCGGCTCGACACCTACCGGGAGCCGCCTGAGTCCGTGCTATGACCGCCTTTCTCAGAGCGGCTGCTTGTCCAGTACGGGTTCCTTTCCGGGCTCAACGCTGAGCCACCAGACATGCCTATCCCAGTCGCCCAGCACAATGCGTTTGGCCGGCTTGCCATTGGCTTCCAGCTGATGCTCCGCAGGGCGATGGGTGTGGCCATGGATCAGTCGTTGCACACCGTGCTCTTCCATCACCTTGACCACCTCTTCCGGGGTGACGTCCATGATGAACTCTTCCTTGCCCTGGTTTTTCGCCATGCTGATCTCCCGTAACTGACGGGCCATCTGCTGGCGGTCTTCCAGGGGGCGCTGGAGGATCATCTGCTGCCATTGCGGGTTGCGCATGTTCTCGCGGAACTTCTGGTATTCCACGTCGGCAGTGCACAGGCTGTCACCGTGCATCAGCAGGGTGGGGGTGCCATATAGATCGACCACAGTGGGGTCGTCCAGCAGTGTGGCCCCGGCGCGAGCGCAAAAGTCCTCACCAATCAGGAAGTCACGGTTGCCGTGCATCAGGAAAATGGCGGTGCCGCTGTCGCTGAGGGCTTTCAGCGCCTGGGCAATCTGTTCCTGCAGCGGGGTGCGTTCATCGTCCCCGATCCAGGCCTCAAAGAAATCCCCCAGAATGTAGAGTTGTTCCACACCCCGGGCACGATTTTCCAGAAACCCGAGAAATGCATTGGTGATGTCCGGCCTGGACTCCTCCAGGTGAAGGTCGGAAATGAACAGCGTGGTCACGCCGCGCCTCCGTCTTCGACTACCTCCGCCTTTTCGATCACCACGTCTTCGGCGGGAACGTCCTGATGGCCGGCACGCATGGTGGTGCGTACGGCGCGGATGGCGTTCACCGTGTCCATGCCGTCAACGACCTTGCCGAACACGCAGTAGCCCCAGCCTTCTGCATTCTTTGCGGTGTGGTCCAGAAAGCCGTTGTTTTCCACGTTAATAAAGAACTGGGCCGTCGCGGAGTGTGGGTCCATGGTGCGGGCCATGGCCACGGTGCCCTGCATGTTGCTGAGCCCGTTGTCGGCCTCATTCTGGATCGGCTCCCGGGTTTTGCGTGGTGTCATGCCCGGCTCGAATCCGCCGCCCTGAACCATGAAGTTGCTGATAACACGATGAAAAATCAGTCCGTCATAGAAGCCGTCACGCACATACTGCTCGAAATTCTTGGCGGTTTCCGGGGCTTTTTCGTAGTCCAGTTCCAGTGTGATGTCACCGTGGGAGGTTTTCAGCAGAATCATCAGGGTTTCCTGTTCAGAAGGTTGAATATCGATAGAGGACACATTGTACTGAAGAGTTTCTGCGTGTGCATGAGTTAGGGCAGTATTTGTGAGTATAATACGCGGTTTCAGATCCACTCCCTTTTAACTAGAGAACCTATGAGCGCCGAGTCGAAGAAAGCCCATAACTTTATCCAGAGCCTGATCGAAGACGCGATTGCCAAAGGCGAGCACACCGGCCAGGTGGTGACGCGGTTCCCGCCGGAGCCCAACGGCTACCTGCACGTCGGGCATGCCAAGTCCATTTGCCTGAACTTTGGTATTGCCGACACCTTTGGTGGTGAGTGCAACCTGCGTTTTGATGACACCAATCCCGAGAAGGAATCCCAGGAGTACATTGATGCCATCAAGCAGGATGTGGAGTGGCTGGGCTACACCTGGGGCGGCGAGGTCCGTTATGCCTCTGATTACTTCGATACCATCTATAACTTTGCCGAAGAGTTGATTACCAAGGGCAAGGCGTACGTGTGCGCGCTGACGGCGGACCAGATGGCGGAATTCCGGGGTTCCCTGAAGACTCCGGGCAGAGACAGTCCCTACCGCGACCGTCCGATCGACGAGAGTTTGCAGCTGTTCCGCGATATGCGCGATGGCAAATACCAGAATGGTGAGCTGGTGCTGCGGGCCAAGATTGATATGGCGTCTCCCAACATCAACCTGAGGGATCCGATTCTGTACCGCATCCGCTACGCGGACCATCACCAGACCGGTGACAAGTGGTGCATCTACCCGATGTACGACTTCACCCACCCGATTTCCGATGCCATGGAGGGGGTCACCCATTCCCTGTGCACACTGGAGTTCGAGGATCATCGGCCGCTCTACGACTGGGTGCTGGAGAACATTTCCGCTCCGTGCCAGCCCCGGCAGATTGAGTTCGCACGGCTGAACCTGAATTACACCATCACCTCCAAGCGCAAGCTCAAGCGCCTGGTGGATGAAGGCTTTGTGGACAGCTGGAACGACCCGCGCATGCCCACCATTTCCGGTATGCGCCGCCGCGGCTACACGCCGGAATCCATCCGCACCTTCTGCGACATGATCGGCGTCAATAAGGCGGGCGGCACCGTGGATGTGGGCATGCTGGAACACGCCATCCGTGAGGATCTCAACACCCGTGCGCCTCGCGCTATGTGTGTGATGCGACCGTTGAAGGTTACCCTGACCAACTATCCGGCGGACAAGACTGAAACCCTGGTGTTGCCGGTTCATCCGCAAAACCCGGACATGGGGGAGCGGGAAGTGACCTGGAGCCAGACGCTCTATATTGATCGCGAGGACTTCGTCGAGGAACCGCCCCGCAAGTGGAAGCGTCTGGCGCCGGATCAGGCGGTCCGCCTGCGTGGCGGTTATGTCATGACCTGCCGTGAGGTTATCCGGGATGACAGCGGTGAGATCGTCGAACTCAAGTGCGAATACGATCCGAACACCCTGGGCGTGAATCCGGAAGGCTACAAGCCGAACGGGGTGGTTCACTGGGTGTCTGCCACGGACAGTGTCGAAGTCGACATTAACCAGTACGACCGGTTGTTCAACCACGAATCTCCGGACAGCGACAAGGACGGTGATTTCGTCGATCATATCAACCCGGAATCCCTGGTGCGCCTGCGCGGTGCCCGCGCCGAGAAAGGGTTGGCGGAGCCTCTTACGGATCTGCCGTACCAGTTTGAGCGTGAAGGTTATTTCTTCTGTGACAAGGAGCAAACCGAAAGCGCCGGTCGTCCGGTGTTCAACCGCACCGTAACGCTTCGTGATTCCTGGGGTAAGGGGGGCAAGTGATTCGTATACACAACACGCTCACGCAGCAAAAGGAAGAGTTCAAACCCATCGAGCCGGGCAAGGTGCGCATGTATGTGTGCGGCATGACCGTGTACGACTACTGCCACCTGGGCCACGCCCGGGTGCTGGTGGCTTTCGATGTGATCACCCGTTACTTGCGCCATCGTGGTTATGACGTGCACTACGTGCGCAACATTACTGATATTGATGACAAGATCCTGCGCCGGGCGGATGAGAACGGTGAGGTTTATACCGACCTGACCGAACGCATGATCGCGGCGATGCACGAGGACGAGGCCCGCCTGGGGGTACTCTCGCCGACGGAAGAGCCCCGCGCCACGGCTTACATCGATGAGATCATTGCGATGATCCACAAGCTGGTCGCCAGTGGCCACGCCTATGCGGCGGATAATGGCGATGTTTACTTTGCTGTCGAGTCATACAAAGACTACGGCAAGCTCAGCAAGAAAAAGCTGGAAGACCTGGTGGCCGGTGCCCGGGTGGATGTGCAGGAAGCCAAGCGCAGCCCGGCGGATTTCGCCTTGTGGAAAGCCGCGAAGCCGGGCGAGGTAAGCTGGGAGTCTCCCTGGGGGGATGGCCGGCCGGGCTGGCACATCGAGTGTTCGGCGATGTCCAACTGCTGCCTGGGTGAAACCTTCGATATCCACGGTGGTGGGCCCGATCTGCTGTTCCCGCACCATGAGAACGAAATCGCCCAGTCAGAATGCGCTAACGGCCATACCTTCGTGAACACCTGGATGCACGCGGGTGCCATCCGGGTGAACAAGGAGAAGATGTCCAAATCCCTGGGCAACTTCTTCACCATCCGCGAGATACTGGAGAAGTACCCGCCGGAGATCGTGCGTTACTTCCTGGTGTCCAGCCACTACCGCAGTCAGGTGGATTACTCGGAAGAGAGTCTGGCGGAGGCCGGTCGCACTCTTACGAAGCTTTACCATGCCCTGCGTGGGATCGTTCCGGCCAAGGATGTGGCGGAAAACGAGCACGACAAGCGTTTCGAAGAAGTTATGGATGATGATTTCAACACCGCCGGAGCCATAGCCGTGCTCCATGCCGTGGCCAATGAAATCAATCAGCACCGTCGAGAAGGTGAGGAAGAGGAGGCCAGACAGGCGGCGGCCGTGCTGGTCCGTCTCGGCGGCGTGCTGGGGCTCTTGCAGCAGGACCCGGAAGCCTTCTTCCAGGCGGACACCGGTGGAGAGCTGACCGCCGGGGAGATCGAGGCCATGATTCAGGCCCGGGCGGAGGCTCGCAAGGCAAAAAACTTCGCCGAAGGTGATCGTATCCGCGACGAACTGGCGGAGAAAGGCATCATTCTTGACGATTCTCGCGAAGGAACGACCTGGCGCCGGGGCTGACCTTGTACGGATTTTCCCGTACAATCCGGCGCTCACTTAGAAACAACTCCCCTGTCAGAGGGAGTCGGGAAATTAACCCACTGAGGCATACAACGATGACAGAACGCGTACAAGTCGGCGGCATTCAGGTCGCGAAGAATCTGTATGATTTCGTGAACAACGAAGCGATTCCGGGAACCGGAGTTGATGCAGACAAATTCTGGGCTGAATTCGACAAGATCGTGAACGAGCTGGCGCCGCGTAACCGCGAACTGCTGGCCAAGCGCGATGCCATTCAGGAAAAGATGGACAGCTGGAACCGTGACCACAAGGGTCAGAAGCTGGACATGGCCGAGTACAAATCTTTCCTGAAGGACATCGGCTACCTGGTTGACGAGCCGGGCGAGTTCAAGATTTCCACTTCCAATGTGGATCCGGAAGTCGCCACCATGGCTGGTCCGCAGCTGGTGGTTCCGATCATGAACGCCCGCTTTGCCCTGAACGCGGCCAATGCTCGCTGGGGCAGCCTGTACGACGCGCTGTATGGCACCGATGCCATCTCCGAAGAAGGTGGCGCTGACAAGGGTCGCGGCTACAACCCGGTCCGCGGCGCCAAGGTTATCGAGTTTGCCCGCAACCTGCTGGACAGCTCTGCTCCGCTGGCTTCCGGCAGCCACAAGGATGCCGCCAAGTATCTGGTTGAGGCTGGCAAGCTGGTGGTCAAGCTGCAGAACGGCGAAACCACTGGTCTGAAAGACGAAGCCGGTTTTGTTGGCTACACCGGCGCCGCTGATGCGCCCACCGGTGTGCTGCTGGTCAAGAACGGCATGCACTTTGAAATCCAGATTGACGCCAGCCACCCGATCGGTAAAGACGACGGCGCCAACGTGAAAGACGTGCTGATGGAGTCCGCGCTGACCACCATCATGGACTGCGAAGATTCTGTTGCTGCCGTTGATGCGGACGACAAGGCCCTGGCTTACCGCAACTGGCTCGGCCTGATGAAGGGCGACCTGCAGGAAACCTTCGAGAAGGGCGGCGAGCAGTTGACCCGTAAGATGAACGCTGATCGCGATTACACTGCACCTGACGGCGGCGAGCTGAGCCTGAAGGGTCGCAGCCTGATGTTCATCCGTAACGTGGGTCACCTGATGACCAACCCGGCCGTTCTGCTGAACGACGGCAACGAGATTCCGGAAGGCCTGATGGATGGTCTGATCACGTCCCTGATCGCCATTCACGATCTGAAGGGCAACGGCAAGTTCCAGAACAGCACTACCGGTTCCATGTACATCGTGAAGCCGAAGATGCACGGTCCGGAAGAAGTGGCGTTCACCAACGAATTCTTCGGTCGTGTTGAAGATGCACTTGGTCTGCCGCGCTTCACCCTGAAAGTCGGCATCATGGACGAAGAGCGTCGTACCACTGTCAACCTGAAAGCCTGTATCCATGCTGCCAAAGAGCGTGCGGTCTTCATCAACACCGGCTTCCTGGATCGTACTGGTGACGAAATCCACACCTCCATGGAGCTGGGTCCGTTTATCCGTAAGGGGCCAATGAAGCTGGCAACCTGGATCAACGCGTACGAGCAGTGGAACGTGGACATCGGTCTGGAAACCGGTTTCCGTGGTGTGGCACAGATTGGTAAGGGCATGTGGGCCATGCCGGATCTGATGGCCGGCATGCTGGAAGCCAAGATCGGTCATCCGAAGGCTGGCGCCAACACCGCCTGGGTACCGTCACCGACCGCTGCTACCCTGCACGCGACCCATTACCATCAGGTATCGGTGGCGGACATCCAGAAAGAGCTGGAGAGCCGCACCCGCGCCAACCTGGACGACATCCTGACCGTGCCGGTCATGGACGATCCGAAGTCGCTGTCTGCTGAAGATGTTCAGCAGGAACTGGACAACAACGCCCAGGGCATCCTTGGTTACGTTGTGCGCTGGATCGACCACGGCGTTGGTTGCTCCAAGGTGCCGGACATCAATGATGTGGGTCTGATGGAAGACCGCGCTACCCTGCGGATTGCTTCCCAGTTGCTGTCCAACTGGCTGTACCACGGTATTTGCTCGGAAGAGCAGATCATGGAAACCATGAAGCGCATGGCGGCCGTAGTCGACAAGCAGAACGCTGCTGACCCGTCGTACCGCCCGATGGCCGGAAACTTTGATGACAGCATTGCCTTCCAGGCAGCGCTGGATCTGGTTCTGAAAGGCCGCGAGCAGCCGAATGGCTACACCGAGCCGCTTCTGCACGCTTACCGCCTGAAGGCGAAGGCCAAGTACGGCCAGTAAGTTTAGCCGTATAAAAAAAGCCCCGCTTTCGAGCGGGGCTTTTTTGTGGAAGTAACCTTCAGGTCTTGGTCGGATTAGCGAAGCGTAATCCGACAGAACCGCAGGCTTAGTCCTTATGCAGCTCATTCGCCGCGTACAGGGTATTCTCCAGCAGCGTCGCAATGGTCATCGGTCCTACACCGCCGGGCACCGGCGTAATATAGGCGGCACGTTCTGCTGCGACCTCAAAATCCACATCACCCCGCAACTTGCCGTCCTCCATGCGATTGATGCCCACATCAATCACCGTGGCCCCGGGTTTCACCCATTCGCCTTTGATAAGGCCGGGTTTGCCCACGGCGGCAATCAGGATATCGGCTTCGCCGACAAACTTCTCCAGGCTTGGGGTGAAGCGGTGGCAGATTGTAGTGGTGGCGCCTTTTAGCAGCAGTTCCATGGTCATGGGGCGGCCGACAATGTTGGATGCGCCGACAATGACCGCGTGCTGGCCCTTGTAGGGTGTGTCGATGCTGTCCAGCAGGGTAATGACTCCCGCCGGTGTGCAGGGGCGGAGAGCCGGTTTGCGCTGTACCAGGCGGCCAATGTTGTAGGGGTGGAAGCCGTCCACGTCCTTGTCGGGGCGAATCTTGAGCAGAATCGGGTCAGCGTCAAGATGGGCTGGCAGCGGCAGCTGTACGAGAATGCCGTCTACGGCCGGGTTGTCGTTGAGCTCATCTACCAGCGCTTCCAGGGTTTCCTGGGAGGTGTCTTCCGGAAGGTCATAGGATAGGGAGAGGATGCCCGCCTCGTCGCATGCCTTGCGCTTGTTGCCGACATATACCTGCGAGGCGGCGTCGTTGCCGACCAGAACCACTGCAAGCCCGGGGGCTCTCAGTCCTTGCTGTTTGCGGGTTTCCACGCCGGCGGCAACCTGCTGGCGAACCTTGGCGGCAATCTCTTTTCCATTGATCAGTTTGGCGCTCATGTCTCTGTCTTGTCGGTTGGGCAAAAATGAAGGCTGCGCATTGTCTCATGCTTCCGCCAGAACTCCAATTGGCCGCATGCCTGAGGGGGAGGGCAGGGAACTTATTCTGGGCGCATCGGTCATTTAATTCGTTGCCGCTTCAAACAATTTCCAAATCCGTGTTGACGGCAAGGGTCGGCGCCGGTAATATGCGCGCCAACTTTGCTGAGGCACTTGTTGTTCAGTTCAGACGGGGTATAGCGCAGTCTGGTAGCGCGCCTGCTTTGGGAGCAGGATGTCGGGAGTTCGAATCTCTCTACCCCGACCACTTTTCTGGATATTCAGGTGGGCGAACGGTCAAGCGCCCGTAGCTCAGCTGGATAGAGCACCCGCCTTCTAAGCGGGTGGTCGCAGGTTCGAGTCCTGCCGGGCGCGCCATAAAGTCGTCGGCTTGGTCCGCACCGGGGTCGCCGAACCAGCAAAGTTGATGTGAAGATGTGAGTGCCGAAAGGCATGATCCAATGTGGTGGACGTAGCTCAGTTGGTAGAGCTCAGGATTGTGACTCCTGCGGTCGAGGGTTCGAACCCCTTCGTCCACCCCACTTTTCCTTCAGAGTTGATTTCCGCGTTTGTTGAGTTTCATGATGACGGTAGTCGTCGGTAATTCTGCATTCTGTTGTGCGAGAGTGGCGGAACTGGTAGACGCGCTGGATTTAGGTTCCAGTGGGGCAACCCGTGAGAGTTCGAGTCTCTCCTCTCGCACCACCCCCCCCTTTCTTTTTTGTATTTCGTCCCCACCTTTGTCGTTACAAAGTCAGAATGTCGACGCGACTGCTGAAAGTGCCTGTGACAGGTGATTCTCTCGGCGGGGCAAACCGTGATAAACTACCGGCTTTTAATTTTCGGTCCTTTTGCGGGAAACCGCCCGGGGACGGACTTTTAGGTTTAATTTCATTCACATACTGAACCTGTAATTTGAGGATCTTCCATGCAAGTGTCTGTTGAAACGACCTCCAACATCGAGCGTCGCATGACGATTGGTGTGCCCGCCCAGGAAATTGATCAGGCGGTCCAGAAACGCCTGCAGGAAACTGCCCGTACTGTACGCCTGAACGGTTTCCGTCCGGGTAAGGTGCCCATGAGCGTGGTCAAGCGTCGTTTCGGTGCCAGTGTTCGCCAGGAAGTTGTTGGCGAGGTTATGCGTGATACCTACATCAAGGCACTGCAGGAGCAGGACATCAATCCGGCGGGCTGGCCGAACCTTGAGCCGACCGTGATGGAAGAGGGCAAGGATCTGGAATTCGTTGCCACGTTTGAAGTTCTGCCGGAAATCGAACTGGGCGATCTGAGCAAGATCTCCGTTGAGAAGCTGACCTCCGAAATTACCGACAAGGATATCGACAACATGATCGATAACCTGCGTCGTCAGCAGGCCACCATGAAGGAAGTGAAGCGCAAGTCCAAGAACAAGGATATTGTGACCATCGACTTCAAAGGCTTCATCGATGGTGAGGAATTCGAAGGTGGTGCGGCTGAAGGGCACCGTCTGACCCTGGGTTCCGGCCAGATGATCCCGGGTTTCGAGAAGGGCATTGTCGGCGGCAAGACCGGTGAGGACCTGGAAATCGAGGTAACCTTCCCGGAGGACTACCAGAATGAAGATCTGGCGGGTAAGCCGGCCAAGTTTGAAATCAAGATTCACAAAGTTGAAGAGCCGCAGCTGCCGGAACTGAATGAAGAATTCTTCAAGAAGTTTGGCATTGAGGCTGAAGACGAAGCCACTTTCCGTGAGGAAGTGAAGAAGAACATGGAGCGTGAGCTCAAGCAGGCTGTTTCAAACAAGGTCAAGAACGACGTGGTCGATGGCCTTCTGGAAACCACCGAGCTGGATATTCCGGCTGCCCTGGTTGACCAGGAAATTGATCGCCTGCGCCAGGATGCGGTTCAGCGTTTCGGTGGCCAGGTTGATTTCCAGCAGCTGCCCAAGGAAATCTTTGAAGAGCAGGCCAAGCGTCGCGTGAAGACCGGCCTGCTGTTCCAGGAAGTGGTCAAGAAGAACGACCTGAAAGCCGATCCGGCCAAGGTTGACGAGAAGATTCAGGAAATCGCGTCAACGTATGAACAGCCGGAAGAAGTGGTTGCCCATTTCAACAGCAACCCTGAGCAGAAGTCCCAGATCGAGTCTTCCGTATTGGAAGACCTGGTTGTGGACCATGTGCTCGAGCAGGCCAAGGTCAAGGAAAAGAAGGTCAAGTACGAAGAAGCCGTTCAGGCAGGTCAGCCTCAGCAGGGCTGATTGCTTCGGGACCCTGAATTGGAGTCCCGTTGGCCGAAAAGGGAAAACAGCCGGCATGTCCGGCTGTTTTCATCTTGGCCCGGTGCTGGCAGAGTATAGGGTGTAGAACACTGATAACGCAGTGGCCAGAGGCCACGACCTCATTGTCCAGAAGGAGTTCAGGCGCATCATGACGCAAAAACCTATTGATGGTCCCGCAATGGTAACCAGTTCCGGTCTGGTTCCGATCGTTATTGAGCAAACCGCTCGCGGTGAGCGTTCCTTTGATATCTACTCCCGGTTGCTCAAGGAGCGGGTAATCTTCATGGTGGGTCCGGTCGAGGACCACATGGCCAACCTGATCGTGGCGCAGCTGCTGTTCCTGGAATCTGAAAACCCGGACAAGGACATCCATCTGTATATCAACAGTCCCGGTGGTTCAGTGACCGCGGGTATGTCCATCTACGACACCATGCAGTTTATCAAGCCGGACGTGGCCACGCTGTGCGTAGGGCAGGCCGCCAGTATGGGGGCATTCCTGTTGGCTGGTGGCGCCGAGGGCAAGCGTGCGTGTTTGCCGAATTCCCGGGTGATGATTCATCAGCCGCTGGGCGGCTATCAGGGCCAGGCAACCGATATCGAGATCCACACCCGTGAGATCCTGAAGATCCGCCACACCCTGAATTCCATCCTTGCGCACCATACGGGGCAGGACCTCGATACTATTGCCAAGGACACCGATCGGGACAACTTTATGGATCCTCAACAGGCGAAAGACTATGGCCTGATTGATTCTATACTTGATAAGCGCGTGCCGAATAAATAATACTGAAGGTAATCGCATCATCCTTGGCCGGCGTATTAGCCAGTAACGCCGGCAAACCAAGATCAGAGGTATTTCAATGGCAGATGAAAGAAACGGCAAGGGCGACGATAACGGCAAGTTGCTCTACTGCTCGTTTTGTGGAAAGAGCCAGCATGAAGTCCGTAAGCTCATTGCAGGGCCCTCGGTGTTCATCTGCGACGAGTGCGTTGACCTGTGCAATGACATTATCCGCGAAGAAATTCAGGAGAATACGCAGGAAGAAGCCAGTGATCGTCTTCCGACACCTGCTGAGATCCGCGACACTCTGAATGAATATGTCATCGGACAGGATCGTGCCAAGGTTGTGCTTTCGGTCGCTGTCTATAACCACTACAAGCGTCTGCGCTATGGCGAAGGCAAGGCTGAGGTGGAGCTGGGCAAGAGTAACATTCTGCTGATTGGCCCGACCGGTAGCGGTAAGACCCTTCTTGCCGAGACCCTGGCGCGCATGCTGAACGTACCGTTCACCATTGCGGACGCTACTACTTTGACCGAAGCCGGTTACGTGGGTGAAGACGTTGAGAACATCATCCAGAAGCTGCTGCAGAAGTGCGATTATGACGTAGACAAGGCCCAGCGCGGCATTGTGTACATTGATGAAATCGACAAGATTTCACGCAAGTCTGACAACCCGTCCATTACCCGGGACGTTTCCGGTGAGGGCGTGCAGCAGGCGCTGCTGAAACTGATAGAAGGCACGGTTGCCTCGGTGCCGCCCCAGGGTGGTCGGAAGCATCCCCAGCAGGAGTTCCTGCAGGTGGACACCGGTAACATGCTGTTTATCTGTGGTGGTGCGTTTGCCGGTCTGGACAAGGTGATTCAGGAGCGTTCCGAGCGCAGCAGCATTGGTTTCTCTGCGACGGTCAAAGGTCCGGACGACACCAAGAACACCGGCGACATCATCAAGGATGTCGAAACGGAAGATCTGGTGAAGTACGGCCTGATTCCGGAATTCGTTGGCCGTTTGCCGGTTGTGGCAACGTTGACGGAGCTGGATGAAGAGGCGCTGGTCGAGATTCTGACAGAGCCGAAGAACGCGCTGACCAAGCAGTACCAGAAGCTGTTCGACATGGAAGGCGTGGAGCTGGATTTCCGTGAGGATGCGCTGAGGGCGGTTGCCCGCAAGGCCATGGTGCGGAAAACCGGTGCCCGGGGATTGCGCTCCATCATGGAGGCGACCCTGCTGGAAACCATGTACCAGATTCCATCCGAGCATGATGTCACCAAAGTGGTTATCGACGAGAGCGTGATCAGCGGCGATTCCGAGCCGTTCAAGATCTACGCTGGCAGTGACCACGCCAAGGCGGTTCCCGAGGACTGATTCAGTCCCGGGGATTCCCGTCAGCAATAAAAAGGGGCGATTTCGCCCCTTTTTATTCTTCTGTAACCCGCTTTTCCCGCCCTGTTTCGTTTCGTAAAAACATTGCAATTTTTGCCGATGCCCCAATCATGGGTGATATGCTGAAAGAAACATCGTCAGAGGATTCCTTATGACCCGGATACCCGAAGAGTCTGTGCACGAATACCCGCTGCTTCCCCTGCGTGATGTGGTGGTGTTTCCGCACATGGTCGTTCCGCTGTTTGTGGGACGCGAAAAATCCATCCAGGCGCTGGAAGCCGCAATGGAGGGCAGCAAGGAGATCCTGCTGGTCGCACAACGGGATGCCTCTACCGATGAGCCGGGCCCCGAAGATGTGTTCGATATGGGCACACTGGCGACTGTATTGCAGATGCTGCGCCTTCCGGACGGGACGGTGAAAGTCCTGGTTGAAGGTAATGCCCGGGCGACACTGAGCGGCATTGTCGAGGGCGATTACCTGTCCGGCAAGGCGCTCATGATGGATGAAGATACGCTGCCGGAGCGTGAAGAAGACGTTCTGGTCAAAACCCTGATGGATGAGTTTGAAAAGTACGTCAAACTGTCCAAGAAGGTGCCTTCCGAGGTCTCCAACGCGTTGACCGGGATCACCGATGTCGAGCGCCTGGCAGACACCATGGCGGCTCACCTGGAAATGCGCATCCCGGAAAAGCAGGAGCTGCTGGAAGCTCTTGATGTGAGCAAGCGCGTTGACCTGTTGCTGGGCAAGCTGGACGGCGAGATCGACCTGATCGAGGTTGAAAAGCGTATCCGTGGCCGCGTCAAAAAGCAGATGGAGCGTAGCCAGCGCGAGTATTACCTCAATGAACAAATGAAGGCTATCCAGAAGGAAATGGGTAACCTGGGCGAGGGTAACAACGACTTCGAAGAGCTTGAGCAGAAGCTTGAGGAAGCCGGCCTGCCGGAAGAGGCCCGCAAGAAGACGGAAGTCGAGTTGAACAAACTCAAGATGATGTCACCGATGTCGGCCGAGGCCACGGTGGTGCGCGGTTACATCGACTGGATGCTGGCGGTGCCCTGGAAGAAGCGCAGCCGCGTTCGTCATGATATCGAGAAGGCTCGCGAGATCCTCGACAGGGACCACTACGGTCTGGATGAGGTCAAGAAGCGCATTCTGGAATACCTCGCGGTACAAAGCCGGGTGAAGAAGGTGAAGGGCCCCGTGCTGTGTCTGGTTGGCCCTCCCGGTGTAGGTAAAACCTCGTTGGGCCAGTCCATTGCCCGTGCGACTAACCGTAAGTACACCCGCATGGCGCTGGGTGGTGTGCGTGACGAGGCGGAAATCCGTGGTCACCGCAAGACGTACATTGGCGCTTTGCCAGGCAAGCTGCTCCAGAAGCTGTCCAAGGTCGGGGTGAAGAACCCGCTCTTCCTGTTTGACGAGATCGACAAGATGGGTATGGACCATCGCGGCGATCCCGCGTCGGCACTGCTGGAGGTGCTGGACCCGGAGCAGAACCACACCTTTAACGACCATTACCTGGAAGTGGACTACGACCTTTCGGATGTCATGTTCGTGTGTACGTCCAACTCCATGGATATTCCGTCCGCGCTGCTGGATCGCATGGAGATCATTCGCATCCCGGGTTACACCGAGGACGAAAAGGTCAATATCGCCCTGCGCTACCTGCTGCCCAAGCAGATCAAGGCCAACGGTCTGCGCAAGGATGAGCTCACGATTCCCGAGGAGACCCTGCGGGACCTGATCCGCTATTACACCCGGGAAGCCGGTGTACGCGGCCTGGAGCGTGAGATTGCGAAGATCTGCCGCAAGGTTGTGCGTGAACACGTGGAAAGTGGCGAGAAGGTCTCTGTGACGCTCTCTCCGGAGGTGTTGGAAGACTATTCCGGTGTCAAACGGTTCAAGTACGGGCTGGCGGAAGAAACCAACCAGATCGGTCAGGTGACTGGCCTGGCGTGGACTCAGGTTGGCGGTGAATTGCTGACTATTGAGTGTGCCCTGACCAAGGGTAAGGGGCGCGTGGTGAAAACCGGTTCCCTGGGTGACGTCATGCAGGAGTCCATCCAGACGGCGCTGACGGTGGTCAGAAGCCGGGCGCCCGGACTGGGGATCGCGGATGATTTTCACGAAAAGCACGATTTGCACGTGCACGTTCCCGAGGGCGCGACACCAAAAGATGGTCCCAGCGCCGGTATTGGCATGTGTACAGCACTGGTTTCTTCACTCACCAAAATTCCGGTGCGTGCCGATGTTGCGATGACGGGTGAAATCACCCTGCGTGGCCGCGTCCTGCCCATTGGCGGCCTCAAGGAGAAGCTGCTGGCGGCCCATCGGGGCGGTATCAAGACCGTGGTTATCCCGGATGAAAATGTTCGTGATCTCAAAGAGATACCGGACAATATCAAGGAATCACTGGAGATCATTCCGGCGAAATGGATTGATGAGGTTCTGGATGTCGCGCTGGCTTATTCGCCAGAGGCGAGAGCTGCGGATTCGTCTCCCGAAACCGGATCCGGGAAACCGAGGGACGATGATTCCGATACTGCTGAGCGCATAAATACACATTAAACCCTTGATGAGTTGTTGACACGCCGGAGAGCCCATTGGTATAACTGTTTCGCCGTGAAGCAGCCAATACCAAGGGCTCCCGCGCAGTAAGTGCCTATTCCGAACACCGGTTAACAACCGAAAGGAATAAGAAAACTGAAGAATGGAATTCTCTGACCGCTTATGCGATAGTCGAGAACGTCCGAGAAAAAACAAACCAACCTATAACATCTTCAACCTGAAATCGAAGGGGTTTAGTGTGAACAAGTCCGAACTAATCGATGCAATTGCAGAGTCCGCAGATATCTCCAAAGCCGCCGCTGGCCGTGCTCTGGATGCAATGACCAACTCCATCACCGGTGCCCTGAAAAAAGGCGATCAGGTAACTCTGATCGGTTTTGGTACCTTCTCCGTAAAAGAGCGTGCTGCCCGTACTGGTCGCAACCCGCAGACTGGTGCCGAGATCAAGATTCCGGCCTCCAAAGTGCCTGGGTTCAAGGCAGGTAAGGCCCTGAAAGACTCCGTTAAGTAAACGGTTCTTTCTCTGGCGGCGCCGGTCATGCGGGTGCTGCCGGAGCGGTTGGCCCGGGGTCAACTCCGACGCCAGCCAGCTCCAGATGAATTCAAGGCGCATTCCGGACAGGATGCGCCTTTTTACGTTAAGCCTCTTAAATTTCGTCATCTCACGACAAGAATCAGCTCGACTTTGATCAGGGATCCGGGAGAAACATGCTTCAAGATATTCGGGAAAATGCCCAGGGCACCATTGCCAAAATCATCATCGGTCTTTTGATCGTTTCACTCTCCATCTGGGGGATGGATGCAATCGTTGGTGGATTTTCCGGCGAGCCCGAAGTGGCTACCGTAAACGGAGAAGACATCACCGAGCGCGAGTTCCTGCGTGTTGTGCAAATGGAAGGTCAGCGTCGTCTGTCCGAGATGGAGAATCCCGATCCTTCCCTGCTTGATGAAGACCGGATTCGCCGCGATGTGCTCGAGTCGCTGATTCAGCAGCAAGTGCTGATTCAGGACGCCAATGCCCAGGGGCTGGCGCTGTCGGACGAGGACATTGATTCCCTGATTACCCAGATGCCGCAGTTCCAGGTCGATGGCACGTTCAACCGTGACCGTTTCGTGGCTGCCGTTCGCAATATGGGCATGGGCGTGGGTGAGTTCCGTGAAGCCATGCGCAAGCAGTACGTGGTCAACCAGATTCGTGCCGGGATCGCCCAGAGCGGGGTGGTAACCGATGAAAATGTTGCGCAGTTGCTGCGTATTCAGAATCAGACCCGTGATTTCCGGATGCTGACGGTGTCTGCCGAGACCGTTCGTGACGGCGTAGAAGTGAGCGATGCCGAGATCGAAGCCTATTACCAGGACAATATCGATCAATATCGCCTGCCGGAGCGGGTGGACGCTGAATACATCGCGCTTTCCCTGGAAGCCCTGGCAGAAACCGTTGAGGTCAGCGACGAGGACCTTGAGGCCTACTACAAGCAACAGGCATCAGAATTGGCAAGCGAGGAGCGTCGCGCAGCCCATATCCTGATCGAGGACGGCGAGAGCGCGTCTGAGACGATGTCTGAGATTCAGGAGCGCCTGGAGTCCGGCGAAGACTTTGCCGATCTGGCCGAAGAGTTCTCTGTTGACACCCTGTCGGCGGAACAGGGTGGCGATCTGGGTTTTGCGGAACGCGGCATCTATGACGAGGCTTTTGAGGAAGCGCTGTTTGCCCTGGAAAAGGGGGAGATCTCCGAGCCGGTGGAAACCAGCTTCGGGGTGCACCTGATCAAGCTGCTGGATGTTCGTAGCTCCGAGGTGCCGCCACTTGAGGAAATGGAAGCTGAGTTGCGCCGTGAGCTGGCACAGAGCCAGGCCCAGGATCGCTTTGCCGAGGTCCGCACCCAGCTGGCCGACTCTGCCTATGCGGCCGACGATCTCAACGCGCCGGCGCAGGAGCTGGGGCTGGAGATCCGCGAAACGGAAGGTGTTACCCGGGATGGCGGCGACGCGCCCTTTGACCACGCCGGCCTGGTTCGCCAACTGTTTTCCGACGATGTCCTGAAGGATCGTTTCAACACCGAACTGATTGGAGTTGGTGACAATGTGTCGGTGGTTGCCCGCGTGAAGACTTATTACGAAGCCGAGGAGCAACCTCTGGAAGCCGTGCGTGACGAGATTCGTATGGCGCTGCTCGAACAGAAGACCCGGGAAGCACTGAGAGAGCGTGCGGATACCCTGATTGCCGAGCTGGAGTCTGGCAAGAAGCCCGAAGAGATGGGTGTGGGTGACTGGCAGTCTTATGAAGATCAGCCGCGAAACAACCCCATGCTTGGGGGCGCGATCATGTCCGGCGTCTTTTCTCTCGAACGTCCGGAAGGCGACCAAGCGGTCTTTGGCTCGGTCCTGTCGGATGACGGCATCGCCATTATTGCCCTTGAAGCGGTGAATGAAAGGGACGCGAGCCGGGAAGGGGAGGAGTTCAGCCAGCTTCGTAACTTCCTGGCGTCACTGGAAGGCCAGCGAGAATACCGGGCTTATCAGCAATACCTCCGGGAGAGCGCTGAAGTCGAGCGCCAGTAAACGAAAAAGGCACCCGTCAAACGGGTGCCTTGATAGCGTAACTATCTGCTGAATACGGCGACGGACAGCCCGGGCACTGTGAAGGTGCCGCTCGCTGCCGCGGCGCTTGCCGTCGGTGACGTGTCAGTCATCACTGTGAAGGTGCCACTCAGGCCGGTGTCCAGGGATTGCTCTGATCCGGTGCCGTTGATAACCACCACAATCTGGTCGACATCGCTGTCCAGGTCGGCCAGCCCGTTATCCGGGCCGTCGTCCAGGCTGAACAGAATCACGCCGGGTAGCTGATCAGCCCCGGTGTTGTGGAAGCTCAGGCGCTCGCTGACCTGTTCAGCCGTTTGCAGCCGGAATAGCTCGCTCTGGCTGCGCACCGACAGCAGTTTCTCCACCTGTTCACGGGTGTAGCTGATTTCGCCCGGTGTGGGGCCGGTCGCAAACTGGCCGATGATCTCGGTAATCAGTTCCCAGTTGGTGCCATCCTTGTCCTGCCGGGGCAGGCCGCGATTCCAGGCGGTTTCCTGGTAGCTGAAGTCCACCTCGTTGAACCAGTCTCCGGAATCGTAGCTGTCCCGCTCCATGGATTTGGAGCGCAGCAGCTCCGAGCCCATATGGATGAACGGAATACCCTGGCTGAGAATGGGCACCGACAGACCGACCACCTGCATCTGGGCGCGCTCCTGGCGTGTGGTGGCAAAATCGGCCTTGTACTGGTTGTTGTCCCAGAGTGTCTGGTTGTCGTGCTTGGATACGTAGTTGATGATTTCCTGAGGGTCGGCGGTGTAACCGGCGTTCTGGCCGTTGTAGTCGATCTCCGCGCCAGTTCTGGTGGCCCCGTCCGCCGTCACCAGAGGGTAGTTGCTCAGGCTGCCGGCAATGCCGATACGAATCCAGTCGCTGATCTGCAGCAGACGCTCCTTCTCCGCGTCACTTCCGCTGTTGCGATCGTTGGGAATGCTGAACAGTCCGTTGGCAAAGCCCTGATTGGCCCGCAGGGCATCACCGCCGTCGAACGGGCCGCCTCCACGCACAGCATCGCGCAATCGATCATTGAATGAGCCGATACCGGTACCCGCCATGTTGGGCTGGATGGCATTGACGCCGCGAGTGTTATTGGCCACCTCGCCAAAGTTCCAGGCCTCGCCGTAGAAGTAAGTATCCGGATCAACCGCTTTCACTGCATTCAGCGCTTTCTCCATATTGGACAACATGTGGTGACCCATCAGGTCGAATCGGAAGCCGGAGATGCTGTACTCGGAAGTCCAGGTCACCAGGGAGTCAACCATCAGTTTTTCCATCATCCGGTGCTCGGATGCGGTATTTTCACAGCAGGTGGACTGCTCAACCATGCCGGTTCGGGGGTTCTGGCGGTGGTAGTAGCCGGGCACCAGCTTGTCCAGTACCGACTTTTCCGCCAGTCCGGACGCATTGGTGTGGTTGTAAACCACGTCCAGAACCACATTCAAGCCAAGCTCGGTCGCCGCCTGTACCATCTGGCGGAACTCCAGAATCCGGGTTACGCCGTCGGCATCCGAGGCATAGCTGCCCTCCGGAACAGTGTAATGGACCGGGTCGTAGCCCCAGTTGAAGCTGTCCAGGCCGCGGAACGTTCCGTACAGCGCCTGGGCATCACCGGTTGTCGGGTCGAATGACTCCAGTACCGTGCGGACGGTGTTTCCGCTGTTGCAGTGGCCGGCGTAGTTTTCCGCTGCCTCATCCGACAGGTCGCAGAGCTTGCTGAAATCATCGTCCAGGTTGACGACCTCCGCCGGGTTTTCGTTGACCGTGGCGATATCAAACGCCGGCAACAGGTGGAGGTGGGTGATGCCCGCATTCGCCATGGCTTCAAGGTGAGCAATGCTATCGCTGGCGGTTTCCGTGAACGCCGCGTACTTGCCACGGTTGGCTGCGGCCACCGTTTCATCCGTGGCGCTGAAATCCCGAATATGGGTTTCGTACACCACGACGTCTTCCGGGGCTTGCATGGGCGGTGTGCTCAGGCTGTCCCAGTTGGCCGGTTTCAGATCGCTGTCATCCAGGTTGACCACCTGCGCATACACGCCATTTTCTGACAGGCTGAGGGCGTAAGGGTCCGAGGTCATCGTGGTTTCGATGGCATCGGTGCGCGGATGGTATACCGTCACCTCGTACTGGTAGAACTTGCGATCAACCTCCGCGGTGTTGCCGGTGTGCTCCCAGACACCATTGTTGCGTGTCATGTCGACAGGGTAGCCGCTGACCATGCTGCCGTCGGCGTTGAATACGTGCAAGCGCATGCTTTGTGCCGTTGGCGCCCACACGGCAAAGTCGGTGTCGGCGCCGTTAACCGTCGCGCCCAGGGAGCCATCGTAGGCGTACAGATCATCCAGTACACCGGGAATTTGCACGCGCGTGGCGGATACCAGTTCATCGTCACTGTTATAGGCGCCGGCTACCAGTTGGCTGCGCAAGGCCTCCGTCCGGGTTTGCGCATCTGTATCCACGGAATAGGCAGGCCAGCCTGCCAGGTGGGGGAAGGCCTGTTCCAGCTCGGGCGACAGGGTTGTGGCGCTCAGTTGGATGGTGGTTCCGTTTTGAAGGGTCTTGTCGGCATCATCGACGGTGATACCCGCGCTGGCATCGTAACGGAGCTCTGCCTGGGCTGCGCTACCGGTGTCCGCAAACACCAGGGTGTTGGCATCCAGCCAGTGTGCCCTGGCGCCATCGATGGTCAGGCCCTCGGCTTCAATCGGGTCGGGGGATAACAACTCACTGCCACTGAGCGTAAAGATGCGGTTGCCCAGGGCATCAAAGTGCCAGCGCTTGTTGTCATCGCCCAGATCCTTTTCATCACCCTTGTGCATGATGAAGTTGATGCAGTCTCCGCCATCGCGCATGGGGATGATGTAGTAGGCCCCGTAAGTGTCATTGACGCCGCTATAGGTGTGCGGGTCGCTCCATTCCGTTGGCACGTCATCGGCCAGGCCGTCACAGCCGGACGCGGCGTCGTTCCACAGGTGCAGGCCCCAGCCGCTGTAATCACCTTCAGGACGTTTGTAGTAGAGAATTGCTTCGTTCTCACCGGGTTCCAGCAGAGCAGTTGAGTTTCCGCCTTCGCTATCGCCGGAGTCGGGAGAAGAGTTGCTGCTATCGTTGTTGCAGCCGACCAGAGCCAGTGAAAACACCAGGGCCCAGCCGCCTGCAACCAGTTTATGGTCAAGCATAACGAATATCCTTTTTCCATTGTTTTTGTTTGAAATGTGCTTTGCGCACCGACAATGCCAGAGCGCAAACGTCACGGTTTCATGGTTGCGTGAACCCGGGCAGGGCACATCCTTCGGAAGCAGACTTTTGGAGGCGTAGCTTGCGCGGCGTATGGGGAGGAGAAAGGGACGGGCAGATGTCCACAAAAAAGGGCCGGCTGATAAGCCGGCCCAAGGAGGTCCAACGAGAGAGTGTGGAGTTTAGAGCCTTACCACCAGGCTTCGATCTGGGCGCCGATCTGGATATCACCGTCGATACCCTCGCCACCGCGCGCGCCTTCAGCCTGATCACCGAAGAAGGCGGCTGCATAGGTGCGGATGACCGGGCGAGCCCAGTAACCGGGGCCTGCCTGCCATTGCTGGGCGATGGCAATTTTCTGCAGATCCTGGGATTCGGCATCCACGCCGTTGAACGTGACGTCGTCGTAGCCTACTTCGATCGCGGTGCTGCTGATCGGACTCCAGTTATAGGTCGGGCGAACCACCACGCTGATGCGTTCGGCATCATCCTGGGCTGAGTCAAAGGGCTTGCCTTGCTGGTACAGGGCGGAGTAACCCATTTCCCACTTATCACCCAGCTTGACCACGCCGTGGTCCAGAATGCGCCAGCTGCTTTCCAGGTAGCCTGCCACGTTGCCGTTGTCGACACGGCCGGGACCGCCGGCTTCAAAGCCGGTAAAGCCCATGGAGTCGGCGCCATACTGGACAACGAATTTGTTGAAGCCGCCCATGAAGCCTGATGCGAGTTCGGCGAGGAAGTGGTAGCCGTCCTCGTCTTCAATGCCAAGATCTTCCTGCTGTTCGGTCAGGTCCGCCATGGCGTAAACGCCGGCCAGCGTGAGAGTGCTGTCACCCAGTGGGAGGGCATATCGAAGATCGAACTTGTTGTTCTGGACGATCTCGGCAGTGTCGCCGTCGGGATTGTCGTGATTGACGTACGCTACGGACAGTTTGCCAGGCCCGGCGGAAATGTTTTCAACGCCGGCGCCGTAACCGGAGTTGTTCAGGTAGTACAGATCCAGGTGGTGGACATCCAGCCGCTGGTAGTAACGTTTGCCTGCCCAAAGGGTAGAGCCGGGCAGGGATTCAATGACGTTGTCACCGGCGATGTAGAGCTGGCGCAAGGCGATGTCGCCGCCGTCATAGCCGCCACCAACGTCGCTTCTTGAAAAGCTCTGAAAGTCATTGCCCTGGTCGCTCGCGCCATACGACACCATGGACTCGAACCGAAACGATCGGCCGTCCTCGTTGTAAAGCTCGTCGCCCAGGCTGATTTCTGCATAGGTGTCGCACTCATCGGCCAGACGTCCGACATAATGGCCTGTAGCGCCGTTGCCGAAGCAGGTCTGTTCACCGCCGCTGCCGAGGTTGGTAGAGCCGCCGGCCCGTGCATAGCCGTGAAAATCCACCGCTACGGCGGGTGTCGCCATGATGGCTGCCGTCACTGCCGCAGCCAGGGGGAGTTTTTGTGCAAGGAAGCGCTTATTGTTTTGCATCATAGGGTCCTGTGCTTTTTGTCTTTTTTGAATGTCAGGGAAGCGGAATCTCCGGTTGACGCATACTGTGAGCTGCCGTGTCCGGATCTGACTTCCGGTTCCCTCGATTGCAGCTTCTGCCAATCGGACATTGGGAAACCGGATTTCATAGTCCTGCAACATAGCGGTGGGTGCATCCTCCATGCCGGAGAAAAAGGGGGGGTAGTTTTCAGGGGGAGGAGGGGCGTAGAAGGATGAGCCCCTCAACCAATCGCTCTGCTACCTTATTGGCAGGGTTACTCCGATGGGAAGCGTGTTGGCTTCAGGCTTTCCTTGATTTTCTTCAGGTGGCCAAGAAAGTCCGCGCCGCGTTTGAGTGTGACGCCGGTTGCCAGGATGTCGATCACGGTCAGATGAATGATCCTTGAGGACATTGGCATGTAAACCTCGGTGTCTTCCGGGGCGGTTACCTCGAGTACGACGGTGCAGACATCGCCGAGGGGAGAGTCCGGATTGGTGATGCCGATAACGGTTGCCCCGTTTTCCCTGGCGATTCGTGCAATGTCCACGGTTTCTTTGGTGCGGCCAGTGTAGGAGATCATTACGATCACGTCACCGGTGGCTGAACCGGCAGCGACCATGCGTTGCATGAGTGCATCGTCGTAAGACATGACCGGAATGTTGAAGCGGAAAAACTTGTGCTGGGCGTCCAGGGCTACGGGTGCGGAGCCACCCATACCGAAGAAGTTGATCTGTTTCGCCTGAATCAGGTAATCAATCGCGGTTGCCAGGGCTTTGGGGTCCAGCGCCTGGCGCGCCTTGTCGAGACTCGCGATGGTGCTCAGCACGATCTTGTCCGCAAACTCGGCCACGGTGTCGTCTGGTTCGACATTCTGGCCGATATAGGGGGTGCCGGTGGCGATGCTCTGGGCCAGCCGGATCTTGAAGTCCGGAAAGCCGGTTGCGGAGAAGCCGCGGCAGAACCGGTTAACGGTGGGTTCGCTGACATCGGCTGCTCGGGCAAGCGCGGCAATGCTGTAGCGGGTTGCGGCGGTGGGATCGCGTAGGATGGCCTCGGCCACCTTGCGTTCGGACTTGTTTAGACTGTCCAGTCGCGCCTGGATGTCTTCAATCAGATTATCGTCGCGGTTCGCCTGGTTCGCAGCCATTAAAGGGTACTCCCTGAATCATCGGCGTTCGTGGTGATATTTTGCGCTGATTATACCGTGTTTTCAGCGATTATGCGGTAGTAAAAATATCAAAATATGGATTTTTTTCTTGGAATGACCGGATTTCGATGTCATTATTTGTTTAATATTACTACATTGTGGTTTGGAATGAGAGACGGAACCAATGGCCGATAACAACAGTACCCGTTGTGACCTGATGATGTTTGGAGCGCTGGGTGACCTGGCGCAGCGTAAGCTTTTTCCCGCACTGTATCAGCTGGAGCGCTCTGGTTTGCTGGATCCGGGGAGTCGGATTCTGGCGATCGCCCGCAATAAGGTCGATACGGCAGGCGCACGAAAGTTGCTCCAGGACAAGCTCAGGGAACATGTTAAACCCCACGAATTTGACGAAGCCCTGGTCGAATCTTTCCTGCAACGGGTGGAGTACCTGTACCTGGACTTTACCGATCCGGATGGGTATGACGCACTGAACGAGTGGCGCGGGACACCTGAAGGTAATCTCATTGTTTATATGGCGACGCCACCGTCGATGTACGGTGTCATCGCGCGCAACCTGAGAAGTGCCAACTGCTGCACGGATCAGACCCGCGTAGTAGTCGAGAAACCGATCGGTCACGACCTGGCGTCATCCAAGGTTATCAACGATGAGCTGGGTGAGGTTTACCGTGAAGATCAGCTATTCCGCATCGACCATTATCTGGGTAAGGAAACGGTCCAGAACCTGATCGCACTGAGGTTCGCCAACAACCTGTTCGCCTCCCAGTGGGATCAGAACCACATTTCCCATGTTGAGATCACAGTGGCCGAGAGCGTTGGTATTGAGGGCCGCTGGGGCTACTTCGACAAGGCTGGCCAGATTCGGGACATGATCCAGAATCACCTGCTGCAGTTGCTCTGCCTGATTGCCATGGACCCGCCATCGGACCTTTCCGCGGACAGCATTCGTGATGAAAAGGTCAAGGTGCTCAAGGCGTTGAGGGAAATCACGCCGGAGTTGATGGATAGCCATGTGGTGCGCGGCCAGTACACCGCAGGCACCAGCAATGGCCAACCGGTGCCCGGATACCTTGAGGAAGAGGGCGCCAACAAGGGCAGCCCCACGGAGACCTTCGTGGCGCTGAAGGCGGAGATCGAGAACTGGCGCTGGTCTGGCGTGCCTTTTTATATTCGGACAGGTAAGCGCCTGCCGGAAAAGCTTTCGCAGATCATTATTCACTTCAAGCCGGCCCCTCACTACATCTTCGATCCGGATCAGAAGCACCTGGCGAACAACAAGCTGATTATTCGCCTGCAGCCGGATGAAGGCATGTCCCTGAAAATCCTGACCAAGGACCAGGGCCTGGACAAAGGCATGAGGCTGCGTCAGGGGCCGCTGGAGCTGACCTTCTCTGAAACCTTCCATACCGATCGCATCCCGGATGCCTATGAGCGCCTGTTGTGGGAGGTGATGAAAGGGAACCAGTACCTGTTTGTTCGCCGTGATGAAGTCGAGCATGCCTGGCGTTGGGTCGACCGCGTGATTGGCAACTGGAATGACAGTGGCGAACCGCCCAAGCGCTACGCGGCAGGCACCTGGGGGCCGGTTGCCTCCATCGCCATGATCACCAGGGATGGAAGGAGCTGGTATGAAGACGCCTGATATTCAGTTCCCCCGGGGTGTTGAGCCCCGGTTTGGAGAAACTCCGGAACAAGTAGCCCTTGAACTGGCAGAGACGGTGTCGGGTTTCCTCAAGAAACGTCTGGCGGAGGCCGAGCGAGCGTCCCTGGTGGTGTCCGGCGGATCAACGCCCATGCCGTTTTTCACAGCCTTGTCCCGCAAGGAGCTGGATTGGGGGCGGGTGGATGTCTTGCTGGCGGATGAGCGCTGGGTTGAGGAAACCGATCCGGCCAGCAACACCCGACTGGTGAAGGAAACCCTGCTGCAGAACAATGCTGCCGAGGCCCGTTTCCTGTCCCTGAAGCAGTCCGGTGCAACGCCGGCAGAGGGGCTGGACGCCGTCAAAGCCGAACTCGCCGGGTTGTCACTGCCGCTGGATGTGGTGATTCTGGGCATGGGTAACGATGGTCATACCGCCTCCCTGTTCCCGGATGCAGCAGAACTGCCCCACGCAATGGACCCGGAATGCCGGGATATCGTTGCCGCCATGACGCCACCGTCACAACCGCAAAAACGAATCACCTTGACCTGGCCGGCCTTGCGCGATGCCCGGTTTATCGCCTTACATCTTAAAGGCACGGATAAGCTGGATACCCTGGAGAAGGCGCTGGACACCCCGGATGACGTCATGGCCATGCCCATTCGCGGCTTCCTGAAGCCCGGTTTGCAAGTGTTCTGGAGCCCCTGAGCCCGCCCTCGAATTTCAATATGGAGTAGACCCATGAATCAACTATCCGATTTCCACCGTGAGCGAGTCAGGGCCGTGCTGGAGTCTTCACCGCTGGTCCCGGTGATCGCCATTCATGATCTTGATGACGCAGTGCCGCTGTGCCAGGCATTGGTGGACGGCGGCATCAACGTGCTGGAAATTACCCTGCGCACCGAGCACGGCGTCAAAGCCATAGAGCGGGTCCGCAAAGCCATTCCTGACGCCTGGGTTGGCGCCGGAACCGTTACCAGCATCGCCCAATACCGTCAGGTAGAGGCGGCCGGTGCCCAGTTTGTGATCACCCCGGGCGTTACCGAAGCCATCCTGGAGTTCGGCCTGACCTCCGAAGCCCCGCTGTTGCCGGGAATCTCCACCATCTCCGAACTGATGGTGGGGTATAACCTTGGCTATCGGGAATTCAAATTCTTCCCGGCCGAAGTCGCCGGTGGCATTCCAGCCCTGAAAGCCTTCAGCGGCCCATTCCCGGACGTCACCTTCTGCCCGACAGGCGGTATCCGTCGCGACACCGCCAGGGATTACCTGGCCCTGGGCAACGTCCAGGCAGTCGGTGGAAGCTGGCTGACCCCGGGTGACGCGATTGCTTCCAAGGATTGGGCAACAATCACAGAGGTTGCCCGTGGGAGTCTGGAGGACCTCTGAGTTTTCCGGCGGCAGGGTTCACAGCTCACCGGGGGCTCGCGTCAGGCGCGGGCGACTTCCGGTTGTGGTCTGCCCCCTGGAAATGCCAGCCGTAAGTTTTTCAGCCAGGTAGTGCCAAACTGCCGCCACAGGGATGCCCGGTTGTATGGCAAGCCATAGCGGGCAGCCACCGCCCGCACCCGCTGGGAGGCTTCCGGATATCGATTGCTGCACATGTCAGGGAACAGATGGTGTTCAATCTGGTGGCTCAGGTTACCGGAGAGCACATGGAACAGACTGCCTCCGGTAATATTGGCGGAGCCGAGGAGTTGACGAAGATACCATTGGCCACGGGATTCCCCCTCCACCTGATCGGGGGTGAAGTTATACACGCCTTCGGGAAAATGGCCGCAGAAAATGATCATGAACGCCCAGATATTGCGCATGATGTTGGCAATGAAGTTCGCTCCGGCCACCAGCCCGAACACCAGGAAAGGGGAGGCCGGCACATACAGGGAAATCGGCACGGCGATCAATGCCGCCAGTCCCGGCCACATAATGTAGTCCTTACGAACCTGACCCCAGATCTTCCGACCGATACGGCTCGCCAGTGGCTTGAGCTCTGATGCCTTCTTGCGACCTTCAATCACATCCACCAGGGCCTGTTCATGCAGTGCTACGCCTTCCTCAAAGAACAGCATCAGCAGGATGAAATAAACAGGCTGGGGCAGGTATTTGGGATGCCACTCCTGCAAAGGCGTCACCCGCATAATGCCGTATCCGACATCGAGATCCTTCTCCAGGACATTGGTCCAGGTGTGGTGTACCACGTTGTGGGAATGCATCCAGCGATCCGACGGGCTCATGGTGTCCCATTCCCAGGTATTGGACTGGATATCGGGATCCTTCATCCAGTCCCACTGCGCATGCAGGACGTTATGGGCAATTTCCATGTTTTCCAGAATCTTGGCAATGCCAAGCATGAACGTACCCAGTCCCATGATCAGTAATGTCGCGGTCCAGCCGGCCAGCGCATGGGACCAGGCAGGCAGGAAGAACAGACCCGCATACATAAACAAACGGCCAATCAGGGCCATGCTTCTCTGCGTCCGGATCAGCCCCAGGAGGTATTGGCGATCACTCTCACCTCGACTCTTCATGATGTCGTCATAAATCGCCTCCATTTCACGGCCGAATTCGTCAATCTGCTCGTCGGTAAGATCCACCGGCAGGGGTTTCTTGGTAGCCATCGTGTACTCCTAAAGATCCAATTCACAGTCGCCAGCAGCGGCGCACACACAGGTCTGCACAATGGCGCCGGCTTCGTTCAACACCTCGCCGGTACGTAAATCACGCACACAACCCGAGACCAGCCTGGTGTTGCAGGTATGGCAGATACCCATGCGGCAGCCATGGGGCGGATTCATACCAGCGTCTTCGGCAATCCGTAACAGATTGGTTTCGCTGTCGGCGTCTACATCAAGGTTACTCAGGGCAAAGCGGACCTTGCCGCCAACGGCGTCTTTCGGTACCTCGGCAAAATCCGCCAGGAAGCGCTCAATATGCAGTCGGCGCCTGAGTCCAGCCTGCTCATACAGGTCTTCCAGAGCGGCGAGTAGCCCCGGGGGGCCACAGGCGTAGCAATCCCGCTCTTTCCAGTCAGGGCAGAGCGATTCCAACTGCTCCTCACTGAAATAGCCCCTGGTCTGTTTCTGTTCACCAAGTTCCTGGGTGTGCACCTCGTGGAGGTGGTACTGCGCCTTATCCGCCGCGAGTTGTCGCAGCTCTTTACTGAAGATCACATCGAACTCGTGAGGTGCGTAATGTATGTGCACCGTGTCCGGCAACCGCTCCTGCGCAACCAGACTTCGTATCATGCTCATGGCTGGCGTGATCCCGCTACCGGCTGTAATAAACAGGGGCTGGATCGGAGAGGCATCTGGCAGATAGAAGTCGCCCTGGGGCAGACCTATGGGCAGGTAGTCACCGACTTTGATATTGCGGACGATATGTCTGGATACGCGCCCTCCCTCGATAATCTTCACGGTGATCGTAAAGCAGTCGTCATTACGCTCCGGCGGAGAGGATATCGTGTAGGTGCGGGTATAGTGTCGGCCCTCAACAGGAATACCGATGCGAACATGCTGTCCGGGCCGGTTCAATCGCCAGTTCACGCCAGGGCGCAGGGTAATGGTGCGAGCATCCTTGGTCTCGTCCCATACATCGACGACCTGCGCCTGCATCTGGTGGGTGCTCCAGAGCGGGTTGACCAGTTCGACGTAATGGGAGGTGCGCAAAGGAAAGGCGAACATATCCAGAACGTCTGACAGTTTTTGTCGCCACGTGGTTTCCGGGTCGGGAGTCTGTTGAGCTGGACTTACCATAACTACGATACTCTGAAAAAATGCATTGAAGCCGAAGTTGTGTACTGCATGACCTACTTCAAGCTAGTACACGGGTTAAGAGCCCTCCACCTCTATAGAGTCCACCAATGCCATATGGCCTGATTAGCTATCAGCCGAAGCTACCGGTGGCATTCTGGCGCTGAAAGTTTTCAGCGGTTGGTTGGCGGGGAGGGGGCTGACAACTGGAAAATGATCATTGCGACCATGATCTGGGTGCGTTTGTAGATACCTGTAAGTTTCCTTTCTAAATCAGGAGTATGGAAGGGTGGTTGAAAAAGTGGATAGTGGTCTTTGTGATCATTTTTGTTTGGGACGGCGGTCAGGAAAACAGCCAGAACTTATTGACCTGACAGGATTTTTTGCCTAGTTTTGGAAGATTGTTGAATTGAGATATGAGTCAGTGGAAAAGTGATCATTCAGACTCATATACAAATGTTATGAATTCATCATCGAGCACTATGAATGAGTGAGACTGAAAAGGCGAAAAGGCTGACGCGCTTCCTCAGGCTACTGCCTATCGACGGTGGGCATGAGTTAGTGATCCTAAAGGGACACTTGCTCATTGAGGAAGTGTTGAGTGACGTCTTGGCCGAGTCCTTGAGGGAAAACAACCCGCTTGGTATCAAGGTAGGGGAGCGAATGATGTTCGCTGAGAAGCTCCGCTTTGCTTGGGCTCTGAATTCGGATGGCCTCGATGACTGTGTGTGGCATTGGCTAAAAGAACTAAACCAAATAAGGAACAAGATGGCACACACTGTTGAGCCTGTGAATATTGAGTCTCGAGTTAACAAACTTAGTACTGAAGTGAACAAGTTTTCAAAGCTGAGCCATATGGTTGCGGAGCATCGAGAGCTGGAGTTCAGTTTGGCCTGGCTGTGTATTCTGCTCGAGACCCTATTGCATCGGTTGAGAGCTTCATAACCAACGGCTTCACAGCGACCGATTTTCCGCCACTTTGTGGCTCCAAACCGGCGCGTGAGCCGGGCGTTAAAGGCCTTGGCTGTGGTGTTCATCGATTGGGTGTTTGGCCGGGGCATTGGTTGCATGGCCTTGGCCTACAGCCGGTACCCATGCTGAAAAAGTCGGTGTCAGCCAAGGCTGTCAAATTATGCTGTCCGGTTTGGTTGCACAGTCTGGCGGTAGCGTTGGTAAAAACTCTGGTGTTCTGGTCGCGGGGCAATTCAGCGCATCCATTTGCCCACAACCGCTCACTCGGTGCCCTGGTTCCTGGCGCCATCGGTCAGGTTGGTGCAAGGTATCAGGGAGCAGGCATTCATCATTGGGTGCCAAAACAGACAAACGGGTAACCGGCCCTTAACCATACGGTCAACCGGACACCATAACCCTGGCGGGTTCTGGTTCCCTGCGCTTCGCTCCGGTGCCGGTTACCTCCGCGTTATGTGGCGTAATCGGGAGTATGCGTGGTAGGTACGATCGGCGTTTCTTTTTTTATATTTGTTTGGGCGACAGGTGTGGTTTTAGCATTCTTGATCAAGAAACGGCTAAAAGAGAGATACCCTGAGATGCACGCTGAGCTTTTTGCACCTAGCCTTCTTGAACATAATGTTAAAAAGTCGCTCAAGTTCCAGTCGTTCGCGTTGCGGTCAGCCAAGTGGTCAAAAATTGATGATCAGCAGCTCATTTTGTGGTTGAAACTTCACAGGGTCTGCTTCTCACTTTTGATCGGTTTTTTTGCAATGGTTTTGTTAGTGGTCTTCGTGGGCTTGGCCTACTACGCGATTACGGGTCAAAAGTAGCCTCGGGATTCACATAACAAGTCGCTGTAGTACGCGGCCTACGGCCGCCGGACGCCCTTTTCATTGCGGCTTCGCCTCCATTACAAGGGCGCCGCTAAGCTTCGCGTTATATTTCGCCCAATCGGAGCGTGTGATGCTCGATATAGATAGATTCATCGTCGAACTGGACCGTTTAATTACTACGGTCCACTTTTACGATGAGGTCTACTGTAATGATGAGGGAGTGAAGGCGATCAGCAGTTTATCGTTGGACGCTGCTAAAATAATTCAGCTCTCCGTACACAATGACATCGTCATTTCGACTGCACGACTGCTATTCGATGGTAAGGACTTTAAGGTTTCCGGGAACACCTACGAATATCTTAGCTTGTATAACCTGGTTTCTACCTACGAAAATTACGTTGATCGAGAATTACAGGAATTCCGAGATAACATCCTGATGTTAAAGAGTAAAATCAACGTTCAGGATTACCGAAATCTAGTAATTGCGCATATTGATAAGGCCACCATTACTGGTCAAAATCCGGTGCCTAAACACCAAATTGAAAGCCAAACCCTATTGGAATTGCTCAGAACGTCGAGGTCGCTGTTGTTTGGCATACGGTTGAAACTTGCCGAAGAAAACGGTGAGTCTAGCCTTCCTGTCACTGATGGTAGTGTGAGTCGTTGTGGTATAGGGCGAAAGTTCGTGCAACGACTCAAGAAATATAACCAGTAGTTGCAGTTCGTTCCGGCCCTGACGGGCCTCCACCGGACCGGTTTTACGGCGCGGTTGCGCCTCCAAACCGGCCGCTGAACATTGGCGTTTTATACGTTACGGAGAATGCATGCAGAGTAGTGTGATTGACAACCAATACCAAAAACTTTTGGAAGACTTGGCTGACCTAAATCAATTAAAACAGGTTGTTAATCATGCCTTTAAAAGGGAGTTTGAAGTTCTTGAACTATACAGTGATTCACAGGAACCTGAGGAGATCGTCAGTAGAGAGGCTTTTGGATTCGACAATCCTTTCACTGGGAAGCTTGAAAAATATGCGTTTCGGACAGCAACCATCGAGGAATTGAAGCTCTTAACCTATTGGCATAAAAATAGTCAGTACTGCTGGCTACTTATGAGTGCCTACGAAAAGTTCGAGAAATTTTTGACGTCGTCGTACTTTGAAGCGACAGGGAAGTGTTCCCGAACTTTGAGTCCAATGCTTAGTTACTTCTCAGATAGCTTTCCTGACGTTAAAACTAGGGAGGCTAAAAACAAGTTCGGTATTAATTTGCGTGTTGCCGTGCATTTAGTTGAGAAGATGCGGCACGCAATAGCCCATGATCAGGGCCTGGTGCCTGACGCTACGGAGTTCACAGGCAGGGTAATTAAGCAGTCTGGAATTGGGAACGATAGGAAACTCCATGAAGAGTTTGTGTCGCAGTTCATTGTTGAAAACAAAGTTTTCATACTGGAAGTACCTGCGAATAACCACCCGATCCTTAAGACTTTTCACGACCAGTATAGAATACTGGTGAGTTACCTTATTTCATACGCATATTTGGTGAAAGACGCGGCATCTCAATCCAGTATGCAAAACGTATAACCAATGCAGGCACGGCGGCGCCCTTTTCATTGCGCCCTCGGCTCCATTCCAAAGCCGCGCGTTATGAGCGGCGTTAGGTTGCACAGTCGAATGAACACGTACGCCATACAAATAGAGCTACACTTTCAGTCTGAGAGCAGCGACGATCGCCGGTTCGATACCTTTGTTGGTGACCTAAAGGTCTTAGCTGAAAAGCATGGAATTTCATTCGGCGACTATCAGTCCATGCACCTCGGTGCCGCTGACTACACTATCAAACCATGCAGTTCATGCGGGCATCTCACGGTAGATCATGCAAGTGTGCAACCTGATGATCAGAACATACTCCCAGACTTTTGGTTCTACATCCGTCGTGGCAACCTTGCTGCGGACGTACTCACGTGCGACCGGTGCGGGCCCATCGCACGTGCAACCTAACAATTCATTCAAACCGACGCCGCTTCGCGGCGCGGCTTAATTCAGGCGTTAAGAATAGGTAGAACCGTGCCAACAGTTACCCTCGATGACATCAAAGCTGTTTCTGACGAATTCTTCCGTCGCCATTGGCCTTCCTCGGAAGTGGAAGTGCCAAGATGGAATAGCCCGTGGGATTTGGTCGGAACATTGCCCGGACACAATAGGCAAGGTGTATACCTGTTGCTGGGAGAGCACGACGAGGTCCTTTACATTGGGGTTGGCGCATCTCTAGGCGGTGGCAAATATACTGGCTATGGCCTTGGTTCGAGGACTAGTCAATATTTTCGGATGGCAGAAGGTCAAAGGGGCGTTCCAGTAAAAGATAGGCAGTACGTTCCCAAGAAAAAATGGGCTGACCGCGGAGTGTCTCAGGTGGTTACCCTGGGTTTTCACCAAGACTACGCATATTTAGCTTACGGATTAGAAGCATTTCTGTTGCGGGAGAGAAAAACTCCCTACAACAAAGTCCGCTCGGCCAGAGCATCAAATTCTTAACAAGGCGCATCAATACGCGGCCGGTGGCCGCCGGACGCCCTTTTCATTGCGGCTGCGCCTCCATTACAAGTGCGCCGTTGTGCGCTGGCGTTATATTTTGGGGGATACATGCGAGAGATTCTTAAAGTTTCAGCTATCACGTTTCTTTCTGTTTTTATCCCTATTACTCTATGGAACGCGGGCCATCTGCATTTCGCTCAGTCGTGCGACCCAAAATTCGGATGTCTAGGTGTCTTTGAGCTTTTGACTCTAGTAACGGCTATCTGCGCAATGATTACTTCATTTTCTCTTTCTGTTGCGCGCTACGTTTTTGTAGGGCATCCCAAAGCCAGATTGACACACCAGGAGATTATTCTGGTTATGGCTTGTTGTGCAGCCTTAAGCATTGCTAGCGGCAGCGCTATACGTCTTGCGGAAGCCATAGGAATTTCGCTGCTCGTCGCCGGGTGGGCGTTGTTCTCGTTTTTAGTTGGGGCTGCAATCTTCAAACTCAGCGACAAATATAACCATGCGTTGCACCGGACAAGTCGGTGAACGCGGCGTTATAAACCAAGGAAGAGTTTGTGCATCTGGTCTTGTTTGACATAGACGGAACATTGGTTGAGTCCTACGGCTTCGATACTGAGTGCTTTCAAGCAGCTATCGAGGATGTGCTGGGAGTTACGATAGGGCCTGACTGGGGCTGCTATAACCATGTGACTGATTCTGGGATTCTCGCCGAGGTGATTGATGGACTGGGCCTTCAAAGTGACAGCGAGAGGATCACCGCAGAAGTTAAAGAGCAGTTTGTGAGCAGAGTAGCGGATTACATTTCGTGCCATGCTGTATCCCCAATCCCCGGAGCGTATGAGTTTTTATCGCAGCTCGTCGCCCGCAAGAATGTTGCAGTGGCTTTTGCGACTGGTGGCTGGAGTGAATCCGCGAAGATGAAACTTGGCGCTGCAGGTATCACCTTCTCTTCTATACCGATGGCCTCTTCCTCGGATCACTACAGCAGAACAGAGATCATGCGGTTGGCCGAAAGGCGTGCGGGTAGGAGTCATTACGATTCCATGACCTATTTTGGGGATGGACCTTGGGATCAGAATGCTTCCAAGGCTCTCGGTTACAACTTTGTCTCTGTCGGAGATCGTATTACGAGCCCTAAATCGGTTCGGGATTACACAGAAGTCGATGTGGCCTTGGGGTACATTGGCTTATAACCAACGGCTGCACGGCGACCGGTTTTTCGCCGCTTCGCGGCTCCAAACCGGCGCGTGAGCCGAGCGTTAAGCCTCATCTGGAGACCTTGTGCCAAAGTATAGAAGCATCTTTGACGCTCCCCGGTAATCCCCCCGAAAATCAGCCCTTTTTGCATGGTCTGGTGCTTTTTTTGTTTTGATTGAAGCTTGTCATAGTGGCTCGATTCCTTACAGCTCTGAATCCAATGCCCGAACCCGCTTGCCCTCAAGCGCGTCAAAGCGATCTTCGATTAGCGTATCCACCGCGCTTTCACGGTCGGCACGACTGAGGCCGGACTCGCGAATGGCATCCCGTTCCCGGGCGTACTCAGAAAGTCGTTGATCCCATTTCTCCCGTTTGCGATCCAACGCCGCCAGGTTGGCGGCCGATGTGTGGCCTAATGTTTCGGCTCTTACTTTATAAATCTCTTCCTCTCCCGCACCGGTCCTCCGCATGCTTTCAGTGGTTACGTAGAGTTCCGCATCACGAGTCACGCGCTGGCGCACGGCACGGATTTCTTCCGGGAGTGTTTGATCAAGCGACGCTATCGCTTGCTGCCTCTGTTGGTCGTTGAGAGAAGGGTTTTGTTCGATCGTTAAACGTTGCAGCATGTACTCGTCCTGCACGTTGTCTAGCTGAAAAAAAGCTTCGCCTTCCGCTTGGGAGAACAGTTCCTGACGCAGGGCCGTCATTTGTTGAAAACGTTCGCGTAAGTTTGAGACGGGAGCCATGCCGTTTGATGTGACCGGTGTGGAGCTGCCTTCGATGTCACCGAGTGCTATTCGATAATCCACATAGCGGCGTAATAGATCCTGTGCCTGAGCCAGGGCCTGACCTTCCAGGCGGTCACCCAGTGACTGTCGAATTCTCGACAACAACAGATCGAGTGGTTCCTCTCCTAGTGCGGACAAATAGAAATCAAACAGGATAAGCAAGTCATGCTCCGGCACTAAGTTTCCCTGCTCATCTGTTGTAAGTACCACACTGGGTTCAGCACCCTGTAGAGAGGCCGGTAGCGGACCCAGTTCCGAACGTTGAGTCAGAGCGCTGGCATGAACCTGGTCGTTGTTGGTGTCCAACTTGGAACCTGTCGTAAAAGCTGTCGGATTCGATACAGTTGCTACTTCGGAGGTGGCTGCGGTGTGCTGGTCTGGTTGAGTCAGAGGTTGCACGCCCACAATAACGGCAAATACCGCAGCGACGGCGGCGCAACACATAAGACGACGGTGAGACACTGACATACGTTTTCCTTGGATAGGCACTGGCGACAACATCTTCGCGATGGAAGACTCCCGTTCCGCCACCAGGCAAAACGGGAGGTTTTGATCAGAGGCCTGCGTTTTTCAGGCGATTGGCGTGATTCTGGAACAGGGTTACTGGCTTGGTTTCGAACAGCGACACCAGTCCCAATACATGGTTGTTCACGTCGATGTGGTTCATCCGGTAATCGTCTTTCAGAACCTGGCCGAAGTGGCTCGAGCATTGTCCGGTGACACCGTCGGTAGGCCCATCGAAAGCAGAAGCGGTAACCGCAAAAAGGGCATCCGAGATATCAAAACCTGACGTCACAGTCGCAGTGCCGCTCCAGGAATACAGCCTGATAGTGTGACCGTCCACGTTGGCCTTGGCTTGCCCTTGACCACAGTCGGTGGTTGGCACGCCCACTGGAAAGCGTTTGTTGAACGCAGCGGCACCGGCTTTATTGAACTCCGCCAGCATGGCGTTGATATCGGCCTCATCCTGCTTGTTGTCGGACATTAGATTGACGAGATCACCCAGTGCATTGGAGAACACTTCAAAAGTCACTCCTTGCAGCGTGCCGGGCTCCGCGATGCCCGTTGCCACATCGGCGAGTGGCGAACCCTTGTGCGGGGTATGCATTGTGGTGACAGAAGCCACCAGGTCCGGGCGCACGTTCATGACATAACGTGCCGTCATTCCCCCCTGGCTGTGCCCCATCAGGTTGAACTTCTGAATCTTGCCATCCGATGTGGCCTGGATGTTTTCCAGCTGTTCTATCAGCCTTTCACCTCGCCTGGCGGAGCTGTCATAGGAATTTATTTTTGGTATGAAGACAGTGGCCCCTTGAGACTCCAGGGCGGCAGGGATTTTGTACCAGTAATCGACGCCGGCGATGGTGTCGAACGCCAAGATCCCGGGGACCAGCACAATGGGGTGCTTGGTTTGAGATTCATTCTTCTTCCAGAAATCGAGCAAGCCGGCCTGGGCGGGTAGAGTGGCGCCAAGCATTAGCGTAGCGACTGCTGATATGAGCAATTTCTTCATGGGGTTTTCCTTGCCTTTGAAATCATTGTTGTTTTGGATACAACGCAAAACATAGGTACCTGCATCACGTTTATGGGGTTGTTTGGGCTCTGCAGGCGCCTAAAAGTTACACAGTGTCATACTCGGGTTACTTGAAAGATCTGATGGCGGAGGGCGTTAGTAGGCGGGTATGAGTCTGTGGTCACGAAAGCGAAATACCGATAGGACCTTTCGTCGTGCATGTTCTATGATTCCCTGGTGGGCTCACTGAGGCTTTTCGAAAAACAACAGAATGCGAGTGCAACAATCGACGGACAGGCCTGTCCAGCTTTGCAGTTCTGCCTGAAGGACATAGATCGATTGTGCCGGTGCTCAGTCAGAAGGGTGTTCTTATGGATGCGCCGTTGTCCGGGAGTTTGCTGTACCTCTGGGATCGAAGAACGTTTTTTCTCGGGGTTTTGCCAGAGCCACGCCAGGTTTCCCAGGCTGCTCCGATGTTGGCGGTAAGTCTCGATCGGCCCATGCGGGTGCAGGCTGAGAATTGTGGCGTGGATATCGTTTGTCACAGTGTGCTCTTCAGGTCGGGACAACAGGTATGCACTGATTCGGCCAATGGGGTTGTCGCTTTGTGCTATCTGGATCCTTTTGGGCAGGACTATGCCAACCTGGCAACGGTGATGACGGAGGTTCAGGATGGTATGTATGTTTGCCTTCAGGAGGAGCAGTCCTTTCAGGGAGCTTTTGCCGATGTGCTTCGAGAGACCCCGACACCTGAAGCACTCTACGCCCTGTTGGACCAGCTCTTTCCCCAGGATACGGCCAACCAATCGCCCGTGGATCAGAGAGTGGAACAGGTGGTGCGACGGATCAAGTCGTCGGTAGCGGACAACTTGTCTTTGACGGAGTTGGCAGGTGAGGTCGACCTGTCGGTACCCCGGCTGGTGGAACTGTTCAAGAAGCACCTGGGTGTGCCGATTCGTCGCTACCGTCAATGGCACAGGCTATATGTAACTGCGGTGGGTGTGGCCCAGGGTAACTCGCTGACGGAAGCCTCTATCGCGGCAGGATTTACCGATTCATCCCACTTTTCCAATACCTTTCGCACCATGCTCGGGATGAAGCCATCAACGGTACTGTCACACCGACATCGCGGCTGTATTTTTGCGCCTGCCCAGCCAATGGGGCATCGGCATGAGCAATACCGTGCTGGTGGATGAGCGGGAGACCCAGCCCTTGACCCATACAACATCGGAAAGTGAAACGAAGATTGCTTTGGGTAGCCTTAGTGTTGGTCGGTATCTTGGTCATAGCATCACATGAAAGTGGGGTTGAGTATTGGTTTTGTTCTGGCAGTCCTTATCCTGGCACTAATCCTCTGGCTGGTGAGCCTGCCATTTACCTATGCCGAGATGGACTTGAATAAGAATGGGTGGCTTGGAGTTTCTGAGATTATGTACTTTTTTGACCATGGTACCCGGACCGTAAGCATTGAGGGCGGGACCTGCACAGAGTACTACGCTCTCAAAGACGGTCTTCCGCTCAAAGTGGTCTGCAGCGATTAGCAGTTTTAACAATCACAGGCACGGCGACGGCTACTGCATTGCGGCTTCGCCTCCATTCCGTAGCCGCGTGCTGATGGCGTTAGGAGATTATTGTGATTCAGCAAAGTCCAGGGGACATCCTGGAAATCGGATTCGAGGGTAAATGGTATTACTTGGTCGTCGTCACAAAAATCGTCATGTTTGGTGGCAATATCGTTTATGCGTTCCACGGAGATGGAAGTAGGGTTGAGCATTTCGAGCCAAGCCCCAAGAAAGCCGGATTCAACATCTGCACTGACTTGCTGCTTCCCAAGAAAGAGGGTGAAGTGAGGAGAATTGGAAAGGTTGAAGATCCAAATGAGTACTTGGTGGTAAATCTCACGAAAGGGTGCCACGAACACCGTCCGGGAATGAAGGCTCGAGAGTGGTGGCTGTACACCATTGATCCGCCGCGGGCGTTCGTTAAGCGAGTATCACGTTTGTCTCGGACTGAAGAGCTTGCGATGGATTCGGGCATGTCATCTTTTGATTTGGCAGCAAATAAGATAATAGCTGGGTATTCTCCGGACAAAAATCCGTTCATTGAGCACCGAAGGTTTTTGGGCTTATTTTCCTAACCATTGCAGGCACGGCGACACCCATTACATTGCGCCTTCGACTACATTCTAAGAGCGCGCATGCTGCAAGCGTTGAGGCTGTAGAAAAAGTCCCTTCGGTACAAGTAAAAAAGAAGAGCTCACCAGTCTTGCGCATTATGATCGTTTCAAGGTTGTCGCTTCGATGACCCAGAAGCTTGACTCTCTGGTGGGTAGTGAAAACGCGGGTCCAAAAAAATCGAGAAAGCTGAATCTCAGGGAGTGCAGTTTCTTAGTGCGGAGCAATTTATAAATCTTGTTGAGACCGGCGAGGTTCCATGTGCAAGATAACTAAGCGTGTCACTCGGATGCCCTTTTCTCCGCTCTAGTAAGGTCTCCGGTGGGCTTGGCGTTCAGCAGTTTTGGGTAGCAATATGGAAGGGGTTTGAATGCCAGAAAAATTTGTAAATGTGGACGGCAGATCACTCTGGAGTGAGTCAGTTGGTTCTGGTCGAGCCGATACAATTCTTCTCGTCGCTGGCGCTAATGCATCGGCCCTCATGTGGCCGGATAATTTCGTTGAGCTGCTCGTGTCCAAGGGATATCGAGTGATTCGGTATGATCATCGTGATACGGGGCGCTCTACCTTCATTGAGTTTGATGATGCCCCCTATACCGTGGAGGACCTGGCGTCAGATGCAGTTTCGATTCTCGACGCGTGGGAAGTAGACAAAGCGCATACTGTAGGCTTATCGATAGGAGCGACGTTAGGTCAACTGCTTGCGTTGGATCATCCGGATCGGCTCCACAGCTTGACCCTTATGTGTGGAGCAGCACTTGATGTGGACTTTGTAGGAAATATCGGACGGGCCTTTTCAGGAGAGAGCTCACCGGATGGTTTACCCCTTCCCAAAAAAGAAGTGCTTGAAGCGCTTTCTGCACGAGCAAAGCCCTCAGAGAGCATGGAAGAAGAACTTGATCGTCGCGTGAAAGAGTGGGGCCTCCTCTCGGGAGAAAAGCTTGAGTTTGATGCGTCGGATTTTCGACTGCGTGAGCAACGATGTATAGATCATGCTGGAACTTGGACACAGCCTGGAAATCACGCAATGACAACGCCAGTACCTCTTTCCAGGGGGAGGGAGCTGAGGAAGGTGAGCGTTCCGGCCTTGGTGATTCAGGGTTCTGAGGATCCTCTCAATCCGCCACCCCACGGCAAGCACATTGCGAATTTGTTGCCTAATGGTCGACTGGTAGAAATTGACGGGCTTGGGCATTGTCTGCCAAAGGCCTTGTTGCCTCGGATAGCAGATGAAATTGCCCATCATGCTGAACACAGCCACGTAGCCGACGCTCATACTTCGCGCGGCTGATGGCTGGCATTAAGCACTGACCGAAAACAGGGAGTAGTTGATGGTAATCAGGGATGTGCGTTTTCCCTCGGATAGCGGGGAACTCCGACGGTTAATTTATGAGTACACGGATTGGCTCGGCATTGATCTTTCCTACCAGGATTTCGAGGGAGAGATGGCCAGCCTGGAAACACTCTTTTCTTTGCCAAGCGGACAATACACGTTTGCAATGGTGGGCTCTGCCGTTGCTGGTGGTGTTGGCTTCAGGAGAATCGATGAACATACAGCGGAAGTAAAGCGCTTGTACGTCCGTCCGGATCAGCAAGGGAGCGGTATCGGATGGTTGCTTATGGAAAACCTCGTGCTAAAACTCAAAGGGTTAGGTTACGACCGGCTTGTTCTGGATGCAGTACCTCCCACGAGAAAAGCGCAAGCCTTGTACGAGAAAATGGGATTTACTGAAATTGAGCCTTATTTTCATAATCCGGTACCTGGCACCAAATTCTACGCGTTTGATGTTGCCGGAGTTTCGAGGCACTGGCCTGGAATGGCTTAAGGAAGTCGAGGGATCGTTGTCAGAGGCTATCGAGGCAGCAAGGATCGGCGAAATCCCATGGCAAAACCTCTATATGATCGCGCCTCTGATCTATTCCAAAAGAAACAATATGAACAAAGCAAACTCAGGGCCTGCTAAAGCAGCGTTGGGAAGTCAACGGCATCGTCTCTGACTCGGCGATGTATGGACGACTGGTAAGTGACCATCCAGCACAGCATAACCAGGCCGTGCACGCGACAAGTGCGTGATTGCGGCGTTATACCAAATTTGGCGGGGATGTTTGTCACCATGAAGATCAGAAGATTATCGCAGCCTGACCTCCCGGAGGTGTTGCGCATACAGCGGGAGTGCTACAGCCAGGATTTCCTGGAGTCAGCAGATTCGTTTTCCGCAAAGCTCTCTGCTTACCCGGATTTCTGTTATAAGGCAGTTCAGAGCGAAAGTGTCGTGGGTTATGTCGTTGCTCTGCCGTGGGTATTCGGAGAAATATTGGATCTGGATCGCGTCGAGTATTCTATTCCGTCAGATCCGGACAGCCTGTGCATCCACGATATGGCGGTGAGCCCTAATGCCCGTAAGGCTGGTACAGCAAAACAATTGTTGGATGCGGTGCTAGATACCGCAAAACAGCGGGGATATGAACGGTTGTTCCTTGTCGCTATCCAGGGGGCATCATCGTACTGGAAACGTAATGGCTTTGAGGTTGTGGACGTGGACGAGTCGCTAAAGAGAGACCTTTCCATGTATGGGGAAGAGGCGACATACATGACAAGAGCCGTTGAAGAGGTATAACCATCCCATCCACCGGTGGGGTTTTACATAGCAAAGGAGAGTGCGTGAAGATTTACGGTGATACCAAATCAGGCAACTGCTACAAGGCTCAGCTCGTTTGCAGCCTGCTGAATATTGACCACGAATGGATTGATGTCGATATCCTGGCTGGCGACACTGAATCTGACGAGTTTTTGAAAAAGAATTCCAATGGCAAAGCCGGATTTCAAAGGTATGGTGTGATTGCCATGTAACCATCGCAGTCACGGAGGGCAGTGGTGAAGTTTCAAGTATCGAGCAATCTTGAAGTCAGTCCGAAGGAGGTCGGCGGACTTCTTACCATGAAGGGGGTCAATACGGAGCTGAGTCCTCTCATCCGCATGACCGCACCTCCCAAATGGTCTAACCAGGCAATCTTTGAGTGGCCTACAGGCAGGATACTTTTTTCCAGCTGGATACTACTTTTCGGATTTATTCCCATCGATCGGCATACGTTCTTTTTCCAGAGCATTGATCGCCAACGTGGTTTTGTGGAAGAGTCCAGTTCTCTAACCAACAAGTTGTGGCACCATTGTCGGGACATTGATTTGAACGGGTCATCTTGCCGGGTTACCGATACCGTCGAGTTCCAGTGTAGGTTGCCCCTATTGGCATATATTCTGGCACCGGTTTACCGGTTCGTCTTCAGGCACCGTCATAAAGTATTGAGGTCGCACTATGGGGGGAGCGCCAGGAACAGATGATTGAGCAGGAGCGGAAGCTCCGTGGCAATGTCGCAAAAACCAGTTAACCAAACGCGGCACTCGGATGCCCTTGTCTCCGCTCCGCAGCGTCAAGATCACCGGTACGCTCTGCGTCATATTGCTATAGATGGTGGGTCATGGACGAAGAAGAATCCCTAAATAGAGCAATTCAGGAGCCGGTGACAATCTTCCCGTATGACGAGAACTGGCCAACCATATTTGAAGAAGAGCGAGACCGCCTCCTTCGTTTGTTTCCTGATTACTTTTTGGCGATAGAGCACATTGGCAGCACAGCAGTACCTGGCCTTTCAGCCAAGCCGATCATCGATATTCTGGCTGGAGTGGATTCGATATCGCGTGCCGATGAATTAATGGAACCGTTATGCCATGCAAAATATACAACATCAATGGAGTTCAATGCCTCGTTAGTTGATCGGCGTTGGCTTATGCGATGGGCCGAAGGGCGCCGGACACATCACCTGCACCTTGTGGTGTACGGTAGTCACGAATGGGATCGGCGCTTGGCGTTTCGGAACTTACTTCGTGCCCACACTGAACTAGCAGAACAGTATGAGCAGAAAAAGCGGCTGTGGGCAGAAGAATTCAGGTCAGATAGAGAGGCATATACCGCGGCTAAGGCAGATTTCATACGGGAGGCACTGAAAGGTGCATCAGTACTATGAGGAAGGACCTGCGAATGCATGGCAATAACAGGTACCGGTAAGGATCTAAGGATTCATCCGCAACGCCGGGCTTTCTCAGCGCTCAGTGTTGGGCTGAAAACCGAGTTACTGTGCCAGTTCGCGTCCTGGGAACTGACAAACACTCGTCTTGTTGGTTCTAAAAACTGGCGATAGTTCATAGGCTTGGGTGCACTTTATTTGGGAAAATCAGACTCGGGGAGATGCCGTGATCGAGATACATCAATTCGCGCCGGGGTGGGGTTTGAATGCAAGCCCGTTCTGTCTCAAGGTGGAGACTTACTGTCGTTTGGCAGGGATTCCCTATCAGACCAAGAGCACTCTTCCTTTCAAAGGGCCAAGAGGCAAGCTCCCATTCATCATTGACCAGTCACAGAAAGTTCCCGACAGTGGCAACATCCTGGCGTACCTGAAGATGACATACGGTGACCCGCTAGACGGACAGCTTTCCGCGGCTGAATTAGCCTCCGGCCATTTGCTGCGTCGCACGTGTGAGGAGAGTCTTTACTTCACTATCGTCTTGTCACGGTGGATAGACGACAAGTACTGGCCCAACACCAGGGATGCGTTTTTTGGCATGGTGCCATCCGCGGCTCGCCACTTGGTGGCGGGTGCGGCGCGAAGAGGTATCAGAAAAAGCCTCATCGGGCAGGGTTATGGTCGTTATCCATTGGCTGAGGTCTACGCCACCGGCATTGCGGATCTTACTGCGATGGCCTGGCAGCTAAGTCAGCACAAGTATGCGGTAGGTGACCAAGTGACCTCGTTTGATGCGATTCTTTATGCGTTCCTTTTCAATATCGCACGGGTACCGCTAGAGACGCCGCTCAAGCATGCTGCATTGGAGGACGCCTCGATTCCTGCGTACTTGGAACGTATGGATGACGTGCTCAAGATGAAAGATGGTCCCAATAGCGTGTAATCGGTCGCGGGGTACTATCTGATTTGGTGAAACCCGTTTCGCCGGGCAGGGTTTCATAACAGCGACATGAGACTTTTGGCCCCGGTAAGTTCAATGTGAATTGGGAAAGACATGGAACCCGTCATCCAGGAAGAAGTAACCGGTTGCGGCATCGCTGCAAGTGCCGCAATTGCCGGCGTCACCTATGCTGAGGCCAAAAAGAGAGCGAATGCTCTGGGTATTTATGCCGCAGACAAAGCGCTTTGGTCGGACACTGAGTACGTCCGGAAACTCCTGCGTGAGTTCGGCATTTCGGTTTCCCCCAAAGAAACACCATTCGAGTCCTGGGAGCGCCTTCCGGACAAGGCACTCATGGCCATCAAGTGGCACACGGAGCAGGGCAAGCCATTCTGGCATTGGGTAGTGTTTGTCAGAGAAGGCGGCAAAGAAATGGTGCTGGATTCCAAAAAAACACTGAAATCAAATACTCGCCGCGACTTAGGGCGCATCAAGCCCAAGTGGTACATTGGGGTAACCAATTAATAATTCGCGCCAGTGCGCGGCCGGTCTTTCAAAGTTGCATTGGAGTATTGATGAATTTAGATGGATTAGTTGTGAGGGAAGCACGGGGTGAAGACCATGATTGTCTCATGGCTCTGGAGCAAAAAGTGATTGACGCTGAGCGTCCATTTAACGCGTCTCTGAAAGAAGAGGATGCTTACTATTACGATATCGAAAAACTGATGGCTGATCAGTTCAGTAGGTTGGTAGTGGGAGAGATTTCTGGAGTCGTTATCGCCACAGGATACGTTCAGGTCCGCCACTCAAAGCCTGCCTTGGAGCATGATAGTCACGGATACCTCGGTTTCATGTACGTGGCTGAGGAATATCGAGGGCTTGGGCTGAACAAAGTGATTTTGCAGGATCTGGTTCGTTGGGGCCAATCTCAAGGAGTCACCAACTTCTATCTCGACGTGTATGCGGAGAATGGTTCGGCTGTTCGGGCATATGAAAAGTTTGGTTTTCAGGGATCCCTGTTGGAAATGAAACTGGATATTCAGAAAACATGACCAGGGCAGGTCACGGTTGCAATATTGATGGCTTTTACAGTGGACATGTATCTGTATAACCAGGCCGCGCCAGTCACCAAATCGTCACTACAACGTAACCCACCCCGCTGATAGTAGTCGTGGAGTGTCATTCATCACATAGGGAGCTTGTTATGAAGTTACGCATGTTACTGGTTGTGGCATTACTGATGTCACTGTTCTCCGTCGTTAATGCTGCGCCGGGTGGGCATGGCAAAGGCGAGAACTGGGTGCCCCCGGGCCTGGAAAACTGGCACGACAAGTGGCCGGATCTGAATGGTAAATTCCACCGAGGCAAGCGCCAGGTTCATCTCGGACCCAGGCCTTTCTGGCTGGTGAATGACATGGACGATGGGCCACTAAAAGACACCCTGCAGTCCTGCCATGGCAAAAACTTCAGGCCTACGGATTTCTCGATCGGTCACCGGGGTGCGCCCTTGCAGTTCCCCGAGCACACCATGGAGTCCTACGTTGCAGCTGCTCAAATGGGCGCGGGTATCCTGGAATGCGACGTTGCCTTCACCAAGGACAGGGAACTGGTCTGCCGCCATGCCCAAAACGATCTTCACACCACCACCAATATCGTGGCCATTCCCGAACTGAACGCAAAATGCACCCAGCCGTTTGTGCCGGCGGATCCGGAAAGCGGCACCGAGGCGCAGGCAGAATGCCGTACCAGCGATATCACTCTGGAAGAATTCAAGTCCCTGGAAGGCAAGATGGACGCATTCAACCCAATGGCAACCACCCCTGAGGAGTACCTGGAAGGGACGGCCGACTGGCGTACCGAGTTGTACAGCAGCCGCGGTACTCTGCTGACACACCAGGAAAGCATTGAGTTGTTCAAGGCGTTGGGTGTGAAGTTCACACCGGAACTGAAAACACCTGTGGTGGATATGCCGTTTGAAGGGGATTATAGCCAACAAGACTATGCCCGCCAGATGATTCAGGACTACATTGATGCGGGCGTAAGTCCGGCGGATGTATGGCCGCAGTCGTTCCTGCTGGACGACGTGCTGTTTTGGGTCAATGAGACGCCCCGGTTTGGGAAACAGGCGGTGTTCCTGGACCAGGCCCCGCTGACGCCGGAAAACTCGTCCCTGGCCTGGATGGAGAATCTCTCCGCACAAGGGGTTAATATTCTGGCACCGGCATTATGGAAGATGCTGGCCCTGGATGCCCACCAGGAAATCGTTCCGTCGGAGTACGCGGAAAACGCCAGGGCTGCGGGGCTGGACCTGATTGCCTGGACGGTTGAACGCAGCGGACCGCTGGCTGACGGAGGTGGCTGGTACCACCAGACCATCACCGACGCCATCAATAATGATGGTGATGTTTTCACTGTGATAGATGTGCTGGCCCGCGATGTCGGGGTAATTGGTATCTTCTCTGACTGGCCTGCGACCACCACGTTCTATGCCAATTGCATGGGGATTGCTGGTCGGAGTCACTAGGCAAGCCGGGGCATGAGCCGAGCGTCAAACGAACTGAGGGGCAGGATAGTGGAGTTAACGACAAGGAGGTTCCTGCTCCGTGATTTCAATGACACGGATTCCGATGCTTTTGAGGCCTATCATAGTGATCCTCGCTCTCATGAGTTCTATGGAACGGAACACACGACGACGGAGTATGCTCGTAAACTTCTTGAACTTTTTCGAGCATGGGCCGCGGAACAGCCAAGGGTAAATTTTCAGCTTGCTATCATTCGGCGCGGGGATCCCCAAATACTCGTCGGCTGTTGTGGCTTGCGGAGCGGCGGTGAGGAGAAAGGTACTGCAGAGCTGGGAATTGAACTGGCACCAGAGTATTGGGGGCGGTATGCGTACGCTACGGAAGTCATGCATGCTTTGGTTGAGTTTGGGTTTGGTACGCTCAATCTTCATACCATATACGGTGGCACTGTCAGTGCTAATTCGCGCATAGCACGCCTTGTAAATGCACTGGGTGCTACGGCAATCATACGGCCGAGCCCTGAGTGGATGCGAAGCAAAGGCTGGAGCAATGTTGAGTGGAGAATTACCCGTGACCAATGGGCGAATTTTCGTTTAACAAGCGCAGGCACAAGGGGGGAGGGGCATGAAAGAGAGTGATTGGAAAAAGTTCAAAGTCATCAAGGAAAAAGCCATAGAGCAGTTCTGCACTCAGGCCCTGGATGAGTTTGAAGAGGTCATGGAATTATCGGACGAATTTCGGGATCAAACGGACCCCAAGCGGTTCGGTTGGGAGTAAATACAAGCCAGCACAAAATAAAGCCTACAGCACCAGCGAGGTGGCCAGGAACAGCATCAGACCCATGCCGATGATGTCGGTAAAGGTGGTCAGGAAGATACTGCTGGCGGTGGCCGGGTCGGCGCCGAAGCGTTTGAGCAGCAACGGTACCGCGACGCCGAAGATGCCGCTGCCGATACAGGCGCCGATCATGGCAATGAAAATGACGAGGCCGAGCATAGCCGGGTTGGCAGAGCCGGTGGACAGGGCATAGGCGAACATGGCGATGCCGGCGATCACGCCCACGGCGGCGCCATTGAGCGCACCCAGCAGGATCTCTTTGCGCAACAATCGGCTGATCGGATAGTCCTGTATCTTCCCGAGGGTGATGCCGCGCAGGGTGATCGCCAGCGCCTGACAGCCGGTGTTGCCGCTCTGGCCGGCGAGCACTGGCAGGAAGGCGGCCAGGGCGACGATCTGTGCGATGGTACTTTCGAACATGCCCACCACGAAGGCGGCAGCGAAAGCGGTGATCAGGTTCACCTGTAGCCAGGGGTGTCGCATGCGGAAGGCCGCCAGCACCGGTGTATTGATCTGCTCTTCCTTTGCTACACCATACTGTGAGCCGGCCTGGGCGGTGAGTTCCGAGGCGATGCGTTCATACAGCTTCCAGCCACGCACCTCGCCCACCACGTGCTGCTGCTCGTCCACCACCGGGTACATGCGGTAGTGCCGGTACTGCACTTCGCCGATTGCTTCCTCGATTGGCGTGTCCTGGTGAAAGGCGAAGGGCTCGCGCACCATGATGCTGGCAAGTGCCTCAGAGGGTTTGGCGAGAATCAGGTCGCGCATGCCCACCACCCCCACCAGGCGATGCTCCTCGGTCACGAAAATGTAACTGATCTCGGAGACGTCGGCGCTTTTTACCATGAAGGTCAGCGCTTCGGCGACGGTATAGCTGGCCGGAAGCATCGCCGCTGCCGGGGTCATCAGCTCACCGATGGTTTCTTCCATGCCGGTCAGCACCGCGCGGGTGGCCGACTCGTCCGGGGCGGCTACTTCGGCGAGGTGGGAGGCTACGGTGAGGGCCTGTTCAGCGGGCAACCGAGAGAGAATGAACTGGATATCGTCCGCCGGCAGCCGGGCCAGTTCCTCGGCCGCATCCAGGGGTGTCAGTTCGCGGATATGCTCGACCCGTTCGATCAATCCCATATTATGTGACATATCTCGGTCCGCCATCGCTGTTTATAACCAGACTATATCAGGCGGACCAGGGCGGGGCGACACGCCCTGATCAGATGTTCCGGAGCTCGAGCCAGCTATCTGGACGCTCCCTGGGCGAAGCCGGGAGCTGAGTCATCCGTTCGATGTTTAAGCGGACGGAGGCTGATTGATGGCGTCCACCACGGCATTGGCTGAGCGCACGGCGGATTCCAGCAGCGGCACGCCTTCGTAGGCCCAGGAACCGCAGAAGAAGACTTTTCGGCCGGGCCTGCGGTGCCACTGGCCGAGGGCCTCGTGGACGCGCGCTGTGCCACGGTGGACGACGGCGCGCTCCAGCGCTACCCGGGCCAGCACCGTGTCCGGGTCCGGTTCGAACAGCGGATTCCAGGTCTGGAACACGGGCGCGCTGCCGGTGAGCGTGGGTTCCACTTCATTGACCCAGACGGTGAACATGGGTTTTTCCAGCGCCTCGTCCATCTGGAAATTCAGCGCGGTCCAGTCCTCTTTTTTCGAGGGCATGAAGCGTGGGTCCTGATGGACCCAGAGCTCGCCCGCGTCGAACCCGATGTTTTCCAGCACTTTCCGTTCGTCACCAAACTGTGTGTCATCCAGAAAACTCAGCTGATTAGCCTGGGTAGCGACGATCACCCGGTCAAACACGCCACCGTACCCCCGCTGGTTGTAGACCTTCACCCCCAGGTCGCTGACTTCGACCTGTGCAACGGGGCTGCCGGAGTACAGAGGCAGGTCTACGGCCAAGCCTTCGACCAACGCCGCGGTGCCACCCTCCAGGCGATAGAGCTCCGAGCCGAAGAGAATGCCGTGGAGTGACGAGAGCAGTTGCGCTGCTGGCCAGTTCAGCAGGTGTTTTTCTTCACAGGTGCAGATAGTGGAGAGTATGGGAAGCACCAGTCCGCGCCAGAATAACGGGTCGAAGTTTTGGTGCTTAAGGACTTCGCCGAGAGTGACGTCGGTTTTATCCCGCGCCAGCTTCTGAGTCAGGCGACTCAGTTGCCAGATGCCTTTAGCCATTCGCAGTGCGCGGGTGTTCAGATAGCGCCAGGAACCGAGACAGGGCCAGCCGAGTATCGGAATCTCCCCGCTGCGAAACCAGGTGTGACGGTTGGTCCAACTGCAAGAGGTGTGTACGCCTACTTCGAAGGTGCCCACGCCCACTTCTTTGGCGAGCTGAAGTACGCTGGGCCAGGCGTCCGGGCTCATCACGCGTAGGGGCACATCCACCAGGCCGCCATCCACCGTGAGGGCGTGGGCGTCCATGCCATGACCGTTGCTGGCTTCGAATACGGTGACATCGTGGCCGGCGCGACGCGCCCGATAGGCCGCCGCCAAGCCTGCCATGCCGCTGCCAATCACTGCTATGGAATAGGTCATCCTGATCTCTTGTCTGACATGCGTTTGATAACTCTGGCGGTTGTCGCGATAGGGCGGGAATGTTATCACGCGATCATTTCAATCTGCACTGATACATGCTTGTGAGAGGGCGTTCCGGAAAGCGGACCACAATGGCGTCGTGGGGATCGACGCCCGTGGCTTAGTCTAACAGCAAATCGGGTTCGGAACGATGGGGCGGCTTCCCACTATCGCCACACAATGGCTGCATCAGGCCATTCCTGAGTTCCTGCCCCTTATGACCTGTGGCCAACAGGTAGTGCAGCTTGGCGAAGGCCGCCTCTGGTGTTAGATCCGAGCCGGGGATAACGCCGATTCTGTCCAGCGCTGCGCCAGTTGCGTAGGCGTTCTGGGACACCTTGCCTTGCAAGCATTGGGTGATGTTCAGGATGGTGAATCCCTGATTGACGCCATGTTCCAGGGCCTGGATCAGGGCGGGGTTGGCGTCGGGCGGGTTGCCCGCGCCGTAGCTGTGGATGATCAGGCTCTGAAGGCCTGGCAGTCCCAGTGTCGCCTGGATCAGCTCGGCGGGAATGCCAGGATAGAGGGTGAGTGTTGCCACGGCCCGGTTGTCGAACTCCGGTATATGGAAGTCCGGAAGGCCTGGCGGTAACAGCCATTCGTCCCGAAGCCTGATCTCAATGCCAGCGTCGCCGAGCCAGGGTGCATTGGGGGAGTCGAATGCGCAGAGCCCGTTGGTGCTGATTTTCCGTGCCCGATTACCACGGAGCAGACGGTTGCGGAAGTAAATGCAAACCTCCCGGAGGTGGGGCATGGCCGCCATGGCGAGCGCAGTGGTCACGTTATCCAGGGCGTCGCTCCGGTCCTGGTCCAGGGGAATCTGGGCACCGGTCAGGATCACGGGTTTATCGCAACCGCAGAGCATGTAGGAGAGGGCAGAGGCGGTGTAGGCCATGGTGTCCGTGCCGTGAAGCACCACAAAGCCGTCGTAGCTGTTCCAGTGGCTCTCCAACACCCGGGCGATGCCGGTCCAGTCCGATGGGGTGAGGTTGGCGCTGTCGATCAGCCGGTCCAGTTCGATGACGTCCAGGCCCGGCAGGTCAAGGTGCCTCTGCAGTCGGCCCCGGAAATCCGGGCTGGGTACGTACCCCTTGCCGGAGGCCACCATACCGATGGTGCCCCCGGTGTAGACCACCAGCAACTTGCGGTTCATGCGCTGTCTCCGACCGGGGCGAGCATTGAACGGGGGCTGAGCAGGCGGTCCAGTTCTTCCGGTTGCAGCAGCGACTCGGCCAGCACCAGTTCACGCACAGTGGCCCCGGAGTTCAGCGCCTGGGTAGCAATGCGGGTGGCATTGGCGTAGCCAATCCGGGGCACCAGCGCGGTGATGATGCCAATGCTGTTGTCCAGGTGGCGGGCGCACTGTTCGACATTGGCGCGGATATCCTTGATGCAGCGCTCGTCGAGCATGGTGCAGGCGGATTCCAGCATTTTCATGGAGTTCAGCAGGTTGTAGACAATCAGCGGTTCCATCGCATTGAGCTGCAACTGGCCTGCCTCCGCTGCCATGGTGACGGCCAGGTCGCTGGCGATCACCTGGTAGGCGGTCTGGTTGACGGCTTCCGGGATCACGGGATTGACCTTGCCGGGCATAATGGAAGAGCCCGGCTGGCGAGCTGGCAGCATGATTTCGCCGAGCCCGGTTCTTGGCCCGCTGGACAGCAGCCGAAGATCGTTGCACATTTTTCCGAGCTTAACAGCGAAGCGCTTGAGTATTCCGGAGAACAGTACGAAGGCGCCCATGTCGGAGGAGGCTTCCACCAGATTGCTGGCGGACACCAGCGGTTTGCCGGAGATCTCCGCCAGGTAGCTCACTGCCAGACTTTGGTAGCGGGGAGGCGTATTGATGCCGGTACCAATGGCGGTGCCGCCCAGGTTCACCTCACACAGCAGCAGGCTGGCTTCGTGCAGGCGGTCGATATCCTCGCCCAGGTTGACGGCAAAGGCCTCGAACTCCTGCCCCAGGGTCATGGGCACGGCGTCCTGCAACTGGGTGCGCCCCATCTTCACCACATCGGCGAATTCGCGGCCTTTCGCCTCCAGTCGTTCCTTCAGTTGAATGATGGCTCGCTCCAGGGGGGCGGCAGCGAATTGGACCGCGAGGCACACTGCGGTCGGATAGGCATCGTTGGTGGACTGGGAGCGGTTAACGTCATCGTTGGGATGCAGGTGCTGATAGTCCCCGAGACTATGGCCCAGCTTGGTCAGTGCCAGGTTGGCGATCACTTCGTTGGCGTTCATGTTGGTGGAGGTGCCGGCTCCACCCTGGATCAGGTCCACCACGAACTGGTCGTGCAACTGGCCTGCGACGATGTCGTCGCAGGCCTCCACGATGGCTTCCGCCTTGTGGGGGGCGAGTACCCCCAGGTCCCGGTTGGCCAGCGCGGCAGCCTTCTTGACCATCGCCAGAGCGCGGACAAAATCCGGGAAGTGGCTTATGGGCACGCCGGTGATGGCGAAGTTGTCCAGGGCGCGCTGGGTCTGGATGCCGTACCAGGCGTCTGCGGGCACCGCCAGGTCGCCCAGGAGATCATGTTCGAGACGGGTGTTCATTGGTAGCTATTTCCTGCGAGGTGATACGTTCAAGATCTTCGGGCTCAATGGTCCAGGCGGCGGCGTCCACGTTCATATCCTTGAAGCGGGCGGCGTCGAACACCGGTTGTTCAATGCCGGCGGCGATCTGCTGATCAAAATCCTTCAGCACGCGCAGCCCAGGCTTGAACAGGCACAGCAGGGCGATCAGGTTGACCAGGGCAAGCAGCCCCATGGTGACATCGGCGAAACCAAAGACGGTGCCCAGGTCGGTGGTGGCGCCCCAGCACACCAGGCCGATGACGGCGACCCGGAAGATGTTGAAGAATTTCAGGTTGGCGGAATTGAAGAAGCTGATGCTGTTCTCGCCCAGGTAGTAGTTGTAGAGGATGGTGCTGAACCCGAACAGCAGCAGCGCGATACTCACAAAGCTGCGGCCCCAGTCGCCGACATGATCTGCCAGGGCAGACTGGGTCAGCGCTACGCCGCCCACATCGCCCATGCCCGCCGGCTCGTAGATGCCGCTGAGCAGGATAATGAAGGCGGTGGAGGAGCAGATGATCAGCGTGTCGATAAACACTGAGAACGACTGCACCACGCCCTGGTTGGCCGGGTGGGGCACATAGGCAACCGCTGCCACGTTGGGGGCACTGCCCAAGCCTGCCTCGTTGGAGAACAGCCCACGCTTGACGCCCATCATGATGGCTGCGCCAATGCCGCCGCCAACAACCGGCTCAAGCCCGAAAGCGCTGTTGACGATGAGCATGAATACATCGGGGATCTGCTCCAGGTTCAGGGCAAGCACGACCGTGGTAATCAGCAGGTAGCCGCCTGCCATGATCGGCACCAGAAATTCGGTCACACGGGCGATGCGTTTTACCCCGCCGAAGATGATCACACCGACCAGCACCGCGAGTGCAATGCCGGTCGCAACGACTGGCACCCCAAAGGCGTCGTCCACAGAGGTGGCCACGGCGTAGGACTGCAGCGCGGTAAAGCCGAAACCGAAGGTCATCAGCAGCAACACCGAGTACACGCCCGCCAGCCATTTCCATTTCGGGCCCATGCCCCGGGCGATGTAGTGTGCCGGGCCACCGCGGTAGGTGCCGTCGGCCTCTGCCTGCTTGTAGGTCTGGGCCAGGGAGCATTCGAGGAAACTGGTGGCCATACCCATCAGGCCAACGACCCACATCCAGAAAACCGCGCCGGGGCCGCCGAGAGTGATGGCCACCGCCACGCCTGCGATGTTACCCCCGCCGACACGGCCGGCGACAGACAGTAACAGGGCCTGGAAAGAGCTGAGATGGCCGTGTTTGTCTCGCTGGAAAGCCTGGCTGGCGCTAAGGATGCGAAACATGCGGCCAAAGTAGCGGAACTGGACGAAGCGGGAAGCAACGGTAAAGCCGATGCCAACGGCAACGAGCAGGGCAATCAGGACCTTGCCCCAAAGCAGGTCATTGAGTAACTCCAACATAGGGAACTCCGGTGGTTGTTTTTATCAGGAGGTTTTATTTAACCAGCCCGGGGCGACTGGTAGAATTCGTAGACTGGCGTCAACATGGTGCGATCTGGCGCACCATTAGCGCCAACACGCGTCAGCGCAGGCTGGCGCTTCCGGATGAGAGGGCGAACACGATGGATGATGGCGGCACGCATCAGGACCTGGCTCAGAACCTCAGGTTGCTGTGCAGCTACTACAAGTCGATTGCGGAGGTGTGCCGTCGTCTGGACATCAACCGCCCGCAATTTAACCGGTACCTCAGTGGTCAGCACAGGCCCTCGGCGAATATCCTGCGCCGTCTGTGCGACTTCTTCGGGGTTGATGAACAGGAAATCCTGCTGCCGCACTGGCAGTTCCAGCGGCTGGTACGGGTAAGGCCCGTTCCCGAGAAGAAACGGCAGGGGAATGATGACACCCTCCTCGAACACCTGGATCAGTTGGGGCAGGAAGGGCGCAACGATATAGATCGCTACCTCGGCTATTATTACGAGTACTATTTGTCGATGTCGACACCGGGCAAGCTGCTGCAGAACCTGGTCTGCCTGGAACGTCGGGGCGACCAGGTGGTGTTCCAGCGTACCGAGCGGATGCGTCCCAGCAAGCACGAACCGTACTGTCACAACCAATATCAGGGGGTGGCCTACCTGCTGACGGACCGGTTGTTCCTGGTGGACTATGAAACCCTGAATCGTCACGAGATCACTCAGACCATCCTGTTTCCCAGCTTCCGCAACCGGTTGAGCCGGCTCACCGGGCTTAAGATCGGTGTGTCTGATAACAGCGAACGGATGCCCTGTTGCGCACGGGTGCTCTATGAATACCTGGGGCCCAACGTGCGGGTGCGTAAGGCTCTCGCGAGCTGCGGCCTGCACGATTTACGGGGAGACGCCCTGGATCCCTCCATCCTGGAGGCCGTCCACAATGACATGGTGGCGGGGGAGTTCCTGTTTCGCGCCCGGCATTGATCGGAAATGTACCCAATAAAAGGAATTTGAAATGATGGATGAAAACCGATGGCTTCGGGATGTCGTTCTGGAATCTGACACGGTCAAGCTGGCTCCACTGCACAGGAACCACGCTGACGCACTGGTGGAAGCGGCGTCAGACGGTCAGCTTTGGAGGCTGTGGTTTACCGGTGTGCCCGGACGCGACACCATTCACAGCTACATTGAAAAAGCGTTGTCTGAAAAAGAAGCGGGTAGGGCGTTACCGTTCGTCGTCATCGACAAAGCATCCAACAAGGTCATTGGCTCAACACGTTTTTGCAATGCGGATAGCCAGAACAATCGCGTCGAGATTGGTTACACCTGGTACGCCAAAAGCTATCAGCGGTCCCCGGTCAATACGGAGTGCAAGCTGCTGTTATTGGGCCATGCTTTTGAGGATCTGAATGCCATAGCCGTGGAGTTCCGAACCCATTGGCATAATCTGGAGTCCAGGGCTGCGATTGCGAGATTAGGTGCCAAGCAGGATGGGGTTTTACGTAACCATCAAAGAATGCCGGATGGTGGCTACCGTGACACGGTGGTATTTTCCATCATTAATCTTGAGTGGCCTGTTGTGAAACAAAGCCTGATGCACAAGCTGGATTCATACCGCTAATTTTCATCGTTTCGCTGTTTTTCTGGAATAAACCTTCTCCCCAACCGTCCTCCTGATGAAAGCCACCCGATAAGGGTAAATCAGGAGGAAGTAACCATGAAAAAACATCTACTGACGATCACAATCTGTTCCATTCTCTCCACTGGGGCTCTGGCTGCTGAAGGCTCCGGCGCGGCTAATGCCAGGGCGGAGGCCGAGGCCAACATGAACGCTGAAGCCAGTACCCGCAACGGCGTTTCCGCCAACGGTAGTGCGTCGGCCAATGCGGAAGGCGATGCTAACGGCGAAGTGGCTCGTGATGAGGCCTCCGAGCAAGGCGAGGCCGTCAGTAACCAGGCCCGTCAGAGCGCCAAACAGGCAGTAGAAGCCGGCGTTGAAACCGGCCAGAAGGTTCGCAGCACCGCCACTGCCTCTGCGGATGCGGCCGCGGATAAGGCCGGTGAAGTGCGCCAGCAGGCGCAGGAGCGCATGAAAGAGGCGCGAAATGCCGAGATTCGGGCTGAAACCAATCAGCAAATCGGCACGTCTGTGTCTGAAAGCGTCAGGAGTGAAGTACAGAATACCGTCAAGGGGACCGTAAAAGGTTCCAGTGGCGGCTCACTGTAACGATTCACTTCGGATCGGCCGGGCCACCGTGCCCGGCCTTCTTTCAGCTGCCGACAAGGAGCAGACATGCAATCAATTCCACGCATTTTGATTATACCCCTGGCGTTTGGCATCGCTGTGCCGTCCCTGGTGGCCCAGGCGGAGGAGCATGCGCGGTTGAACGGCCACCTTGAGGGCGGTTTCGAACATGACAGCAATGTGACCGTGGATGAACTCAACACCTCTTCCGATCAAAGTGATGAGGCCTCGGTGTTTGATGCCGGCCTTGAGGGAGTGCTGAAACCCACCAGGGCGCTGAACGTGACCCTCGGTTATTCATTGTCAGGCAGGCGATACCAGAACCTGAATCAGTTCGATCAGGATATTCACCTGCTGTCGGCTGATATCAGTTACGAATTTGATCCGGTAACCGTTGGCACCAGCTATCACTATTCCCACGCGACCCTGGGCTCGGACCCGTTCCTGGATTTCCATCGGGCCAGCGTCTACCTGGGGCGTCTCATCGGGGAGGACGTCTACCTGCTGGCCAGCCTGCAGGACAAGAGTAAGGACTTTGATGACAGCGAGGCCCGGGATGCGGACATTCGCGGTGTCAGCCTGGACTCATTTTTCTTTTTCAATCAGGCTAGAAGCCATTTGTTGATCGGTCTTGATGGTGACCGCGAGGATGCGAAGTCAGACGCCTATGACAATGACCTGCTGCGGGTTCGGCTGGCACTGGTACACAAGTTCACCCTGGGAGGAGAGGACAACAGGCTCCGCTTTGGCTGGCGCTACGAGGACCGTGAGTACGACGAGGTCACCGTAACCAGCTCGGATCCCTTGCTGAATGACCCTCTGACCGGTGACCTGAGGGAGCGTTCGACAAGCAAACGGTCGGACGAAGCGAGTATTCTGGAAGCAAGCTGGCGGATCGGTCTCAACGAAGTGTTCAGCCTGGAGCCCAGCATCTCATGGGGTAATTACACCTCCAATGTGGACTCCGCTGACTATGACAAGACTGTGGCGGGCGTTTCGCTCCGGGCAGATTTCTGACCATCCCTTGTCACAGGTCCAGGAAGCCGTGACCAAAGCTGGTGTCACGGCCCTGCTTGCCCAGATCCCTGGCTTCTTCAGTCAGGGCTTTGATAGCCTGGTCCGTCGACTGATCGCCGCGGCGGCAGGCGAGGGCGGCGGTGATCACCGGTGCTGCCAGCGAGGTGCCGCTGTCCGCGACCATGTCGCCATCGGGGTGCGCCACGGCAACAGACACCCCCGGGCCGGCGAACAGCACCTGCTCCCCCCGGTTTGCCCATCGGTAAAGCTCGCCTGAGGCATCCACTGCCGTCACACCCACTACCTCCGGATAGGCCGCCGGATACAATGGCGGGGCGGCGGGCCCCTGATTGCCGACGGCCGCCACCAGCAGGATGCCCTGTTCCCGGAGGGTCTCCACTGCCGTGGCAAGCAGCCGGTTATCCGGGCCTGTCAGGCTGATGTTGATGACCGAAAGATCCTGATCGGCCAGCCAGTTCAGACCCTCCAGCAGATGCCCGAGGGTGGCACCGGAGAGGTTGCGTTCCCGGTCATAGAATACCGAGGCGTTGAACACTGTGGCCTGCGGCAGCCGGGCGGGCCATTGATCCGCGCGGCTACCCACCATCAGGCTGGCGACGGCGGTGCCATGGATCCTGGGCTCCCGAAGCTCACCTTCCACATCGGCCAAATCCAGAAAGCGTTGCTGCTCGATCTGTGCGTTTCTGAACACCGGGTGGTCGGTGGCAATGGCGGTATCCACCATTCCGACACGAGCAGGCGTATCACAGAGGCTTTGCCACTGAGGAAGGTCCGGCTCGGGGCCGGCTGCTTCAGGCCCGGCCTGTGGCTCAAAAATATGGTTTCGGTCCAGCCGGTCGGCCAGCTCCGGTAAAGCGCCTTCCAGGGCTTCACGGGAATCCAGTTCAGGACTGACCCGGAACCGGGCTACGGTCATCCCCAGTCCGGACAGCTCGCGTCGTTCCAGAAGAGTGATTCCCGGGTGGCTGAGGCTGTCCATGTCCGAAGCCGTGCCTGTGACAAGCCACTGACGTTCAACGGCCCGGAAGCCATCGTCCAGCGCTACCTCATTGAACGCTTTCTGTCCTGTGGTCGTGTTTATTGAAAGTGCCCGGGGCAGTTCGGCAAGTCGCTCCCTGACGCTGTTGGCCTTTGCCTCAGCGCGTTTCTCAAGGCGTCTGTCCATGGCCCGCTCTACCACCCGTCCCGCTTTCTGTTCCACCTGCCGGGTGATCTGGGTTGCCTGGGTATCCGGAAGACTGCCTCCACCCAATGCCAGAGCTGGTGTGGCAAGCGAATAGAGAGCAATAACGGGGAGCAAGTGTGTCATGAAGTGAGCTTTCATCGCGCCAGTCCGGATTTGAGTGTGTTTCACAGGTTACAACGGCCCGGTGCGGAAAAAATTCCTTTGTTGATGGAATAAACCGGTTGCCGATCCGTTTTACAGGTAACACCGATTGAAAAAGAAGGCTATGCAACAGGAAATCACCGAACTACTACCCAGGCTCCGACGATTTGCCTATTCGCTGACAGGCTCCATGGCCGATGCCGATGACCTTCTGCAGAATACGGTTGAGCGTTTGCTGACCCGGGGTACCCCGGACGACGCCGACCTCACCAAGTGGGCATTCAGGGTTTGCCGTAATGTCTGGATAGACGAATGCCGGGCCAGAAAGGTTCGGCGGGAAGCATCAGAGCGCCCGGAGCTGAGTGAGGGGCAGGTGGTGAATGGTGAGCATCAGACCACCAAATCGATTGAGTGGAACCGGGTGGATGCGGCCATGGCCCGGCTGCCGGAGGATCAGCGCCAGATCATTTCCCTGGTGGCGATCCAGGGGATGCCCTACAAGATTGTGGCCGAAATCCTGGGGGTGCCCAGGGGCACGGTGATGAGTCGGCTGGCCCGTGCCAGGGCGGCACTGAGTGAGACGTTGTCGCCTGTAACCATGAGGACCGATGCATGAACATAACTGATGAAACCCTGTCGGCTTTCCTCGACAACGAGCTGAACGATGCAGAGATGGAAGCGGTTCGGGACCGGCTGGCGGAGAATCCCGCGCTGGCAGACCGTCTGGCGGAGCTGGCATCGGTGGATGCTGAGCTGCAGGTGCATTATGGTTCGATCGACGAGCGCCCTATGCCGGCTTCGGTGATCGGTATGCTCAAGGCGGAGCCTTCTAAAAATGTCGCGCCCGCAAAGGATAATGTGGTCATGTTTCCATGGTGGCGCAGGGTTAAGGGGCGCACCGGTAAGGCGGTCGCTGCTGCGGTGATTGCGGGGGTGGCGCTGACACAATGGCTGACCCTGCCATCCGACGGAGATCCGGCGTGGCCTGCGGTGGCGCGCATTCTGGACAATCAGCCCAGCGGCGAGGTCTATCAGCTGGATAGTGAGACAACACTGACACCGAGGCTGACGTTCCGGAGCCAGTCCGGGGAGTGGTGCCGCCAGTTCCGTCTGGACATAGGGGGCTCTGTGTCGGAGCAGATTGCCTGCCGCAGTGATGGGGGCACCTGGGAACGTGTGGCGCAGGTGGAAGGCGAACCCGTCGCCGCGCCCGATACCTATCAGACGGCCAGTGGGGGAAGCGCACTTGACCAGACGCTGGACCGGATGATGGCAGACGTTCCAATCGGGCCCGATGCCGAGCGTGCTCTGATCCAACATGAGTGGGGTGACCGGTAACAGCTTGAGCTGACGCCGCAGGGTTGAATACCGGACATGGTTTTTGTGCGACGGGGTTCCAAGGTCATACTGCTCCTGCGGTTGAGCACTTCTCGATCTGCACTGGCACATGTTTGTGGAACGGGGTGCGTGACAGAGGATCGCAGTGCTGGCTATCGGTGAGCCGGTTCAGTTCAGGGCCGACCGGCGCACTGTCCTTATAACGCATGCCAAAGCCGTGGGGTAGGGTGACCATGCCGGTACGCACGCTGTCATCCACTTGCACCACTACCTCGATGCTGTCCCGGGCGGAACGGCACAGCGCCTTGTCGCCATTTCCGATACCCAGCCGCTCGGCATCCTCCGGGTGCATACGCATGGCGCCATGGGGATCTACTTTACGCCAGGCCGGATCGCGGTAGATCTGGTTAGCGTTGTAGCTGCGCCGCTCGCCGGCCATCAGCACAAAGGGGTAAGCCTGATCGGTGATGCTGGCTGTCAGGCCGGCCAGCTCGTCAAGCATTTCCGGTATGGCCAGATGAACTCGGCGATCGTTGTGGGCGATCAGCGACCAGATATCCGTGAAGCGATGTTCGCTGAGGGTGATGCCGGAGCGGCCTTTGAGAATAGCCTGGAACAGGTTGGAGCCCAGCGTCAGGCGGTTGCCCTGGTGCCCGGCACGTTTTACTGCCTTATAGTGCAATTGGGCATAGACGTGGGTGAGGGCCAAAAGCGGTGCGCTGGCGGCGGCGTTGTCCGGCAGGGTTTTGCCGATGGTGCGGTAGACAATCGATGCGGCTTGGGGAATCCATTGACGGTTTCTGGCCAGCAGGGTACCGAGGGCGGCCAGGGTCGCCAGGTACTGACCGCGTTTGGCTTCCAGTCGTGCCAGTCGTTCCAGTTTCGGAAAACACTCTGGTAGTACGCCCATTTTTTCCAGCAACCGGGTGTAGATTTCTGGCTCCGGCAGGGTGCCTTCTTTTGGCGGGAACAGGGGATGGCGCAGGTGGAAGCCGTTCACCGGGAATTCCAGGTTGAAGCCGGTGGCTTCCCACTTCTCGAACTGGGAGGAAGCGGGTAGCACATAATGGGCGGCGCGGGCTGTTTCGGTGAGGGTCACGTCGATCACCACCGACAGCTCCAGGGACGCAAATGCCTTCTCATAGGCCCGGGTGTCCGCCCAGGTCACTAACGGGTTGGCACTGTCCACGAATACTGCTCGAATCCGGTCCTCGCCTTGATGAAGAATTTCGTCCGGCAGGATATTGGGTGGGTAAATGCCGGCAATGGGGAACATCCGGTGGTGGGCGGTGCGCCTGTACTTGGGGTTGCGCTCGTCGGTGTCGCCAAGAATCGGCAGCAGCATCGTGTGCAGGTTGTTACCACCAGGTTTGCCGAAGTTGCCGGTAACCAGATAGAGCAGCTTTTCGAGGTAGCCGTTCAGGGTCGTATTGAGGGTCTGCTGGATGCCCAGGTCGATCCGCACGCAGGCGCTGTCTGCTTTGGCAAAACCCCGAGCAACCTCCTCCAGGGTGGCCAGCGGCACATCTGCGCGGGCGGCGTAGTCGGCAATGGGGATGGCGCGCAGGGCCTTTTCCACCTGATCGAAGCCCCGGCAGTGTTTGGCCAGAAAGTCCCGGTCGTGCAGGCCCTCGGTGACGATGATCGCCAGCATGGCACTCATCAGGTAAGCGTCGGTGCCGGGGCGCAGTTGCAGGTGAATATCCGCCATTTTGGCGGTTTCGGTGCGGCGCGGATCCACCACTGCCATGGTGCGGTTGGGGTCCTTCTTGATGTGCTTCAGGGTGTCGCGGGCATTGGGAATGCCGTGGGCCTGGAAGGGGTTGGTGCCGATGAAAAGCACGTAGTCCGCGTGTTCCACATCTTCAGTGGTGTGGCAGGTCTGCTTACCGAACAGGCGGCCGTTGACCCAGAAATCACCGGTTTTTTCCTGGCCAAGGGAGTTGTAACTGAAGTAGCTCTTCATCGCTGCCAGCAGTTGCCGGCTGTAGGCGCCGCCGAGGTGGTTGCCCTGGCCGCCACCGCCGAGAAAGGCGAAGGCGTTACCGCCGTGCTGATCGCGGATCGCCACCAGTCGTTGGGCGATATCGTCCAGCGCTTCGTCCCAGCTTACCGGCTTGAAGGAGCCATCACTCTGGCGCTGTAGTGGTGTGGTCAGGCGGTCATCGTGGTTCTGGTAATGCTCCAGCCGCGCTGCCTTCTGGCAGATATAGCCCTGGCTGAAGGGGTGCGCCTTATCGCCTTTGATCTTCTTGAAGCGGTTATCGTCGATCTCCACGCTCAGACCACAATTGCGGGAGCAGAGGATACAGGCGGTGGTGTCGGTAGTCGTCATGATGACCTCGTTATAATTCCCTGGCGCCGGAGCGTGGGGATTTGGTTGCCTGGTTAACTCAATGGCCGTTAAATAAACGATCGTTTATTTAACGGCCAAAGGCAAGTCCTGTCCTGTAACAGTGCGATGGTTAGGGCGTGCTAATCAGTGCAATTCGGGCCATTATTGTCGGCAATGACCATGGCCTGCTCTACACAGGCATTTAATACCTGTTCCTGCAGTGCCGGGTTGTTCTGCGCTCTTGCCAGGGTGATACCGCCTACCGCCATGGCCAGTATCGCCCAGGCTCGGTCCGGATCGGGAGTTGGCATAGCGTCGCTGAGGTTGGTTACCAGCTCTTCAAGGTGGCGTTCATAGGTTGCCTTTACGCTGGCGTTCGCACGGGCGACTTCGCTGCTTAGCGAGGGCAACGGACAGCCCTGCTCAGGGTGGGTCACGTGGCTGCGGCTCAGGTAGCGTTGCAGCCTGTTCCGTAGTGGGGTCGGGCTTGACCCGTCGTTGAGAAACTGAGCACGGGTCAAGCGCATCTCATTGTCGACTATGGCCTCCAGCAACTCCCCCTTGTTCTTGAAGTGGCCATAGAAGGCACCGCCAGTGAGGCCGACAGTGGCCATCAGGGCGTCGACGCCAGTGGTGCCGAAACCCTCCTTCTTGCTGAGGGCGCCGGCGGCGGCAATCAGTTTTTCGCGTATTTCGGCTTTGTGGCTGACTGAGTAGCGCATGGTGACAGCTTGATGACTGAATGATCGTTTAGTCTAGCAGGAAAGCAGACCCGGCACGATGGGGCCAATTGGGGGCACCACCAAGAGTCGGATGCACAAGTCGGAGTCATACCGCTAATTTTCACCGATTCACTATTTTTTGGAACAAAAACCTTTCGCCGGCCGTTCTCCTTAATGCATACCAACCAGGAAAGGTAAAAAGGAGAACGTACCTATGAAAAAGCATGTACTGACCATCGCAATCTGTTCCATCCTGTCCACCGGGGCTCTGGCTCAAGAAGGTTCAGCCAATGCCAGTGCAGAGGCCAGGACCAACATGAGTGCTGAGGCCAGCGCGCAGAATGGCGTTTCCGCCAAGGGTGGCGCATCGGTCAAGGCGGAAGGTGGTGCTGACGGAAAAGCGATGCGAGATGAAGCCAGTAAAAAGGGGAAGGCGGTTAGTAGCCAGGCTCGCGAGAGCGCCGACCAGGCCGTAAGTGCGGGTGTTGAAACTGGCCAGAAGGTCCGCAGTACTGCCACTGGTTCTGCGAAGGCAGGTGCCGAGAAGGCGGGCGAAAAGCGCCAGCAGGCAAAGGAACGCATGAAAGGAGCCGGAAATGCCGAGATCCGGGCTGAATCCAATCAGCAGATGGGAACGTCTGTTTCCGAAGGCGCCAAGGGTGAAATGCAGAGCAGCGTTGAGGGATCAGTGAAAGGTTCTGGCAGCGGCGGCATGCTCTAACGGTCGCTCTCGGCTGTACCGTTTGCCATAAATGATGTGATTTCCGAACGGTGATTCGGTACGGCCAGTAGCGTAAGTTCAGGTTTTTCAGGCAGGATAGGCATTGCTTCTCAGAATGTGAGTAATGTTGGAGATGGATAACCTGAACTTTCGCCACCTCTATTATTTCTGGGTGATTGCCCGCGATGGGTCCATTGCTCGTGCGGCAGATAACCTCGGGCTGACTCCCCAGACCCTTAGTGGTCAGTTGGCCACATTCGAATCCGCTTTGGGCAATGCACTGTTTCGTCGTGCCAATCGATCGTTGCAGCTGACGGAATTCGGGCAAACCGTATTCAGTTACGCAGACGAGATGTTCCAGACCGCCCAGGCGCTGACGGATGTGCTTCGGCAGCCGCCGGAGAACAGACCCCTGAGCCTGTCCGTCGGTATTGCCGCGTCTATTCACAAGTTGATTGCTTATCATTTGACTGAACCCGCCCTGTCTCTTTCCCGAGAGGTTCGGCTGAGCTGCCGTACCGGAGATACCACCGAGCTGTTGAAGCGTCTTGGCCAGCGGGAGCTGGACATCGTACTGACTGACCGGCAGCCGGCGTCTGCGGAGGCGGGCCATTTTCGTAGTCATCGTCTGGCGAGTTCTTCCATGTCGCTGTTCGCTGCCCCGGAACTGGCTGCCAGACTGTCGGCTGATTTTCCCGCGAGCCTTGACCGGCAGCCATTCCTGGCAACCTCTCTCGATGCCCCCTATATCAGCGCACTGATGAACTGGTTCTCGAGCCAGAATATCCGGGTGAAAGTGGTGGCCGAGGTCGATGACAGTGCGTTGATAAAGGTATTTGGCCGTGAGGGGCTGGGGTATTTCGCGGCACCCACCGCCATCAGTGAAGAGGTCTGTCGGCAGTACCGGGTGGTTCACGTCGCCAGTATTCAGGAGGTGAGGGATACCTTGTATGCAGTTACGCGTGCCCGGGGTAGTCACAACGCGGCTGTGGCGGAACTTCTGAGAGAGCGACCGGAGCTGGATGATAAGATCGAAAAAACCGAACAATAAACCAGAAAAAACTATGTTCCTTTCGATCGATTGATTGTGGATGATGGCATCGTGTCCCACAGAAGGAGAAGCGGCCATGAAAACGATTCACAAGTTTCGTCTTGAGTGCGGAAAAGAACCCAATACTCTGAAACTCCGAAAGGGGTATCGTGTGGTTCGCTGCGAGTACGTCGTACCTCAGAAAGGTGTTTACCTCTGGGTGGAACAGCCGCTGAACGTCGATATACCGGTGGTCGAGCGGCAATTTTTGGTGGTGTATTCGGGCGACCCGGTACCGGGCAGTTATCAGTACCTGGATACTGCACTCGACCCGTTTGGCCCTGAGGCCTACCATGTTTTTGAGGTGGCCGAGGCCACAAATGATTCAGCTCTTGCAGCGAACCAGAAGGCAAGCCCTGTACTGTTCCGGCCATCCTATCAGCAGGCGGGGTCTGCATAGATTATTCGGATTTTAGAGAGGGCCCTGCGGGGCCCTTTGTTTTAGCGGAGTTCTATAGAAATGCCTGACATCATCGTGATGTTCTTCCTGCTCGGCGTGATTGCCGGGACCCTGCGATCGGACCTGACGATTCCCAAGGCCGCCTACGATATTCTCAGTCTGCTGTTGATGCTGACCATTGGCCTGAAAGGAGGGATGGCCCTGCACGGCAACCTGCACTGGGGGCTGGTAACGGAAGTCCTGGCGATCATGGCGTTGGGCTTTGCCATTCCCCTGGTGCTATTTCCAATGTTGCGGCATCTGGTTCGTTTAAACGTGGCGGATGCCGCCAGCTTTTGTGCCCACTATGGATCCGTTAGCGCGGGTACCTTTGCAGTTGCTCTGGCCTGGGTGGAGTCCCGGGGGTTGGCCACTGGAGGGCAGGTTACACTGTATCTTGTGTTACTGGAGCTGCCTGCGATTCTGACCGGCCTTTGGTTATACCGTCGTTATACCCAGGGAGCTGCCCAGTCCACCAGTGCGGGAACGCCTCTGTGGCAGGAAACGTTGACCAACCGAAGTGTGGTATTGCTGGTTGGCGGTGTGGTTATAGGCATCCTCTACGGGCCCGACAAAGGGGACGGCGTCACCGCTCCGCTGACAGGCGCCTTCTCTCTGGTGCTCTCACTGTTCCTGCTGGAGATGGGGCTGGTAGCGGCCGAAACCCTGCGTAAGATTCAAGTCCGACACTGGCGGCTGATTGCCTTTGCGCTATGCATGCCGCCGCTTTTGTCCCTGCCGGGGCTGGCAACCGGCCTATGGCTGGGGCTGGAGCCGGGCTCCATCGTAATCCTTGGGGCCCTTACTGCCAGTGCTTCTTACATTGCGGCCCCGGTGGCCGTACGGCACGCTATTCCCGAGGCCGACATCGGGCTGGCAATGTTGGCCTCGTTAGGCGTGACTTTCCCGTTCAACGTATTGATTGGTATCGGATTGTACAGTTACTTCCTGGAATTTCTGACAACGTGAACAACCCGGCCTTGGGAAACTCAGCGAATGTCGGAACCAACCCGGACAATCTTCATGGTGTTGGTTCCACCCTGGGCGTTCACGTAATCGCCCTTGGTCATCACCACCAGGTCGCCTTCCTTGACCACATTCCGGCTGATCAGCTCGGAGATCGCCAGCGCGTTGGTGCGTTCGTTGGGGATCTTGGCGGAGTCGAACGGAACGGTCTGAACGCCCCGGAACAACGCAACCCGGTGCTGGGTGGAGTGGTGACGGGAAAAGGCGAAAATCGGCAGGCTCGATTTGATGCGGGACATCAGTCGTGGCGTGGCGCCGGTTTCCGTCATACAGATGATCGCTGACACACCATCCAGGTGGTTGGCTGCGTACATGGCGGACAGCGCAATGGCTTCGTCCACTTGCTCCATGCTCTCGTGAATCCGGTGCTTCGACTGGTGCATGGAGGGCTGCTTTTCAGCGCCGAGACAGATGCGCACCATGGCTTCCACTGCCTCTACCGGGTAGTCGCCTACGGCGGTCTCCGCGGACAGCATCACCGCATCGGTGTAGTCCATGACGGCGTTGGCCACGTCTGAAACCTCGGCCCGCGTGGGCATGGGGTTGGTAATCATCGACTCCATCATCTGGGTGGCGGTGATTACGGCGCGGTCCAGTACCCTGGCGCGGGAGATAATGTGTTTTTGTACACCCACGAGTTCGGCGTCGCCAATCTCTACCGCCAGGTCACCACGGGCAACCATCACGGCATCGGAGGCTTCAATCACCGCATCCAGGGCTTCCACGTCGTGGGCCAGTTCCGCGCGCTCAATCTTGGCGACCAGTCCCGCATCGGAACCGGCTTCCTTCAGTAGCCGGCGGGCGATGTGCATGTCTTCAGCGGTTCGAACGAAAGACACCGCCACGTAATCCGCGCCCAGGCGGGCCGCCGTCACGATGTCCTGTTTGTCCTTTTCTGTCAGCGCGTCGGCGGAGAGGCCGCCGCCACGCTTGTTCAGGCCCTTGTTGTTGGACAGGGGGCCGCCAATAAGGACTTTGGAGGTAATGCTGGTGGCGTCTACCGAGGTCACTTCCATCTCGATGCGGCCGTCATCCAGAACCAGGATGTCGCCAGGTTCCACGTCCTCAATGAGTTGCTCGTAATCGATACCCACACGCTCTTCGGTGCCGGCTTCTTTGTCCATTGCGGCGTCGAGGATAAACGTTTGGCCTGCCTTCAGGGTGACCTTGTTCTCTGTAAAGCGGGCGATACGCAGCTTGGGACCCTGAAGGTCCGCCAGAAGCGCCACGAAGCGATTCTGGCTGGCTGCCGTTTCACGGACGCGGCGAGCGCGATTAATGTGTTCTTCGGCGCTGCCGTGAGAGAAATTAAGCCGGGTTACGTCAACGCCCGCTTCAATAATGGCGGCGAGGGATTCCGGGGAGTCGGTTGCGGGGCCGAGGGTGGCGACGATCTTGGTACGCCTGAGCATGTTTGTTGTCCTTTGGTTGATGGGAGGCATTCCGAATAGGCTAGCGGATGTTCGCCAGCCGACCAACTTTACTGGCCGGCTTTGATCAGGGCGATGGCATTATCCAGCATTCTGTTCGAAAAACCCCACTCATTGTCGTACCAGGCCATGACTTTCACGTGACGGCCGAGTACCCGTGTGTGGTTGGCATCAAAAACACTGGAAAGCGCACTATGGTTGAAGTCCACGCTGACCAGTTTTTCGGTGTTGTAACCCAGAATCGGGCTATCCTGCGCTGCCACCCTGACCGCTTCATTGATTTCTTCAACGGAGGTTTCCCGGTTAGCAATGAAGCCGAAGTCGACCAGCGAAACGTTGATGGTGGGCACCCTGACCGCGAGCCCGTCCAGTTTTCCGTTAAGCTCGGGAATAACCTTGCCGATGGCAGCGGCCGCGCCGGTCTTGGTGGGGATCATCGACTGGGTTGCCGAGCGGGCCCGGTAAAGGTCGGAGTGGTATACATCGCTCAGTTTCTGGTCATTGGTGTAGGAGTGGATGGTTGTCATCAGACCGCTTTCGATACCGACAGCCTTGTGGAGCGCCTCTGCCACCGGTGCCAGGCAGTTGGTGGTGCAGGAGGCGTTGGAGATAATGTCGTGGCTTGCAGTCAGGCTGTCGTGGTTAACGCCGTAAACCACGGTGGCATCGGCATCGGGCGAGGGCGCCGAAATGATCACCTTGCGAGCGCCCGCCGTTAAATGTGCCTGGGCCTGGGAACGTTTGGTGAAGAGCCCGGTGCACTCGAGGACCACGTCAATATGGAAATCCTTCCATGGCAACTCTTCGGGGTTGCGGATGGCGGTAATAGCGATGCGATCACCGTTAACAGTCAGCGACTCTGCGTCATGGTTGACCACACCGTCAAAACGGCCATGAACGCTGTCATACTTGAGCAGGTGTGCGTTGGTTTCAGCGTCGCCCAGATCGTTGATGGCAACGACCTGAATCTGATCCCGGTAGTTGTTTTCATAAAGGGCGCGAAGGACATTGCGGCCTATGCGACCAAAACCGTTGATTGCGATGCGAATAGTCATTCTCTGACTCCTCTTGTGGTTATTTTTTGTTCGATTTCCGATTGCGATGTAGTAAATATAACAACAAAAAGAGAAGAAATGAACGATTAATGGATGAAATCATCCAATAAAGAAAGTAAAATTACGTCTAAAAGTGACGATATTAATAATATTTGCTACGGAGCCCACCATGCATCCGACCGTTGACAAGGTTACACAGAGAATCATTGAGCGCAGCCGTGCCAGCCGGCAGGACTATCTCAACCGCATGAACGAACTCAAGGCCCAGTCGCCGCACCGGAGCTCTCTCTCCTGCGGTAACCTGGCCCATGGTTTCGCCGCCTGCAGTCAGGGGGACAAAGACACCCTGAAGTTTATGAACAAGGCGAATGTGGCCATGGTTTCTGCCTACAACGATATGCTTTCGGCCCATCAGCCCTATGAAAAGTTCCCGGATGTGATTCGTGAAGCGGCCCGGGGTATGGGGTCGGTTGCCCAGGTTGCCGGCGGCACACCCGCCATGTGTGATGGGGTTACGCAGGGGCAGCCGGGTATGGAACTGAGCCTGTTTTCCCGGGATACTATCGCCATGAGTACAGCGGTGGCCCTGAGTCACAATATGTTTGATGCCACGGTGCTACTGGGTATTTGTGACAAGATTGTGCCGGGCCTGCTGATCGGCTCCCTGAGCTTTGGCTACCTGCCGACCATTCTGGTGCCCGCCGGCCCGATGCCGTCAGGGCTCCCCAATAAGGAGAAGCAGCGGATTCGCCAGCTGTATGCGGAAGGCAAGGTGGGCAAGGACGAGTTGCTGGAGGCCGAGAGCAAGTCCTACCACAGCCCGGGCACCTGCACCTTCTACGGAACCGCCAACAGCAACCAGCTTCTGGTGGAAGTGATGGGGCTGCATTTGCCGGGCGCGGCCTTTGTTAATCCGAATACACCACTGCGTGACCGGCTCACCCGTGCCGCTACGGAGCAGGTCATTAAACTGTCCAAGCCCCACGGCGGCGAGCTTGGTCTGGGCGACATGGTTGACGAGAAGAGCATTGTAAATGCCCTCGTTGCACTGCTGGTGACCGGTGGCTCCACCAACCATACGATTCACTGGATCGCCATTGCACGGGCAGCGGGCATTATCATCGACTGGAACGATTACGCGGAGCTGTCTTCCGTTGTGCCATCGATGACCCGCATTTACCCCAACGGCCAGGAAGATGTAAACGCGTTCCACGAGGCTGGCGGCACGCCGTTCCTGATTCGCGAGCTGCTGGATGCCGGCTACCTCCACAACGACGTGGAAACGGTTGTAGGGCGTGGCCTTGATCGCTATACCCAAATGCCGGACCTGGAAGGCGATCAACTGGTCTGGCAGCCAGCGCCCGAAAAAAGCCTGCTGCCTGATGTGCTCAGCTCCGCGGCGGAACCGTTTGCGCCGGATGGCGGGCTGAGGGTGCTGGACGGTAATCTGGGCCGGGGTGTGATCAAAGTGTCTGCCGTCGCGCGTGAGCAGAGGATGGTGGAAGCGCCCGCCGTGGTATTCAACGACCAGAACGACCTGAAAGCAGCGTTTGAATCCGGCAGCCTCGACAAGGACTGCGTGGTGATTGTCCGCTTTCAGGGGCCCAAATCCAACGGCATGCCCGAGCTGCACAAGCTGACGCCATACCTGGGCGTGCTTCAGGACCGGGGGTTCAAGGTCGGCCTGGTGACCGACGGCCGCATGTCCGGCGCCTCTGGTAAAGTACCTGCCGCCATTCACGTCTACCCCGAAGCACTGGACGGCGGTCCGCTGGCCCGGGTCAGGGATGGCGATCTGGTCTGCCTGGACGCCGAAAGGGGCAGGCTGTCCATCGAAGTGGACCAAGAGGAATTTGCCGCCCGTGAACCTGTAAAAGCAGATCTTACCGGGTATCATCACGGCTACGGTCGGGAGCTGTTTGGCTGGATGCGTCGTGCGGCCAACAACCCCGAGGAAGGCGCCAGCTTTTTCTGGAATCACGAGGCATGACAGCAACACATTACTCCCTGGTGGGCGATATCGGTGGTACCAATGCGCGCTTTGCACTGGTAGAGCGTGGCAGTTTCCAGCCCCGGGCTATCGAAGTCTTGGCCTGTGGTAATTACCGTAACCTCGACCATGCGGTGACTGATTATCTCGCCAGGGTTGGGGTTTCCGAGGTCGGAGAGGCCTGTCTTGCAGTGGCGTCCCCGGTGACGGGGACGCGGGTGCGAATGACCAACAATCACTGGTGTTTTGATACCGATGAGGTCCGCAAGCAGTTCCGATGGCGGACCTTCAAGGTAATCAATGATTTCACTGCCATGGCACTGGGCGTTCCTCACGTTCCGGAAGAACATCTTGTGCATGTCTGCGGCGGGCCGGGCGACAGTCGCCGTGCAAGGCTGGTGATAGGACCTGGAACCGGTCTTGGGGTATCCGGTCTGGTGCCAATCAACGAGGGTTGGGTGCCGCTGATGACCGAGGGCGGACATGTGGACTTTGCGCCCACCGATGAAGACGAGATGAAAATCCTGCGTATTCTGAAAGCCCGTTTTGGCCGGGTGTCTGTGGAGCGAATACTTTGTGGGCAGGGGTTGCTGAATCTGTACCAGGCCCATGCTGAGATACAGGGCGTTCCCGCAGCATTGGATGCACCGGAAAAAGTCACAGCAGCGGCGCTGGAGGATAACGACGCACTGGCCCGCCATACTCTCCGCCATTTCTGTGAACTGCTGGGCAGGGTGGCCGGCAATGGGGTGCTGACCCTGGGTGGTACCGGGGGGGTGTATCTGTGTGGTGGTATTCTGCCCCGCTTCCTCGACTTCTTTCTGGAAAGTCCGTTCCGCAATGGCTTTGAGGATAAGGGGCGCATGCGACCATTGCTGGAAGCTACACCGGTGTTTGTAGTGACCGAGCCATACACCGGTCTGCTGGGCGCAGCGGAAGCACTGACAAATCCGGAGGTGTAAGCGGATAATTCCATGCCAGGATCGCGAGTCATACAAGGCCGGTGACCGTCCAGGGTATGGCCGTGGCCAACGGAAGAGTCTATTCTGGAGCTAACAGGTACGGGCAGATACAGACGTACCAAATTGCCATCAATACAAGTAGTCATTACCCGGCATGGAATTGTTACTGACCCATTTCGCCCGCTCATTGTCGGGTGCCGAAAACCTGGAACAACTTACCCGTCCCATTCTTTTGCTGTTGCAACGCATTACCGGCCTGGAATCCACCTACCTGACGATGATTGATGAATCGCAAGGTGTTCAGGTCATTCTTTTCGCGGACAACTCCGGAAGTATCAATCTCCCGGAAGGAATGCAGATTCCCTGGTTGGATACTCTGTGTAAGCGCGCAATGGACGAAAAGCTGTACTTTACCGAGGACGTTGAGAGTGTCTGGGGTGATTCCGAGGCTGCTCGGGAGCTGGGCCTGAAGACCTATCTCTCTGTTCCCGTCAGTAACCTGGACGGGAGCATTTACGGCACTCTCTGCGGTGCGAGTAGCCGCGCCACGAAGGTAGATCAGGAGGTATTTGATCTACTGGAACTCTGCTCCGAGCTGATTGCCTATCAGATTGCCAGAGACGCTGCTGCCAAGGCCTCCATCCGTCGGGCCAATAAGGCCGAGAAAAAGCTGCAATCGCTGGCGCTGATTTCTGAGATCGGTGAATTGTGTTTCCGGTCGGATACCCTTGACTCCGCGTTGATACACACCGCGTCCTTGCTCGAGGAACGCGGGGGCTGGTTCAGGGCGGTGCCGTTTGTCCGAAGTGGCCAGAGCGTCAGCGCCCTGGTTCAGGCCGATAGTGCCTGGTTGGAGGTTGTTAAAAAGACCGATGCCTTGATCCCGCTGACAGATGCGCTGTTCGACAATGTCCACCCTGACCCGTTTGTCAGTGCTGATGGGCCGGGAGCACTGGAAACGCTTCCTCCGGAGGCAGGATTGTCGAGCGATGCCAGTGCCGCGCTGGTCAGTGTTGAGACAGATCAGGGGCGGGTGGCAGGTATTCTGCTGATCCTTGAGCAGGCGCCGGCGGAACCGGAGAACGACCGGCAGATCATCATCAGTTGTTCCAATTACCTGTCTCTGCTGGCTGACCGGGCAGAGTATTACGAGCAGCTTGAGCGTGCCAACCAGGAACTCTCGGTGTATGCCCTTCATGACCCGCTGACCGGGCTGGCCAATCGCCGTTATCTGGTGGAAGAGCTGGCACGAATGCTGGCTGCTACCCATCGAAACGGCGGCAGTGTCTACGTTGCTTTTATCGATCTGGATAACTTCAAGCAGATTAACGATGACTATGGGCATGATGCAGGTGATCACTTTTTGCAGTGCATGACAAAGCGCTTGCGGGAGGTGATCCGTTCGGGGGATTTGGCCAGTCGTTACGGCGGTGACGAATTTGTGGTGTTGTCGGCGGCCAGGGCGGGGGAAGATCGATCTGGCCTGGAGGCGTTCCTTGACCGACTGAGGGTCGCGACCCGGGGGCAGTTCGAGTTGCCGGAGCAGTCCCTGGATTATGCCGGGGCAAGTGTGGGCGGGGTGACCAGTCGCGCTGGCGAAAGTGATCCGGACAAATTATTGGCGAGGGCGGATGAGGCCATGTACGCCATCAAGAAGGCCAGGAAGGTGTCATGACAGAACTCTACCCATCGCTGTCGTTTGACGAATTGGTTACCAGGGTTCGTCGATGCACCCTTTGTGAGGAACACCTGCCACTGGGGCCGAGACCGGTGGTGCAGCTCAGTGAATCCTCGCGGATACTGGTGGTCGGGCAGGCGCCGGGCCGGCGGGTTCATGAAACCGGATTGCCGTTCAATGATCCCAGCGGCGACCGGCTGCGGGACTGGATGGGGATTGGTCGTGACGTCTTCTACGATGAGAGTACGCTGGCGATATTGCCCATGGGATTCTGTTACCCCGGTACCGGCAAATCGGGTGATCTTCCGCCGCGTCCCGAATGCGCGCCAGCCTGGCGGGAAGCGTTGCTGGCACGACTGAAACACATAGAGTTGACGCTGGTGATCGGGCAGTATGCCCACGCCTGGCACTTGTCTGGACCGCGAAAATCCGTGACGGACAATGTGAAGGACTGGGAAAAGCACTGGCCAGAAGTATTACCTTTGCCTCATCCCAGCCCCCGCAACAATCTCTGGCTGCGAAAGAACCCCTGGTTTGAAAAGGATGTGATACCCGCACTGCAGCAACGGGTCGGGGACATTCTCGGGCCTTTTTCCACGCATAATGCCTGAAAGAACGAGTCACGCGCTGTCGTGTAGAGTCGCGGTCTGTGGCTGCGGGGTTGCCTGAGCCGACAGATACCTTTCCAGCTCGCGGACATCTTCGTCAGTGGCGTATAGCCCCTGTTTTGTGCGGCGCCAAAGGATGTCCTCTGACGTCATTGCCCATTCGTGTCTGATCAGGTATTCCACTTCCCGTTCATAGAGCGTACCCGCAAACCGGAAGCCCAAATCCTGAATGGATGTCGCGCCGCCCAGAATGTCATAGGCATTGGTCCCATAGGTGCGCACATACCGGCTGTAGACGACTTCTGGAAGCCATGGATAATCCGTGGATATGCGAGCCTCCAGGGTGTCGTGGTTTTCAAAGTCACCACCGGGCAGAACGCTGTTTTTGGTCCAGGGGCCTTTGGCGTGCGGGAAGAACTGACACAGCTTGTCTGTCGCGGCTTCTGCCAGTTTGCGATAGGTCGTGATCTTGCCGCCAAATACGGAAATTACCGGGGCCATGTCCTTTTCGGCGCTGACCTCAAACGAGTAGTCCCGGGAGGCTTTCTTGGCATCACCTTCTTCATCGTCCATCAGCGGGCGAACACCGGAATAGGACCAGATGACATCGCTCTCTGTCAGCTGGCGCTTGAAGTAGGAGTTAACAATATCCAGCAGGTAGCTGGTTTCTTCCGATGAAATTTTTGCTTTCTTCGGATCCCCCTCGTAGTCCACATCGGTTGTGCCAACCAGGGAGAACTCATCCTCGTAGGGGATGACGAAAACAATGCGCTCGTCCTCGTTCTGAAGAATATAAGCCTCTGTCTCGCGGTTCAGGCGGGGAACAACAATGTGGCTGCCCTTGACCATGCGAATGACTTTCGGAGCCTTCATGGCGAGGCTCTCACTGAACAGGCGGCTGACCCAGGGGCCGGAGGCGTTCACAATGACTTTTGCAGACACTTGGTGAACGCGGTCGTCGTTCATGTCCTGAAGCGAGACATTCCATGAATCCGCTCCGCGCTCGGCGTTGATGCACTTGGTTCTGGTCAGAATGGTAGCGCCGTATTCCTGTGCCTTCTTGGCCGTCAGTACAACCAGGCGGGCGTCGTCGACCCAGCCGTCGGAGTATTCGAATCCTTTGGTGATGTCAGATTTGAGCGGGTCCTTTTCATCGAACCTGATGGACCGCGACCCCGGCAGAACTTCCCGCTTGGCGAGGTGATCGTAGAGAAACAGCCCCATTCTGATCATCCAGGCGGGGCGAAGGTGAGGGCGGTGGGGCAGCCGGAAGCGCATTGGCCACATGATGTGGGGAGAATTTCGCAACAGGGACTCCCTCTCTGCCAGGGCTTCCCGCACCAGTCGAAACTCATAGTGCTCCAGGTAACGCAATCCGCCGTGGATCAGCTTGCTGCTGCTTGAGGATGTCGCCGAGGCGAGGTCATTCATTTCGCAAAGCAACACCTTGAGACCCCGGCCCGCGGCATCCATTGCGATCCCCGTTCCGTTAACACCGCCTCCCACAACGACAACGTCGAATTGGTTGTTCTCCTCGGCCATCCTGTGTCATCTCCTGACGCCAATAACGTGTTCATCCATTATGCGAAAGCAAGATATATTCGTAAAGGAAAATAAAGAAAAAAAACGAAAAGGAGAGGGCGAGCAAGCAGGGGGCCTTCTCAATAGCATTCAGCAAGCGAAAACCGTAATCAGCAGGGAAGGTCAGACCAGGTGCAGTTCCACGTTGTTCTCGCGCAACAACTGGCGGATCTCGACGGGAGGCGGCTCGTCGGTAAACACGTGATCGGCCTGGGCGATGCTGCCCAGACGAACCATGGCATTGCGGCCAAACTTGGAGTGGTCGGCGGCGAGCAGAACCTGGCTGGAATTTTCGATAATGGACTGGGCGACGCGGACTTCCCGGTAGTCGAAGTCCAGCAATGAGCCGTCAGCGTGAATGCCGCTGATCCCTATGATGCCGAAGTCCATCTTGAACTGATTGATAAAGTCCCGGGTGGCTTCACCCACAATGCCACCATCGCGATTCCGGACTTCACCGCCGGCGATGATGATATGAAAGTCTTCCTTGGCGGAGAGAATAGAGGCCACGTGCAGGTTGTTGGTCACCACCTGAAGGTTGTTTTTTTCGAGCAGTGCCTTGGCGATGGTTTCCGTGGTGGTTCCGATGTTGATGAACAGGGAGGAGTTGTCCGGAATCATCTCCACCAGGGCTTCAGCGATACGTTCCTTTGCTTCCAGATCCATGATCTTGCGAGCCTGGTAGGCGGTGTTCATCGTGCTGGAATCGATACCGGCGCCGCCATGGTGGCGACGGAGTTTTTTCTGGCTGGCCAGGTCGTTCAGGTCCCGGCGAATGGTCTGCGGCGTGACTTTAAACTGGTCCACCAGCTGTTCTGTCGTGACAAAGCCGTTCTGCTGGATCAATTCCATGATCAGATCCTGCCTGCGTCGCTGTGCCATTCAACTTCCTCCGGCGTTCGGTTTTCTGTAACGAACGAAATAGCGATTCATTGCTCCCGGTCAGTCTAGAGTGTTTTACGTCTTTATGCAGCCTTTTTAGGGGCTTGTGGCGGTATGGGTGTTTCGCGTTAGTGAAAAGGGTTGGCTTTTGTTTTCAGAAAAGTAAAAATGCGAAAAAATAAGAACACCCGAGGCAAAGCAACCATGACTCAGTACATTCTGTCGATCGATCAGGGAACCACCAGTTCTCGTGCCATTTTGTTCACGCTGGACGGCAATATACACGCCGTTAGCCAACAGGAATTTTCCCAGCACTACCCCGCCAGCGGCTGGGTAGAGCACGACCCCGAGGATATATGGCGCACGGTCAGGGAAACCTGTGATGACGTCATGGACAAGGGCTGCAGCGAAAACGACGAGGTGGTTGCCGTTGGAATCACCAATCAGAGAGAGACCACCATACTCTGGGACCGGGCGACCGGTGAACCGGTCTATCCAGCCATCGTCTGGCAGGACCGAAGAACCGCAGAATGGTGCGAAACCCTGAAAAAACAGAGCCGGGAACCGTCGGTGAACAGTAAAACCGGGTTGTTGATCGATCCTTACTTTTCGGCGACGAAAATTCGCTGGGTTCTTGATAACGTCCCCGGGGCCAGGCAACGGGCTGAAAAGGGCGAGCTGGCCTTTGGCACCATCGATAGCTTCCTGCTCTGGCGCCTGACTGCCGGTAAGGTGCATCGTACTGACGCCACCAACGCGAGCCGAACCATGCTCTTTAATATCCATGATCAGCAATGGGATCAGGAGCTGCTGGATCTGTTCGGGATACCGGAATCCCTGTTACCCGATGTCATGGATTCGGCGGCGGACTTCGGCCGGATTGTGGGTAACGGGCGTCTGGATGGTGTCTCGGTCATGGGTATGGCCGGTGATCAGCAGGCAGCGCTGTTTGGACAGACCTGCTTTAAAACCGGCATGGCAAAAAGTACCTACGGGACCGGCTGCTTTCTGATGCTAAATACTGGCGACAAGGCACTGACGTCGGAGCACCGCCTGCTGACCACCGTGGCGTATCGTTTGAATGGCAAACCGGTCTACGCGCTGGAAGGCAGTATCTTTATCGCCGGTGCTGCCATCCAGTGGTTGCGCGATGGCCTGCAGCTGATCAGAGATGCATGCGAGACCGAGCCGCTTGCTGAGGGCACGCCGGTGGACCACGGTGTCTATCTGGTACCGGCCTTCACCGGGCTGGGCGCCCCTTATTGGGACCCCAATGCCCGTGGCGCCATTTTCGGGCTGACCCGGGATACCGGTATAAAGGAAATTGTGACCGCGGGCCTGCAATCGGTTTGTTACCAGACCAAGGATCTGCAGAAAGCCATGGAAAAGGACGGGATCCGGCCCATCACCCTGCGTGTGGATGGTGGCATGGTTGCCAACAACTGGGTACTGCAGTTCCTGGCGGATATTCTGGGGGCGCGGGTCGACCGACCGGCGCTGGTGGAAACCACGGCTCTCGGGGCGGCCTACCTGGCGGGCCTTCAGGCTGGCGTTTACAAGTCCCTCGATGACCTGAGCAGTATGTGGCGTTGCGACCGAAGCTTCGAGGCAGTGATGACCAAGGCCCGGCGCGACAAGCTGTATGAGGGCTGGAGCACGGCCATCCGTAAACTCTGACTACCTCACCCCAAGATCCCGAAGGCGTTTGTACAGGGTGTTGCGACTGACGGCCAACTCCCTGGCAGCGCGAGACACGTTTCCCATGCACTGCTGATAGACCACGAGGGTCTGGTTCATGGTGTCGTTGCGGGAGTTATCGTTGGCCTGGGGCGTTTCGCGGAACGACGAGGCATCGAATACCGGCTTTTGCGTCGTTTCCTTACGGTCTTCGTATTCCGCCAGAAAGTCCTCCGGCAGGTGCCAGAGCTGCACTTCATCGCCGTCTGCAATGGCAACAGCCACACGAACGATGTTCACCAGCTGGCGAATGTTGCCGGGCCAGGGATGGTTTTCCAGTGCCGCCATCACCTCCGTGTTCAGGGAGGCAGGCTGGCCGTCATCGCGGTGCTCCTGGTAAATTCTGCGGATGAGTTCGCGCCTGTCCATCCGCTCCCGCAGTGGCGGCAGTTCAACGCATAAGCCGTTGATGCGGTAATAGAGGTCAGCACGGAAATCACCGCTGTCGATCCGGTCGGATAACGGGCGGTTGGTGGCCGACACCAGCAGGATGTCCACCGGGATGCGCTCTGTCGACCCCACCGGCGTGACTTCCCGTTCCTGCAGTACCCGCAGCAGTCTGGACTGGGCGGCAAGCGGCATTTCACCGATCTCGTCGAGAAACAGGATGCCTTTGTCGGCCTTTCGTATCAGGCCAAGGGAGCCCTGGGCGCGGGCGCCGGTGAACGCGCCCGCCTCGTAACCGAAGAGCTCGGATTCGACCAGTTCCGGAGGAATGGCCGCACAGTTGACCGACACCAGAGGCTGGCCCCGCCGCTTGCTGGTCCCGTGCAGGGCTTTGACCATGACTTCCTTGCCAACACCGGTTTCGCCACAGATCAGTATCGGAACCCCCCGTTCCAGCACCTTGCCGGCCTGGCTGGCACAACGTCGGACCCGTGGGTCGCCATACTCGATATCACCCGGGGAAACGCCGGATTGGCGAGGCTCCGATGGCCTGGGGCGGGGCGCGGAGCGTAGCGGCTTCGGGCCGGGGGCGCAAACCGATACCGGGCGTTTGAGGAGCCCTGACAATCGTACCCTTTTGGTGGTTGTGAGCTGGAGAGGCGCGTTGTGGGAATGGTTAAGTACCTGGCTCCGGTTTTCAGTAAACAGGGAGCTCAGGTTGCGTCCGAAGACCGGTTCACCGAGCAACTGGTCGGCCCGCTGATTGGACGCAATAACACGCCCGGTTTGATCAAACGCAATCAGACCGGACCAGGGGCTGTCGATGTTATCCGCCGTGGTGTTGAGGGTAAGGATAAAATGGTCTCCCCCCAGTTGCCGGACAATCAGGCGGTTCTCCACCGATTGCGATAGCAGCCGGACCATTCCCAGGGTGTGGGCCTGGGGCAGGTAGGCGTCGCTGAAGGCGCTGAGTACACCCACCAGGGCTCTGTCGGTATCGAAGATGGGGGCGGCGGAACTGATGATGCCGCGGTTCAGCTTGAGAAAATGTTCGTTTCGCTGCACCTGTATCGGCGATCGAATCGCAATGGAAGTGCCGATGGCATTGGTGCCGGCATGACGCTCATGCCAGCTTGCCCCTGCGCTGAACCAGGGGTGTCGGTAGCTCTCGGTAACACGGCGATCGCCCCAGCCCTTCAATACCTGGGCTTCGGAATCCGCAAGCAGGATCAGGCAGCGGCTGTTGGACATGATGTTGTCGTAGTAGGGCAGCACTTCTGTTTCTGTGGTGCTCAGTAATGCTTCGTAGTCATGTTCCAGAGCTTCACGTGCCTGGTCGTCAAGGTTCGCCGGCTCAGGTTCATGGTCGTGGTGGAGCCCGTAGCCGAGACAGCGGTTCCAGGAATCGGCAATGGTAGACCGGTATTCCGTCCGTTCGTGTTGTGGTTTCACGCGAGTCCTCCGCGTTCCTGCGATTTCGTTTTGTTTTTGTGGTGGCCGTCCAGGCCGGTGGGTACAACGAATCTGTTCGCAATGGTGTTCAATAATGTGCTCAATGATTGTTCAGGTCAATGTTCAAATTGAACAAAAAGTTTGATAACGAACATTTTTGTTTTCAGTAAAGAAATTCCATGTAATATTAAATCTATTAAAAACAATAATATAGGATTTCGCTCCTAATTATGGCCCTTACTGGTACGGGCTTTGCCTTTGTGTATTCGAAATCGAATTTCCGTCGGTCAGCTGCCGGCGAATAACGTTTAACAAGAACAACAAAGGAAAGCCTATGTCCTTAACGCTGGAGAATCTCTCCCGTGCCGTGGATGGAGTCGATTACATCCGGGACGCGAACATCACGTTTGAGGCGGGGTCGTTCAACGTACTGCTCGGGCGCACACTGGCTGGTAAAACCTCACTGATGCGGCTGATGGCCGGTCTGGACAAGCCTGACGAAGGTCGCCTCATCTATAACGGCCATGATGTGACCGGGCAAAGCGTTCAGCAACGCAATGTCTCGATGATCTATCAGCAGTTCATTAACTACCCCAATCTAACGGTTTACGAAAACATCGCCTCGCCCCTGCGTCTGGCAAAGATGAAGGAGAGTGAGATTGATCGGCGAGTGAAAGAAACCGCGAACATGTTGCAGATTGACCCGCTGTTGAAGCGCTATCCGCTGGAACTGTCCGGCGGTCAGCAACAGCGCACAGCGATGGCCCGGGCGCTGGTCAAAGACGCGACGCTGATTCTGTTTGACGAGCCCCTGGTGAACCTCGACTACAAACTGCGTGAGGAGTTGCGTGCTGAACTGCGGGATCTGTTCCGTGAACGCCAGTGCATTGCGATCTACGCAACCACCGAAGCAAACGAAGCGCTGGCGCTGGGGGGCGTCACCACGCTGCTCGACCAGGGGCGCATCGTTCAGTCCGGCCCGGTCATGGAGGTTTACCGCAACCCGGTGAACACCCTGGCAGCGCAGCTGTTCAGTGAGCCGCCCATGAACATGATCAAAGGGCGCGTTACCGACACCGAGGTCACCTTTGATGAATATTCTCACCATGCACTGACCCGGGAGCTGGCGAAAATCGAGCCCGGTGATTACTGGTTTGGTATCCGGCCAAGTCATATCGGGCTTGTTCCCAACAATGAGGACGACCTTGAGATGTCCATGGAGGTGGAACTCAGCGAGATCAGTGGCTCGGAAACCTTCATGCACGTGCGTAACCGGCACTTCGAGATGGTGATGCAACTGATGGGGGTACACCAGTATCACACCGGGTCGCCCATCAAGATCTATCTGCCTATTCACAAGCTGTTTGTATTCGATAAAGACGAAAAGCTTGTGCATACCCCGACGCAGGTAACAGGAGGGACGATCTGATGGCTGAAATTCATTTGAAGTCTCTGGCCCACAGTTACAGCGATACGCCGGCGGGGCCCGATGACTACGCAATCCGCCATCTGGACCATGTCTGGGAGAAGGGCGGTGCCTACGCCTTGCTGGGGCCCTCCGGCTGTGGCAAGAGTACGATGCTGAATATCATCTCGGGACTGCTCCAGCCGTCGGAAGGCGATGTGCTGTTCGACGGCAAGCGGGTCAATGAGTTGTCTCCGCGGGACCGGAACATTGCCCAGGTTTTCCAGTTTCCCGTTATCTACGACTCGATGACGGTGTTCCAGAACCTGGCGTTTCCCCTCAAGAATACCGGTGTGCCCAAGTCCCAGATCAAGGCCAAAGTGAACGAAATTGCCGGGATTCTGGAAATTGAGAGCGAGCTGCACAAAAAGGCCAAGAACCTCTCCGCGGACCAGAAACAGAAAGTTTCTATGGGGCGTGGCCTGGTTCGGGGCGATGTCTCCGCCATCCTGTTCGATGAACCGCTGACGGTGATCGATCCCCAGCTCAAATGGAAACTGCGCCGCAAGCTCAAACAGATCCATGAGCAATTTGACATCACCATGGTGTACGTCACCCACGACCAACTGGAAGCATCCACCTTCGCCGACAAGATCGCGGTGATGTACGACGGCCAGATTGTCCAGTTCGGAACGCCAACGGAGCTCTTTGAACAGCCCAATCACACCTTCGTGGGGTACTTCATCGGCAGCCCCGGCATGAACCTGATTGAGGTGGAGCGATGCCCTCGTGGTGTCTGCTTCGGCAGCACGGTGGTACCACTGGATACGCAGCAGGTTGAGCTTTTGCAGCGCCTGCAATCCAACAATCTCAAGATCGGTATCCGCCCGGAGTTTATTCAAGCATCGGATATTGTGGCAGACGATACGTTTGAAGCCGAGGTGCTGGATGTCGAGGACTTGGGCACCTACAAGATCATGACGGTAAAGCTGGGTTTCGAAACACTGAAAGTCCGACTGACGGAGGACCAGCATTTCGATGTTGGCAGCCAGGTTCAGCTCAGCTTCCCGGAAAAGTGGCTGAAGCTGTACGTGGACGAGTTTCTGGTGGAGGAGAAGGGCCAATGAACAAGGTTCCCAACAATCGTGCCTGGTGGCTCGTACTGCCAGTATTCATTCTTGTTGCGTTTTCAGCGTTGATACCGCTGATGACGGTTGTGAACTATTCGGTTCAGGACATCTTCGGTCCGGGAAACGCCTATTACGTAGGCACTGAGTGGTTTCGGGAAGTGCTCGCTGATGAGCGATTGAGAGAGTCGCTACTCAGGCAATTCCTGTTTTCCGGTGCCGTGCTGGCTATCCAGATTCCCCTTGGTATTGGTGTGGCGCTGATGATGCCGAAGTCCGGCATCAAGGCCTCTCTGTGCCTGATCCTGCTGGCCATACCGTTGCTGATTCCCTGGAACGTGGTGGGCACCATCTGGCAGATCTTCGGTCGCGGTGATATCGGCCTATTTGGCTGGGCCCTGAACACGCTCGGTCTTGATTACAACTACACCGGCGACACGGTGGATGCCTGGCTGACGGTGTTGCTGATGGATGTGTGGCACTGGACGCCACTGGTTGCGCTGTTGTGCTATTCAGGGTTGAGAGCCATTCCCGAGGCCTTCTATCAGGCGGCGGAAATCGACCGTGCGTCAAAGTGGGCTGTGTTCCGCTACATCCAGTTGCCTCGCCTGAAAAGTGTGCTTGTGATTGCGGTGCTGCTGCGATTCATGGACAGCTTCATGATCTATACGGAGCCTTTTGTTCTCACCGGTGGCGGGCCTGGCAGCTCGACAACCTTCCTGAGTCAGACACTGACAACCATGGCGATTGGTCAGTTTGATATAGGCCGTGCGGCGGCATTCTCGCTGATCTACTTCCTGATCGTATTGCTGGTGTCCTGGCTGTTCTTTACCGCCATAACTCACCTCGACAAAGAAAAATAAGGAGAGAGTGATGAGCTACTCACGTTCCAAGGGCATCGGGATGACGCTGTTCATCGTGCTCTTGCTGACCCCGATCTATTGGCTTTTGAACATGTCGTTCAAAACCAACCGTGAAATTCTGGGAGGGCTCACCTTCTGGCCGCAGAATTTCACGCTGGATAATTACGCAGTGATCTTCACGGACTCCAGCTGGTACTCGGGGTACATCAACTCGATGATCTACGTGTCCATGAACATGACCATCACCTTGCTGGTTGCCCTGCCGGCCGCCTATGCGTTCAGTCGCTACAAATTCGTGGGTGACAAGCACCTGTTTTTCTGGCTGCTCAGCAACCGTATGGCGCCGCCTGCGGTCTTCCTTTTGCCGTTCTTCCAGCTCTATTCGTCGGTGGGGTTATTCGATACCCACATTGCCGTGGCGCTCGCGCACTGCCTGTTCAACGTGCCGCTGGCGGTCTGGATACTGGAGGGCTTCATGTCTGGTGTACCGCGCGAATACGACGAGATGGCCTATATTGATGGCTACAGTTTCCCGAAATTCTTCGTGAAGATCTTCCTGCCGATGATCCGGTCGGGGATTGGTGTCGCCGCGTTCTTTGCCTTCATGTTCTCGTGGGTGGAACTGCTGTTGGCAAGAACACTGACCTCCGTGGATGCGCAACCCATCGCCGCCATCATGACCCGAACGGTCGGGGCCAGCGGTATTGACTGGGGCGTGCTGGCAGCAGCCGGTGTACTCACCATTGTTCCAGGCGTACTGGTGGTCTGGTTTGTTCGTAATCACATCGCCAAAGGCTTCGCGCTGGGCCGGGTATAGGGAGAGTTCTCATGATTGCGTGGATGAACTGGACACCGTCCGTAGCCATTTTCTTTGCAGTGATTGCCGGAATACTGGCCGTGATGACCGTTTACGAAATTGTGTCGCCTTGCACGGAACGTAAGGGCTTCCTGCCAATTTCGACAACACGTGGAGACCGGCTTTTCATAGGTCTGCTTTCTGCGGCATACATTCATCTGGCATTTCTGGCTGTCAGCGACATAACCCTTTGGGTTGCGCTGGCGGTCTCGGTGCTCTGGCTTCTGGCGCTGTTGCGCTGGGGGTGATGGGAAATGGCAGGGGAGTTACGTCAAATGTTCGTTTGCCAGGGACGGCCGAAAGATCCTTGTAACTGCTCGTTGAGAACGTTTGTAAAATTTCTATAACGAACTATTTTCATTTCTAATGATCGGAAGCGAATAAGTGGGTTCGGCTCCGGTGTCAGTAACAGCGGTCAAAACGCTATACAGGGAAAACCGGAACGCAGTGTAGTGAAGTAAGACGTCGCGTTTCGAACAAACCAAAACAAAATGAACGAGGTTGGATATGTTCAACAACAATAAATATCCGAAAACCCTGCTCCTGAGTGCTGCTATCGGCTCGGTGGGGTTGGGGCTCAGCTTTCAGGTCAGCGCAGATCAGTACTCTGATGCCGCCGAGAAGTGGATTGATGAGGCATTCAAGAATTCAACTCTGAGCAAAGAAGAGCAGATGAAGGAGATGGAGTGGTTTATCAAGGCTGCCGAACCTTTCCGTGGTATGGAGATCAATGTTGTCTCCGAAACCATCGCTACTCATGAATATGAATCCAGGGTACTGGCAGAAGCTTTTAGCGAGATCACCGGCATTGAACTGACCCACACGCTGATCCAGGAAGGGGATGTTATCGAGAAGCTGCAGACTCAGATGCAGTCCGGCCGCAATATCTATGACGGCTGGGTAAACGACGCCGACCTGATTGGTACCCATTTCCGTTACGGTAAAGTTATGGCCGTCGAGGACATCATGAACGGTGAGGGCAAGGACGTGACGCTGCCTACGCTGGATCTTGATGATTTCATCGGGCTGGATTTCGCAACGGGTCCTGATGGCAAACTCTATCAGTTGCCAGATCAACAGTTCGCCAACCTTTACTGGTTCCGCGCCGACTGGTTCGAGCGTGAGGATCTGAGGGAGCAGTTCCAGGATCTCTACGGCTATGAGTTGGGTGTTCCCGTTAATTGGTCTGCCTACGAAGATATTGCCGAGTTCTTCACCGTGCACGTCAAGGAAATAGATGGCGAGCGCGTGTATGGCCACATGGATTACGGCAAGAAAGATCCTTCATTGGGCTGGCGTTTCACGGATGCCTGGTTCTCCATGGCCGGTGCGGGCGACAAGGGTCTTCCAAACGGGTTGCCGGTGGATGAATGGGGTATCCGCGTTGAAGAGTGCCATCCGGTGGGCTCCAGCGTGAGTCGGGGGGGTGCCACCAACGGCCCGGCAGCAGTCTTCGCGACCCACAAGTATGTTGACTGGCTGAAGAAGTACGCTCCGCCCGAGGCGCAGGGCATGACCTTCTCCGAGGCCGGCCCGGTACCGGCGCAAGGTGGCGTTGCCCAGCAGATCTTCTGGTACACCGCTTTTACCGCCAGCATGATCGAGGACGGCCTGCCGGTCGTTAATGAAGACGGCACACCAAAATGGCGTATGGCGCCTTCCCCTCGTGGGCCCTACTGGGAAGAGGGCATGAAGCTGGGTTATCAGGACGTGGGGTCCTGGACCTTCATGAAATCCACGCCCAAAGAGCGTCGTCTGGCGGCGTGGCTGTACGCCCAGTTCACCGTGTCCAAGACGGTTTCTCTTGAGAAGACCATCGCTGGTCTGACTCCGATTCGTAAGTCTGACATCAACTCTCAGCAGATGACTGAATTGGCGCCAAAGCTGGGTGGCCTGGTGGAATTCTACCGTAGCCCGGCCCGGGTTCAGTGGACAGACACTGGCACCAACGTGCCTGACTATCCGAAGCTGGCCCAGCTGTGGTGGCAGTATATTGCCCGGGCTGCCAGTGGCGAGGCAACGCCCCAGAAAGCACTGGACGGTCTGGCGGAAGCTCAGGATCGTGTCCTGCAGCGTCTTGAGCGTGCCAACGTAATGGAAACCTGTGGTCCGAAGCTGAACGAGCCGCGTGACCCGCAGTATTGGCTGGATCAGCCAGGTGCGCCCAAGCCGAAGCTGGACAACGAAAAGCCGCAAGGCAAAACCGTCCGCTACGAGGAATTGCTGAAGACCTGGGAAGAAGCTCGCGAGAGTTAATGCCTGCAGTGCCCTGCCCGGTTGTATCAGGCCACAGCCCTGTTGCGAACGGATTCCAGAAGTCGGTACCAGAGCGGGCGGGGCAGTGGGCTCTGGGCGCCGCGAAGGGCGGAATGGATCCTGCCAGGGTTCATGGAACCGAGCACTGGCACCGGTGCTCCCGGAATCTGGTGCAGCCAGGCGATGGCCAGTGCGGTTTCATCCAGTCCGGTTTCATTCCGCGCCCTGTCGAGAACATCGGCGGGAATCTGTTCGGCCAGGTTGCCGCCACCCAGCGGAGACCAGGCCAGCCAGCGCAGTCCGTCCATAAGGTGAGCTTCCAGCGTGCCATCAAACAGCGGGCCGGTGTGGGCGAGGGACAACTGGCTTTGGTTGCACACCAGTGGCAGGCCGGTATTTTGGGCCAGCCATCGCCACTGTTCCGGCAGGAAGTTGGACACACCGATCTGCCGTACCTTTCCCGACGTTACCGCGTTTTCCAGAATCCGAGCTACGTCCCCCGCCTGCAGCAATGGGTCAGGCCTGTGGATCAGGAAGGTATCAATCTGCTCCACGGCCAGTGATGCAAGGGCGTTGTTGATGGCGTTCTCCAGGTAATCGGCTTCGGCACGGTAGTGCTTTACCTGCCACGACGAACTGTCCTGGCCAGCCGGTACGATACCTGCCTTGGTGATAACGCGAACCCGTTTGGCCAGTGCCGGGTATGCCCGCAGCGCATCCCCGAACAGTCGTTCACAGTCGCCCGCGCCGTAGATGTCGGCGTGGTCGAACACAGTCAGCCCTTCATCTACTCGTGCTGATACCCAGTCGGCCAGCTTTGCTGGCCGGGTGAGCTCGGGATGGTCGTGGAGCCGCATCATCCCCAGAATCAGGGGTGTTTCCGGTGTGAATCCTTCTGTTGGGGCGTTTTGCATGGTTACTCCTTGCCGAAGGCGATGACCACGCGGTCGTTGCCATGGGTTCTTGAGAAAACGTAGGGTTCTGTGCCAAGTCGCTTGTGCTCGCCTGCACCAATGGCCGGATGGCGATCCCGGAACTGCCCCAGCTTTTTCCAGTGGGACAAGACCGGTTCGGCTTTGCCGTTTTCGATGTCGGCCCAGTTCATATCCGAACGGGTGCCCTGGTGGCCGTCTGAACCGGTAGGCCCGAATCGGCGCCCGGTCTCATCCCCGTAGAATATCTGGGTGGTACCCGGTGTGAACAGCAAGGCGCTGCCTGCGCGCTTCTGCATGGCAGGATCGTTATCGGCAATGCGGCTGAACAACCGGGTGTCGTGGGAGGAGATGTAGCTCATCACGTTGAATGGCTTGTCGCTGTTCATCTTGTCGGCGTAATCGCTGTAGATGGGCTCCATCTCCGGCAGGCAGGCGGCGCCGGCAAGGGCGTCTTCCTGCAGGTCGAAGTTGATCACCGCATCGAAGCCGGCATCAAAGTAGCTGCTGCGGGTGACGGTGTGGGGGAAGACCTCCGCCACCATCCAGAAGTCCTCCGCTGGCAGCGGTTGCCCGGGGTTCTTGCTGCGATAGGCATCCAGTGCCTTCTGGGCTTCGGTCTTCAGTTCCTGCCAGGCTTCCGGCTCCACGTGTTTGGCGGTATCCACCCGGAAACCGTCAACACCGAATTCCCGCACCCAGTCTGCGAGCCAGGTGATCAGGTAATCCTGCACGGTAGCGTCATCAAGCTGTCTGGCGCGGGTGTTCTCCTTGTTCTGGAGGAACGCCGGCAGGTCAACCGCTTTGGCGGATCCGGTCTTGAAGTCCGGCAGAAACGCCAGGGAGCCACGGACCGGGTCAATGGAGGCCTTCGGCGGGGTATCATAGTCGCCGATGCCGGCGCGAACCCAGTCCTTGCCCCACCAGCTGCTCCAGTTCGGGTGATCGTAGTCGATCAGGGCGTGGTAGGCATGGAAATCCTCCCAGGACTCCGGTTGCCAGTGGCCCCACGGGTCCGGTAGGTGTTTCTCGAATCCGTCACGTAGCCCGCCAAAGTTGAAGGTTTGCATGTCCTGGAGTGTGGCGTAGCCCGGGTGGTTCATGACCACGTCCACGACCACCCGAATGCCGCGGGCATGGGCTTCTTCCACCAGGGTGCGGAATTCCTCGCGGGTACCGAAGTTGGCGTCGGGTCGGGTAAAGTCCAGGGCGTAATAGCCGTGGTAACCGTAGTGCTGGAAATCCCCACGGTCGCCGCCACCCACCCAGCCGTGAATCTGCTCGAAGGGCGGGGTGATCCAGACGGCATTGATGCCCAGCTCTTCGAGGTAATCCAGCTTTTCGGTCAGGCCGGCAAAATCGCCGCCATGGAACGTGCCGATTTCGTCCTTGCCGTCGGGCTGGCGGCCGTAATTCCGGTCATTATCGGTCCGGCCGTTGGCGAAACGGTCGGTCACGGTAAAATACACCGTGGCACCGGCCCAGTTGAAGCTCTGTTGGGGGGCATCTGCCGCCTCAAGCAATAACAGACCTTCGGCTTCCGGGGCCGGTGTCAGGGTGACTTCGCCGTTTTCCACCCGGGTCTTCTCGCCGCTGTAGAAATCCCGCACCCATTCACCGTCGGCAAACGTGTCACCCACGGAAACGGTCATTGCCGACTGGGTGGCGATACACAGGCCGTCGCCGTTTGCAGCAGACGGGTTGCCGGAGGGAGGGGCGGCGGTCCCTGGCTGGCCGCCGGCGCAGCCGGCAAGGGAGAGGCACGTCACAAGGCTGGCGGTTAACCTGAGTTTTTTCGGGTGGCGGTTCATGCAATGAGCTCCGGTTCCGTTTATTGTTGTGGTACCGCAATCAAACCAGAGTTGAGGGGAGGGGGGTAGACGGAATTTTCTCCTCCTCACTACTCCCCCGTTCTACGCCTCAGGGAATGAAAACAGGGCTGATGCCAGCAACGGCAAATTGCAACACAGTTCGGTTACTCGCAATAGAAAGATTTGCGTTAAGCCCGTCCGGCCAACCTCGTGCCAGGGCGGACAACAAGAATAAGGCTAGAACAAGCAGAGGAATCACCTGATGAATCGTCGAACCTTTATCCGCAGCACGCTCGCCGCTTCCATTGTTGCAGCAACCTTTGGTTTGTCCGCACCCGCCCACGCCGAGATCGAGGAAGGTAAGCTTCTGATCTGGATCAACGGCGACAAGGGCTACGATGGCCTGCAGGAAGTAGGCGACTGGTTTACCGAAGAAACCGGTATTCCCGTTGAAGTGGCTCATCCGGACAGCGCCACTGACAAGTTCCAGCAGTCCGCCGCCACCGGAAATGGCCCGGACATCTTCATCTGGGCACACGACCGCTTTGGCGAATGGGCCCAGAGTGGCATTATCTCTGAGGTCAAGCCGTCACAGCGGGTCATCGATGCCAATTTCGATTTCACCTGGGATGCGGTGACTGTCGACGGCAAAATGTATGGTTACCCCATGGCTGTCGAGTCTATCGGTCTGATCTACAACAAGGACCTGGTGCCCGAGCCGCCGACGGCATTCGAGGATATCCCCGCCCTTAACGAGAAACTCGCGGAAGATGGCAAGCGCGCCATTTTGTGGGATTACAACAACACCTATTTCACCTGGCCGATGATTGCCGCGGCTGGTGGTTACATCTTCGCCCAAAACGACGATGGCACCTACGACGTAAAAGATACCGGTGTTAACAACGAAGGCGCTCTGAAAGGCGCCAACATGCTGGCCACCCTGATTGAAGAAGAAGTGATGCCCCGTGGTGCGGACTACAGTGCCATGGAGTCCGGCTTCAATAAGGGCGAGGTTGCCATGATGATCAACGGCCCCTGGGCCTGGGGCAACCTGGAAAAAAGCGGTATCAACTTTGGTGTGACCACGCTGCCGACCGTTGACGGCCAGCCAAGCAAGCCGATGGTGGGTGTCATGGCGGCAACGCTGAATTCTGCAAGCCCGAACAAGGAACTGGCGGTTGAGTTCCTGGAGAGCTACGCGCTGTCGGTCAAGGGGCTGAAGATGGTGAATGACGACGTGCCCCTGGGGGCCGTTGCCAACAAGGAATTCATGGACGAGCTGTCGGCTGACCCCAACATCGCGGCAACCTTCGAAAACGCCGAACTGGGTGAGCCCATGCCGAGTGTGCCCGCCATGGGCGCGTTCTGGTCATCCATGGCGCCGGCCTTGCAGAACATCACTTCTGGAAGACAGTCCGTTGAGGATGCCCTGAACTCCGCAGCACAGCGCATTACACGGTAATGCCTCAGCCGGAAGCGCCGTCAGCCACCGGGCTGGCGGTGTTTCGGGTTGTGCTGACCTGTTGTTGAACATCTGCCGTCGCCGATCGTGGCGACGGAATTAAACAGGCTGACTACAATGATAACGGAATCCCTGTCCTCCTACGGACACGAAAGCAGACTTCCAATGATGCGAATGACTCTTAAGTGGGGTGCTCTGGCCGCGTTGGTGGGAATGGCGCTCTACCTGATACTGGCGCTCTACGCCCAGCAGGAATTTGTGTTTGCGATGTTGTTCCTGGTACTGACGGCATCAGCGGTATTTGTCTTCGTAAACAAGAAACTATACGCCCACCGCTACATCTTTCCCGCTGTGGCCGGCATGGGGCTGTTTGTTATTTTCCCGCTGATGTACACCGTAGGCATTGGTTTTACCAATTACAGTGCCAGTAATCTCCTGAGCTTCGAGCAGGTACAGGATAACCTGCTGGACCGGACCTATCAGTCCGGTGACATTCGCTATGTTTACGGCTTGTACGAAACCGATGCCGGTTACGTGATTTACCTGGAGGGTGAGCACCAGAACCTGGTCACGGCACCTCTGGAACTGGACGGCTCGGAAACGGACGTGCCGGTTCTGCCCGCCTCAACGAAGCCGGCGGGAGATCCACTGGCGATACGGGCTATCATTCAGCGCAGATCGGAGCTGTCGCAACTGGATCTGCTGACCGAAGACGGTCGTGCGCTGAGCATGGCCAGCCTGCGTTCATTTGCAGCGATCAGTGACCAGTTCACCCTGCACGACAATGGCAGCATTACCAACAATCAGACGGACGTGACCTATTTTCCGGATCACGACACCGGCTTCTACCGAAGTGCCGATGGTGAAGCCCTGTCGCCGGGATGGACGGTGAATATTGGCTGGGACAACTACCTGAAGGTGGTTTCCGACCCGACGATTCGCGGGCCGTTTTTCGAGATCTTCGTGTGGACGCTGTCCTTTGCGGTGGCCACAGTGGTGTTTACCCTGGCGCTTGGGTTGCTGCTGGCAAACCTGCTGCAGTGGGACCAGATCCGCGGCAAGGGTTTCTACCGCACCATGCTGATCCTGCCCTATGCGGTGCCGGCGTTCATCTCAATCCTGGTGTTCAAGGGCCTGTTCAACCAGAACTTCGGTGAGATCAACCTGGTGCTGGAGGGGCTGTTCGGCATGCGACCAGACTGGTTCAGCGACCCGGCTCTGGCCCGCACCATGATCCTGATCGTGAATACCTGGCTTGGCTACCCCTACATGATGTTGCTTACCATGGGCCTGCTGCAGGCGATTCCACGGGATCTTTACGAGGCATCCGCCATGGATGGGGCAGGGCCGGTGAACAATCTGTTCAATGTCACCCTGCCGCTGATCATCAAGCCGCTGATGCCGCTGTTGATCGCAAGCTTCGCGTTCAATTTCAACAACTTCGTCCTGATCGCCCTGTTGACCGGTGGTGCCCCCGATATTATCGGTGCCAGCACACCCGCAGGCACCACAGACCTGCTGGTGAGCTACACCTACCGCATCGCGTTCCAGGATTCCGGACAGAACTTTGGCCTGGCGGCTGCGATTGCCACAGCCATCTTCCTGGTGGTTGGCGCCCTGTCGCTGATCAACCTGAAACTGTCCAAAGTCAAAGTATAAGGAGCTACCCATGGCGATGGTTCAACCCCGCTCCACCAAGTATCGCGTTCTGGCATCCCACCTGGGGATGCTGGGGTTCATCGTGATCATTCTCTTTCCGCTGCTGATGGTGATCTCCATCTCCTTCCGCAGCGGTAACTTCGCCTCCGGCAGCCTGCTGCCGGAGAATCCTTCGCTGGAGCACTGGTATCTGGCGCTTGGCATTCCCTATACCGGCGAAGACGGCACAGTGACTCAGCCGCCGTTCCCGGTACTGCTGTGGCTGTGGAATTCCATCAAGATTGCGGTGGTTTCCGCCGTGCTGATCCTGGCGCTGTCCACCACCAGCGCCTATGCCTTCGCCCGCATGCGCTTCGCGGGTAAGGGCTTTGTGCTCAAGTCCATGCTGATCTTCCAGATGTTTCCGCCGGTGCTGTCCCTGGTGGCGCTGTATGCCCTGTTTGACAAGATAGGCAATCACGTCAGCTGGTTGGGACTCAATACCCATGGTGCCGTCATCGTTGCCTCCCTGGGGGGTATGGCGCTTCACATCTGGACCATCAAGGGCTACTTCGATTCCATCGACCGCTCCCTGGAGGAGGCGGCCATCGTGGACGGGGCCACCACCTGGCAGGCGTTCCGTTACATTCTGCTGCCGTTGTCCGTACCGATCCTGGTCGTAGTGTTCATCCTGGCCTTTATTATGACCATCATGGAATACCCGATGGCCTCCGTGCTGTTGGTGGATACTGACAAGCTGACTCTGGCGGTAGGTGCACAACAATACCTGTACGAGCAGAACTACCTGTGGGGCGACTTTGCCGCTGCAGCAGTCCTCTCGGGGCTGCCCATCACACTGATCTTCCTTTACTGCCAAAAATGGATTGTGGGCGGTCTGACCGCCGGTGGCGTCAAGGGATGATGCCGTTGCTGTTCTCCTGGCTTCGCTGAAGTCTCTCTCCCGGGCCGTGACGGAAGATCCCGCACGGCCTTTCCGCGATCTCTGCGTCTTCCAGCGTTAACTTTCGCGACCCGGTCAGGCTAACCCCCCCCTACTGACCGGGTTTTTTTACGGCCAAAAAAAAAGGGGCTGTTGCAGCCCCCGGATTGGTGTCAGTAACGTTCAGAAATCTATGCAGGGTTCCTGGAACAGGCGAGGGCAGGCACTGCCGTCCTGACGGAACAGATGGCACTTGTTGGCATTCATGCCCAGGGTCACTGGTGTGCCTTCCTGTACCGGGTTACTGCCGTCGGTCCGCATGGTAAGAACGCCTTCAACGTTATCGATTACCAGATGCACCAGAGTCTGGTACCCAAGGCGCTCTACCACATGAACTTCACCTTCCAGGTACATGTCAGCTTCCTGGTTTTCGCTCAGATGCTCCGGGCGTATACCCAGGGTAACCGTTTCCCCCTCGGAGAGCTCCGAGCCATTGACCGGCACCTCCAGGCGATGGTTGCCGGGCAATACGACGGTCGCGGACTGGCTGCTTGCGGATGCAACCGTGCAGTCAATGAAGTTCATCTTCGGCGAACCGATAAAGCCGGCAACAAAGCGTGTCGCGGGGTAGTGGTAAAGCTCCATGGGTTTGCCGACCTGGGCAATGGCACCGTTGTCCAGAGCCACGATTTTGTCGGCCATGGTCATGGCTTCCACCTGGTCGTGCGTTACGTAGACCATGGTGGCGTCAAGACGTTTGTGCAGCCGGGAAATCTCGATACGCATCTGTACGCGCAGCGATGCATCAAGGTTGGATAACGGCTCATCAAACAGGAATACCGCCGGCTCGCGAACAATGGTGCGGCCAATGGCAACCCGTTGGCGTTGGCCGCCGGACAGGTCCTTGGGCCTGCGTTCAAGCAGTTTGTCCAGCTGCAGCAGGTTTGCCGCATCCTCGACCCGACGGTTGATTTCAGCTTTATTGGTCTTGGCAAGCTTCAGACCAAATGCCATGTTCTCCGCCACGTCCATATGAGGGTAGAGCGCGTAGGACTGGAACACCATGCCTACTTCCCGCTCCTTGGGTGGCAGGTTGTTTACGCGGTCGTTGCCGATGTACATGTCGCCGGACGTAATGTCCTCCAGCCCGGCAATCATGCGCAGCAACGTGGATTTGCCACAGCCGGAAGGGCCGACAAAAACCACGAATTCACCGTCTTCAATATCCAGGTTTACGTTACGTGTAACCTGGATTTCGTCATAACTCTTGCAGATGTTGCGTAAGGTTACGCTGGCCATAACTAGACTCTTCTTGTTTGATCAGTGTAATGCTATCTCAGCCTCGGGCGATGTCCACGCCCCAGGCCCCAAGTTGCAGTTCCTGTCCATGCCACTGGCCACCGACAAAGTCCGGGGTTCCCGCCAGTTGGGCACTTCCTTGCGGAAGGTTGATCGTCACCGGATTGTTGCTGAGATTCAGGGCAATGAACAGGGTTTCACCCTCATAGCTGCGGGCATACAGCAAGGTGTTCTTTGGCGATTCGAGAAACTCGATGTCGCCCTTGAGCAGGGCCGGCTGGTGTTGTCGCCAACCCAGGAACGTACGGTAGGCTTCGAGAACCGAGTGTTCGTCTTCATTCTGGAGTGCAACAGCAGCGCTGTAATGATTCTCGTAAACCGGTAACCAGGGTTGTGCATCGGAGAACCCACCGTGGGCTTTCTGGTCGTGCCAGACCATCGGCGTACGGCAACCGTCACGGCCCTTGTACTCCGGCCAGAAATTGATTCCGTAGGGGTCGACCAGATCCTCATAGGCCAGCTCGGCCTCGGTCAGCCCCAGCTCCTCTCCCTGGTAGATGCATATGCTGCCGCGGAGGGTCAGCAGCATGGCCATGTAAGCCTTCAGTTGTTGGTCGGATGTCACCTCCCAGCGAGTGGCGATCCGGGTCACATCGTGATTCCCGATTGCCCAGCAGGGCCAGCCATCGGTGAGCTTGTCTTCAATGGTGTTGACGGTTTTGCGGAAGAAATCCGCGCCGTGCTGTTCGGTCAGCAGGTCGAACGAGTAGGCCATGTGGAGCTTGTCGCCACCACTGGTGTAGTCCGCCATGGTCTGTAGTGAATGGTCATCACCGATTTCGCCCACGGTGGTCGTGCCGGGGTACTGGTCGAGTAACGCACGCAGACGCTTGAGGAAATCCAGGTTCTCTGGTTGGGTCTTGTCGTACTTGTGGAACTGGTACGCGTAGGGGTTCTCCTGGCGAACACCAATGGAACCCTCTGCGACTGATTCACTGGGCGGATTGTCCCTTAACTTGCCGTCATGGAAGCAGAAGTTAATGGCATCCAGGCGGAATCCGTCGACGCCACGGTCGAGCCAGAACTTCACATCAGAAAGCACCTGATCCTGCACCTCCGGGTTGTGGAAGTTCAGGTCAGGCTGGCTGGTCAGGAAGTTATGCAGATAGTACTGCTTGCGGCGACTGTCCCATGACCAGGCCGGGCCTCCAAAAACGGATAACCAGTTGTTGGGCACTGTGCCGTCCTGCTTGGGATCAGCCCACACATACCAGTCCGCTTTGGGGTTATCGCGACTGGCGCGGCTTTCCACAAACCACGGATGCTGGTCGGAGGAATGGCTGAGCACCTGATCGATCATGATCTTGAGGCCGCGTTTGTGGGCCTCGGCAATCAGGTTGTCAAAATCTTCCAGGGTGCCGAAGATCGGGTCGACGTTACGGTAATCGGCAACGTCGTAGCCAAAGTCTTTCATGGGCGACGTGAAGAACGGTGACAGCCAGATCCCATCCACATTCAGGCTGGCGATATAGTCCAGCTTGGCGGTGACTCCGGGAAGATCGCCGATACCATCACCGTTCGAGTCGTAGAAGCTGCGTGGATACACTTGATAGATGACGGCGCCGCGCCACCAGTCCGGGTTCCTGATCATATTTCCTCGCTTACACCCTGATGGTGAAAATTATTATTTACTCCGTATCCGTCCATAGTGCGGTGGGGCTGGCAAGCGTTCATCCTCCTGTCTGACTTTTTGTTGGCGTAGATGGGGGGAGGAGGGGGGAGTAGGAGGGCGGAGGCATGATCGGCGTCTTTCAGGCAGTCCTGATCAACAATGGTGCGCATCTGTTCGAATGTTATTCGATGTGCCCTGATGTAGGGCGTTATGCGGTTGGGGATCATAAGGCGCTCCTCCACTCGCCTGACTGAGGCGGCATATTCCCGGGCCGTTGCTTGGCATGACATGGCCCCGGCCCGATGTTTGCAGTTAACCAGTTTACCGGTCCGGCTGCACCAGGATAGTGCCTGTTGCCTGTCGGGATGTACGGAACTGGAGGACACCATTGCATGACACTGAAAAGCGATTCCATGAATCTGACCGGCAAGGAACGTGGTTGGTTACCCTGGTGGGGAGTAGCGGGAAAACTGAAAATGGGGTGGTCCTGTTTTCTCAATCGCAGCCTGTACGCCACTAACGAACAGATATTTGAGAGTATTGCCCGTACACGAAGAGATGCCCTGATTGCGTGGGCGGAGCATAAGTGGGCGTTTATGGAGTCCGTGGCGGACCGCATGCAGTGCGTGCCAGAGAGTGCCTTGGCTGAAGTTCTGGAGGCTTCCGCGGGCCGGTTGCGAGAAATCTCCGAAATGATGGTGGTGAGTAGTGACGGTGTTGTCCTTGCCTCCACGTTATCGCATAGGGTGGGAGCGCGTGACTTATCGGCCCCGGCGGTAAAACGCGGCCTGTTGGGTCCCTTCCTGCACGGCCCATACAGTGACCCGGTCACACAGTCCCTGGGGGCGACAACGTCCCGGTTCCATGACGATGTCACTCTGATGTTCTATCAGCCGGTGAGGCTGGCCGGGGGAAAGTCCGCTGCGGTGTGCGCACGGATTCCCAATGATGTTATGAGTGACCTGATACAGAGGGAAGCAGGGCATGTGTTTGAAGAGTCTGGCGATAACTACATCTTCATGGTGGAAAGCCGGTTTGATGCCACCATTCTGCCGGGAACGGCATTGTCACGATCCCGATTCGAGGATGCGACCTTCAGCCATGGTGACAACCTGAAAGACGGTATTCGGACGGGCTTCGGGACGGTTGCAGTTCGCGCCCGTACCGAATTCGAAATCCGCTTTACCGATCCGGCAACGGGGCAGCTCCATCCGGGGGTGCGGGAGACCATCGCCAAAGGTGAAAATCTCTATGTAAAGTATCCGGGGTACTCGGACTACCGTCATATACCGGTTATTGGCAAGGGGCTGACATTCCGCATGCCCGGATCGCCCGACCGCTGGGGAATGATGTGTGAAGGGGACCTGGAGGAAGTGTACCGTCGCCGCTCGGTGTCCTATGGCCTGTCTGCCCGTTTTGCACTGCTGGCCGGCTTGTTATGGGGGGTAAACCTGACAATGGCATGGAGCGGTGTGCCGCTCTGGTTGGAAAGCTCGGTCAACGCCCTTGCGGTTGTGCTGGTGGTGCTGTTGTTCCGGGCAACCTCGGCCCGACCGCTGGCTCAAAGGCTGGCTACCATGGCGGATGTCATCCGGAACATTGCCGAGGGGGGTGGTAATCTGAGGCAGAGGGTGGATCTATCTCGGATGCGTCGGGATGAAAGCGGGGATTTGGCGCGTTGGACCAATAGTTTCATTGACAGCCTTGACGGCATGGTTGGCCAGGTTATCACCCTGGCAAAAGAGTCGGGTGCCGCTAGCGAGCACCTGATGACCCAGAATCGATTGGCCGATGAGAGAATCCGCCAGGTTCTCGGGGATATTACCGGCATGCTTGAAGGCGCCAATCACCAGGAAAACGAGATCACCAATGCCTCTACCACGGCCCAGGAAATGCGGGCGGGCGTGGAGGAAGTGGTGACCCGGGCCAGGGAACAGTTTGCGCGAGTCAGTCAGGAAACCCAGAGTATCCGTGCGGTGATCACTCGTTCGGCGGAAAGCATCCGGGCGGCCAATGAGCGTACCGGGGAGATCAGCAAAACGGCGCTGGTGATTAACGATATTGCTGCACAGACCAATCTGCTGGCGCTCAATGCGGCCATTGAAGCCGCGAGGGCGGGAGAATCGGGCCGCGGCTTTGCGGTCGTTGCCGATGAAGTGCGAAACCTGGCGAGTCGCACGGCCCATGCGACGGAGGAAATTGGTGAGCGCCTTGAGCGGGTTCAGGAGGAAACCCGTCGGGCGGTGGTGACCATGGAAGAGGGCATGTCGGAAATGGAAGAAAGGCTTCAAAAGGCTGAGGCAGCGGCCGATGATAACTCGGCCCTCCATCACATGGTGGAAAAGCTGTTTCGGGCCATTACCGGCATAGCGGAGACCAATCGGCAGCAGAGTAGCCAGACCTCGGATGTAGCGGAAAGCGCTGCGGTGATGAACGGGGTTATCGAGGAGCTCACCGGAAGCTCTGAACAGACCCGGGTTGCTGCGCGTAAACTGCAGCGCCTGACCGGACAGTTTCAGGTGTCCGGTCAGGCTCGGGAAGCTTAGGCTGCCTGTTTCCGTCCCGCCAGGGTTGCCAGCAACAGGCTGGCGACCGCTGAGCACAACAGCGCCCCAAGGAAGGGGGGTAGAGTTGGAATTGCCCCGGGGAAGCTGGCTGCCTCCAGGCCGGCAATCAGGGTGCCACCGCTGATCCAGCCGGGCAGGATGGCGCCAACCAGCCCTGCTAACCCGCCACCGACGGCTGCGGTTGTCGACATTTTCTTCCACAGCCCCATAAGTACCGGAATCACGGCGGTTGCGCACAGCAGGTCGGCGATCAGGAACAGCCGGAGCACGGAGATGCCCTGTAGCGCCACCAGCACCACGGGAATCATCAGCAACACCGTAATCCAGCGTGCGGATGTGAGAGATAGCCCTTTCTTCTCGGTAACAGCCAATGAGGCCAGGGCATTCTGAAGGGTGTCCACCGAGGAAGCGACTAGGGTCAACGCCAGTACCAGGGCCGGGATGGTCAGCCAGGCCGGTGCACCTGAGAGCATGGCAAAGAATGGAATGGGAGGGGAGCCCAGGTCAGTGCCGCTCATGGCCGCGGCGATCCCCAGCGAGCCGACCACGGCCACCACGGCAATGGTAATGATGCCGCCAAAGAACGCACCGCGCTGGAGGGAAGAGGTATCGCGGGCGGACCATAGGCGCTGCCAGTAACCCTGATGAAACAGGTTGGCGGCGGTCACCGCGATGACCAGGGTCATTGCAACGCCCAGCGCGCTGGGCACCGGCACTGACGCGGCGTGCTCCATACTCACTTCCGGCAGCCGGTCGGTTGCCACTACACCGACAATTATCAGCAGGGCAATCAACAGGAATGCCTGCCACTGATCAGTCACAAGACTTGCCCGCAAACCTCCCCAAGCCGTGTAGATGAGTGTTGCAACGGCAACACCCACCACGGCGATATTGCCGTTTATATTTGAAAGCATGGAGGTGATAGCGCCAATGGCGGTTAGTTCTGCAGTGAGGAAGCACAGCATATACAGCACGGAAATCAGTGATACGTAACGGCGAACACTGTTGCCGTAGCAGGCCTGGGCGAATTCGCCAATGCTCCGGCCCTGGGGCAGGAAGCGACGAATGGCCGGCCCGCAGAAGGCAAATACGATAAAGGGAAGCGCCGCGCCGAGAGCGTACCCTGCCAAAGCCAGTGGTCCTACCAGAGCGCCGACTTCCGGGGGGGCAAAAAGAATCCAGCCACCCATGCCCGATGCCAGAAAGCTGAAGCCGAGGGCCCTCGCCCCTTGGGTGTTCCGTGCCGTAACGAAATCATCCAGGCTACCTTCGGCCAGCCTGGCGCGTACGCCAAGCCAGGTGAACAGTATTAGGGCAACAGCCAGTGCGGCTGCGGTGGTGTAAAACATGACAAGTTGCTCCGCCGATGATAAGGGCGGAATGGTGCCATATTAACGACTGACGGGCGAGACATCGGAACGGGAGCGGTAATTTTGACAAGCATCAAATCTGGGTCCAGCTTATGATTTAGTCTGTGGTCTTTGGTTTTCACAGACCATCGGCGTCTATTTCAGGAGGTGCGCCATGAATAACCGACAATCCGAGTTGGAAACCCTGAGAGCCGATCTGAAAGCACGGCTGTCACGCTATGAGGCTCACCAGCACCGCGAGGACGGCGCCCTGGAGAAGGATTTCGAAGAGCAGGCGGTGCAAACCCAGAACGACGAAGTGGTGGATTCCCTGGAATCCGAAACGCGGTCTGAGTTGGCCCAGATTGAACATGCGCTGGATCGCATCCGGCAGGGTGTGGGGGAAGAGTGTGAGCGCTGTGGGGAAGAGATTGATCCACGACGGCTGCAGGTACTGCCTTACACGACGGTCTGTGTTGGGTGTGCCGATAGCTGAGGGATGCGGGCCTTCTTGTAAATCCATGATTCGGTGATGGAACGCGATCTATGCCTGATGTACCTGACCGTGAAATACAACAAGACGGATTGCCCAAAAGTCAGTTGATCGGTTTGTTTCTGGGCCCGCTATTGCTGTTGCTCACTTTGGCGCTACCGGCCCCGGAAGGCATGAGTGATGCCGCCTGGGCAGCAGCCGGGTTGATGCTACTGATGGCAACCTGGTGGTCCACGGAAGCCATTCCCATTCCGGCCACAGCACTGTTGCCGATTGTGCTGGTACCCGCTTTGGGGCTCGGTTCCGTCAGGGAGGCCACCGCCCCTTACGCCAACCCGATTATCTTCCTGTTTTTGGGTGGTTTTACATTGGGGCTGGCAATGCAACGCTGGAATCTTCACCGGCGGATTGCGTTGCTGACCTTGCGGTCGGTCGGCGACAAGCCGAAACGACAGATTGCCGGATTCATGATCGCAACGGCTTTTCTGAGTATGTGGGTCAGTAACACCGCCACCTCGATTATGATGCTGCCCATTGGTTTGTCCGTGATCGCCATGGTGGGGAGCTCGAAGCCTGAAGGTCAGCGCAGGTATGCAACGGCACTTTTACTGGCAATTGCTTACTCCGCGAGTATTGGCGGCATTGCCACGCTCATCGGAACACCGCCCAATGCTCTGCTGGCGGCCTATCTCAGTGAGAATCAGGGAGTATCCATCGGATTTGCCCAGTGGATGCTGATTGGCGTCCCTGTCACTGTCGTTATGTTGTCACTGACATGGTGGTGGCTCACAAGAAAGGATTTTGGTCTGGCCAGTCGGGGCGACAGCGGAGCCATGATTCGTGAAGAACTATCGGCTCTTGGTCCGCTGCAGAAGGGAGAGAAGCTGGTTGGAATCGTGTTTGTGCTTACCGCTTCGGCGTGGATTTTCCGGCCATTGCTGTCGGACGGATTAATGCCATGGCTCAGTGATACCGGTATCGCCATTGCGGCGGCGGTAGCCATGTTCCTGATTCCCGTCAATGTAAAAGAGCGGGTATTCGTGTTGGATTGGGAAACTGCCCAGGGTATTCCCTGGGGTGTCTTGCTGCTGTTCGGAGGTGGTCTGGCAATGGCTGGTGTGATCAGCAGTTCCGGGCTGGCGGAGTGGATCGCCGAGAGCCTGAGTGTGGCCGGTCACCTTCCTGCCATTGTGATGATTGTTCTGGTCGCAGGCGTCATCATTTTCCTGACGGAAGTGACAAGCAATACTGCCACGGCCGCCGCTTTCCTGCCGTTACTCGGCGCACTGGCAATGTCTCAGGATCTGTCGCCCCTGCTGTTGACGGTTCCGGCGGCGATTGCCGCGAGCTGTGCATTCATGATGCCGGTGGCCACCCCGCCGAACGCTATCGTGTTTTCCAGCGGTCACATGAAAATTCAGGACATGATCCGTGCGGGGTTTGCCCTCAACATCATGGGCATTGTCGTGGTGACCCTGTTGAGTTACATGCTGCTCGGGCTGGTATTCAGCCTGTAATGCTTATTCGCCCTGAATCTTGCTGAGTAGATCCTTGGCCAGTTCAATGGCTTCCCCACGGTGGCTGATGTTCTGTTTCTGGTACAGGCTGCGAATGTGGGTCTTCACCGTGGTGGAGGCCACCTTCAGGTGCTCCGCAATCTGGTCATTGGACAGGCCGGCATGAATCAGGCTCAGGATCTGCCATTCCCGGCGGGTGAGGGGAGACGTCCGGATCAGCTCCGGCACATCCGGCCGATCGATAATGTCCTGGATAATGGCTTCGTCCAGTGAAATGCGGATCGCGCGGCTAAAATCCCGTTGCTGCTGGGCCAGTTGAATCAGCCGCTCGGCACGCTGGAGCTCCATGCCGTCAATGGTTCCTTCATTGATCAGCGCCTTCAGGATAACGATCAGCGCCTTCCCCATGCGCAGAAAGCTGCCCACTGCACCGGTGGTGCTGGCCAGTGTTAACGCCCTTTTCATGTGGGTCAGGGCCTGGTCCCGGCTTTCCATTTGCCAGTACAGATAGGCCAGGGCAATGTGGTTGCGGTTGAGATCGGTTCTCAGGCCGATCCTTTCCGCCACTTCGGTAAGTGCGTTCAGCAACGGCAGGGCCTGTTCGAACTGCCCGAGGCTCATCAGGGCCCTTGCCTGGTTGCGGCCGTTGCACTGGTGGAAGTGGTTGGTCGCAGCGGTAGGGTCGCAGGGCGGGGCAATGGTCAGCCACCGTTGGATCGAGTCATGATCGCGCACCGCGTCCCAGTAGGTCAGCATGGTGGCATGGGCGTTGGCGACCCAGTCCAGGTGGTAGTCGCCGGCGGCCAGCATTTTCTGGATACGGGCGATGTAATCGGCGCACAGGGTTTGCCGGCCGCGGGCATGCGCGACTTTTGCCAGCGAGGTATGGCTTTGCACATACCAGCGCTCGCCCTGGGCTTCGAGAATCTCGATACCCTGGAGGGCACAACGCTCGGCACTCTCAAGATGATGCCATTCCCACATGATCTGGCTACGGATCCGGAACAGGAATTCAAGGATGGGCAGATGATTGAGGTGATTTTCCTCGGCGTACTGGAATGCCCGCTCCTGAATGTTATAGGCCTTCTGCAGTAACCCCATGGCAACGCTGATCTCGGACTGCTGACACAGGGCCCAGAGTACGTTCTGGTGTGCATGGTGGGTGCGGGCGAGGTGCTCGGTATCCTGCATCCGTTCCAGGGCCTCCTCAAGCTGGCCCTGAACGAACAGGGCCTCACCGATCACTGACGCCGCCGCAACCCGGGAGGTCGGCAGAAACCGGGCTTCCTGGTTGATCGCTTCCTTTGCCAGCGCCAGGGCCCGCTCATGGTCCCCGTAGTTCATTGCAACCTGGGCGCGAATGGCGCTGAACTCGCCTTCGATCGCCCGCTGGGTGTCTTCGTTCATCGAGGCCTGCAGACGGGTTTCCGCCGCAGACAGCCAGTTCTCGACTTCATCAAACCTGTATTGTCCCTGCGCAACCCAGGCTCGCAGCAGTGTCAGGGTCGGGTCCTGTGCAATGACATCCTGGGGCAGGGTGTCCAGACAGCGCTGGAGGAGGCTGAACTGCCCTTCAGTGAAGAACTTGCGGCCATGGGCAGTCAGTACTCGGGTAATGCGGTCTGAGTCCTTCGCAGCAATGGCGTGTTTTGCGGCCTCTTCCGCGTGATCCAGGTCCAGCCACGCATCGGTTGCGCGTTGATGGAGCTCCTGCTGGTTCTCCCGGGTAGTGCAGCTCAGCAGGTGGCGTAAATAGACTGAAAACAGCGGGTGGTAACGGAACCACAGAGCGGAATTGTCAACGGGCGTGATAAACAGCCCCAGGGCCAAAAGACTGCTGAGCAGGGCCTGGCCATCGTTGTCATTCATCACGCGCATGACCATGGCGGCATTAAAGCGGTCAAGGATGCTGGTGCGCAGCAGGAACGTCCGTTGCTGCTCGGTCAGGCTCTGGCCGAGCAGTTCATCAAAGTAATCGAAGATATGCTGGTTGCCGTGTTCCAACTGGTCCACGAAGTCACCGAACTCGATGCTGGTAACCGCTGAGGCAGACAGCAACTGCAGTGCCGATATCCAGCCTTCCACCCGCCTGACTGCACGCTCAATACTTTCCCGTGAAACCTCGAAGGGCAAACGTTTTTCAAAGTATCTCTGGGCCTCGTCCGCGCTGAACGCCAGGTCACGGCCAGTGATTTCGCCCATCCGTCCCTGCATGCGCAGCTGGGCGACGCCGACGGGGGGCAGGGTGCGGCTTATCAGCACCAGGGTGACGTGGGAGGGAAGATGGCGAAGCAGGAAGCGCAGGCTGTCGTGGACAGCCTGATTTTCAATCAGATGATAATCATCAAGGACCAGGTACAGAGGTTCATCGTCCTGAGGTAACTCGGCCAGCAGATCGGTCAGAAAGGCTTCCAGTCCGGAGTAGCCGCTGGTTTGCAGCGTTTCCAGCGTGCCGGAGCTGGCGCCCGGTGACTGGACCTCAAACGCCTGGGCCAGATAGCCGGCAAACCGGGCGGGATCGTTGTCACTGCTCTCCAGTCGATACCAGGCGGTTCTGGTCTCAAGTATCTGAAGCCGTTCGGCGATACAGGTGGTTTTGCCATAGCCGGCTGGCGCATGAACCAGCAGCAGACTGATGGGTTCCGGCCCGTGCAGCAGATCATCGAATTTCTCCCTGGGCAGGAGTGATGCAGGTAGAAAGGGCCGCTGGTTTTTGGCAGCGATAAATGTCAGGCGCCCCGGGTTAAGTGTTGTTGTCATCAGGATCTTCAGGTTGGGTTACTGGCAACTTCAATGGGTGTGATACCGGCTTTCGCCCCGGTAGTCAACTTCTGTGCCTGTGGTGGCAATGCCTTGAACCAGTTCTCAAAACCTTTCCCCACGGCCTCTTCTGCAGCGACAGATTTGAGGCACAGTTATCTTTAAGGCCCTGGGCTTTTCGGTATCTTACCGTAACAACGTGTAACTCAATAATACGTGCGACAGACCGAAACCAATAATAACCAGGGACTTCTTCTGACATGCTGCTGGTGCTCGCCGGATCCATTCTAACTTTCACCATGGTGCAGGAAGCAACCGTGGTGGAGCCCTATGACAGAGGCACGGTGGTCATTGAACAGGATGTTGACAGCGGGCCGGTGGAATTGCGTTCGGATGTCCGGGTAGAGCCACTGGTAGAGCAGAAGTTCCGTAACATTGTCCGCCAGGCCTATGACTACAGTTGCGGCAGCGCGGCGCTCACCACGGTATTGAACTTCTACCTCGGGCGGACGTTGAACGAACGCCAGGTGATGGAAGGCCTGCTTCATTACGGGGAGAGCGAACGGATCGTTCAGCGCCGTGCCTTTTCCATGCTGGACATGAAACGCCTGGTGACAGCGCTGGGATATCCCTCCGGCGGATTCAAGGCCAGCATTGACGATCTGATTGACCTGGATCACCCCGCCATCGTTCCGATTCACCACGCCGGCTTCAAACATTTTGTTGTGCTCCGGACCATTCGCGACGATCGGGTCTATCTCGCTGACCCGGCGGTGGGGAACATTTCCTTCACCCTGGCCCAGTTTGAAGAGAAGTGGGATGACAACGTGCTGTTCATCGTGTTTCCGGGTAGCGACCAACCGCTGGATTACCTGGAGCTCAAGGAAGAGGATCTGCGTTTCATAGACGACCAGACCATGACCCTGCTCGCGCTGCAGCAGGTCCCCGAGTTCCATGAATCAACCGCCAGGCGCATTCAGAATCTGCTTGAACGCCAGAAAAACAATCCGGATGGCAGCGTGGAGAACACGCGCAAGCAGCTTCATTACCGCCGGAATTAATGGCCCGGATTCAGTGTCCGGGGATCAGGAATAATAAAACCAGAATTTAAGGGAGTCAGGATGAATCGTTGGTTTGTGCGAGGTTTTATCCTTTGTTCTATAGCCGGCCTGTTGCCCGGGATGGCGATGTCACAGGAAGGCAGTGTCGACCAGGCGAGGGAGGCACTATCGAAACAGGAGGGTGACGAGGATTCCACCCGTCAACTGGAAGAGGTTTTTCAGGCAACCGAGAAGAACTACTCGCTGCAGAAAAAAGGCTCCCATTCCCTGAACTATTCCTTTGATTACAGCTACACCGCTGATCAGCGGCTGGACCTGGCCATTACCAACGGTTCGGTTCGTAACCTCGATGTCGTGCCATCGGCCACCCACAACTTTACCAACGCTTTTTCCTATGACTATGGGTTTCTGGACAACCTGACGATTGGCACCCGGGTACCGCTGGTGGTCAAGTACGACACCCAGGACGAGCTCAGCGTTTATGATTTCGGGGATATTTCCTTTACCGCCCGCTGGCAACCGTTTGCGTACGTCCCGGGCAAGATGTCCACCACCCTGTTCGGAACGCTCACCTCGAAGACGGGTGTCAGCCCCTACGAAATTGATATTAACGAGCAGCTCTCCACTGGCAGTGGCTATTATTCGATCGGTGGCGGCGCGAGCCTGTCGAAGGTGCTGGACCCGGTGGTGGTGTTCGGTTCCCTGAGCGCCACCTATAAACTGACTGAATCTGGCCTGCAGCAGGTCCGGGGGGCGAGATTGCTGGAGAAGGTAGAGCCGGGTTTCGGCCTGTCAGGCTCCGCCGGGTTTGCCTATTCCCTGTCTTACGACATTTCCCTCAGCGTGTCAGCCCAGCTCAGTTACAGCGATGAAACCATCCTGAGTTTTTCCAATGGTGACCAGGCGGTTGCCCAGGACCAGATGACCGGGTTTCTCAGTCTTTCGCTGGGCACCCGCGTCAGTGACACCACCATCGTGAATACCAGCCTTGGTATTGGTCTGACCGAGGATGCCCCGGACTTTTCTCTGGGTGTGTCCCTGCCCATCAAATTCTCCGGCCTCAAAGAGTGATCGAAGCCGCTGACGTTTTACGGGAAGGGAAGATTCCATGGGAATGACCAGCCACAACAAGAAGATTCTCGGGGCGGTGATCGCCGCGACCATCTCGTGTGGTGCCGAGGCCCAGCTCGCGCAGAACCTGACGATTCACCCCAAGGCCCTGGCGCTGGGGAACGCAGTTACGGCAGATCCGCCCGGAATTATGGCGATTCATTACAATCCGGCGGGTCTGACCAAGCTGGACGGACGCCAGCTTGAAGTAAACCTGATGAGTGTTTACCTCGATGTCGATGCCGATTTCCATGCCCCGGATGGCTATGAAATATTCGGTATTGATGGCCTGGAGACCGATCCGCTCACTGGTGAACAACGGGACCCGGTCGCCAATAGCCACAGTCACACCAATAATGTGGCGTTGTACCTGCCGGGGTATGGCATTCTGCGCGCGCCTCCGGGCCCGGCTATCGCGCCATCGGCGGGCATCAGCATTAATCCGCCGGGCTCCAAGCTGACTTTCGCCAACGCATTTTATCTGCCGCTGGCGGCCGGTTTTTACCGGGACAAGGACGATCCGGGCCGCTATCAGCCCCAGGCGACAGCGCTGCAAAGGACCACTTACCTGGCCCCCACCATTGGTTATGAGATCAATGACGAGTGGTCCGTGGGTGCCGGTATTCACCTGTCCCACATGGGGATAGCCGCAGACCAGTACATGCGGGCGCCCAATATGCTGCTGGGGGTGGCGGAAGTGCTCCAGGACGCCTTTAACTGTGAGAGTGGTGACGAACCACTACAACCATGGCTGGCGTTATGCGGCGGTAATGTGGGCCCCTGGGACGATATTGGCGCCTTGAGCATCGATGTTCAGGAAACCCTGTCTCCCACCTATTCCCTCGGGGTGATGTGGGAGCCGACGGACTGGTTCAGCTGGGGCGCGAGCTATACGTCCGAAGCGGATATGAACCTCAAGGGTACCTTCGAGATCGAGTACACCGATGACTGGTCCGGCTTCTGGCAGAGTGTGAACGGCTCGGTACTGGGCGCGATTTCCTCCGCCATTCTCAGTTTGCCTTCCGGCGCCCCCCGTGAGGCCGGTAACGTCAGCATGGACCTGGTGTATCCGCAGCATTTCCAGACCGGCGTCAGCGTGGATGTCCACCCGAAACTGACTGTGAATGTGGATGTGGGCTGGACCGACTACAAGCAGTGGGATGCGTTCCTGTTCCGCTTTGACCGCAACCTGGAATTTCTCAATGCGGCGCGTATCCTGTCTCCGGACAACGCCACACCGGATACCCTGCGGTTGCCCCTGGGCTTCACCGACCAGTGGAACTGGGCGTTCGGGGTAGAGTTCCACGCCTCATCCCGACTGGACCTGAGGGCCGGGGTGGAGATCCGTGATTCGGTGATTCCGGATGATCAGCGATCCATCATGGCCCCGTTCGGGGGCGCCAACCTGTACAGCATCGGCATGGGGTATCAGTGGGACAAGGACACCGAAATCGATATGAACCTGAGTTACCTCCACTCCGTCGAAACCATTCCGGCGGATACCAGTTGCAACGTCAACTGTGACAATATAACCAATATCATCTACAACCCGTACGCCGGGCTGGATGTGAAAACCTCCCTGCGAGTGGTTATGGCGGGGCTCAGTTTCCGGACCAAATTCTGACGCAAACCGGGAATCGGTGGCGTCGTTCAGGTGATCAGCCGTTATGTCGAACAGCCGACCCCTGCATCGGGGTGCCCATATAGCCTCGCTCACCCTGGCGGTGGTCCTGTTGGCCGGTTGCCAGGGCAGTGGCGGCACATCGTCTTCCCGGGAGGGCTATTTCACCTGGGTGGACGATCAGGGCAGGGTTCAGCATTCGCGGATCATTCGTGAGCCAGAACCTGAAACCGAGGATCCTCGCCCGGATCCAGGACACCCCAGCCCATCCGCTTCCGACGAGGACGCCGAGTTCAATCTGGAGAACTATCCAGACGGAAACGAACTGGAGCGACGGGGCTATGTTCGCCCTGGGGAACCCCAGCCTTATTTCACCTGGCAGGACGCTGATGGCAATATCCGCACCAGCTATTACCAGCCGGATACCCGGTCCGATGTGGAAAAAGGGCGCATCAAACCGCCGGTGCAACTGACGCCCGCCAGTATCTACCAACGCAGCGACTCTCCAGATCCCGTTGTGGAGCGGGAGGGGGGCGACCCGGATGCCTTTGCTATTCTCGGTGTTGAGGCTGCCGGAGACAGCTTCCTGGAGCGTTGGGCGGAGAACTGTTGTGAGGCTTTCGGCCGGGGCGATGTCGAGGATTGGCACAGTGATCGTGAGTTTGGTCTGACTGTCGATGACAGTTCCCCGGCCCATTCATTCATCACCGGGCACAGCCACTATCGACTGGTTCGGATTCCGGCGGGAGCCGGCAGGCGGGATTTCATCATGCGCCTGCGATCATTCGCGAGGGAGGGGATGTTTGTGCCGTCCGTGGCTTTCCTGGATGTGGCCATGAAGCCGGTGAGAATCGTGACCGACCTGGTGGCGGACTATGTCCCGGAAACCTGGCACCGCCGTGGTTACCTGGAATCTTTTATTCCGGTGTTTCCCGGGCACGGTGAGCGCTGGATGGTGATCTTTACCCGGGACGAGGACCTGAGGGGCCAAACCGTTATCGAAGATAAGCGGGGGCCCCGTGCCATCGAACACAGCCGGCTGGGTGAGCTTGGGCTGGCTGAGATCCGGGAGCGTTAGCTTTAGTCTTCCGGTTTACTCAGATCCAGCCATTGCTGAGACAGCCAGTAATAGCTGCCGTCATCGGTTGGGTGAGTGCAGTTGTAACGGAAGCGCCGGCTGTTGAACGCGTCCGGAGCTCGCACTCTGACGATACCCGGGCCGCTGGGGTTGACGTCGATACGACCCTGGCCAGATGCGAAGCAGGTCAGTCGGTTTACGCTGATGTGATCGGGGAGCGTCAATTCCAGGGTTGGCGGGTTGTCGGTGACAATACCCGCCGGCAAGGTGCTGGCATCCACCGGTAGCGCCTTGCTGAGGAGCTTGTTCTTCAGGCTGTTAAGCTGGCCATAGGCATTAGCCATGGGGAATCGTGGCAAGCGGGTAATACTGGAGGTTTCCCCCACCGCGCCGGACTGCTGGCCAAAACCGATCCATTCTCTTTCCGCCAGCTTTTCCTCAAGCCCGGCATCGAACTCGCCATAGGGATACGCAAACATGGGAACATCGGTGCCAAGTTTCTCCTTCAGGATCGACTGAGCCTGGTCCAAACTGCTTTCCACTCTTTGCTCCCAGCCTGACTGGCTCTCATCGGGTCGCTTTGCCAGGTGTCCGTGATCGTGGCTGTGGTTCGCGATGGTGACGGAGGCTTTGCTTTCGAGCTCTTTCAGTTGATCCCAGCTCATGTATCCGCGGCCCCCGACTGCGTCGGTGTTGACGAAGACTGTGTAGGGATAGCCTCTGTCTTCCAGCATGGGAGCCGCAGCTGTGTAGACGGAATCGTAGGCGTCGTCAAAGGTAATCGCGACCTGTTTGCTGCCGTCCAGCTCACCGCCGAGCGCGGCTTCGGTGCCTTTCTGCAGGTCGACCACATCCAGCTCCAGTCTTTCAATCATCTCCAGCTGTTCCTCGAACAGCGAGACGGAGGTACTCGTTGCAGGCGGAGTGGCATCGCTGACGTGGTGGTACTGGAGAACCACAAGATCGGCCCTGGCGCCGATGGCGACGCTGATAAACAGTAATCCACAGACAAAACGTGTGGTTGTTTTGACCATTCGTTAATCCTCAGTCTGGCTATTTATTGAAAGTGGGCTTTAAGTGTCGCAAAGGCCTGGTTCAGGCTCTGAATGCTTTCGGTATCGCCACCCCGATCCGGGTGGGCCTGCATGACGGCGCGGCGGAACCGGTGTTTGACCTTGCCGAAGCTGTCCGGAAGGCAGTCAAAGCCCAGGACCTCGGCGGCGTTCAGGGCTTCCTGGTGTGGAGGACGCTGCGGGTAATGTCCGTTCCAGAAGTCGTTCATCATTTTCTGGATGCTGTCCCCGGACATCCGGTACTGGGTCAGGTCCAGGTAAAAGGTTCTTAGGGCATCGACTTCTCCGGCGACACCGGAGCCGGAAACAACCGGATTCTCGTAGAGCCGCAGGTGCATGGGTGAAATGGTGATGGTTTCTCTCGATTCGGCAAGTTGATCCCGCAACCGGTACAGGGTGTGAAACAGCAGGAAGTGGACCGGGTAGAGTTGCTCCGGTTCACTGAATGAGACGTCGCCGATCAGCTCCCAGGGCGAGCCCTGGAGGCGTTTGATCAGTGTCAGCTCATTCATGCCCGCAGGGTGTTGGCGTAGCTCGTGCTCAACCGCAATCAGCATGTGCTGGATCTGCAGGTCGAGCACCGCCTCCTTGTCGGACTTCGATGGTACTGGCCTGTCGGCCTTTGGGGTGTTGGTCGGGGATGATTCGTTCATGGCTCCATGTTAGGGGACCGGGCAACGTTAGGAAAGCTTGGCCAAGCGAGTCAGCCCGCCAAGAAACAGTGTGGAGGCAAAGTGTGCGGCCTGGTGGGCTTCCCGCTCCCCCTTGTCCGGCGTCTGGAGGGCGCGTTCCGCAACGCGCAGGCTCATTTCGTAGGCAACGCCGGAAAACACCGCGCAAAGGTAGTCCTGATCCACGTCAGGCAGCAGGTCTTTCTCGACGGCCCGCTGAACGTCTTCCTCCAGAGACAGCATCGCCAGCCCCAGAAGATCCGACCCGAACAGATCCCGGATGGCGTGATCGTTACGGTGTGCCAGTTCATAGACCAGTGGATCAGTCGCAGTGGCACGGAACAGGGCGAGATAGGCCGAATGGATAAAGTCTTCCGTGGTGCCGGGCGTTTGCCGTAAACCGGTCAGGTTGGCGTTGAGGTGGTTGAGAAAGTCGTTCAGCAGGGCGGCAAAAATGTCCTGCTTGCTGGAGAAGTAGTTATAGAACGTACCCGCCGCCAGGCCGGTCCGGCGCACGATGTCGCGGATGGTGGAGTTATCGTACCCCTTTTCCCGAAAGCATTCCCGGGCCGCCAGCAGGATGGCGCTGCGGTTGCGGATCCGGTTGGTTTCCCGTTTGCCAACGGCTTCATCCCTGCTCTGTAACATATCCATGTCGGTATCCTGTCCCTGAGTGTTTCACACGCGTATAATCCTGAGCCCACCAATCCAGTGAACGTAGTGTTTTATGTCCGATGCAATGACTGCCAACCCAGATCAAACCCTGTCGTCCGAGGCGGATCGCAGGAACAAACTGGAACTTAACAAACTGCAGAAGCGTCTGCGCCGTGAAGTCGGGCAGGCCATTGCAGAATTTTCGATGATTGAAGCCGGTGACAAGGTTATGTGCTGCCTGAGCGGCGGCAAGGATTCCTATGCCATGCTGGATATCCTGATGAACCTGCAGAAAAGCGCGCCGGTCTCCTTTGAGCTGATTGCAGTCAACCTTGACCAGAAACAGCCGGGTTTCCCGGAAGAGGTGTTGCCTGGATACCTGCAATCCATGGGTATCGAGTACCACATCATCGAAAAGGACACGTACAGTATTGTTAAGGAAAAAGTGCCGGAAGGGAAGACCACCTGCGGACTTTGTTCCCGTCTACGTCGTGGAATTCTCTATAATTTTGCGGAAGAGCACGGTGTCACCAAGATCGCGCTGGGGCATCACCGGGATGACCTTCTGGAAACCCTGTTCCTGAACATGTTCTATGGCGGCAAGCTTAAGTCGATGCCGCCGGTACTGCACAGCGATGATGGCAGAAATACCGTCATCCGCCCGCTGGCATTCAGTCGCGAAAAGGATATTGCCCGCTACGCGGCATTGCGGGAATTTCCGATCATTCCCTGCAATCTGTGTGGTTCCCAGGAAAACCTGCAGCGCCAGGTGATCAAGGAAATGTTCCAGACCTGGGACAAGCAGCACCCGGGCCGGCTGGAAACCATGTTCCGGGCCATGTGCAACGTGGAGCCGTCGCATCTGGCGGATAACTCTTTGTACGATTTCCGTGAAGGCAAGCGGCTGAACGCGCAGGCCGCTCCGGCCGTTGGTTCCGTAGAGCCTGAGCCGGAAGACTTTGGCCGGCTGGACGTGCTTAATATCTGAATCCGGAACCCGTTTCCCTTCCTTACCCGCCATGCCCCCCGTGTATAACCATACCGAGGGGCAGTGTCCAGATTCCGAAACCAATCAATAACACGCCGGTGAGCTGGCGAACCTGTTTCTGGCCCTGAAGTTTTCGTATCCAGGTGGCTGCGTATCCGGTCGCCAGCATGGAGGGTAGGGTGCCGAGGCCAAAAAATGCCATGGTAGCGGCGGCACTGCCAACGGAGGGTTGCAGTGCGGCCCAGCCCAGGGTGCTATAGACCAGGCCGCAGGGCAGCCACCCCCACAACCCACCCAGGGCAAGGGCCTGCCAGGCATGCTGAACGGGAAGGAAGCGGCGGGTCAGGGGAGATATCCGTTTCCATATCGGTGCTCCCGCCCGTTCGATATAACGAATACCCTGCCACCACTGCCCCATGGACAGGCCCATCAGAATCAATAGCATACCGGCGATGGTTCTCAGTACCGGCGCGAGCTGGGCCCATTGTGCGGCGGCGCTGGTGCTCAGCAGTGCAACCAGGGCTGCGATCATCGTATAGCTGGCAATACGCCCGCCATTGAAGGCCAGTAACATCAAGGTCTGACGTATGCGAAAGCCCTTGCCGACCGGCAGGGCCATGGACAGCGATGCGCTGATGCCGCCACACATACCCAGGCAATGGGTGCTGCCCAGCAAGCCGATCAGAAAGGCGCTGGGGTAACTCAGATACAGGCCTTCGCTCATCAACGGTCTTTTTTCTCGTCTTCGGCCTTGTCCGTGTCAGCAACCTTCCGTTCACTGGCCTGCCTGGCGTCATCCGGGATCATATCCTTGTCGTCATCGTACAGGATCCGGTGTGCCGGGCCGTCCAGGTCATCGTACTGGCCATTCTTGACGGCCCAGGAGAACAGGACGATCCCCAGCGCCACCAGGATCAGCATGACGGGGACCAGAATCATTACTATTTGCACGGTGAAACCTCAAGGTAACCGGGTAGTCTGACTACGGTATCAGGACGTTGTCGGGACGCCAACCGCATGCTCCGATTGATGGCTGTCAGGCGCGGTCCGGCCAAGTCTCAGGGCGTTCAGCACCACCACCAGGGAGCTCAGTGACATGCCAATGGCAGCAAGCCAGGGCGGCACCATTCCCGCCGCTGCCAGCGGTAGTGCCAGCACATTGTATACCAGCGCCCAGCCCAGGTTCTGACGAATAATCCTGCGAGTCAGGCGACTGGTGTTCATGGCCTCGGTCAGTTGCATCAACTGGCCATTGAGCAGTACGGCGTCCGCCTTGAGTTGCGTCAGATCAGCGGCGTTGCCCATGGCCACAGAAATTCCCGCTCCAGCCATGGAAGGCAGATCGTTCAATCCGTCGCCTACCATCATCACCTTGCGGCCCTGGGCTACAAGATTCTGTAACGTTTCCAGCTTCTGTTCCGGCGTGGCCTGACCAATGGCTTCATCAACACCCACCTGTTGGGCGATCTGCGCCACGTGTCCCGACCGGTCACCACTGAGTAGAAGTGTGTGGATGCCCGAAGACTTCAGTCTGGCGATGGTGGTCCTTGCGTCAGGCCGGGGCTGGTCGTCCAGCGTAAAGCAGGCCAGCCACTGATCATCGGTAGCCAGCCAGATATCGATTCCCTGACCGGTCGGCACGGATGGTTGCGTGGCCCGGGTATGCTGCCTGACAAACTCACTGTGGCCGATATAGACCGGTTTGCCATTATGGATGCCGGACAACCCGCCACCCAGGTGGTTGGTGACGGCGGATACGGAAGCGCCGGCGAACGGCTGGAATACCCGGGCAATGGGGTGCTCGGAATGTTTTTCCAGGCCAGTGGCGAGACTGATGCAGGTTGATTCATCCAGGGAACCGGTTACCCGTGTTTCGATCAGGCTGAGTTCACCACGGGTGAGGGTGCCGGTCTTGTCGAAAATAACGGTGTCTATGTCATTGAGGGATTCGAGGGTGTGGCCCCGGGTAGGCAGGAACCCCAGCCGGCGTAGCCTGACCGTGGCCGAGGTGATGGCCGTCGGGGTTGCCAGCGACAGCGCACAGGGGCAGGTGACCACCAATACCGACAGGGTAATATCAAACGCATTGTCGGCCCCGGCCAGCCACCAGCCGATCCAGACCAGCGGCGTCAGGATCAGTACCCGGCTGACAAAGGTGCCGGCGATGCGATCGGCCATCCGCGCCACCGGCGGTTTCTCTGCCTGCACGCGGTCGAGAATGCGCAGAATGCCTGAGAGCCGGGTCTGGGCGCCGGCGCTGGCAACTTCGATGTCCAGCGGGTTCTCCCCGTTAACGCTGCCGGCATGCACAGTATCGCCAGGCCGGCGGGTTTCCGGCAGGTATTCACCGGTAAGGGCGGCTTCATTCAGTGTGGAATGACCGCTGATGATGCGACCGTCCACCGGTAGCGTTTCGCCGGGACGCACCCGGATGGTATCTCCGGTTCGCAGTTCATGTGTGGCAACAATGGCGGTGGTATCACCACTGACACGGGTAGCGACGTCGGGCTGGAAGCCAGCCAGGGCATTACCGGTGAGTCCTGCCCGGTATCGGGCCTGCATCTCGATGTAGCGGCCCAGCAACAGGAAAAAGGTAAACATACACACCGATTCGAAATAGACTTCGTCACCACCCATGACGGTGACCCAGGCGCTGGCGGCGTAGGCCAGGCCAATGGCAATGGCGACGGGTACATCCATGGTCAGGTGCCGGCTACGCAAGTCCCTGCGGGCGTTGCGGAAAAAGGGCCGGGCGCTGAACAATACCACCGGCGTGGCAACCAGTAGGCTGAACCAGCGAAAAAAAGAAATGAAATCCGGAGACAGGTCGTTGATCATCTCGAAATACAGGGGGAATGCCAGCATCATGCTCTGCATGGTGCCGATACCCGCAACCGCGAGCCGAATCAGCATGGAGCGGTGCTCCGCCTTGAGAGCCTGCTCGGCCTCGTCCGCCTGGTAGGGCCGGGCCCGGTAGCCCAGTTCGTGGATCGCGACAAGCAGGTCGCTCAGTTTCGCCTGTTCAGCAGACCAGACCAGCCGCGCTCGCTGGGTGGTGTGGTTCACGGAAAATGACAGCACCCCGGGTTGTTTGGCCATGTGGTTTTCCAGCAGCCAGATGCAGGCGGCGCAGGTGATGCCCTCTATCAGCAGTTGGGCTTCCTGACCGCCTTTGGTGGCGGACACGAAGGCTGATTGAACCAGTGGGTGGTCCACTTCCCGGATCCGGTCCAGTTCGTTACTGGTGAGTTGTTTCGGTGTGGCGGCGGGTTCGGTCCGGTATTGGTAAAAACCGGTCAGTCCTTCCGAACGGATGGTCTCACACACAGCCTTGCAGCCCCGGCAACAGAAGTGACGGGTCTCGCCATCAAGCTCAAGAGTGATGGGCGGCGATCCGTCAGCTGCTTCGCCGCAGTGGAAACAGGGCAGGGGGTTCACACGGATCAGCGGTTTGCCGCGCCAATGTGAATGGCTTTATCCGAAGGCAGGGAGGTTTCCCCTTTCAGGCGCCAGTCGTTGTCTGGCCCCCGCAGATCAAAGTACCAGCGACCCTTGACGTTCTGGTTCAGGGTGGCGCGATAAGTGGACTCGCCGGTGCGGGTGAACTGGACAGTCTGATCTTTCTCGGCGATGGTCGGGTGGAACAGGTTGAGGATCAGGTATGGGTAATCCCGCTGTTCATTGCCTGTCAGGGACAGTTTAATGTCACGTTCCGCGAATGAAAATTCCGCCTGCAGGCCCATATCCCTGGCTTTCTGGTCACGGGCAATTTCCATGTTGATACCGCGACCTTCTTTGGAATAGTCATCGGTCACCATGGCATTTTCGGAGTTCATGGCGATGGTGATGGCAATGGCGCAATAGGTGATGGACGCCAACGGAAAGATCGTCAGGAACCAGAACCACGGCTGGCGATACCAGGGTTTAACAGTGTCTTCAGTCATAACTCATTGTCTCTCTTGGAAGTCTCTAACGGGTAGCTGGAATGCTAGCGGTTAGGACCGATAAATCGGCTTTCAGTTTCGATAATCAGAGATTCATCGGTTTCCGACGTGATACGGAACCGGATGACGTTGTTGCTCTGTGAAATAACGTCGGGATCTACATCAACGACCGTCGGCAGTGCCCGGTTTTCGCCACTGTCGACCGTTACGCTGGTATCTGTTAATAGTTGGATACCCTCCATGCCGGAAACGGAGATGTCGAAGGTTTGCGGTACCTCCGTCATATTGGCGATTTTGAGGGTGTATGAATTCTCGACTCGCCCCTGGCCGTTGAAACCGAACGGCGCGCCGCGGTCCTTGAGGACGTCCAGCTCTGCCGGCACCCGAGTCGCCAGGACAAACACAATGGCGCCGATCATTAATGCCAGCACCGCGCCATAACCGAAGGTGCGTGGGCGCATGAGCTTGGAGGGCTTGCCCTCAAGCTCGTTCTCGGTGGTGTAGCGAATCAGCCCCCTGGGGTAGTCCATTTTATCCATGATTTCGTCGCAGGCATCGATGCACAGCGCGCAACCAATGCACTCGTATTGCAGGCCGTCCCGAATATCGATACCCGTGGGACAGACCTGGACACACTGGCCGCAGTCGATGCAGTCCCCGAGTCCGAGTTCGTCCGGTTCCACGCCTTTCTTGCGCCCGCCGCGGGGTTCACCGCGATTGGGATCGTAAGAGACCACCCTGGTGTTCGGATCAAACATCACCGACTGGAAGCGGGCGTAGGGGCACATATACAGGCAAACCTGCTCACGCATCCAGCCGGCATTGAGGTAGGTTGCGACGGTGAAGAAGCCTACCCAGAAATACGCCCAGCCGTTGGCCTGCAAGGTAAACAGATCGGTGATCAGTTCGCGGATGGGATAGAAGTAGCCGACAAACGTCAGGCCCGTGGCCAGGGCAATCAACAGCCAGGCCGTGTGTTTCAGCGATTTTTTCACCACCTTTTCCGCGGAACGGGGTGACTTGTCCAGCTTCATTCGCTTGTTTCTGCCGCCCTCAATGCGTTCTTCCACCCACATGAAAATGAAAGTCCACACGGTTTGCGGGCAGGTATAGCCACACCACACCCGACCAAACAGGGTGGTGATAAAGAACAGACCAAAAGCGGCGATGATCAGCAAACCCGACAACAGAAAGAAATCTTTCGGGTAGAAGGTCAGTCCGTAGAGGTGAAATTCCCTGGCGGGAAGATCGAAGTGAATCAGTGGCTGGCCATCCAGGGTAAGCCAGACGAACAGGAAGTACATGCCCATCAGAACCAGCAGGCTGACATTACGGATACGCTGGAAGAAGCCTTTAACTTCCTTGACGTAAATCTTCTTGCGACTGGCGTATAACTCGACGGTTCCGGATTTGTTATTTTTATCGGAGGGGTCAGAGGAAGGGTCAATCTGTTTGACCGGAATCTCACTGCTCATCGCTACCTCCCGATGAAAATTAGCCGCTGAGAAACCTCAGGGGCTTGGGTCTTCTCAAGCCTGTGCCCGCGTTGGCAGACACAGGGTTGAGCAGACCGGGCCGGCACGGAGGCCGGCCAGGCAATCAGTTGGACAGGCTGTAAACGTAAGCAGCCAGGATCTGGATCTGGTCGTCGGAGAGCCGACCGCTCTGGGCGGGCATCTTGTTCTGGCGACCGTTGACCACGGTTTCCTTGATCCACTCATAGGTTGAGCCATACAACCAGGTGTCATCGGTCAGGTTGGGCGCACCGAACGCATAATTGCCCTTGGCGTCGCTGCCATGACAGTTGGAGCAGGCCTGGGCGAAGACTTCCTCGCCGGCTTCAGCGGCCTCGGCGTCCTTTGCACGATCACTGAATGACAGCACGTAGTTGACCACCTGGTCAACCTGCTCGGACGTCATGCCGGGCATCATACCCTTGGCAGGCATGTTGCCGGTGCGTCCCTCCTGCAGGGTGGTCAGGATGTTGTCCGGCTCGCCACCGTGCAGCCAGTCGTCATCGGTCAGGTTGGGAAAGCCTAGGGATCCCCGGCCAGCGGACCCGTGACAAACCGCGCAATTGTTGGCGAACAGACGCTGCCCCATTTTCATGGCGTCATCATTGTCGGCGAGCTCCACAATCGGGGTATCACCGTACTTGGCATACAGTTCGCCGTAACGGGCCTCAGCTTGCTGAACTTCCGCTTCCCACTGGTTGGTGGAACTCCACCCCAGCAGGCCCTGAAAGTTCCCCAGACCAGGATAGAGCGCCAGGTAACCCAGAGAGAAGACACAAGTTGCGATGAAGAGATAGAACCACCACTTGGGCAGTGGGTTGTCCAGCTCCTCGATGCCATCAAAGGAATGGCCTGTCGTCCGGTCTGTTTCGGTGTCGGTGGTCTGGCTCTTGCGAGTTGCCAGCAGCAGCCACCAGCATCCGAAAATAGTACCGAGCACGATCACACTGATCCAGATGCTCCAGAAGGTACTCATTGCTTTTTCTCCGTTTTTTCCTGTTCAAGAGTACGCTTTTCCACCTCGTCATCGTCGAAGGGCAGGTGCGCCGCTTCGTCGTTCGGTTTCTTGCGGTGGGCGCTGTAGGCCCACCAGACGATACCCAGAAATGCCACCATGACAAGCAGGGTGTGAATACCACGTAACTCGTTCAAATCCATCGGGATCACCGTTTCTCAGAAATCACTGTGCCCAGCTGTTGCAGGTAGGCCACCAGCGCTTCGATTTCGAACTTGCCTTCCACTTCCGCAGATGCTTCGGCAATCTGCTCATCGGTGTAGGGCACGCCCAGTGTCTGCAGTGTTTTCATCTTTGCTGCCGTGTCGGAATGGTCCACGCGATCCTCAAACAGCCAAGGGAATGCAGGCATGTTGGATTCGGGAACAACGCTGCGGGGATCGTACAGGTGCTGGCGCTGCCAGGCATCGGAGTAACGGCCGCCGACTCGGGCCAGATCTGGCCCGGTGCGCTTGGAGCCCCACAGGAACGGGCGATCGTAAACGAACTCGCCCGCCACGGAGTAGTGGCCATAGCGTTCGGTTTCTGCCCGGAAGGGACGGATCTGCTGGGTGTGGCACACGTGGCAGCCCTCGCGGATGTAGATGTCGCGACCTTCCAGTTCGAGCGCGGACAGGGGCTCAAGGCCCTCGATCGGCTCATTGGTTTGCTTGCTGAAAAACAACGGCACAACTTCGGCGAGGAAACCGCCACTGATGGTGAGGATGATCAGCACGATCATCAGGCCAAGGTTTTTCTCTACGATTTCGTGTTTCATCTTGATTGTCTCCCGTTACGCCGGCTGAGCTGCCGCGTTGTCCTGTGCGACGGCATCTTTCTGGCGAACGGTCATGTAGGTGTTGTAAGCCATGACCAGCATGCCGGAGAGGAAGATTACGCCGCCGATAAAGCGGACAAGGTAGCCAGGCCAGGAAGCCTCAAGCGCTTCAACAAAGCTGTATGTCAGGGTGCCGTCCTGGTTCACTGCGCGCCACATCAGGCCCTGCATGATGCCGTTTACCCACATTGCAACGATGTAGAGCACGGTGCCGACGGTTGCGAGCCAGAAATGCACGTTGATCAGGCTGGTGCTGTACATGGCAGGCACTCCCCACAGCTTGGGAATCAGGTGGTAGATGGCGCCGATACTGATCATGGCAACCCAGCCCAGTGCGCCGGAGTGTACGTGGCCGATGGTCCAGTCGGTGTTGTGAGAAAGCGCGTTGACGGTCTTGATAGCCATCATCGGGCCTTCAAAGGTAGACATGCCGTAGAACGACAGTGACACCACCAGGAAGCGCAGAATCGGGTCGGTGCGCAGTTTGTGCCACGCGCCGGACAGCGTCATCATGCCGTTGATCATACCGCCCCAGGACGGAGCCAGCAGGATCAGGGACATTACCATGCCAGCAGTCTGCGCCCAGTCAGGCAGCGCGCTGTAGTGCAGGTGGTGGCCACCGGCCCACACGTAAGTGGCAATCAGCGCCCAGAAGTGGACGATGGACAGGCGATAGGAGTAAACCGGCCGGTTGGCCTGCTTGGGAACAAAGTAGTACATCATGCCCAGGAAGCCGGCCGTCAGGAAGAAGCCTACGGCATTGTGGCCGTACCACCACTGCATCATGGCGTCGGTTACTCCGGCATAGGCGGAGTAGGACTTGAACGCCGTAGCTGGCAGTGCGAGGTTGTTGCCGATATGCAGAACCGCAACGGTCAGGATAAAGCCGCCATAGAACCAGTTGGCAACGTATATGTGCGGCGTGCTGCGTTTGGTAATGGTGCCGAAGAAAACCAGTGCGTAGGTCACCCAGACCAGGGCAATGGCGATATCAATCGGCCACTCCAGCTCGGCGTACTCCTTGGTTGAGGTAAGACCCATTGGCAGGGTAATGATGGCGGCGACCATGATGGCCTGCCAGCCCCAGAACGTGAAGGCGGCCATCCCGTCCGAAATCAGGCGTGCCTGGCAGGTGCGCTGCACGACATAGTAGGAAGTAGCAAAGAGTGCTGAACCACCAAACCCGAAGATAACCAGGTTTGTGTGAAGAGGTCTCAGGCGACCAAAATGGGTCCAGGAAAAGTCGAGGTTCATCGATGGCCAGACAAGTTGGGATGCGATCAGCACACCCATGCCCATGCCAACAATGCCCCAGACCAACGTCATGATGGCGAATTGCCGCACCACCTTGTAGTTGTATGTCAGGTTAGCATTTACTGTGCTCATAGCCTTACCAATGGGTTCAGAGTGGGAAAATATGCGGGCGCAAGTATGGAGAAACCATTAGCGCTTTGCAATGACTCAGATCAACTCGCAATGCCCGTCAAATGCGCCCGAATCAGTAACATGCAGAGAGCATCTACGGATTCTTTTTTGATGCTGGGAGCTTATCGGTTTTGCCGGGCTTTCGTTGCTACAGGTCCCTATAATAGAAGCTTCGACTTACAAGGTGAATTGGATGGAAGTTTATAAGACCAATGGCCCTCATTCATGCTCGGGAAAGGAACCTGTGCTGATTTTAGCACATGGGGCCGGAGCGCCAGCGGACTCCTCTTTTATGGAAATGCTTGCCGAATCCTTGGCTGACGAGGGGGTAACCACCGTTCGGTTTGAGTTTTCCTATATGGCGAAGCGTCGAGAGGACGGCAGGAAGCGTCCACCCGAGAGACAACCGGCATTGCTGGCGCAGCTCGAACAGTTGATTGCGGAAATTATCGAGGGATCGCTGGCCGGACGGCCGCTGTTCATCGGCGGTAAATCCATGGGAGGGCGGATGGCGAGCCTGCTGGCCGCCGATCCCCGCCTGAAGGGACGGTTCAGGGGCGTTCTGTGTTTTGGCTACCCGTTTCATCCGCCAGGTAAGGACCGCTGGCGGACCGATCACTTTCCGGATTTCTGGTGCCCGGTCCTTATTATTCAGGGCACCCGCGATCCTTTTGGCAAGCCTGATGAAGTGAATGAGCGTCTGGCAACGCTTGCAGAGCCTGAACTGGTCTGGCTCGAGGGTGGAAACCATGACTTTCAGCCCTTAGCCAGGCAGCCGGAAACCCAGATTGGCCTGATTCAGCAGGCGGCGAGATCGGCGGCCGCATTTATGAGATGCGAGACGGGACACTAGTCAACGACTGGCACCTTCACGGTTGCAATCTGGTCCCTTCCAGATGCCTTGGCCTGATACAGCGCCTCATCGGCCCGTTGAAACAGTGTTTGCTCATTTTCATCGGGAGCCAGTAGGGCAACGCCAGCGCTGAGTGTGATGGTGACGTGGGTGCCGTCATCCGCAGGGATCGCTGTGTTCCGCATGTCCTCCAGAATGCGCTGGCATACCCGATACGCGCCTTCCTGGTCGGTTCCGGGCAGGAGCAACGCGAATTCCTCGCCACCAAAGCGGATGGCAACATCCCTGGGGCGCTTGACGTGCCGGCTGAGGATGTCGGCAATGCGTTGCAGGCACTGATCCCCGAAACCATGGCCCCAGGTATCGTTAACGTCCTTGAAGTGGTCGGCATCGATCAGGGTCAGGGTCAGAGGGTGGCCAGTCCGGCGGGCTTCGGCACACAGTTCGGGAAGCATGTTGTCGAGGTGCCTCCGGTTGTAAAGCCCTGTTAATGCGTCATTAAGGCTCATGGTCGCGAGTTTTCGATTGGCCCTCTCCAGCTCTCCCATGGTGTTGCGTAATTGGGCGGTGCGTTCATGGACCTTCGTTTCCAGCTCAGCGCGAGCATTGTGTTCCACATTGAGCAATTTCTGGTTGAGCAATCGCCAGCGCTGCACCAGGGCGTAGTTCAGCAGGATGACCTGAGCCCCGATGGCCGTCAGCATGAAAAACTCGCGGGCCAGGAAATCCGTCAGATAGCCGAATGCCGCCAGGGCGTAGATGAGAGCGCCTACCAGCATGACCGACCAGGCCATCACATACCATAAGGCGGGCCCGTAGCCTTGCCGCCACCTCAGGATGCCGATGACAAACAGGCTGGCAATCACCGTCAGCACCAGAAATGTGTTGAACAGGATTGATTTGTTGTAGGGCAGCAGGAAGGTAATGATCAGAAGCCCGACGGATGACCAGGCCAGGGCACGCAAGGTGCTTGCTGAAAGGGTGTCAGGTTCAATCTCCAGGAAGGAACGTCCGAACAGCGTCATTGCCAGAGCACACAGTGCAATGAGCAACGGAATGGAGGTATTGGCGAAGCCGGTGCTGTCTGGCCAGAAATACTGATTGGCAAAGCCGCCCATGGCAAACAGGAACAGGCCCATGGACGCCATGTAAAAGGCGTTATGAAAGTAGTAGACCGTCCCCGAACTGAAGAACAGCAGCAGGTTGAACACTGCGAAGACCAGAAGCGCACCGTAGAACAGTCCGTGAGTCAGGGTAAGGTGGTTGCTCTCGGCAATAACGGTCCCCGGAGTTTCAAGGGACAGTGGCACGTTCAGGGCGCCGCTGCTCCGTATTCTGAGGGTAATGCTCTGGTTTTCACCGGAGTCCAGGGTGACGGGAAGGAGAAAATACCGGTAATCTATGCCCCGCGACAGAAACGGGCGTTGGTCACCAGTGGCCATGGTAGTGGATGTGGAATCGCCGTCCTGCCAGAAAGTGACGTCATCCAGGAGCGGATAATTGAGTTTCAGGTACCACAATCCCCGTTTGTTTCCGGAGTTGGTCAGGTGTAAATGGACCCAGTACACCGAATCTGTGTGGCTGAACACCAGGTCATGGCCGCCGGCATCCTGCCACTCGATGGATTCCGGTAGTTCGGCAGGCGTGTTTGCCAGGTGCGCGGGGTCATCCGGGGCCGCTGCATGGAAACACACATGGCTCATCAGCACTTGCCGCTGTTGGGGTTGGCTGGCATCCAGGATCGGGCAGGGACTCCCGGGGTGGGCGGTCAGCGCCGGAGCCGTGCCCGCCAGAACCAGGGCCGTCAGCGTGATGAAGGTACGCAGGTAAAGCAGCATTTGTGAATTCCTGCCGGGAAGTAGTCTGCCAGTTTATCGATTGCCGATCTGGTTCACTGTTAAACAGTTTCAAATTCTCAAGGATTTCCTGTGGTGGGAATCCCGATAAAGGTGCTCCATGGAACACATGATCCTGTTTTGCCGCCCTGGCTTTGAAACAGAAGCAGGCCGCGAAATGACCGATGCAGCCGCTGCCGTGGGTGTTTTTGGCTATTTTGAGCCTCGTGGCAAACATGGTTACCTGTTTTTCTTCCTTACCGGGCCGGAAGGCGCCGACGAACTGCTCCGCCGGCTGAATCTGGAGGATATGGTCTTCGTCAGGGACTGGATGGTCGGGCTGGCGGAGCTGGCATTGCCCGCTGCGGACCGCGTTGGCGCGGTGATTGAGGGTTTGCAGGCCCTGCCCGGAGGATTTCCGAACTGCACCAGGGTAGAGGTGCGGGTGCCGGAGGATAACGCCGACCGTGACCTTGGGAATTTCTCCAGGAAGTGGGTAGCTCCGCTTTCCCGGGGGCTACGGGGGGCCGGCCTGATGAAACCGGATCCGGACGCCAAGGCGCCCGCAAGGCTCGATATTCTGCTGCCGGGGTTTGAGCAGGCCGTGATCGGTCTCAGTCCCAGCGGCAACCGGGCCCGTTATGTCGGTGGCATTCCCCGGCTCCGCCTGCCGGCATCGGCGCCGAGTCGATCGGCGCTGAAGCTCGAAGAAGCCTGGAAAGTCTTCCTGCCACCGGAACAGGTTCTCGATTATCTTGGGGGCGGCAAGCGTGCAGTGGACCTTGGCGCTGCGCCCGGTGGCTGGACCTGGCAGCTGGTCCGGCAGGGTATGATGGTGGCTGCGGTGGATAACGGCCCAATGAACACCGACCTGATGGCATCGGGGCAGGTTGAGCATGTCGAAGCGGACGGGTATGCCTGGAAACCCCGGCGCGGTGTTGACTGGATGGTCTGTGACATCGTCGATCATCCACGCCGGACCTCGAAGCTGGCGGTCGACTGGCTGAAGAACGGGCTATGCCGTTACACCATATTCAACCTCAAACTGCCGATGAAAAAGCGGTATGAGGAATGGCTGATCTGCCGCGATATTCTTGAGAGTGGTCTGGCGGACTCGGAGATGACGTTCCGGCTCAGGGCTCGTCATCTTTACCACGACCGTGAAGAAATCACCTGCTTCCTGGAGCGGGTGATGTAGCGGCAAAACCGGGTCAGCTCTGGTGGAGCACCGTGATGGCCTCGTCCTGATCCATCATGGGGACCAGTTCGGCCATCAGGGCTTTCCGTTCCTCGGAGCGGTACCACCGATCCCATTCCGCCTCCGACCGCCAGTTGGACAGCGTCAGCCGATGGTTGGGATCATGGGCATCGACCAGGGTCTCACCGGATATGAAACCAGGGGCGGCGACAGCCTGCTGCAGCACTTTGCGGGACCGTTCCTCATAGGCGGATTCAAGAGTCTCTGCGATATGACGTTCAATCAATACCCGGATCATGGCTTACCTCTTAACATTTTGACTGTTATAAACAATAATTTAGCACGTATTTTCAGAAATACATTGAATCAACCGACGGAGAAGCAGCCTTGCATGAGATAACGTTTGATGGCGAGCTGGATGCACGGGGGCTGTATTGTCCGGAACCGGTGATGATGCTCCACAACCGGATTCACGATGTGCCGGTGGGTGGAGTTCTCAAGGTCGTGGCGACCGACCCGTCCACCACCCGGGACATTCCCCGATTTTGCCAGTTTCTCGACCATCAACTGGTGCACAGTGAAGAGAGCGGAAACGAGTTCTTCTTCTTCATACGTCGAGGGAGTTGAGGTGCGCCAGGAACTCGTCCCTGTCCATTTCACCCAGTACCCGGGTTTCTGACGACAGTTCGCGGCCATCGCTCCGGTAGAACAGGATAGCCGGCGGCCCGAAAAGTCCCAGTTCCTCCAGGAAGGCCTGCTGAGCCGGGGTGTTATCGGTCATGTCAATTTGCAGGAGCGTATAGGGTGCGAGCGCCTGGATAACTGACGGATCACTGAAGACGTTGCGTTCCATGACTTTGCACGATATGCACCAGTCGGCATAGAAGTCGAGCATGACCGGCCGTTGCTGCTGGCTAGCCGCTGTGATCAGCGACTTGATTTCTTCCGGGGTCTCCGCCCGTCTGAAACCCGCATGCTCCCGGGAAATGCCGGCACCGCTGTCGGCTGTTGCGGTGTAGGGTGCCAGTGGGTTCAGCGGATCCTGTGCACCGCCAACGGCGCCGGCGAGCAGCGCCAGGCCATAGGCGAACATGACCAGTCCCAGACCCTTGCGGGTTCTCTCCCAGCCAGCCCTGGCGGCGTCAAACGCGCCGAGCTGGACACCGGTGATGGCAACCAGCAGGCCCCACAGCGTCAAGGCTGCCCATGCCGGAACCAGACGTTCGACCAGCCAGATCGCGACTGCCATCAGCATGACACCGTAAAAGGCTTTGACCACGTTCATCCACGGACCGGTCGCCGGCAGAAGCTTGCGACCACCGACGGCCACCAGGATCAGGGGTATCCCCATGCCCAGGCCGAGGGAGAACAGGGCAATGCCACCCATCAACGCGTCCTGGGTGGTGCTGATGTAAAGCAGGCTGCCGGCCAGCGGGGCGGATACGCAGGGGGATACAATCAGTGCTGATAGCGCGCCGATGCCGAAAATGCTGAACACGCGCGTGCCGGTCAGGCGGTGGCTGGCGTCGTTAAGTGGTTCCCGGATAAAGCGGGGAAGCTGGATCTCGAACAGGTTGAACATGGACAGGGCAAAGACCACGAACAGGGTTGCGAACACCCCGAGAACCCAGGGGGATTGCAGTTGCGCCTGCAGGTTGAAGCTGGCGCCGAGAAGCCCGGTGATCACCCCGGCAGCAGCGTAGGTCAGCGCCATGCCCAGCACGTAGCTTCCGGACAGCATCAGGGCGTGGCCCGTGGTGCGGGTGTTGCGGCCGGAAACCAGGGACGAAATGATCGGAACCATGGGCAGTACGCAGGGGGTAAAGGTCAGCCCAAGGCCCAGCAGTAGGAAAACCGCGGCGATGGCGAGGGTGGACTGTTCCGAGAGGAATCCTGCCAGGCCGGTGGCCGAATTGGTGTTGACGCCTGCCGAGCTGCCGGCATTGCTATTGGCACCGGAATCCGTGTTGGTGCTGCCAGTGTTGGTATTACCTCCGCTACCGGCGTAATACAGAACGTCCCGGGTTTGCGGCGGGTAACACAGACCGGCTTCAGCGCAGCCCTGGTAGGTCACCCTAAGCTCTGCTTCCCTGATACCTTCTGGCAGAGACAATGGCACGCGCGCTTCGACCGGCTCGTAGAAAACCGTTACCTCTCCAAAGAACTCGTCCTCGGTGGTGGTTCCCTGTAGTGAGAACTGCGGCTCCCCCAGGGTGATCCCCTCGGTCACCGATTCAACGGACACCCGGGTCTTGTAGAGGTAGTGTTCCGGCGCCACGTCCCAGGACAGCACCACGCTGTCGGTGTCGGTGAGGTAGCTGAACGGAAGTGCCTCATCGACGGGCAGAAAATCGCCGTTGTTTCCGAACAGGGAATTGCCCGAATTGCCCAATCCCCAGGCAGCGGCCGAGAACAGCAGGAGAAGCAGTGCCATGGCGCCACGTCGGGCCGGCATGGTGATGCGGAGGCGGCCTGTGGTTAAAGCAAACTCGGTCATAGAGGCTTCGGGATCCTGGCTGGTGATTTTAAGTATCGTCACTACGGGATTATAACCCGGGAATGGCATGCTTCAGGTTGCAATGGACAAACCTGCCACCCTAAAGTTCCCTCTGGTATTGAAGGGTTTAAAGTCGCACAATAGCGACCCAATGAATCACAATCCAGACGATCTTATCATGCTGTTCAATGACCTGTTCCGGGAAAATCACCGGACGGTCCTGGTCAGAGGCAGTGATGAACCCGAATACCTGCCTGCTTCGGAGGCCGGCGGCGTTGCACAGATTATTTTCGCTCACGGCTATTATGCAAGCGCCTTGCATGAGATCAGTCACTGGTGCATCGCCGGCGAATATCGCCGGACTCTCAGGGATTACGGATACTGGTACTGCCCCGACGGCCGTTCAACGGCACAGCAGCAGGCATTCGAGCAGGTCGAGGTCAAACCTCAGGCTCTTGAGTGGCTTTTTTCCGTGGCTGCGGGGTCCCGCTTTCATATCAGTGTGGACAATCTCTCCGGAGACGGGGCAGCAGATGAAGCAGGCTTTCGCCGCAAGGTAAGGGCGCAGGCCAATAGTTACCTGGAGCATGGAATGCCGGCACGCGCCCGCGCATTTTTTGACACGCTCAGGTCATTTTATGGAACCGGAGACACCTTTGAGCACGCCTGGCAGGAAGAGTCCCGGCGCCTGGGTCCCCTGAGTTTCACTACAAACATAAAGGAAGACTGAATATCTATGACATCTGACCCAAACGATACCGGCAAGACGCTGTTCAAGGATCTTAATCTGGATCAGCGCCTGCTGGATGCCATCACCGACATAGGTTTTGAGCACTGCACCCCGATTCAGGCCGAAACCCTGCCGTTCACCCTGGCGTGCCAGGATCTGATCGGTCAGGCACAGACCGGCACCGGCAAGACCGCTGCGTTCCTGATCACCGCCATCCAGAGCCTGCTGGAAACGCCGGTCCCGCCGAAGGACCGTTTTGCTTCAGAGCCACGTGTGCTGGCTCTGGCGCCCACCCGCGAGCTGGCCATGCAGATCGCCAAGGATGCGGAACAATTGTGTGGTTACACCGGGCACAACGTGGTGACGGTCGTTGGCGGCATGAACTACGATAAACAGCGGGATCAGCTGCAAAACGAAATAGTCGATATTCTGGTGGCGACACCGGGGCGTCTGATCGATTTCCTGGGGTCCCAGGACGTGTTCCTGGATCAGCTTGATATCCTGATCCTGGATGAAGCGGACCGTATGCTGGACATGGGGTTTATACCTGACGTCAAGCGCATCATTCGCAAATGCACGCCCAAGGAAGGGCGTCAGACGTTGTTATTCAGCGCTACCTTTAACCAGGACGTACTCAACCTGGCGTCCATGTGGACCAGCAATGCCGAGTTTGTGGAAATCGAGCCCGAGCAGAAAACCGCAGAGCGGGTAGAGCAGACGGTTTACCTGGTTGGCGAGGACGAAAAGTTGCCGGTATTGGTGAACTACCTGAAACGACCGGAGGTGGAGAAGGCCCTTGTCTTTGCCAACCGTCGTGACCAGTGCCGGGATCTGGATGAGGATCTGCGTAACCAGGGGGTCAAGGTGGCCTTGATGTCCGGGGAAATTGCCCAGAACAAGCGCCTGAAAACGCTGGAACAGTTCAAGAAGGGCGACATCCAGGTATTGGTGGCGACCGATGTGGCCGGACGGGGAATACACGTCAACGGCGTGACCCATGTTTTTAACTACAATCTCCCCGAGAACGCTGAGGATTACGTGCACCGCATCGGCCGAACCGGCCGTGCCGGTAAGACCGGCGTATCGGTCAGTTTTGCCAGTGAGGATGATGCTTTCTCGCTGCCGGCGATCGAAAGCTATATCAGCCAGAAACTCAAAACCACTGTGCCGGATGAAGAGCTGAGCGAGGCCATGCCCAATTCACCGATTACCAGAAAGCGTGGCGGACGTCGTCCCCAGGGTAATCGTGGGCAGGGTGGGCGCAATCAGGGCGGGCGCCCCCAGCGACAGCGCAGAAACTAAAGAGGCTGGAAGACCAGACCATGTTGATCGTAGCTGACGAAAACATTCCCCTACTGGATTCGTTCTTTGGTGATATCGGTGATATTCGCCGGGTATCGGGGCGTACCCTGTCCCCCGGGGATGTGAATGATGCTGACATCCTGCTGGTACGTTCGGTAACCCGGGTTAACGAGGCGCTGTTGAAGGACAGCAGGGTTCGCTATGTCGGCACCTCAACCATCGGGACCGACCATGTTGACCTGGCCTGGCTGAAATCCCGTGGCATCGCGTTTTCCGCAGCGCCCGGATGTAATGCCAACAGTGTGGCTGAATACGTGTTGTCCGTGCTTTCACTGTACGCCGAAAAACAGGGGCTGGAGGACTGGGAAACGCTGAGCGTTGGTATTGTGGGCGCCGGTAACGTGGGCAGTGAACTGGCGCGCAAGCTGGAAAAGCTGGACTTCACCGTGCGCCTGTGCGATCCGCCAAGGGCGGAACAGGAAGAGGGCGGGGAAGAGGACTTTTGCAGTCTGGACGAGGCACTGAAATGCGATGTCATTACCCTGCACACGCCACTTACCAGGGAAGGTCCCCACGCTACGTTCCACATGATGGATCAGGCCAGGCTTGACCAGCTCAGTGCCGGTCAATTGCTTGTTAATACCAGCCGGGGCGAAGTGATTGACTCAGTCGCACTTCAGGAACGCCTGGATGCCGCCAACGCACCCACTGTTGTGTTGGATGTGTGGGAGCAGGAGCCGAAGATCAATCCGCAACTGCTGGACGGTGTCTGGCTGGGTACGCCTCATATCGCCGGATACAGCCTTGAAGGCAAGGTTCAGGGGACTGAGATGATCTATCAGTCTCTTTGCCGGTTCCTGGGTTTGCCAGTGCGCAAACAGGCGGGTCAGTTTTTGCCGGAATCGGCGCTAAGCAAGTTGTCTTTTACCAGTGCGGCGGAGGAAATGGACGCCGGCAATATTGCCATGCGCTCTTGCTACGATCCTCGCAAGGACGACGCGCGCCTCCGGTTGACCATGGCGTTGCCGGCGGAGGAACGTGGCAACGCCTTCGACCGGTTGCGCAAGAACTACCCCGTGCGGCGGGAATTTTCCAGTGTGAAGATTCAGCTCAAGGGCACCAGTAAGTCCCTCCAGGACACCTTCCGTGCCCTGGGGTTCAAGTTGAAAATCTGATCAGATGTTTGCACTCTGAAGGGCTTCAATGCGGGTTTCGAGCGGCGGATGTGTCATAAACAGGGCGCTCAGGCCGCCTCGGGCGCCCCGGTTGATGCCAAACGCCTGCAATGAATCCGGCATCTGGTCCGGTACCTCGCTTTCCTGTTTCAACCTTGCCAGTGCGCTGATCATGGCGCTGCGGCCCGCCAGTTGAGCGCCGGCAATGTCAGCCCGAAACTCCCGACGCCGCGAGAACCAGAAGACAATGGTGCTGGCCAAAATGCCGAGGACTATTTCCGCCGCAATACTGACCACGAAAAAGCCGATGCCATGGCCGCTCTCGTTCTTGAATACCACCCGGTCGACAAAAGAGCCGATGACCCGGGAAGCGAAGATGACGAAAGTGTTCACGACGCCCTGGATCAGCGCCAGGGTCACCATGTCTCCGTTGGCGACGTGGCCGATCTCATGACCCAGAACGGCGCGGATTTCGTCCTTGTTGAAACGATGAAGCAGGCCCTCGCTGACCGCCACCAGTGAATCGTTTTTATTCCAGCCCGTGGCGAATGCGTTGGACTGGGACGCCGGGAAAATGGCGACTTCCGGCATGCCGATGCCGGCGTTTTCTGCCAGTTCCCTGACGGTGTCCACCAGCCAGCGCTCCGCGGGTGTGCGGGGTGAATCGATGACCTTGGCTTTGGTGCTCCATTTGGCCATCGGTTTGGAGATCAGCAGGGATACAATGGCGCCGGCGAAGCCGAATACGGCCGCAAAGGCGAGCAGGGAGCCGTACTGGATCCCGTTCTGGGCGAGGTAGCTGTCCACGCCAAGCAGGCGCAGGGTGATGCTGGCGACAATAATGACCGCCAGGTTGGTGGCCAGAAACAACAGAATGCGCATGATCGGTTCCTTGGTTCTCTCGTTATCCACAAAGGCGACAGGTTTCCGCCTGTTTATATTTGGGCGACCAGCCCGGGTTCAATAGGTTTACGCGGATTTAATGATCGCTGGCCAGTGCGGAAGTTCCGCCAAAGAACGCGCCTTGCATCACCTGGCTGATGGTGGCCGAGCTGCCGCTTCGCAGGGCATTGCGGATAAGGTGGATATGTGTCGAAAGATCCTGTCTGACGGACTCGGGCAGTTGATCCTGATCCCGGGGCGCCAGATTCTCCAGGCGTGCCAGTAGTCCGGCGCTGGCAGGGGTGCTTAGGCGAACAAAGGCTTTCTGGGTGAGAACAGCCTGGTCCAGCGCCTCCTGGCGAATGGTATCCACGTAGCGAAGCAGGCCCTCCTCCTCGAGCCAGAGCAGGGCGCCAAAGCACGCCATGTGGCGTTTGCTGTGCAGGCCGAACTCGTCCGGTTCATCCGGGCCGGCAATGTCTTCCACAAACAGGTTAATGCGTCTGGGAAAGGCGCTGTATAGCTGGACCAGGGCGATGGCGGCGTCTTTATAAAATTCCTCTACGTGTATGTCAGCCATATGCTGCACCGATTATTGCTGATAGGTGGACAGGAAATGGGCGAGGCGCGTCATGGAGTCCTCAAGGGTGTCGACCCTCGGCAGGAACACCACCCGCAAGTGCTGTTTGTCATCAATATTGAAAGCGGAGCCCTGGACCAGCAGAATCCTTTCCTGCAACAGCAGGTCGAGTACCAGCTTTTCATCGTTCATGATGGGGAAGCGCTTGGGATCGAGTTTCGGGAACAGGTAGAGCGCGCCTTTCGGTTTCACGCAGCTGACGCCCGGGATGTCATTGAGCAGTTGCCAGGCGGTTTCCCGTTGCTCGTACAGGCGTCCGCCCGGAGCAACGAGATCGTCAATGGACTGATAACCGCCAAGGGCGGTCTGAATGGCGAGCTGGGCAGGCACGTTGGCGCACAGCCGCATGTTGGACAGCATCTCGATGCCTTCGATCAGGTCCCGGGCGCGATGCTTGGCGCCGCTGATGATCATCCAGCCGGAACGGTAGCCGGCAGCCCGGTAGTTCTTCGACAACCCATTGTAGGTGAAGAAAAGCACGTCATCGGCCAGGGAGGCTGTGGATACGTGTTCGGTTCCGTCGTACAGGATCTTGTCGTAGATTTCGTCCGAGAGGATGATCAGGTTGTGCTGGCGCGCCAGTTCGATAACCTGTTCCAGCAGCTCGCGGGAATACACGGCACCGGTGGGATTGTTGGGATTGATCAGAACAATGGCGCGGGTCCGCTTGGTTATTTTCTTGCGGATATCGTCAATGTCCGGGAACCAGTCCTGCTTTTCGTCGCAGTGATAATGCACCGGCTTGCCGCTGGAGAGGGTAACCGCCGCCGTCCACAATGGGTAATCCGGGGCGGGGATCAGCACTTCGTCACCGGTGTTGAGCATGGCTTGCATGGACATGACGATCAGCTCGCTGACGCCATTTCCAAGAAAGATGTCGTCAATATCGACCTTGTCGATGCCTCTTTTCTGGCAGTAGTGCATGACGGCCTTGCGGGCGGAGAACAGGCCTTTGGACTCCACATAGCCCTGGGCCAGAGGCATGTTGTAGATGACGTCCTGCTGGATTTCCTCGGGAACGTCCAGTTCAAACGCCGCGGGATTGCCGATGTTGAGTTTCAGTACCCGGTGTCCCTCTTCTTCGAGGCGACGCGCCTCACGCAGAACCACGCCCCGTATTTCATAGCACACGTTATCCAGCTTGGCGGACTTGTAGTAATTCTGCATAGGACTCCGGTTTCCTTAACCTGATATCAGTAAAATCAAAAGACAAGCCTGTATTCTAGCGGAGCATGACCGCCCGGCAACAGGTCAATTGTGATGAATTGTGGCTAAATCATGGAGATTTAAGGCGATAAGTTCATGCCGTCTGTAGATTCGTGCAGTAAATGGGACATCGTTCGTCGAATAATGTATTGTGTGCAATATAATTGTAGAAAACATAAGGAGCAGGGCATGGCCGACAGTATTTACGATTTCAAGGTTCAGGACATCAAGGGCAACGAACATGACATGGCGGAGTATCAGGGCAAAGTCCTGCTCATCGTCAATACCGCGAGTAAATGCGGATTTACTCCGCAATTTGAGGGCCTGCAGTCGATGTACCGTGATCTCAGCGACAAGGGGCTGGCCGTGCTGGGCTTTCCGTGCAATCAGTTCATGAACCAGGATCCCGCGGACGATGATGCGATCAGCCAGTTCTGTAGCCTCAACTATGGCGTGGACTTCCCCATGTTCGCCAAGATTGAGGTGAATGGCCCCGGCACTCACCCGCTGTATCGTTTTCTCAAAAGCGAGGCAAGGGGCGTGATGGGTTCCGAAAAAGTGAAATGGAACTTCACCAAGTTCCTGGTAAATCGGGAGGGCAAGGTGATCCGTCGTTATCCACCCACCGCCAAACCTGAGGCCATCCGCGCCGATATCGAAAAGCTGCTGTGACTGATGGGTAATGCGGACGATACCCTGGCCCTGGATAACCAGCTTTGTTTTGCGCTTTATGCCGCGAATCGGGCGGTGACGGCCCGTTACCGGCCGTTGCTGACTGAACTGGGACTGACCTACCCTCAGTATCTGGTGATGCTGGTGTTATGGGAAGCCGCCGCCGTTGACGAGAGTGTGCGCGTATCCCGACTGGGCGAACGCCTGCGGCTGGACTCGGGCACGCTCACGCCGCTGTTGAAGCGCCTTGAGGAGCGTGGTCTGGTCAGTCGGCAGCGAAGCGTGGAGGATGAGCGGGTAGTGACCGTGGCCGCCACTGCCGCTGGCCTCGCCCTGCGTGAGCAGGCGAGGTCAATTCCTGCCCGACTTCTGTGCAGTACCGGTGTCGCCCCCGATCGCCTGGTGGCGCTTCGTGACGAGCTCAGGTCGGTTCTGGCCCAACTGGAGAATCAGGCGCCCAGCGCTCAATAGCGGCTTTGAGCTCGCTACGGTTATACGGTTTGGTGATGTAATCGTTCATACCGGATGCGAGGCAGTCTTCGCGGTCGCCCTGCATGACATTGGCCGTCACCGCAATGATGGGCAGTCTCTTCCAGGCCGGGTTCCCGCGAATCTTCTGGGTTGCCTCGTAGCCGTCCATAACCGGCATCTGGCAATCCATCAGGACCATGTCGTAGTTCCTTTCTTCCAGCGCTTCCAGGGCCTGCTTGCCATTCTCGGCAAGATCCACGGAGTGGCCCAGTTTGCGCAGCAGGCTGCTGGCCACCAGTTGGTTGACCTGGTTGTCTTCCACCAGCAACACATGCAGGCCTTTCACCGGCGTGTGGGGCTCCTCGACGGGTAGAGGTTTCTCCGCCTGCCGGGCCGTCTGAGTGAAGACAGGCAATGGCAGGGTCACCGTGAAGTGGGTGCCATGGCCAATTTCCGAGTCCACCATGATCTGGCCATGCATGCGCTCCACCAGCTGACGGCAGAGTGTTAAACCCAGGCCCGTGCCGCCATAGAGGCGTGTCGTGTCCGTATCTGCCTGGGAGAACGGCGAGAAAATGCGATGCAGGCCTTCTTTGGACATGCCGATGCCGGTGTCCATCACATCAATGCGAAGATTGCCACCGAAGCGGGTAGCGTGAATTCTGACGCTGCCTTCCTCGGTAAACTTGATGGCGTTGCTCAGCAGATTGTTCAGGACCTGTCGGGTGCGGGTCGGGTCGCCGAGGAACATGTCCGGCAACTCGGGATCGATGTCCATGCGCAGCTCGATGCTCTTCATTTTCGCCTGTTGGGCGTGCAGCGTGGCGCATTCCTCAATCAGGTTCCGGACACTGAATGGAATATTTTCCAGGCTCAGTTTGCCGGCCTCGACCTTGGATATATCGAGAATGTCATTGAGCAGCCCAAGCAGGCTTTGACCGGCGGTCAGGGCGATTTCCAGCCGATCGCGCTGCTCTTGTTCCAGGCTACCTTCCAGCGCGAGACCCAGCATGCCCAGCACGCCGTTCAGCGGGGTGCGAATCTCATGGCTCATGCTGGCCAGGAAGTTAGCCCGCGATCGGGCCCGCCGAACCGCGTCTTCCTTGGCCTTGATCAGGGCCCGGTTACCCCGTTGCAGCGCTGAATTTTTCTCGGAGATTTCACGGGTGCGGTCGTCCACCTCCCGTTCCAGCTGCGTGGAATAGTTCTTCATAGAACTTTCCGCCTGGCGAAGCTGGTCCAGAGTGCTGTCGATGGTTTCAAGGTGCTGGTTTATGATGCCCACCATTGCGCCAATCTCGTCTTCCTGGTGATTGGCGGGAATTGGCAGGCGTACTTTTTCCGGTGTATCCGCCTGTACACGTCCGAGCGTGTTAATGACAGTCATCATCGGGCGGGTGAGTACGAAATAGAAGATTCCCAGGAGTGCGGCTGAGAGCGCCAGGCTCTTGAAGAAACCACTGATCAGCGTGTATCCGGCCCTTTGCAGAAACTGCAGGCCGTAGTGATAGGTATCAATGGTGAGGTTCAGTGTTCCGAGTGGCAGGTCCGCCAACTGTTGGACTTTCAGTTCGTCACTGAACGACCGGTTTGATCCGAACAGGGCATCGCTGATCCAGCGGTAGGGCGAAGTCGGGCTGCTCTCGCTGGAGGCGGCCATGGTGTGGCCGTCATTGTCGATGATTCGCGCATCAATGGTGGCCGGGTGACGGAGCAGGCCATCAAGCAGTTCTTCGGCCAGACGAACATCAATGTTATAGGCAATTTGCGACGCGGGGCTGTGACTGATTTCAATAAGCGCACGGATTTCATTCTCCATGGACTCCTGGGCGCTGAAATAGTCCAGGGTCACCTGAATCATGTTGAGAGCCAGCCCCAGTACCATGGCAATCAGAACGGTATCTCGGGTCAGGCGGAAAGAAAGGCGTTTTCGGAATAGCCTAGTCACCAGTTGTCACAATCCTTGTCTGGGGCCTGTCAGGGATGAGTGGTACGTGTCGGATCAGTCATCATAGTCTGCCTTTTTCTTCCATTCATCATCATGGAGAAAGGTATCCCATTCCCGATCCAGTTTTGATTGGCCTTCTTGCGGGCCGGGAGTTTGATCCCCCTCAGCGTCCATTGCCTCCAGTTCCTTGATACGCGTGCGGAAACTTTTTACTGCTTTCATGGCCAGTGGGTTCTCCCGGGATTTGCCCATCTCCGTGCTGGCCAGGTGGTAGGCGTGTATGGCCTTGCGAATCTGGTTCTGCCGCACATAGTCCCGGGCCTGGAATACATGAAGGTCCGCGTGGGTTTTGTGGACCAGGAACAGCACGTACTTCAGGTTCTTTTTGGCGGTGGCATTGTCGAGTTTTCCTGCCTTGTGCATGCCTTCAATCATCTTGAAAAGACTTTGCAGTAACTCTTTGACATAGTTGGACTTCTCAGGGGAGTCTATTTTGACCGGCGGGCGGCTGTCATTATTTTCCATGACCCGGTCTTTCAGTTGCTGGGTCTCTTCCAGCCACTGTTTTGCTGGCAGGCCCGATTTCAGGGCAACCAGTTCATGGCACGCCTCTTCCATACTTTTGATGAGCAGGAGCTTGAGGTCAGGCGTGAGATACTGTCCCGGAATCTCGCCCAGCAGTCGGCCGGCCCGGTTGTACTGATCTTCCTGGGCCGTCATTCGCCGGGCCCGTTCAATCCGTGCCCGCTCCCGCATCTGACTACCGACAATGACGACAATAGAAACGGTAACGATGACTGCGAGTATCAGAACGATCGTAGTGGTATCCATGTTATCGGCAATAACTCCGGTTATCGGAAAAAGGGGCGGTGGATTCCGCTCTTGGGGCCACCGCGCTTCAGCAAGTATCCGAAAGACTAGCAGAAAACCCGTATTGATTCCGTTTTGAAATGTGAATGATTCCTCCGTTATATTTATTTCGTGAATCGAATGGATCCTGTAGATTGCCTGGATCAATGCCCTGGCCTGGCCAGGGTGTGTCATGTTGGCTGGAGTTGCTGAATGGATATTTCCCGGGTTGACCTGAATCTTCTGGTGTACCTTGATGTACTGCTCAGGGAGCGGAACGTGACCAAGGCCGCCAATCACCTGGGGATTACCCAGCCGGCCATGAGCAATGGCCTGCGACGTTTACGGGATCTGTTCGGGGATCCGTTGCTGGTTCGCACCAGCGAGGGAATGTCGGCCACGGAGCGCGCCCGGGAATTGCAGCCGCTGGTTCGCGGCATTCTCTCGGACATCGAGCAGGCGGTGCAGGAGAAGACGCCTTTCTCGGCTATGGAGAGCCAGCGGGTGTTCCGTATCATGGCCAGCGACTATGCGGAATCCTGCCTGATGCCGCGGGTGCTGAGGCGCATTCGTCAGGAGGCGCCTCACGTAACCCTGGACGTACTCACCCCCAGTGACGTCAGCTTTCTGGATGTGGAGCAGGGGCGGCTGGACATGGCGATTAACCGCTTTGACAAAATCCCCCAGTCATTTCACCAGAAAACCCTGTGGACCGAATACTTTGCCTGCCTGATGAATGCCCGCAATCCGATTCTCAAGGAACCGTTTACCCTGGACACCTATCTTGATGCCAGCCACATCTGGGTGAGTAAAACCGGCTTCGGGGTCGGGGTGGGGGTCAACCCGAAAGATGTACAGCGATTAGGCTGGGTGGATGAGGCCCTGTCGCTGATGGGCCGAAAACGGCAGATTTCGGTGTTTACCCGGCATTATCAGGTGGCCATGTTGCTGGCGGAGCAGCACGACCTCATTGCCACATTGCCCTCAAGGGCGGCCTGGCTTCAAAAGGACAACCCCAACCTGGTGGTCAAGGTGCCGCCGTTCGAGATCCCCCCATTCGAGCTGAAAATGGCGTGGAGTCCATTGCTGCAACACAATGCCGACCACCAGTGGTTGAGGAGGCTGATTGCAGAAGTGGCGGAGGATGTGGACACCGAGTTCGCGCCTTTCGGGGCACAGTTCGAGTCCGCTGAACTCCCCGTGGCGCATCATTCAGAGCGGTAGTTCCCGTAACTCGAGGGAACTGCGGCCGACGTCCCACATACGCTGGAAGGATTCCCCGAGCAACCTGACCCGTCCATCGTCGGCGAAGTTGGCAAAGCCTTCGGGTTTGTGGAAGTTGTGTCGATACACCACGCCTTCGCGGTCGACCAGCAGAAAAGGCCTGTCTTCGACGGGGTAATCGTCGTTAACCAGTTTCAACTCAATTCGACTTGGCAGGCGTCTCATCAACTCGACGATCTGGTGACGGCGTTTTATCAGCGGCTTGTCGTCATGGATCAGAAGTCTGACTTCACAGAGTCTGTGCCGGCGGGCAAGCGCGGAGAGCAATTCCCGGAAACGGTAGCGGTTATAGGTGTCGTGATCCAGCAGGCGGTCATACAACCACAGCCGTTGCGTGGCCTGGCCGGTCATCGAATCCAGCAGGCTGATCATTTGGCCCTCGGATTCGAACAACCAGGCGTCCCGGTCCTTACCCAGGATCATCGGACACTGCCGCCGGTCCAGCTCCGGCGTCACGATATCTGGTGACAGGCAGCGCATGTCCACGTGGGGAATGCCGGCATCGTCATAGAGGCCGGAACACACATGGAAGCCGGCGCGCTGGTAGAAAGGAATGGCGTGTTCCTGGGCGGACAATTTCAGCTCCCCGAAACCGGTCGCGTCGCTGATCAGGTGTTTTAGCAATGCATCGCCCACGCCCTGGCCGCGAAACTCCGGCAGTACCGCCATGCGTCCGATATGGGCGGTTTCATCGAGGGTGGTGAAGATCCGGGCAACCGCTGCGGGTTCGTTGTTTTCGGTGACCGCCAGGTAGTGATCCGCTATATGGTCTGTGTCGTCCCATTCCAGCTCGGGAGGCACTTTCTGTTCTTCGACGAACACGCGTTGCCGTATGTCGCGGATGTGGCCCGGCGCCAGTGGCCAGCTATATTTGCGGATTCGTACCCTGGTCATTCGAAGTAAACGGATCCCTGGTTGTATAAGTTGCTGAGCAGACCGCAGATGGCTTCGTCCTCGGACAGCGGGGCCAGTGCCTCCATATTGATACGGGCGCCGGCGCAGAGCAGGGGAGCCAGCGGCCGGGCATCGCCTCTCAGAAGGTATTGCTCGCCATCGACGAACAGTGCGGTTTCATCCTCCAACTCATGATAGGCAAAGCGGGAGCCTTCGTTCCAGCGCAATTGTGCGCCGTCAAGGACCAGGTCCCTGAACACCTCCGGCGCAATCGGTTCATCGGACGGTACAACGATGTCCATGCTTTTGGGGATCGTGGCGTACTGGCCAAACCAGAGGGAGAGCTGGCGGCGATCCGACAGTTTCTCGCGAATAACGCCCTCCAGACGATCAATGACCTCGGGGGCGATGGTGCCTGGGTTGTCCTGGACTCTGAGGTCGGGATCGTTGAGGTGATCGGCGGCATCGGACTGGCTGCAGAGGAAATCCGTGAAGCCGGTCAGGATGTCATCAATGGTCGGTGCGCGAAAGCCAATGGACAGGGTGATGCAGTCGTCCTCTGCAACGCCGTGATGACCAATGCCGGGCGGCAGGTAGAGCATGTCGCCTGGTGCCAGGGTAACGGTTTCTTCTCCATCCCAGCTGCTCAGGATGCGCAGCGGCGTGCCTTCCACCCGGGGGGTGGTGTGATCACAGTGGCCGCCAAAGGTCCAGCGACGATGCCCCTGGGCCTGTAGCAGGAAGACGTCGTACTGATCGTAGTGCGGCCCGACGCTTCCGCCCTTCGGCGCGTAGCTGGCCATGATGTCATCCAGCCGCCAGTTGGGAACAAAACGGAAGTTGTCCAGCAGGTCGGCAATGTCCGGCACCCAGTGATCCAGTCCCTGCACCAGCAGGGTCCAGTCCTGGTCGGGCAGGGTGCTGAAACGGTCCGGGCTGAATGGGCCGTTGTGTAACTGCCACGGCTTGTCGTTGTCATCTTCAATTACGATCCGGGATTCGACGCCTTCCTCGCAGGCAAGACCCGCGAGTTCGTCGGCAGACACCGGGCACTGGAACCCGGGGAACGCCTGACGGATCACCAGGGGCTTCTTTTGCCAGTAATCCCTGAGAAAATCCGCCGCTGAAATCCCGCCAAGCATGTCCATGGGTCTGTGTCCTGTGTTCAGATGTTTTGCGCCTGATCGACGGCGTTGCCGATGTAGGAACCCGGGGTCAGCGCCATCAGCTCGGCTTTTGCGGCTTCCGGAATATCCAGGGTCTCGACGAAGTTCTTGATGACCTCGGGAGTCATCGCCTTGCCTCGGGTGAGCGCCTTGAGTTTTTCATAGGGCTTCTCGATGTTGTAGCGGCGCATGACAGTCTGGATGGGTTCCGCCAGCACTTCCCAGGCGTGATCCAGGTCTTCATCCAGGCGCCCCGGGTTGATCTCCAGCTTGCCCAGCCCCTTCAGGGTGGCTTCGTAGGCGATCAGGCTGTGGGCGAATCCAACGCCGAGGTTGCGGAGCACCGTGGAGTCGGTCAGATCCCGCTGCCAGCGTGAAATCGGCAACTTGGCGGACAGGTGGCTGAACAGGGCATTGGCAATGCCGAGGTTGCCTTCCGAGTTCTCGAAATCAATCGGATTGACCTTGTGCGGCATGGTGGAGGAGCCCACTTCGCCTTCCACGGTTTTCTGCTTGAAGTACCCGAGAGAAATGTAGCCCCAGATGTCCCGGTCCAGATCGATCAGGATGGTGTTGAAGCGGGCAATGGCGTCGTACAGCTCGGCGATGTAGTCGTGGGGCTCAATCTGCGTGGTGTAGGGATTCCAGTCCAGGCCAAGGCTCTCGATGAAGTCCTTGGCGTTCTGTGCCCAGTTGATGTCGGGGTAGGCCGACAGGTGTGCGTTGTAGTTGCCCACCGCGCCGTTGATCTTACCCAGCAGTTCCGTGGCTCGAACCTGCTTGACCTGACGGCGCAGACGGTGGACAACGTTGGCCAGCTCCTTGCCAACCGTCGACGGAGACGCGGTCTGACCGTGGGTGCGGGACAGCATGGGCTGCTCTGCATGATCGTGGGCCAGCTGCGCCAGCTTGTCCACAATGCGGTCCATGCCGGGTAGCAGTCCGTGGTCCAGGCCTTCCCGCAGCATCAGGGCGTGGGACAGGTTGTTGATGTCCTCGGAGGTGCAGGCGAAGTGAACAAACTCGGTGACGGCGTGCAGCTCGGGAACCTCCGCGATCTTTTCCTTGATGAAATACTCAACAGCCTTGACGTCGTGGTTCGTGGTGCGCTCGATGTCTTTGATGCGTTCGGCGTCCGGCAGGCTGAATTCCCGTACCATCTCGTCCAGAAATGCATTGGCTTGCGGGGAGAATGCCGGGACTTCCGCCACTTCGGGGTGGGCGGCCAGCTTTTGCAGCCAGCGGATTTCGACAGTCACCCGGTTCCGAATCAGGCCGTATTCACTGAAAATATCACGGAAAACGCTGACTTTGCTGCCATAACGTCCGTCGACCGGGGAAATGGCGGTCAGGGCGGTGAGTTCCATCGAAAACCTCTCAAATCATCAAAGAATGGGTCAATACTGAATTGGGGATACTTATGATACACCACCGCAAGGCGTGAATCAGTCGTAAACCGAACGGTTAGCCTTCTCGGCGAGGTCCCGCGCGGTGGCAATCACCTTGCGCCGGGAAAAAATCAGCTGCCAGCGACGCCCACCACTCTGGCGCCACAGAACGGCGGAGCGGATGCCGGCGAGCAGCAGGGCCCTTACGCGGGCTGCGTTCTCTTCCTGTTGCAGGATGGCGGGATCGCCGGTTACCTGAATACGCATGCGGAAGGTACTGATAGTATCGCCGTAGACGGAAGCCAGGTTGCCAATTAGGTTGCTGTGCAGGTAGCCAAAATGGCTGGCGGTATGCCGGGCCTGGTCGATACGGCTGCCAATCACCGCCATCATGTCCTTGTCGCGGTTCAGCTTAGATTCAAGGTGGATCAGGTTGAGGGTATAGCGAAGGACTTCGATGTCCTGCTGCTTGCTTTGCTGGCTGAGCACATTGGCCAATGTATTCAGGCCCTCACGAAGATCCTTGAGTTCGCCCCCGTAGACATCGAGCGTGGTCTCCGGCTCCGTCGCGAACAGCGAGCGCATGGAGGTCTCGAAACTGGAGTCGGTGCACTGGCCCGTGTGGGCCACCTGCTGAACCTGGGCGGCGGCCTGAAAGACACCGGCCAGTGCCAGGGTCTGGTCGTACAGCGATCGGCTCATTCCTGTGCTCCGGTAACGATTGCCCGTGCAGGGAGTGTTTCCCCGTCACGCCAGGTCTGTTCGATAACGCCGCCACCGAGGCAAACGTCACCCTCGTAGAATACCGCCGACTGCCCCGGGGTAACGGCCCGCTGGGCATCGTCAAACACCACGGTCACGCCACCGTCACACACGGTAACGACACAGTCCTGGTCGGGCTGGCGATAGCGGGTCTTGGCCTTGCACCGGAACTCATCGGCTGGCGCCTCGCCGGCCACCCAGTCAATCGGGCCGCTGACCAGCCCGCGGGAAAACAGCAGTGGGTGGTGCTTGCCCTGAACCGCAATCAGTACGTTACGGCTCAGATCCTTCTCCGCCACGTACCAGGGATCGTCGCCAAACTCGCTGAGCCCGCCAATGCCCAGGCCCTGGCGCTGACCGATGGTGTGATACATCAGGCCCTGGTGGCGACCGATCACCTGGCCATCTGGTGTTTCGATGTCACCGGGCTGGGCCGGAAGGTATTGCTTAAGAAAGTCACTGAATTTGCGTTCGCCAATGAAGCAGATGCCGGTGGAGTCTTTTTTGTCGTGGGTGACAAAGCCCTGAGCTTCAGCGATTTGACGGACTTCCGGTTTTTCCAGCTCCCCGACCGGGAACAGCGTCCGCTCGATGCGGTCGCCGGAGACAGCATGGAGGAAATAGCTCTGGTCCTTGTTAGGGTCCAGCCCCTTCAAAAGCTGTGCCTTGCCAGAGCCATCATTGAGCGGCCGCTGGCGGGTGTAGTGGCCAGTAGCGATGAAATCAGCGCCCAGGGTAACGGCATAGTCCAGAAACGCGCGGAACTTCACTTCCTTGTTGCACAGGATATCGGGGTTGGGGGTCCGACCGGCCTTGTACTCGGACAAAAAGTGTTCAAATACCCGGTCCCAGTATTCCGCTGCGAAACTGGCGGTATGCAGGGGGATGCCGATGGTTTCGGCGACCGCCTGGGCGTCGGCAAGGTCGGTCATGGCGGTGCAGTATTCGGTGCCGTCATCCTCGTCCCAGTTTTTCATGAACAGGCCTTCAACCTGGTAGCCCTGATCTTTCAGGAGCCAGGCGGCCACGGACGAATCAACGCCGCCGGACATGCCAACGATAACTCGGGTGTTTTCGGGTGCTTTTGTCATAGCTGAACCGTACTGGTCAAAGCGCGGAAGTTTATCATTGTTCAGAGGTTACGTCTCAGCGTCGACGATCACATCGAGGGGGAAGCGCCGGCCCTTTCGGTAATCTTCTATGCACCGAAGCACCAGCGGGCTACGCAGCTGTTTGCCAAGACCGGCGATTTCGTCGGGTGTCAGCCAGTGTGCTGCGATAATGCCGTCATCCAGTTGATCGGATACCTTTTTCACTGCCCGGGCAGAATAGCAAAAGCGGTAATAGGTTACGCCGTTGGCCGGAGCCTTGTAGGTGTACAGGCCAAGGAAGTGAAGGGGCTCTACCTGCCAGCCGGTCTCCTCCAGCGTTTCGCGGCGTACCGCATCAAGGATGGCTTCATCTTCCTCGATGTGCCCGGCCGGCTGGTTGAAGACCACCAGGCCACCGCTGACTTCCTCCACCAGCAGGAATCGCCCATCGTTGTCTTCCACGATAACCGCCACCGTGGCGTGAGGTGTCCAGGTCATGGTCAGTTCTTTCTCCGTGTTTTGTGGCTGCCGCCGCCCGGTTTCCGTTTCCGGTGCGGAGCAGGGGGCGCCGGTGCGTGAACGGTCAGTTTGCGATATTCGCCGGGCGCCAGGTCTTCCAGGCTCCAGTCGCCGATACGATAGCGAATCAGGCGAAGGGTAGGGAAGCCGACGGCGGCGGTCATTCGTCGTACCTGACGGTTTTTGCCTTCGGTAATGGTCAGTTCGATCCAGGACGTTGGCACCGAATCCCGATAGCGAACCGGCGGTACGCGCGGCCACAGCGCCGGCTCGGGTATTCTTTTCGCCCTGGCCGGACGAGTGGGGCCATCTTTTAACGAGACACCTGCCCGTAATCTGTCGAGAGCGTCTTCACTGATGTCGCCTTCCACCTGAACCCAATAGGTTTTTGCCATTTTGTTTCGTGGCGACGCAATACGATGCTGTAACTGGCCGTCATCCGTTAGCAGCAGGAGTCCTTCGGAATCATAGTCCAGCCGACCTGCGGGATAGACATGGGGTGTGTTTATCCAATCCGCCAGGGTCGAACGCATGGTTTTACCCTCACCGGAGTCGGTGAACTGGCTCATGACCTTGTAGGGTTTGTTGAAGAGGATCAGGGTCGCCATGGGTTGCTCTGTGCTATGCCGCGGGCGATTCCGGGGCTGAGTGACTGAAAGCGGTGAGGGTAGCTGAACGGAGAGTTCAGGAAAAGCGGAATTGGGTGGGTGAGTGACACAGGGCTGCAGAGACCGTCACCTCAATTCAGGTGTCGGCTGCGTGCGGTTTGGTCGGCCCTGGAGCGGGGCCGGCCATAGAGTCAATGTGTAACCGACAACCTGGCAGCGTCAGGGCTCAGGCGTTGGCCGTTGCTTCCGGTGTCGGTGTCAGATTTCTTTTCAGCCTCGTCTCCCATGCTTGTATGGCTCTGCTGTTTCTGCGGCTGTTCGTCAGGAACAATGTTGACCGCATGGATGCCTTTGTCACTGGGCTTCTTGTCGAAGGTGACAGTCTGACCCGCTTTCAGGGTCTTGTAACCTTCCATCTGTACCGAAGAGAAATGGGCGAACAGATCATCACTGCAGCCGTCCTCAATTATAAAGCCGTAACCCTTGGCATTGTTGAACCATTTCACTTTGCCCTTTGGCATGATGAACTCCCCTGTTCTTTCGCTGTCAATCACAGTTGTTGGCGTTATTACCGTGCGTTCTCGCCCGCACGCGTGATATCGGATTACCTGTTTATGAACGCTTCCGTGGATACAATAACATGACGCCAATTTACATTATTTTACATTGCACCTTTACTGTTGACCAATATTGCTTTTGAGTCAATAGCGGACTTTGGGGGAATGTATGGTTGAAGGGGGTCCGGAAGCGGTATCATGAAGATATTGATAACCAGCGCACGTCCGGTAGTCTTGTTGGCTTGAAAACCGGACGACTCACAACCATCTTTAACCAAGGGCACCGACTACCGGTAAAGAATCATGAGGACTATCCAGAATTCTCTACTAGTATTTAATCAGGGGGATGAAGAACAACAGCCGGGGCGTCAGGATGACCTCAGTGTTGCTCCCGAGAAGCCCGCACTCAAGCGCCCTGCGCGCTTTCGCGTGGTGCTTCTGAACGATGATTACACCCCCATGGATTTCGTGGTGGATGTATTGATGAAGTTCTTCGGAATGAACGAAGAAAAGGCGACGCAGGTGATGCTGCTCGTCCATACGCAGGGAAAAGCCGTATGTGGGGTATATACCCGTGACATCGCAGAAACAAAGGCGGCACAGGTGAATCAGTATTCTTCGGAATGCGAACATCCGCTCCTTTGCGAGATTGAACGTGCGGACTGATAGACCCAGGGGTGGCCCATGCTGAGCAAAGATCTTGAAATTACGCTGAATACGGCCTTCAAAAATGCTCGTGACAAGCGTCATGAATTCATGACGGTAGAGCATTTGTTGCTGGCTCTGTTGGATAACGAATCGGCAGTGGGCGTTCTGAAAGCCTGTGGTGCAGACCTGAAACGGCTTCAGGAAGAACTCATTGAATTTGTAGACTCAACAACCCCGTTGATCCCGAGCAACGACAGTGAGCGTGAAACACAGCCTACGCTGGGGTTCCAGCGGGTATTGCAGCGGGCAGTGTTCCATGTCCAGTCATCGGGCAAGAAAGAAGTGACCGGCGCCAATGTGCTGGTGGCCATCTTCAGTGAACAGGAAAGTCAGGCCGTGTACCTGCTCAAGAAGCAGAGCGTGGCCCGGATCGACGTGGTGAACTTTGTGTCCCACGGTATCTCCAGGGTTCAGGGTGCCGAGGACCAGGAAGGCCATGATCAGGCTTCCCATGAGGAAGTGGGTGAAGAGGGCGGCGCCTCGCGTCCGCTGGAGAGCTATGCAACCAACCTGAATGAGCAGGCGCGTCAGGGACGCATTGATCCACTGATCGGCCGTGAGCATGAAGTGGAACGCGTGGTTCAGATTCTGGTGCGTCGCCGCAAGAACAATCCGCTGTTGGTGGGTGAAGCCGGCGTCGGCAAGACAGCTATCGCCGAAGGGCTTGCCAAGCGTATTGTGGATGGCCAGGTGCCGGATATTATCTCGGATGCCGTGGTTTACTCGCTGGACCTCGGGGCATTGCTGGCCGGTACCAAGTACCGGGGCGACTTTGAGAAGCGTCTCAAAGGACTGCTGGCTGAGCTCAAGAAGGAGCAGCACGCCATTCTGTTTATTGATGAGATTCACACCATCATTGGGGCAGGCTCGGCTTCCGGTGGTGTCATGGACGCCTCCAATCTGCTCAAGCCCATGCTGGGTTCCGGTGAAATTCGCTGCATTGGTTCAACTACCTTCTCCGAATTCCGGGGCATTTTCGAAAAAGACAGCGCACTTGCCCGTCGATTCCAGAAGATTGATGTGAACGAGCCGAGCGTTGAGGATACCTACCAGATCCTCAAGGGCCTGAAGCCCAATTTCGAAAAACACCATGACCTTAAGTACACCGACAAGGCGCTTCGGGTGGCTGCCGAACTTGCCGACCGGTACATCACTGACCGTCACCTGCCGGACAAGGCCATCGACGTTATCGATGAAGCCGGCGCCCGTCAGCGGCTGGTTCCGGAGGGTAAGCGCAAGAAAACGGTGGATGTGCCCGACATTGAAGATGTGGTGGCGAACATCGCCCGTATTCCTCCGAAAAATGTGTCCACCAGCGACAAGGATCTGCTGCGTAATCTCGAGCGTGATCTCAAGATGGTGGTGTTTGGCCAGGATCCGGCGATCGAATCTCTGTCGACCGCCATCAAGTTGGCCCGTGCCGGCCTGAAGGCTCCGGAAAAGCCGGAAGGCGCTTTCCTGTTCTCCGGTCCGACGGGTGTCGGCAAGACCGAGGTGACCAAGCAGCTGGCCAAGGTGCTGGGTATCGAGCTGGTGCGCTTTGACATGTCCGAGTACATGGAGCGGCATACGGTTTCCCGCCTGATAGGCGCGCCTCCCGGTTACGTGGGTTACGACCAGGGCGGCCTGTTGACGGAATCTGTGAACAAGCATCCTCACTGTGTGCTGTTGCTGGATGAAATTGAAAAAGCTCATCCGGAAGTCTTCAACCTGTTGTTGCAGGTGATGGACCACGGCACATTGACGGATAACAACGGCCGTAAGGCGGATTTCCGCCACGTTATCCTGGTGATGACCACCAACGCCGGCGCTGAGAGCATGGCCCGCCGCTCGATTGGCTTCAGCGAACAGGACCACAGTACCGATGGTATGGAAATCATCAGCAAGACGTTCACGCCGGAATTCCGCAACCGTCTTGATGGCATCATTCAGTTCGCGGATCTGCAGAAGGACACCATCACTCATGTGGTGGACAAGTTCCTCACCGAGTTGCAGGCACAGCTGGATGAGAAGCACGTGGTACTGCATGTGGATGAAGCCGCCAAGCTCTGGCTGGCGGACAAGGGCTATGACGTCACCATGGGTGCGCGGCCGATGTCCCGCCTGATCCAGGACAAGATCAAGCGGCCGCTGGCCGAACAGATCCTGTTTGGACGCCTGTCCGAAAAAGGCGGTGACGTGTACATTCATCTTCGCGATGATGAGTTGGTCTTTGAGTACGAGGACGAGCCTGCCGAAGCGGTCTGACAGGCTCTCGCTCAGCCAACTGAAAACCGCGCTGTAACCGGCGCGGTTTTTTTATGTCTGCTTTCGGCGGTTGACCGTCTTTTAACCGCTTGGCTGCCATTGTCGTCAATTCAATCCATGCTGATCTCTGTCAGTTTATGGAGACTCCGCCGACCGTTACGGAATGTCGGCGGTGAAACCTCTAATAAACAATAATGACAAGGAATCAGGACGAATGAAGGTACGTGCTGCACTGCTGGCAGGCGTGATGTGTCTGTCTGCCTGGACCCCGTTATCCGCCACTGAGCGGAAAGAATTCTGTGTGTTTGATGTCGCCGGCGCTGGAGGGTTTGTCTATCGGACACTTCAGGAGTACCAGCGCAAGGCGGTGGCCTCCGGCGTCCAGTTGGCCATGCAACCCTATACCGATGAAGACGAGGCGGTCGCGGATTTCAGGGCGGGTAAATGCGACATAGTGGCTGTTACCGATATGGGGGTCCGCCACTTCAATGATTTCACCGGCTCAATCAGTGCGATCGGCGCGGTGCCTTATTATGAAGACCTGCGGGTCCTGATGCACATTCTCTCCAGTCCGAGAGTGGACGAGCATATGTCCCAGGATGGCTATCTGGTTCTTGGCGCAGCCCCGATGGGTGCGGCGTACCTGTTCGTTAATGACCGTAGTATCAACCACGTAGACGCCTTGAAGGGTAAGCGCATCACGGTATTTGAAGGGCACCACGACGCCCGGCACATGGTCGAATACATTGGCGCAGTGCCGGTGGACGCGAGGATCTCCAATTTTGCGCGCCTGTTCAACACAGGTCAGGCAGATATCAGCTACGCACCCGCGGCGGCCTACGAAGTTCTGGAGATGTCCAAGGGCATGGGGGACAAGGGTGGCATTGTGAAGTATCCGGTTGGCCAGGTGTCGATCCAGCTGGTTGCGCGGGAGGGGGAGTTTGACGACCGCTTTGTGAGACGATCCCGCAAGATCATGTCGCGTTTGTACCCGGAAGCAATCCGGATCGTACGGCAGTATGAAAATTCCATTCCGGAGGAGCGCTGGGTGGACATTTCCCGGGAAGCGATGGTTGGTTATCAGGAGATGTTACGTAGCGTGCGAATCGATATGCAGGGAGCGAGCGATTCCTCGGGAATACAGGCGGCTGGTGTCTATGACGACAATATGATGACCATCCTCAGGAAAGTGCGGTGTTATACCAATCCCGGAGCCATGGAGTGCAGTGCGGAGGATCGCGAGTAGGGTTCGGGCAGCGGTAACAAAAAAAGCCCCGTTTCCGGGGCTTTTTCAGATGTCACTCTGGCGATTAACGAGCGCGGTAAACAATACGACCCTTGCTCAGATCGTATGGGGTCAGCTCAACTTTCACCTTGTCGCCGGTCAGGATGCGAATGTAATTCTTGCGCATCTTGCCGGAGATGTGAGCAGTCACAACATGGCCGTTGCTCAGCTCAACGCGGAACATGGTATTCGGAAGCGTATCAACAATAACGCCTTCCATTTCAATGACATCTGATTTCGCCATTCAGTACAAACCTCTGTGGAATTAATTTGGCTCAATTTCAAATTGCGCAATTCTGCCTGATTTGTCGCCATTTAGCAAAATCAGTTGCGTTTCAGTACCTGCCAGTGGCCATCCCGCAATGCCTCGATGGGAGTGAAGCGGGTTTTGTAGTTCATTTTACGGCATTCCCTGATCCAGTAGCCCAGGTAAAGATGGGGCAACTCCCAGGATTTCGCGGCCTCAATCTGCCAGAGAATGGCGAAGGTGCCGAGGCTGCGGCTTTCATGGGCGGGGTCGAAAACGGTATAGATGGCCGAGAGGCCGTCATCCAGCATGTCCACCGCTGCAAGGCCAATCAGCTGGTCTTCCAGGCGGATCTCCAGGAACCAGGAATCCGTGGCCCCTTCAACCAGGAAGGAGGTGAACTGTTCCCGTGAAGGCGGGTACATGTCGCCGTCCGCATGGCGCTCCTCGATGTAGTGGGCGTAGAGCTGGTAATAGCGTTCGGTAAAGCTGGCCGGTACCAGTTCACAGGTCAGGTCGCGGTTTTTTTCAAGCACGCGGCGCTGATTACGATCGGGTTTGAATTCATCGACTTTCAGCCGCACCGGTACGCAGGCGTTGCAGTTTTCGCAATGCGGGCGGTAGTAATGGGAGCCGCTGCGGCGGAATCCCAGGGCGGTAAGCTGGCTGTACAGCTTTTTGTCAATGTGCGCACGAGGATCCACAAACATGGTGGTCGCGTCACGCTCCGGCAGGTAGCTGCAGTCGTGCGGGGGCGTGGCGAAGAATACCAGTGTTCTGAGGTTACTCATTCACACCTCCGGGCCCGGGCCATTGCCACTGAATTTGCCAGGATCTCTGCTTTGCAGAGTGGTCAACACTTGCCCTGAGTATAGTTAAAAACTCGTGGCGGGGAATACATCGCGCACCCATTTTCAGTAGGTGGTCGTTCTCCACCTGGCAATCCATAATCCTGTATCCCCATTCTGACAGCTGGTTGGCCAGATGCACCATCAGTACTTTTGATGCGTTGGTTTCCAGTGAGAACATGGATTCGCCGAAAAAGCATTGTCCCAGGGCCAGGCCGTACATGCCGCCAACGAGTTTTCCGGAGGGGTTCCAGGCTTCGATGGAGTGGGCTATACCGAGCTGGTGAAGCCGGGTGTAGCTGTGGATCATATCTTCGGTGATCCAGGTGCCTTCTTTTTTCCGGGTTTCCGCGCACAGGCGGATGACGTTGTTGAAGTCCCTGTCTGCGGTGATGGAAAAGTGTCCGCGGTTGAGGGTGCGGCGGAGGCTGCGGGATACGTGTATTTCGTCCGGGAACAGGACGCAGCGGGGGTCGGGAGACCACCAGAGGATGGGCTGGTCGTCGCTGAACCAGGGGAAGATGCCGTTGCGGTAGGCGAGTATCAGGCGGTCGGTGGAGAGGTCGCCGCCCAGTGCCAGCAGGCCATCGGGTTCATCCAGGGCTTCCTCGGCGGGAGGGAACCAGAGTTGGTCGGGGTCTATCCAGGGTAATGAGGTCATCCACGTCCGGCTTATATGCTGGAAATTCGGGGGTGCCGGCGGGTGGGAAGGGCGTTCTGAAACACGCTGTGAATACATCCCTGTACGCTTGGGCTCCGCCATCCATGGCTCCGCACAGTTTCAGAACGCCCTTCCCACCCGCCTTATCAGGCCTTGGCGTTGCCTGCTTTTGAATCGCCTACTTTTTTATCTTAGTCCTGGTCCAGGAACTTCTCAGCATCCAGTGCGGCCATGCAGCCGAAACCGGCGGAGGTTACTGCCTGGCGATAGACGTGGTCAGCTACGTCGCCGGCGGCGAAGACGCCGGGGATGCTGCTCTGGGTGGCCATGCCTTCCAGGCCGGAGCGGATTTTGATGTAGCCGTTTTCCATGTCCAGCTGGCCGTCGAACAGGTCGGTGTTCGGTTTGTGGCCGATGGCGATGAAGACGCCCGCCAGGTCGAGTTCCCGGGTGGAGTCGTCCTTGGTGCTTTTGATGCGCATGCCGGTGACGCCGGTGCCGTCGCCCAGGACTTCATCCAGAGTGTGGTCCCAGACGATGTTGACGTTGCCGTTCTTGGCCTTTTCGAACAGTTTGTCCTGGAGGATCTTTTCGGCGCGCAGGCTGTCGCGGCGGTGTACCAGGGTGACTTCGTCGGCGATGTTGGAGAGGTACAACGCTTCTTCCACGGCGGTGTTGCCGCCGCCAATGACGGCGACTTTCTGTTTCTTGTAGAAGAAACCATCACACGTGGCGCAGGCGGAGACGCCCTGGCCCTTGAACTTTTCTTCGGAATCCAGCCCCAGGTACATGGCGGAGGCGCCGGTGGAGATGATCAGGGCGTCGCAGGTGTATTCGCCGCTGTCGCCTTTCAGGCGGAAGGGGCGGTTGCGCAGGTCGGCTTCGTTGATGGTGTCGTAAACGACGTTGGTTTCGAAGCGCTCGGCGTGCTTGAGCATGCGCTGCATCAGTTCCGGGCCCTGTACGCCGTCGTTGTCGCCCGGCCAGTTGTCTACGTCGGTGGTGGTTGTGAGCTGGCCACCCACTTCAATGCCGGTGATCAGGGTTGGCTTGAGGTTTGCGCGGGCTGCGTAGACGGCAGCGGTGTAGCCGGCAGGGCCGGAGCCAAGGATGATCAGTCGGGAATGCTTGGTTTCGCTCATTGTGGGTCTCTCGTCAAAACTGAAAGTCTACTGGAAAGTGCTGAAGGCTAACATGAACGGGGCGTTGTGCCAGTTGTTTTGGCCAATTTCTGTCATTGAATGATGCTATTCACTGAATGGCGCTGGTTATCAGTGACGCTCTTTAACCAATGACAGATGTGGAGGCAAGAAGTTGCCTGACCCGTTCCGTGCTTTTTCCCGATTCTCCCTGTTCCAGCCGGTGTTCCGCAACTGCGGGAAATACTGCCTGGATGTCGTCGGGCAGCACATGGTGCCGGCCGTCCATCAGGGCCCAGGCTTTGGCGGCGCGGACCAGGCCAAGGCCGGCGCGGGGAGACAGGCCGTAGAGCAGGCCGGGCATGCGCCGGCTGTGTTCCAGCAGGCGCTGAACGTAATCCAGCAGTGCCGGGCTGGCTGTTACGCGGCCAACGGCTTCCTGCAGGGTCGTCAGGTCGGACTGGTTCAGCAGGGTGCCCAGCTTGTCCGTAAGGATGCGGCGATCCTCACCCTCAAGCAGTTCCCGCTCGGCTTTGGGGTCCGGATACCCCAGGCGCAGGCGCATGAGGAAGCGGTCCAGCTGGGACTCCGGCAGGGGATAGGTGCCGCCCTGTTCAATCGGGTTCTGGGTAGCGATGACGAAAAACGGGTGGGGCAGTGACCGGGTTTCCCCTTCGATGGAGACCTGCCGTTCTTCCATGGCTTCAAGCAGCGCACTCTGGGTGCGGGGCGAGGCGCGGTTGATTTCGTCAGCGAGTACGACCTGGGCGAAAATGGGGCCCTTGTGGAAGACCAGTGTCCCGGCTTCCTTGTCGTACATGGAATACCCCAGCACATCCGCAGGCAGCAGGTCGTTGGTGAACTGGATGCGCTGGTAACTCAGCCCCATGATCCGGGCCAGGGCGTGGGACAGGGTGGTTTTGCCCATGCCCGGGATGTCTTCTATCAACAGGTGGCCACGGGCCAGGAGCCCGCAGATGGCCAGGCGTACCTGTTGCTCCTTGCCCAGCAATATGGTGTTTAGCTCGTTGACGGCGGTATCAATCATTTTTTTCATGCCGGATTCAGTCCCGTACCCTTTTGAGAATGTCGCTGTAGGCGTCTATGCGTCGATCTCTCAGATACGGCCATATCCGGCGTATCGATTCGCTGCGGTTGCGGTCGATGGTGGCATGCAGGACGGATTCTGACTGTTCGTCCGCCCGGGCCAGGAATTCGCCCTGGGGGCCACAGATGAAACTGTTGCCCCAAAAACGAATGCCGGCGGAGTGGCCGGACGGGTCAGGCTCGGTGCCGACCCGGTTGGGCGCGATGACGGGCAGGTTGTTGGCGACGGCGTGGCCGCGCTGGACGGTGACCCAGGCATCCAGTTGCCGCGCCTGTTCTTCTGGCTCGTCTGTTGTGTCCCAGCCAATCGCGGTGGGGTAGATGAGAACTTCCGCGCCGGCCAGGGCCATCAACCGTGCCGCTTCCGGATACCACTGGTCCCAGCACACCAGGACGCCGAGCTTGCCAACGGACGTTTCAATCGGGGTGAAGCCGCTGCGACCGTCATTGAAGCTTGCGTCACCGGGGGTGAAGTAGAATTTTTCATAGAACCCGGGGTCATCCGGGATGTGCATCTTGCGGTAAAGGCCCGCAATGCTGCCATCCTGCTCGAAGACCACGGCGGTGTTGTGATAGACGCCGTTCATGCGGCGCTCGAAGATTGAGCCCACCAGTACGATGCCCAGTTCGGCGGCCAGTGCAGACAGGTGATTGCTGGTGGGGCCGGGGATCGGCTCCGCCAGTTCAAATACCGAGGTGTCTTCGGTCTGGCAGAAATACAGGGTGGCATGCAGTTCCTGCAGCACTACCAGTTGTGCTCCCTCCGAGGCAGCCTGTCTGACCAGTTTTTCACTGGTGGCGAGACTGGCGGTCTTGTCCGGGCTGGAGGCTTGCTGGATGGCTGCTGTTTTCAGTGCGGCGCGATTCGCGCTGGTCATGGGGTTACCACTCCTGCGGGCAGCTGCATGGTGACACAGTGCAGGCTGCCGTGTTGTTGAATCAGGGGCCGACAATTGATGGGTACGATCTCCCTTTCGGGGAACAGGCCCTGCATGACGGCAATGGCCTCGTCGTCCTGGGGCACGTTGTAAACCGGCAGCAGTACGGCTCCGTTGATGATCAGGAAGTTGGCGTAGGTGGCCGGCAGGCGCTGGCCTTCATCGTCGAAGATGGCATCGGGCCAGGGCAGCGGGGTCAGCTTGTATGGGGTACCGTCCGCCTGGCGGAATTGCCGCAATTCCTCTCCCATGGCCGCCAGGGCGCCGAAATGCTCATCCGTTGTATCCGGGCAGGCGACGTAGCAGATATGGTCCGGCGCGCAGAAGCGGGCGAGGGTGTCGATGTGGCTGTCCGTGTCGTCACCCGACAGGTAGCCGTGGTTGAGCCAGAGAATGCGGTCAGCCCCGAGTGTTTCAGAGAGCAGGGTTTCGATGTCTGTACGATCCAGCTCCGGGTTGCGGGTGGGGGTCAGCATGCATTCGCTGGTGGTCAGGATGGTGCCCAGCCCGTCGGATTCGATGGAGCCACCCTCCAGGACAAAATCCACGGACATCATCGGCGTCGTTCCGAAGGTGCCGGCATTGGAAAGATGCTGGTTCAGGGCGTTGTCTTTTTCCCAGGGAAACTTGCCGCCCCAGGCATTGAACCGGAAATCCAGAATCGTCTTTCCGTCCGCTGTGTCCACGGAGATGGGGCCGTGGTCCCTGGCCCAGGTGTCGTTCGCCGGTGCGGGCACCGTAATAACACGACCGGGCAGGTCATTGTCACTGGCATAGGCGGTCAGTTGCTGTTCCAGTTCCTGTAAACGCACCACATGCTCACAGCTGATCACCAGGTGTTCGCGTTTCAGGACTGCTTTGGCAATCGCCATAAACACCGGTTCGACGTCTTCAAGAATGTCGAACCAGTCAGTGCCGGGATGCGGCCATGTCAGCATGACCGCACTTTGGGACGCCCACTCTGCGGGCAACACGCGTCTGGAAGTCACTTGATAGCCACCTATTGCAAAAAGTCGTCATTCTAACCAAAGGATGACGTTGCGTCAGGATGTGTTTTAACGATTTCGTTTCAATACCGCATGGATAACGCGGTCGTCCTCGAAATAGACGACAAATCCATCGTAATGCCACTGGGAAATGGGTGGTTCGCCCACGGGGCCCCTGGTTTGTTGCGGGTCGCCCCAGGCTTTACGTACGTTCCCCTGCGTCATCCCGGTGCGGGGCAGATCCGCCTGCGACCGTTCAGCCTGCGATCCGACAGGGATCTTCACTTCATCGGCCAGGATAGGACTCACGGGTGACAGACCAAGGGCTGCCACGGTTGTTACAGCGCTGAGCAGGCGGGTTACAGGCTTTTTCATCGGTTCATTACTCCCTGGGAACTTGATGTTCAGCTGAACATCAGACATCTGAAAGACATGGATAAAGCGTAATATCCGAAAAACGTTAGCAAAAGTCACACAGTTTCGTCAGTCTACACGTTTTGGCGTTGCCGGATTTGCCAGCGCATCACATGCCGCGCAATTTGTTGGCGGTCACTGTCGTGAATGCGGGTGAATTCGGTATGAACCCTTGTGCCGCCGGTATCATCCGGGGTGGTGTGGAGGACCCGGGCAATGGCCTGGGGTTGAAACAGTTCGGGAGGCAGGGTCATGCGCAAGGCCAGCTGATCGCCTTGTGACCAGGCGCCAGCGGCGCTGTGAAAGGCAAGTCCGCCCTCGCTGAGAGTGACATCCTGCCAGTCCTCCGGTTGCAACGGATTTTGCTCAAAGGCCATAATGCGCGCCAGCGTATCCAGCTTACCGTTCAGGGACTTGATCAGGGACGTCAGCAATCGGTCCCGCTCCGCGAGATTTGCAAGCTGGGACCGGACATCCTGGTCCAGCCGTCTCAGGTCGGCGCGCAGGTTGTCCAGGTGATCACCGTTGAACGGGCTGTGCCCGTCCCCGGCGTTATCCGGAACCTTGCGGATTTCCAGGCCAATCCGGTCTTCAATCCGGAAACAGTCCCGGCGATCCGAGGCCGTCTCCGATGTGGAGGCGGACAGGGGAGTGTTGCGTGTTCGTGAGGGCATCGCGGCTCCGTAAGCACCGTATTTTTTGTTTATGTTGAAAAGTTTAGCAGTTTCCAGCCAGTCGTGTGGCCGGGAATCCGAATGACCCGAAGGTAGCAACAGGCACCTCTCATGTTCAGACCTTTATCGTTGTACATTGGTTTGCGGTACACCGCGGCGAAGCGGCGCAACCACTTCATTTCTTTTATCTCCCTCACTTCGATGATCGGGCTGATGCTCGGTGTTGCGGTGCTGATTATTGTCCTCTCGGTGATGAACGGTTTCGACCGTGAGCTGAAGCAGCGCATCCTTGGCATGGTGCCCCATGCCGTGATCGAGGGGGCGGACCAGTTGCGGGACTGGGAATCCGTGGATGCAAAGGTTGAGGAGCATCCCAGGGTGCTCGCCGCAGCGCCTTTTATCCAGGGGCAGGGCATGGTCACCGGGGGCGGTGATGTCCGCGGCGTGATGCTTAACGGTGTGCTTCCGGAGCAGGAGCGTTCTGTTTCGATCATCGAGAATCACATGCTTGAAGGCAGCCTGGATGACCTGAAATCCGGTGAGTTCGGCATTATTATCGGTCGGTTGATGGCCTCCAGCCTGCGATTGCAGGTTGGCGACAAGGTCACGGTGGTGCTGCCGGAGGCCTCTGTCACGCCGGCTGGTGTGCTACCCAGGCTCAAGCGGTTCACGGTCAAGGGGATCTTCAAGGTAGGCGCCGAGCTGGATGGCAACTACACGCTGATTCACATGGACGATGCGTCAAAGCTGATGCGAACCGGCGGCGAGGCCCAGGGTGTGAGGCTGCTGGTGGATGATCTGTTCGCGGCTCCGAAAGTCGCAGAGCAGGCGGCCCGGGGGCTGGATGGCCGTTACTATATTTCTGACTGGACCCGCACCCATGGCAACCTGTTTCAGGCCATTCGCATGGAGAAGACCATGATCGGGCTACTGCTGATGTTTATCGTGGCGGTGGCCGCCTTCAATATCGTATCGACCCTGGTAATGGTGGTGACCGACAAGACCGCGGATATCGCCATACTGCGAACCATGGGGGCCACTCCGGGTCGTATCATGCGGATCTTTATCATTCAGGGCGGCGTCATTGGCATTTTCGGCACGCTGGTCGGTACCGCGCTCGGGGTTGTCGGTGCGCTGAATATCAGCGCTTTCATTTCGTGGCTCGAAGCGGCCCTTGGGCATCAGTTCCTGAGCGCGGATGTGTATTTCATCAGTTACCTGCCGTCGCAATTGCAGTGGCAGGATGTGGCCATTATCAGTGGCGCTGGCCTGGGCCTGAGCCTGCTGGCCACTATTTATCCCGCCTGGCGGGCATCGAGAATCGATCCGGCGGAGGCCCTGCGATATGAATGATGTGAATACTTCAGCGGCCGGAGCATCACTGGTTATCGATTGCGAGAAGGTGACGCGCACGTACAACGAAGGCCCGGAAAAACTCACCATCTTCTCTGATATTTCGCTGCAGGTAGCCGCCGGTGAAACGGTGGCCATTGTTGGCAGCAGTGGTGCGGGTAAAACCACACTCCTGAACCTGCTCGGCGGGCTCGATCGCCCGTCATCCGGCCATATCGCCATTTGCGACCAGGATATTCACCGGATGAGCGAGGCAGGGCGGGCGCGTTTCCGCAACCGGCACCTGGGGTTCGTCTATCAATTCCACCACTTGCTTCCTGAGTTCACGGCTCTTGAGAATGTGATGATGCCCTGTGCGCTTGGTGGTATGGGAGTCGCTGCAGCCCGGGAGAAGGCCCGGGCCGTGCTCGGGAAAGTAGGCTTGAGCGAACGTCTGGGGCATAAGCCGGGGGAGCTCTCCGGCGGTGAGCGTCAGAGGGTAGCGATTGCTAGGGCGCTGGTGAATGAACCCGAATGTGTGTTGATGGACGAGCCCACGGGGAACCTGGATGAGCATACCGGCGAGGGCGTGCGGCAATTGATCGAGTCCCTGCGGGACCAGTTGGGAATTGCGTTCGTGATGGTTACCCATGACATGAGCATGGCCCGGAGTCTCGGGCGGGTGTTGCGTCTGGAGCAGGGGCGGTTACTGGTTGAGCGCGAGGTCGGATGATCTAGCGCTTGCGGCGGCGCAGGAAGCGCCGCTCCTGCCAGTCGGACCGCACCTTCCGGCGCCACAGGAACTGTATGGACAGGTAGGCCAGACAGGCTGACAGGGTGGCGACGATCAGTGAGCCCAGGTAAAGCGGAATGCCGATATCCAGGATGCGTTCACTGATCCACGACCAGGAAGCCTGGAATTCAAAATTCAGTACCGGCCGGTCCAGGATCCAGGCGCCGATTTTGTAACTGAAGTAGAACATCGGTGGCATGGTCAGTGGGTTGCTGATCCAGACCAGCACCACGGACAGGGGCAGGTTGGCGTTGAACCAGATGGCGAAAAAAGCAGCGGCCAGCATCTGGAACGGCATCGGAATAAAGCACAGGAAAATCCCCACCAGGAAGGCGCGGGAAACACTGTGACGGTTAATGTGCCAGAGGTTGGGTTCATGAAGGATGTCGCCGAGAAATCGCAGCGACTCCATCGCCCTGACTCGATCGGGCGTTGGTAGGTATCGTTTCATGAACTTCTTTGGCATCTGGAAGTTCTGCCTGCTAAGAATGACAGCCCGGGATACAGTGAGTATCCGGTGCTTTGGAATAATCAGGAGGACATGGATTGTCCGGAAGTCTTGTCGCGTTTGCCTGCGGCGTTATCTTACTTTATACCCTCCCGGTCGTGCCACCTCTGAAGTGGCTGATTGTTGCCCTGTTGTCAGTACTTTATGGGCGTTTTGCGTCGACCTCGCGGCGGGTGTCCACCGTGCTCATGTTCTTCGTCTGGCTGCTGGCTGGTCTGGCCTGGTCATCCTGGCATGCATCAGACCGCCTGCAACTTACTCTCCCGACTGAGCTGGAAGGCGAGGTCGTCGACGTTTCGGGCTACGTGTGTGAAATTCCCACGGAAGGAAGTTTTAACAGTCTCAGGTTCAGTTTTTGTGTGACCCGCTGGCGTCTTCCAGAAGAATTCAGGGGAAACGACACCACGTTGCCCGCCAAGGTAAGGCTGGCATGGTATGGTCGCGAGGAGCAATCCCTTCCGGGACACCGGCTTCGCCTGAAGGTTGTGCTCAAGCAGCCGCATGGGGCGATCAACCCCGCCGGATTCCGGTATGAAACCTGGCTGTACCGCAAAGGCTTCCGCGCGACAGGGACAATACGGGGCGTTGATTCCGATCCCTCGGTGCCATGCGGCCTGCATTGCCGCTATATGGCGTGGCGTCAACAGTTGGCCGATACCGTGGACGCCAATATGGGTGAGGCCAGGCACTACCCGTTGGTGGCCTCCCTCTTGATCGGGTATCGGGGCGAAATGACGCCTGGCCATTGGGAGGTTTTGAAGGCTACCGGTACGATTCATCTGGTGGCCATCTCCGGTCTTCACCTTGGCTTGATCGCCCTCGGCGCGGGGTTTCTGGTCCGCCGATTGCTGCTCTGGTTGCCGGGGCCGGCGCTTACGCCACGTTACGGGCGGTATCTGGTCTATATCTCCGTTGCCCTGGCCAGCATGGCCTACAGCCTGGCCGCCGGTTTTACGGTGCCCACACGCCGGGCACTGGTTATGGTGCTGGTTGCTGGCTGGGTGGTGATTCATGGCCGCCAGGTGTCGCCCTGGCGGGGATTGGTGCTCGCTCTTTTCCTGGTGCTGCTGGCAGATCCGTTTTCTCCGCTTGATCAGGGATTCTGGTTATCCTTTGGTGCCGTTACGGTGCTGGTGGTGGTGTTTTCCCGGCGTTTGTCCTCCCCGGGCTGGGCCGGGGCCCTGACGCTTGCGCAGGTAGCTGTGTTTGCCGGCCTGTGGCCGGTATTGTCCGCGCTGGGGCAGGGGCAGCCTGTCTCGGGTCTGCTGGCCAATGTGTTCGCCATTCCCTGGGTGTCGGTTGTCGTCATGCCGGTGTTGATGGCTGGCGCAGCGCTGATATCGCTGCTGCCGGTGAGTCAGTCGTGGGTGCTGGGCTGCTTTGACCTGGTGCTAGGGGTGTTGTGGAGCGTGTTGGAGTGGTTGTCCACCCTGGACCTGCCGGCTGGCAACCCCGGTGTTCCCGCCACCCTGGGGGTTGCGGCGCTGGCCATCCTTGCCCTGGTAGTCCCGTCATTGCGAATCCGCCTGTTGGTTGTTCTGGCGATGGCGCCCTGGCTGCTGTTGTCCCAGTTTGAGGGGCGCAACGGCAACCGTTGGGTGGAGGTGCCGGAGGTCTGGGTATGGGACGTTGGTCAGGGATTGTCGGTGCTTGTTCGTCATCAGGACCAGGTGCTGCTCTACGATACCGGGCCTTCCATTCCCGGTGTTTTCTCCGCCGTTGAGTCGGTCTTGATTCCCAATCTGTCGAATCTGGGCGTCGGCGTCATCAATACCCTGGTGATCAGTCACGGCGACAGTGACCACGCCGGCGGCTTGCCTCTGTTGTTTGATTCCGTCCCGGTGTCGGAAACCATTACCGGGGAGCCGGGCCGGGTGGCCGAACGTTCGGGTGGGGGCGGACCTGTGCCACTGGTCTGCTCCCGGGGTCTGAGCCGGACTGTCGGTGAGCTCACCCTGGATTTTTGGCAACAGCCGGAAGTAACGACGGCCACAGACGCGAACGATACGTCCTGCGTCGTTACCATCACCACTGCGGACCGCTCTTTCCAGATGTTGATGCCAGGTGATATCACCAGAACAGTGGAATCTGGCATGCCGGGTCAGCCTCACTTCGCCAGGCTGACCGACCCGGAGGCCTACCGGGTTGTGCTGGCACCGCACCATGGCAGCAAAACTTCTTCGTCTGGCCAGTGGGTGCGGTGGCTTGACCCGGATCTGGTGATCTTCAGTGCGGGGTACCGGCACCGATTCGGGCATCCGCATCCTTCGGTTATAGAGCGTTACCGGGCGGCTGGTAGTCAGACACTGAATACCGCGTACTCTGGCGCAATACGTTTGAGGATGGGCGGCAGCAGCCTGAAAGTAGATGAGCAACGACAGTCGGCCCCGTTCTGGATTCGCCGGCCCGTAACGGATTGGTGGGCATTGTAAAATACCGTGACACAACGGGTGTGGCCTGCGGCGGCAGCTATGCTAAAGTAGCGCGGCTTGTTAACAATCAGGGAGACCAAGCGTGTTCGAGCTGTTGAAAGCCGGTGGCATTCTGATGGTGCCAATTGTAGCCTGTTCCATTCTGGCACTTGCCATAATCCTTGAACGTTTCTGGACGTTGCGACCCTCAAGGGTAGCGCCTCCCCAGACCATTAACGAACTCTGGCGCTGGATCAAGAAAAAAGAGCTGAATGGCCGCAAGCTCAAGGCGTTGCAGGGTTCCTCTCCGCTTGGCCGGATTCTCGCGGGCGGGCTGATGAACGCCAAGCATGGCCGCGAAATCATGAAGGAAAGCATTGAGCATGAGGCCAGTCAGGTCATTCATGATCTGGAACGTTTCCTCAATCCTCTGGGCACTGTTGCTACCATTACGCCGTTGCTGGGGCTATTGGGTACCGTGATCGGCATGATCAAGGTGTTTGCAGAGATCCAGCTGGCCGGCGTTGGTAACGCGGGCAATCTTGCGGGCGGCATCTCAGAGGCTCTGATTACCACTGCTGCGGGGCTGAGTGTGGCTATTCCGGCGTTGATTGGCCACCGCTATTTCATCCGCCGTGTTGATGAACTGGTGGTGGGCATGGAACAGGAAGCCATCAAGTTGGTGGAAGTGGTCCATGGCGACCGTGAAATCGATGTGGAAGGAGCCTGAACGCCGTGAAGTTCAAGCGCCAGAGAAGTCAGGAGGTCGGAGTAGACCTGACGCCATTGATTGACGTGGTGTTCCTGCTGCTGATCTTCTTTATGGTTTCCACCACCTTTACTCGCGAAAGCCACCTTGAGGTGGAATTGCCTTCGGCCAGTGCCGATGCCCGCGCAGAAACTGAGGTGCGGGAAATCGACGTGGTGATCAATGCCGAGGGGCAGTACATCCTTAATGACCGAACGCTCGTCAACAATCGTCGGGAAACCCTGGAACGGGCCGTGCGGGAACTCTCGGAAGGTGATAACTCGTTGCCTTACGTGATTACGGCCGATGCCCGGACACCCCATGAGTTTGTCGTCAGGGCAATGGACGTGGCTGGCCGCCTGGGATTTGCCAAGCTGAGCATTACCACTGAGCGGGAGGCTGACGGGCAGTGAGTGAAACCGCCAACACTGACGCCAGCGAGCCACAGGAAGCGTCCAACTGGGCGACCTACAAGCGCTTGCTGGCCTACGTCAAACCCTTCTGGCTGGCGTTCTCGCTGGCCGTGCTGGGGAACGTGATCTATGCCGCCGCCTCCACGGGCATGGCGGCTGCCATGGAATACGTGATCCTGGCCATTGAGAATCCCACGGAACAGAACCGGATCCTGCTCACGCTGCTGATCGTTGGCGTGTTTGCCTTTCGGGGCATGGGGACATTCCTGAGCCAGTATTTCATCAGCTACGTTGGCCGTCAGGTCATCAATGCCCTGAGGAACCAGGTATTCGACCGGCTGATGACCCTGCCATCCCGTTATTTTGACGACAACGCCTCCGGCCGTCTGGTATCCAAGCTGACCTTTAATGTCGAGCAGGTGGCGGAAGCAACTACCAATGCGGTGACGATCACCCTGCGTGAGGGGCTCACCATACTGGGCCTGCTCGGTTTCATGCTGTACACCAACTGGAAACTGACCGTGGTGTTCCTGGCGGTCGGACCTATCATCGGGCTGGTGGTCAGTTACGCGAGCAAGCGCTTCCGCAAGATCAGTAAACGGATTCAGGGGTCCATGGGGGATATTACCCATGTGGCGTCCGAATCCATCTCCGGATATCGCGTGGTACGGACCTTTGGCGGGGAAGACTTCGAACGTGAGCGTTTCCGCGACGTCAGTGAGCGCAACCTGAAGCAGAGCCTGAAAATGGCGTCCACCCAGGCCATCAGCATACCGGTTATTCAGGTACTGGTGGCGGTGGCTATTGCCGCGCTGGTGTGGACCATGCTGGCGCCGGAAATTCGTGGTGAGATGAGCACCGGTGAGCTCATCGCCTTTATCACCGCTGCCACTACCATGGCCAAGCCGATTCGCCAGGTGACGTCTGTCCACGCCAAGATCCAGAAAGGGGTGGCTGCGGCCCACGACGTGTTTGGCACCATGGATGAAGAGCCCGAGCAGGACGACGGCACCTACAGCCCGACACGGGTGAACGGTGATATCACCTTTGACGACGTCTCCTTCCGCTACCGGGACCAATTGGATGATGTGCTCCGCGGCATCTCCGTGGACATTCCCGCAGGACAGAGCGTGGCGCTGGTAGGCCGCTCGGGCAGTGGCAAGTCCACCATGGTCAGCCTGTTACCCAGGTTCTACGAATACACCGGCGGCGATATCCGCATAGATGGCCATTCCCTCAAGGAATTCAGCCTGCAGGCGCTGCGTGCCCAGATCGCTCTGGTCACGCAGAACGTGGTGTTGTTCAACGACACCATCGCCGCCAATATTGCCTATGGAGCCCTGCGCCATTGCACCCGTGAGGAAATCCGGGACGCTGCCGCCAAGGCTCACGCCCTGGAATTCATTGACCGTATGCCGGCAGGCCTGGACACCATGATCGGCGACAACGGTGTGATGCTTTCCGGAGGGCAGCGGCAGCGCCTCGCGATTGCCAGGGCGTTGCTGAAAAACGCCCCGATCCTGATCCTGGATGAGGCGACATCGGCCCTGGACACGGAATCCGAACGTCACATCCAGGAAGCACTGGAAACCGTGATGCAGGGCAGGACCACGCTGGTCATTGCCCATCGACTGTCAACGATTGAGAAAGCGGACCGGATTCTGGTCATGGAAGCAGGGCAGATCGTTGAGTCCGGTCGCCACGACGAACTGCTGGCCATCGGCGGAGCCTATGCCCAGTTGCACCAGATGCAGTTCAGCGAGCAGGCATGACCACGCTGACGGACAGGCTCTGGTATGGCCGTGGCCGACCATTGTGGCCGTTATACCCGTTGGCATGGTTGTATCGCATGGTCGCCGAGAGCCGGCGGCGAAAAGCCTGGCAGGCGAAAGATGAGGTGTTGCCGGCGCCGGTTGTGGTCGTCGGCAACATCACGGCCGGTGGTACCGGTAAATCCCCGCTGACGGCCCGGCTTGTCTCACTGCTGAAAGAACATGGCTGGCGACCGGTGATCCTGAGCCGGGGATACGGTGGCCGCTCCGGTCATTATCCCCTGCAAGTTGATCAGACGACCCGCGCCGAGGTGGCGGGCGATGAGCCGGTCATGCTGGCGCTGGAAACCGGTTGCCCCGTGGTTGTCGATCCCGAGAGAAAGCGCGGTGCCCTGTGGGCCCTTGAGCAGCAGCTTGGCGATATCCTGATTTGTGACGATGGCCTGCAGCATTACCGGTTGCCACGTGATATCGAGTTGGCGGTTTTCGATGCCGAAAGAGGCATCGGTAACGGGGCCGGAATTCCCGTAGGCCCCCTGAGGGAACCTCTGGATCGGCTGTCGGGTGTCGACTTTGTGGTGACCAACGGCGGTATGCTGGAGGAGATCGAGCATCCTGCCCAATTTCCCATGACGCTGGAGCCGGCAGCCTTGCGCAATCTCAGTTCCGGCGAAACGGCTCCGCTGGACAGCCTGCGGGACAAACCGGTGCATGCCATTGCGGGTATCGGTAATCCCCGGCGTTTTTTCGCTACACTGGAGTCACTCGGGGCCCGGGTTTCAGCGACAGCCTTTGCCGACCACCACAAGTTCCGCGCGTCGGATCTTCCGGTCGATGATAATGCCTGGCTGCTGATGACCGCCAAAGATGCGGTAAAATGCCGGGAGTTTGCACCGGACAATACCTGGGTGTTGTCGGTAAAGGCACAATTGCCTGAGGCATTTATCGATGCGTTTCTGGCCCGTGTGCGGGAATGCAGCGGCTCCCTGACTATTCATGAATCTGTGAGAACGTAAAATGGATAAGAAATTGCTGGCCATGCTGGCTTGCCCGGTTTGTAAAGGTGATCTGAAGCTGAACCAGGAGAAAACCGAACTGGTCTGCTATCAGGACGCCATGGCGTTTCCGATCCGCGAAGGTATCCCGGTCATGCTGGCAACGGAAGCCCGAACGCTGTCCACTGACGAGCGCCTTGATAAGCGCTGATAGGTAAGTTTCATGTCTTTTACTGTGGTGATCCCCGCCCGTTATGCCTCTACACGTCTGCCTGGAAAACCATTGGCTGATATTGCAGGCAAGCCGATGATCCAGCATGTCTACGAACGTGCCGGGGAAAGCGAAGCCGGCCGAGTGGTCATTGCCACTGACGACGAGCGTATCGAGTCCGTGTGCCTTGGTTTCGGGGCGGAAGTGGTGATGACGTCGCTCGACCATGCCAGTGGTACCGACCGGTTGGAGGAAGTAGCTCGTGTGCTTGGTTTTGCGCCCGATGAACGGGTGGTTAACGTACAAGGCGACGAACCGCTGATTCCGCCGGCCCTGATCAATCAGGTTGCGAATAACCTGGAGCGCTTTCCTCGCGCAGCCATCGCCACCCTGTGCGAAAAAATTACCGATATCTCCAGTGTTTTGAACCCGAACGTGGTGAAGGTGGTGGCGGACCATCAGGGCATGGCTCACTATTTCAGCCGTGCGCCCATACCCTGGGCCCGGGATGCCTGGCGTGACGGAAGCTTGCCATTGGGAGACGCTGACCTTCCGGAGGATGTGGATTACTACCGTCATATTGGCATCTACGGCTACCGGGTTCAGTTATTGACTGACTTTGTTCGATGGGCGCCTGCTCCTACGGAGATGACCGAATCGCTGGAGCAACTGAGAGCTTTGTATAACGGCGCCCGCATTCATGTTGAAGAAGCGTGCCAGGTGCCTCCGGCGGGGGTGGATACTGACGCGGATCTCGAACGGCTGAGGCGTTGGATGGAAACGGAGGCAAGAGGCGCATGAGTGAGCAGAAACCGGTCAATGTTCTGTTTGTCTGCCTTGGCAATATCTGTCGCTCTCCCAGCGCCGAGGGCGTATTCCGCCACGTTGTCCGCAATGCGGGCCTGGAAGACATGATTCATATTGATTCCTGTGGCACCGGGGACTGGCATGTCGGCAACGCGCCGGATGGCCGTGCCCGGCAAAAAGCCCTTCAGCGCGGTATCGATATTTCCTGTCTGCGTGCCCGCCAGTTCCATGCCAGCGATCTTGAGCGTTTCGATTACATTCTGGTGATGGATCGGCAGAACCTCGCGGATGTGCGGGATATATGGCGTCAGAATGGCGGCACCGAACCCGAGCTGTTCCTGAGCTATGGCCGTAGTGACCATGACGAAGTACCCGACCCCTATTATGGCGGGGACCAAGGTTTTGAAATTGTGCTGGATCTGATCGAAGACGCCAGCGAGGGGCTTCTGGACGCGATACGGAGGCACCAGGCTTGAGCCTTTCACCGGAGCTTGATGAAAACGTCAGCCTGGCGGCCATGAACAGCCTGGCGGTGCAGGCCAGCGCCCGCTGGTTCGCGGAAGCCAGATCCGGCGAGGAACTCAGGTCTCTGCTGGACGAGGCTGCCCGGAGAAATCTGGCCACGCTGATTCTCGGCGGTGGCAGTAACCTGGTGTTCGCTGGTGATTTTGACGGCCTGGTGTTGCGCATGTCGATTGCCGGTCGTCATTGGGAGCAGGTTGAAGACGATTCGGCTGTCCTGGTGCTGGGGGCCGGCGAAAACTGGCATGAGTCGGTGCTTTATGCCGCATCGGCAGGATACTGTGGCATAGAGAATCTGGCATTGATACCCGGCACGGCTGGCGCAGCGCCAGTGCAGAACATCGGTGCCTACGGCGTGGAACTGAAAGACACCCTGGTCAGTGTTACCGCCCTTGATCGGGATACTGGTGAGTGGGTGGTGCTGGCCAACGAAGAATGCGAATTTGGCTACCGGGATAGCCTGTTCAAGCATCGCCCCGGGCGCTATGTCATCACTGAGCTGCGTCTCAGGCTCTCCCGCTCTAGGCCTCTTTCCCTGGAGTATGCCGACCTGGCCAATTATTTTGACGACGAGGATGCTTCAACCCTGAGTCCGCTTGACGTGGCCGAGGCGGTGATGGCGGTCAGGCGTCGCAAACTTCCCGATCCCGAGCAGATCCCCAATGCCGGCAGTTTTTTCAAAAACCCGGTGGTGGAGATGAGTGTCTGGGAAGCGTTAAAGGCGGCGTATCCAGACATTCCTGGCTACCCGGGTAACGGCAGCGCAAAACTGGCGGCGGCCTGGCTCATTGATCAATGTGGCTGGAAAGGATTCCGTAATGGTCGGGTCGGGGTCCATAATCGTCAGGCACTGGTGCTGATCAACCATTCCGGGGGGTGCGGATCGGATGTACTCGCGCTGGCGGACCGTATCCGAGAGGATGTCCTGGCTCGGTTTGGTGTAACACTGGAAATGGAGCCCGGCGTCATTCCGCCGGAGTGCGCACTGGGGCAGTGACCCCAGCGCGCCGGCCTGATACCTGTCTCAGAGCCCGTTGCGTGGCGAAGCGCTGATCAGGAATGGCAGGGCCTCGTCCAGGGCGACGTCCAGTTTGTCGGCATCGCGACGCCCCTTGTACTCCAGCGTGCCTGCCTCCAGGCCGCGGTCAGAGACCACGAAGCGGTGGGGGATGCCAATCAGTTCCATATCAGCGAACTTGACGCCCGGGCGTTCTTTGCGGTCATCCAGAAGAACATCAAACCCGGCCTGGCGGAGCTGGTCATACAGCTTTTCCCCGGCTTCCGCTACTGTCGGCGATTTATGGGCATTCAGTGTGACCACGGCGACCTCAAAGGGCGCGATCGCTTCGGGCCAGATAATACCCCTGTCATCGTGGTTTTGCTCGATGGAAGCGGCCACAATCCTGGAAACACCGATACCATAGCAGCCCATCTCCACAATCACGTGCTTGCCGTTTTCATCCAGTACCGTGGCGTTCATGGCCGTGCTGTATTTGTTGCCCAGCTTGAAAATATGACCCACTTCGATGCCGCGACGGATTTCCAGGGTGCCTTTGCCGTCAGGACTTGCATCGCCTTCCACCACGTTCCTGAGGTCTTCAACACGGGAGAGTTCCGCGTCGCGGCCCCAGTTCACGCCGGTCAGATGGAAATCTTCCTTGTTAGCGCCGCAGACAAAGTCCGCCAGGTGCGCGGCACTGCGGTCAACGATGACCGGCACTGGCAGCTTGACCGGCCCAATGGAGCCGGGCTTGCAGCCAACCGCTTTCTCGATTTCCTCGTCGGTGGCCATGGTCAGGGGCTCGGCAATGCCGGCCAGGTTCTCCGCCTTGATCTCGTTCAGCGTGTGATCGCCACGGAGGATCAGCGCGACGGGGCCAGACTCGCCGTTCTCGTCTTCCTCGCCTTTGACCAGCAGGGTTTTCACGGTACGGGAGGCGTCAACGCCAAGGAATTGCGCAAGCATGTCGATCGTACGCTGGCCCGGCGTTGAGACTTCTTTCAGCTCTTCCGACGGGGCAGGGCGATCACCGGCAGGTGCGACAGCTTCGGCTTTCTCGATGTTCGCGGCGTAATCACTGTCGGTGCTGAAGACAATGTCGTCTTCGCCCGACGATGCCAGCACGTGAAACTCGTGGGAGGCACTGCCGCCAATGGCGCCGGAGTCCGCCTGTACCGGACGGTAGTCCAGGCCGAGGCGGTCAAAAATGGCACAATAGGTGCGGTGCATGACCTGATAGGTTTCGTTCAGGGATTCGGCATTCAGATGGAAGGAATAGGCATCCTTCATGATGAACTCCCGGGCCCGCATCACACCGAAGCGCGGACGGCGCTCATCCCGGAACTTGGTCTGGATCTGATAGAAGTTGGACGGCAGTTCCTTATAGCTCTTCAGCTCGTTCCGGATCAGGTCGGTAATGACCTCCTCATGGGTCGGGCCATAGCAAAAGTCTCGCCCGTGGCGATCATTCATCCGCAGCAGCTCACCGCCGTACTGCTCCCAGCGGCCTGACTCCTGCCACAACTCCGCCGGTTGCACAGCTGGCATTAACACTTCCTGGGCACCACTCTTGTCCATTTCCTCCCGCACGATACGCTCAACTTTGCGCAGAGTACGCAGGCCCATCGGCAGCCAGGTATAGAGGCCCGAGGCAAGTTTGCGGATCATACCGGCCCGGAGCATCAACTGGTGGCTGATAACTTCGGCGTCCGCGGGTGTTTCTTTCAGGGTAGCAATCAGGAAACGGCTTGCTCGCATTGTGTCTTCCGTCTGAGGTTGTGAAGGTTCTTAGACTAATGGACAGGCCAGATATGGCACGTCTGGACCTTTATTTGTCGTAAAGTGGTGGTTATTGTACGGAGCCTGTCACACAAGGTACAGATCGAGTGGCCATATGACTGCAGACAACACAGCCGTATCCGTTAGTGTCACCCCGCGCCGGAAACCGGTCCAGGCCCGGAGTCGTGAACGCGTTAATACCATCCTTGAGCACGCCGCCGCGATTTTCCATGAGATGGGTGTGGACAGCACCAGCATGTCGGCCATCGCACGGCAATCCGGTATGTCGCTGGCCTCCCTGTATCGTTATTTTCCGAACAAGGCCGCGATTGTAAAGGCGATTGCGGAGCGTCATGTCGAGAAAATGGAAACCGCACTGCGGGAGCGACTGGGCATGGTCAATCTGGTGGATGCGGCGGATGTATTGATTGATCTCTTTTATGAGTTTTACAGGACCGAGCCCGCTTACTCGGCGATCTGGAGTGGCGTGGAGGCCATGCCGGAATTGCGCGAGCTGGATCTCCGGGAGCTGTATAGTAATGCCGGGGACCTGGATGCCCGGTTGAGCGAGGAGTACCCCCACATTCCCGACGATCGGCGCTGGAATGCCTGCCTGGTGGTGCCCAGGTCCGCCGGCTCCGTTTTGCGGCTTGCAGCCACATTGCCGGAGGACCAGGCGCGGCCTATGGTTGATGAGCTCAAGTGTATGGTGGGGGCTTATTTGCGGGAGCTCGTGTGTTAATCCTTGCCCGGTATCAGGATAAGTAGCCCAGCGGGAGCGCTGTGCTGTCGATCACCCGGCGCAGAACGAAACTGGAGTGAACACCGCTGACCCCCTGAATACGGGTGATGCGGTTGAGAAGAAAGTGGTGATAGTGGTCCATATCGGGCACCACGACTTTCAGCATATAGTCGGCATCCTGGCCGGTAATCAGATAGCATTCCTGAACTTCCGGGTACTCCGCCACCTGCTCTTCAAAAGCCGCGAATCGCTCCGGAGTGTGGCGATCCATGCCAATCAGGATGATGGCGGTCAGCGACAGTCCCAGTTTTTTGTGATCCAGAACGGTCACTTTACGCACAATGATGCCAGCGTCTTCCATGGCCCTCACCCGCCGCAAACAGGGGGAGGGTGACAGCCCCACCTTGTCCGCAAGTTCCTGGTTAGTGAGGGAGCCGTCCTGCTGCAACTGTTCCAGGATTCTGCGATCAGTTTTGTCGATTTTAACGAGAGATTCGGTTGAGCTCGGCATAATATTGCGTCATATCTATTTATGTGGGCAGAAACGATTAAAATAGTAGATCAGATGTGAAAAAAAGCAATCATTTGTCCCGGATTTCCGGTTAGTCTGTACACCATACATAGATTGTCCCCAGAACAGCGCAAGGAATAGACGTCATGGCATTTGATCATCGCAAGTATGTTGCTTTCACGCCGGTTGCCAAGAAAGACCGTCGCTGGCCGGATCGTGTGATTGAAAAAGCACCCACCTGGTGTGCGGTGGATCTTCGTGATGGCAATCAGGCTCTGGTTAAGCCCATGTCGGTTGCCCAGAAGCAGCGTCTGTTCGATTTGTTGGTGAAGCTGGGATTCAAGGAAATCGAAATCGGTTTTCCGGCGGCCAGCCAGCCGGATTTTGATTTTTGCCGCAAGTTGATTGAAGAGGATCGCATCCCGTCGGATGTGAAGATTCAGGTGTTGACGCAGGCCCGCCCGGAGCTCATCGAACGCACCTACGAGGCCCTGCAGGGCGCGAAGCAGGCCATTGTCCACGTCTACAACTCCACATCCACGGTACAGCGTGAACAGGTGTTCGGTCTTGACCGTGACGGCATTCGGGATATTGCTGTGAATGGCGCCCGCGTGGTGAAGGACATTGCCGCACGCCATCCGGAAACCGACTGGACCTTCCAGTACTCGCCGGAAAGCTTCACTGGCACCGAGCTGGACTTTGCTGCCGAAGTGGTTGATGCCGTCAATGATGTATGGCGTCCGGATCAGGGTCAGCCGGTAATTATCAACCTGCCTGCTACGGTGGAAATGGCAACACCCAACGTGTTTGCCGACCAGATAGAGTGGATTTGTGATCGGGTCCGTTACCGCGAGCACATCAGCATCAGCGTCCACACCCACAATGACCGTGGCTGCGGAGTAGCGGCCGCCGAATTGGCGGTCATGGCCGGTGCTGACCGGGTGGAAGGCACGCTGATGGGGAACGGTGAGCGCACCGGTAATATGGATCTGGTCACCATGGCCATGAACCTGTATTCCCAGGGCATTGATCCGACACTGGATCTGTCCGGCATGGCGGAGATTACCGAGGTTGTTGAGGCCTGTACCGAGATTTCGACCCATCCGCGCCATCCCTACGCAGGTGAGTTGGTCTTTACGGCGTTTTCCGGCAGCCATCAGGACGCCATTCGTAAATGTCTCTCCAGGCGCAAGGATGGCGATGTCTGGAACGTTGCCTACCTGCCCATTGATCCCCGGGATCTGGGTCGCCGCTATGAGGAAGTGGTTCGTATCAACAGCCAGTCCGGTAAAGGTGGTGTCGCCTATGTGTTGGAGCGTGATTATAAGATCACCCTGCCACGCTGGTTGCAGATTGAATTCAGTAAAGTGGTTCAGGGGGAAGCCGAGGTCAATGGCGGTGAAATTGACTCCGTGACCATTCACCGCCTGTTTGAAGAGCGATACCTTAAGGTGCATCAGTCCTGGGCCTTGACTTCTTACGACCTGCACCGCGACGAAGACGGTGTGATGGCTGTCGTTAACATGGGGGAGGGCAGTCACCCGGTTCGGCTGGAAGGTCGTGGTCTCGGCGCAGTGGAAGCGGTGTCAGCGGCCCTGGAGGGGCGGTACGGAGTGAGCATAGCTGTTGAGGCATACGATGAATTTGCCCTGGGCGAAGGGACCAATGCCAATGCCCTGGCCTGCATCCGGTTGACCGCCAACGGCGCCCATTGCAGTGCGGCGGCACTGGCGGAGGATACCACTTCGGCCACCCTTCAGGCGCTGTTCTCGGCGGTGGCCCAGGTTGTTGGTGTCCCGGCTGATACCGCAGCGGCAGAGGCGGTGGAGTCCGCCGGGGCCTGACCAAACCCCTGGCGCCCAATAAAAAAAGCCGGCATGTGCCGGCTCTTTTTTACGCCTGGTTGTTGCCATTGCCCGTGAGGGGCAAGGGGCGGATCCGCAACCTCAGACCGGGGTTACGTTTTCCGCCTGGGGACCTTTCGGGCCCTGTGTCACGGTGAACTGTACCTGCTGACCTTCGGTCAGGGTACGGAAACCGCTGGCATTGATTGCACTGTAGTGAACAAACACGTCACTGCCACCGTCCTGAGCGATAAAGCCAAAGCCCTTGGACTCGTTAAACCACTTAACGTGGCCGGTTTTTGTATCAGACATTGATCTTTCCTGTATTCCTGAAATTTTGCCCTCACGGGACCTTCGGTTTTCTGGGATGAAACCGGTGCTGAGAAATCCGAGCGTACTGAAGAAAGGACAACGAAGAGCACTGCGGCAGGACGTTGGAGCGCATTCACCAAATACCACTGTATTTTCACAGCAATTTCAGTATAGACCGACTTTCGGGGTCGTCAACGCTTTTTGATGACTTTTATTAAGGTTTTTAAGGCAGCAAAAACAACGGCTTGTCATTAAATCGTCACCGAATGCCCCGGCCGGAAACCGACCAGGGTGTTCGTTGCGGGCAGGGTTTCGGTCAGCCGCGGAAGTGCTGGCTGATTTCTTCAAGAATGGCTGGATCGTCAATGGTGCTGGGCACGGAGTACTCTTTCCCATCCGCAATCTGTCGGATCACCCGCCGGAGTATCTTGCCGGACCGGGTTTTGGGCAGGCGTTCAACGACCAGCGCCCGACGGAAACAGGCAATGGCGCCAATCTTCTCTCGCACCATTTCCACCAGTTCCTCTTCCAGTTCATCGTGGTCAATGGTGGCGCCATCCTTGACCAGAACCAGGCCGACGGGAACCTGCCCTTTCATTTCGTCCTGGGCGCCGACCACGCAGCATTCGGCAACGGCGGGGTGAGAGGCGACCACTTCCTCCATTTCCCCGGTCGACAGGCGGTGACCTGCCACATTGATGACATCATCGGTCCGCCCCATGATAAACACATAGCCGTCGTCGTCGACGAAGCCGCCGTCCCCGGAGCTGTAAAAACCCTTGATCGGCTCAAGGTAGGTTTTACGGAAGCGGGCGTCGTCACCCCAGACAGTCATCATGCAGCCTGGGGGCAGTGGTAGCTTGACGGCGATCTGTCCCTGCTCTTCCGCAGGAACCTGATTGCCCTCCATATCCACCACCTGGACATTGAAGCCGGGGGAGGGGACCGTGGCGGAGCCGGGCTTGGTGGCCATCATTTCGATGCCGACGGGATTGCAGCAAATAGCCCAGCCGGTTTCGGTCTGCCACCAGTGGTCCAGCACCGGCAAGCCGGTCTGTTCACGCAGCCACTCGTAAGTGGCGGGATCCAGGCGCTCGCCAGCGAGGAACAGCCGTTTCAATGAGCTGATGTCGTATCGTGACAGCTGATCGGCTTCGGGATCCTCCTTGCGTACGGCGCGAAAGGCGGTTGGCGCGGTAAACAGCATGTTCACTTTATGGTCCTGGACCACTCGCCAGAACGCGCCGGCATCCGGCGTCCTGACCGGCTTGCCCTCGTAGAGAATGGTGGTGCAGCCGGCAAACAGGGGGCCGTAGACAATGTAGCTGTGGCCGACCACCCAACCTACGTCCGATGCGGCCCAGTACACATCGCCGGGTTTCGCGTCGTACACCAGCTTCATACTGTAGCGCAGTGCCACGGCGTGCCCGCCATTGTCCCTCACCACCCCCTTGGGTTTGCCGGTGGTGCCGGAGGTATAGAGAATGTAAAGCGGGTCCGTAGACCTGACGGCAACGGGGGAGACCGCCTGGGCGCTGGCCATCAGATCGTTCCAGTCGTAATCCCGTCCCGCCTCGAGGGACGCTTTTGCCTGGGGGCGCTGGTACAGGATGCAGAATTCCGGTTTGTGGCTGGCCTGGTTGATGGCCTTGTCCACCAGCGGTTTGTATTCGATCACCCTGGAGATTTCAATGCCGCAGGAGGCTGTAATGATCGCCTTGGGATGGGCGTCGTCGATGCGAACGGCCAGTTCATGGGCGGCAAATCCGCCAAACACCACGGAGTGAATGGCGCCGATACGTGCGCAGCCGAGCATGGCGATAACCGCTTCCGGAATCATCGGCATGTAGATGATAACCCGGTCGCCCTTAACGATGCCGCGGTCTTTCAGGGCGCCGGCAAACCTGGCAACTTCGTCGGTGAGTTCCTGGTAGGTGTAGGATTTCCGGGTGTTGGTGACGGGGGAGTCGTAAATGAGCGCGGTCTGATCCCCGCGGCCGGCACGGATGTTGGCATCCAGGGCAACATCGCTGGTGTTGAGTTCACCATCGGGAAACCACTCGCCATGACCATTGTCGGTTGCCTGCCAGATGGTGTTGGGTGACTTGAACCAGTCGATGTTTGCGGCCTGTTCTCGCCAGAACTCTTCAGGCTTGTCGATCGAGCGCCTGAATTCAGAGTTATAGTCCATACCATCTACCTCATGATCCTGTTGTTGTTTTTGGATACTAACCACAACTGTAGGCGCTTTGAGGGGAAGGACTACTAGACCATAGGCTTAGTCAGCCGGTTCATTGGGCGAGTGGACCTCGGTCACGGTTGCGGTGAGGTCACCTTTGGCCAGGCGGGTGGTGATGGATTCGCCTTTAGCGACCTCGCTGGCATCCCGGATAATGGCGCCGTCGCGTTCACGGCGGGTAATGGCATAGCCGCGCCCCAGCGTGGCCAGGGGGCTGACCACGTGCAGGGTCTGGCTGGTGTGGCTCAGCTTGTCGTGATGACGATCGAGGCGCTGGCGGATGGCGTCGTGGAGCTTGTCCCGCATCCGCTCCAGGCGGTCCCGGCCATGGTCCAGGTGACGACTCGGGGATTGCATCAGTAGCCGCTGCTTCAGATGATTCATTCGCAGCTCCTGCTGCCCGAGTATCCCTGCCATGGCCTTGCCCAGGCGCATGTCCAGTTCGTCCATGCGCTGGGCTTTATCCATCAGCTCTCGCCGGGGGTCGCGAAGCCGGGCGGTCAGATGCGTCATCTGGGTGTCCAGGCGTTGCAGTGACCGCCGGATGGCGTTGGCGAGTCGGGCCTGTGTCTCATCCACCCGCCGGCTCCACTCCCGCTGGTCCGGCGAGATTTTCTCTGCGGCGGCGGAGGGCGTGGGCGCCCTGAGATCCGCCACGAAATCCGCAATGGTGACGTCGACCTCATGGCCGACCGCGCTGACCGTCGGGATGCTGCAGTCCGCGATTGCCCGGGCAACGGATTCTTCATTGAAGCACCACAGGTCCTCAAGCGACCCGCCGCCGCGACCGATGACCAGCACATCGGCCACGCCATGGGCCTGGGCCTGTTGGATGGCGCGGACAATATCGGCTGTGGCCGCCTTGCCCTGAACGGCTGTGGGGTAGAGCGTGACGGGGATAGCCGGGCATCGCCGCGCCAGAACCGTCAGAATGTCATGAATAGCCGCGCCGGTGGGCGAGGTGACAACGCCAATGTGACGCGGGACCGCAGGTATGGGTTTCTTGCGGGTGGCATCAAACAGCCCTTCCAGTTGCAGCTTTCTCTTCAGTTCCTCGAAGGCCTGCTGCAGTGCTCCGAGGCCGGCTGGCTCAAGATGTTCGACGATGATCTGGAAGTCGCCCCGGTTTTCGTACAGGGTCACCTTGCCGCGGATTCGTATCTGGTCACCTTCTTTCGGTAACTCGCGGATACGCTGGTTGGAGCCTCTGAACATGGCGCAGCGGACCTGGCATTTGCGATCCTTCAGGGAAAAATACCAGTGCCCGGACGACGGGCGTGAAAATCCCGACAATTCGCCTTCCACCCAGACCTGCATAAAGCTGGTTTCCAGCAGGTGTTTGGCCTGGTGGTTCAGTTCGCTGACACTCAATGCCCGGGGACGGGAATCCTGAAAGGGGCTGTTCAATGTGTGACTCCCTGCTTCAATATACGCAATAGCCGAAAAGTGAAGGGCAAAAATAGCGGAATTTCAAAAAGATGCAATCGAAGGTTCAAACTGCGCTGGTTTACTGTCCACCCACGCCCATTTATAATAGTCCGATTAAGGTATTTGCTTTGTCACGCCATGCCGGGCGCGGCAGGTGAATTCCCAACTTAGCATGTTCAAAAGGCGGATCCCAATGCTGCGAATTGCCGAAGAAGCCCTCACATTTGACGATGTTCTGCTGATCCCAGGATTTTCGGAAGTTCTTCCCCACGAGGTCAGCCTGAAGACCCAGCTGACCAAAGGCATTACCCTGAATGTTCCATTGGTGTCGTCAGCAATGGATACGGTGACCGAGGCCGAGCTGGCCATCGCCATGGCTCAGGAAGGCGGCATCGGCATCATGCACAAAAACATGACCGTCGAGCAACAGGCGGCCGCCGTTCGCAAGGTCAAGAAATTTGAAAGTGGTGTGGTGAAAGACCCTATCACCGTGACTCCGGGAACCACCGTGCGTGAGTTGGTGGATATCACCACGGCCAATAACATTTCCGGTCTGCCGGTGGTTGACGGTCGTGACCTGGTCGGCATTGTCACCGGCCGGGATATCCGGTTTGAGAGCCGCATGGACACGCCGGTGTCAGACATCATGACGCCGAAGGAGAAGCTGGTGACCGTCAAGGAAGGGGCAAGCCTTGATGACGTCAAGGAATTGCTGCATCGCCATCGCATTGAGAAGGTACTGGTGGTGAATGATGACTTCCAGCTCAAGGGTCTGATTACCGTCAAGGATATCCAGAAAGCCAAGGATTACCCGTTGGCGTGCAAGGATGAGCAGGGACGTCTGCGTGTCGGGGCTGCCGTGAGCACTGGTGGTGATACCGAGGCACGTATCACGGCGCTGGCGGAAGCGGGCGTGGATGTGATTGTGGTTGATACTGCCCACGGTCACTCCAAGGGCGTGATTGATCGCGTGCGCTGGGTCAAGGAGAAGTTCCCCGAGGTTCAGGTTGTCGGTGGTAACATCGCCACCGCCGACGCGGCTATTGCGCTGGCGGATGCTGGCGCGGATGCCGTGAAAGTAGGCATCGGCCCCGGCTCCATCTGCACCACGCGTATTGTTGCTGGCATCGGCGTTCCACAGATTTCCGCGGTTTCCAACGTTGCCGCTGCCCTGAAGGAACGCGGTGTGCCGCTGATTGCTGATGGCGGTGTGCGTTTCTCCGGTGACATTGCCAAGGCGATTGCTGCTGGCGCTCACAGCGTCATGATCGGCAGCCTGCTTGCGGGTACCGATGAGGCTCCGGGTGAGGTTGAGCTGTTCCAGGGGCGCAGCTACAAGGCCTACCGGGGCATGGGCTCTATTGGCGCCATGGGGCAGGGGTCCAGTGACCGTTATTTCCAGGATGCCACCAAGGGTATTGAAAAACTGGTACCGGAAGGCATTGAGGGCCGGGTCGCCTGCAAGGGGCCAATGCGCAACATCGTGCATCAGTTGATGGGTGGTTTGCGGGCCTCCATGGGCTACACCGGTAGCGCCACCATGGAAGAGATGCGTACCCGGCCACAATTCGTACGTATCACCAACGCGGGTATGCGTGAGAGCCACGTTCATGACGTGACCATCACCAAGGAAGCACCCAACTACCGTGTCGGCTAATCATGCCGTTCCGGGCGCGGCTCAGGGGCTGAGCCGCGCTTATTATTTCTGATCCGAGGACTCCATGGCCCAGAACATCCACGACCACCGCATTCTGATTCTCGATTTTGGTTCCCAGTACACCCAGCTCATCGCGCGTCGCGTGCGGGAAATCGGGGTTTACTGTGAAATCAAGGCGTTCGACATCACCGACGACGAGCTTGAAGCGTTTAATCCCAAAGGCATCATCCTTGCCGGCGGTCCTGAATCTGTCACCCAGCTTGGTGGTCCCCGTGCTCCGGATGGCCTGTTTGATCGTGGTATCCCGATTCTTGGTATCTGCTATGGCATGCAGACCATGGCCGAGCAGCTTGGTGGCCGTGTCGCCAGTTCCGAGAAACGTGAATTCGGGTATTCGCAGGTCAAGGTTCGGGCCGCCGGGCCGCTGTTGCAGGACATTACCGATCACCTGACAGCCACCGGTGAGTCCCTGCTGGACGTGTGGATGAGTCACGGTGACAAAGTTGTGGTCATGCCGGACGGCTTTGAGCTGCTGGCCTCCACCGAGAGCGCCCCGATTTCCGCCATGCAGGACCTGAGTCGCAACCTGTACGGCGTTCAGTTCCACCCGGAGGTCACTCACACGCTCCAGGGCAAACGCATCCTTGAACATTTCGTGCTGAACATCTCTGGCTGTGAGGCGCTGTGGACCCCCGCCAAGATTGTTGATGACGCCGTACAGCAGATCCGTGATCAGGTCGGCAACGACAAAGTATTGCTCGGCCTTTCCGGGGGCGTGGACTCGTCCGTAACCGCCGCGCTGCTGCATAAGGCCATCGGTGATCAGCTGACCTGCGTGTTCGTGGACAACGGCCTGCTGCGCCTGAATGAAGGCGATCAGGTTATGGACATGTTCGCCAGCAACATGGGCGTGAAAGTGATCCGTGTGGACGCAGAGGAACTGTTCCTGTCCAAGCTCAAGGGCGAGGCGGACCCGGAGAAGAAGCGCAAGATTATCGGTAACACATTTATCGATGTGTTCGACGAAGAAGCCACCAGTATCCGCGATGTGAACTGGCTGGCCCAGGGCACCATTTACCCGGACGTCATTGAGTCCGCGGCATCCAAGACCGGTAAAGCCCATGTCATCAAGTCCCACCACAATGTGGGTGGCCTGCCGGAGACCATGAAGCTGAAGCTGGTAGAGCCACTGCGTGAGCTCTTCAAGGACGAGGTTCGTCGCATCGGCCTGGAGCTGGGGCTGCCCTATGACATGGTGTATCGCCACCCGTTCCCGGGGCCGGGGCTGGGTGTTCGTATTCTGGGCGAAGTAAAGAAAGAGTACGCCGACATCCTCCGTCGCGCCGACGCTATCTTCCTGGAAGAACTGCACCGGGCGGATTTCTACCACAAAACCAGCCAGGCGTTTGCGGTCTTCCTGCCGGTGAAGTCCGTGGGCGTGGTCGGGGATGCGCGCCGCTACGAGTACGTGATTGCGTTACGTGCGGTAGAAACCATCGACTTCATGACAGCGCGCTGGGCACACCTGCCTTATGATCTGTTGGAGACGGTCTCCAACCGGATCATCAATGAAATCACCGGTGTGTCCCGGGTGACCTACGATGTGTCGTCCAAGCCGCCGGCCACCATTGAGTGGGAGTGAAAATACGCCTTTCAGGGACGATCGGCGCCTGTCAGCGGCAAGGCGGGACAGAACTATAGGCTTGGGTTATTCAACTGTGCTACAGGAGTGAGCATAGTTGAGCGATGGGTAGCTTCATGTGATGTTAACGGATTGATTTCACTGGAATTGATCCGATATTCCTGTGACGCGATTACTGTCAGTGATGCTGACAGTTAGCCCCGCTTTGGCGAGACCGTCGGCGATGTCGGTCAGCAATGGATGTGTCCAGCTCAGTTCGGCGAGCCAGGGATAAAAGGTCTCTCTGATGTCGGGGTTGCTCGCCACAAGTTCATCAATCACTGGTTGCGCTTTTTCTACCAGGCCCAGTTTGCCCAGAACGGCGGCCTTGAGAGTCAGTACGTAGCGCTGGCCGGATGTGTTTCGCGCGATGTGATGATATGCGCGCTCGTACTCACCCTCGACGAAATAGGCCAGCGCTAACTCGGCCGATCTCGAACTAAGGTTCAATCCCCAGCTCTCCCGGGCCTCCCGGTAAATTTCCAGTGCCTCCCGGCCACGTCCCAGTCGAGCGATGCGGGACGCAATACGCAGTTTGAGATAGATGTCTCCCGGATAGCTCGCCCGGATTTGCCTTTGAAATGTGTCGAATTCCCCGATATTCCGCTGGCGAAGCGCCAGATGCATGAGAGCGACCTTGGTGAGATAGGCCTCTGGAGCAAGGTTCTCTGCTTTCTGCCCGGCGTGTCTGGCGATTTCGATGAGTTTGGACAACTCCTCCGGACCGCCGGATGTGTAGTAGCGGGATCGTACTGTGTTGAAAATGCTCAGGGTGGCCCACGCCGACGCATCGTTGGGGAATCTGGCGACAACGCGTTCGAGGCATTCGCGCATTTCGGGATACACGCTGGCGTTTTCGACCGCTCGGATGAGTTGTGCTCGTGAGAGGCAGGCCTGCTTTGAGAAGACTTCGCTGTAGTATCTGTCGAGGATCAGAGGTATCGCGCCGCCTTCGCCTAGGATCTGGAACGAAACCTTGTTAACGGCTCTGTTGATTGAGGCGGAATCTGTTCCTGATAATTGTTCCTTGGCGGCCCACAACAAATAGCCGGTTTCGTTATCGATCAACTGCCAGAGCAGCTCGGGGTTCGCATCATTGGTGAGCGTTGGCCGCAAGGTAAACGCGATGTTATTAAAACCGGAAGCCTTTTTTGTCGGTTTTTCTTTTGTCGCAATTGGCACTATGCCTGGCGGGGTGATCCTGGCCAGCCCGATGTGTGACAGAGCGGGAGCGAGACGGATATCAATGGCTCTTGCCAGCGATTTTGTCTCCTGGCCGGGATGCTGAACCGGGTGCAGATCAATAACGATATGGGTAGGTAAGGATTCTGGCTCGCTCTGCCACCAAAAATACGCTGACAAGCCCAAAGCGAACACTGCCAACAGGCAGGTGGCCATTAACAGGGCTGGGCGTGAAAGTGGTGATCGGCTAACGGAATCCTCTATGGATGAGTCCGGTTGCGGCGGTGCAGGCGCATCCCGGAACTCGAATGAGGGCACATACCTTCCCTTCGGTAAGCTGATTACAACCCGGACGTTCTGCTCGCAGTCGCTATAGTAAGCCTGAAGCGCTTTTCTGATCCGACCTGCTGTTGTGCGCACAATGGTATCGTTCGACGGGTCAAACTGAGCACCCCTGTCAAAAACCTCCGATGCGATGGCGTAAGCATTGATTCGGTCACCGCGTCCGGCAATGACTTCGTTGATGACAAATTCCAGAAAGGCTCGAACGGCAGGAGCATGAGCGAATGATTTTGAGTTAAGGATGTTATCCAGTTCATCCTTTATCAGGATGTGGTCTTCGCGAGATAAGCTATTATTCATGGTCGTTAATCAGGTTGAGTGTCAGCCACATTGATTCTGTGTGGCATCGCCATGCTTTCTTTTTGGCTTGGCACAACCGTTTAAGAGTAGGGCTGTACGCCCAAAATCGCTCACCGCAAAAACGCTTCATTACCGTCTCCTTACGCTTGATGTCGTCCATTTGTGCGAAAAACTACCCAATCTTATTGTGACGACAGGTGTCACATCAAGGTGTATCGGTGGTTTCCAGCCCACTGTTTCCAAGGGTGTGACGGTTACTGCGTCCACTGTGACTTCTATAGCCGGTCAAGAGCTTTATGCTTGGGCTGGCGAGAGAATGCATTTATTGGAGCCAGGGGCGATAAGGCCAGGATGCTAAACAGGAGTCAAATATGAAGTCAGCGGTGTTTCCCAAGTCCCGGAATGGGTCCTCCCGAACGTTTGACGGAGATCGCGTCACCCTGGAGGCCCCGGGTGTGGTTCAGTTACAGATTGGGCCGGAACAAGTTGCCCGATTCGAGCGGGATGGAAGCGACCTGGTACTGGTCCTCGAGGACGGCACGGTTTTTGTTATCGAGAATTTTTTCGTTGAGACCGCAGACGAACGAAGTGACCTCGTATTCGAGGACGGGAACGGTATCACCTGGTGGGCGCAGTACGGTGACGTCTGGAACGGATTTGATATCGCCGAGATCAACGACAATGTCGCTGCCACACCGTTCCCCTGGGCGGCGCCGCTGGCGGGTCTGGGGCTTTTGGCCGGCGGTGCGGCCCTGGCGGAGCACGGTTCCGGCTCTTCATCCGATGCGCCGTCCAACGTTGCGCCCGCGGCCTCTGCCGATCCGGTGACAACGCCGGGCGATACACCGGTCAGGGGGTTAGTGAGGGGCACAGACCCTGATGGTGATCAACTGACGTTCGAGCTGAGTGGCGATCCCGAGCACGGCACGGTGACGGTTAACCCGGACGGCAACTACGAATACACCCCCGACGAAGATTACGATGGCCCTGACAGCTTCGAGGTGACCGTAGACGACGGTAACGGCGGCACCGATATCGTGACGGTGCCGGTCATGGTAACCCCGGGGAACGAACCGGCGACGATCTCCGGAGAAACGGAGGGAGCAGCGGTCGAGGCTGGTGGTGTTGATAACGGTACTCCGGGAAGCCTGAGTGCCAGTGGCTCGCTTACCGTGTCGGACGCCGACGAGGGCGAGGCCGTCTTCGAAACCCCTGCGAGTCTTGAGGGCACCTACGGCACGTTCACCTTCGACTCGGCGACCGGGGCGTGGACCTATACGCTGGAGGATGGACGCGCGGCGACCCAGGCCCTGACCGATGGCGAAATCGTGACTGACAAACTGGCGGTGTCCAGCCTGGACGGCACGGCGAACGAAACCATCGCTGTGACCATCACTGGCACCAATGATGTGGCGGTGGTCACGGATGACAGTGGCCAGGTGACCGAGGACTCCGATGTGGAGGCTGGCCTGCTGAGCACGAGCGGTCAGGTTGCGATTGACGATGTCGATGCCGGGGAAAACCGGTTAGACGCTCCCAGCCTCGCCTTTGAAAGCGCCAGTCACGGAGGCCCGGCTCTGGGCAATCTGAGCGTCGAGAGCGATGGCAGTTGGACCTACCGTGTCGACAATACCCTGGCCGAGGTACAGTCGCTTGTCCTGGGCGAGACGATGACCGAAAGCTGGACCGTGATATCCGCCGACGGCACTGACACCGGCACGATCACGGTGACCATCACCGGTACCAACGACCTGCCTGACATTTCCGGCGAGGCCACGGGAGATGTGGCCGAAGACGGTGTGCTGTCCACCAGCGGCCAGTTGGCGGTGGACGATATCGACACCAGCAACACCCACGGCTGGAGCGTCGAAGGCAGCACGGGTGAGTATGGCGAGCTGACGGTCGATACCAGCACCGGCGAGTGGACCTACACCCTGGACAACGATGACGCTCGCGTCCAGGCCCTGGCCGAAGGCGAGACCCTGACCGACGAAATCACCGTACGCGTCACAGACAACGACGGTGGCTACGACGAGCAGGTGGTGACTGTCACCATCACCGGCAGCAACGACACCCCGGACATCTCGGCCGGTTCGGACACCACGGCCATGGTCACGGAACTGACCGATGGCGATACCGACGAGAACACGCTCGAACATAGCCAGACAGGAACGATTGAGGTGTCCGACCTCGATACTACCGATACTCACTCGGTTGATTCGGTCCCTCAGGGCACAGGCTATCTCGGTACCTTTACCCCCGGTACGATCGACCCCGAAACAGGGGAGCTCGATTGGACCTTTACCGTCGATGACGCCGATCTGGATGTACTGAGCGCAGGTGAAGTGCTGACCCAGGAGTATCAGGTGACGGTGGAGGACTCGCAGGGTGCGAGCGACACAGTAACCGTAGAGGTCACGATCAATGGAGCCAACGACCGGCCCGAACCGGAAGACGACACCACACTGATTGCTCCGGGCGATAGTGCAGTGCTGGACGTTCTGGCCAACGACACAGACGTCGACGCGGGTGAAACCGCCACGTTGACGGTGACCCAGGTGGACGGCCAGGCCATCGCCCCGGGCGGCAGCATCACCTTGAGTGGTGACCGCGGGACGGTCTCGCTCAATGGCAATGGGGAACTGACCTTTGTGCCCGGGCCCAATGCGCCGGAGCAACTTGTGCTGCCCTATACGGTCGACGACGGCAGTGGCGCGGGCGATGCTACCGCGACGGCGAATTGGGTTATCGATATCGCTGGTGTGACCATCAGCGACGACGCCAGCCCGGCTGGCGCCGATGTACCGGACGACGTGCTCTCCTCGGTGGATGACCTGGGCCAGGTGTCCATCACCGGCCAGGCGGCGGTGGGCGGAACCGTGACGTCACTGACTATCTCCGACGGCACCAACAGTGTGGACGTCCCGGCGGCGGGTATAACCGTGCAGCCTGACGGTTCCTATTCGGTGACGGCCGACCTCAGTGGGCTGGATGATGGCACACTGACCGTAACCGCCGACGTGGAGGACGCGGAGGGCAACCCGGCCACGAGCACTGACACGATTCTCAAGGATACCGCCACCCCGGTGGCCATCGACCCGGTGCTGGTGGTGGAAGGCGAAGCGCCAACCATCACCGGCACCGGCGAACCCGGTGCGGCCATCACGCTCGACGTCGATGGCGAGACCTACTCTGCAACGGTCCAGTCCGACGGCGCCTGGAGCGTGACACTGCCTGACCCATTGGGGACTGAAAATACCGAAATTTCGGCCCAGGCGGTGGATGACTACGGCAACACCAACAGTGCCGACCGTACCGTGACCGGGCTTACTGTCACCGACGAGGTGGCGGGCGAACCCGAGGATATCGTGGTCTCGGAGTCTGCCTTGACGGGCGGTTCGCAAGAGGGAAGCGGGGCGGACGCGGTCAGTTCCACCTTCGCGCTGGCCGCCGATGTCTCCGAGCTTTCCGAAATCGTGATCGGTGGCACGGTGGCGGGCGGCACACTGAGCGGTGGCGACACGGTGACGCTTGCCCAGCTGCAAGATGCCGCCACCACGCCGGTGGACGTATCAACCCAATACGGCACGCTTACCATTACCGGCTTTGATGCCGGGACCGGCGCTGTCAGCTACACCTACACGCTGGACGGTAATACGGAAGACCACAGCGCCGGCGCGCTCAATGACATTGTCCGCGAGACGATCCAGGTGGCCGCTGTTGAAAACGATGGCGATATCCGGGTAGGCGAACTCACTGCCGCCGTTGTTGATGATGTGGCGGCGCCGGTGGATGACACCCCGATGTCGGTTGCCGAGGGAGGCTCGACCGTTGGCGGGGCGAACCTGCTGGCCAACGACACACTCGGGGCCGATGGTGGTCGGGTCCATGAGATCACCTATACCGACAGGTCAGGTACAAGCGCTTCAGCGGTTATCCCCGATGGTGGTTCCGAGACGGTCGAGACCCAGTATGGTGAGTTGACCGTTGGCAGCGATGGCTCCTGGTCCTATACGCCACTGGCAAGCGCGGATCACGCCAAGCCGGACAACGATACCGAACTGAGCGACGACTTCAGCTACACCACCATCGACGGCGATGGTGATGTGTCCGCGGAAGCGGCAATGCAACCAGTCACAGTGACCGATTCGGTTCCCGAGCTCGGCACGCCGGACCATGCCATCATCGACGAAGAACATCTGCCGACCGGGAGTAATCCCGACCCTGCTCAGCGTGAGGTAAGCGGATCGCTCGATCTGACGCCGGGGCAGGACAGCGTCAATGTGACGCTGACCACCGACAGCGCGCCCGCGGGGCTCCAGTCCAGCGGCGAGGATCTGCGCTATGAGCTGTCCGCCGACGGGCACAGCCTGACCGCCTACAAGGGCGCGGGGACTGAGGCCGTCTTCGTTGTCACACTGACCGATCCGACATCGGCCTCGGCCGGGTATACCTTCGAGTTGCTGCAGGCGATCGACCATAACGGTGCGGAGAGTCAGGATCTGGCCTTCGGTGTCGAGGTCACCGACAGCGATGGCGACACTGATACGGCCGGTTTCATCGTCGAAGTGGTGGATAACGCGCCGCTGGCGGAAATCGAGCGAGACATCGACGAAGACAGCAGCGGTTTTTCCTTCAACATTTCGGCGGACGCGACGTCGGACAACACCAGCCTGACGCAGGACGGTACCTCCCTGACCGGCACGTCGACGCCGGGCGGCGGCATGGAATACAAGATCGGGCATGGCACCGTGACCATCAGCGCGGATGGCGAGGTGACCTACGTGCCCGACACGAACTACAGCGGTACGGAGACGTTCGAGGTCACCACGAGTGATGACGGCACGAATGCCACCACGACCGTCACGGCAAATGTTGCCCCGGTGGCGGATGCCCCGGGGGTGTCTGTCGATACCAGCGATATCAACACGCTTGAAGACACGGCGGTGGCCCTGGGGCTGGTGGCGCCGACCATCACCGATGACGGCGGGGGTACCGGCAACAACACCACCCCCGAACGAATTGGCGAGATCACCCTCTCGGGTCTTCCCGAAGGGGCGGTGCTTCAAGGGCCGTTTGGCACCACAACGGTCGACGCCAGTGGCAGCGTGACCATTACGCTGAGTGATCCGGGGCTGACGGTAACGGGCACCAGCGCGGACCTGACCATGACCAGTGCTGAGCTCGAGGCGCTTGAGGTGCTGCCGCCGGAGCACGCCTCAGAGAATTTCGAGGTGAATTACACGGTCACCAGCTATGAGGTCGACGGTAGCGGCACGGTCCTGGCCGGTGTGGATGGGACCACCAGCAGCGACAGTGTCACGGTCCATGTCCAGGCGGTGACCGACCCGGCGGCGCTGGTCTTCGACAGCTCGGTTGATGACAGCACCGTGGATAACGCCGATGCCATCAGCTATGGGGGCGATGGTGGTAACACCCAGGCCGATGTAACCCTCAAAGAAGACACCACGGTCGACCTGTCCGAAATCCTCTCGACCAGCTTCGACGACCTGGACGGCAGCGAACTGCGTTCGATCACCATCAGCAACAACACCGGGGCCGATATCGTTGTCAACGGGGAAACGATTGCGAGCGGCGATGACGTGACCGTGGCCGCCCCTGGCCTGAGCGGCGATACCGAAGGTCTGCCCGCCATCAACATCGGCGGCGCGGACGATTTCAGTGGCGACCTTGAAGGCATTACGGTAACGCTCAATGCCCAGGACCGGGATGCTGACGGCTACTGGGACGGCGCGGAGGTGCCGGGCCCGGCCGACGGCGTCGCCGAGGCGGATGAGAGTGACAACAGCGTCACGCTGAACCTGCACGTCACACCAGTGGCCGACGACGTGCAGGTCGATGGTGCTGAAGGCGATGAGGACAGCGCCATTGCCTTCCTCTCGGGGGTCCGGCTGACTGATGGCAGTACCGATGTCAGCGCTGGCGGCAGTGAAGTAATCACCGAAGTGTCCTTCGAGGTTCCCGCAGGCTGGGAAGTGGCGGACTCAACGGTGTCAAACGGGGCCTCGGCGGGTGCGTCCGCCGGGCTTTCGGGGGGCACCTATACGATCACCTTTACGGGCGGGACTGAAGCGGAGCGTGAAGAATATCTGGACGGCTTCACCATCACCCCGCCTGCCCATGACAGCAGCGACGCGAACATCACGCTCCGGGTGTCGAGCGAGGATGAAAGTTCTGTCAACGGCTCGACCGAGACGGATACCGCCCTGGAAAGGGAACACGACCTGACCATAACGGTGAACCCGGTGGCCGAGGAAGTCGGGACCGATACCGACGGCGACACCAACGATGATCTGACCATGGCACCGGATTTTTCCTACTCCAGCTCGGCGCAGGAAGACCAGTGGTTCGACCTGAACAGTGACGGTTTTGACCTGAGCGCAGGCTGGCTCAACCAGGACAGTGGCGAAGAAACCTTCGCGCGACTGACGCCCGAGCTGATTGCCGGTGATGGTGGCCTGTCCGATGCCACCGGATCACAGTTCCGGTGGATGGAAGATGGAGTTCAGAAGGAGGCCGTATACAACGGCACGCCGATCGATGTGCCCGCAAGCGCGCTGGACACACTGGAATTCCGTGCCGCCGACGATTTCTCGGGTCAGTTCGATATCAAGGTGCAGGCCTTTACCGTCGATGCCGACGATGACGGTGGTACGAACAGTTCAGAGGCGGTCAGCGGCGAGGCGACCCTGACCAACGTTCTGATTACCCCCGTCGCCGACGATGTGACCCTGTCGCTCGCTTCGCGAACGCAGGGCAGTGAGGACGAGGACATCCCGCTGAATATCCGTCCCACCAGCTCCGACCCGTCCGAGGTTTTCACCGTCACCATTGCCGATATTCCTGATGGTGCGGTGCTGACCTATGATGGCAACCCGCTGACCGTGGCGGGGGGCAGTGTCACCATCGAAAACTTTGATTCTTCGGCTCCGCTCACTCTGCGGCCGCCGGAACACAGCAATGACGACCTCACGCTGAACGTCACGGCCCAGTCCGTCGACGAGTTGGAAGTTGACGGGACAACCTACTCAGACAGTTCGGACCCGATCAGCCTGGATATGGATGTTGAGATCCAGGGTGTCGCCGATCAGGCCGATGTTTCCGTGACCCCGCAGGAATACGCTGAAACCAACCTGGACAGCGGCGTCGACAGCGTAACGTTGGCAGACCTGCTGTCTGTGGATAAGCAGGATAGCGACGGTTCTGAAACCCTCACGGTTCGGATCTCGGATCTGCCAGAAGGGTTCGGCCTGACTCAGGGCACCTCGCTGGGCACCGCGGTTGGCGAGGACCGGGTCTGGGTCCTGAGCGAAGCACAGCTTGCCACCGCCGAGATCACGGTGCCGGATAACTTCAACGGCGAGGTGTCGTTCAGTGCGGTTCCGGTGACCACGGAGAGTGACGGTGACTCGCTGACCGGTACCGAGCAGACGGTCAACTTCACGGTGACGCCTTCGCCCGAAGCGGATATCACCACCGGGGCAGGGCTGAATGAGGATGCGCGGCAACCGATCAATCTGGGCATCGTTCATCAGGGCGGCGACACCGATGAGGCGCTCGAGGCTGTCGGCATCAAGGTGTCCGATACCGTGGGTGCGGATTTCACGCTCTATCTCGGGAGCGATGCCCTGGCGGATGCCGGCCTGGATATCATCAATGTGGGCGGCGTTGACTATTACGAGCTGACCGCTGCACAGGCGGGCAATCTGACGGCCCAGGGCAGCGAGCACCTCGACGGGGACCTGGATGGATTTGATCTGATCTATCGGATCACCGATCCGGGGAATGACGGCCTTGCGGACGTGACCAGCGATTGGCAGAACGGCCATTTCGACCTGGGCGCAGCAGCAGTGACCGATCAGCCGAATCTGGCGATTGACAGTACCACGCTTGGAAGCGGCTCAGGATCCGTGTCCGGCAACGATGTCACCGTGACCAGCGCGGGAGAGCCGGTGACCCTCGACCTGAATGTCTCCACGCCCGACAGCGACGGCAGCGAGCACCTGATTCGCGTGCTCATCGACGACGTGCCTGATGGCGTGACCGTCGAGGGCGGCGAGATGACCTCTGGCGGAAGCTGGCTCCTGATCTACGACGAGGCCGATGCATTGTCGGTGAATGACGCGGGCGGCCTGGTAGTGCCCGTGACCTTCACCGTGGGCGATGAGGCGGCGGGCATTGCCGATGCGCCGATCACTGTGACCGTGCAGACCCAGGATCGCGGCAATGAGCCGGGGGCCGGGACCGAGGTCCTGGCCGACAGTCTTGGTTGGAACCTGACGGCGGATTTCGAAGGTTCTGGCGACTCCACTGCCCCGCCCACCATTGATACCTGGGAGTACAACGAGGCCACCGCCACGGAGGACACGAGCTTCCTGTTGTCGGACATGCTCGATGCACAGGTCACGGCACAGAGTACGGAATCCAACCTCCTGACGGTCACGCTCACCGATCTGCCTGCTGGCACCGAGGTAACCGGAATGGTGCGTACCACGGTGGATGGGCAGGAGGTCTGGACGGCCTCGGTGACGACCGATCCGGGCGACGATCCCGCCGCTGTGCAGGCCAAGCTTGACGGCCTGATGAGCAGCATCGTCATTGACCCTGCGGATAACGCGAACGAGAACAATGCTGCGGACGAGCTCTCGTTCAACGCCACGCTGACCTCGGCAGTTGCCGGTGGGCGTTCGGAGGAACAAACGGTCGCGCCGACGATTCCGGTGGACCCGGTGACCGACGAGGCGGGAATCTCGATCACCACCGACGGTGAACGAACGGAAGCCGACAGTGACATCCCGCTCACGGTGACGGTAACCAATTCGGAGGACGGCGAGCACGGAACCGTTGAGGGCGGAGAACTCTATCTGCAGATTGACGGTACCAACGGGCTGGGCGAGGGCACGCTGACACTGGATGGCGTGACCTACACGGCCGAGTCGGTCACCGGCGTCGACGGTATCGCCGATGGGGACTACTACGTCATTGACGGTGTCACCATGGGCGCGCCGCTGGAGGGACTGGTTTTCACCCCCGATACCATGTCTGAGGGCGAGATTACAGTGGATGCCTGGGTGCGGAACCGGGAAACCGGCGCCACGGCGACAACGTCGGAGGGCTCGGCCACCTTGCCGGTCGCCATCGTCAACGAGGGCGTCTCCCTGTCGTCCGATCCCACCACCGGGAGCGAAGCGGCGAATTCGGACAAGGAATCCCTGACCGAGTTGGATCTGGACCTGGCCCTGAACGACGCTGACGGCTCCGAGGAGATCGCCACGGTACTGCTCTCGAACCTGCCGGAAGGCTTCCTGCTCTATACCGGGCCCAGCGAAAGTGATGCCACCCTGGCCGAGATGACGACCAACGCAGGTGGTCTCGACGGCACCAACACCTGGGTGCTGTCCGAAGGGAGCCTGCCGAACTACATTGGTATCCTGCCGCCGAAGAACTGGAGCGGGACGCTGGAGGATCTGTCCCTGACCGTGACCTCGGGGGAAACCGCCCTGTCGGAATCGCTTGTCGAGAGCTTCGAGGTTGGCAATGTGACGGTGAACCCGGTCGCCAACGGCATCGAACTGACACCCACCAAATCCTTCGGCGCTGAAGGCGGTATCGTATCGCTGAACCTGAATGCGTCCATGGCCGATTCTGAAGACGCCTCGGTGACGGCGGCGCCGGATGACAGTGTCGAAACGACGACACTGGAACTTCAGGGGCTGGGCGAGCACGCCTCGTTCTATATAGGAGAGGAGATCGTGACCTCCGGAGTGAGCTACGAGGCGGGAACCGATACCTATACCCTGACCGGGCTGAGCCAGACCGATCTGGACGGCCTGGGCTTTCGCCAGGCGACCAGTGCCCTGACCGACATGGACGGCGGTACATCGGGTCTGCAGATCAACGTAACGGCGCGAACGTCGGACGGAACCGACGTGTCGGACGATGTCGCAGGCACCGCGACGATCGACCTCAGCGAGCAATTGCCCTCGACCAGTGACGACAGCCTGATCTGGACCGGAGAATCCATCGACGGCCTTGGCGGTTCGGATACCATTGAGTTTCGCGAGGGTGAAAGCCTGACAGGCGCCGAGCTGGCCACGCAACTGAGTAACATTGAGACGCTCGAGCTGGGGATCGACGGCAGCAACTCGATCGATGATCTGACCCCGGAGCAGGTCGAGGCCATGACCGATGGCGACAGCCTCCTGACGATCCGTGGATCGGGAGAGGACGAGGTGTCCCTTTCCGGGGACTGGAGCGACAACGGCGACGGCAGCTACACCGGCACCACGTCCTCCGGCGGGGGCGATGTCACCCTGACGGTCGAGGATGTGACGGTTACGCCGCCGGTCAGTGGGTTCGCCGCATCGTCCATGGTGATGTCCTCCGGTGATACGGAAAGCTTCGGTCTTGCCTCGCTCAACACACAAGAGGCGCCGGAGGCGGACGAACCCGAAGCCGAGATGGTTATTACAATGGACGAGGTATTGTCCGCCGAGTCGGGCGGTGAGGATCTGACTGCGGGGCTGCCGGAAGAGGATACCGGTGATGCGGCTCCGACCGATGATGCCAGCACCTCCGATCCGGGCAGGCCGATGCCTGGGTCGACGCTGGAAGACGAGCTCCAGTCCGGTGTGCTCTACGATGTCTAGAGCGGTGACAACAGAGACAGGCGCGTTCGGCACGGGTGCCGCAACCGACCACCGGGACTGGCAGGATGTGGTATTGCGGGTTGCTTCGCATTACCGCATCGCCGTTTCGCCCGAACGGGTTCGGCTCGACCTGGCCTGGATTGCCGAGGGGGATCAGCTCGCCACGCTGGCGCGCTCCGCAGGGCTTTCCATCCGCGAAACCGGTGTGATGCCGAATGATTTAACGGGCCTTCGCCTGCCACTCGTGGCCGAGTTCGATGGCGGTGAGATCGGGATTATCGAGCGCGAAACCACCGATGGCTTCGGCATCGTCCTGACGGGTGATGAGGGGCTGGAAACCCCCTTCACGCGGGAGGAACTGACCGGACGGATTCGCCGCCTGTTTGTATTGCGTCCACTGGCCAACCGGGCCGACCGCCGGGTGGATGAATATATTGCGCCCTGGCGACCGGACTGGCTGCGCAGCATCGCCCTGGCCGACATGGCGCCCTATCGCGCCGTTACCGTCGCATCACTGGTGACCAACGTGTTGGCACTGGCGGGCGTGATCTTTTCCATGCAGGTCTATGACCGGGTGATACCGGCGCAGTCGATGAACACGCTCTGGGTACTGTTTATAGGCGTCCTGGTAGCCACCTTCTTTGGCTTGATGATGCGCGTCGCGCGTGGCCGGATTGCCGACGCGGCGGGCAAGGCGGCGGACCTGCGGATTTCCGACCGGGTGTTCGGCCACGCACTCCGGGTCCGTAACACTGCCCGCCCGCGTTCAACCGGTACCTTCATCTCGCAGATTCGCGAGCTGGAACATGTGCGCGAGATGCTGACTTCCAGTACGGTCGCGGCGATTGCCGATCTGCCGTTCTTCCTGTTGTTCTGTGCGCTGTTCTTCTACATCGCCGGCTCGCTGGTCTGGATTCCTCTGGCGGCAGTGGTCCTGTTGATTGTGCCCGGCCTGCTGGCGCAGAAGCGCCTGCGCCGCCTGGCCGAGGCGAACACCCGTGAAAGCGCGTTGCGTAGCGCGATGCTGGTTGAGGCGATCCAGGGCCTGGACGATATTAAATCCCTGCAGGCCGAGACACGGTTCCAGAACCTTTGGAACCATTACAACGAAACCACCGCCGGATCGTCGATGGAACTGCGCGACCTGATGAACCGGCTCTCCTCCTGGGCCCAGACGGTGCAAGGTGGAGTCTTTGCCCTGGTAGTCTTCTTTGGTGCGCCCATGGTAATGGCGGGGGACATGAGTACAGGCGTGCTCGTCGCCGCCTCGATACTGTCTTCGCGGATGCTGGCGCCGCTGGCCTCGGTGACTCAGATTCTGAATCGCTGGCAGCAGGCGCAGGTCGCACGGGAGGCGCTGGATGGTCTGATGGCCCTGCCGGTGGATACAGCGGCGCAAGAGCAACGCATTCACAAGCCATTGATTCACGGCGACCTTCGGCTTAAAGGTGCCGTATTCGGTCATGATTCCCAGGCCCCGGTGCTGAAGGTCGGGCAGATGACCATCAACCGGGGCGAGCGTATCGCCATTATCGGGCGCAACGGGGCGGGCAAGTCCACGTTGTTGTCCGGTTTGGCCGGTCTGCTGGAGCCGTTGGCGGGAGAGGTTCGCGTTGACGACGTGGTGATGGGGCTGATCGACCCGACCGACCTCCGGCGCGATATCGGCCTGATGGGGCAGGATGCGCGGCTGTTCCACGGTACCCTGCGTGAGAACCTGACCCTTGGTGCGCCCAGGGCAACGGACGAGGCCATCCTGGAAACGCTTGGCCAGATGGGGCTGGTGGACTTTGTCCACCGGCTGCCCGAGGGCCTGGACCACATGGTGCTGGAAGGCGGGCTGGGGCTGTCGGGTGGTCAGAAACAGGGGTTGCTTCTGGCCCGGCTGCTGCTACGTAACCCGAATGTATTGCTGCTCGACGAACCCACCGCTTCCCTGGACGAGGTGTCCGAAGCCGCAGTGATTGACGTGCTTGGGCGTCTCGGACGCAGTGTGTCCGTCATCGTCGCGACCCACCGCCCGGAAGTGCTTAAGCTCGTGGACCGACTGATTGTGGTCAACAACGGCGCAATTGCCATGGACGGGCCGAAAGATCAGGTACTGGCGCAGCTGCGCTCCGCGAAGGCGGCGGCATGAGCGTCTTGCTGGTGATGGAAGAGCGCGCGACCGCGAAGCCTGAGCGTCGCCTGGTCTGGCTGGTAGTTGTGATGCTGGCGCTGTTCCTCGGCTGGGCGTGGTTTTTTCCCCTGGTGGAGGTATCCAGCGGGCAGGGCACAGTGGTGCCCAGTTCCCGGGAACAGGTGATCCAGTCACTGGAAGGCGGCATCGTCGCCTCGATTTCCGTCAGGGAAGGCGATCTGGTGGAGCAGGGCGAGGTCATCGCGCGGCTCGATCCCACCCGCACCGCCTCCAGCGTTGGAGAGGCGGCGGCAAAATATCATGCCGCCATTGCCGCGGCGGCACGGCTGCGGGCCGAGCTGGCGGACCGTGAGACGGTCACCTTCCCCGATGAGTTGTCCGGTGCTGAATTCGCCCAGTTGCGGACCAATGAACAGGCACTGTTCCAATCGCGCCGCACCAGCCAGCGCGATGCGCTGGCGGGACTGACTGAGGGTCTGGAGCTAGCCCGGCAGGAGCTGGACATTGCCGAAAGGCTGCAAAGCAGTGGCGCGGCGAGCCGGGTTGAGGTCATCCGTCTACGTCGGGAAGCGGCTCAGACAAGGCTGGAGATTGCCCGCTTACGTGCGGATTCACAGGTTCAGGCCAGGGAGGAGCTGCAGAAGGTCAACGCGGAGGCGGAGGTGCAGGCGTCGATTATGCGCGGGCGTTCTGAACAGCTCGAACGCCTGGTTTTCCGGGCACCAATGCGCGGTATCGTCAAGGACATTGCCGTGACGACCATCGGTGGTGTTGTTCCACCCGGCGGACAACTCATGACCATTGTTCCGATGGATGACCAGTTGCTGATCGAGGCGCGTATTTCGCCCCGGGATATCGCTTACATTCATCCGGGGCAGGAGGCGCTGGTCAAGGTCTCGGCCTACGACTATGCGATTTTCGGCGGCCTGTCCGGCGAGGTGGTGACGATTTCGCCCAATACCGTGCGCGATGAAGTGGACCCGGAACAGGTCTATTACCGGGTGTATATCCGGACTCGCGAGGAGTACCTCGTCAATAAGGCCGGAACCCGATTTCCGATTGTTCCGGGCATGATCTCGACGGTCGACATCCGGACCGGCGAAAAAACCGTCTGGCAATATCTGGTCAAACCGTTCAACCGGGCGCAGGAGGCGCTGCGTGAACGATGACGCCATGGCGCATGATGCTAATGACCAGCAGTCTTTTATACGATTTTTCATACCGAAAAGAGGTTCCTGATATGACACGATGGTTTAGCGGGCGCGGCGTCCCTTTGGTAATGCTCCTTTTCGTTCTCGTGCCCTTTGGTGCCGCCGAGGCGCAAAATGACGACAGGCTCAACCGGGTAGCCCCCGAGGTGGAGTTCTCATCCGCTGAGCGGAATTATGCCGATATGGATGCTCGCTATGCCCGGGAGGGCGTCCTGCGCGAGATCACCCAGGTACGCCGTATCGCCGTTGGACAGTCGCAGGACGAGCTTCAGGCCGCGCTTGGCAGCTCTGCGGTTGAGCATGATGACGGTTCTTATGAGTATCACCTGTCCCTGCCGCTGACCCGGCAGGATCGGCTGATTTGCCAGTATCGCGTGTTCTTCGACGACCGGGACAAGGTGGCGAGCGCGGTCTGGCGTCGCCCGCAATGCGCTGATCTGGTCCTCGAACAGCCGCAATGATCCGCGGCCAATTACCCCTGGACAGATGCCGTTGGCCCGGAAGCGTCGCGCTGATCACCTGTATCCTGCTTGCGGGTTGCGCCGGGCTGCCCGAGCCGGATGGGTTCGAGGCAGCGGTAATCGAGAGTGCCGAGGGCCTCACCACATTAACCCCGTCCGGTGAGGGTGATGTGAAGAGTGTGGCCCGAAACGGCCTGCTGCGCAGCCCCTCCGTGCGTGAAGCCGCCAGCCAGATATCGGCCAGCGCTGATGAAGTTCGGGTGCAGCGCGCGGCGTTGTTTCCCGAACTGAGCCTTTTCCTGGGAGCCGGTAGGGGGGACGCCGGAAGCGGCGATCCCGCCGTTGAGTTGACGGGGTCGCAGTTGCTGTTTGATGGCGGTAACAGTCAGCGCGCGATCAAGGTGGCGGATTTTGACCTGCAGATTAGTTATATCGACTTCCAGAAAGCGGTGGATGATGCTTTACTTGAGCTTCTCAAAGCCTATGACGACGTGCAGAGGCAACGTGAGCTGCTCCATATTTACAGGCGACAGCTCAACGCGTTGAGCGAGCTGGAGGCGCTCGTAACGGCGCGTGTCGAAAGGGGGGCAGTATCAACCACCGACGCTCTGGAAGCCCGAAAACGTCTGCAGTCTGCGGCGTTCCTGGTCAATGATACGAAATTGGCGCTGGCCGAGGCCCGGGACCGGTTGATCCTGTTGAGTGGTCAGTCGCATGGCGGGACTGTCCGGATATCCCCTTCGAGCTGCAAAGTGCGCGGCGAAACCGATGAACTACTTATAGCGCGGCTGGAAATAGCGCGTGCGAAGCTTGTGCTGGAACAAGCTGAGAACGCACGTATTCCCCGGGTAGAGCTTAATCCGGTGGTGCGGGGCGAACTGGGAACCGGCGAGCTGCCGGTCGGGCTCAATCTGGGTATTCAATCCGATTTTCTGCAAGGCGGCGCTCTCAGCGCCAGGGCGAATGCGGAGCGCAACAGGTTTGCGGCAGCAAAGGCCGAGTTGGAGAATGTCAGGCTTGAGGACAGCCTTGAAGAGCGTGGATTGCTTCGTTCACTCGCCTCCGGGAATCGAAAGGCCGGGCTGTTGCGGCAGCAGATCGATCTTCTGTCGAGAACGCGCGAACTCTATCGGAGCCAATATTTTGATTTGGGAACGCGACAGCTCTCGGAACTGCTCGATAACGAAGAGGAATATTATGGCCGCCAGGCCGAACTTGCTGAGCTACGCTCTGAGCTTGCGGCAGACCGACTCGATTGTGCGGTGAGACACCGTGTGCTGCGGCACAAATTGAAGCTGGAAAACAGTAAGATTTACGGATTCCCCCTGACATCGGAACGGATCTGAGTGCGTTTTTCACGCGGTAAGCTTTGTACGTGATGGTGGGCCAGGTTCGTTGGTGAACGGAGAGTCAAGCAGTCGCGCCGGCATGATCAACTCTGGTAATATGCAAGCGGTTGATTATGGTGTCTAAGATACCGTCGCCAGAAAAACCGCTGCATTACCAGCGGAAGCAAAAAATTGGCAATTCTGACGGTAAAAGCCAAAATCAGCCTGTTTATACCCCCCTTAACTTCAATGGGCTAGAATCCTCGTCGATGATTGTGTGGAAAACGGGGCAAAACCGTTCATGAATACTGGCGCTGAGGCGGATGAGCAGTGGATGACCCGCGCCCTGGCGTTGGCGGAACAAGCCGGTGCCAGGGGAGAGGTGCCGGTAGGGGCGGTGGTCGTTCTCGACGGCCGGGAAATCGGGGCGGGTTTTAACGCACCGATCAGCGGTTGTGATCCCACTGCCCATGCCGAGATCAGGGCGCTGAGGGATGCGGCGCGGCGGGTTGGTAATTACCGGTTATCCGGCGCTACCCTGTATGTCACGCTTGAGCCCTGTACTATGTGTGTAGGGGCGATTGTTCACAGTCGCATCAGCCGGCTGGTCTACGGAGCCGCTGAACCCAAGGCGGGCGCGGTGGAATCGGCGCGCAACACGCTGGAAGACGAACACTTCAACTGGCAGGTAGAAGCCAGTGGTGGCGTGCTTGCCGAGCGTTGCGGTGCAGTGATCAGTCAGTTTTTCAGTCGCCGGCGAGCGGAGATCCGTCGCCAGCGCCAGCAACAAAAACAGGATTCAGGGAAGGAGCAGGGCAAACCATGAAAGTACTGGTGACCGGCGGAGCCGGGTATATTGGCAGTCATGTGGTCCGTCAGCTTGGCGCGGCAGGTCATGACATAGTGGTTTTCGATAATCTCTCCACCGGCTACCGCTGGGCAGTGACCTGCGGTGAACTGGTGGTGGGAGACCTGGCAGACGAAGCGGCCATTGCCGATGTGTTTGCGCAGCACCGGTTTGATGCCGTCCTGCATTTCGCCGCCAACATTGTGGTGCCTGAATCGGTTGAGAATCCCCTCAAGTATTACAGCAATAACACCCGCAATACGCTGAACCTGCTGCGGGCCGTTGAGCAGCATCGCGTCCCCTACATGGTGTTTTCTTCTACCGCTGCCGTCTATGGCATGCCGGAACAGACCGTGCTGACCGAAGACCTGCCGCTGGCGCCGATCAACCCTTACGGCGCCTCAAAGATGATGAGCGAACGCATGATCATGGATCTGGCAGCATCCTGTTCGCTGAATTACGTCATACTCCGTTACTTCAATGTGGCCGGCGCCAACCCTGACGGATTGCTGGGTCAGGCGACTCCGGAGGCCACGCACCTGATCAAGGTTGCCAGCGAATGTGTGACGGGAAAGCGCGAGGGCATGAGCGTCTTTGGTACGGATTACGATACCCGTGACGGCACCTGCATCCGCGATTACATCCATGTGGAGGATCTGGCCAAGGCCCACGTGATGGCCCTGGACTACATGGCGGATGGTGGAGAATCGCGGGTACTGAATTGTGGGTACGGGCGCGGGTTTACCGTGCGGGAAGTGATCGATGTGGTCAAACGCCAATCCGGCGCGGATTTCCCGGTACAGGAAACCGCCCGCCGGGCAGGGGATCCTGCCGCCCTGATGGCGGACAATACGCGCATTCGGGAGGTTCTGGGCTGGCAGCCGGATTACGATGACCTGGAAACCATCGTGGGCACCGCTCTGGCCTGGGAAAAAATCTGGCAAGACCGGCAGATCGCCTGACCCAACTCAATTTGCAACCTTATAACTATCAGGATTGACGGATGAAAATCACCATTTTTGGTACCGGATACGTGGGGCTGGTGACAGGTGCCTGCCTGGCGGACGTAGGGCACGACGTGCTGTGCATGGATGTGGATCGCGGCAAGATCGAAAAGCTGGAAAATGGCCAGATCCCGATATACGAGCCGGGTCTGGACAGCATCGTCAGGCACACAGTTGACGCAGGCCGGTTGTCGTTCACCACGGATACCGCGAAGGCCGTAAAGCACGGTGTGCTCCAGTTCATCGCTGTTGGTACGCCGCCGGATGAAGACGGCTCCGCGGACCTGCAATACGTGACAGCGGTTGCCCGCTCCATCGGTGAGCACATGGATGATTACAAGGTGGTCGTCGACAAGTCCACCGTGCCAGTGGGTACCGGCGACAAGGTCAGGGCAGCGGTGCGTGCCGAGCTTGATCGCCGCGGGCTGGAACTGGAATTTGACGTGGTTTCCAACCCGGAATTCCTCAAGGAAGGGGCCGCCATCAATGACTTCATGAAGCCTGACCGTATTGTGGTCGGCACCGACAGCGACAAGGCCGCTGACCTGCTGAAGGAGGTTTATTATCCCTTCAATCGCAGTCACGACCGGATGATCTTTATGGATATCCGTTCAGCGGAACTGACCAAGTACGCAGCCAACTCGATGCTTGCCACCAAGATCAGCTTCATGAACGAGATGTCCAATCTTGCTGAGCGTTTGGGCGCTGATATCGAAGCAGTGCGCCGTGGCATCGGTTCCGATCCGCGTATCGGTTATCACTTTATCTACCCGGGTTGTGGTTACGGTGGCTCCTGCTTCCCGAAAGATGTCCAGGCTCTGGCCCGGACAGCGCGGGACTGTGACTATGATGCGCGCTTGCTCAATGCGGTGGAAGCGGTGAACTCTGCTCAGAAGCATGTGCTGTTCGATAAGATCAGCCATTACTTTAACGGCGACCTTCAGGGCAAGGTTGTGGCGCTGTGGGGGCTGGCATTCAAGCCCAATACCGACGATATGCGCGAAGCGTCAGCACGCACCCTGATGGAAGATCTGTGGAAGTCTGGTGCCAAGGTGCAGGCCTTTGATCCGGAAGCCATGGAGGAAACACAACGCATTTATGGAGATCATGCCGGGCTCACCCTGTGCGGAACCAAGGAGCAGGCCCTGAAAGGTGCTGACGTTCTGGCTATCTGCACCGAGTGGAAGGAATTCCGTTCTCCGGATTTCGCAGCCATAGCTGCGGCGCTGAGGGAGCCGGCGGTGTTTGATGGCCGAAACCTTTATGAGCCGGAGATGCTGGACCGCAACGGCCTCATTTATTACGCCATCGGTCGTGGCCGTAACCAGTTCCAGTTTGACTGATATGCCGGCAACCAGCGACTTTCAGCTCCACCAGCGCCTCGCCGCTGATACCGTCAGCCTGGGACGAACCCGGTTGTGCCAGGTGCGGTTGATGAATGACCGCACCTGGCCCTGGGTTATCCTGGTGCCGGCCGTGCCCGGGGTCCGCGAAATCTATCAGCTCGAGGTGAGCGATCAGCAACGACTGCTGACAGAGTCCTCGGCCCTGAGTAAAGACATGATGACCCTGTTTGGCGGTGACAAGATGAATGTCGCTGCGCTGGGAAATATGGTGCCGCAGTTGCACTTGCACCACATTGTGCGCTTCGAGGGTGATCCGGCATGGCCAGGCCCGGTGTGGGGTAAGCAGGCCCCGGTACCCTATAGCGAGCCCGAACTGGAATCGGTTCGTAAAAAGCTTAACCCCGTTATTTCCTCTCTCGCCTGACCCGAGTGGCGGCCGACCTTTCAGGGGTCGTCACCGGCTTTTACTGTGGCCCGTTCTGCCATGGGCGTCTGACTTATTGGGCCAAAGGCCTTCTCCATGAGCCTATCCGGGAATCTCTGTGAACCAGGGATGCTATATATGCGTGTGAATAATAAGAATGTGACGTAGATCTCAAAAACGAATGAAAAAAAGAGAGCGTACCCATGGAGAGTCATTCCTTTGCTCATGTAAATCTGCCACAAGCGTCCCACGATGAGGTCGTTAACTATCGATACCTCGCCCTCGGGTTGCTATCTGCGAGGGTGTATTCGGAAGACACCGCCGAACTTATCAGTGAATGTGCAGTGCTCGATTTTGACCGTGACGGCGTGGCGTTGATTCTTCCCGAAGAGCAGGTCAGGCCGGACCAGAGAGTGCGTCTTTCCCTGGCGCGCAAGCATGTGGCCCGGAATGCCAGGGAAGAGCTTGCCATCAGTTTTGTGCCCGGTAATGTTCGCTATGTCAGCGATATTGGCAATGGGGTCAGGGTTGGAATCAAGTTGGAGTACGCCGGCCACCACGACATCGAAGATACTTTTCGCCGTCGGGCCATCGAGATAGAAAATTACCTGGACCGGCACCATGCTGATGCTGCACGCATGGCCTCCTCTGCTTACGAGGTTCCGGAGGGATATCAGGTCGGCGGCAGAATGAAGTACGCCGTTTGAAGAAGGCAGAAAAAAGCCCGCCAAGTGGCGGGCTCAAGTCGCCTCGTGGAGGCAACGACTCAACAATAGGATAGGCTCTATCCCAATTAGCTGACGAACGTTGAGCCGTTAAGGTTCCCAAAAAAATAGAATTTATCTCAGGTATTCAGGTTCGCGCCCTTCGGGCGTGTTTCGCCAGGGCCTGGGAACCCATCAGAATCATCCGCAGTTCCGTTTTCAGCTTCAGTTTCAGTTCCTCTCTCTGCTTCGGCGTGGCATCCAGTGCTTCCGCACCCTGATTGAATACCAGGGTCACCATGGATTCGGCGACGAGCCGGGCGTCAGACAGGGGCTTGTTCTGTTCATCCGCAAAGCGCCGGAGATCGTCTGCCAGTTCCGTAACAAAGTGGTCGATCTCCGCCTTGATGGCGGTACGGAAAGGTTTTGAGACGCCAGTGCGTTCCCGCAGCATGAGCCGGAACAGGTTGGCGTTGTTACCCAGGTACTCCATGAACGTCTCAATGGACGTGCTGATGGCACTGCCGTCCCTTGCGATCCGTTTGCGTGCGTGGCGCATAAGCTGACGCAGGGCCACCCCGCCTTCGTCCACCAGCGCCAGTCCCAGTTCGTCCAGTTCAGCAAAGTGTCGGTAAAACGAGGTCGGCGCAATGCCGGCTTCCCGGGCGACTTCCCTCAGGCTGAGACTGCCAAAGCCGCGATCCGCGCTGAGCTGGGCGAGGGCAGCGTCCATCAGGGCGCGGCGTGTTTTAAGTTTTTGTTCGGCTCGGGACGACAATACAAGGGCTCCGATTGCTGAATAGGGCGCTACATTCTATCGGTCTGCGCAGAGGGCGTCACCCACCGTGATTGAAGCCTGATTTTCACGCGCATTGTGTTTATAATGGGCGGCTTTTCCAGTAGTGTCCGCCGAATCCATATTTCGCACACATTTATGCACACATCTGAAACAACGGGAACCGGTATGCGCAGTCATTATTGCGGTGGTATCAACGAATCTCACATTGATCAGGAAGTAACACTCTGCGGTTGGGTCCACCGTCGCCGCGACCACGGCGGGGTTATCTTCCTCGACCTGCGGGACCGGGATGGCATATCCCAGGTCGTGGTTGATCCGGATACCCCTGAGAGTTTTGCCCTGGCGGAAAAGGTACGCAGTGAATTTGTCGTCAAGGTGACCGGGCGCGTTCGTCGCCGTCCGGCCGGCACCGAGAACAACAATATGCCGACCGGCCAGGTTGAGTTGCTGGGCAAGGAAGTGAGTATCCTGAACGCCGCTGCCACGCCGCCGTTCCCGCTGGATGAGCACGTCGACGTGGGCGAGGATGTCCGCCTCAAGTACCGTTTTGTCGACCTGCGTCGCCCGGAAATGCTGAACCGGCTGCGTTTCCGCTCCCGCGTGACCAGCTATATCCGTAATTACCTCGACGGCAACGGTTTCATGGACGTGGAAACCCCAATCCTGACCCGTGCCACACCGGAAGGTGCGCGGGACTACCTGGTGCCGAGCCGGACCCATGACGGTTCGTTCTTCGCCTTGCCGCAATCGCCGCAGCTGTTCAAGCAGTTGCTGATGGTGTCCGGCGTTGACCGTTATTACCAGATTGCCAAGTGTTTCCGCGATGAAGACCTGCGGGCCGATCGTCAGCCGGAATTTACCCAGGTGGATGTCGAGGCGTCGTTTGTTGATGAAGAAAGCCTGATGTCCCTGAACGAGGGCATGATTCGCTCCCTGTTCAAGGATGTTCTGAGCGTCGAGCTGCCGGAATTCCCGCGCATGCCTTACGCAGAGGCGATGCAGCGTTATGGCAGTGACAAGCCGGACCTGCGGATTCCGCTGGAGCTACTGGACGTAGGCGACCTGGTTGAAGGCGTGGACTTCAAGGTCTTTGCCGGCCCGGCGAAGGATCCGAAAGGTCGCGTTGCCGCACTGCGTGTGCCCAAGGGCGGTGAACTGACCCGTAAGCAGATTGATGAATACACCAAGTTCGTCGGTATCTATGGCGCCAAGGGTCTGGCCTACATCAAGGTGAACGAGTTGGCCAAGGGTGTTGAAGGCCTGCAGTCACCGATCATCAAGTTCCTCGGCGATGACGTGGCCATGGCGATCATTGAGCGTGTTGGCGCGGAAGACGGCGACATCGTTTTCTTTGGTTCGGACAAAGCCAACGTGGTGAACGAAGCCCTGGGCGCGCTGCGCATCAAGGTCGGCCATGACCTCGATATGCTCACCTCCGAGTGGGCGCCGCTGTGGGTTGTGGATTTCCCGATGTTTGAGGAAACTCCGGACGGCAGCCTGACGGCTATTCACCACCCGTTCACCGCGCCTTCCTGTTCGGCTGAAGAACTGGCGGCCAACCCGGCAACGGCTCTGTCACGGGCCTACGACATGGTGCTTAACGGTACCGAGCTGGGCGGCGGTTCCATCCGTATCCACAACGAGGATATGCAGGAAGCGGTGTTCCGTATCCTGGGTATCGGCGAGGAAGAAGCCCGCGCCAAGTTCGGCTTCCTGCTGGATGCGTTGAAGTTCGGTTGTCCTCCCCACGGTGGCCTGGCCTTTGGTCTGGATCGCCTGGTGATGCTGATGACCGGCGCCTCGTCCATCCGTGACGTAATTGCCTTCCCGAAAACCCAGAGCGCTACCTGTCTGATGACCCAGGCGCCGGGCGAAGTGGACGAAAAACAGCTGCGTGAGCTGCACATCCGCCTGCGCAAGCCAGCGGCCAAGGCAGCTGAAGGCAACAAGGCAGAAGCCAATAACGAGTAAGCAACACCCTGGTTGGGCTTCCCGGTTGCGGATCGGGAAGCCCGGAAGATTGATGGAGTAGAGTATGGCTGGTCATAGTAAATGGGCCAACATCAAGCATCGCAAGGCGGCTCAGGATGCCAGGCGGGGCAAGATCTTCACCAAAATCATCCGTGAGCTGACCGTCGCTGCCCGTCAGGGTGGCGGCAACCCGGACGACAATCCCCGCTTGCGGGCGGTGATCGACAAGGCGCTCACTGCCAATATGAAGAAAGACACCATTGAGCGCGCGGTAGAGCGCGGCGCCGGTGGTGGCGACGACAACAATTATGAAGAGCTGACCTACGAAGGCTATGGTCCGGGTGGCGTCGCTATTTTCATAGAGGCCATGACCGACAACCGGAACCGCACGGTGGCGGAAATCCGGCACGCCTTCAACAAGATGGGCGGCAATCTCGGAACTGACGGTTCCGTGGCCTACCTTTTCAGCAAGCAGGGCATCATCAGTTACAGTCCCGAGGTGGAAGAGGACAAACTGATGGAGGCGGCCCTGGTGGCAGGCGCGGACGACCTTGCCGAGCAGGACGACGACTCCTACGAGATTGTCACCACGCCCGAGCAGTTTCTGGATGTCAAACAGTCGCTGGTGGAATCCGGGCTCAAGCCGGACAATGCGGAAGTGACCATGGTGCCTTCCACCCGCGTTGAGCTGGATCGCGACGGAGCTGAAACCATCCTGAAGCTGATCGAGATGCTGGAAGATCTGGATGATGTCCAGAACGTCTATTCCAACGCCGATATTCCCGGCGAGGTGATGGATTCCCTGTAGCCAACCAAGGAATGTGATGTGGCCATTATTCTGGGCGTAGATCCGGGGTCCCGAATTACCGGGTACGGTATTATCCGGGCGCAGGGACGCCACATTGAGTACATCGACAGCGGCTGTATCCGGGTGGGTGAGAAGCCCATGGCGGAGCGCTTGCAGACAATTTTTCACAGTCTTGCCACGTTGATCGGAGAGTACCGTCCGGAAGAATTCGCCATTGAGCAGGTGTTCATGGCCCGTAACCCGGACTCCGCCCTCAAGCTGGGGCAGGCCCGTGGCGCTGCCATTGTCAGTGCCGCCAACAGCGGGCTGCCGGTACACGAGTATTCTGCCCGCCAGGTCAAGCAGGCGGTGGTGGGCAAGGGCGGTGCTGACAAGTCCCAGGTTCAGCATATGGTCCAGGCGCTTTTATCTCTTTCCCGCACCCCCCAGGCGGACGCCGCCGATGCCCTTGCGATTGCACTGTGCCATGCCCACATGAGCCAGAGCATCACGCGTCTGGCTGCCGGCGGAAAAGTGCGTAGTGGGCGGGTAAGACAACAATAGCCGGCGCGTTCGCGCCCGAGGAGACTTCCGTTGATAGGTCGAATTCGAGGCACACTGGTAGAAAAATCCCCCGGTCAGGCACTGGTTGAGTGCTCAGGCCTGGGATACGAAGTGGATATTCCCTACACCACCTTCTTCCACCTCCCGGATGCAGGCGCGGAAGTTACCCTGCACACCCATTTCGCAGTCCGGGAGGATGCCCAGAGCCTGTTCGGCTTTGCGTCCCGTCTTGACCGGGATGTGTTCCGGTTACTGATCAAGGTCAATGGCGTGGGCCCCAGGCTGGCGGTAGGCATTCTTTCGGGACTGGATGCGCACCAGTTTATTCGTTGTGTCGAAGCGCGGGACGCCAATGCGTTGGTGAAGTTGCCGGGGGTAGGAAAAAAGACCGCCGAACGCCTGCTTATTGAAATGACGGATCGGATAGGGCAACTTGAAGGGCAGTTCACGCCTATGTCGTCCGAAACGACAGGTGATGGTGCGAGTAATGCGACAGCGCCAACCTCCACGCACGACCCCAGGGACGAAGCCGAAGCCGCCCTGATAGCCCTTGGTTACAAGCCCCAGGAGGCAGCCAAGGCCATCAACAAGGTCGAAGAGGAGGGCATGGCCAGTCAAGAGCTGATCCGGCTGGCCTTGCGTAATATGATTCCGGCGGGATGAATCCGTCGTAATTTGCGGTCTGTCTGGCGCCAAATCTGTATAGAGCGTAACGTGACAGCCACTGAGCCGTTTGTACAATTGGGTCTCCAGTATTCACCTGATCCCGACGTGAATGTACAGGCATGAAGTTGAGTCCCTTTGTTCGGGTAACGCCATGATTGAGTCAGATCGTCTGATTACTGCCCAGGCCGGGCAATACGAAGAAGTGCAGGATCGAGCGATCCGGCCAACGCTGCTGTCCGAGTATGTGGGGCAGCCTGCGGTGCGGGAGCAGATGGATATCTTTATATCGGCTGCCCGTGGTCGTGAGGAAGCGCTGGACCACGTCCTGATTTTTGGTCCGCCCGGGTTGGGCAAGACGACGCTGGCGAACATCATTGCCAACGAAATGGGCGTGTCGATCAAAACCACCTCGGGACCGGTACTGGAAAAAGCCGGTGATCTTGCCGCCATGCTGACGAACCTGGAAGAGGGCGATGTTCTCTTTATAGATGAGATTCATCGGCTTAGTGCGGCGGTGGAAGAGGTCCTGTACCCAGCGATGGAAGATTACCAGCTGGATATCATGATCGGCGAAGGTCCGGCAGCGCGATCCATCAAGCTGGACTTGCCGCCCTTCACGCTGGTCGGCGCCACCACCCGCGCGGGTCTGCTGACGTCACCGCTGCGGGACCGGTTTGGCATTGTTCAGCGTCTGGAGTTCTATAACACCCAGGACCTGACGAGCATTATTCTGCGCTCGGCGCGTTTGTCCTCTGTCGATATCGACGAAGGCGGGGCGTTTGAGATCGCGCGGCGGTCACGGGGTACGCCGCGGATCGCCAACCGGCTGTTGCGCCGGGTTCGCGATTTTGCCGAGGTGAAAGCTGATGGTCGTATCAGCAATACCATCGCGGACCAGGCACTGAACATGCTGAAGGTGGATGATCAGGGCTTCGACCATATGGACCGCCGTCTGCTGTTGGCCATGATTGAGAAATTTGACGGTGGTCCGGTTGGTGTCGAAAGCCTGGCCGCGGCGATCAGTGAGGAGCGTGGCACCATTGAAGACGTTCTTGAGCCGTTCCTGATTCAGCAGGGATTCATGGTTCGGACACCGAGGGGGCGTATGGTGACTTCGAGCGCCTACCAGCATTTCGGTGTGGCGCCGGCGCGTCCGGGAAAGGAGGATCTCTTTGACTGAAGCGCAAAGTGCCGCGCAGTTCCGTCTGCCAGTCAGGGTTTATATCGAGGATACCGATGCCGGTGGCATCGTGTTCCATGCCAAGTACCTGCATTATATGGAACGGGCCCGCACAGAGTGGGTGCGGACCTGCGGAGTTGGTCTGCGCGCGGGTCTGGCGGATAACATCAGTTATGTGGTCCAGCGGTTGAATATCCATTACGCGGTGCCGGCAAAGCTTGATGATCAATTGCTGGTGACAGCGGAGCCCATCGGTTTTGGCCGGGTGTGGATGGACTTCCGACAGCGGGTGCTGAAGGCGGGGGACGAAACCCTGCTTGCTTCCGCTGATGTGAGGGTTGCCTGTGTGGCCCTGGACAGCGGGCGGCCGAGACGGCTGCCGGACAATATGCGTGAACTGTTGGAAAACGTTCATGAAAACCAACTGTTAACCGGAACAAGCCAGGAGTAGAAGGTGGAGTCAGAAGTTTCTGTTTGGTATCTCATCGCCAACGCGGGGGTGCTGGTTCAGCTGGTCATGCTGTTGCTGGCTCTGGCTTCCGTGGTGTCCTGGGCGCTTATCTTCCAGCGTTTCCAGGTGTTTCGCAAAGCCCGGCGGGCACAGCTCGAGTTCGAGGAGCGGTTCTGGTCCGGTATGGATCTGGGCCAGCTTTACCGGGAAGTGAACAGCGATCCCACGCCCTTTTCAGGGATGGAGTCGCTGTTTCGTTCCGGTTTCAAGGAGTTCTCCCGCCTGCGCCAGCAGAGTCGTGACGCCGACGCTGTCATGGAAGGTACCCAGCGCGCCATGCGTGTTGCGTTCTCCCGTGAACAGGAGCGGCTGGAAATGTCCTTGCCTTTCCTGGCGACCGTTGGTTCGACGAGTCCTTATATCGGCCTCTTCGGTACCGTCTGGGGCATCATGAACTCGTTCCGCGGTCTGGCCCAGGTTCAGCAGGCCACGCTAGCCACGGTGGCGCCGGGGATTTCCGAGGCACTGATCGCGACCGCGATGGGTCTGTTTGCGGCGATTCCGGCCGTCATTGCCTATAACCGCTTCTCCGCCATGTCCGATGCCCTGCTGAAGAACTACGAGACCTTTGCGGACGAGTTCTCCAGCATTCTCCATCGTCGCGTGCACAGCAGCGAGCAGTCATCTGCAGCGTGAAATCCATCGGCCAGTGTAAGGCAGTCAGGAGCATACAGGCATGAAAGGCATGGGGATGATGCCGGCGCACCGCCGGAAGCCAATGTCCGAGATCAACGTAGTTCCATACATCGATGTGATGCTGGTTCTGTTGGTGATCTTCATGGTGACCGCACCGATGCTGACTCAGGGCGTCAAGGTGGATTTGCCGGAAACGACCTCAGATCCGATTCAGTCCGACAAGGATGTGGAGTCGATTATTGTGTCGGTGGATTCGAATGGCGCCTATTTCCTGGAAATCGGTGACGAAGACAGTGATCCGATGTCTCTGGGCGAGGTTCGAACGCAGGTGTCCAAGATACTGTCCGAGCGCAGTGCCCGGGAAATCCTGGTGCGCGGCGACGAGCATGTGGAGTACGGCACCGTGGTTCGTCTGATGGCGGAACTGCAGGGCGCCGGCGCCACCAGTGTCGGACTTATTACCGAAGCGCCATCCACTGACAACTGAGCATAGAGCGGGCAGGTTTTTTGTGACAGGTCAGGAACGTGATGTAACCAATATCGGGCAGCAACCGTGGAAGTCGCCCGTTGCCTTGTCACTGCTGCTGCACGGGCTGATCGTGGTTGTAGCGTTGGCGGGCTGGACCTGGACCACGCCAAAGGATGAACCGGAGCCCCGCAGCATCGCTGCCCGGCTGATCACTCAGCAGGAACCGGAACCCAGTTCGGTCGTTGAGGAGGTGGATGAGCCCGACAGGGATGAGGAGCGCCGCAAGGAGCAGGAAGAGCAGAAGCAGCGGGAGGAAGCGGAACGCAAGGCCGCTGAAGAAGAGAAGGCCAGGGAAGAAGCAAGGCGCATAGAACAGGAAAAGGAACGCAAGCGTCAGGAAGAGGCTGCGGCCCGTGAGCGCGAGGCGCAAAAGGCTCGCGAGGAAGAGGCGGCGCGACAGAAGGCCGAGGCCGAAGCGAAAGAGCGCGAGCGGCAGCGGGCGGAAGAGGAAAAACGCCGCCAGGAAGAAGCCAGGCGCAAGGCGGAAGAAGAGCGTCGTAAAGCAGAAGAGGAGCGTCGCAAGCGCGAGGAAGCGGAAAAGCGTGAGCGTGAAGAGCAGGCTCGTCGCGAAGCGGAGCAAAAGCGGAAGGAAGCTGAGCGCCGCCTGAAAGAGCAGCAACTGGAAGCGCTTGCGGAAGAGGCTAATCGTGAGCGCGAAGCAGAAGCGCGGCGCCAGCGGGAAGCGGCTGCAGCAAAAGCCCGGGAAGCCCGCATGATGTCGGACAGTGAAAAGTACCAGGCGTTGATTCGCGAGCGACTGAGCCAGGCCTGGTACCCTCCGTCATCCGCGACGGAAGAGATGACGGCCCGGTTGCAGATCACCTTGCTGCCGACCGGTGAACTACAATCTGTGAAGCTGGTCAACAGCAGTGGCAATACGGCGTTCGACAACTCCGCCCTGAGCGCGGTCAGGTCTCTGAGCCGCTATCCGATTCCGGATGACCGGGATACGTTTGAGCGCTATTTCCGCCAGTTTACGATCGAATTCAATCCACGGCGGTTGAAATAAGGACAAATGGAAAAGCTGATGACACACCGGACAAACAATACCCGTACCCGCCTGGCGTTCAGCCTGGTTTGCTCCCTTCTGGTCTGGATGCTTGGCGCGGGCTCCGCATCTGCGGAGCTGACCATCAGAATCACCGAGGGGGCCGATTCGGCGATTCCCGTGGCGGTGGTGCCATTTGCTGAAAGTGGCGGTATTCCGTCCGGGGATAAGATCAGCAGTATCGTCCAGAACGATCTGAGCATGAGCGGAGAGTTCCGCACCTTGGCCCCGGAAAAAATGCTCAGCCTGCCGTCCGAGCGTTCAGAGCTCTACTTTCGGGACTGGCGCCTGCTGGGCCAGCGATATGTGCTGGTCGGTCAACTGACCCGCAACGGCGATCGGGTGGAGGCCCGTTACGAACTCTTTGATATCAACCGGGAAGAGCGCATTCTGGGTGAGTCCGCCAGTGCCAGCGCAGGGAACATGCGCACCCTGGCGCATCACATCAGCGACAAAGTCTATGAGGCGATCACCGGAGTGCCTGGCGCGTTCTCAACCCGACTGGCGTACGTCACCCGGGATGCCATCAATGGCGAACCCCGCTACCGCCTCCAGGTGAGCGATGTGGATGGCAAAAGGGCCAGTGTGCGGCTCGAGAGCAAGGAGCCCATACTGTCTCCGGCCTGGTCTCCGGACGGCAGGAAGTTGGCGTACGTGTCGTTTGAAAGCGGGAAGCCCGCGGTTTACATCCATGAATTGAGATCCGGTAACCGTACCCGTGTCGCCGATTTCCGTGGCCTTAACTCGGCTCCGGCCTGGTCTCACGATGGTCGTTCCCTGTTGCTGACCCTGTCAAAGGATGGCAACGCCGAAATCTATCGTATGGATATCCAGAGCCAGAACCCGAAGCGGTTGACCAACCACTGGTCCATTGATACCGAAGGTGTCTGGGATCACACCGGCGACGGTATTTTCTTTACCTCCGATCGCTCCGGCGGGCCCCAGATCTATCACAAGTCCAGCGAGAGCGCAGAGCCCCGTAGGATTACCTTCGGTAGCCGTTACAATGCCCGACCGCGGCCGGACAGCCGGGGAGAGTATGTGTATTACGTCCACCAGCGTAATGGCGGGTTTCATATCGCGCGCACGGACTTGAGCAATGGCGAGGAAACGGTTCTGACCCGGACAGCATCCGATGAATCCCCGTCACTTGCGCCCAACGGAAGAATGCTGATCTACGCCACCAAACATAGTGGCAACAGTGTGCTGACAGTGGTTTCGGCGGACGGCGGCGCAGCTTATAGCCTGCCGGCCACCGAAGGTGATGTCAGGGAGCCGGCCTGGTCGCCGGTCATTCGTTAATCCGGAACCGCCCGATGGTGGTTCTGCTGTAAAAACACCAGATAACTGTAAACCTAAAGGAAGGAAAGATTATGAAATTGTCAGTTCACCAGAAAGCATTTGCGATGGTTCTGTCCCTTGGCCTGGTAGCCGGTTGTAGCTCCACTGGCGACACCATGGGAGAAGATGAGTATGGATCTGACGTATCTGCAGTCGACCAGGATGGCGGCAGCACGGTATACGGCGGTTCCGACGACGGCGGTGTGTCCGCTTCCGATCTGACCGAGGAAGAGCTCCGCGAGCGTCAAGAGCGCGCTGAACAGGAAGCCATGCGCAATATCACCACCTTCTACTTCGACTTCGATACTGCCGAAATCAAGGCGGAAGCCCGTGAAGTACTGGTGGCCCATGCACGCTACCTGGAGAACAACCCGAACCAGCAGGTGCGCCTGGAAGGGCATTCCGATGAGCGTGGTACCAAAGAGTACAACCTGGCCCTGGGCGAGCGTCGTGCCAACGCGGTTGAGCGTTTCCTGATCGTGAACGGCGCTTCCCGCGGCCAGATGGAAACCGTAAGCTATGGCGAGGAAAAGCCGGCAGTCATGGGTTCCAACGAGAGTGCTTGGGCCCAGAACCGTCGTGTTGAGCTCGTATTTGAGTAACAACCAATAGCCACAGGATCCCCCATGAGATATCTACTCATGGCGACAGCGGCACTCTCACTGGCCTTTGCGCCAGTGGGAGGAGCACTGGCGCAATCTGCAACACCGGTGTTTCAGGACAATGCCTCTGGAGCCCGCAACAAGGCCAGTAACAGCCAGGCCAACGCCGAGCTGTTCTACATGATTCAGCAGCTGCAGGGCGAGGTCCGCCGGCTTCAGGGCGAAGTCGAGGAACAGCGAAACCTGATTGACCGGCTGAGCCGGCAGTCCCGGGATCGCTACATTGACCTTGATCAGCGCATTCTGGAGTTGTCCGAAACGGTCACTGCGGAGAGCAGTGGTGACAGCGGTCCGAGCGGAAATTCCGAGGGTTCCGATGCCGGGCAGGCTGAGAAGCCAGTCACCAAGGTATACCGGCAACCGGAAGCGGATGAGCGCCAGGCCTATGAGCAGATTCAGGATCTGATTCATAAGAAAAAGGATTACGACGAAGCCATCAACCGGATCTACGACTTTGTCGATAAGTATCCGGAGGGTGACTTGTCAGTGAATGCCTATTACTGGCTGGGGGAAGTGTATCTGGTCAAGCCCCAGCTGGAGCAGGCCAAGCAGGCGTTCACCATTGTGGCCACGCGGTACGAGGATCACCGGAAAGCCCCGGATGCTGTCTACAAGCTCGGGGTGACGCTGGATCGCCTGGGGGAAAAAGCGGAAGCGAAGAGCCGGATGGAATCGGTGGTAGGCAACTACCCGGACACCAAGGCGGCCGAACTGGCCCAAAAGTATCTGGATTCCGCAGGCGGCTGATAACCGCCCTTTGAAAGAATGTTGAGAAACCTGAGAAAAGGGGTTGATCAGCGGCAAAAAATCATTACTATATGCGCCTCGTTTGGGTCGTTAGCTCAGTTGGTAGAGCAGTTGGCTTTTAACCAATTGGTCGAAGGTTCGAATCCTTCACGACCCACCAAATCCGGAGCATGGCAACTGGCTGAGTGGTTGCGGTGTTCGATCCTGACGCCGAGGCGAAGAGTGGATCAACAGTTAAGGGTCGTTAGCTCAGTTGGTAGAGCAGTTGGCTTTTAACCAATTGGTCGAAGGTTCGAATCCTTCACGACCCACCAATAAGACAGGCCGCCTTGGCTGCTTGTCTGGAAAAAAGAGCCTTCGGGCTCTTTTTTTTTGCGCGAACGCTCCCAATGATATACTCCACAGGTCAACGAAACACAGAGACGCAGTAATGACACGATCTGAAGACCGCATTCTGGTTCAGGAGCATCTGGCGCACCAGGCTGAACCCAAACCGTTGAGTGAGGACGAAAAAGCCGAACTGGAAGCACGTATCCGGCAAACCCTGAAAGATCAGGATGCGGTGCTGGTCGCCCATTATTATACCGACCCCGATATCCAGCGTCTGGCCGAGGAAACCGGCGGGTGTGTCGCCGACTCACTGGAGATGGCGCGTTTCGGCAACCAGCATCCGGCTTCGACCGTGGTGGTTGCCGGGGTTCGTTTCATGGGGGAGACGGCGAAGATCCTGAATCCCGAAAAGCGGGTATTGATGCCCACCCTGGAGGCAACCTGCTCTCTCGATGTGGGCTGCCCGGCGGATGAGTTTGCGGAATACTGTGATCAGCACCCGGATCGCACCGTGGTGGTTTATGCCAACACCTCCGCCGCTGTGAAGGCGAGGGCGGACTGGGTGGTTACCTCCAGTTGTGCTCAGGCCATTGTGGAGTCTCTGGATGCCCGGGGCGAGAAGATCCTCTGGGCGCCGGACAAACACCTGGGCCACTACGTCCAGAAAACCACCGGCGCTGACATGCTGTTGTGGGACGGCTCCTGCATTGTCCATGAGGAGTTCAAGTTCCGTGGTCTGGAGGATCTGAAAGCGATCTATCCGGATGCGGCCGTGCTGGTGCATCCGGAATCACCGGACGCGGTGGTTGAAATGGCCGATGTGGTCGGCTCAACCTCGCAGTTGATTCACGCGGTGCAGACATTGCCCAACCAGCAGTTCATCGTGGCGACGGACAATGGCATTTTCTACAAGATGCAACAGCTGGCGCCCAACAAGACTCTGATTGAAGCGCCTACAGCGGGCAACGGCGCGACTTGTCGCAGCTGCGCCCACTGCCCCTGGATGGCTATGAACGGTCTGGAGAACCTGCTTCACGTGCTGGAGCAGGGGGATCAGGAAGTGCTGGTTGGTGATGATCTGCGGGAGCGGGCCCTGAAGCCGCTGCATCGGATGCTGGATTTCACCGCCGGAATGAACCTGAAAGCAGCCGGTAACGCCTGACAAGTTATGTGCAGCGGGGCTTCAGCTCCGCTGCGCATTCAGCCTGTCGGTGATTTCCGCCAGGCGTTCGGTGACCACCTGTCGCATGGGCGCCCCCGCTGGCAATTTCTCCTGCGCCTGCCGAAGTTGCCGTTGCGCGGCTTCAAGATCCCCCATCAAGGCGTCGTATTCCGCTCTGGCCCGGTGTACCCCGACAATATTGCGTGCCATGCCTTCCGCTTCCGCCAGCCGATTCCAGAGGTGCTCCTGTCTGGGCATGCGTCTCGTTAATTGTCGCAGGTATTCCGAGGCGGCCTCTCCGTTGCCGCTGGCTGTTTCCAGTTCTGCCAGGGTGAAGGTAATCGGGTAGTTACCGGGATTGCGGGACAACCCCTCAGTCAACAGGTTTCTGGCTTCATCCAGCCGCTCCTGCTGAATCAGGGCCTCTGCCAGGGTTACGATATAGGTGATTCGGCCCGGGCTGCTGTCCAGCAGCTTTTCCAGCACCTGGATAGCGCTGGCAGGGTTGTCATTACGCAGGTGCGCCACGGCCATGCCATAGCGGATCGCATCGGTTTTTTTGGTGTCGGGGCGCTCCAGGTAATCCCGGAACGTTTCCGCCGCCACCTTTGCGGAGCGTGCGTAATGGACCTGTAACCGGGACCGGATCAGGTGGTACTCCTGGGTATCCTCGATATTACGCACCGGGTATTGTTCCGCCCGGTTGCGGGTGTCGGAAACCCTGCTCTGGGTCAGGGGGTGTGTCGACAGATACTCGGGAAGGCGATTACCCTGCAACCGGTTCTGCTTCATCATGGTTTCAAACATCTCCGGCATGCCCCGGGGATCCATGCCGGCGTCCGCGAGGATGTCCATGCCCACGCGATCGGCCTCCTGCTCATGTGCCCGGCTGTACGCAAGCATGTTCTGAATCGACAGGGCCTGGGTGCCGGCAATGGCAGCGATACCGATGTCCGATTGGGTGACGGCGGACAGGACAATCCCGGCGATCATTCCGGCGATGGTCAGTGGCGCGCTGGTTTCCTGTTGTTCCATGCGGCGGGCAAAATGTCGTTGGCTCAGGTGAGCCAGTTCGTGTGCCAGAACCGAGGCGAACTGTTGCTCACTGCTGGCATTGAGCACCAGGCCGCCGTTAATGCCGACGATGCTTCCGGGAACCGCAAAGGCGTTGATGTCCGGGCTGTCGATGATCGCAAGTGTCAGGTCCCGGTTTTTCAGGGGCGCTGAAGGCACCAGACGGTAGATGACATCGTTGAGGTAGCTGTAAACCAGGGGGTCGGTGATTTGCGGTGCCGAGCGCCGGATGGATACCATCACCTGTCGCCCTATCTCGGATTCCTGTTGCTCCGAGATCAGTCCGCCGCCAGCCCCGCCAATGGAGGGCAGGGAGCTGTCCTGGGCCTGGGCAGCGGTCATCGGCAGCAGAAGCATCAAGACTGCCAGACAGTGAGCCAGCGATGATCGTACCGGCCTGGTGAATGCAAGGAACATACTCATCAATATGGACTACCCGTTGTTAAACCGCTTGATATGACACCATTTTGCCATTAAAAGTTCTGCTACATTTCATTAATCAGTATTGAGGTGCATTCGCCGTGTCAGGCCGGCATAATGCCGCCTGATTCTCGTCAGTTCCGCAAGGTTACCTGTTCTCATGGCTGAACGAATTCTTGATGCATCCGGGCTCCACTGCCCGATGCCATTGTTAAAAACCAAGCTTGAACTCAACAGCATGTTACCGGGAGAAGAGCTGGAGGTGATAGCCACGGACGCAGGTTCTGCCCGCGATATCCCGGCTTTCCTGAAACTCTCCCGGCACGAGCTGGTGAGCTCAACCGAAGCGGATGGCTGTTTTCGGTTTGTGATAAAGTGCGGCGGCTGATGAGTTGGCGCTATCGCCCCCAGCCGTGATTCCACGGAGATGTACATGGTCAGAATTTTACGCGGTCTTGCCCACAAATACTTTTCAGATGAAGAAGCCGTCATTCTTTTTCTGCTGCTTGTTGCGGGCACGGTATTTGTCATCCTTTTTGGCGCCATGCTGGCGCCTGCGATCGCGTCGGTCATTATCGCCTTCATTCTGCAGGGCCTGGTGACCAAGCTGACCCGCCTGGGGGTGCCGGAGATGGTTTCGATCCTGGGCGTGTTCATCATATTCCTCGGCATCCTTGTAGGTTTTATCTTTGGCCTGCTGCCATTGCTGTGGACCCAGGTATCGTCACTGGCGGGGGAAGCGCCCAGGATTATCCGCGAAATGCAGTCCTATATGGAGCTGCTGCCCCAACAGTACCCGACGCTGATCTCCATGGAAGCGGTAAACACCGTGTATCGGCAGATCAGTACCGAAGCCGGGCATCTGACCCAATGGCTGGTGTCTTTCTCCCTGTCCAGTATTCCGGATCTGGTGGCCTTGCTGATTTACATGGTGCTGGTGCCAATTCTGGTGTTCTTCTTCCTCAAGGATCGAAACCTGCTGCTGACGTCCATCTCCCGCCTGTTGCCGCCACAGCGCCCGATGATGCTGAGAATCTGGCGTGAGGTGAACCTGCAGTGCGCTAACTATGTTCGGGGTAAGGCCGTTGAAATCCTGATTGTCGGCGGCGTCACCTACGTCACCTTCAAGCTCCTGGGCATGCCTTACGCAGCGTTGTTGTCATTGCTGGTGGGGCTGAGTGTGGTGATTCCCTATATCGGCGCGGCAGTGGTCACCATTCCTGTGGCGATGATTGCGCTGTTTGCGTTTGGGTGGGGATCCCACTTCATCTGGGTTATGGTGGCCTATGGCATTATCCAGGGCCTGGATGGGAACGTGCTGGTGCCGGTGCTGTTTTCAGAGGTGAATAATCTGCATCCGGTTGCCATTATTGTGGCCGTGCTGTTCTTTGGCGGGATCTGGGGCTTGTGGGGTGTGTTCTTTGCCATTCCACTGGCGACCATGCTCAAGGCCATATTTGCCGCATGGCCGGTCAAGGACAGTCTGCCAGTGGAGGCAACGGAAGAGGCCTAGAGACTCTTCACCGCTTCCAGTACTTCATCGGCGTGGCCCTTGACCTTAACGCCCCGCCATTCCTGGCGGAGAACCCCGTCCTTGTCGATCAGGAAGGTACTGCGGTCAATGCCCATGTATTCCTTGCCATAGAGTTTTTTGAGCTTGATGACATCGAAGTGCTGGCAAACCGTTTCATCCTTGTCTGAAATCAGGTGGAACGGAAACTCGTGTTTGGCCCGGAAATTCTCGTGAGCTTTCAGGCCATCACGGGAAACACCCAGGATAACCGTATCGAGCGCTTCAAAGGCTTCCATGCGGTCACGAAAGTCCTGGCCCTCGGTGGTACAGCCGGGTGTATTATCCTTGGGGTAGAAATAGATGACGACGTTTTTACCCTTGAGATCCGATAACCGGATGGTCTGGTTTCCGGTTGCCGGCGCCTCAAAATCGTCAACGGGTTGGTTTAGTGCAACTGCTGGCATGACATCTCCTTTAATTCCCTTGTGTCAGTTTGCGCCCAACATTACCATATCGGTTTTATTCGGACGGAGCTTTTATGATTACGGGTAGCCTTGTCGCACTGGTCACGCCCATGCATCCCAACGGTGATATTCACTGGGAGGATCTGGACAAGCTGGTGGACTTTCATATCGAAAACGGCACAAATGGTATTGTGGCCGTGGGTACCACCGGCGAATCCGCAACGCTGGACCCGGATGAGCATTGCCGGGTTATCGGCCATATCATAAAGCGGGTCGATGGTCGTATTCCCGTGATCGCGGGTACCGGTGGTAACAGCACACGTGAAGCCATCGAACTGACCTCCGAGGCCCACAAGCTCGGTGCGGACGCCTGCCTGTTGGTCGTGCCGTACTATAACAAGCCCACCCAGGAAGGGTTATACCAGCATTTCAAGACCATCGCCGAGGCCGTTCCGGGGATGAGCCAGATGCTCTATAACGTTCCGGGACGTACCGCGTGCGACATGCTCAATGAGACGGTTGAGCGCCTGGCGGACATTCCCAATATCATCGGCATCAAGGACGCCACGGGTAATATCCCCAGGGGCGCGGAGCTCATCGAGGCCGTGAAAGGCCGTCTTGCCGTTTATTCCGGTGACGACGCAACCGCCGCTGAACTGATGTTGGCCGGTGCCAAAGGCAACGTTTCAGTGACTGCCAACGTTGCACCCAGGGGCATGTCCCAGTTGTGTGAGGCCGCCGTTGCCGGTAACCGTGAAGAAACAGAACGCCTCAATGAGTTGCTGATGCCGCTGAATCGCAAGCTGTTCCTGGAGGCCAACCCGATTCCCGTCAAGTGGGCCCTGCGTCGCATGGGGATGATTGGTGAGGGCATTCGTCTGCCGCTGACGCCACTTAGTGAGAAATTCCACAGCGAAGTGGAAGATGCCCTTAAAGCGTCGGGCGTACTCTGAGTTTTCCGTACCACCAAAGAAGCTGGAGTAGCCTGATGGCGTTCCTTTTCAGGACAGAAGTAAAGCGTGTATTGGGGTCGGTTGCGCCAGCGACCGGCCTGTTGTTTGTGTTGGCTGCCAGTGGTTGCAGTCTTATGGAAGACCGGTCGGAACGGTACGTCAATGCGAAGGAAGGGGAGCAGCTCCGTCTCCCTGATACTGCAGATGAAAGCCGTTTCGGGCAGGCCATGCCCGTTCGCGAGGTCACCACCGCCGATTCCGGCCGCATGTACCGCTCGTCCATTCCCGAACCGCCGGACATGACGTCAGAAATTCTCGATGAGAACTACGTGGTCGAGGAACTGGATGGCCAGATGTGGCTGTTGATCAACGACGTGCCCGGGCGGGTATGGCCGGCGGTATCGTCCTATATGAACGAGCGGGGCCTGGGCGTGGCCCATGACAGCCCCCAGCTCGGCCTTTTGCAGAGCGAACTGGTGAATTTCAGCAAGCGCGCAAGAACCTTGCTGGAACTGGACAGCGATCCGGGCCCATCGGAAGACATGCTGGTGGTTCAGACCCGAGTGGCGCCGGGCGTTCGCCGCAAGACCACGGAAGTCCAATTGCGGGTCCATGAAGTAGAGAGTAACCCTGACGGGCTGCTGTCCTGGCAAACCGGTGAGGAACTAACGGCAGAAGGTCTGGCCAACAGCAAAAGACTGCTGGAAGACATGGGCGAGTTCCTGCGCGGTCGCGATGAGAGTAAATCCTACTCCAGGGCTGCCCTGGGTATGGTCAGCGAACCGCTGGTGCGCCTGATTTCCGAGAACGAAGAGCCGGTCGCCATCGAGATGGATCTGGACTACGGCCGCGCCTGGTCCGAAGTCAGTCGCGCACTGGATGAGGCAGAGGTGCCGGTTCTGGACCTGAACCGGAGTGAAGGCTGGTTCAACGTGGATTTCCGTAGCGAGTCCGAGCGGGAATCCGGATGGTTCGACTGGTTCAGTGATGATGAGGAGCCGCAGCACACCTTTGATTTGCGCCTCGAGGAACAAGAGGGCGCCCTGGTGGTGACCGCTGCCCGCGCGGCGGAATACAGCGGCGACGACCGCTCCTCCGAACTGCTCTCAGAACTGTTTGAATACCTTTATTAATGATGAAGTGCCGGCACGCAGCCGGCATTTCCGGAGACCTGAAATGGAAAAACGCGAAGAACTCTACGCGGGCAAAGCCAAATCCGTTTATCGCACGGATGATCCCGAACGATTTGTCCTGGTATTCCGTGATGACACCTCGGCGTTCGATGGCGAGAAGAAAGAGCAACTGAATCGCAAGGGCATGGTCAATAACCGCTTCAATGCCTTCGTCATGGAAAAGCTGGAAGCGGCGGGTGTGCCGACCCATTTCGAGGGTTTGCTTTCACCCACCGAATCCCTGGTCAAGAAGCTGGATATGATTCCGGTGGAGTGCGTGGTGCGTAATGTCTCCGCCGGCAGTTTGTGCCGTCGTCTGGGCGTGGAAGAGGGTCAGAACCTGAATCCGCCCACCTTCGAACTGTTCCTCAAGGACGACGAATTGCACGATCCGATGGTGAACGAGTCCCTGGCGGTCAGTTTCGGCTGGGCAACCGCGGACGAACTCGCCAAAATGAAAGAGCTTACCTATAAAGTGAACGACGTGCTCAAGAGTCTGTTTGATGATGCCGGCATGCTGCTGGTGGATTACAAGCTGGAGTTCGGTCGTTCCGGCGGGCAAATCGTGCTGGGTGACGAATTCAGCCCGGACGGCTGCCGCATCTGGGATAAGGAAACCCGCAAGAAGATGGACAAGGACCGTTTCCGCCAGGGATTGGGTGACGTGATTGAAACCTATGAAGAGGTGGGTCGTCGGCTGGGTATCCAGTTCGATTGATCGAAAAGAACCAAACAACAAGCAACGGGTGTTATATGCGTAAACTGATTCTGGCCATGGGCGGCGCGGCGGTCCTGGCAGCTCCGCTGGCTCATGCAGACATAGTAGGTTTGGGTGCGAACGTCAGCTACTGGGACTCTGACCTGTCCGGAAAAGCGGCCTCCAACGGCGATGTGGTCGACGTTGAAAACGATCTGGACCTGAGCAGTGATTCCAACGTCAATCTGACTGCCTACGTTGAACACCCGGTGCCGTTGCTGCCAAACGTTCGCCTGAACTACACCTCGATTGAACAGAGCGGTCGTGGCGAGCTGGGGGCTGACTTTGACAATATTATCGTCAACCTGGGTGGCGCCACCGAAGTTGATTCCGATCTGGATCTGGACCAACTGGACCTGACGCTCTACTACGAAGTTCTGGATAACTGGGTCAACCTGGACCTGGGCCTGACCGTTCGTGATCTGGACGGAGAACTGAGGGTTCAGGAAGTGAATGGCACCGCGGTCAGCGAATCCGAAATTGATGCGGTTGTGCCCATGGGTTACCTGGCGGCCCGGTTCGATCTGCCGTTTACCGGTGTGTCTGTCGGCGGTGAAGCCAACCTGATCAGCTTTGATGGCGATTCAGTTTACGATTACAACGCCTATGGCCAGTATGAGATTTCCATGCTGCAGCTGCGCGCCGGCTACCGTGAAATCTCCATCGACTACGAAGATGGTGACGACGAGCTGGACGTCGACCTGGGCGGACCCTTCGTGAGTGCCGGTCTCCGGTTCTGATCGAACAGGGTGTTTATCGCTGTAGAAAAGAGCGCCAACTATGGCGCTCTTTTTTTATGCCGCTTCTGTTCGCGTCGGTGTCCGCTTGCGACCGGATTCGGTAAACTGTGGGTTATCGGCCTCAAATGGACTATGGAGAAGCAGCCTTGAAAATCCTTGTTACGGGAACCGCCGGTTTCATCGGTTCGCACCTGGCTCACCGCCTGCTCGATCGCGGTGACGAGGTGATCGGAGTGGATAACGTCAACGACTATTATGACGTCAACCTGAAAGAAGCTCGCCTGGCGAGACTAACCGATCAACAGGGCTTCACGGAGGTGCGTAAGGATGTTGCCGACCGGGAGGCCATGGAAGCGTTGTTCCGCGAGCATAAACCGGAGCGGGTCGTACACCTGGCGGCCCAGGCCGGTGTTCGCTACTCCCTGGAAAACCCGCATGCCTATGTGGACGCGAACCTGGTTGGCTTCATGAATATTCTGGAAGGCTGCCGCCACAACAACGTGAAGCACCTTGTATACGCCTCCAGCAGCTCTGTATACGGCGCCAACGAAGCCATGCCATTCTCCGTGCATGACAACGTGGACCACCCCCTGAGCCTCTATGCGGCCTCCAAGAAGGCCAATGAGCTGATGGCCCACACTTACAGCCATCTGTACAACATGCCGACCACGGGACTTCGCTTCTTCACGGTGTACGGCCCGTGGGGCCGGCCGGACATGGCGTTGTTCATTTTTACCAAAAAAATACTGGCCGGCGAACCGATCGACGTCTTCAACCATGGCCATCACAGGCGGGATTTCACCTACATTGATGACATCGTGGAAGGCGTGATCCGTACCCTGGACCATGTGGCCGAACCCAACGATGACTGGAGCGGCGAGAAGCCGGATCCGGGCACCAGCAAGGGGCCGTACCGTCTCTACAATATCGGCAGCAATAATCCGGTGGAGCTGTCCCGGTTTATCGAGATCATCGAGGAGCGGGTGGGCAAAAAGGCAGAGAAAAACCTGCTGCCACTGCAGCCGGGGGATGTGCCGGCCACCTACGCCAATGTGGACGATCTGATCGACGATGTGGGGTACAAGCCATCCACCACGGTGGAAGAGGGCATTGCCAACTTCGTGGACTGGTATCGGGATTTCTACAAGGTGTAACGGTAAGCGTCGCTATGAAGGGCCAGCTTATGCTGGCCCTTTTTCGTTAAGCCGCAGACACTACATCGTTCAATTCAGGAGGCAGGCGCAGCAGGCGCTTCTTGCCGGCCAGCGGACAACTGAACTCGAGCTCCGCCGCTACCAGTTGGAGGGGCAGTTTGTCTGCAGTGCCGTACAGCCGGTCACCAATAATCGGGTGGCCCAGCCCGGCGAGGTGTTGCCGGATCTGGTGTTTTCGTCCGGTTTCAATGATCACTTCGACAACGGTACTGGCTTCGGACGCCTCACTTGCCAGGGTGCTGACGTGGCTGATGGCTTCTTTGTCGTCCACCGGTGTGTCGATGGTCAGCGCCTGTGCTTCCAGATGCCCGCACACCCGGGCGTGATACACCTTTCGCAGGGCGCGTCCGGCAAAACATTCCGACAGGGCTGCCGCTGCTTTGCCGTCGTGGGCGATAAGCATCAGTCCTGCCGCATCCGCATCCAGCCGGTGTACCAGAAAGCAGGGTTTGCCCAACTGCACCTCCGCAACCCGCATCAGGCTGCAGTGATCCCCCCACTGGGAACCCTGGGCCAGCAGCCCGTGGGGCTTGAACCATACGCTGTAATGACCAAAGTCGGTCAGAAGCTCCGCCGGCTGCGGTTTTCGGGCCAGTACAATGTCATCGTAGAACAGTTGCAGCCGTGTTCCGGCTTTCACCTCCCGCTTCGCCTTGCGCAACCGCACTTGCTTCCCCTTGTGGGTCCAGCGGCAGGCGCCTTTGGCCATGGCGTCCTTGATGCGCTGTTTGGACAGCCCGGTCGCTTCGCTGAGGGCATCGACAGCGATCTGGGGCTTTTTCAGAGTAAGGTCTACGATGGTGCGCATGAGGCTATGGGTTCCGGGTGAGGCGGAAGCCGGGATCGGCTGGGGAAAGATTATATCACTCAGCGAAGGGGCAGGGGGCTGAGGATCGGGCACAAAAAAAGCCAGTTCTTACGAAGCTCGCAAGTAACTGACTTTCTTCACAGAATTGGTAGGACCACCCAGATTCGAACTGGGGACCTCTACCATGTCAAGGTAGCGCTCTAACCAACTGAGCTATGGTCCTGTCTCTGCAACGGGGAGGAAATATACTGATTCCGGCGGTGCGGGTCAACCACTTTTATGCGGTCTTTCGGCTTCGCAGCCAACCTTTCAGTGCCTTGCTGATAACGCCCCAGCGATTGACCAATAAAGCAGCAAAAATAAGCCCGCAACCGGCCAGTTGGGACGGGCTCATGGTTTCGGAGAACCAGCCGGCAGCGAACAGCGCGACCCACACCGGTTCCAGTACCAGGATCACCACGCCATGGCTGTTTGCTGACAGGCTCTGGGCGTAGGTTTGCAGCAGGAAACGTCCGGCGGTACCGATCACCGCACTGGCAAACACCCACCAGACAAGGATGGGCGGGAAATCGTTGAGCAATGGCTGCCAGGTCTCAAGCACCAGGGATTCGATCAGCGTCAGCGTGCCAACAGTGAGCAGGGCGATAGCGGTCAGCGGTAATGCCGGTACCCGGTGTTTTTCGACGGTCTCGCCACGGCGGTTGATCACCGTTCGCTGATTGGCGGCGCGGGTATTGAGGGTGAAATACAGAGCAAAGATAAAGGCCGCCATCACAAAGAACAGCTGCCCGATTTCTGGCCGGAATCCATTCTTCAGGGACAGCAGGGCCAGGCCGGCCACCGCGATAGGGATGGCAATCCAGGTGCTGGTGGGCTGGTCTTCCTTGAAAACGACGCGGGCAATAACCGGGACTATCACGACCCCAAGGCTGATCAGGAAGGCGCCTTCACCCACATGGGTGCCGTGGAACAGACCCATGATCCAGCAACTCATGGCGGTCCCGAAAACCAGGCCCACACCGACGCTGCGGCGTATCTGGTCCGCGCTGAGCCGTCGCAGGGAACGACTGGCCAGAATGGCCAACAGCCCGCCTGCCATCAGAAATCGCACCGCCATAAAAAGCAGCGGCGGCATCAACAGTACGGCTTCTTTGGAGAATATCCAGCTGATGGCTGCCAACAGGGTAACAACTACCAGGAACAGGTCGGATTTGTGGGCGTCGGACATCAGGGTCGCACTTCATCTGTGGTTCATAAGTTTGGAGAGCGAAACAATGTATAGCTTGCGAACTAGAAAAGAAAGTGGGGGGTATTACGGAGCCGATTGTGTATAACGCTGTATGTACGTTACATTTCCAGATTGATTCACTGTTTGGGATTTTTCTTCAGGACTGGAGTTCCGGAAGATCCGGGGCGAATGTGGCCTATAGGGCAGAGGCATTGAGCTATGCGGTACCTGCAAACCTTTAACCGTCGCCTGCGGCAAATCCGTGAAGCCGGGCATTTGTCCCGTGAGGATGTAGCGCGGATGTGCGGTGTGGACGAGGCCCGGGTCTCCAGTTGGGAAGCGTCGGACACCAAACAGCGCAGCTATCCTGGCGTAGCGGAACTGCTGGACGTATGCATTCATACCGAAACACCACTGGAAAGCCTGGTGGATCTTGATGCCGGTGCCGATAACGGGCAGTTGGAGCTGCCTGGCCTGGCGTTCAGCAATAGCGATGACCTGGGAGTGGCGCTGGCGGAGCTCGAAAAGGAATTGAGCCGTGTTCAGCTCTCAGAGGAGGAGTTGGAACTGTTGCGCCGGTTCCGCAAAACGTCCGGGGAAAACCGGCGCATGATTCTTCAGATCCTGGGCCGGTAGTCCGGCCCTGATACCTTACCCTTACTTGCCGTTCTTGTAGATGTTCTCGTACACGTAATTGGTGGCGTCCACGAAACCGTCTATGCTGCCGCAGTCGAACCGCTTGCCCTTGAATTTGTAAGCCAGAACACAGCCATTCTTTGCCTGCTCAAGCAGTGCGTCGGTAATCTGGACTTCGCCATTCTTGCCCGGAGGCGTGCGCTCGATGATGTCGAAAATATCCGGCGTCAGGATGTAGCGCCCAATAATCGCCAGGTTGCTGGGGGCATCTTCCGGAGCGGGCTTTTCAACCATGTCGGTGATGCGGTACAAGCCGTCTTTCATGGACTCGCCGGCAATCACGCCGTACTTGTGGGTCTCGTCAGCAGGCACTTCCTCAATAGCGACAATGGAGCAGCGGAACTGGTTGTACAGCTTCACCATCTGGGTCAGGACACCCTCGCCGGCACCGTCTTCCACGCAGAAATCGTCCGCCAGAACCACCGCAAAGGGGCTGTCGCCTACCAGGTTACGACCAGTCAGGATTGCGTGGCCAAGACCTTTCATTTCGTTCTGACGGGTAAACGCAAACGTGTTGTTATCAATCAAATCACGGATGGAGGTCAGCAGGCCTTCCTTGCCCGAGCCGGCTATCTGGTGTTCCAGCTCGTAACTGATGTCGAAGTGATCTTCGATGGCGCGTTTGCCCCGGCCCGTAACAAAGCCGAATTCATGAATGCCGGCTTCCGCGGCTTCTTCCACGCCGTACTGGACCAGCGGTTTGTTAACAATCGGCAGAATTTCCTTGGGCATCGCCTTGGTCGCTGGGAGGAAGCGGGTGCCGTACCCGGCAACGGGGAAGAGGCACTTTCTGATCATAACGTTCGTCCTTATATCGTTTTGGAGGCACTGCCTGTGAAGAAGGCGGAGTCACAAAGTGTGCCAAGTGTAACCAAGATGCCGGCCTAAATGGAGGTCTCTGTTCAGATATGTAGAGATTGGTAAATCTGCCCAATGTTGCGGGTTTCGGGTGTCCTTTTGATTTTTCTGGAAAAAGCTTTCAGAAGGTTTTGTAAAGTGCTGTTCTGTATAGACATCGAGATTGTAAAATTAGGCAACGGCGAATGGATTTGTGGCGGCTGATGTCATACATTCCTGCTTTGATGAATTTTGATTAATGTTTGGCCGGCGTTTTGTGATTCCAGATTTTGCCGCCGGCCGGGGACAGCGACTTTGATCCGTTTGATATTGCTTGCACTGCTCGGGTGCGCATTCAGCCACAGCCTTTATGCCAAAGCGACCGACCGCGCGCCTGACAACGGCTGGCGGTCCCTGCTGACGTTTTCCGGGCAATCCTCCCACACCAGAGATGGCCTCGACGGTCGGCTGGGGGTTGCTGTGGATGAGATCCTGGGGGAGCAGCAGTCGCTTGGCCTGAACTTTCATGACTCAAAATCCAACCGGGATAAAAACCAGTCACGGGCGCTCAAACTGGGATTCAGCTTTCCGCTTGGCGCCACCAGCCTGAGCCTGACCGCCCGAGACTACCAGTATCAGCATTCGGTCAAGGACGGCGACCGGCGGTACGATGCCCGCAATGAATCCAGCGTACTGTCGCTCTCAGGCTCCCGTTTCCTATTCTCCCGTTACGGCATCGCCCTGAACGGTGTGGTTAACCATACCGGACGTGACACCCGAACACTTGAGCAGGGGCGCCTGGTGACTGACGGGGCCTATGAATTGTCGTCATTGGGTGTTAAGGGCCGGTGGAGCCAGGGCCTTTGGGCGGGGTTGCATGCCAGTACGGAAATGGTGGCCATGGGTGGCCGTGAATACTCGGCATCGGACTATCCGTTAAAGGCGGACGTTGACGAAGAAGCGCGGTTCTACAAGCTTTCTGTTAACGCCTCCCTTGAAAGGGAGATTTTCCGCTGGGGGTGGGAGCTCCGTGGTCGCTACCAGTTTGCGGATGAAGATCTTCCTGGTTCCGAACGAGTTATGGTGGCGGGGCCATCCTTGCTCGCGGGATTCAACGGACAGTCTCTGTATACCCATGAAGGTGGCTGGCTGAGGATGCGCACGCTCAGCCCGCCATTACAGGTTCCGGTTATGGATCATGTGTTATCAAACGTTGGCTTCTCTTTGCTTCACGGCTGGGCTCCTTACGCCGGGGCGGCGGACGGTCAGTGTGGCAAGGCCGCCGGCGCGCAGGTGTCACTCAGGCTGACCGGTCGGTCCTTTACTGCCAATGTCAGTGTTGGTCGTATGTTCCGGGCATCCAGCCTGGCCATGGCGGTGCCGGAGCACCCTGATGTGCGCTTCTCCCTGTCGATGGGGTTGTGACTGTCGCCAACTGCCTGTCGACAAAATGCCATTCCTGAATTTTCGGATTGTTGACAATAAACCCCCTGAGGCGTAAATTCCGGTTCATTGAAGTCACTATTGTTGACAAAATATGCCGGAAGTTATCTCTCAATCCTACACGCGCGCCGACGAGGCCTTCGATTGTCTGCAAACGGCTATCGTAAAAGGCGATCTCTCTCCGGGCGAAAAGATCGGCGAAGTCGAGTTGTGCGCCCGCTTTAATCTCACCCGTGGCCCGTTGCGTGAAGCGCTGGGGCGTCTTGAATCCCGTGGTCTTCTGATACGCCGCCCCCATGCCGGGGTAAAAGTGGTGTCGGTGAGCACCGAGGAGTTGATGGAGCTTTATCGCATCCGCGAGATAATGGAAGGTCTCGCTGCCCGCCAGGCCGCGGAGCGCATGACAGATGCAGAAATCGCGGATCTCTACGCCACCCTCGACAGCCATGAAACGATGATTGAGCAGGCCCAGGGCCAGGCTTACTATCAGGCAGAGGGGGATTACGACTTTCACCACCGGATCGCCACCGGAAGCCGCAACGCCAAACTCGCACAAATGCTGCTGGGTGATCTTTACTACATGGTCCGGATGTATCGTTATCGACTGAGCACCGCCTCCGGCCGGCCGCATATGGCTCTGGGCGAGCACCGCCGGATAGTGGAAGCCATCGCCCAGCGGGACGGAGAACTGGCGGAATTTCTGATGAAGCGCCACATCAATGCCGCCCGCCAGAATATTGAGAAAAAGATTAAAGAAGGTGGTTTAACCATCTAAAAATAAAGGAAGTGTATGTCGGTTATACCGGTGAACGGCACAGTGAGCCGCAGGCGTAATCCGACAAAAAGAATCCACCAGAGAAGAGGCCAACACCATGTCCAAAAAACTCAGCCCCGGCGCCCGCTTCCGCAAGGCCCTGAAAGAAAACACCCCGCTACAGATTGTCGGCACTATTAACGCATACTCCGCGATGATGGCGGAGCGGGTAGGGCACCAGGCGATCTACCTGTCCGGTGGCGGCGTCGCAAACGCCTCCTACGGCCTGCCGGACCTTGGCATGACCTCCATGAACGACGTGGTCGAAGACGTCCGTCGCATCACTGCCGCGACCGACGTGCCGCTGCTGGTGGACATCGATACCGGCTGGGGCGGCGCCTTTAACATCGGCCGCACCATCCGTGAAATGGAACGTGCCGGCGCTGCGGCGGTCCACATTGAAGATCAGGTTGCCCAGAAGCGTTGTGGCCACCGCCCGAACAAGGAAATCGTTTCCCAGGAAGAAATGGTTGACCGGATCAAGGCCGCTGTGGACGCCCGAGAAGACGATGACTTTTTCATCATGGCCCGTACCGATGCCTTCCAGAAAGAAGGCCTGGAGGCCGCCATCGAGCGAGCCAAAGCCTGCATCGAAGCTGGCGCCGATGGCATCTTTGCCGAAGCGGTGACCGAGCTTGAGCACTACAAGGCATTCTCCGAGGCTCTGGATGTACCGATTCTGGCCAACATCACCGAATTCGGCGCCACGCCGCTGTACAACCGCAAGGAACTCGCCGAAGCCGGCGCCGATATGGTGTTGTACCCGCTGAGTGCCTTCCGCGCCATGAACAAAGCGGCCTTGATGGTCTACGAGAACATCCTGGAAAAAGGCGATCAGAAAGATGTTGTCGACCTGATGCAGACCCGGATGGAACTGTATGATTTCCTGAACTACCACGATTTCGAGCAGAAGCTGGATCAGTTGTTCCAGCAAAAGAAAGGTTAACGACACTTTTGTTCCTTCTCCCCTGGGGGGAGAGGGGAGCTATAGACATGTAGGTCGGATTAGCCGAAGGCGTAATCCGACACCCCAGACAAAACGATGAGGGAGAACAACAATGGCTGAAGCAAAAAAACTGAGTGGCGCAGGCCTTCGTGGCCAGGTAGCTGGTGAAACTGCACTGTGTACCGTCGGCCAGAGTGGCGCCGGTCTGACCTACCGTGGTTACGACATCGCCGATCTGGCGGAGAAAGCCCAATTCGAGGAAATCGCCTACCTGTTGCTTCGCGGCAAACTGCCCAACCAGCAGGAACTGGATGCCTACAAGCAAAAACTCCAGAGCCTGCGTGGCCTACCAGCTGCGCTGAAAACCGTTCTGGAGCAGATTCCCAAGGATGCGCACCCGATGGACGTGATGCGCACCGGCTGCTCCATGCTGGGGAACCTGGAAACCGAGCAGGATTTCAGCGAGCAGGACGACAAGATCGACCGCATGCTGGCGGTTTTCCCGTCGATCATCACCTACTGGTACCGCTTTGCCCACGAGGGCGTGCGCATCGAAACTGACAGCGATGTGGACTCAATCGGCGGTCACTTCCTGGAGCTGTTGCACGGCAAAAAGCCCAGTGAACTCCATGAAAAGGTAATGAACGTCTCCCTGATTCTCTACGCGGAGCACGAATTCAACGCCTCAACCTTTACCGCCCGTGTATGCGCCTCCACGCTGTCGGACATCCACAGCTGCGTAACCGGTGCCATCGGTTCACTGCGCGGCCCGCTGCACGGTGGCGCCAACGAAGCTGCCATGGCACTGATCCAGAAATTCCAGACTCCGGATGAAGCCGAAGAAGGCCTGCTGGGCATGCTGGAGCGCAAGGAAAAGATCATGGGCTTCGGCCACGCGGTCTACAAGGATTCCGACCCGCGCAACGCCATCATCAAACAGTGGTCTAAAAAGCTGTCGGAAGAAGTGGGTGACACCGTGCTGTACCCGGTATCCGAGCGTTGTGAAGCCGTCATGTGGCGCGAGAAGAAGCTGTTCTGTAACGCCGACTTCTTCCACGCATCCGCGTATCACTTCATGGGCATTCCGACCGAGCTGTTCACGCCGATCTTCGTGATGTCTCGCGTATCCGGCTGGACTGCCCACGTTAAAGAGCAGCGCGAGAATAACCGCATTATCCGCCCGAGCGCCGATTATACTGGCCCGGCGGACGCAAAGTGGGTGCCGATCGACCAACGGCCGTGATGTGACTTCAGGCTTGTAGGTCGGATTACGCCGTTGGCTAATCCGACCTACATATTATCGCCATCAGCCACGTAGGTCGGATTAGGCGAAGCCGTAATCCGACAAACCAGAATCAAGGTACCCCCATGAACACTGAATACCGTAAATCACTCCCGGGCACCGACCTGGATTATTTCGACACTCGTCAGGCCGTGGAAGACATCCAGGCCGGCGCGTATGACAAACTCCCGTATACGTCCAAGATCCTGGCGGAGCAGCTGGTTCGCCGCTGCGCCCCGGACATGCTGACGGACTCCCTGAAGCAGCTGATCGAGCGCAAGCGCGACCTGGACTTCCCCTGGTATCCTGCCCGGGTAGTCTGCCATGACATCCTCGGTCAGACCGCCCTGGTGGATCTGGCTGGCCTGCGTGATGCCATCAAGGAGAAGGGCGGTGATCCGGCGAAGGTCAACCCGGTCGTTCCGACCCAGCTGATCGTGGATCACTCCCTGGCCGTCGAAGCACCGGGGTTCGATCCGGATGCGTTCGAGAAGAACCGCGCTATTGAAGACCGCCGCAACGATGACCGTTTCCACTTCATCAACTGGACCAAGACCGCGTTCAAGAACGTGGACGTGATTCCTCCGGGCAACGGCATCATGCACCAGATCAACCTGGAGAAGATGTCCCCGGTGGTTCAGAACCGCCCGGATGGCGAAGGAAAGCATGTTGCCTACCCGGACACCTGTGTGGGCACTGACAGCCATACTCCGATGGTAGACGCCCTGGGGGTTATCTCCGTAGGCGTAGGCGGCCTGGAAGCGGAAAGCGTCATGCTCGGCCGTGCCTCCATGATGCGTCTGCCGGATATCGTCGGCGTGGAGCTGACAGGCAAGCTGCAACCGGGCATCACCGGTACCGATATGGTTCTGGCGATTACCGAGTTCCTGCGTAAGGAGCGGGTGGTCGGTGCGTATCTGGAATTTTACGGTGAAGGCGCAGACAGCCTGACCGTGGGCGACCGCGCCACCATTTCCAATATGACGCCGGAATACGGTGCTACGGCCGCCATGTTCTACATCGATGGCCAGACCATCGATTACCTCAAGCTGACCGGTCGTGAAGACGATCAGGTAGCCCTGGTCGAAAAGTTCGCGAAAGAAACCGGTCTGTGGGCCGACAGCATGAAAAACGCCGAATACGAGCGTGTGCTGAAATTTGATTTGTCATCAGTGACCCGCACGCTGGCTGGCCCGTCCAACCCCCACGCGCACCTGCCGACCTCTGAGCTGGCCAAACGCGGCATTGCCGGCCAGTGGGAAGAGGAAGAAGGCAAGATGCCGGACGGCGCATGCATCATCGCCGCCATCACCAGTTGCACCAACACCAGCAACCCCCGCAACATGGTGGCGGCCGGCCTGATTGCCCGTAACGCCAACAAGTTGGGGCTAACCCGCAAGCCATGGGTAAAGACTTCCCTGGCGCCGGGTTCCAAGACGGTGAAAATGTATCTGGAAGAAGCCGAACTGATGCCGGAGCTGGAACAGCTCGGTTTCGGTGTCGTGGCCTTCGCCTGTACCACCTGTAACGGCATGAGCGGTGCTTTGGATCCGAAGATCCAGCAGGAAATCATCGACCGTGATTTGTACTCCACGGCGGTATTGTCCGGTAACCGGAACTTCGACGGCCGGATTCACCCGTACGCCAAACAGGCGTTCCTGGCGTCGCCGCCGCTGGTTGTGGCCTATGCCATCGCCGGCACCATCCGTTTCGATATCGAGAAGGATGCCCTGGGGTACGATAAGGACGGTAACCCCATCACCCTGAAGGACATCTGGCCGGACGACGCGGAAATCGATGCCATCGTGAAATCCAGTGTGAAGCCGGAGCAGTTCCGCAGCACCTATATTCCGATGTTCGATATCACCCGGGATGCCCAGGCCAACACCAACCCCAACTACGACTGGCGGCCCCAGAGTACCTACATCCGTCGCCCCCCGTATTGGGAAGGCGGCATGGTGGGTGAGAAAACCCTGAAGGGCATGCGACCGCTGGCGGTGTTGCCGGACAACATCACCACCGACCACCTGTCACCATCCAACGCCATCCTGATGGACAGCGCAGCCGGTGAATACCTCCACAAGATGGGCGTGCCGGAGGAAGACTTTAACTCCTACGCGACTCACCGGGGCGATCACCTGACGGCGCAACGGGCCACCTTCGCCAATCCCAAGCTGTTCAATGAAATGGTGCGGGATGAAAACGGCGATGTGAAGCAGGGCTCTCTCGCGCGGATCGAGCCGGAAGGCAAGGTCACCCGCATGTGGGAAGCGATCGAAACCTACATGGAGCGCAAGCAGCCGCTGATCATCATCGCCGGCGCGGACTATGGTCAGGGTTCCTCCCGTGACTGGGCCGCCAAGGGTGTGGCGCTGGCGGGTGTGGAAGCCATCGTGGCCGAGGGCTTCGAGCGCATCCACCGGACCAACCTGGTGGGTATGGGCGTGATGCCTTTGCAGTTCGAGGAAGGCACAACCCGCAAGACCCTGGGTATTGATGGCACGGAAACCTTCGATGTGGAAGGCACGCCGGAGCCCCGTGCGGTGCTGACGCTGATCATCCACCGGAAGAACGGCGACTCCGAGCGGGTGCCGGTGATCTGCCGCCTGGATACCGCTGAGGAAGTGTCGATCTACAAGGCCGGTGGTGTGTTGCAGCGCTTTGCCCAGGATTTCCTGGAGTCCGAAGGGGCTGCGTAATCTTAGGAATGTCGGATTACGGCCCTTCGGGCCTAATCCGACAAGAAAGGTAAAAGGTACCCTATGCCTACCAAACCCCAAATCAGAATCCCCGCCACCTACATGCGCGGCGGCACCAGCAAAGGCGTGTTCTTCCGCCTGCAGGACCTGCCGGAAGCCTGCCAGGTCCCCGGCGAAGCCCGGGACAGGCTCCTGCTGCGGGTCATCGGCAGCCCCGATCCCTACCAGAAGCAGATCGACGGCATGGGCGGTGCCACGTCCAGCACCAGTAAAACCGTCATCCTGACGGAACCCACTCAGCAGGATCACGACGTGGATTACCTGTTCGGTCAGGTCTCCATCGACAAACCGTTTGTGGACTGGAGCGGCAACTGCGGCAACCTGACCGCTGCGGTGGGTGCGTTCGCCATCAACGGTGGCTTTGTGGCCAAGGACCGCATCCCCGAAAACGGCACCTGTACCGTCCGCATCTGGCAGGCCAACATCCGTAAAACCATCGTGGCTCATGTGCCGATCACCAATGGCGAAGTCCAGGAAACCGGCGATTTTGAGCTGGACGGGGTGACATTCCCGGCCGCCGAAGTACAGGTGGAATTCATGGACCCGGCCGATGGTGAGGGCTCCATGTTTCCCACCGGTAACCTGGTGGACGATCTGGACGTACCCGGCGTGGGTACTCTGAAAGCCACCATGATCAATGCCGGTATCCCGACCATCTTCGTCAACGCGGAGGACATCGGGTACAAGGGCGCCGAGTTGCAGGACGACATCAACAGCGATCCCAAAGCGCTGGCCATGTTCGAGACCATTCGTGCCCACGGCGCGGTGAAAATGGGGCTGATCCAGAACATCGAGGAAGCCGCGAACCGTCAGCACACCCCGAAAGTGGCGTTTGTCGCCAAGCCGGTGGATTACGTGTCCTCCAGCGGCAAGTCGATCGGGGCAGGGAATGTGGACGTGCTGGTGCGCGCTTTGTCCATGGGTAAGCTTCATCACGCCATGATGGGAACCGCAGCGGTGGCGATTGCAACGGCATCCGCCGTTCCGGGAACCCTGGTGAACCTGGCCGCTGGCGGCGGTGACCGTACCCATGTGACCTTTGGGCATCCGTCCGGCACCCTGCGGGTTGGCGCCGAGGCAAAGCAAGTAGACGGTCAGTGGACCGCCACCAAAGCCATTATGAGCCGCAGCGCGCGGATCCTGATGGAAGGCTGGGTTCGGGTACCGCAAACCGCTCAGTAATGACCTAGACTTACCTTTACCGGGTAAGTCAGCCGTTATTCATGGCCGTCCCTCATCCGTCCGGAAAAGGAGAGCGCCAATGAGCAGCAATGTAGACCAGAACGTTCGACCGGATTACGACGATGTCCTGCAGAAAATTGCGGACTACGTCCTGACCTACGAGGTCGACAGCGAAGAAGCCTGGGACACTGCCCGCAACTGCCTGATGGACACCTTGGGGTGTGGCTTACTGGCATTACGCTTCCCGGAGTGTACCAAGCACCTGGGGCCCATCGTTGAGGGTACGGTGGTACCCCACGGCGCACGGGTGCCTGGCACCTCCTTTCGCCTGGACCCGGTTAAGGCCGCCTGGGATATAGGCTGCATTGTGCGCTGGCTGGATTATAACGATACCTGGCTGGCGGCGGAGTGGGGGCATCCATCGGACAACCTGGGCGGCATCCTGGCGGTCGCGGATCATCTTTCCCAGAAGCGCGTGGCCGAAGGCAAGGACGCCATCACCATGCGCGCGGTTCTGGAAGCCATGATCATGGCCCATGAAATCCAGGGCGTGCTGGCGCTGGAGAACTCGTTTAACCGGGTAGGGCTGGATCATGTGGTGCTGGTCAAAGTGGCATCAACCGCAGTTACCGCCAAACTCATGGGCGCCAGCCGCGAGCAGTTATTGTCTGCGCTGTCCCATGCCTGGGTGGACGGCCAGTCCCTCCGTACATACCGCCATGCACCCAATGCCGGCTCCCGCAAATCCTGGGCGGCAGGCGATGCCACCTCCCGGGCGGTACGCCTGGCGGATATCGCCCTGCGCGGCGAGATGGGTGTCCCCGGCGTCCTGACGGCACCCCAGTGGGGCTTCTACGATGTGCTGTTCAGCAAGACCAACAAAGACCAGAAACTGAAACCGAAGGACCAGCAGCGGTTCTCCCTGCCGCAGGATTTTGGCTCCTATGTGATGGAAAACATCCTGTTCAAGATTTCCTTCCCGGCGGAGTTCCACGCCCAGACAGCAGCCGAGGCGGCCGTTACCCTGCACCCGCAAGTGAAAGACCGGCTTGATGACATCGACCGGATTGTCATCACCACCCACGAATCCGCTATTCGCATCATCTCCAAGGAAGGCTCGCTTGCCAATGCCGCGGATCGGGATCATTGCCTGCAATATATGGCGGCGGTTCCCCTGATTTTCGGCAGCCTGACGGCAGAGCACTACGAAGACGGCTTTCACAAAGCAAACCCGATCATCGACGATATCCGCGCCAGAATGGATATCGTGGAAGACGAGCGTTATACCCGCGAGTACCTGGAGCCGGACAAACGCTCCATTGCCAACGCCATACAGGTGTTCTTCAAAGACGGATCCAGCACCGAGCAGGTGGCGGTAGAGTATCCCATTGGCCACAGGCGGCGAAGGAAAGAGGGCATCCCGCTACTTGTGGGCAAATTCCGTAACAACCTGGCCACCCGGTTCCCGGCTCAACTTTGCCATCGCATTGTCGATATGTGTACCGACCAGGAAACGCTGGAATCGACGTCGGTTCAGGAGTTTGTCGGTCTGTTTGTTATCTGAGTCTTTCCGTCGATGCAAAGGGCGCGCGGGATTGATAATGCGGCTTACGGATATGTCGCTTTTGAAACAGTACGTAGTCAGGAATTTTTACATCGAAAAATACAAGAATAAATAAGGCATTGATAAAAAAGATAAAAATAAGTTGGCCCTTCAATTGCTTTGTAGTGGATGTCGCAGTAAATGGACGACCACACAAAGGAGTGAGGAAATGAAAAGGGCTCTTGCAACAACAACGGTAGGGATTGCTCTTGCGTCATTGTTCTCGGTGTCGGCTGCTAACGCCGCCGTGATGAATGTGACCCTGAGTGGGCCAGGAACGGCAACCGCAGAAGCCGCAGAGGCGACTTTTCTGTCGTACCTCAAAGACACTACCACGGAAGACTTTGAAGGCTTTACCGCCGCCACGGATTCATCCGGCCAATTCGTCAATATCAATACCGGCGTTGGCACGTTTACCCAGCTCCAGACCGCGGGAAACGGCGCCACAGAGGCATGCAATGACGGCGGCTTCAGCTGTACGGGTGGATTAGCAGTTCTGGATTCCACAACCAGTCCGTTCATTGGGCGGTATCCGCTGCCGGACGAACCAGGTAACAACAACTGGCTCGACAGCATGGACTCCCAGGAAATGCAGTTCTCCATCAGCGGGATGTTCAAGGCTGTGGGGTTCTACATGACCGACCCCAATGACGTTGGTGGCCTGCTGGATATCGTCTTTGAGGACGACACCACGGCAACCTACAGCATGAATGACATCTTCACGGGTGCACAGGGCGAGGGCGCAGCGTATTACCTGGGCTTTATCAGCGATGTTGCCATTACCTCCCTGGTGTTTAAATCCAATCACACCAATGACGGATTTGGTATCGATAATGTGACAGTTGGCCAGGTTCCCGAGCCCGGCACTCTGGCTCTTATGGGCCTGGGGCTTATGGGAATTGGCATGATGCGTCGCCGCAGAGGCTGACCGAGTAGCTGCTGTAAAAAAAACAAACAACGCAACCCGGTTTCCGGGTTGCGTTGTTAACTTTCTTTACAGGTAGTGTCGGAAATTTTATCGATTTCGTTGAAGTTACAAAAAATTACATTACACTTGTTGTTGACAGCAGATTCCGTTGCATGGGATGCACGGTGCCAGTTCGAGTGAACAACAAAAGGAGTTGACGTGGCCCACGTCAGATTGTTCAGGCATTACATTCATGTCCCCTTTGTTATTTTGGGCCTGATAGATTTTTTTGTGCTGGTTGGCAGTTTCCTTCTGGCCACGTTCTTCCGTTATTTCGGCGATCTGACGTACTTCCTGGAAAGTCTTCGCGTCCTGATTCCCTCCGCCGTAATCTTCGCGCTGGTTTGCCTGTTGGTCATGATTGCGATCGGTGTTCATCAATCCCATGTCGAAGAAGGCATGTCGGGGATGATGCTCAGAACGATCATGGCCCTGATTGTGGCGGTTCCGGCATCCGGATTTACCTACCTGCTGGCCAGTGACTGGCTTTGGTACCTTGGATCCAGTGGTGTACTGACGTCGGCCTCGGTATTTGGCTTCTTTCTGCTGGGCATTGTGCGTTCCATCTTTTTCGCCGTGGCCGGCCGGGACGCCTTCAAGCGGAAAGTGCTGGTTCTGGGTTCGGGCTACAGGGCGCGGCAATTGCTGGAGGATCTGAGAACCCCGTTTAACCGCCAGGGGTTCAAGTTAACCGGATTCGTCCCCCTCCCCGGAGAGCACACCGAAGTGGCGGAGGAGCACCTGCTTCAATTGCCTTGCACGCTACACCAGCACATCTTGCGCCACCCCGTGACTGAGATCGTGGTGGCCGTGGATGACCGCAGGAAAGGGTTGCCTATGGATGACCTGCTGGAATGCAAGATGGAAGGCGTCAAGATTATTGACGGTGCAACCTTCTACGAACAGGAATCCAGAAAAGTGGCCCTGGAAATGATTACCCGCGGATGGCTGGTTTTTTCTGACGGCTTCACCGTTTCTTCTGTGTTCGGAATCGGGAAACGTTCACTGGACATCATGGCGGCTACCACGCTGCTTTTGGCCAGTTTGCCGTTCATGATTCTGACAGCCATCGCGATCAAGATTGAAGATGGCCTGAAATCTCCGGTTTTCTACAGCCAGGAGCGTGTTGGGCTCAATGGCAGGATATTTCAGGTTCACAAGTTTCGCTCAATGATTACTGACGCCGAGAAAAATGGTGCGGTGTGGGCGAGCAGGGATGATGCCCGGGTGACAAAGGTCGGTGATTTTATCCGTAAGGTACGGATCGACGAACTGCCCCAGATATTCAATGTGCTGAACGGAACCATGGCGTTCGTGGGGCCTCGGCCGGAGCGCCCGGTCTTCGTTCAGCAGCTGTCGGAGAAAATTCCCTTTTACAGTGAGCGACACCGGGTAAAGCCGGGTCTGACCGGGTGGGCTCAGCTATGCTTTGCCTATGCGGACAACGAAGAGGACACCCGGGAGAAACTTCGTTACGACCTTTATTACATCAAAAATCAGAGTTTGTTGCTGGATTTGTTGATTATAATTCAGACAGTGGAAGTGGTATTGTTCAAAAAAGGATCAAGGTAGTTTCGGGGTTGTGCTGTTCCCGGAACATGGAATGAAGCAAGGACTTGTAGAGAGGATTCACAATGTCACGGATGTACTCCTTCGCGGGAATTTCCCTGCTACTGGCGGCGGTAGCTTTGGTTGCCGGTTGTGCCAGCCCATCTCCCTCCTCACCGGAGAAAATTCGGCGTGCCCTGAACGTCGACACATCGACCAGCGTTGATGAATACGTACTGGGTGCCACTGACGTGGTCAAGGTTTCGGTCTGGCGAAACGACGATCTGAGCATCACCGTGCCGGTACGACCGGATGGCAAGATTTCTGTGCCTCTGGTTGGCGACGTCCAGGCCAGTGGCCGCACGCCGGTCGGACTGGCGGAGGAGATCGAAAGCAATCTTGCCCAATACATCCGCGAGCCGCAGGTCAGCATCGTGGTGACGTCGATGGGCAGTCACGAATACAGCGATCGCGTGAGGGTAACCGGAGCGGTGCAGCAACCGGTGTCCGTCCCCCACCGTGCGGGCATGACAGTGCTTGATGTTGTACTTGGCGCTGGCGGCGCCACACCGTTCGCGGCACTGAATAACTCGATGCTGTATCGCAAGGTGGGTGGTGAAGTCGTCGCCATTCCCGTCCGGCTTGAGGACATCCTCAACAACGGCGATGTCGAGACCAATTATGCGATACGCCCTGGCGATATTCTCAGTGTTCCCGAGCGGAATTTCTGAGCGTCGGTCGCACCGTGAAACTCTACAGAATCTAGTGTGGGTTGTACGCTATGGCCTTACCTCTATCACAATTACCGGTTGAAATCGTCAGGGAAGTGCGGGCAAGGAAATGGCTGACACTACTGCTATTCGTGGTTGTCAGTTTCGGTGTCCTGGCAACCGGCTTCCTGTGGCCCTACAAGTACGAGTCGGAAACCATCATCTTCATCGACGACCAGAACATTATCCGGCCTTTGATGGAAGGCAGCGCCGTAACCACGGAAATCAACGATCGGGCGTCCGCCGCGAAAGAGCTGCTATGGAGCAGGAGCGTGGTGGAGAGAGTCGCGGTTGATGAAAGTATTTTCGGCGAAGGAGCGGCTGATATTGATCCCGAGCAGCTGGAAGGGCGAATTGGTTACCTGCGGAATAACCTGATCGTTCGACCAAGAGGGGATACCTACTTCGCCATTGGTTTCCGGTCTGAATCGCCGATGCAGGCATTTCAGGTTGCCCAGCGAATGGGGCAGCTGTTTATCGAGGAAAGCAATGAGCGTAAGCGTGCCGAGAGCCGTAACGCCTATGAGTTCATCAATAAGCAGGTCAAAAGCTACGAAAGCCAGTTAGCAGAAGTGGAGGCCCGCCTTAAACAGTTCCTGTCCGAAAACGTGGATGGTACGGAAGGGGCAGCGAACAACCGGATGGCCAGCCTGAGAAATCAGCTGGAACTGGCGGAACTCGAGCGTGCCGAGCTGCAAACCCGGGCGCGGTCCCTGGAAAACGAACTGAACCGGGTAAACCCCACCATTCGTGAGGGCCGGACGGCGGATGCCTACCAGAACAGGATCAGTTCTCTCGAGGAACAACTGGATAACCTGCGGCTGCGTTACCACGATACCTACCCGGACATTGTCATCCTGAGGGAGCAGCTGCAGGAACTACGGCGGCAGCGTGCAAGAGCCATGGCTAACCAGGACGAGAGCGTCCTTTCGCGGGGCGGTGAGGAAGTGTCCAACCCTGTTTACCAGGAGATCCAGTCCGAGCTGTCCCGCACCAGGGCCAACATCCAGACCATCAACACCCGCATCAACTCTTTTGAGCAGTTGCTGGCTGAACAAACCAGGCGGATGGAGCGGATACAGGAAAACAAGGCCCAGTACTCCGACCTTACCCGTGACATGGAAGTGAACAAACAGATTTACGACGACCTGCTGAAACGCCGTGAAAGGGCGCGGGTGTCCATGCACCTGGATGTGGAAGGGCAGGGCCTGAACTATCGGATCAACGAGACCGCGCAGTTCCCGTTGGGCGCCTCTGGCCCCAAATTCTCAACCTTTGCGGTGGCAGGGCTGTTCCTGGGATTGCTTGCGCCGTTTGGACTGGCGGCGGGGCTACTGCAGATCGATCCCCGGGTAAAGGCAAGGCAGCAACTGGAAGACGACATCGGTTTACCGGTCCTGGTTGAGCTTCCTCAAGTGAGAACACCGTTCGAAATACGCCGTGACCGCCGGGTAACGGTGCTGGTGGGGGCATGCGCGATAATTGCAGTGGCTGTTTACATCGCCCTGGTAGTTGCCTCAATGATGGGAGTAATCGGATGACCGAACATAACGACAAAGTCGAGGCCCCACTGGACAACGATGATGACCAGATAAGCGCCCGGGATGACAACAAAACGGGTGAAGAGAATTACTGGTTACGTAGAAAAAACGACCTGAACGGGGAGGGCGTTCCCTACTCCGAATGGGATGATTCCAGGATGCTGGTACCCAGTTCCCTGGAACTGGGCCCCGGAGCCGTTGACCGGTATGTCATCAGCAAACAGATCGTTCGGATGCAGGAGCCCCGAAAGCTCACGCCGGATGATATGGATGAGCGGCGGATTATCTACCCCGAATCCAGCAACCGACAATTGGTTAATCGGTTCCGGGATCTGCGGACCAAGTTGCTGGAAGCGTCCGGTGGCAACAACTTCACACTGGTGGTCAGCGGTGCTTCGTCTGGCGCGGGTGCGTCTTTCGTGGCACTGAACCTGGCGGCGGCTTTTGCGTTCGATCAATCCAAGACCGCCCTGGTGATCGACTGCAATCTCAGGGATCCGTCCCTCCACACCACCCTGGACATCATGCCGGAAACCGGCCTGACGGATTTTCTGGATGATCCCGATTACGACATCGCCCGCATCCTTTACCCGACCGGAATTCCGCGGCTGCGGTTGATTCCTGCTGGTAGCCAGAGGGAAATGCCGGCGGAATTTTTCACATCCTTCCGGATGAAACAGTTTCTCCAGGCGGTGAGAAGGCGCTACCCGGATCGGTTTATCGTACTCGATACCGCATCCATTACCGAATCGCCGGACGCCCGTATTCTTGCAGAGCTGTGCGATTACGCCATGCTGGTGGTGCCCCATGGGCGCATAACACCGAAAGTGGCGGAGCAGGCGGCCACAGCCTTTCATTCCGAGAAATTTGTGGGAGCCGTGGTCAATGGTTAGGAGCGAGGTATCAGAGAGGATTCGACCGTGGCAACAGTGTGCCCTCGGGATACTCACGGTCATGCCAGGGCTTGTTATGGCGGCCCCCGCGACGATATCGGGTGGTTTGGAATCGCGCTACTCGGACAACGCGCGACAAACGGCTTTTGATGAAGAATCCGATCTGGAAACGCGGGTCAGCGTTGGGATTCAGCACACCTCCGATCCAGGGCAGTGTAATTCCGATCTTGGCGCCAGGTTCGGTTACGGTTACTGGCTGGATGATACCTTTGATCCGGAAACCTACACCAACCTCGACTTCATGGGCGATTGCCAACTGGGTAACAACGTAGTCTGGCAAGTGACAGATCAGTTGAGGGACGTAGTGCAGGACAGCCGGGTCAGTAACACCCCGACCAACCGGACCCGCAAGAATGTGTTTCGTACCGGCCCGTTAGTGACATTTAACCTCGGGCCCGTGGACCAACTGTTCCTGTCTGCGCAGTATGAAAATACGGAATACAGCGAGCCGGAAGAGACCGATAGCGAGCGCTACATCGGAAGCATCGGCTGGGACCATTTCTTCAGCTCAACGTTCACCGGCGGGTTCAGTGCCAGCGTGAACCAGGCAGAGCTGGATACGGAGGAGGAGATCGACCGCGAAACCCTGAACGCCACCTTCAGCAAGACCTGGGCGGCAACCAGCATGCGGGGCTCAGTGGGTTACAGCCAGATTGAATCCTCGCTCAATAACAGTGACCGGGAAAGTGACGCCATTGTCGGTGACCTGATCCTGACCCGGGATATAAACCCGACCACCGAATTAACACTGGAGGCGAGCCGGGAATTAACGGACCAGACCTCGGACTTTGATATTCGGTTCGGAGATTTTGTGTTCAACCTGGAGCAGACCAGCGCGGTGGAAGTGTCGGCCATACGGTTGGGGCTGGGAAAGGAGTTCAGCGGTGGTTCCAGCCTGTCCGCCGCGGCGTACGCCAACCGTTCCGAGTACCTTGATTTTGAGACAGAAGAGGAACGCTCGGGGGTCAGTGCGGATTACCGACGCCCCATCACCGGTCAGCTGACAGCAACGCTCGGGGTGGGTTACGACTTCCTGACCTACGAGGACGATGACACAGAGGATGTACTTTTTCGGGCCAATGCCGGTATCGATTTTCAGCTCAACCGTAAGCTGAGCGTGATCAGCCGAGTAGGTCACGAGCGGCGTGACAGTGACATCACAACCCGCGAGTTCGACGAAAACTGGATTTTAGTCGGGCTTAACTATCAGTTTCTTTAGGGCGGAGACCCACGCATTCGTTAGGCAGGGAATAAAGCCATGAATGGAAACATACAAAACGCACTTACCGTGGACGTGGAAGATTACTTCCAGGTCGCTGCGCTGGCCGAGGCTGTCAGCCGCGATGACTGGTCGTCCATGGAGTACCGCGTTGAAGCCAACACCGACCGTTTGCTGGCTCTGTTCGAGCAGACCAATACCCGGGCAACGTTCTTTGTGCTGGGCTGGGTCGCGGAGCGATCGCCCGGTCTGGTTCAGCGTATCCGGGATGCAGGCCACGAAGTGGCGAGCCACGGCTACAGCCATCAGCTCATATATACGCAAACGCCGGAGGTGTTCCGGGAAGAAACCCGGCGGTCCAAACAGATTCTTGAGGACATTACCGGCGAGCGGATAAGCGGGTATCGCGCCGCCAGTTACTCGATTACGGCGCAGTCGCGCTGGGCGCTGGATATCCTCTGGGAGGAAGGTTTCACCTGGGATTCTTCCATCTTTCCCGTTCATCATGATCGATATGGCATGCCCGGAACCCCACGCTGGCCCCACCGCGTCAAAACCGATCTGGGGCGTGAACTGGCGGAATTTCCGCTCAGTACGCTGAAACTCCCCGGATACACGCTACCGATTGCCGGCGGCGGATACTTCCGCCTGTTTCCTTACTGGTTCAGCCAATGGGGTCTTGGGTCTATCAACCGCCAGGGCCAGCCTTTCGTTTTTTACCTGCATCCCTGGGAAGTGGACCCGGGCCAGCCCAGGATGAAGGTGAAATGGCTGTCCCGGTTCCGCCACTACAATAACCTGGACGTGTGTGAGGCGCGGCTGGAACGGTTACTGAAGCGTTTCAGTTTTACCACCATGTCTGACGTGCTCAAGGCAAGCGGGGTTCTGGAACCCGCGTTTGTGGCTGGTGGCCGGGATGTCACCAACAGCCAGGTACTAAGAACCCTGTAACACCTCATGGATGAATGACAATGCTGAAACTGCTGTTCTGGCTGTCACTGCTACTGCTGATGTATATCTACGCCGGCTATCCGTTACTGGCGAGGATGCTGGCAGCCTTTCGCCCGATACCAGTGAATCGGGAGGACGGTTATCGGCCGTCGGTCTCGATTGTGATCGCAGCTTTTAACGAAGCGGCTGACATCCGCGCAACGCTTGAGAATAAGCTGGCGCAGCACTACCCATCTGAATTGCTGGAAATCCTGGTGGTGTCCGACGGTTCCGACGACGGTACCGACGACATCGTTACCACAATCGCCAGTGAAGCCCGGTGCCCGGTACACCTGGTGCGCCAGGAGCCGCGCCAGGGCAAGACGTCCGGCCTGAACCTGCTGATTCCCCGGGCAACGGGAGACATCCTCCTCTTTGCCGATGCCAACTCCCACTGGGATGTCAACGCCATCAACTACCTGGTCAGCAACTTTGCCGACCCGGACGTGGGTTATGTCACCGGGAAAATGGTCTATGCCAATCAGGATGGCTCCCTCGTTGGTGATGGTTGCAGCGCCTATATGAAGTATGAGAACCGGCTTCGTGAGTATGAGACCCAGCTGGGGTCCATAGTCGGTGTGGATGGCGGCATCGACGCCATGCGTAAATCCTTGCACCAAACTTTGCAAGCGGACCAGTTGCCGGACTTTGTTCAGCCCCTGAAAGTCGTGGAACAGGGGTATCGTGTGGTGTATGAGCCGCGCGCGTTGCTGAAGGAAAACACCAACGACGATAGCGACAGTGAATTCAGCATGCGGGTTCGTGTCGGGCTGCGTGCCCTGTGGGCCCTGAAGGACATGGCGCACCTGATGAATCCGTTCCGATTTGGGCTGTTTGCGCTGCAGATGGTGTCCCACAAACTGCTGCGCTACCTGGCTTTTATTCCCCTGGCGATGTTCACGATCACAACCCTGGCGCTCGCCCCCAGGGGCGGATTCTATTCCGTCTGCCTGTTTGGTCTGATCGCCTTGTACGGATTGGGTTGGGTCGGCCGTAGAAACGAGGTTCCGGGGCAAAATCTGTCATTTCTGTATTCCGCTCCTTACTACTTCCTGCTCCTGAACGTCGCGTCCTTCAAGGCTACGCTCGCTTTCATAAAAGGGGAGAAGAAGGTGGTCTGGAATCCGAGGAAGGGATAACTAACGGTGAAATCTCCAGTCATCGCTGACACTAGTCAGTTAACGATCCCTCCCGACGAGCGGGCTTTCATTGACCGGTTGAGAGGTCTGTCAATTATCCGTGTGGTTCTGGTCCATTTGGGGCTATCCTGGTTCTATCCGCCATATTCCCAGTTCTTCCACAACCTCTTGCCGGTTTTGTTTTTTGTAAGCGGAGCTGTGTCCTATTATAGCTGCCTTCGGTCGAACAGTGGGCGGCGATACCTGTTCCGACGCTCACTTTCTATGGTCGGGCCCTTCTATGTAATCGCATTTTTCTCACTGATTGTTTACTGGGTTTTGACTACTACGGTACCTGGGTTTGATATTGGCGCGATCTTGCGTTGGATTACCATTATCCCGAATAGTGAAGACACTCCATTTCCCATGGGACAAATATGGTTTATCCACGCCATGGTTATCATCGTGTTTTTGTCCTTTCCCATTTTTTTGATGTCGAAATACTCGGTTGTTCCTCTGGTACTGTGTATTTTGGCATCGGCAGTACTGTCTATATCTCAACAAATTTTTGATATAAATGATTATTTTTACATCATGGGGCACAATTTATATCAAGGAATGGTTAACCTTGGTTTTTTTGCATTCGGAGCCCTCTATTATCGGAAAATGGAGCAATTACAAGCTGGTCGAATAATTACCTTGTTGATCCTTTCACTATCTGTAGTGCTATTCAATATTGTTGTCTTGAATGTGGACGTGAATATGGCTAATCATAGCTATTCGCCTGACAGTTATTACCTATCAGCAAGTTACTGTGCAATATTCCTTGTTATTTTGGCGAAACGGTTTATCAACTATCTATGTAACAGCTTGCATTGGTTGGACGCATTTATCCTTTTCTACAGCAAACATGCCTACTCGGTTTTCATTGTTCATAGTTTTTCAGTGTTCTGGCTGGAGCAGCAGTTCCATCTGACGGATGTGAAAACGGATCCACTGTTGGGTGTTATCAAGCTCGTATTGGTCTTCCTGATCAGTTCCATTCTGGCGATTCCCTCAACTTGGTTGAGCAAAAAGCTGACAAACTCGCTTCAAAATATCGTGTTAGGTAGGACGACATCAACTATTCCGGAGAAGAGCAAGGTCGGGATATTGTGAGCAAGCGTACAGCCATTAAGGTTTTACACGTGATAGATAGCGGCGGTCTCTATGGCGCTGAACGGCTGTTGGTTTCGTTGGCTAAGGAGCAGCAAAAAGAAGGGCTGGAGGTAGTCATTGTAAGTGTTGGTAAAAAGAACGAGGGACCAAAACAGATTGAAGAGTTTGCGATCAGGCAGGGTCTTTCTGTCAAGGCTTGGCGGATGAAACCTGGATTTAATGTAGCAGGGGCTATGGCGATACTAACTTGGGCCAGGAATCAAGGGTTCGACCTGATTCATTCTCATGGGTACAAGTTCAATGTTCTGATTGGAATGGTTCCAGTTCGCATTCGTGGGATACCGTTCGTGGCAACGATACATGGCTACATAAAAGCACCATTGCTTTCCAAGTCGTGGTTGTATCAATGTTTGGATCGGATCTCTCTTCGAATCATTGAAGCTGTGGTCTTGGTGTCGTATTCGATGCGTGACCAGATACCAGCGTGTATATCGAGGTCCATCAAGACCCAAGTTGTTTCAAATGGTCTTGATTATGAATCGGTGAAACAGGAGTTAAATTGCCCGATACCTCAAAGCGTTGAGTCTTTCGTTCAGAATCATGGTCGGATTGTACTTGGTGTTGGACGATTATCACCCGAGAAAGGCTTTCGTAACCTGATTGAGGCTTTTTCGGATGTACGACAACGCTATCCAGACGCTGGATTGCTGATTATTGGCGAGGGTGAGTTGAGAGGGGAGCTTGAGGAGAAAATTGCCGAGCTCGGAATTGGGGATCACATATTAATGCCGGGTTACCTAGAGTCGGTAATTCCCTTAATGGCTGCTTCCACGGTTTTGTGCATGCCTTCCCTGACAGAAGGCTTACCAATAACGCTATTGGAAGCTATGGCTGTAGGGCTGCCGGTTTTGGCAACTCCTGTTGGTGAGATCCCAACGGTACTAGGGGAGGGAAAGGGCGGTCGAATCTTGCCATCGGGTGAGGTGGAAGTATTAGCTAAAGAGTTGACTGATTACCTAGCTGATCAGGAACAGCATCTGCATATGACTCAGTGGGCAAAAGCACGGGCGCATGAGGTCTATTCATCAGTGGCCATGCAGATGAGATACCGACAGATCTACGAGCAGCTTGTGATATGAAACTGTGTATAGTGATGGACCGGTACAACAATCCTTACGCCGGTACCGAAAGTCAAGTTCTGAAATTGGTAGAAGGTCTTCTGGCTCGTGGATGGGAGGTTCGTTTTGCCGTATTCCGGGGCACTCATTACAGCCGTAGCGGAGATTTTCCGGTTTCGGTGGAGGAACTGGGCATTGGAAGCCTGTCCAACCCAGCCAGCTGGCTGCGCGTGTATCGATACGGGCGAAAACTGCGTGCCTCCGGCTTTGCAGTGGTGCATGTATTTTTCAACGACGCCTCGGTTATCAGTCCGCCGATGATGCGCCTGGCGGGCGTCAAGACGCTGATTTCCAGGAGAGATATGGGGTTCTGGTATACCGGCCTCTATTTGAGAGTACTGCGCCTGACCGGCAGGTTTGTCAATGCTGTTGTGTGTAACAGCAAGGCCGTTGCAGAGATAACTGGCCGTCTGGAGAGTGTGCCCGACCATAAACTCCACGTTATATACAATGGTTATCCAGACATTGGGCCCACAAAGGATTGTGAGGGGCAATCCATTTTAGAGCCGGAGCTTTCGCAACCACCGTTGGTGATTGGCATCGTCGCCAATCTGCGGCCAATCAAACGAATAGAAGACTTGGTTGCCGCCGTTGGGCAGGTAATCCAGGCTGGCCACCATATTGAACTGAGGGTGATTGGTGCTGGAGAACAGGCCCTATACCGGGAACAGGCCATCGATTTGGGGATAGAAAACCGTGTCCACTTTTTGGGTAGCCAATCTGATCCGGAGCGATTCATCCAAGAGTTCGACATTGCGGTTCTGTGCTCGGAGACCGAGGGGTTTTCCAATGCCATTATCGAATATATGCGTTGTGGGAAACCGGTCATTTGTACGGATACCGGTGGTAACCCGGAGATTGTCCAGGATGGTGTGAACGGCTACCTGATACCTGTCGGCGATGTATCCGCATTGGTTCGACGTATCTGTGACCTCGTTGAACACCCTGAAAGACGTATCGCCATGGGGCGGGCCAGCCTTGCTCGGCTTGCGGACCGCTACTCGCTGGATGCGATGCTAGCACAGCACATTAAGCTTTATCGGACAATTGAATCAGGGATGGCTGAGGCATGATGGAGTTTCTGTCAAAACACCTGTTTTATCCTCTCTGGGATCTGAAGGATCGCAGCGAGCGCTTGCAGGAGTGGAAAGCACTGGAAGGCCTGCAGTGGTGGCCCGAGGAGAAGCTCAAAGGCATGCAGTGGGAGCGGTTGCAGGATACTTTGAGATATGCCGCCACCCACAGCCCATATTACCGCAAGATCTTTGAGGATCGAGGTATTCGCTCGGGAGACATCACCTCCGAAGAGCACTTTCGCAAGTTTCCCGTTACCACCAAACAAGACATCCGCAATAATCTGGACGACTTCATCAGCGATGAGTTTTCCAGGGATATCCTGGTGTCGGCGAAAACTGGTGGATCCACTGGCGTCGCCCTGAATCTGTATTTTGATGAGCCTTGCCAGGAACGCCGTAACGCCGCCCAACTGATGGCGGACCGTTGGGCTGGCTGGGATATGGGCATGAAAAAAGCATCGGTATGGGGGAATCCACCGGTGCCGCGCACCATAAAGCAGAAACTCCGCCATCACCTGCTGGACCGAACCATCTACCTCGACACGATGAACCTCAATGACCAGTCAATGGCGGAGTTCGTCGAGCGGTGGCGAAAAGAAAAGCCCGGCCTGGTCTTTGGGCATGCCCACTCGATCTTCATCTTTGCGAAATACCTTTTAGAGCAGGATATACGTGACCTGCAACCCAAAGGCATCGTCGCAACATCCATGATGCTGCTGCAAAGTGATAGGTCGGTTATCGAGCAGGCGTTCTCATGCCCGGTAACCAATCGGTACGGATGTGAGGAAGTGGGGCTGATTGCGTGCCAGTGCGAACAACACCAGGGAATGCACCTGAACATGCCCCACGTTTATGTGGAATTCCTGGATGCCAATAACCAGCCCGTTGCTCCCGGAGAGCCGGGCAAGATTGTAGTGACAGACCTGAATAACCGCGGTATGCCTCTGATTCGCTACCGCGTTGAAGACGTGGGCGTGTATTCCGAAGAGCCATGCGGCTGCGGCCGTGGCTTTCCGATACTGGAGCGCCTGGAAGGACGTGTGGCGGACTTCCTGAAGCTGCCGGATGGCGGGCAGGTGGCTGGGATCTCATTGGTGGAGAGAACCCTGACCAAAGTTCCCGGAGTGGAACAAATGCAGCTGGTTCAGGACGTCCTCGATCATGTGATCATCAACCGTGTGAAGGGCAGGGAATTTGACAATGAAACGGACGAGGGACTGATAAACGCAATGAGAGAAGTGTTCGATGAACGGGTAGCGTTAACCATCAAGGATGTTGCGGCTATTCCCCAGGAAAGCTCCGGCAAGTATCGGTTTTCGATATGCATGGTGTAGCGATGGATAGCCAACCTCTGGTCAGCGTAGTGATAGCGACCTACAACATGGGCCAATACCTGCCAGAGGCGGTGAACTCCGTATTGGGTCAGAACTGGGACAATCTAGAGGTAATCGTTATTGACGATGGTTCCAAAGACGACACCCAGAGCCGTATGGCCGTGTTTAATAGAGATAACCGCGTACGTTACTTCCAGACCGAAAACCAGGGTCAACCAAGGGCCAAGAATCGTGGATTGAAGGAGGCCAGGGGAGATTTTATCGCCTTTTGTGATGCCGACGATATTTGGCACCCTAACAAACTGACGATACAGCTGCCACATTTTACGGACTCTACCGTGGGCGTTGTTTATAGCGAAGTCTCTTATATTGACGAACACGGCGAGACTGTAGACAAGCCGCAACCCTATGATCGTCACAGCGGAAAAGTGACTAACCATCTGATCATCAAAAACTTCATTCCGTTTGGAACCGCGGTGATTCGTCGAGCCTGCCTGGAAAAGAATGGGTATTTCGACGAGAACCTACCCATGGGTATCGATTGGGACCTGTGGCTGAGATATTCAGTGGATTGGAAATTTCAATATGCTCCGGAAAAGACCTACATATACCGAATTTGGTCGGGACAAATGTCGAAGAATTATCGGGGACGATATGACAATGCGTTCTTGATCTTGAATAAGTTCATTGACTGCTACCCAGAGGTTCTGCCTAAACGAATGGTTGCAAGAGCATGGGCAGATATGTATGTGAGCCGTGGAATGGCGATAGCTTCTGCAGAGAGAACGTTTAAGGAGCCTCTTCGTGATGTACTGAACGGACTTAAAGCGGATAGCTTATACTGGCCTGCATGGAGGTCGCTTGCGAAATTAATGTTGGGCAGGGTGTGATGAATATATGAGATTAAATCAACTAATCTACCGAGTATCTCGTCCCTTCGGTGGCCTCCAGCTAGCGCGTTACCTGTCTCGTAACCATCCAAAGATACTGATGTATCATCGTATTTCAAAGGATGAAAATGGTGGCGGAATTCCAATAAATCAGTTTCGCCGGCAAGTCGAGGTAATCAAAAAATATTTTACTCCGATGACGCTCAAAGACTTGATGCGAGCGCATGAAGCTGGAGATATACCGGAACACGCAGTTGTGGTGACATTCGATGATGGCTATAGGGACTTTGCAGATATTGCCTACCCAATACTCCAAGAAGCCGGAGTGCCTGTTACACTTTTTATAACTACAGGGTTTGTAAATGGTGACTTGTGGCTTTGGCCAGATAAGATTCGATATGCAATAAACAAAACAACTATTAAGAACGTAAGATTCGGTGAATTTAATCTGTCTCTGGATAGCGAAGAGAGAAAGTTCGATGTATGGAATGAGATTTCGGATTACTGTCTATCTATTGGTAATCAAGAAAAATTAGACTTAATTGAAAAGTTTTTTGTATCACTTGGTGTAGATTATCCTGAGGATCCGCCTGATGAATATAAGGCAATAACTTGGGATCAGCTTCGTGAGATGGAGCGAACCGGGCTTGAAGTTGGTAGCCATTCAGTGAGTCATCCCATACTAACTCGACTGAATGAACAACAGATTCAGTTCGAGCTAACTCAATCTAGAAACTCGATATTAGGAAATATTGGAAAGGATCCTATGTTCTTTTGCTATCCTAATGGGCAGTCTTTGGATTTTGATGATAGAGTGAAATTCCTAGTTGAAGAAGCAGGATACAAATACGCAGTTGCAGCCTTCCAGGGAGTCAGGCCTTTGGATGACAGGTGGGTTATAAAGCGATATCCTGCATCGGGTAATTACCCGGCATTCGAAAAGAGTATATACGGATTTAGCTATCTTGGAATGGCTTTCTAGATGTTGGTGATTGCTGATGGATATTAATCAACTTTTTTTTCGTTGTGTTTATAATCTTGTTTTGATGATCCGTGGAGAAAATATAAGTGTCATTGTTAAAGAACTTGAAGAATCGCAGTATGGTGATTTAACTACTATCGAAAGAATTCAAATTAGTAGGCTGAACAAGCTAATATCCTTCGCAAAGGAGAATGTTCCATTTTATGACTATCTTCCCTCAACCCCGATAAAGTCTATTGATGATCTTGCCAAGATACCAATGGTTGAAAAAGGTGATGTCAGAAATAGAAAGGATGAGTTCCTAGTGCCTGGTAGAAAGGGGCAGAGATCCAAAACTTCTGGAGGTTCAACAGGTGCCCCGGTTACTCTTTTGAAGGATAGCGAAGGGATGGCGCATGAGCTTGCCGCAACTTGGAGAGGTTATGGGTGGGCTGGAATTGGAGTAGGTCATCGTCAGTTAAGGTTTTGGGGGGTGCCGAGAAATTTGCATGAGAAGTTAAGATCTAAGGTCATTGACTTTGTGTGCAACAGACATCGAGTTACTGCATTTGGATACAATGATAGAGAGTTCTATCGCATTCTTAAGTCTATAAATAAGTTTAAGCCCGATTATGTATATGGTTATACCTCAATAATAAAAGAGTTTTCTGATTTTCTTATTGTTAACAATTTAAGTGTTAAGTCAGATATTAGGTCTATAATTACCACTTCTGAAGTCCTTTCTCCAAGCGATAGGAGAGTAATCGAGAAAGCGTTTGATTCACGTGTTTTTGATGAGTATGGATGCGGAGAAGTAGGAACTATTGCTCATGAATGTGAAGGTGGAAGTCTGCATATAAATTCTGAAAATGTAATTGTTGAGGTATTAGATGATCGTGGAAATGCCTGCAGCCCAGGTTTTCCAGGTGAAATTGTAGTAACAGATTTGACGAATTTTTCTATGCCACTGATCCGATACAGAATTAAAGATTGGGGAACAATCTCGAGCAAAGAGTGCAGCTGTGGTCGTGGATTAAGGGTGTTGGAGAAGATTCATGGAAGACAGTATGACTATCTAGTTTCCAGTAGCGGTAAAAAGTTCCATGGTGAATTTTTTCTGTATATTGTCGAAGATGCCCGGAAGATTGGTTTGAATATAGAAGGAGTTCAGTTCGTTCAGCGGGTAGACGGTTCTATCATGGTGTATCTGGTAGCAGATGAATCAATATGGGATGAATCTGTTAATTTTATAAGGTCAAGAATAGTTAATGGGTTTGATCGAGCTGCACGTGTTGATTTTCAGTTTGTCAAAAGTATTGATCGTGAGCCTTCTGGGAAGATTCGAGTTGTAAAGCGGGAGCTGGCTGAATGACGGAAAACTTGCCATTTGTTTCTGTTCTGATTCCCGCTAAGAATGAGCAGAGGGATATTCCTGATTGCCTGAATTCGTTGCTTCAGCAAGACTACCCTAAAGATCTGTACGAGATTATTTTGATTGATAATGGATCAATGGATAGAACTGTTGAGATTGCGCGCAAGTATAATGTATCTATATTAGATGCCAGCAATCTGTCAATTGGAGGGGTTCGTAACTTTGGAGCAAAAAATGCAATAGGCTCGATATATGCGTACATTGATGCAGATTGTGTTGCAGGAAAAAGTTGGATAAGATCGGGGGTTGAGCTTCTAAATGAATCGAAAAAGTTGGGAGCTGTCGGTGGTCAATTTTCAGTTAGAGATAATGCTAGTTGGATTGAATCTTTTTGGGCTCTTCCTCAAGAATATGTTGCTGAAGTGAGGAATGTCGGTATATTAGCTACTGGCAGCTTTTTTGTGAAGAAAGAAGTGTTTGATTTGGTAGAGGGGTTTGAAGAAGATATATGTGCTGGAGAAGATACTGATATCTCTAAACGTATAATCAATGCGGGTTATGAAATCGGAGTTTCTTCGCGGCTTACTGTTATTCACCTCGGTTATCCAAGAACTATATCGTCCTTTTTTAAACGGCAGGTATGGCAGTCATCCGATTATTTGAAGACGAAAAAAAATGGTGTTGATTGGGTTTTCTTGCTCGTTAATTTTTTTATGCTGTGCTTGGTTTTTATTTTAATATCTTCACTGTTTTTGGAATTAAAAGTTACTCTTCAATTAATCTCTGTTGCTATGTCAATGCCACTTCTTCTAACTATAAAAAGGGTGGTTAAGTCAAGTGCTCCAAAATATGACATAAAAATGTGGTTCGGGAGTTACTTTCTGAACTTCTTATACTGCCTCGCACGAACCACTGGTTTACTTAAAAGCTACTTCAGATTAATTAAAAGTAGATAGCTATTCTATTCCCATTTCTGGGGTGGATGGACATTTTGAACAAATTTGATACCCTTGCTGGTTGACTTCTCCGTTATCGTTTACAACATACAAGTATAGGCCTTGGGAAGCATCAAATTGGCCAAGGTTAACTGTCAATTCTAATTTATCATTGCTCCATAATCTCGGAATTTGTAATTCCTTCCTATTTCCTGCGCTATCCCATTCAGACTGGTCGGATATTTCCACTCGAGCCAACGATTCAGATGCATATATGTCATCAAAATCAAACCGCAGACCTTCATACCTATCATTATAATTTGGATCAAACCCAACGAGTCCTATTGTTAAGCCTCCGTCATAGTCTGCTTTTACAAAATCCGTCACATGATGAACAATCTTCCCGTTTGTCCATGTAGTAATAGTCCCAGCATCACTATTTACGTATATTTCCAGTCGATTCCACTGGTGCGCAGTACCCTGCCATCCTTTCCAGGACGCATCGCCTCCATATCCGCCTAGTAGTTCTTGAGTCCATGAAATTCTAGTATGTTTACCATTTGGGTCGTCCCAAATGCGAATAAGCTTATTGGCGCCACCCTGCGCATCAATGTCACCGTATGGTTTAAACCACCAAGACACGTAGATTGAACGGTTCGCATTATCCTTAAAGTTTGCCGGCCAGCCGAGGTAGCTTTTTGTGACGCCTCTGTGATGAGCTTTGGAGTTCGAGTGGCGTCCTTGTGATTCCTTCTCGATGCGAACGGGCGTACTCCAAGGGTTGCCGTTGTGGGTCCATGGCCCGTAGTCAGTTGGTATCACTGAGTCATCGGGCAGCGCCATTAGGTCTGGCTGATTTTCGACAGCATCCCAAACTTGGGTTCGCTCAGGTGTTGCACTTCCAAAACCAGTACCGGTAATTTCAATCGACGAACCATGTTCCAATGATCCGGATACATTATCTATCGTCGGAGCTGCTATTGCAGCTTGGAACATTAGAATGGCTACGCCGCTCCCGAGAAGAGTGCAGATCTTATTGGTGCGAGAAGGGCTCATTTGCTTTACCTCCAGTGAAGGTGCGCTATTTCAATTGCTTTGCATTTTAAGGGTAGTCCTTTCTATGTCATATAATTCTATCGATTGAACGTGGTTCTTATGTCATTATAGAACGAAATTAAGATAGTGTGTGGATAGTTTCTCATTCATTTTATTTCGGTAAGGTAGCAAGGATGCATAGGGAAGTTGTTGATATTTCGAGAGTTCCGACTCCAGTTCATGTTTTGTTGGTGGTTCGTTGGCCAATAGGAGGAATAAGGACTTATTTGAAGTATGTTTTGAGTAATATCCCGGCCTCGAAGATTCGGTTTTCGATAATTGTTCCCGACATTGGGGAGTCCGAGGTCTTGTATGATGATATTCACAATAAAATATACAACTGGCACACATACAGAGTCTCCAAGAAAGGTGGGTACCTTGATTTTTTCAAGGTGATACGCAGGGTTATCCGTGAAGATAAAGTAGAATTGGTGCATGCTCACGGGTTTACCTCAATGCTGATCTGCGTGCCAGCGCTATTATTCTCATGGTGCCCGCTTATTTTTACATCGCATGATGTTCTTAATCAGCAACAATTTCGAGGTTTTTGGGGTCGGGTAAAGAGGCTTCTACTTCGTTTCGGTCTATCTCGATGTGAAAAAATTCAATCTGTTTCTTCTGATGCACAAGATAATCTTGTCAATTATTTTCCCAAGATCAATAAAGATAAGCTGGAAGTAAACCTTAACGGAATTGAGGTCGATCGCTTCAATAGCCCAAAGGCAGTTGATCTTAGAGCTGAGCTCAATATAGATAGCGATAAGATCGTAGTAGGATTTTTTGGCAGATTTATGGCACAGAAAGGATTTCGGTTCTTGGTAGAAGCTATCGAGATCTTGAAAAGAGAGGAAAGTTCACCGGAGTTTCATGTCGTTTGTTTTGGTTCCGGGGCATTCATAAGGGAAGAAAAGGCAGATATAATCAGGCGGGGTTTGAATGACGATTTTACATTCGCGCCCTTTATCCCAGATGTTTCTGGGTCAATGAAAGGTTGCAATATGATTGTTATGCCATCGCTTTGGGAGGCTTGCCCACTTCAACCAATGGAGGCTTTGTGCGCGGGGGTTCCCTTTGTTGGTAGCGACTGCATTGGGCTTAGGGAGGTGCTAGCAGGAACTCCTGCTATTCAGGTGAAATCTGGAGATGCGGATAGTCTGGCCAGGGGAATTCTTAGTTGTTTGGAAGTCAGTCGAGATACGTTTGAAGAATACGCCCCTATTGCTTTGGAGCGTTTTGATGTCAGAAAAACTGCGGAAGGGATCCACGCATTGTATGAAAGGGCGCTTGCATGATCTCCTATAGCAATAAATTTAATGAGGAAGATAAAAAGGGGGTAGAGAAAGAAACCTACGTGGCGTTTCTTTTATATCTACTGTATCTGGTTAGCTTTTTTCTTCGTTTACCTGCTCGTTTACCTTTTCTTGGGGTGATACGATTTGATCTGTTATTGGTTGCAGTTATATCTTTCTTTATTTTTAGTACGAAAGCAACCAAAGGTTCGCGCCTAGATTCTTCCTCTAAGTATCTTCTAGCGATTTTTTTCTATTCGATTGTCACGCTCCCGTTGGTCGAGTGGCCAGGTTCTGTGATAAATAATGGTATGGTGGCTTTCGTTAAAGGTGCCATATTCTATTTCTTTACAGTTAACCTAGTAGTTAATGAGAAAAGATTGAAATCTGTAATTTCTGTATTTGTTGTTTGTAATCTAGTGCGTGTATTGGAGCCTTTGGCTCTAAATATTACTACCGGCTATCTAGGTTCAGCAACACATCTGGGAGGCGATGATTTTTCGGGGCGCTTGGCTGGGGCGCCAGTAGATACAATCAATCCCAACGGACTAGCATTCGTTATTGCTACGGTAATTCCATTTCTCCATTATATTTTTGCACCAGTTAGCAAAAAGACTCTTTTCATTTATCTTCTGCTGATACCCATACTTCTGTACACCATGGGGCTCACATTATCCCGCTCCGGTGTACTTGCCCTAGCAATCATAGCCTTTGGTATCTGGCTCAAGAGTACCCACAAGTTTCTCCTCCTCGTTCTCGGCGTCGTCGGTCTTGCAGTCATTTTCATGAACCTGAATGAGGTTCAAAGGGATCGCTACCTCTCAATCGTCAGTGACGATGCGCGTCAGTCTTCCTCGGCGGCCGGTCGTATCGATGGTTGGTCAGCAGACTTCAGTGTGGCCATGAATCGGCCCATTATCGGCCATGGCCTGGGCACTTCGCGGGAAGCTAACTGGAATGTTGCTGGTAGGGACCAGGTATCTCACATTTTATGGGCAGAGATCTGGCAGGAAATCGGCTTGATCGGGCTGATTCTGTTTATTTTGTATCTGTCAGCGATGATCCGTAACTTTCGGGAGGCAGCTCGCCTTATCAAGGGTAGGTTGGCGAAGGATGATTTCCTGTACCGATGTACCCAGGCCATGCAGGTCTGGCTGCTGATGAACCTGCTATTCAGCCTGGCCAGTTACGGGTTGAAAAGTTACGAGTGGTACCTGTTTGGCGGGTTGTCAGTTGTGTTACTCGGTGCAGTGCGAACTCGGATTACTCAGATGGAGGAAGAGGGAGCACCCTCTAAATCTACTGAACTGGCGCCTGTTAAACGGAAGTTTCCCCTGGCCCGGCGGATTAACCACCAGAATTAGTGTTGCCGATCCGGAAACTTCCCGGGAGCGATACCGTGTAAGGCGATCTTGATGCCTTGTCGTACATCGTGGTTGAGATCGGAGATCGACTGGGGGGGGAAGGTTTCTCCATACAGTTTCAATGCTTTACTCAGCTGATTTTTCAGCACGAGGCAGGTTTGCAGGTCCCGACGGTATCGGCGAACCCGGTGTTTCAGATGGCGTTGTAGAACGATATTGGTTTCTTTCAGGCTCAAGTCATGCCGGCTGGCAATGAGGTTTCGTAACATCCGCTCGTTATCGTTGCTCATGTTGGTGTCGTGCAGTCTCCGTTCAAAGCCTACATTCGGGTTTACAACAACATCGCCTTGCATGGCTGTCCGGTATATCAGATGAAAATCCTCGCAGGCTTTCAGTGTTTGGTCGAACCCGCCAAGTTTCTTGATAATGTCTGTTTTGAATAGGGGGGCGGAAGCAATCGTGAAATTTTCACTGATCAGGATACTTCGGCACTCCTCAGAGCCCAGTGTAAAGTCGGAGCTTTTGTGCCTGTCGAGGTAAGGGACCATGGCCGGGCACGTGGACATGTGGTCGGTCGATCGTTTAGTGCCGGTGAAGTTGCAGTAATTGGTTATGCACATGACTGCATTCGGGTGCCGTATCAGGGCATCAACCTGCCGGCTCAGCTTGTCGGGCAGCATGATGTCGTCCGCATCAAAGAAGGTGACGAATTCTCCCCGCGCATACTCAAGGCCCCGGTTTCGGGGGGCAGCGCATCCGCCACTGTTTGCCTGATGTATATAGGTTACCCGGGGAGAGTAGGACTGAACGATGCGTGCGGTATCATCGGTTGATCCGTCATCCACCACGATGACCTGGAGGTTGTCATAGGTCTGGTTGAGGATGCTCTCCAGCGTTTCCGCAATAAAGTCGGATGCGTTATAGGCGGGTACAATCACTGTGACCAACGGTTTATCCATAATCCTCACCTTGGGGTTGATACTGTCATATCAATGACTTTAGTCGTTGATTGGGCACCAGTTTCCGGAGTTCCACTTTCTCGGATTCTGAAAATGCCAGTTTCAGACCCGCAATTCCACAGACCAACGACATCACCATCGCTAATCCTATGATATCCGGGTAGCCATCCAGCTTCACGCTGACATGGATCCAGTAAAACAGGATTGAGAGCGGGACAAGCAGGGCAATAAACGGTCGCGCCATACAGAGATAATAGTCTCTAGTTGGCAATTCGATGGCACGGCAGGCAAACGTTGGCAGAACAAAAAGGCGTAGTATCAGTAGCGGGATCATGGTGCCAAGAGCGACGCCAATCAGCCCGTAAAACTGGACCAGTATCAGGCTGAGGCCAAGGTTCAGAATGACTTCTACCACATCAATCTTGGCGACAATGCTGTGTTTGTTGGCTGCGTACATTGCGGAATTGAGCGGGTGGTTGGCAAAGCCAATCAGGCGTCCTACCAGCAGAATGACCATAACCCAGTAGGCGTCGCTGTAGTCGGGGCCCATCCAGCGTGCGATAAAGGCGTCACCAAAGATCACCAGCCCGCCGCCGGCAATCAATGCTGCAACGAGGTTCAGCCGGGTGATGAACAGCAGTTTTCTGTGCAGCTCCCGTTTGTCTTCACGTGCGTGGTAGCCGGTGAATATGGGAACAAACATGTTGGTGGCCTGGCTGAGGAACTGCGCCACGTAATCCACCAATCTCAGTCCAATGGCGTAATGGGTCACACTGGCTGCGGACAGGAAGCCTGCCACGACAAAGTTGTCTACGTTGTTCCTTAGCTGGTAGGCGATCGCAATGACGAAAGACCAGACGCTGTACTGGAACAGTTCTTTACTGTTTGCGCGGGATGCGAGGGCTTTTGAAAATTTCAGGCCTGGAAACGCGGATTTGCAGATCAGCAAGTAGAGCAGGTTGGAGATCCTGGCTGTGCAGAAGGTGATAACTGCCAGTGCGACGATGCCGTAACCATTGGAAATGAACCACCAGGTCAGTACCGCGCCCAGCAAGGTCATGGCTATCCGGGTGAGGGCCACCTGATGGAAACGCAGTTTTGCGCTGGCCACGCCGGCCAGGGCATTGAAGGGGAATTCGAGCGCAACGGACACACCGATAATGAGTACAAGTAGCTGCACCAGGTCCTTATCGGTTTCTGATTCGAGAAAAAACCTGCTTGCGAAACTGGCCCCGATACTGGCCAGAACAATCACAAAGGCGATAGCGATATAGATGACCAGCGCCGTATTGATGGTGACGTTGGCCTGGTGGTCGTCTTTCAGGCCAAAGGATTGGCTGACGTAACGGGTGACTGCGCTGGCCATACCCATATCGAAGAGATGATAGGCTGCTGCCAGGCTACCGACCACGGTCCAGATACCGTACCAGTGATCCCCCAGTTCGTGGATCAGGAAGGGCATCATCACAAACGCGACGATGATGCTGACGAGGGTTTGCGATACCCTCGTCACGGAGCCTTTGAGTAACGCGATGGCGGTAGACACGTCAGTTACTGGTAATGGATTTGAGTTGCTTGAGCTGACTCAAGGCCCTGGCCGGAAGCATCGACAGGGAGAGGTAAAACAGCGTTTTTTTGTCGATCCGCTTGCCCAGGGCGCACATAAAGGCATGCCGGGCCTCCTTCATTTTGTACTTCGAGAAATAGGAGTAGCCGGCCTCGAAATGGTACCGGCCAATTCTCTGGTTCAGCAGTTTGAGGGACGCGGGATCACCCTGATGAAAGCGTTTCATTTTTTCGGTGCAGGCAATCAGGCCCGGGGCGCGGTCTTCAATGTTTCTCAGGGATATGCTGCCCGAGCGGATGCGGTATTGGTGAAACACTTCCGGTATATACAGCAGGTCGTATTGGCTGGCCACGGCCTGCCACATCAGGAAATCATCGGAATTGCGGACGTCCTCGTCGAAATAACCCACCCTGTCAAATACCTCCCGGCGTATCGCCACGCCGGATGTACCCAGGTAATTGGATGCCGCCAGGCCCCGGAGTGCGGCGTGGGATTCGATCAGGTATGCCTGTTTCCCGACTGGCTTTTTGGGAATTTGATGAAGGGTCTGGTAGGGCGCAAGAAAGTCCGGATTGACGATGTTGTCTTGCTCGTCAATGCAGGCAAAACCGGTAAAGGCGAGGCCGGCATCCGGTGCCTGTTCCATCATGGCGACTGTTGTGGCCATCTTGCCGGGTAGCATGACGTCATCGGAATCGAAGATGAAGATCAGTTCGCCCTGTGATTTGCGGATAGCCCGGTTTCTTGGGGCTGCGGGGCGGCCGCTGTTTGCCTGGGTGAACAAACGGATTCGTGGATCGTCAAAGCGATGGACAACCCCGGTGGTGTCATCGGTGGAGCCATCATCGACGATGATCAGCTCAAAATCCGTAAAGCTTTGCTGGAGAATTGACTGAATCGTCACGCTGATAGTGTCCTCGGCATTGTATGCCGGGATTATCACTGAAGCTTTTGGCATTTGCGTCCCTGCCACTGCTGTCGTTCGACTGGTTTTGGAAAGTATAACGTATGTGATGTGGCAGGAGATAGCAACGTAGATCACGGGTCGGAAGTATCCTGTTGAAGGCCGGTGATTCAGCCTTCAACAGGAGGGTGCGAGCGAGATCAGAAGCGCATGGCTTCCATCGAACTGGTGAAGGATGAGCCAGAGGTAATACCGCCACCCATGATATAGAACGTATCGTCGATGGTTGCCGCAGCTGCACCGTGCTTCGGTGTCGGCACTTTGGTCAGGGGGCGCCAGAGATTGGTATTCGGATCATACTCTTCATTCTGATTGAACACGCCGGAGGTATTGCCTCCATTGAGTTCGCCGCCCGCGACCTGGGCTTTGCCATTGATGGTACCTACGCTCATGGCGCGCCGGCCGGTAGGCATCGGGGCTTTCTCTATCCAGGCGTTGGCTGCAGCGTCAAACATTTCCACGGTTTTCATTTCACCAGTGGTTGTGCTGCCGTCCGCATTCCGGTGCCTGCCGCCAAATACGTAGATCTGGCCATTGAGTACGGCCGAGCCCGGGTTGTCCCGCACATAGGTCAGTGAGGGAGCGGTCTGCCAGCTGTTGCTACCGGGATTGTAGACTTCCACGGTGGCCAGGGAGGCGCCATTGCCACCCATGCCGCCAATGACATAGATGACACCGTCAATTGCCTGGGCAGTCGGGCCACCGCGAGGCGTTGGCATATCCGCCAACTGAGTCCAGCTGTTGCTGGCCGGATCATAGACTGCGGCATTGGCAACAGCGCCGGAGAAGGGCGCAGTGGAACCGCCAAACACATACAGTTTGCTATTCAGTACGGCAACGGCAGGATTCTCAACGCCTTCCCCCGGGAGATTGGCGCCCTGGCTCCAGGTATCGCTGGCCGGATCGTAGATCAACAGGGTGTTGAGATGACCACTACTGTTCTTCCCGCCCACGGCATACACCTTACCGTTTATGGCCGCGCCGGTGGCGTCTAGTACGGCAATGGGGGCCGGCGCTTTGGATGCCCAGCAACCCAGGCTAACCGGGCGCAGCGAGGTGACCTTGCCGCCGCCGAACTGGCCAATGAACATGTCTCCTGTGGTGTTACGGGCCAGGGGGAGCGGATCATTAAAGCCCGTCGCGAGGGGGGCGCCATCAGTGGCTTCGGTTCCGGTTCCGTTGAGGCCAACCCGGAAGATGTCATCACCCACGGAGTAGTTTGTGATCAACAACTGACCATTGAGGTAGTCGCCAACGCAGCCCTCACCGCCATCGTATTCAATGATGGCATTCGAGGATTTATGTTCACCGAGGTTGAAAATCGGCTCCTCATAGTTGGGCAATGGTGTGACGCCCTGATAGGAGCCGTCCTTGAAGACACACTCGTCCCGATAGGGGTTGGGATGACCGTAATAGGAACCTTGTTTGATCAGCAGCAGAAGGTCCGGTTGGGCCCCGGGGTTGTGACCTCCGTCCAGATAACTGGCGGTATCGCCAAAGCCAAAACACGCAGGTTCCGGGCTCGGTGGGTAGGTGCCAGTTACGCCCAACCCGTTGTCGGTGGCGTACATATTGCCATTGCTGTGGAAGACAAAGTCGTAACTATTGCGAAGACCCGTGGCATAAGGAATGACATCGCAAGGGGGAGGTCCGAAGATGTCACTGGTGTTGTTGCAGGTACCATCAAACCCGGCTGCGAAGACATCCGCGACAAGAATGGCGGCGCTCAGGGGTTGTTCCTCCATCTGACCAAACTCGGAGTTGGATTCATTGGGCGCGCCTGCACCGGTGTTGCCACCCATGGCAATGTAAAGGCGGTTATCATCCGGACCGAAATGAATGGAATTGATCGAGTGATTCGCAATGGCACGGGGCAGCCCGGTAATGACGTGCTGAACCGTGCTGAAGTTTGCGCCACCGAGTTTGGTGACCATGCCCGAGTTCGGCTCACCATTGTCCACCGAGGGACTGGAGTGTGCGACCCAGAGTTCGACGTCGTTTTCCGTGGAGTCCGGAGAGACAGTAATGCCCAGGGTAAGTCTCGGCCCGATGTTATTGACCAGCGATTCAATAACCTGATCGTCGGTGACATTCAGATCGGCATCAAAAGTTAACGCGTGGATAGTGCCGAACAGTTCTGTTACATACAGTCGACCATCCGGGCCCCAGACCATAGAGGTCGGGAAGTCTACATTGTAGTCTTTGCGGATGAAGTCCACGCCTGAATCCGGGGCGAGGGGGCCATCGCCTTCCTGAAGGGTGAATTCATCAAACTTATAGACCATTGATGCCGCGGCGTGCCGGTGGGTTGCGAATATGCCGGCAAAGCTGCGGGTGCCGATTTCCGGGTCTATACCGGCGGCATCGAAGCTGAAGAATTCATCCGGTGGCAGCAATGTGTCCACCTGAACGGTGGAACCCCCGTTCAGGCTGTAATTGAGTTCCACCGTACGGTCAAATGGGTTGACCGTCATCCCGAAAATAATGTCTGAACCGATCAATCCGGAGGCGGAGATATTTTTCTGTGTGACAGTCGTGCCGCCCACCTCCAGCAGGTAGTGGACGCGCGGGCCTTTGGGGTCGGAGAGGACCACCAGTTTAATGTAGTTGTCCTCATCGTTACCAAACCACAGACCGGCCTGTTCGTATTTTCCGGTTCCCTGGGGTACGTCGAGGATCTGGGTGGTGATGCGCGTAATCTGGTTAGGCGCAGCGAAACCCACCGCCAGGGCGTTGTCCTGGCTGTTGTTGCCCTCGAACTTGATACCAGCAGTGGTGTTGTATTCCAGATAGCCCTGCAGGAAATGCATTTCCAGGTTTTCCTGGATATAGCCGGTGCCCGAACTGGGTGCGTCCAACCATGTAAAGCCCGTCCCCCAGCCATTCCGATCCATATAGTAGCCCTGGCTCTCGGTAAAACCGAGTTGATAGGGCAAGTTCACCCGTACATCCGAGCAGTCAACGGGGGCACACTTGTCGCTACTGGCAATGGTCAAGCCGACCGGCACATCAACAGGATCACTACCGCTGGAGGTAATAGTCAGGATGGCTGTGTAATTACCCGATGCCAAGCCGCTACTGTCCACATTGACAGTGATAGCTTGCGGTGTGGTGCCGGTAGAAGGCTGGGCGGATAACCACGGCATGTTGGTGCTGACGTTGAAGTCGTGTGCATCACCATCGAAATGGCTCACATCCAGGGTCTTGCCGGCGATCGGGGTGTCGGGTTCACCTGAGAAAGTGAGGGATGTCGGGGACACCAGCACCCCCTGGCTGCCAGCTGTGATTGTCAGGGTGTAGGTCAGTTCGTCGTTCTCGTAACCTGTTGCCGAGGCGGTTACCTTACCGGTGTAGGTGCCTTCGGCCAGGCCAGCCGGATCAGCGGTCACCGTGATGGTTGCAGGTGTAGTACCGGAGTTTCCGGAAGCGCTGAGCCAGGGAGCATCGGTTGACAGGCTGAATGGCGCGCCGGAATTGTCACTCGCGGAGAGGGTGACGGAGCTGGTGACCGGTTCCGGGTTATCAACATGCCGTGACCCGGCCAGTGATTCTGTACTGAAGGACAGTTGGCTGGTGTTGTTGACCACGTCGAAGAAGTCCGTGACTTCATGAACGGAGCCATCGGACAAACTGACCACTGCCGTCACTGTATGAGAGCCGTCCGCGAGAGCCAGGGTGTCATAGGGGTACGCCAGGTCGTTAGGTGCTGTACCAGCCATGTCGTACGGAGCCAGGCCTTCTGACTGGTTGGGAGATCCCGACTTCTGCGGGTTATCGATATAAAAATTGACTCTCGAAATACCGGGTGACGTGGGTATAAAAACAAAGATATCGCCGCTGACACTGGCGTTCTGGAGTGGCGATGCGGACGACCTGTCTGCCGACGAGCTGACCATCAGGGTGTAATCGCTACCAGCGGGCTCGATAATGTCGAAAGACACCTGTAGATAGGCTTTGCTTACACCGGTGCCGGAAGCCTCTACGGTTGCTGTGTGGTTTCCTGCCGGCAATCCCGATGGGTCCGCTGTGACGGTGATGGTCGCCGGAGTAGTGCCGGAGGTTGGTGACAGGCTGAGCCAATTGGCGTCGTCTGACAGGGTAAAGCTGACGTTACCGTCGTTTGATGATGACAGGCTGACGGACAGCGACTGGGTGCTGCTGGATCCTTGCTGGGCGGTGAATGACGCAGCCGTCTGGCTGAACTCCAGCACTGGCACTGAGTTGTTGACTGTAAAAGTGGCGGACAGTACCTCAGACGTGCCGTTGGTATAGTATGTGGTAGCGTGAATACTGTGCTGGCCGTCGGGTAGGGAGGTTGTGTCGAACGGTTTTGCCGTGAGGTTCGCTTCTGTCGCGTTAAAATCGAAGGGGGCCACACGTTCGATGAGTCTGGGGGTGCCAGGAGGCGTGCTGTTGAGATAGAAATCCACCCGGTTGACGCCCGTGGACGGACCGACAAAGATATAGGCAAGGTCACTGATTTCAGTACCGTTCAGGGCGATTGCTGCACTTCGGTCAGGAGACTTGCTGATCAGCAGGCTGGGTGCCGCGAATGCGGAACTGGATAATCCAAGCAGTAAGAGTGAGAAAAGCACAACGAAAAAGTGGTTGAGTCGACCACCTCGGGATCCGGAAAATATCATGTCGCCCGCCTCCTGAAGATCCATGAAGCCATCGTTCAGGGGGCAGCATCTTTGATGCCACGAGAGATATTAAATTTCTAATACAGTGTGATAACGTTGGTTCAGATCTAGGTTTATTACGGGATTGTAAGATTTTTCGACATGGCCTTGCGGGGCTTCCGACTCAGGGACGATCATTTTGTGAGCCTGTTTCAGACTGAGGCGTGGCAGAAAAGCTGGTGGGAGGTCTGGGGTGATACCCCCGGTTTCCAGTTGTTGTCCGATGGCGGCAGAGGCAGATCCGGGCTTTATCTGGATCGCTACCGTTTGCGGAAACTTCTCCCGATTCGTTGCCTGCAGTTTGTTGGCACCAACTACAGACGGCTCTCCACTCCCCGCACCGAGTACAACGGCTTTGGAGCTGCCGGATCACTGGGTTCGCTGTTTGACGATCTCGACCAGAGCCACTGGTCGGAAGCGGTATTTCGCGATATGCGGGTGAACTCCGGGGATTTCCGCGACCTGAAGGCGGTTGCCCGGGAACGGGGCTGGCTGGTCCGGACCGTTGCCAGTGATGACGCTTACAGCATTTCGACATCGGGCGGTTTTGACGACTATCTGTCTTCATTGGGCTCGAATACCCGACTGAAGTTCTATAACCGGAGGAAGCTGTTGCAGGCCGAAGGCCACATTGAGCTTAAAAACTTCTGGCCTTCGCAACGGGGAGACTTCTTTACGCTACTGAACCAGTTCCATGGTCATCGCTGGGGTCGCCCGTGCTTCAATAACGACAGCCTTCGCTTTCACGGGCAATTCCTTTTGCGGATTGAAAAAGAGGGCGGAGTACCGGAACTATCTGTGCTGACCTGCAATCACAAAGCGATATCCGTGTTGTATAACGTGATGTTCCAGGGTGTGACCTACAATATCCAATCCGGCTTTGACGAGTCTTTTCACCGGAAAATCGCCCTTGGGACGCTCCATCTTGGCTATAGTGTCGAGAAAGCTTTTGACGACCCCACCGTGCATACGTTTGATATGCTGGCCGGCGGCGGTAAGAACGAGAACTATAAGAGGCGACTGGCGACCTGCACAGAACCCCTGATATCCGTAATGGTGGTTCGCAGCCGGTTGTTAAAGCGATTGTATCTACTTAAAGGCTGAGCGCTGTAGACATGGAACGTTTGTCCCTGAATTCCCCGTTGCACTGGATGATTCCTATAGCCCTGGTCGCGTTATTGGCGGTTGGCTTGTGGCCGGCGCTGGAAGTACTGGGAAGTCGTTGGCTGAAATTTGATGAATCCTACTCCCATGGCTTTCTGGTGCTGATCGTCAGTCTGGTGCTGACGGTCCGGAAATGGCTTGCCAACCGGCCGGTGCCGGACTTCTATCCGCTCTGGTTATGGCCTTTACTGGCCGCTGCTGCAATCTATCTGATCGGAAGCCTGCTATTGATCGAGGCGCTTCAGCAAATCGCGTTGGTGCCCATGCTGATTGGTACGTTGCTTCTGGTGTGGGGCTGGCGTCAGACCATGGCTTTTTTCCTGCCTATCGGGGTGTTGGTGTTTGCCATCCCGGTGTGGGATTACCTGTCCTGGCCATTGCAGCTGGTAACGGTTGCGGTCAACCAGTTCCTGCTGTCCTGGCTCGACATTGAGTTTATCGTTGAAGGCGTGTTTGTTTACTTTCCGGGTGTGGGGGCCTTTGAGATTGCCCACGGGTGCTCGGGTCTGCGTTATCTGCTGGTGGGGCTGACACTTGCAGCGATCCACAGCGAATTGAATTACCGCTCACTGACTGCCCGGATTAACCTGTTTGTGGCGGCTGTCATGCTGTCATTGCTGGCAAACTGGATTCGGGTCTTTGTCATTATCTATGTGGGCTATGAGTCCAACATGACATCTTCGTTGATCAATGCGCACGATCATTTCGGGTGGTGGGTGTTTGCAGGCACATTGATTCCGCTGTTCCTGTTTGCCCGTTATCTGGAAAGGCGGGAAGCCAGGAGCGGGGAGGGGACCGCAAGGCGTGTTCCCGATCCTGCGTCGGGCAGAGGCGGCTTTCCTGTAGGCAGGTTACTGATGCTTGGGGTTGTTCCCCTGGCACTGTTCTCGTTCGCTTCCTGGGCAACGATTAACGGGCAGGGCACCCACGGGCTCTCTGGCTCAAGGGTTCAACCGGCATCACTGGTCAGTCGCTCAGAATGGCTGCCTCTGTTCAGGAATGAGCTGCAAGGATGGGTTCCTGTCATGGAGCGCCCGGATCAGTCCCAGGTCGATGTCTATATGAGCCGCAATGAGCCCGTGCCAGACACCACAGGCCCGATCGAGATCCTGACCGGGATATACACCTATGAAGTACAGAGGCCGGGGGCAGAACTGGTGCACTACGGGAATCGGTTGTACGACACCAGCCAACTGATTCCGGAACAGACCTTTGATGTTAATGCCGGACCGGGGCTGACGCTGGGTGGGGTAACGCTGAAATACCGGCAAAGCGAAACCAGAGTTCACCTGGCCTATGGGTATTACGTTGAGGGGCGCTGGGAAAGTAACGAACTGCAGGCAAAGCTGGCGCAATTAACAGGAGCCCTGAACGCTCGCAACGATGCGTCTCTGGTTGTATTGGCCTTAACCTGTGACAGCTGTGACGCCGTGGGCGAACTCAATTCACTGTTCCCGGATATCCGGGAAAAGGCGCAGGCACATCTCGATGAGTTGTATGGGAGCAAGTCACGACGCTGAACATCGGACTTGCTCCTCATCACCTTATTGCACCTCTGCCGACACTGGACTGGATGGTGCGCTGGTAAGGCCGTTGGTATCGACCACCCGGATGGTGAAGTACCAGGTACCTGATGCCAGGCCGTCGAATGTGTAGGACATCAGATCACCACCAACATTCTGCTCACGACTCAGGTCCGATTCGCTCTGCCCATAGTTGATGATGTAGTAATCGATCTCGCTGAGGTCGATCGAACTGCCATCCATTCGTGTGGACGGAGCCGTCCAAGACAGGGTAACGGAGCTGTCTGTGGTTCCTGGATCGGTGGGTTCTGGCTCGGTGGTTTCCGGTTCTTCGCCAGTGGTTCCGTCGCTGTCTGTCTCCACGGTTTCCAGCGTGTAGGGATCCAGGCCACTGTCGTACGCTTGCAGGTTGCTGATACCGTCATTGTTATTGACGCCATCGGCATCCGGCACCCAGGCGTTCAAACCATGCCGTAGCTCCCAGGTATCGGGAATACCGTCACCATCGGTGTCCTGGCTATTGAGAGAGGTATAGTCTGGTGTGGTAACGGTCGACGCGGTCGATAGGTTCTCGTTTGTGGTCATGTTCCTCGCGGAGTATTGAGCCACAGCGCTGCCTACATCTTCGAAGTACTCAATGGTCAGATTTAATGGCTCGCCAGCTTCCAGTGAACGCTCATAACTGAAGGAGGTCGGAGCATGCTGTGTCCAGTCATCAATCACCAGTTCACCGTTGGCGTATAGGCGGACCCCATCGTTGGTTCTGACGGTAAACTCGTAGTTATTGCTGCCACTACTATGGGGCGCAGTAAAGGTACCGCTCCAACGCACGCTGAACTGGTCGCTGGGCATGTCCGGTGTGGGGCTGCCGCGACCCCAGTTGAAGTCGACGGATTCGTTGACCTGGGTCAGAACCAGCCGGTCAAACGATGTGCCTTCAAAGTACTGGCCCGTAAAGCCTGCAATGAATTGTGGCTCTGGCTCCTCTTCCTCGACCGGCATGTCTTCGTGGTCATTCAACGCTGTCCCCGCCTGATACTCCTCAAGATTGGTGTAACCATCGTTATCCAGATCCTCCTCGGCATCCGAGGCGTCAAGCGGATCCAGGCCATAGGCATACTCGCTGCCGTCGGGAATGCCGTCACCGTCTGTATCCGGGTTGTTTTCGGCGGTGCCAATCAGGAATTCATCGGCTGCGGAGAGCAGGTCTCCGTCAGGATCGGAAGCAGCGTCGTCGGGGTTGGATGGATCAAGCCCATAGACTACTTCCCAGTTGTCATAGATGCCGTCCTTGTCCGCATCGAGTGGGGGATAGTCTGGGTTGAATGCCAGGCCTTCAGAGCCGTCAAGGAAGCCCACCCGATAGCCCAGGGAGTAAGCTTCACCAGAGCTCACATCGTCACCATAGACCGGTTCGGCCCAGGAGTGCAGGTAGGCGCTGTCAATAATTTGCTGGCTGATCCCCGGGCCTTCCCAGGCGACGTCAAAGTGGTCGCCGCCGCCGCCTTCTTTATGCCGGATCTCAAAATAATACTGTTTTCCAGCGGATAGAGTTTTGTAGGCGGAGGTTTGCGAGGAGTATTTCTGGTAATAGCCAGGATTGGAATAGCCGGTAACGGAAGCGGCCAGTGATACATCAGCGGGATTGTCGGAAGTGCTTAGCCATAACTGGGTCTCATCATCCCCTGCAACGAAGAAACGATAATCCCCATCCTGGGGAGGTTCTATAAAACCCCGTACCAGCGATCCGTAATTGTCGGTTCGTCCGCCGGGTACCTGGAGGCTGGTGAGTTCAACGACTTCGTCAGGGTTGTCGGGGTATTTCTCCTGGCTGATAAGGTCGTCAACGCTCGAGCCACTGATGCCGTCAAAATACCGGACTTCCACCTTGCCAGGTTCGCTGTCCTCGGGTAGCGCAGCCGTTGGCGGGAGATCCTCAATGCCTCGAAACTGCCAGCTTTGACAACCGCTGATCAGAATGACTGCACTTCCTACTCCCAGTACTTTGCAAACAGACATACGTCACCCGCCTTCCTGGTCAATGATGCAACATGTTAAGTATTGTTTCAGTGAGGAAGTGCCGCCAGCGGATGCTTGGATTGTTTTGGACTTTGGGGCTATGGGTTATATCGAATCCGAATGTTGACCGGAGGGCAGCCCTTGGAAAGGGCGGGCAGGGGTTACCCCTGCCCGCCGAATTTCTCGAGGATTTCGCGAGCTTCATCTGCCCTGCCGGAAGCTCTGTAGGCTTCGGCCAGATGCATGGCAATTTCCTCGGAATCCGGTTGCAACTGGTAGGCTTTTTCCAGAACGGGCAGGCTGTCCTTGTGGTTGCCGGCCTTGAACATGATCCAGCCGTAGGTATCCGCTACCGATGCGTTGTCCGGGCTTTTTTCATAGGCCTTGCGCGCCAGGTCCATCGCCCTGGCATCGCCCTGTTGATGGTAGAGCCAGGCCAGGTTGTTGAGCACCAGGGCGTTATCCGGGGCTGATTTCAGCAGTGTTTCGTAGCCCTGCCTGGCTTTCTCGGGGTCACCGTCAGACTGGTGCAGCATGGCTTGGCTGAGCAGTAACTGCGTGCTGTTCGGGTAGGAGGCGAGGGCAGTGTCCAGAGCCCCCATGGCCTCCTGTTTGCGGCCGGACTGCTGCAGGGAGCGGGCGTAGGCGTGGTGAAGGTCCGCCGAAGGCGATTTTTCCAGGGCCAGTTGGTAAAGCTCCGCGGCCTGATCGAACTGTCCCTGCTGCTCGAAGTACCGCGCTTCCACTGTGTAGGGCGCAGCGGATAGTGGGTGCGATTTCTTCGCTTCCTGGAGCAGTTCCCTGGCCTGCTTCGGGTTACCTTCGGAAAAGGCCACGGCTGCGGCCTGAAGTGTTATGTCCGCAGACTCTGGAAACAGTACCCGGCCGCGTTCCAGTACCGTTGCCGCCTGTTCGTTCTTATCATCCTGGCGTAAACGGGAGGCTACCGAATTGTAAATGCCGGCCACCAGGGGCTCGGCCCGCGCAGGGGTGTTTTCCTCGGTTCGTTCCAGCAGGGCGGCGGAGAGCTTGTCGGCTTCCCGGTTGTCTCCTTCAATAAGGGCTGCCTCAAGCAGGATCAGTTTTGGTCCGGTCGCATCCGGCTGTTGCTCCAGAAGATCCCGCATGTAGGTTCGTATTTCCGCGGGCTCCATGACGCCCGCGAGCCCCTGTAACGCCTGTCGATTGTCCGGAGCCAGGGCCACAGCCTGACGGAAATGAGTCTGTGCCTGCGCAAGATCCTGCTGACTTCTGGCAAGGTTGCCAAGGGCGATGTGTGGTGCGGCCAGGTCCGGCGACTTTTCCGAGGCTTGCTGGAAGTAGCCTCTGGCCTGGTCGGGGCTGCCGGTCCGCGCTGCCAGGTTGCCCCGGGCTATAATAGCGGCCGTGCTGTCGGGTTTGTTTTTAATCCAGGCATCCGCCACGGCGATCGCATCAGCGTTGTTACCGGATGACAGGTGTGCTTCGATGGTTACCATCAGGGCCTGGGCGTGCAGATCTGAATCCGCTGGCACCTGCGCTGCCTGAGCAATGGCCTTTTCAAACTCTCCCCGCTGAATCAGGTAGCCTGCGTAGCGAAGCCTGAGCGCGTGGTTGTCCGGGGCCAGTGACAAGGCCTCCTCGATCAGTGGTTCACCGGCCTCCAGATCGCCGGATGACAGGGATGCGATGCCAACGAGGGCAAGCGTTTCCGGGTCGGTGTCCTTGTCGGACAGGGTTTCGAGAATGGCCCGGGCTTCCTCCGGATCCTGCATTTGAATCCGTGCGGCGGCAAGCAGTTTGCTGGCGGCTTCAGAGTCTCCCATTTCGGCGATGGGCCGAAGCAGTCGCTCTGCTTCCTGAACCTGGCCCTGGCGGAAGCGAATCATGCCCAGCATCAAGGTGCTTTGCTCGTGGTTCGGAGCATGGGTTAATACCTCTTCGAGGTAGTTGGCGGCGGAATCCAGATCGCCGTCCTTAAAGGCTTCCCTGGCAGCGGCTATGTTGCTTTTGATCGTGCCGGGGCCGGATTTTGCGAGTATTTCCTCGTACACAAAGGCTTCTGATGACTTTCCCTGGGCTCTCAGGACACGGACCAGGGCGGATATGGTTTCGTACTTGCGGAACGTCATGATGTCGTACTGACCGATATCCTCAAGGGCGCGAATGTAGGCTTCTTCTGCCGTCGTCCATTCCTCCGCCTCATGGGCGAGCTGCGCTTTCCAGAGCCAGAGCTCCGCGTTCTCGCCATTCACCTGTTCCGCTTGTGCGATATAGCTTTGGACGGCTTCCCGATCTCCTGCGGCATGGGCCACCCGGGACAGACCGACAAAGGGCAGGGCGGAGTCGTTGGTGATAGAAAGTGCCTGTTCATAAGCCAACTTTGCTTCGTCCAGACGGTCTGCAGCCAACAGGATCCGGCCTTTCAGGAGACCGGCTTCGCTTTCCAGGGCCCGATCCTCCGTGGAGACCTCCGCCAGATTGGCCAGGGCTTTGTCAAAGTGGCCCTGCATCAGATTGGCTTCCGCGCGGATCAGTTGGGCCCGGTTTCTGGTTCCGCTGTCCAGCGTCTCTTCCGGAATGTCATCCATCAGTCGGTTGAGCTGGCGTTCAGCGTTGATGGCATCACCGGCTTTCAGCAGGTTGTTGATAATGATGAAGTAGGGGGCCGGCTCGTCTGGCTGCAGGTCGATAGCGCTGCGGGCTTCCAGAGTACTGGCCTTGAGCTCGCCCTGGCGCTGAAAAAAACGGGACTGATCCAGGTGGCTCAGGTACTGGATCTCTTCCTGGCTCATTTCATTATCGCTGCCGCAACCGGCCATTCCGATCGCAACGGCAGCCGATAGCAGGATGGCGCGTGCTGTAACAACTGCTTTCATGGCCCTGTTCCTTTTCCTGTCAGGTGCTTGTTCTGATGTCCCTGTCCGTTTGTCAGGCCCCTGAGGCCGCATGTGACGTTTCAATACGGTATTTGTCCGTAAGGTTATACAGCGTAGGTCGGGTGACTCCCAGTAGTCTGGATGCCTGGGCCATATTAAACCCGCAACTCTGCAGTGCCTGAATGATCGCCTGGCGCTCAGCGGTCTCCCGGACCTGCCGGAGATTGAGCAGGTTGTCCCTGCTGTCGGCACTCTGTTCCAGCTCCAGGTCGAGGGCGGTGACTCGTTTTCCATCCGCCATAATGGTGGCCCGTTTCACCTTGTTGATCATTTCTCGGACGTTCCCGGGCCATTGGTACGTGGTGATTGCGTTAATGGCATCCTCGGTGAAGGTGAGGTTGGGGCGGTCCATATGTTTGCCGAGAGATCTCAGAAGTGACTGGGCAATCACCAGGGCATCCCCCTCACGTTCCCTCAACGGGGGCACATCCAGAGTGATTTCGCTGATCCGGTAATAGAGGTCTTCACGAAATTCGCCCTGATCAATGAGCGTCCGGACGTCCCGGTGGGTAGCGCAGACAACCCGTACGTCTACGGGAACCGGCTTGACCGAACCTACCCGGTCGACAACACGTTCCTGCAGGAATCTCAACAGCTTGGCCTGTAACGCCATCGGCATGTCTCCGATTTCATCCAGGAAAAGGGTTCCGCCGTTGGCGTTTTCGATTTTGCCTTTCTTGCTTTGGGTGGCGCCGGTGAATGACCCCTTCTCGAAGCCGAACAGTTCGCTTTCCAGAAGGTTTTCGGGGATGGCGGCGCAGTTGATGGCGGCGAATGTCTTGGTGTGTCTGTGGCTCAGGTCGTGGAGCGCACGGGCCAGCAATTCCTTGCCGGTACCGGTTTCCCCGGTGATCAGCGTGGTGACGTCAGTAGGGGCGACTTTCTCCAGGGTTCTGCAGATAGCCAGCATCTGTGGGCTGGTGGCCACAATCCCTTTGATGCTGGTGCCGTTGCGGTGCTCGGACAGTTCCCGGTTTTCTTTTTCCAGTTCGGCAATTCTGAAGGCGCGATTGACAACAAACGTAAGGATATCCGCATCAAGCGGCTTTTGATAAAAGTCGCAGGCGCCCATGCCGATGGCTTTGACGGCATTTTCCTTGTCTTCGCGCCCCGTCACGACAATGATCTTGCTTTGTGGCGACAGGCGTAGAATATCTTCCAGCAGGCTGAACCCCTCGGATGCTCCGCCAGCGTCCGGCGGCAAGCCCAGATCGAGGGTGATAACGTCTGGTTCGATGCGTCTGAGCGCTGTCAGAGCGGATTCACGATCTGTCGCCATGGCGACTTCCAGGTCGTCACTGAAACACCAGCGCATTTGGCTTTGAAGGCCGGGGTCATCCTCTACAATTAACAGTCGTTTACTCACAACAGCCCTAAATCCCTTTTTTGCCCTGTAACTATATTGATGCAATATTGATCAACTCATCCCTGTAACAATTCTTAACTGAATGTTGACGCTTTGCAATGTCTGGGTGATTTAAATTTTAAAAGCGGCAATTAATTGGCGTTCTGTCCTTGCCTGGGCCGCTGTTCAGCTGGCCCATCCATTTCATTTTCTGTTTTGCGTTGATTGGGCGCAGTCAGCGGGAAGCGAACAGAGAAGCAGGATCCGACGCCAGGCTCACTGGTAACGTCAATATTGCCCCCTACTTTCCGCAGATACTCCCTGGCCTGATACGCACCGATCCCCATGCCGGTCAACCCTTTGGTACTCTCGAAGGGCTTGAAGAGCTGGGAGCGTATGAACTCTTCCGTCATTCCGGCGCCGGTATCCTGGATAAACAGGACGACATTGTCCGTGGCTATTTTCAGGGTCAGTGTTACCTCGCCTTCCGGTGGTGTCGCGTCCTGGGCATTCTGGATGAGATGCCCGAGTACACTGCACAGTTGTTCGCGATCCGCCTTGATTGGGCTGGGCGAGGGGTTGCCGATAATGCGTGGGGCCGGCGGCCTACGGCTGTAATGTTCGGCGAGCTGGATGACCACATCCCGGAGGTCAAGAATTTCGGCTGATTCAGTGTCTTCGGCGGGTTTGCGGATGTGGTCAACAAGGTTCGCCATTTTACGCACAGCATGATCAGTGGTGTTTACCATATCATCAATAAAAGCGGGATTTTCGCGGTGACGGGGTGCGTTCTTGACCAGTAGCGACAATTGGGCGATCAGAGTCTTGAGGTCATGAACCATGAAAGCCGAGGCTTTGCTGACGGCCTCGAACTGCATGGCCCGGGAGAGGCGATTCTGGGCATCTGCCTGGGCCAGCAGGTTACAGGACTGGCGGGCAACCACCTTGATCAGATCAAAGTTTTCCCAGTTCAGTTCCACGGGGGCATAGGGGTTGCCAACCAGGGCGATACCATAAAGGTCATTCCCCAGGTACAGCGGAATGATCAGCCAGCCATCCGGAATGCGGGTGATGGCATCCGGGATTTCAAGCAGGTTGTAACGAATGGGGTCTTCACGGTATTCATGAAGGTCGACAATCCATTCACGTTCCCTGAAGAAGCGGGCAATCTCCCCATCTCCCTCAATGGTGGTGAACTTGGGGGTAGTGAGATTGACGGCGGTTTTGAGCGCGTAGGCGCCTTGTTCGTCCCGCAACCAGATAGCCCCCGCGTTGCTTTCCACTAGACCCGTCAGGATACGTACAACCCTCTCGGGTAAGGGCGGGTCATCGCTCAGGTTCGCAAGCTCCCGGGTCATTTTCAGCCACTCTTCGCGATAGTCGTATTTGTAGTCGAAGAAATTCTGGCTGATAAACACCATCAGTCTTGAACGTATCCGTCGGGATGTCAGCAGCGTTACCAGGAATGCGAGGGCAATGGTGAAGAACAATACCTGCAATGCCTCGCCCCAGGCACCGCCCAGGGCCCGGACGTAGTAGCCGCCAACGGCCAGGAAAAGCAGGTAGGCGCCGGCAAACATAAAGGTGCCTGCGTGGAAGACCGCAGAGCGGGAAAGCTGAAATTCCACCGGTTGTTTGCGGGTGTTAATGGTATTGATGGCGAACAGGGGCACAAGGGCCGCGTTGACCAGTCCCCGGGCGTTCCAGAACGACTCGGAAACCTGGCCGAACAACAGGGCGTCGGCGTACATGAAAAAATCGAAGACAAACATCGTGGCGACGGCGATGCAGATGTACTTCATGCTTGATCGGCCAAACGATACGGAGTTTCGCCAGATCTGCTCAACCAGCGAGAGCCCCATCAACGACAGCACAATCTGGCCGACAACCTTGGTCTTGCCGTCCAGGAGGTCCAGGCCAAAGGTATATTCCAGTGCTCCGAATACCAGCAGGAAGACGATCAGTGAGATGGTGGCAATGGCCAGCATCCGGCGAAGCCGTCCTACAATGGCCGTGGCCCGGAAGGAGTTCCGGAGGAGGGCAAACAGCAGGGTAATCCAGGCGGCATCCCGAAGCAGTTCCAGCAAATAACGGATGAAGAATGAAGGTTGACCCCAGAGGTTCTGGGCAACCAGGGCACCTGCCCAGATCACTGACACGACAGATGCCAGCAGCAGAACTCTGTCGATGTCACGGCGAAGGTAATGGGAGGCAATAAGCAACCCAAGCAGGCCAAACGAGATGGCTGCCGTAGAGTGGCTGATAAGACTGAAATTACTTAACATGCCTCGCATCCTGCGTTGTTATGCCCCCAAATCCCTGACGGCATCCGCCTTCAGGCGGTGTTATGCCGTCACACCGGTTTTTTGTTCTCCCGATAGAATCGGAAGATTTCCTTCAGCGGTCGTCGGGGGCTGAATCCAAATTCCCTGGCAAAAGCTCTGCCGTCAATGACGACAGGATACTTGAAAAAGTGCATCAAATACGACGGGAAACTTCTCATACTGAGTGTTTTCAGAATCAGCTTTGGCAGCGCTGGCGGTATGGAGGGAATCGGCAGGCGATTGCAGCCACACAGTTTCAGCGCATGTTGATAGGCAACCCAGTCTTCCGGCGCTACGTTGAAGACACCCCGCTGGGGCTTGTTATAGGTCAGAACAATGGCGTCCGCCATGTCATCAATGTGGATGAACTGCATCATCGGGGAAAACCCGGCAAGCACGGGCGCCCGTTCGCTGGCAAGCAGGGTGCTGATGGAGTTCCTCACCCCGGGCCCAACAATGTTACAGGGGCGCAGAATGGTGATGTTCAGTTCCGGGTAGCGCCAGAGGTAGATGTTGGCAAGGTTCTCAAGCTCTACGGAGTCCACCAGGTCTGCGCTCAGGCCCACGCCTTTTAACGGGGCTTCTTCGTCAATCAGCGCGGGGTTGTACGCCACTGCGCCGTATACGTGGAAGGTGGAGAGCACCACCACCCGTTTGATGCCGTATTTGTGGCTGAGGTCCAGTAACTTCTGGGTGCCGAGGACATTGGCGTTGTATCGGCGCATCCGGGTCAGCTGGCTGGACATGATCCGGCCCAGGTGAATGACGCCGTCAAACCGGTAGCGTCTGAACAGGTCTTCGAACACCCGCTTGTTGAAGTCGATGCAGTAACTGGGGATGTCGTCACCCAGATAGACCTGCTCGCGGAAATCCACCGCTACCAGGTCACAGTCTTCACGGAGCCGGTCAATCACCTGTTGTGCCAGGGCCCCTGCGGCGCCGGTCACGAGTATGCGTGGTCTCTGTTGCTCGCTCATCAGAACAGCCTTTTCCTTTCGCTCAGACCCTTGTCAATCAGCTTGCTGATCTCCGCCTTCACCTGCTCAACCCGATCGGTCACTTTCTCCTCGGGGATTTCCAGGTCATCGAAATACATGGGGTCGCCCACATTGAGGTGAACCTTCGCCGGCAATACAACCGGCAATGCGACGGGCGCGTAGGGTATGCCCAATGCCTTCGCCAGCGGCTTGATATTGGCGATGGCGGGAATGGTTTCCTCGCATCCAACCACGCCAACAGGAACGATAGGGGCCTTGTATTTCATGGCAAGGTGCATAAAGCCGTTGCCGAACCGTTTGAGTTGATAGCGATCCTGGTAGAGTTTGCCGGATCCCCGCACGCCTTCCGGGAACACAATGACTGCCTCATCGTTGGCCAGCATCTTGGCGCAATTGACCGGATCACCCAGCACCGCCCCCATTTCGTTCAGCAGGTTGCCCAGGTAGGGCACGGTAGGGAAGAAGCGTTCGATCATCGCCCGGGGAATCCTGGGATTCACCTCGCGGGAGGCGAGGGCGTAACCAATGAGCAGACCGTCAATCGGTAGCTGACCGCTGTGATTGGCAATGATCAGCACGGGCCCCTCGGAGGGGATCTTTTCCACACCACTGGCCTGAACCCGGAAATATTTCTCGTAGATCTGCCTGGTCAGCGAAAAGCCATACTTGATGGCTTCGTTATTGTATCCCCAGGGGTCGTAACCGAGGCTGCCGATCGGCTTGCGGATGCGATTGATCTGTTCGCTCAGCTCCGCAGGAACCAGTTTGGATTTGAGAATTGATGCCAGGCTCATTGAGGCTCCCTGATAGATTAAACTCGTCCAATCATTACGCCGAGGGTATGACTTTGCCCCTCATTCAACACCCGGTAATCGCTGAGTGCATTGGCGGTTTCGACACACAGCATGGATTTCCAGCCAGTGTCAGGAAAGTCCGAAAGTGCCTGCGCTTTCTCCGGACCGGGATTCCACACAACCGTGGAGTCGCTGCCGATGGCGGTCAGTGAACGGCGGCTGGCGGGTGTGGCAACAACCAGGGGGGCGCCGGACTCGTATATCCTGTCGGTTTCGCCCTGAAACGACAGCGCCCCTTTTTGCAAGTGGTAGCTCCAGTTCTGCAGCGTGTCTACATAGTCGCAGCCGTCAAGCCCTTCAACATGGGTTTGGTGGATGTCGGCCGTGGGCAAATAGGTATGCAGTGCCTGCGTGAAGGCCATGGGCTCGCTACCGAGATTGGTCGTCGTCAGCGCAATCTGGCAGCCCTTGACTGAAAAGTTGAAGGTCACCAGCGCCAGTGCGTGCCCCGTCCACAGGTCGGAAAAATCTTCATTGGCCGCCAGTGACAGGCTGATTTCAACTTCGTGGGCGGATTCCTGAACATCCTCCAGCTTCCAGAGGGCTGTACGGGCAAAGCCATGGGAATCGGTGGCGTGGATGCGTTTGCGGACTTCTGGCGGATTTTTCCCCGGCACTCCGAACCAGGGCCAGCAGATGGGCACGCCACCCCGAATCGCCCGGCCGGTTTCAAAGCGCGCGGTGTCGCTGAGCCAGAGCCAGTCCGGTTTGTCGTGTGTGGCAAAGTGGGTGAGGTGAGCTCCCTGGAGGAATAGTTGAGCGCGGAACAATGGATGATGAACGTCGATGGCTTCCAGTTGCCCGATGGTAGTCCAGCGGGTAAACGACCAGTGCCCGGGTTGTGTTGTCACTCAGTGCCTCTTGTTACGTGATGTGTCTGTCCCTGGGGTGTTGCTCAGGGATTAGGTGTATTTGCTTACCAACAGAGTAAATTAAAACTGACGTTGCCGCGAGAATCCGGCATAAAATACCGGGCTTGCAGAGGAGCAGAACCATGGATCACCCGGTTGTTAGTCCGATCAGGAATGCGCTGATCACGGATAGCAGTTGCGAATTTGACGCCGTTGCCGGCGAGGGCGTGGCCCCACCGGAAGCGTCCTCTGTTGGCAGTGGGTACGATGGCGTCACCGAGCAATGGCTGGACGACCTGGCAATGGAGTTGACCGAGTCCGGCTGGGTCAGTGTGGATGTTCGTGATCGTCTGGGTGATGCATTACTGAGCGCCCTGAGGGAAGAGGTCCGGATACTTGATGTAACGGACGCCATGAAAAAAGCGGGCATCGGCCGGGGCGCTGACCTGACCCGTGACCGCTCAGTGAGACGCGACAGGATTGCCTGGCTGCAGGGCATCACTCCGCCGCAGCAGGCATTGTTTGACTGCCTGGCGCAGATACAGGAAGGCCTGAATCGGCGGCTGTTCCTGGGGCTCAAGCGGTTCGAGGCTCACTACGCGACCTATCAGTCCGGAGATTTTTACCGCAAACACCTCGACAGCTTTGCTGGTCGTGCTTCGCGCATCGTCAGTCTGGTGCTCTATTTCAATGAGCAGTGGCAGGCCGGGGATGGCGGAGCATTACAGCTGTTCAATCGTGACAGTCAGGATGAGTCGTGTGGCATGGTGCTGCCGGAGATGGGGCGCATGGTGCTGTTCCTGAGCGAAGAGATTCCCCACGAGGTTCTGCCGGCAAACCGCGCCCGATACAGCCTTGCGTGCTGGTTCCGTCAGGACGAAGTGCCACTGCCGTTATAAGTCGTTGTAGTCCGCCAACCCTTTTGTTACTATGCGCGCCGCTTTCAGGGAAATGTCCTGAAACGCCGTTATGGTGGCTCCATTGGTGCCTCCGCAACATGAAACCGTGAACCCGGTCAGGCCCGGAAGGGAGCAGCCGCAGCGGTGGAATTGTGTGCCGGAGTGTCGCTGGTGGAGTCACCCCCAGATTTTACCTTTCTTTCTGTCTTATCCCGCTGAAATCGACGCTTTTTCCAGTCCAAACCGATAGCCCGGCGGCTTCTTATCAGTTCATGTCCGTGCTAAGGTTAAGGCCATTTTCACTGCAGTTGGCGAAACATGAGCTACCAGGTACTTGCCCGTAAATGGCGCCCCCGTACATTTGAGGACATGGTTGGTCAGGAGCACGTGCTTCAGGCATTGATTCACGCCCTGGAAAATCAACGTCTTCACCATGCTTATCTCTTCACCGGTACCCGTGGCGTGGGTAAAACCACGATTGGCCGTCTGTTGGCCCGGTGCCTGAATTGTGAAACCGGCGTCACGCCGAGGCCCTGTGGTGAATGCACCAGTTGCCAGGAAATCCAGGAAGGCCGGTTTGTTGACCTGATCGAGATCGATGCGGCATCCCGTACCGGGGTGGATGACATGCGGGAGCTGACGGACAACGTCCAGTACGCGCCCACCCGTGGCCGTTTCAAGGTGTACCTGATCGATGAGGTGCACATGCTCACCAACCAGTCTTTCAACGCGTTCCTCAAGACGCTGGAAGAGCCGCCAGAGCATGTGAAGTTCCTGCTGGCCACGACCGACCCCCAGAAATTGCCGGTCACGGTGTTGTCCCGCTGCCTGCAGTTCAACCTGAAACGCATGACGCCGGAGCACATCGCTGGCCACCTGAAGCATGTCCTGACCGAAGAGCAGATTCCATTCGAAGAGCCGGCGCTGTGGTTACTGGCCCGTGCGGCGGATGGCAGTATGCGTGATGGCCTCAGCCTTACGGACCAGGCCATCGCCTTTGGTAACCAGAAACTGGCCGCCAGTGATGTCAGCAACATGCTGGGCACGATTGACCAGCGGGATATCGAGAAGCTGGTCAATGCCCTGGTGGGCAACGACGGGCCATCGCTGCTTTCAGAGATACACCGTATTTCGGACTTCGCGCCGGATTACAGCGTGATCCTGGCAGACCTGTTATCCCTGTTTCACCGCGTCACCATGGAGCAGGTGGTGCCGGGCAGTGTGGATAATGCCCTTGGCGATGCGGCCCAGGTGCAGACGCTGGCGCGACAACTCAGTGCGGAAGATGCCCAGCTGTTCTATCAGGCTGCGTTGATGGGGCGTAAGGATCTGGCGGTGACACCGGATGCCCGGATGGGGTTTGAAATGACCCTGCTGCGAATGCTGGCCTTCCGTCCCGGTACCGATCGCCGGGAGCCCCCTGCGTTCAATTCAGGCAGTCAGTCCGGTTCAGCGGAATCCCGCGACGAGCCTGACCCTGCGCCCGCAGGGGGGCAACCAGCGCCTGTCGCATCTCAACCAGCGCCTGTCGCATCTCAACCAGCGCCGGCGGCCGCTCAACCAGAGCCCGCCGGGCCGGTACAGGAGCCCGTAGCCGAAACACCGGAGCCCGTGCCGGAACCACAGCCAGAGCCGCAAGCCAGCGGGGAGTCCGCTCCGTCGCCTGAGCCGGTTCCCGAGCCGGAGCCGGAATTCGATCCCGGCCCAGTACCGGAGTATCTGTCCGAGGCCGCGCCGGGCGAGGAGTCCGCGCCTGCGGCACGAGAACCCGAACCCGTTCCTGAGCCCGAGCCTGCGCCTGAACCGATACAGGAGCCGGAACAGGAGCTTTCCGGTGAATTTGTCTGGGAGAGGGACTTTCGCAGCCTTGGCATCGTCGGCATGCCAGGTAACCTGGCCAGCCACACCGCGTTCACTCGTGACGGAGACACCATCCTGTTAACGATGGAAGAGGGGCACGCCCGTCTTTTGAACGCCCGGCATGAGGAAAAGATTCTCGCTGCCTTGAGAAATCGCTTCGGCGACACCATCAACCTGCGTATAGAGCAGGGTGAAACCGGCGGCAAGACACCGGCGGCCTGGGAGGAGCGACAGCGCCTGGCCCGTCAACAGGCTGCGGAATCCGCGATCCGGAGCGACCCGTTGGTGAAGTCCATCGTTGAACGATTCGAGGGCAGGGTAGTCGAAGAGAGTATCCGGCCTTTACAAGGTTCCCGTTGAAGGAGATGAACAGATGATGAATGGCATGGGCGACATGATGAAAAAAGCCCAGAAAATGCAGGAAGAAATGCAGAAGGCCCAGGAAGAGATTGCCAAGGAAGAGGTCACTGGTGAGTCTGGAGCCGGGTTGGTCAAAGTCATCATGAATGGGCGCCACGACGTTCGCAAGGTGGAGATTGACCCGTCCCTGATGAGCGAGGAAAAGGAGATTCTCGAAGATCTGCTAGCGGCGGCCGTCAACGATGCCGTGCGTCGTGTCGAGGCCAACCAGAAAGATAAAATGTCCGGCATGATGTCCGGAATGGGCATGCCTCCCGGGTTTAAAATGCCCTTTTAATCCATTGGGTTAAAGATTTTTGTTTATAACTTACATGAGGATGTTGCATGGCGTTTAGCCCGCTGGTCGATGAACTGGTGGAGTCGCTCCGGTGTCTTCCCGGGGTCGGGCAGAAGACCGCCCAGCGCATGGCATTTCACCTGCTGGAACGGGGACGTTCCGGCGGTTTCCGGCTGTCAGAGGCCCTGAACACTGCCATGTCCGGCGTTCGCCGTTGCGATAGCTGCCAGAATTTCTCCGATACTCCTGTCTGTGGCATCTGCGAGAATCCCGCTCGTCTTACCGGTACCCTGTGCGTGGTGGAAAGCCCCTCCGATCTCCTGGCCATCGAGCAGGCAGGCGATTACCGTGGCAGCTACTTCGTACTCATGGGGCACCTGTCGCCGATTGACGGTGTCGGTCCGGAAGAAATTGGTATTGAGCGGCTGTTACAGCGCATCAAGGCCGAGGGCGTCAAGGAATTGATCCTGGCAACCAACCCTACCGTAGAGGGTGAGGCCACGGCCCACTACATTGCCGACCGTCTGGACGGTAAAGACGTTCTGATTACCCGGCTGGCCCATGGCATTCCCGTGGGCGGAGAGCTCGGGTATGTCGACGGATTCACCCTGACTCACGCATTCCGAGGGCGCAAGCCCCTGGCTGACTAAAGACTGATCGGGCACTTTTCTATGGCTTTCACGACTCCAGTCGCAACGGCACCCGCTGCGCCTGCCACTATTCACTGGATACGCGAGCCGGAGGATCTCGACCGCTGGCTCGCCGGTGGCGAGGGCGAGTTCCTGGCGCTGGACACCGAGTTTGAACGGGTTAACACCTTTTTTCCGATTCCCGGGCTGGTCCAGCTTGGTCTGGGCGGTGAGTATTGCCTGGTGGATCCCGGCGTTGCCGAGCAGTCCGGAGAGTTCAGGCGAATCCTGGCGGACGCCGATTCCCCGAAGCTGTTGTATGCCATGAGCGAGGATCTGGAATTGTTCCGTCACTGGCTGCGACTTGAACCCGCCGGTGTCGTGGACTTGCAGATTGGGGCAGCACTTGCCGGTGCTGGCTTTTCCATGGGGTATGCCCGCCTGGTGGAGACCCTGTTCGGCGAGACCCTGGATAAATCTGCCACCCGATCGGACTGGGTGTCCCGCCCCCTGAGTGCGGCCCAGGAGCGTTATGCGCTGGACGATATCCGGTTCCTGGCGCCGATGTACGACTGGGTCGTGGCGAATCTCCGGGAGCGAAACCTCGAGCAGGCCCTGTATGATGAGTCCGCCCGCTTTGCCGCTGAGTTATCCGGGCAGGATGATCCACAGAACCACTACCTCAAACTGCGCGGTGGCTGGACGTTAACCCCCCAGCAGCAGGCGGTCCTGCAGAAGCTGGTCTGTTGGCGTGAAGAAGAATCCCGTCACCGTGATCGGCCCCGGGGCCGCGTGGTCGCGGATCCGTTGCTGATTGCCATTGCCGAACGCCTGCCGGATTCCCTGCGGGCTCTGTCCAACATCCAGGGGCTGCCCCAGCCGGTGACCCGCCGTTACGGTGATAAAATACTGCAGTTGATTGCCGAAGGGCGTGAGGCCGATGCAACGGACCTGCCGCTGATTGCAGCGCCGTTGACCCGTGAGGAGCAAGCCTTCTACAAACAGCTCAAACGACTCATTGTGAAGGCGGCGGAGGCGGCGGATGTGCCCGTGGAACTGTTGGCGCCCCGTAAACGACTTGAGGCCGTGGTTCACCAGCGTGATCTGTCGGCCGGACTATTTACCAGTGGCTGGCGCAGCCAGATTATTGCACCGGTTCGTGAACAGCTTGAGGAATTATTGACATCATGACGGATAAACAGTTTGTTTCGGTGTTTCGCAGCAGCAAAAAGGCGGACACCTACCTTTATGTGCGTCGGGGCCAGATATGGGATGACCTGCCAGAGAGCCTGCGCGGTATTTTCGGAGCGCCGGTTCACGCCATGGATCTGGTGATGACGCCGGACAGGAAGCTGGCCCGCACCGATGGCAGTCAGGTGCTGAATGCTATCGCGGACAAGGACTTCTACCTGCAGATGCCCGAGGAAAACGACGGCTACGTGGTGGATTTCCGCAAAAAGCCGGAGCAACGGCAGTCATGATTGCAGAGATTCCCTTCTGGCAGCGTAAACGTCTGGACGAGATGACGCCTGCTGAATGGGAGTCCCTGTGCGATGGCTGTGGCAAATGCTGCCTGGCCAAACTGGAAGACGAAGACACCGGAGACGTGTACTACACCGATCTGGTCTGTCGGTACATGGACACGGATACCTGCCGCTGTACGGTCTATCCTCAGCGGCTGGAGAAAGTTCCGGCCTGCACCGTACTAACACCTGACGCGCTTGCGGATTATCATTGGCTACCGTTTACCTGTGCCTACCGGACACTGGCGGAAAACCGCCCGTTGGCGGACTGGCACCCGCTACGGTCGGGTGATCCGCAAACCGTTCATGAGGCTGGAGTCTCGGTTCGCCATCGCGTGATCTCAGAAGGTGGCGTGCCGGAAGAAGACTGGGAAGAACACATAATTCACTGGATCCTGTAATGATCGATACTGAAGCTCAACTCGCATACGGCATTTTCTGGGCGCTCTACGCCGTTTCCTTTGTGGTTTTCTTTTACATGGTGTCCCGGCTGTTCCGGATGCTGCCGCTGTATGGCCTGCGCACCTTGCTGCAGGCCGCTCTCGTGGTGCTGTTGCTGACCCCTGTGGAATCCGCCGATGTGGCGGGTTGGTGGGTACCGGCGTGGCTGTATGGCGGATACGAGCTGATCCTTGGTGATGCGGATGCCTCGGGCAGGGCAATGCTGAACCTGGGTATTGCCGCGCTGGTGATGCTACTGGTGTGGTTGCTGGACCTGGTTCGCTATCGACTGGTGAAGCGGTAAGCGTAAAGAACAATAATAAAACGGAGTCACGATGCGCTGGATACTGAGAGTCTGTCTCGTTGTCACCCTCGGCCTGCCGGTGTGGACAAACGCCCAGCAAGCAGGCGATGTTCAGCTTCCCGAGGGCGCGGATGTCCGCATTATCGTGGATATTTCCGGGTCCATGAAAGACAACGACCCTGACAACCTCCGGCAACCGGCCGTGCGCCTGCTTGCCAGAATGCTGCCGGAAGACGCTTACGCCGGTCTCTGGACCTTCGGCCAGTACGTCAACATGCTGGTTCCCCGGGATCGCGTTGACGACAGTTGGCGGGAACGGATGATCAACCGGTCCTCAGAGATCAATTCCGTTGCCCTTCGCACCAATCTGGGCGAGGCCATTGAAGTCGCCAGCGACGATTATTTTACCGATGGGGATCTGGCCAATACGGACTTCATCCTGCTGACCGATGGCAAGGTCGATATCTCTGACAGTGATCAGGAGAATCAGGCCGAGCGTGAACGCATTCTGGGGCCGCTGCTGGATGATCTGATCGCCAAAGGGGCAACGTTCCATACGGTGGCGTTGTCCGCCGAAGCGGATGTCGGGTTTCTGGAAACCCTGGCCGGGGAAACCGGGGGCAGCCACAGTATTGCGCCTTCCGCCGATGCCCTGAACCGCGCCTTTCTGAAAGCCCTGAATGCCGCTGTGCCCCAGGAGCAGGTGCCCATCGAAGGCAACCGGTTCAGTGTCGACAGCGGCGTGCAGGAATTTACCGCACTGATTTTCTGGGGTGAGGGCGAAACCCGTGATACCCGTGAGCTTCAGCTAACAGACCCGGATGGCAACATGGCCGCGGTTGGCAATCCGGGTGACACCATGCGCTGGGCTCGGGAATCCGGCTATGACCTGATTACTGTCACCGACCCGAAAGAAGGGGAGTGGCGACTGAACGGTGAGCTTGGCGAAGGCAGCCGGGTAACTGTCGTCAGTGACTTGCGCATGGTGGTGAACCCGGTGCCGCCGGCATTCTCCGAAGAGGAACCTCTGGCGCTGCGGATAGCGTTTTTTGAAGACCAGGACAAGCTCACCGATCCGGACTTTCTGGATGTCATCGACGTTCGTGTCACCATCACCTCCGAGGATGATCGCAGCGGGACCAAGGTACTGTCCGGAGAGCAGCCGCCCGAAAACGGGGTCTACCGGGACACCATCGGGCGAATGCCATCCCCCGGGGAGTATGTGATTGATGTGGTTGCAGACGGTCAAACGTTCTCCCGCAAGTTCACCGGTGTCAGCCGTTTCGATGTTCCGGAGGGCCAGGCTTCCTCCGTGCCATCAGACGAGCCGGCGGTCACCGAACCCGTGGTACCCGTTCAGGAGGACGCTCCTGAGTCTGGGGCAGAAGGTGAGCAAGAGCCCGCTCAGCCGCCACAGCCCGAGCCGGAGCCTGCAGAAGACAGCGCCAGCGCCGGGCCTATTGACATCAGTGCCGTCGAGGAGCCCCGGGCCGATCCTGTAGAACCGGAGGAATCCGATCCGGCTGCGCCGCTTTGGGCGATGATCGCAGGCGGTATCGTAGTGATCCTTATTGTCGCTGGTGGGGTATATGCCGTTGTTCGGCGCAAGCGCAAAGCAGCGCCTGCCACTGACACCAAAACCGACACTGAAGATAAGGACGGCGAGGAAGGTCAGGATGAGGAGGGAGTACCGGTGGTAGAACCCGAACCGGAGCCCGAACTCGAACCGGAACCGGAACCCGAATCCAAGCCTGAGCCTGAGCCACAAGAGGAAATCCCGGTGGCCAGCACCGAGGCCGATGATGAAGAAAGCACAGAAGAATTTGGCCTGGAAGACTTCGATCTCTCCGAGTTTGATGATCTTCCAGACACCGAAGACGGTGATGATCCGGAATCCCCTCCCGCTGACGGCGACAAGCCGAAGGGCGAGGAAGAACGCAAACCCTAAGGCCGGGGTGGTGCTGGCAGCCCTTATCACTGGCAGGGCAAGGCTTTATACTCCGCTGCGGACAAACTGATAATCGAACAGGAACCAACAGAATGAAGTTTACCGGTACCGAGAAATACGTAGCTACTGATGACCTGCAGATGGCGGTGAATGCGGCTATCTCGCTGCAACGCCCGTTGCTGATTAAAGGCGAGCCCGGGACCGGCAAAACCCTGCTGGCTGAAGAAATGGCCTCTGCTCTGGGGAAGCGACTGATCCCCTGGCACATCAAGTCCACCACCAAGGCGCAGCAAGGCCTCTACGAATACGATGCGGTGTCCCGCCTGCGTGATTCCCAACTGGGGGATGAGAAGGTCAAGGACATCAGCAATTACATCGTCAAGGGCAAGCTCTGGGAAGCCTTCGAGGCTGACGAACAGGTAGTGCTGCTGATTGACGAGATCGACAAGGCCGACATCGAGTTCCCGAACGATCTGCTGCTGGAGCTCGATCGTATGGAATTCTTCGTGTACGAGACCCAGCAATTCGTAAAGGCGAAGCAACGCCCCATCGTGGTGATTACCAGTAATAACGAAAAAGAGCTTCCGGACGCGTTCCTGCGTCGCTGTTTCTTCCACTACATCAGCTTCCCGGATCACGACACCATGCAAGACATCGTGGACGTGCACTTCCCGGGGCTGCAGCAGGAAATCGTACGGGACGCCCTGGAGGTGTTCTTTGACGTGCGCAAGGTGCCGGGCCTGAAGAAAAAGCCATCCACGTCCGAGTTGATCGACTGGCTGAAACTGCTGATGGCGGATGAATTATCTGCCAAAATGTTGCAGGAGAAGGACACCAGCTCTGCGTTGCCGCCGTTGTACGGCGCCCTGGTGAAGAATGAGCAGGACGTTCACCTGTTGCAGAAGCTGGCCTTCATGGCTCGTCGTCGCAGCTGACATTCAGCAAGAGCTACACCTTATGTTGATTGATTTTTTTCTCGAAGTGCGGCGGGCGAGAGTGCCCGCCAGCCTGCGTGAATTTCTGGATCTGCTGGAGGCCTTGCAAAACCGGCTGGCCTTCGCGGATATGGAGGAGTTCTATTACCTGTCACGGGTGTGTCTGGTAAAGGATGAGCGCCACTTCGACAAGTTTGACCGCGCTTTTAAGGCCTACTTCGAGGGAATCGAGAATCTCGAGGACCTGATGGAGATGCTGATTCCCGATGACTGGCTCCGGGCCGAATTCGAGAAGCATCTCAGCGAGGAAGACAAGGCCAAAATCGATTCCCTTGGCGGTCTTGAAGAGTTGATCGAAACCTTCAAGAAGCGCATGGAAGAGCAGCAGGAACGCCATGCTGGCGGCAACAAGTGGATTGGTACCGGCGGTACGTCGCCGTTCGGTGCCGATGGCTATAACCCGGAAGGTTTTCGTATCGGCCAGAAAAACGGTCGTCATGGCCGGGCAGTGAAGGTCTGGGAGAAGCGCGAATTCAAGGATCTGGATGACAGCATCACGCTGGGTATCCGCAACATCAAAGTTGCCATGCGCCGACTCCGCAAATTTGCCCGTCAGGGCGCCGCGGACCAACTGGACATGGACGATACCATTCGCTCTACTGCCCGCAATGCCGGTTATCTCGACCTGAAGATGGTTCCCGAGCGGCATAACGCGGTCAAGGTGCTGATTTTCTTCGATGTCGGCGGCTCCATGGATCCCCACGTGCGTGTCTGCGAGGAACTGTTCTCCGCCGCGCGCATGGAGTTCAAACACATGGAGTACTTCTACTTCCACAACTTCGTCTATGAAAGCGTGTGGAAGAACAATATCCGCCGCATGAACGAAACCACCAGCACCTGGGATATTCTCAATAAGTACACCCCGGACTACAAAGTGATCTTCGTGGGGGATGCCACCATGGCGCCTTATGAGATCTCGCACCCCGGTGGATCGATCGAACACTGGAACGAAGAGGCCGGCGCCACCTGGTTCCAGCGCATTTCCGATCATTTCCGCAAGGTAGTGTGGCTCAATCCGCTGCCCGAAAGCTATTGGGGAACTGGCGGTTCACTGGGCATGACCCGGCAACTGGTTAACGATCACATGTATCCGCTGACCATTGAAGGCCTGGAGTCGGCCATGAAGCAGTTGAGTAAATAAAAAAGGTGCAAGGGATATTGGGTTACCCCTCAATATCCCCGTTGCGAATAGCAACTCTGATGGCTTCGGCCGTAGTCGCCACGCCGAGACGTATTCGTATTCTCCGGAGGTGATTTTCCACGGTTCGTCTGGACAGCCCGAGAGTAGCTGCGATATCGGCATGTCGCCGGCCAACAGCTGTCCATGACAGCACCTCGCGTTCCCGCTTTGAAAGGTTCCTGCCGTTCTGTTCTTTGGGGGCTTCCATAAGCCTGCGAGCGGAAAAGAATGCAGATGTTGCCACCACACCCATCGCAAGACGGGCTTGTGGCGATGCATCGATTCTTTCCCCGCCCAGGCTCATGGCGCCTTCCAGTCCGAGGGGGCCGAAGACCGGGATCTGCAGGCCATGGATGCCATGGCCGTGCGGTTTGCGGACGACGCGATAGCGCTCACCATCCTGATCCAGAATCTTGGTCCAAAAGAATGGCTGGCACACCTCCAGTATGTTTCGCGTTACCGGACAACGGCGAACATAGGTTTGTGCATCGATTGCTTCACCACTGCCGAACCAGTCCCCTTCCACCCAGTAGATACGCTCGACAATGCCATCAAGCGTCGAGGACGCAGAGAACAGAATGAATCGATCATAACCGAGCGGTCCGGCAAAGGCGCGAACCGCATCCTGAATGGCCTGAAGGCTTTCACACCCTTCGATAGCAAGCGCGGTGCGAAGTGTGGCGTCTGCTTGCATGGGGTTACTCTCGGGCCACTTCTTCAAGCAAAGCACTGGCCGAAAGCTTTCCGAGGGCGTTACCGGCAAGAGGACTATCGCCGGTGAGCATTTTGCGATCCTGGTGGGTCGCACCGGAAATATCTGTGTTGATGATATCGAACCCGATTGCCTTCAGCTTTTCACCAAACTTCCACGTCAGATGACCTGGCATGTAGCCCATACCTGGCGTCTGAGCGTCGAGATCGTCCGGGAAAGCGCAGATCTTGTAACCTGTAAAGCTTGAGTTGTCACCAACGGCAAGAAAAGCTGCCGGACCGTGGCACAACGAAATGATGAACTTGTCGTTCTCAGCGGCCCACTCAAGGGCGCTTTTCATATCTTCGCTTTCAGGCAGACCGATCAAAGCCCCATGGCCGCCGGGGATAAACACACCGATGTAGTCCGAATCATCACCGAGAGCCTTTTCAACCACGTCAGCAAGCTTCAAGGGCTTCTTGAACTGGTCACGGTACTTAGCAAAAAGCCCCTTCACCTCTTCGTCCTCGGACGGCATCGCCCAGAACTCGAATTTGACCGGGTTGCCGGAAAGGGTAGCAACGTCGAAGGAGAAACCGGCTTTGTCCAGGTGATACATTGGCAGGAGGGTTTCTACAGGGTGATTGCCGGTCGAGAACATTGTGCCGTTATCCGTTAGCAGGTACCGCTCGTCAGCACCGATCATCAACACCTTCCAGCGACCACCTGTATAGGGCGCAGGGTAGTCGGCACCGCTAAGATCAGACTTGGAGGAAGTAAACTGGCTTAGCGAATAGGGAGAGGGAAAGAATGCGTTATCTTCGGCGGGATCCGGAGTAGGGCGCTTGTCCTCAGATTGCATGTTAGTCATGGTTGCTTCCTCACTTATGGGGGATTGAGTCTTTCATTATAGTGGGCCGGACTTCGGTGAAAATGAGGGTTTTACCTCAACGTGGTTCCGCGTGGGGGTACAGGCATAGAGGGAGGCCGAAAATAGTTCGGAAACCCAAAAAAAAGCCGATGCGGTTGAGGGCATCGGCAAAGCTCGGCATTTTAAACGGGGTCGCTGTCACGGCTTCCCCGCTCCCTCGCCTGGAGCAATTCCGGGGCCACTTGAGTTAATTCGTTGTATATCAGAGCAGTAGACTGCCATGCTCTTTCCTCCTTCGCCGCTTCCGTAAGTCTCGCCTGAATATCCGTCAAATAAGTCGACACGTCGAGTTGTCCAATTGGTGATCTGGATACCGTTCTTGAAAGTAACCGGGTGTTACGCTTCTTGTCAGTGTGTAACGGTGCATAACAAGAGGCAGAAAGCGTATGTTCGCCGCAGAGCAGGCTACTGGCCCCGCTTCGAGTCGGGGCCGGTTTAGACTCACCGTCATATTACTGGTCATTCTTGGCCATACCTTGTTGTTCCCCAGCCATGTGGCTGCCAATGAGCTGGATGCAGAGATCAGTCAGCTCAAGGCCGACGTCGCAAGCCTGGCGGTGGAGGTTTTCGCGCTTGAGGAAGGCATTCTCCATCCAGCCGATACCCGGGTGACAGTATTTCTGACACTTGCCCGCAAAGATGCCCTGACGCTGGATTCCGTAGAGCTTTACGTTGATGACACGCCGGTTGCGTCTCACCTCTATTCAGATCGGGAACTCAGCGCCCTTGAGCAGGGTGGTGTTCAGCAGCTGTATACCGGAAATCTTCCCCACGGTGACCATGTCCTCAAAACGGTGCTGACTGCCCGGGCCCCGGATGATCGTTACGTCAGACGTGAATCAACCCACCGTTTCCGCAAGCTGCCAGGGGAATATCGTATCCAGGTATCCCTGGATGCAAGGGCGCCGGATTACGAGCCGCAGGTTTCTTTCAGGGAGTGGAAGTAGGGGCATGGTTGTCAGTCTGGTATACCGTCGTTGGCGAGGTTGTGTGCGGTGGTTCGGGTTCACGGTGCTGCTTGCTGCAATGCTGCTGTCCTCCGTTGCGGCCAGCGAACGTGAGCAGCAATCGCTGGCAGCCGGCCTTGCCAGGTTCGCGTTGGCCTCGGGACAGCCGGAGCGCGCTCAGTTTTACGCGAGCAATCTCAGCGAAGATCCGGAGTCCTGGCTCAAGGCTCAGATGGCGTCAGGGCGGAGTGACGAGGTTCGTCAGCAGGCGATCTACGAGCAGGCGGAACTGGAACGTCGGGCAGGTCATCGGGACAGGGCGGGGCAGCTTCTGTCAGGCATGGAAGCCGGTTACTGGGCCGCCCTTGGTTACATGAATCTGGCGGCGGATTATAGCAAGCGGGATCTCAATCCGACCCGTGCACTGGTTGCCCTTCGCGTCGCTCTTGCGATGTCTGAGCAGGATACCGTGAGCGAGCGCAGCACCAATCTGAGAAGTCAGCTTCTGGTGCGGGCGGGCTACCTTTCTTACCTGGAGGAAGAGTACCAGAAGGCCATCGGGTTTCTTGAGCAGGTGCCCCTCAACAGCTACTACACCCCTCGCGCCCTGTATTTCCATGGCCTGGCGCTGGCTGCGCGGAACAACCATCGTGCAGCTATGCAGTCCTGGCACCGTGCGAAGAAGTACCCCCTGGCGTATCCCGGGGTAGAAGATGCCTGGCTGGGAATTGGGCAGGGTTATGACCTCTCCGGTTATCTGGGGCAGGCGGGTGAAGCGTATCTTGCCGCAAACGCATCCTTTGAAAGCGAGCGTGTGACCCTGCGTAAACTGGCCTCCCGCATTCGTCAGGATGGCGCCTGGAAAGCATTGGTTCAGGATGCCCGGGATTCCGACGCACAATGGTTTCTGGCGGATAACCGCACCCTCACACAGCCGCGCATGGCTTACCTGTTGAGATTCATGGAAAGCCCGGCGGGCCAGGATGCCGTTGCACGGGTGTCGGAGCTCACCGGGCTTGCAGCTTCGCTGGAAGCGAAAGCGAGTCACCTTCGCGTTTTCCGCGATTCTCTGACAACCCGTCTCGCGACATCCCCGGCAGCCGCCAGTGACCGGAAGGCCATGCTGATGGATAGGGTTGGCCAGTTACGCGCCCGGGTTCAAAAGCTGGAGGCCAGGATCAGTGATCCGCAGCAACTGAAATCTCTGACCACGACAGGGCATGTGCTGGGGGGGAGTGAATCTTCCCTGGTGGCACTGGATGAGAGGCTGGCACAACGGAATACGGTGCTTGAGCGCTTGCTGACACGCACTGAGGCCGCCATTTCCAGACTTGGTGCGCTGCAGTCGCGTGCCTCCGGTTTGCGGGTGCGGGCGGAAACCGTCCTTGATGAAAAGGCATTGGCGTTCGTCGCCCGGCAGGATGAAAGGATGGGCTATGGGCTGGATAAAACCGAACAGCAGATTGCTCATTTGTACGAGTATCTGGCGCTGGAATCGCTCGAAAAGGGTGGCCAGTGATGAGAGTGTGTGCAGGAATGAAGGTGCCAAGATGGTCGTTGATGGCGCTGTGGTTGGCGGCAGGCGGTGTGTCCGGAGTCAGTGCCCAGGAGTCATTCCGGGTGGAACTCGGCCGTGATGGTGAAACCATTGCCGACATGCGGCCGGTATTCCTGAAGTTCGAGTCCCGCCCGATGCCGGCCATATCACCCAGGGAAGTAGCCAGACGCTACCAGCGCCTGTTTGACTCGTCCGATAAACCGGAAGTCCGGATTGATGCCCTGAACCGCCTGGCAAACATTCAGCAGGTGTCTGGCCAGGTGGTTCAGACGGATAACGCGGAAGAGCAACGACTGTACCGGGAAGCCCTCGACAGTTACGAATCAATCATCGAAAGCGGGTCGTTCCAAGGAAAGCTGGACGAATTGCTGTACCAGATGGCCAAAGCCCATGCCTATGTGGGGCAGGGTGATGAATCCATTCAACGGCTGAAGCAGTTAACCGGGTTGTACCCGAAATCACCGCTGGTTCCCGAGGCCCGTTTCCGGATCGCGGAAGCTGCGTTTTCCCGGGCGGCATACGCCGAAGCCGAGGCGGAATATAACCGGCTGATTTCGGGGGCCGGTGGCGACAGGCTCAAACTCAAAGCCCGCTATATGCAGGGCTGGAGCCAGTATAAACAGGGTGAGGCCGCATGGAGCCGGGCGGCCTCAACCTTTATGGCGGTGCTTGATCAGCAGTTGCCGGATGCCACCAGCATGACGGATTTGTCCGCGGGTAATACAGAACTCGTCGATGATACCTTGCGGGTACTGGCGTTGATGGCCGCTGAGACCAGGGGAATTGACGCCCTGACTGCCTGGTTGGCCGGCGGCGGACCCAGATCCTATGACTATCTGATTTTTGACCGGCTGGCGGACCATTACGCCAGCTTTGGCAGATTCGCAGACAGCGTTGCGGTCAACCAGGCCTTTGTCCAGCGGCAGCCGGATCACCCCGAGGCGCCGGCCTTTATGGCACAGATAATTGATGTCTGGTCCATGGCCGATAACCCCGACCGCGTTCGCGAAGCGCGGGAAGCCTATGTTTCCGCGTACGGAAATGATCAGGAGTACGGCAAGCTGTCGGAGTCCTATCAGGCGCTGTGGCAGACGCTGAGCCGCAGGCTGGCGGATTATTATTACCAGCAGGGTGAGAGTGCGTCTGGCAACAACTTTGCGAAGGCGGCGGCGTACTACGAAGGGCTCAGTAAGCGTGCGTCTGACACGGGTGACTTACTGAGACTGGCAGGTGACGCCCGGTTGCAGGCGGGGCAGTACCGGAATGCCCTTGATAACTACCAGCAGGCGGCCTATCACCTCGACTCGTACCCAGATGCAGATGACGCTGCCTGGGCTGCCGTCACCATTCACCGGGATGGACTCGACAGCCGGATAGCCTTTGAGACCAGTCTCCAGCAGTTGTCCCTGTCGGCGGAGCGGCTGGCGGATCGTTTTCCGGGGGATGCCAGGCTTTCCGGTCTCAATGCTGACATTGCCAACCGTTGGCTGGAGCAGGAAGCCTACAGCGATGCGCGCCAATTTGCTGAGCGAGTCCAGACCCAGACCTCCGCAACTCCGGAGGAGATGTACAGCGCGTGGCTGGTGCTTGGCGAAGTCCATACAAGGGCCGCTCGCCATGGGCAGGCAGAGCATGCCTGGCGCAACGCCGCAACGCTGATTGAAGAGCATCGCCTGACCGGGATTGATCCGGATGAGGTGGAAGCATTACAACGGCAGCTGGCCACTGCGGTCTACCGTCAGGGAGAGGCCGCATGGGAAGCGGGGGATATCGATTCCGCCGTGACGCATTTCCAGCGGGTGGAGCAGGTATTACCGGGTTCCGATATTGCTATCAAGGGACGCTACGATGCTGCCAACAGCCTGCTTCAGGCGGAACGATGGCCGGCTGCGATCAACGAGTTGACCCGGTTCCGTTCCGATTTCCCCGCACACGGCCTGACAGCCGCAATCAGCGATAAACTGGTACTGGCCTACTCCAGGTCTGGGCAGCCTGTCCGGGCCGCATCGGAACTGATGGATGCGGTCGCCCATGAGGTGGATGCCTGGCCTCGAAAGCTGCGGGCAGCGGAGTTTTTCCACGAGGGCGGCGCGGTGGATCGTCGCAACGATCTCTATCAGCAATACCTCGCCGGCCCCGGGCAGTCCGCCAACGCCAGCGAGCATATCCAGCGTCAGACTATGCGCCAGCGATTGCTGGAGTCGGATGTATCGCCCGGCATGTACCGGGAACAACTGGTGAGCGCTGAGCTCGGCAGCCAGTGGCATTCACCGGACACCCTGCAATGGTCGGCTGATGCGGCCATGGCGCTGGGGCAATCAGCCGCCATGGAGTTTGAGGCCATAGCACTTGTCCACCCCCTGGAACAATCACTGGCACGCAAACAGGCTGCGCTTGAGCAGGCCCGGGGTCGCTTCGCCGAGGCCAGCCGGCTGGATGGGGAAAGGCTGCAGTCCGAAGCCATGTTCCGCCATGCTGAACTCTATCGGACCCTCGCGGCTGACCTGATGACGTCTGACATCCCGGAAACGCTGAATGAACTTGAGCAGGCGCAATATCAGATGCTGCTTGAGGAAGAAGCCTACCCGTTTGAAGAGAAAGCCATCGACCTTCATGCCCGCAATCATGAGCGGCTGGCGGATGGGGAGTACAGCGAATGGATAGCGAAGAGCCTGGAAGCCCTGGCAACGCTTTTTCCCGGACGATACGCAAGGGAGGTGCGCTGGATGACGCAAGAGGAGCCTGATGATGCCTGATATCCGCTCTCTGGTAGCAATGATTGTCCTGCTGTTGACGGCTGGTTGTGCCAGCCAGCCGGGTAACGAGCCATCTCTGGAAAGCTCTGAAGCAAAGACCGTCACCAGGCAAGACATCGTGGCGATGAACAACCAGGCACTGACATTACGGGAGCAAGGGCAGTTCCGGGAAGCCGCCAGTCTGCTTAGCTCCGGTATCGAATTAGCCCCGGAAACCCCCGAATTGCATTACAACCTTGCGGTCATCTCCGAACTCTATCTGTTTGAGCTCGACACTGCACTGGATCACTACCGCCGCTATCGGGCGTTGACCGATAGCGAGGACAAGCTGGTGGCGGGATGGATCGCGGATCTGGAACGGAGGCTTCAATAGATGGTTCGTCGAATGCCCGGTGCCCTGATGAGGGTTTTGATCGTAATGGTTGTGACCAGCGGATACGCCCTGGCGGAGGAGCCCGGTGAGCGTTCTGCCGAGGCCTTGAGCGTCGAGGGAATAACCGATTACTCCCGGGATGATGATCCCGGCGTGTTGTACATCCTGCCCTGGCAACCGCCCACCCTGCCGCGCCGGCCCCGGGCAGAGCTGGACGATCACGCTCCCGATTTACTTGAACCCCAGGATCCTTTGGCGCTTGAGCGTCATCGGATATTTCGTGAAACCCTGAATCCGTCACCGGATTCATACCTGTCTGCGCAGTAACTGCAGGAGTCTGAACATGCTGGAAACCGTGATTCGTTTTTTTCAGGAAGGTGGTCCCTTCATGTACCCCATCGCCGTGGTATTGGTGATCGGCCTTGCCATAACCCTGGAGCGTTTTATTTATCTGGGTTCGGTGCGCCGCCGTAACCGGCGGGCCTTCGAGCGGGGCATTTTACCGCTGCTGCAAAAACGGGACTATCAGCGCGCGATGAAAGCGGCGAGCAGTTCCGACAGCGCCATTGCCTCCATTATGGGCGCGGGAATCGGGCGGCTGCTGAACAACAACCGCCGGGAAGAGATCGAATACGCCATGGAAGAGGGGTTAATGGAGGTGCTGCCGCGACTTGAAAAACGCACCCAGTACCTGGCAACCCTGGCCAATATTGCCACCCTGATGGGGCTGCTTGGCACCATTATTGGTCTGATTTCTGCGTTTACCGCCGTGGCGGCAGCGGATCCGGCCCAGAAGGCCACGCTGTTGTCCGAAAGCATCTCCGTGGCGATGAACACCACTGCGTTCGGTCTGATGTCTGCGATACCCCTGTTGATGTTTCACGCGCTGCTACAGACCCGCACAAACGAGATCGTCGACAGCTTTGAGATGGCCGGGGTGAAGTTACTGAACATCATTTCAGATTCGGGCGCCAGCCAATCTGCCGCCTGAGCCGGGATTAAACAGTATGAGACGCAGACATCGCCGGGCCCTGAACAGCCCGGAGCTGGATATTACCGCCTTTCTGAACCTGATGATTGTTCTGGTGCCGGTACTGTTACTGGGAATGGTGTTCAGCCAGATCCGGACCATTGAGCTGCAGTTTCCGGGCATGGAGCCGGGGCAGGCGCCCTCCGCCGAACAGTTGCGACTGGTAGTGACGCTGATTCCCGAAGGAATGGAAATTTCCGACAGCGAGCGTGGCGTTATCCGCACCCTGCCGTTACAGGAAAGCGAACAGGACTTCGCTGGCCTGCTCGATACCCTCAAGCGCATCAAGGCGCGGGTGCCGGACAAGACGGATGTGGTGCTTGAGGTCGGGCCGGATATTGACTACCAGACCCTGGTGACCGCCATGGATACCGTGCGCTCCTATCCGACTGTTGTTGCTGCCAGTCGTGTGGAGGCAGAACTGTTTCCGGATGTCGCACTGGCGGATGCCCCGGCGGATCGCGAACTCAATGCCGTTGCGCAGGCGTCGGAAGGGAATTCAGGGGAGGGGGCATGAAAACATCTCGCCGGGCCCGTCGCATGCAGCGGCATTATCGACGCATGCACCGCACCGGGGGCCTGAACCTGGTGTCGCTGATGGATATTTTCACCATCCTGGTGTTCTTCCTGATGGTCAACTCCTCCGATGTGAAGGTCATGCAGAACAACTCGGATGTTCCGCTGCCTCTGTCCTCTGCGCAGCAGAAAGCAGAAGAGACCCTGACTGTTCAGGTCAGTGGCCGGTCCGTTCTGGTACAGGGCCGGGAAGTGGCTCATCTGGACGCCATTGAGACGGGAGAGGCCGTCGTGACGGGCCTGTCGGAGGAGCTGGCGTGGCACCGTGAGCGCCGGGGTGAGGTGCCGGAGCATGGGTTCGAGGTGACCATCATGGCCGGGCGTGACACCGACTACCGGCTGTTACGGAAGATTATGCAGACCTGCGTTGATCAGCAGTACCGCCGGGTGAGGCTTGCGGTCGAATCCGATGGGGAGGTCCGTAATGGCTGAGCCTGGCCGCAATCGGATGGAGCTGCCCTGGACGCCGGAAAACGGGGAAACCGGTCGTTTCGGTTTGATTCTGTTATTGATGCTCGTGCTGTGCCTGCCGCCTGCGATCCTGATCCCGCTGACGGAGGTGCCCGAACCGGACCGGAATGAAGTTGCGGATGTTCCGCCCCGGCTGGCACGGCTGATTGAGCAACAAGACCCGCCGGAGCCGGTCCGCGCGCCGGATCCGGTCAAGGATCCGCCGACCGAACCTGAACAGGAAGCAAAAGTGGACGAGGAGCCAGCGCCGGACCGTCAGAAAGAGGTGCATCAGCCGGTAGCTCCGGCGACGGTCGAGGAAACCGGATCGCAATCCGTCGAGCAGGCGAGGGCAAGGGCTTCACGCTCTGGATTGCTGGCCATGAAGGATCAGTTGGCGGCATTGCGCGCCCCTGAGTCTGATGCGGAACCTGCTCTGGTTGCCAATGTATCCAACAGTTCCGGTGACATACAGAGTGACCATCCCGGAACTGGCGAGACTCTGAGTGGCAGTGGTGGTGTTGCGGCCGATCGCGGTCCGACTAAACAGGTAGAGGTTAAGGAGCATCAGGTCCGCGAAGTGGCGGTCGCCCCCGAGCAGGCGCCGAAGCCGGTGGCAAAGCCGGACCAGGGCCCGGATGAGCGGGGAATGAGTAATATCCGCCAGGTGTTTGATGCCCAGAAAACCGCGCTGTACTCGCTGTACCGCCGTGAGCTGAGGCAGGATCCCACTCTGGAGGGCAAGGTGTTGCTGGAGCTGGTGATTGAGCCGGACGGTTCGGTTTCCCGGTGTGAGGTGGTCAGCTCCGAGCTGGATCACCCGGAACTTGAACGTCGTATTGCGACCCGGGTTCAGTTGTTCAACTTCGGGGCCGACGACGTGGCGGCCCGCAAAGTGAAGTTCCCGATCGATTTCCTGCCGGGCTGATCAGTGCTCGATGATGATCTTCGGCAGGCGGGGCTTCTTCAGTGATACTTTCTTGGTCGGGGCAATGACCTTTGCCTCGCCACTGACCACTTTTTCGTCTTTCTGGTTGCGAACGTCGCATTCGAGCACGACCCGGTTTTTCGCTTCTTTCTTCAGTACCGTCAGTTTTACCGTGAGGGTATCGTTCAGCTTGACGGGGCGCTTGAAGGACAGGCTCTGGTCCAGGTAAATCGTTCCGGGGCCCGGCATCACCGTGGCGAGCGCAGCGGAAATCAGTGAACCGCTCCACATGCCGTGGGCGATGCGTTCCTTGAACATGGATTCGGCGGCGAACTCGGAGTCGAGGTGTACCGGATTCACGTCACCGGAAACAGCCGCGAACAATATCAGCTCATCTTCCGTCAGGGTGCGGCTAAAGGTGGCGGAGTCGCCCTCATTCAGTTCATCGTAGGTGATATTGTCAAGGGTGTCCGGCGTTTCGCTCATCAGTTGCTCCACGATTTTGCAGATTAAAAGTCCAGAACAGGTGTGCTCTGAAAACTACCTCATTGTTCTCAAAACTGCTATTCTCTCCCCCTCATTTTTCGGCTGATACTTTTGTCGGGTTGATTTTCTGATCACAACGACACTGGTAAATCATTATAAACACAAGCGCCAAACAGGAGATGGTGATGGATTTCGAGCAGTTCTATCAGGACAAATACCCCGCTGGTGTACCCGGTGAGGTTGACCTGAACAAATACAAAAGCATGGTTGATGTATTTGAGCAGGCCGTGAAGAAATACGCCGATCGGCCCGCATTCAGTGCTGTTGGCGCCACCCTGACTTACCGTGATCTCGACACCCAGAGCCGTAACTTTGCTGCCTGGCTGCAGAACAAGACCGATCTCAAGCCCGGCGATCGCATCGCCGTGCAGATGCCCAACGTCAGTCAGTACCCGGTAGTGGTCTTTGGCGCCATGCGCGCCGGACTGATCGTGGTGAACACCAACCCGCTGTACACCACCCGGGAGATGGAGCACCAGTTCAACGATTCCGGCGCCAAGGCTCTGGTGGTTCTTGCCAACATGGCGGAAAACGCCGAGAAGGTGCTGCCGCAGACCGGCATTGAGCATGTCATTGTGACTGAAATTGCCGACATGCATTCACCGATCAAGCGTACGCTGATGAACGCCGTGGTCAAACACGTCAAGAAGATGGTGCCGCCGTTTAACCTGCCTCAGGCCCATAAGCTGCCTGCGGTGCTGAGTGCCGGCGCCCGGGAAAAGTTTACCCCGGTTGAATGCAAGCAGGACGACATTGCCGTGTTGCAGTACACCGGCGGTACCACCGGTGTGGCCAAGGGCGCCATGCTGACTCACGGCAACCTGGTGGCCAACCTGCTGCAGACTCGCCCGATGATGGAAGACATCGTGGTGGAAGGTCAGGAAGTGGTGATCGCGCCGCTGCCGCTGTACCACATCTACTCCTTTACCCTGAACTGCGGGATCATGCTGGAAGCCGGCGCCCATAACGTGCTGATTCCGAACCCCCGCGACATTCCTGGCTTCGTGAAGGAGCTGAAGAACCACAAGTTCACCGCGTTCCTGGGGCTGAATACCCTGTTCGTGGCGCTGTGCAATAACGACGAGTTCAAGGCCCTGGACTTCAGCGGGCTGAAGCTGACCTCTTCCGGTGGTATGGCGCTGACCAGCGACACCGCCAAGATGTGGCAGCGCGTCACCGGTTGTGAAATCAGCGAAGGCTATGGCATGACCGAGACATCACCGGTCGTGACCTTCAACCCGCACAGCGCTATTCAGCTGGGTACGATTGGTCTTCCGATTCCGTCCACGAAGATCAAGACCATTGACGACGAAGGAAACGAGACCCCGCTGGGCGAACCTGGCGAGCTTTGCGTCAAGGGCCCACAGGTTATGCGCGGCTACTGGCAGCGTCCGGAAGATACCCAGAAATCCTTCACCGAGGATGGTTATCTCAAGACCGGTGATATTGCGCTGATCCAGGAAGACGGTTATATCCGGATCGTGGACCGCAAGAAGGACATGATCATCGTATCCGGCTTCAACGTCTTCCCGAACGAGATTGAGGACGTGGTCAGCAGCCATCCGAAGGTGGTTGAGTGCGCCGCCGTGGGTATTCCGGATGCCAAGAGTGGCGAAGCCGTCAAGGTATACCTGGTGGCGACCGCCGAAGGTGTTTCCGAGAATGAACTGAAAGAGTTCTGCCGTGAGCGCCTGACCGCCTACAAGGTACCCAAGAACTTTGAGTTCCGGGACGAGTTGCCCAAGACCAACGTAGGCAAGATCCTGCGTCGCGAGCTGCGTGACGAAGCGAACGCCTGATAAAGGCCGAGAGTAAAACCCGGCTAAAGCCTGCGCTTGCAGGCTTTACCGTCCAGAAAACCCCGCTTAGGCGGGGTTTTTTTCGTTTAACAGGCAGGCAGTTCCCGTTAGACTGGCGCCAATTTCCTTTTGATCCATCTCGACACTGGTGAATCCTGTTCATGTCCCGGACCCCGTCGCAATCAGTATCTGCCACACCGGATAAGGCTTCCACGCCGGACAGCAAGGCTGTAGTCAAAGCCATCATGGAGCAACTGGACGCCTGCAATCAGCAGGAGGCCGCCCGCATCCACAAGCTATTGGCGCGAAAAAAGGGGAAGCCGGGGCAGAAAGACCTGGAGAAAATGGCGGGCTGGCTTGATCGTGGGCTGGCGCGGGTGCAACAACGCCAGGCGTTGCACAAGCCCGCGACCTTTCCGCCGGATCTGCCGGTGTCCGATCGGGTGGATGACATCCGTGAGGCGATTGAAAAACACCAGGTGGTGATCATTGCCGGTGAAACCGGCTCAGGCAAGACCACCCAGATCCCCAAGATCTGTATGAACAGCGGCCGGGGCATCCGTGGGCTGATCGGCCACACCCAGCCGCGGCGACTTGCGGCGCGCAGCGTGGCCGGGCGCATTGCCGAGGAACTGGGGGAACAAACCGGTCAGCAGGTGGGTTATCAGGTTCGTTTTACTGATAACACCTCCGAGCAATCCCGGGTCAAGGTGATGACCGATGGCATCCTGCTGGCGGAAGTCCAGCATGACCGGTTCCTTGATCGCTACGACACCCTAATTATCGATGAGGCCCATGAGCGCAGTCTCAACATCGATTTCCTGTTGGGTTACCTGCGCCAATTGCTGCCCAAACGGCCCGACCTGAAAGTGATCATCACCTCGGCAACCATCGAAGTGGAGCGCTTCAGCCATTTCTTTGGTGATGCGCCTGTCATCGAGGTCAGCGGTCGTACCTATCCTGTGGATGTTCGATACCGCCCCCTGACCGGTGATGAGGATGACCGCGACCAGAGCTGGACGGACGGGGTGATTAGCGCTATCGACGAAATCGAGCAGCACGAACGGCAGGAGAAGAAACCTCCGGGTGATGTCCTGGTGTTCCTGCCGGGCGAGCGGGAAATCCGCAACCTGAGCAAGGTGCTGCGCCATGTGGATCTGAGGCACACCGAGGTGCTGCCGCTGTACTCCCGTTTGAGTAATCAGGAGCAGAACCGCGTCTTCCAGGGGCACCGGGGCCGGCGCATTGTGTTGTCCACCAATGTGGCAGAAACGTCGCTGACGGTGCCCGGGATTCGTTACGTCATCGACACCGGCGTGGCGCGTATCAGCCGCTACAGTGTGCGCTCCAAGATTCAGCGCCTGCCGGTTGAACCCGTGTCCCAGGCCAGTGCTAACCAGCGGGCAGGGCGCTGCGGCCGGGTGGCGCCGGGCATTTGCTTCCGTTTGTACGACGAGACGGATTTTATCAATCGCCCGGAATACACCGATCCGGAGATTCTTCGCACCAACCTGGCCTCTGTCATTCTGCAAATGGCGACGTCCGGCCTCGGAGAAATTCGTCATTTCCCGTTTCTGGAGGCGCCGGACCGCCGGTTGATCAATGACGGCTATAAGCTGTTGGAAGAATTGGGCGCCGTCGATGACAAGCGTCGGGTGACCCGCCTTGGTCGCACCATGTCACGGTTGCCGCTGGACCCCCGGCTGGCGCGGATGCTGGTAACCGCCGCGGAGCTTGGCAGCCTGGCGGAAACACTGGTGATCATCGCCGGTCTGAGCATTCAGGATCCCCGCGAGCGCCCTCAAGAAAAACAGCAGGCTGCAGACCAGGCCCACGCGCCGTTTAACGACAAAGAATCGGACTTTGCCAGCCTGCTCAACCTGTGGAATTTCTATGAGGAACAGCGCCAGGAATTGTCCCAGAATCAGCTCAAGAAGGTCTGCCAGAAGACCTTCCTGTCCTGGATGCGGATGCGTGAGTGGCGGGATATCCACCGTCAGCTCACCCTGATCTGCCGCGAACAGAAGCTGGCTTTCAATACTGAGCCCGCATCTTATGATTCCCTGCACAAAGCCATCCTGGCAGGCCTGTTGGGGCAGGTCGCGGTCAAGGTGGAAAAGCGCGAGTACCTGGCCACGCGCAACCGAAAGGTGACCCTGTTCCCGGGCTCCAAGGTGTCCAAAAGCGCCCCCAAATGGATCGTGGCGGCGGAAATCGTCGAAACCAGCCGTGTCTTCGCCCGCATGGTGGCCGCCATACAGCCGGAATGGATCGAGCCGCTGGCAGGGCATGTGGTGAAGCACCATTATTTTGAACCCCACTGGGAGCAGAAGCGCGCACAGGTCATGGGCTATGAAAAAGTCACCCTGTATGGGCTGGATGTGGTACCGCGCCGGCGTATCCCTTACAGCAAGGTAGACCCGAAGGAATGTCGGGAACTGTTTATCCGGCGGGCACTGGTTGAAGGTGATTACCGCTCCCGGGCCCCGTTTATCGAGCGTAACCGGGCATTGCTGGATACGGTCGAGAATCTGGAGAAGAAAACCCGGCGTCGTGACCTGTTGGTGGATGACGAAGCCCTGGTGGCGTTCTACGACCAGCGTCTGCCGGAGGACATAGTCAGCGGTCGCCACTTCGAGACCTGGTGGAAAGGCCTCAGTGCTGACGAACTGAAAAACATGGAGCTCACCGAGCAGGATATCCTGCAGCGTCCGGTGGACGAACAAGCGGACTCGCTGTACCCGGATTATCTCGAGTGGGAAGGTGTGCAGTATCCCCTGAGTTACGAATTTGAGCCCACGAGTGAGCGGGATGGTGTCACCTTGCAGGTGCCGCTGATGGCGCTGAAGCAGATTCCGTCACGCAGGCTTGAGTGGCTGGTGCCAGGACTGCTAAGGGAAAAATGCATCGCCCTCGTCAAAGGACTTCCCAAGTCGCTGCGCCGGAACTTTGTGCCGGTACCGGATTTTGTGGACGCCGCCCTGGAGAATATGCAGCCGTCCAATCAACCCCTGGCGATCCAGTTGGGTGAGCAGTTGCGGCGAATGACCGGGGTGCGGATTGATCCGGAGGCCTGGCCGGAAGACGAATTGCCCCGACACCTTCGGATGAACGTCCGGGTGATGGGCGATGGCGACAAGGTGATGGCCGAAGGGCGGGAAACCTCGGTGCTGCAGGACCAGCTTGAAGGCAAGGCCGAAGCGGCCCTGGCCTCCGCTGCCGAGACACCTGACGACTCCCAGTCGGAGCAGGAGTATGTCGATTGGGATTTCGGGTCGCTCCCGAAGTCAGTCCAGACCGAAAAAGGCGGTATGCAGGTGACGGTCTACCCGGCGCTGGAAGACCTTGGTAAAGCCGTGAAACAGGCCCGCTACCTGGACCCGCTGACCGCAGAGGATGCTACCCGCAAGGCGGTCGCCCGGCTGATGCTTAACCGGTTCGGCAACACCCTGGATGATCTGGAACGAAAACTTCCGTACTTCAAAGGTTCGGCGTTGATGTTTGCACCGGTGGGGCAGGCCAGAGTGTTACTGGATGATTTGCTGGTGGCGACTGCCATGGAGCACTTTCTGTCGGACGGTTTGCCCCGTGACCGGCAACAGTTCGAAGCCATTTTCGACGGCGGCCGGGGGGATTTCATCCCGGCCCTGGAGCAGGCGGATGAACGCCTCCATCAGGCAATGAAAGGCTATCATGCGGTGGCTAAACAGCTGAAAGGCAAGATCAGCCTGGCGCAGGCAAACAGCATGGCGGACCTGAAATTTCAGCTTCAGAACCTGGTCTATCCCGGCTTTCTGGTCGCCACCCCGACCCAGTGGCTGGAACAGTTTGGTCGCTACTTCGAAGCGGCGTCTGTCCGCTTCGAGAAAATGCCGCGGGAAATGGGGCGTGAGCGGGAGTTTCTTCACACGATCGAGCCGCTCTGGTCGCGTTACGCCAGTAAACAGGCGGAGCAGCAGCGCCAGGGTGTACGGGATCCGGAACTGGTGCTGTATCGGTGGATGCTGGAAGAGTTCCGGGTGTCTTTCTTTGCCCAGCAGTTGGGCACAGTCATGCCGGTGTCTGTTAAAAGGCTGGACCGCCAGTGGGAGAAGACCCGGGTCTGAGACCTTCGTCGGCGCGAGCAAATTATCAGGACTGTGTTACTATTTGGTGCATAAGCGGAACGTTCTTTCATTTGTTTTCACTACCATGACGTGGGGTTAGCGTGATTAAAGCCGTCATCAGCGGAACCGGTCTGTATACACCGCCTGCAACCATCGACAACGACGAACTGGTGGAGGCATTCAACGCCTTCGTTGAAATCCATAATGGCCAGCATGCCGACGAGATTGCCCGTGGCGAACTGAAAGCTCTGCAGCCTTCTTCCTCGAGCTTCATAGAAAAGGCATCCGGTATTAAACGTCGTCATGTGATCGACAAGACCGGCATTCTTGATCCGGAGCGTATGGCGCCGCACATCCCCGAGCGTGGGAATGATGAGCCCTCCGTGCAGTGTGATATGTCGGTGGCAGCCTGCAAGGAAGCCCTGGAACAGGCCGGAAAGACGGCGGCAGACGTGGATGCGGTGATCGTTGCCTGTTCCAACATGCAGCGCCCATACCCGGCGATCTCTGTCGAAGTTCAGGCCGCCCTGGGTATTGAAGGTTTTGCCTATGACATGAACGTGGCGTGCAGTTCGGCAACGTTTGGCCTGCAGGCGGCGGTCAATTCCGTGGAAAACGGCAGCGCCCGCGCTGTGCTGGTGGTCAGCCCGGAAATCTGTTCCGGCCACCTGAATTTCCGTGACCGCGACAGCCACTTCATTTTTGGCGACGCCTGTACCGCGATATTGGTGGAGCGAGAGGAAGATACAGCTTCAGGGCAGGGGTTCGAGGTTCTGGGCACCAGCCTCAAGACCAAGTTCTCCAACAACATCCGCAATAACTTTGGTTTCCTGAATCGGGGCGATGAGACTGGCATTGGCAAGCCGGACAAGCTGTTCGTGCAGCAGGGTCGGAAGGTCTTCAAGGAAGTGTCCCCGCTGGTTGCGGAAACGATCCTGAGCCAGCTCAAGGGGTTGTCACTGGCGGCAGATGACCTGCGTCGCATGTGGCTTCACCAGGCCAACCTGAACATGAACCAGTTGATTGCCCGCAAGGTGCTGGGTCGTGATGCCGACATCGATGAGGCGCCGGTGATTCTTGATGAATACGCCAATACCAGTTCCGCTGGCTCCATCATTGCTTTCCACAAACACAAGGATGATTTGGAATCCGGTGACCTGGGCGTGATCTGCTCCTTCGGGGCCGGTTACTCCATCGGCAGCGTAGTGGTACGCCGCCGATAGCCCCTGCTGATATCTAATCGGCTGCCAGGGCCCTGAGTGTGTCCGGCAGCCGGGTGGATGAGCGGGCTGCCCGGTCAAACCAGACAATCTTGGCATAACCCTCTGCATACAATTCACCCGTGTCGGCATCCGTCAGGGTATGGTAAGTATCCAGACTGGTATTGCCGGCTTTGTCGGCGTATGTTTTCACCACAACGGTGGCCGGGTGGTTCAGCTCTTTCAGAAAGGTGGCGCTGGTCTTTATAATGATCGGCCCGTCGGCTGCCTCGGGTCCGCCTAATTCAAGGGATCTCAGCCATACGATCCGGGCTTCCTCGAAGAAGCGGAAATAAACCGTATTGTTGGCGTGGCCGTATGCGTCCATATCTCCCCAGCGAAGGGGGACGGACAAAGTGTTGACTAGATTTCCCGGTACTGACATCGGGTTCCTCCGAACCTGAGAGCGAATAAAAAGAAAAACAGAGCCGGTATTTTCGACGAACTGAAACGGATTTAACAACCTCAGGCTCAAAAATGACAGATTATTTTTCCCGGTGCCGGGCACTTGCCATAGTGCTGGCCGCTCTCATCGGATTCGTGGGGGGCGCTGCGCAGGTGGCCGCCCAAAACGTGCAGGAACCCGCCCCCGAGATGTCCGGGCCGGTTAATGAAAATGATCCCTATGAAAACTGGAATCGCAAGGTCTATACCTTTAATGAAACCATCGATAACTGGTTTTTGAGGCCGGTAGCCAAGACATACCGTACGGTGATGCCAGGGTTCGCCGACCGGGCTGTGACCAATGTTTTCAATAACCTCTCCGAAGTCCGTAATTTCGCAAACAGTCTGTTCCAGCTCAAGGGTGAGGCCGCTGTTGTGGCGGCTGGCCGGTTCACCTACAACACGGTGTTCGGGTTGGGAGGGCTGATTGACGTCGCTACGGCTTTTGAGCTTCCGGAACGTCCGGAGGATTTCGGTCAGACCCTGGGTTATTGGGGGGTTGAGTCCGGTCCATACCTGATGCTGCCATTGCTGGGGCCATCCAACCCCCGGGATTTTGTCGGGCTGAGCACTGATTTTTGGGTTATTCCGTCCGCCTGGGACGCCGTGGAGGAGCCGGAAGTTTACTTTGCCAGGGCCCTGCAGATTGTCGATAAACGAGCCGATCTTATCCCCGCAGAAGGCTTTATGTCCGGAGACGGCTATACTTTTGTCAGGAACGCGTATCTGCAACGCAGGGAATACCTGATCAACGATGGCAAAACCACGTCTGATCCGTTTGCAGAAGACGATGATGATCTGATGCTGGAAGATTTTTGATCGCAATGACCGATGATCGCATTCGCAAGTTTCGAAAGATGCTGGCGGAGGCGCCCAATTATGAAGTTTGGAAAGCCGCTGCCCTGGAACTCGATTTCCTCGAGGGGAATGTGGAGTGGAAAGAGGACTTTGTTTCTGACCTCTATCACTATGAGCTGATCTACGATCGGCTCAGTAACCTTCGCCAGTATCGACAACAGAACGATTTCGAACGTCTGAAGCGAGCGTTGCGGGAAGGTCTTCACCATGACCTCGGCAACATGGGTAACGCTGCGCTTTACAGCCGCTCCCGCGTGGGTACCAAACACCTGGTGGAGGAATACATCACCCAGGTCTGTGAAGCGCTGGATTTCCTCTGTGATCACCCGGTGCCCGGGTTCCCAGTGGCGGAGAAGCTGCAGTTCTTCCGGGATACCCTGACCAGCTACGGCCGCCCGACGCTGTTGCTGAGCGGCGGCGCGACGTTGGGTATGTTCCATTTTGGCGTGATCAAGGCGTTGTGGGAGAAGGGGCTGCTGCCTCAGGTAATTGCGGGGTCCAGTATTGGAGCGATTATTGCCGGAATCCTGGGGGTTCATACCGATGCGGAAATCCCGGAAATGCTGGTGCCGGAGAATCACAATCTGAAAGCCTGGAAATGGCGCGGGCTGATCAGTGCGATGCAGGGTGACGGGCTGATGGACCAGGATCAGCTGAAGGCCTGCCTGCGTGCAAACATCGGCGAGTATACGTTCGAGGAGGCGTTCCAGCGGACGGGGCGTTCGATCAACGTCAGCGTATCGCCGGTACAGGCCCATCAGAAGGCCCGCTTGTTGTGTGGGTATACCTCACCGTACCTTCTGGTGTGGAGTGCCGCGCTGGCCAGTGCCGCTGTACCGGGAATTTACCCGCCGGTAACCCTGATGAAGAAAGACATCCATGGCAACTCGCTGCCGTACATGTCCCGGTTAAAATTCGTGGATGGCTCGGTGGTCAGTGACCTGCCGATTGAACGTCTGATGCATCTTTACGACGTGAACTTCACCATCGTCAGCCAGACCAACCCCCACGTGGTGCCTTTCCTGAATCGCCGCGGCCGGGACGAAAAGCTCAGCCTGGCGAATCTGCCGATGCATTTGCTCAAGTCCGAGATTCAGTTTCATGGTCAGGGCCTGTTTGATTATCTCCGCAAGAGGGTTCGTCCCGAGATCATGCGGCAGGTATCCGGCCAGCTCTATACCATCATGGCTCAGCGTTACTCCGGTGATGTGACTATTGCACCATCCTACCGCTTGCGGGATTACCGGCGCATGCTGGCGAACCCGGAGCCGGAATACGTGCGGGAGATGATTCTGGCGGGTGAGCGGGCAACCTGGCCGAAAATCTCGATGATCCGTTCCCACGCAAGAATTTCCAAAACCCTTGAGCGATGCATCCGGCGGCTGAAACATCAGCAAAAACGGGTAAACGCCGGGCTCAAACTGGTAAGCAATGCAGATTCCGGTGCCTCCTGAGATGACATCTCCCGGAGGCGGGCGGTATGATACCGCGATGGCCGGGAAGCCTGTTGGGGAAATCCTCCCCAATGACTTCTGCAAGCTCCGCCTGAGCACCTGACTGGACTCTCATGTATTACGATTTCTTCGGTTTTCGGGAACCCCCGTTTTCGATTGCTCCGGACCCCCGCTACCTGTATCTGAGCGAGCGTCACAAAGAAGCGCTGGCCCACCTCATGTACGGGATTCAGGGGCAGGGTGGCTTTATTGTGATTACCGGTGAGGTAGGAACCGGGAAAACCACGGTAAGCCGCTGCTTTATCGAAAACGTACCGGACAACGTCGACATTGCCCTGATTCTCAATCCACGGCTGTCCGCGAGGGAGCTGTTGTCGTCCATCTGCGATGAACTGGAAATTCCCCACCCGGTGGGATCCAGCATCAAGAAACTGGTGGACCTGATCAACGCGGATCTGCTCAAGGCTCACGCAGCAGGCCGGCACAAAGTGTTGATGATTGATGAGGCGCAGAACCTGTCTGCCGATGTACTGGAGCAGTTGCGCCTTCTTACCAACCTGGAAACCGCTGAAAAAAAGCTGCTGCAGATTGTGTTGCTTGGTCAGCCTGAGCTCCAGGAGTTACTGGCGCGGCCCGAGCTGCGCCAGCTCAACCAGCGGGTGACCGCACGCTACCACCTGGATGCCCTTGGGCGTGACGAACTGCCCGGTTATCTGAGGTATCGTCTTGGCGTGGCAGGTCTGCGGGCTGACATTTTCAGCCCGGGGGCGATCAAGAAGCTGTTCAAAGCCAGTGACGGTATTCCCCGGCTGATCAATCTGATCAGTGATCGTGCTCTGTTGGGCGCTTATGCCGAAGGCGAGCACGTGATCACAGCCGCCCATATCCGCACGGCGGCAAAAGAAGTGAATGGCGGCCATTCTCCCACAGCACGCCCGATGACGGCGGATACCAACAAGCCCCGGTATCTCGCCCTGGCCGCGTCCATTCTTGTTGCGGTTGTTGGCACCGCCTGGCTTTTCGAACGTTGGCAGGTGGATGCCGATGATTCTACGGAACAGGCGTCTGTAGAAGCGGATGTCGATACCAGTGACCCCGTCGGAGGAAGGGTTGAGCGCATTGAGCAGGAAACCCCGCCGGCGCCTGTTGATCCGGAGCGTTCGTCAGAGACGGAGTCTGAACCAGAACCGGCGCTGGATTTTGGGTTCGAGTCTCACTCACAGTCCCGGGCTGATGCTTTCCGTGATCTGTTTGAACTTTGGGGAAAAGAGTATAAGCCCGCGGACAACCCCGACCCCTGCATCTACGCACGTATCCGGGGTCTGGACTGTCTGGCTCGGCAGGGTGCGCGCAGAAGTCTTGAAGATCTGAACCGGCCGGCCATCCTTGAACTTCGTAACGATGAGGGCCAGCGCCGGTATGTGACGATCCAGCACCTTGAAGGCGACCAGGTTACTCTGGCCATGGCCGGGAATTCCAGGGTGGTGGCCTTTGACTCCATTGAGCCTTACTGGTTTGGTGACTTTACGGTGTTATGGCAACTACCGCCTTACATGGATGATAGTGAGGACAACACCGACAGTGATACCGAGCAACTCTGGCTCAGCTCCCGAATGATGGAGCTGGCAGACCTGCACGCCGACGGGCGCCAGCAAAGCGATCAGGTCAAGCGCATGGAAACCCGCGAACAGGTACGCTGGTACCAGCGGCAGAAAGGGCTGACGGTTGATGGTATCGCAGGCGCCATGACGGTTATCCAGATAAACAATGACCTGAACGAATCCGGACCAAGATTGTCGCCAACGGATCTGGCACGGAGGGATGACTGATGTCCTATATACTGGATGCTCTCCGGAAATCCGAAACCGAGCGTCGCCAGGGAAAGATTCCGGACCTGGGCCAGCAGGTCCAGTTGATCCACAAGCCCCGCAAAAAAACGGTACCAGCCGCCGTCTGGGTGGCTGTCGCGCTGATTATTAATGCTATCGTGCTGGCGGTGATTTTCTGGCCCGGTGGCTCGCCCGCCACCGATGAGAGCGCTGGGAAGAGTGCGAGTGAGAGTGTGGGAGAGCGCGCCGGTGTGTCAGACTCCGCGCCGGAAGCAGCAGCCAGGGAGCCGGTGGCCCCGGTTCAGCCACAACAGGACGGGAACCAGACGTCGTCTCCGGAATCGGATACGGCCAGGACAGAACCGGCCGGTGAGGCCGTAGAGGAGCCAATGGACGCTCTCGCCGAAAGCGGTGAGGCGGAGCCCCGCCTTCGTCCAACGGTGATCGTACCCAACCGGACGGAGGCAAACAGCGTTCCGGCGCTGCCTGAACAGGAACCGATGGGGCGTGTGCCCCACCTGGTCGAACTCCCTTTGCCATTTCAGAAGAGTATTCCCGATTTGATTTTCAACAGCCATATCTACTCGTCCGATCCTTCCGCGCGGCGGGTAATGATCAACAACCAGTACATGAGGACCGGTGACAGCTTTTCCGGCATTCGCGTCGACCGCATTACCGAGGAGGGCGTGGTGCTGAGCAAGAATGGCCGCCAGTTCCGGGTGGGAGTGGTCCGCGACTGGGTGAGCCCGCGCTGATGGCCCTGACCGACGAAACCAAACAGCAGATTCAGCAGACCTACCGGGATGTCCTGGCGGGAAAGGATATTCGGGCCCGGTACGGCCAGCGGCTGATGATCGCGGAAATTGCCCGCTATATGGGCGATATCACCGATAACGACGGCCAGCGTACGTCGCCGCCGTCGGCCTGCGTTGTGGAGGCGGGCACCGGTACTGGCAAGACCCTGGCGTACCTGATTGCGGCTATTCCTGTCGCCAAAGCCCTGGGCAAGACGCTGGTGATTTCCACGGCCACCGTGGCGCTGCAGGACCAGATCGTCCACAAGGACCTGCCGGATCTCAGGAAGCACAGCAAGCAGGATTTCAGCTGGACCCTGGCCAAGGGGCGCGGGCGCTATCTCTGCATGTCCCGGCTTGAGGCCCGCCTCCATGACGAGGGTAACGGCGACAGCGATACCATGCCGCTGTTCCTGCTGGATGGACCCGGCAACGAGGAGCCCGGAACCCGCGCCTTCTTCGAGGATATGCTGGCCAGCTATGGCTCCCGGACCTGGGACGGCGACCGTGACCACTGGCCCGATCAGATTCCCGATGACATCTGGCGACAGGTCACCACTGATCACCGGCAGTGTACCAACCGCCACTGCAGTTATTTTGACAGCTGTGCGTTCTTTGACGCCCGTAAAGATCTGGACGACGCCGACATTGTGGTGGCCAACCACGACCTTGTCCTGGCGGATCTGGCCCTTGGCGGAGGAGCGATTCTGCCGGAGCCGGAAAACGCGCTGTTCATTTTCGACGAGGCCCATCACCTCCCGGACAAGGCGCTGAACCATTTCGCCGCGTCCGTACCGCTGAACGCGACGCGGCAGTGGCTGAAACAACTGTCCCAGGCTATGGGGAAAATGCAGCCGTTCCTGGCGCCATCGACCCTGGCCGCAAAAACCATTGATCGGGTCAGTGAGGCGTCGCGGGGGGTTGATATGGCTCTGACCGACGTCTACAACGAGGCGGAGCAGAATACCGGCTGGGAATTCAGTGAAGAACGTCGTTCAGCACAGTGGCGATACCCGGACGGAGAGCTACCGGAAGCCCTGGCGGCGTTGGCTGCGGATGCCAGAATTGCGACCGCTAACCTGGTGCGACAGCTGGGCGTTCTGGTGGATGAGCTCCAGAAAGCGTTTGATGAGCGCAAGGAACACGATGTGGACCGGGAAACGGCGGAATCCTGGTACCCGGTCATTGGTTCGTTTCATGCCAGATCTGAGGATCAGCTTCGGCTGTGGGTAGCCTGGTGTGAGACCACCGGGGCCAGGCCGGCTGACAGCGACGAGGCCGACGGGGAAGAGATTCAGGTAAAACCGAAATCAAAAAGCCCGCCTGCGGCACGATGGGCCATTCGCCAGCGCTGGGACCATGCCGAGGACATTACCCTGTACAGCAGTCCGGTACTGGCCGACAACCTGCTGTATTCCAGGCTCTGGTCCCGTGCTTATGGCGCAGTGCTGACCAGCGCCACATTGACGGCGCTTGGGCGTTTTGACCGTTTGCAGGCGCGGGCGGGGTTGCCGGAAGCCAGCCGCTTCCTGGTGGTTCCCAGTTCCTTCCGCTACGCCGAAATGGCCACGGTAGAGGTACCCGCCATGACGGCGATGCCAACCGATGACGCCTTTACCGATGCCCTGGTGTCACGCCTGCCGGATCTTTGGGTGGGCGAAAAGGCCACACTGGTACTGTTCACCGCCCGCCGCCAGATGCAGCTCGTTCGCGACGCCCTGGCGCCGGAGTATCCGGACCTGATCATCACCCAGGACGACATGGCCAAGGGCGAGGTATTACGCCAGCATTGCAGCCGTGTGGACGAAGGGCGCCCCAGCGTGCTGTTCGGGGTGGCCAGTTTTGCTGAAGGCATCGATTTACCCGGAAAATACCTCGGCCACGTGATCATCACCCGCCTGCCATTTTCCGTACCGGACGATCCGATCGAGGCGAGTCTGGCGGAATGGGTGTCCCAGCGGGGCGGAAACCCGTTTATGGAAATAACCGTTCCGGATGCTTCCATCAAACTGGTCCAGGCTGTCGGGCGGTTGCTGAGGACCGAGCAGGATACCGGTCGGGTCACCATTCTTGACCGGCGGATTGTCTCTCGCCGCTATGGACAGCTACTACTGGATGCCTTGCCGCCTTTTCGCCGTATTATCGAACAGTGAGCGATAAAAAAAGAGCCATCCCGGTTGGGAATGGCTCTTGTCAAAAGGGGTTCTGAATCGAACCCGGGCGTCGAAAACAACGCGGAACAAGGAATCTGAAGGCCTGAAGTTTCAGAATTCCTGGTGAGGGCGCGCCTCACCGTGAAATGAATCATAGAAGAAGAAGGGGCTTAGACGGATCGTCCAAAGGGCGTAGTGGGGCGCAATAGTTCGCCGAAAATGTGATGTGAATCACAAAATCGACCCGCCCATCCGGGTCAATCCAGTAAGGCGAGTTCCCGGGCCCTGGCCAGGGCTTCGGTCCGGCGGCTGACCCCAAGTTTGCCGTAAAGGTTACGGATGTGTGCCTTGACGGTCGCAGGGGCAACGTTCATGCGGTTGGCGATATCCTTGTTGGCCAGTCCCTCGTTGATCAGTGTCAGCACTTCCTGTTCCCGCTGGCTCAGGGGTTCCGCAAGGATCTCGCCAGAAGCGGTCATTGTCTCGACGTTATCCCTGCCCGGGGCGTGTTCCTGGCCCGCTGGCGGGCTGCTGATACCGCGAAGCATCGCCAGCAAACGGCTGTTCCAGCCGGAAGACGCTCGCAGGGCGGGCAACTCCATCAACAGCTCCCGTACAGTGGGACTTTCCTCAGCGAACAATCGCATAAATCCGGCATCCGCGGCCTTCTGCACCGCCTGAGCCAACATCTGGCTGGCCTCTGAGGTTTTCCCCTCGACATGCAGGGCCTCTCCGTAAACCGTCAGGATCTCCACCAGGTGTCGGAAATGCTGATCTTTTTCAGCACTGAGACGTAACGGCGCAAGTATCGACATGGCCTCCGCCGGGCGGGCCGCAGCCACCAGGACCCTGGCCGTACTGATCTGATTCTGCTCCCGGTTCAGGGGGTTGGAAAAATGCTCATCGGTGACGGATTGGGCCCACTGTTGTGCCCGCTGAAGCTGGCCGGCTGCCAGGTAACACCGGGCAAGCAATGCGGAACAGGCAGGAGGCTCGAACAGGATATGATCGCGCCGCCGCCGGGCGACCGTGGCGGCGTCCTCCAGGGATTCGATGGCTTCCTGGTAACGGCCCTCGCTGAAGGCGAGGTGGCCCCGCACGTACTGAATAACAACGTGCTGCCCGGGTTCGGTACCGTTAGTGACATGATCAAGCAGCGGCGCCAGGTGAGAGGCCGCCAGTTCCGGTTCGTTACGTTCGCGGTATATTTCCGTCAGTGCGCTGTTCTGCCAGCAGGAAATCAGTCTGGGTTGAGCCGGATCGGTATACTGCTGGTCCACCCAGCGCCGCACCGAAGTACAGGTTTCCAGGGCGTCATCGATATCGCCGCGATTGTACTGGATCCAGGCCAGCAGGCCGCCACTGGAGAGCACGGTGCTGGGTTTGCGTTCCAGTTCTCCATAGCGGACCGCGGAACGAAGTGCCTCTTTGGCGGAAGGCAGGTCTCCCTTGCCGTAGTGGTCCAGGCCGACACCGTAGTAGGTGACGGACTTGAGGGGGATGCGGGTATGGTCGATATCCCTGAGTACCTGACGTGTCAGATCACTGGCGCTCTTGTCATCGCTTCTGGTACGCGCAAGGTAGGAGCGGATCAGGGATATTTCGCTTTGCAGGCCCAGGGCGCCCTCGGCATCCGGGTGGGAGTCGGCCACCCGTTTATCCAGAATATCCTCGAGGTTCGAAAGCAGCGGCTCAAGCATCTCCACGCGGTTGGCAAAGAACAGGGCCCAGATCCGCAACATTTGCAGTTGCGGGCTGCCATCCACCACGTCGGTCGGTAGTGAGTCCAGCCAGTTGAGAACGGGGAGGTGATAGCCGCCGTGAATCAGGTTATTGCCGTGCTCCGCGAGAACCCGTGCCAGCCAGGCCCAGTCTTGCTGGCGAACGATCTGGGCAATGCCTTCCTGCACGTGATCATGGTTGAGCAACCACGTCACTGCCCGCTGCCAATGCTGCTCGGCCATGTCCGGGTCATGCGCCCATGCCCGATGCAGCAACGCGTCCCGGAACAGGTCATGGTACCGGAACCATTGGTTGCGGGTGTCCAGGGGGATCAGAAACAGGTTTTGCCGCAGCAGTTGTTCGAGCAGAGACTGACTGTTCGATGCCCCCCGTACCGAATCACACAGCGCTGAACAGAGCTTGGGGCAACAGGCCGTACTGATCAGAAAGTCGCGAATGTCCCCGGGCTGCTGTTCGAGCACCTCGCTCAGGACATAGTCATTGATGCGACGTTCATCGACATCGACGGTAATAGGCGGAGCCGAGGATTCACGACTGGACCTGTTGACCCCGGAGAGTGCCGACAACTGCATGGCGGCCACCCAGCCCTCGGTTTTCCGGCAGATTTTCCGGACTTCCTGCTCAGAGACGTCCAGCCCCATGGTTTCCCGGAAAAAACGCTGGCATTCCTCCTCGGAGAACGCCAGCAAACCGGGGTGAATGTCTTCGATCCACGCCCGGACTCGCCAACGGGACAGGGGCAGGGGAGGCTCCGTGCGTGACGCGAGCGTTACCGTGACTCCCGGCGGCAGGTAGTCCACAAAATAGGAGAACTGGCGCTGGATATCGGTATTCCGGATGAAGTGGAAATCGTCCAGCACCAGCGACCACTGGGCGCCATCTGCGGCGAGGGCATTGATGAGACTGGTGATGGGCCCCTCCAGCTCCTGCAGGGAGCAGTGGCTGAGCTGTTGCCGGCAGAGGTCCATACCTGCCAGTCCGCTGTGCTCAAACGCGCCAGCCATGTACTGCCAGAAGCGCCGGGGTTCGTCATCATGTTCATCGAGGGAGAGCCAGGCGGTCGACGTGCCCAACTGCGTGCACCACTGGCTCACCAATGTTGTTTTACCAAACCCGGCCGGCGCAACCACCAGGTTGAGCCGTTTCTGGAAGCCGGGTTGCAACAGACTGCACAGCCGTTCCCGACTGACGGCGCGGGGGTCGGAGGTGGGTCTGAGGAACTTGGTGGTCAGCAGCATCGTATCCCTGAATGCACTTGAAGTATCGATTTCGGATTGTGTGCTTTGTCACACTGAAGTCAAGGGTGCTGGCTGCAAAAGGGCATTAGGAATGCAGCGTTATTCGGTTTTTGGTCTAAACTGAGTGGGAAGGTATTGTGTATACCAAAAAAGAATGAAAAATGAAATTTTTATGCGTATTCTGTGTTTTATCAGTGTGGGCTGAAGCACAGCGGTAACGCAGCCCGAGTTTTCCGGGAATTCAGGGAGCAACAGGGTCGATGAAATTACAACAGTTGCGCTATATCTGGGAAGTCGCGCACCATGATCTCAATGTATCTGCCACCGCCCAGAGTCTTTTTACCTCGCAGCCGGGTATTTCCAAACAGATTCGACTGCTGGAGGATGAGCTTGGTCTCGAGGTGTTCGCCCGCAGCGGTAAACACCTGACGCGGATCACCCCGGGCGGGGAAATCATTATCCGTGAAGCGGGGGAAATACTTCGCAGGGTAGAGGGCATCAAAAAGATTGCCCAGGAGTTCAGCAACCAGCGCAAGGGCGATCTCAGTATTGCCACTACCCACACCCAGGCCCGGTACGCGCTGCCTCCGGTTATCAGTGGCTTTATCGAGGCCTATCCGGATGTGTCTCTGCATATGCACCAGGGAACCCCGATGCAGATTTCGGAGATGGCGGCCAACGGCGCGGTGGATTTCGCCATCGCCACCGAAGCCATGGAGCTGTTCAATGACCTGATCATGATGCCTTGCTACAAGTGGAATCGCAGCGTGATCGTGCCCAGGAACCATCCACTGGCCAAACTATCCGAGTTAACCCTGCCGGAGCTGGCGCAGTACCCGCTGGTCACCTATGTCTTTGGCTTTACCGGTCGCTCCAAGCTGGATGAAGCGTTCCAGTCCCAGGGGCTAACGCCAAAGGTGGTGTTCACCGCCGCCGATGCTGATGTCATCAAGACGTATGTCCGCCTGGGGTTGGGGGTCGGCATCATTGCCAGCATGGCATTTGATGAGAAGGTTGATACCGACCTGGTTGCCCTGGACGCGCGCAAGCTGTTCCGGCCCAGCGTCACCCGCATCGGTTTCCGTAAGGGCACCTTCCTGCGCGGTTATATGTACGAGTTTATCCAGCGCTTCGCGCCCCATCTCACCCAGGAGAGGGTGGATGAGGCGGTTGCGCATCAGGGCAGCCGATCGGAAATCGAAGAGCTGTTCCGGGATGTCGAGCTGCCGACTTACTGACCGTCTTTGGCGATCAGATTCCCGGCGTGCAGGCCACATTCTTTCTGTGTGGCCTCTTCCCACCACCAGCGGCCTTCACGTTCGTGCTGGCCAGGCAGTACAGGCCGGGTGCAGGGCTCACAGCCGATACTGACGAAGCCTCTGTCATGCAGCTTGTTGTATGGGGCTTCCGTCATGCGGATGTAGTCCCACACTTCCTTTGATGTCCAGTCCGCCAGGGGATTGAACTTCACCAGTTGCCGTTCGTCCGTGGAGAAGGCCTCGTCTATCTGCACCACCGGCACGTCGTTGCGGGTGCCCGGGCTCTGGTCCTTGCGCTGCCCGGTAATCCACGCGTCGACGGTGGCCAGCTTGCGGCGGAGCGGGTTGACCTTGCGAATGCCACAGCATTCGGAGTGGCCATCCTCGTAGAAGCTGAACATCCCCTTGCGGGTGACCAGATCCTGAACTTCCTGAGCATCGGGGAATAGCACTTCAATGGTAATGCCATAGTGCTTGCGCACCCGCTCGACGAATTCATAGGTTTCGGGGTGCAGTCGCCCGGTATCGAGGGTAAATACCCGGAGGTTGTCTGTGAGTTTATGGGCCATTTCGATCAGGGCGACATCCTCGGCCCCGCTGAAGGAGATGGCAATATTATCGAACTTCGCCAGGGCTGCTTTAAGAATGGCCCTTGGGCTCTGTCCTTCGAGTTCCTGCTTTAACGCGCCAACATCTGTCATGAAAAGCGTAGTCCTTCATAAATGTGTGATAAATCTACCATTAAGTGTGGCCCGGCTGAAGGAATCTGGTTGTATATCCTTATAGCGGGCAAGAAGCACGATGCATTCGGCGGCGGATTTTCTTATCATACGGGCCCATTGAAACCCGAGCGTCCAGGCTGGCCGCCGGAAACACTGACTATGACAATCAGGAGATCACTGTGGAACTCGCGTGCCTTGACCTCGAAGGAGTACTGATCCCGGAAATCTGGATCGCGTTTGCGGAAAAAACCGGCATTGAGGAACTGAGGGCCACCACCCGCGATATCCCTGATTATGACGTATTGATGAAGCAGCGCCTGCGGCTGCTGGATGAGCACGGTTATGGTCTGCCCCAGATTCAGGAAGTGATCAGTGAACTGGACCCGCTGCCCGGCGCCAGTGAGTTTCTGGACTGGCTGCGTGAGCGCTTCCAGGTGGTCATCCTGTCCGATACGTTCTACGAATTTGCCATGCCGCTGATGGCCAAGCTGGGCTTCCCGGCGCTGCTTTGTCACAAGCTGGAAGTGGCGGAAAACGGTCAGATCACCAATTACCTGCTGCGCCAGCGCGATCCCAAACGCCAGTCGGTCAGGGCATTCCAGCTGCTGAACTACCGGGTTATCGCAGCCGGGGATTCCTACAACGACACCACCATGCTGAGCCAGGCGGAAGCCGGCATCCTGTTCCACGCCCCGCAGAACGTCATTGACGAGTTCCCGCAGTTCCCGGCGGTTCATACGTTTGACGATCTCAGGCAGGAGTTCCTCAAGGCCAGTGCGGTTCACAGCGCCTGATTGACTGTTAGAGGGCGCACAGGTTGCGTCCTCTACAAGGACTCCAGAACCCGCATCAGTTTGCCAACCTTGGTGACAGACTCCTGGTATTCCTCCTCGGGATCCGAGTCCGCAACAATTCCGCAGCCCGCCCAGCAATGAATCGAGCCATTCGACTCGGTCATCAGAGTGCGGATAGCGATATTGCTCTCCAGATTGTTGTTGAAATCCCATTGAAACAGTGTGCCGCAATACGGTCCCCGGGCGTGGCATTCCAGTTCACTGATGATTTCCATTGCTCTTCGCTTCGGCGCGCCCGTAATGGAGCCTCCCGGAAATGCCATTAGCATGGCATCAAGAGGCGAGTGGTGCTCATCCAGGGTGCCCTCCACTGTGCTGACCAGTTGATGGACATTTTCATAGGATTCAATGTCGAAAAGATGAGACACCCTGACCGAGAAACTCTGGCAGAAACGGGACAGGTCGTTCCGCAACAAATCTACAATCATCAGGTTTTCCGCGCGGTCCTTAATGGAAGCTGACAGCTCTTCGGCAATATCTTTATCCTTCTGCACCGATGCGTGGTTACGTGGCCGCGTACCTTTTATTGGTTTGGTGACCACCTGCCTGCCTCTGATACTGAGAAAAAGCTCGGGCGATATACTGAGAACCTGCCATGCGCCTGCATCAAGGTATGCGCAGTAGGGGACAGGGATGGCGTTGGTCAATGCGGTGTAGGCCTGGTAGGGGGAGCCTGACCACTGACCAAGGTATTTGTTGGACAGATTGGCCTGGTAGCAGTCCCCAGCGTGAATATAGTCCAGAACTTTGCCCACTCCGTTCAGGTAATGGGTTTTATCTTTATCGCCCTGGAATGGACGGGTAATCCGGAAACCAGGGTGTGCTTCAGGAAAGGGCTGGCCGAGGAACCCGAGGACCGTTGATTGAGTGTGATCATCGCAGGCGGGATGAAAAGCCAGGTGTGCCCCTTCGGCTGGGTTATTGGCATCGGCTATGAACAGCTCCCATAAATAAAGACCAACATATCCCCCATGTTCCGTCGGGTGAGCCGCTGAATCACTGAAGCCGGGCACGGTGCATCGGCCGGCTTCATAGAAAAGGCTTCCGAACAGGCCGCCTGAGGATATGGAACCCTCCAGTGAATAGGCACGGTGTTGCGCCTTGATATCGGCCATGACTTGCAGAAAGGCTGGCTTTCCCAGCGGGATCCGCCAGTTCTGTACAGGGTAGGCCGTCAGGATTCGCCCGCCCCGGTCTGGTGAATGAAAGTCGACAAAACCCTTTGTCCCACAGATGTGGGAAATGACGTTGTTCGCCTCCTCCAGAGAGATGGCCAGGGTTCTTTCGGATCGTTCAGTCACGGGATCGGTCACCAGTTGAGGGGGTATGCAATGAATATTTGCACGTTGTTACACACTTAACAAAATTACGCACAGGTTAACGGTAGCCTTGAAGAAGACCGTCCCGGTGCGGGGCGGTGCCATATTAACAACACTTCGAAAGGCAGTAACCACTTATGAAAACACAATCCCTGATTCGTTTTGGTATTTTCGCGTTCGTCATGATGATTGCAGCGGCCTTCTCTGGAGCCGCCATGGCTCAGGATGCAGATGATTATGACAACCACGTCCTTTCAGATGGAAAGCTGTCCGAGGAAGAGCTGGCAACCGTAGTGGCACTTGCACAAAAACATCTCAAGGAAATGACAGAGGTGTCCGTTGGTTCCGTGGGTGAGGAGCTTGAGGCATCCGGTGTGTTCCAGCCCATGGCCTGGATGCTGATGAAAGACGGTGAGGTGAAGAAAATGGCGCTTTCGGAAGAAGCGCAGCAGGCTCCGGGTGAGGCGAAGGTCCTGATGTACCGTGCGGGCCTGAAATCAATCGCCCGTCGAGGCGAGATCCACGCATCCCTTATTACCTATCCGGGGAAGATTGACAAGAACGGCGAGCAGATTCGGATTATGGCGATCGAGCATGAACATCGCCTCGGAGTTTCCGGGCTCAAACTGATTCCGATAGAACTGGAGCAGGGTACCGCCGAGTTCGGCAATGCCATGTCTCAAGAGAAACCCTTTCAGATTTTCTACGATGACAAAAGCCAGAAGTCGTAATTTTAACCGATTGATAAATAAGTATTAAATTTGAGTATATAACTAACTGAAGCATTTTGTGACAATTTGTGAATACATTCACGGAACCGGAATGTAAAACAATCTTAAATGAAGGCGTGGGTAAGGCCCACTCATAAAAGTTCAAGTGGATACAAAAATAAGTTCAATCAAGGAGAACAAGATGAAAGGCCTGAAGAAACTTGCATTGGCAACAGCCGTTGCCGCCGCGCCTTTTGCAGCTCACGCCGAGCTGCAGGCCATGGACGACAGCATGATGGGCGATGTCACCGGTCAGGCCGGTGTGACTATCGAGCTTGAGACCCGCGTTTCCATTGGTCAGTTCACCTACACCGATGAAGGCAGCTTTGCGGTGAAGGGCATTGAGCTGGGTGGTGCTGGCGTGAGCCAGACGGATTCAGCCCAGGATTCCGGGCTGGGCAACCTGCTTGACCAACTGGTTATCGATATCGACATCGCAGATGATGGCGATGCCATTATCCATGTCGGTTCATTGCAGCAAGACGCCGATGGCAACGCGGTGCCTATCGACTGGGGCTTCACTGCTGACTCCATGGAACTGGATGGCAATGGCGGTCAGAACACTGTACTGGTGTCCAACATGGACTCCTGGGGTCTGTTGGGTGCCCTGGATATCCGCGTAGACACTGACGACGTGGATGGCCAGGCTGGCACTGGCACACTGAATCTGGACGCGGCATTCACCGTTGAAGAAATGAACTTCGACGTTGAATTCCTCGGCATCGGTGTTCGTGGTATGACCATCAACAGCTCTGAGTCCGGTGGTGAAACCCTTGGCGCTGCAGGTCTGGCTGCGATCTTCGGTGAAGATCCGGCGAACCTGACCGATGAAGAAACTCGTAAAGTGGGTCTGGCTCAGGCTGGTTTCGCTATCGTGGGTCTCGATATCTACAAAGGTGACGGTCTTGGCGCCTCCACTGCTACCGATGTACTGCGCATCGATGTAGAGGATGTCCTGATGGATATCAACGTTGCAGAGACTGTGATCGGTGGCGAGAGCATCGGTACGATCGGCATCGACAACCTGCACGTCAGCGATACCCGACTGGCTGTGTATGGCCATGCTGACTAAGCGAACACTCGAAAGAGTCTAGCTTGACTATGCCCCGCCTTTGGCGGGGCATTTTTTTGTCTGTCAGGTAATTGCGAACAAAAAACGGTGCCTCGCGAGGCACCGTTACAGGAATACGATCTATCCCGGCAGGTGGTCCTGAACGCCGTTACTGATCCGGCACCGCGATCGACAAATCAAAACCGCCCCCTGGCCGTGGAGTCAGTGTGACCGGCCCTTCGTTAATGGCGTGGGGAACTTCAATGCGGTCAATGCCCGGGGGATTACCAATGGAAAAGTTTACGTTCTGGCCATCGTAGCCAATACCGAGCTGGTCATTCAGGAATGTCTGGGTGAAAGGCTCATCCGGGATCTGGGCCTGCTGGCCAAAAATGATGGGCTGGATCGTGGGCGCAAAATCCGCCCGGGGTTGGGCGCGGGCCAGTTCCTCCTGAGGCAGCAGTAAAGCGCGGCGGAGAAACTCTTCCTCGGCCTGTTCCAGGGCGTCGGATTTGCCTTCTTTCTGGTAGCGCTGAAGGGCCTCCCGATAGGCTTCCTCTTCTGCTTCTGTCAGCACCGGTTCGCCGGGGGAAATCGTCAGGGAGCGAATAATACGCTGTCGGTCTGCGGCGCTCTTTTGCTGATCCCTGGGGACGACAATAACGGCGGAGTCCTTCACATAGGTTTCCACCATCTCATCGGATGTCATGGTTTGTACCCCGGCCGACAGCGCGGAGCTGAAAACGGCAAGGCCGGTGGCGCTGGTAATGGCAATGGAGAGAGACGTTGGGCGTGTCATGGTATAGCCTCTTGGCCTGTGATCCACGAAGGTGAGGTGCGTCTGAAAAGGTACGGCACTCAGTCAGCGCCCCATAAATCAGTATTCGGATTGCCAGACACAAATTCAAGGGATTTCTGGCGGGTTTGTGATCACCATCGGTGTATTGTCAGTATTGTTATAAAAATCCCGTAAAAGATGGTTATATAGGCAGCCTAATGTTCTTGGCTGGGTAACAGGAGCCTTATGGTTCAGGCTATTCGTACACGCTGGCAGCGCTGGCTCAATCGCAGGATTCCCCGCGCGGACAAGCAGGTTTTCAGCCAGCGCAACATCTTCATACTGCCCACGGGGCCCGGGGTGGTGTTTGGCATGCTGCTGCTCATCATGCTCATCACCGGGATCAATTATCAGAACAGCCTGATTTACCTTCTCACGTTCATGCTGGGCGCGATTCTGGTGGCGGCCATGCACCAGACCCACCGGAACCTGGCGGGCCTGGAGCTTACCCTTGTTCAGGCCGGCGAGGGTTTTGCCGGCGACAGGATCCCGTTTCGGTTCCGTGCCGTGTCTGGCAGGCACGATGCGGTCGCCATATCGCTCAGCTGTGAACGCTACACCCTCAGTCAGCAACACGTTCCGGCAGGCCAGGCCGGGGATATGGTGCTGTCTGCTGAAAGCCCCCGTCGTGGGTATTTTCGTCCCGATCGGGTCCGGGTTGAAACCCGCTTCCCGTTCGGATTGCTCAAGGCCTGGTCCTGGGTGCGACCGGCGTCCTTCGGCATTGTCTATCCGCGGCCGGTTCCGGCACCGGAAGCAACGGGTACTGTGACAGACGGCGATGATCAGGATACCTCCCGTTCCGTGGACGGCAATGACCATGCGGATATGCGGCCTTGGCGGGAGGGGGATCTGACCCAGCGGGTGTTATGGAAACGATACGCCCGTACCGGCCAGATGGTGATTGCCGACTGGGAAGGTGAGCAGGGCAGCCCTCACTGGCTCGACTATCAGGCCTTTCCGGGTGTGGATCAGGAATTGAGAGTCAGCTATCTCACCGCCCAGGTGCTTGAACGCAGCCGAACCGGCGTTCCTTTCGGTTTGAGTCTGCCGGGACAGGAGATAGGTCCGGACGCAGGACCTGCCCATGTCAGCCGGTGCCTGAAGAGTCTGGCGGTGTTTGGGCTGGAGAAGCCGCGGGATGATTCCACGGCTGCTTTCGGTACTCGGGGCCAGGCTGCCGGGTCAACGGTAGCCGGGGAGGGCGTTTGATGACCCTTGCCAGCGGTTACGGCCAACAGACCTTGCAGGGAACGGAGGCACCCGTATTACCCACCAGGGCCCTGATCTGGGTGATTGCCAGCTTTACGCTGCTGCTCACCCCTCAATGGGATCGACTTCCGCTCTGGCTGGTCGCCAGCTGTATTGTCCTTGCGGGTTGGCGTTGGCTGGCGCAGTCCGGCCGTGTCCGGTTACCGGGGAAATGGTTGAAAACCGGCATTATGCTGGGGGTGATCGCGGTCTATATCGCCACCGTTCAGGGTCGCTTTACGGTGGACACGGCGGCGTCGTTTTTTGTGCTGGCGGTTGGTCTGAAATGGCTGGAGACCCGATCTACGCGGGATTTCTATGTGCTGTTTTTTATTCTGGTGTATCTGGCAACCGTGAATTTCCTGTTTCATCAGGAGATCTATTGGGCCGTCGTGAATCTGGTGGCGGTCGGGCTGTTGCTGGTGGGGCTTCAGGTCCTGAATGCGCCCGACCTGCCGGAGTCCATGGCCTCCGGTTGGCGTCGGCTGGGTACGATGTTACTGAAGACGCTGCCGATTGTGGTTCTGCTGTTTGTCTTCTTTCCCAGGATGGCGCCGTTATGGAGCGTGCCTATGGTGTCCGGTGAGGCAAGATCGGGTATCAGTGACACCATGCGGCCGGGGGATATCTCCAGCCTGGCACAGAGCAGCGAGAGAGCCTTCCGGGCCACCTTTGGCGATGATCTTCCGGCCTACCGGGATCGGTACTGGCGTGGACTGATTCTCGACTATCTCGACGGAGAAACCTGGCGCCAGGGGCGTAATGAGCCCTTCAGGCGACCGGGAAGGGTGGCCGTTGACGGCGGCGCGGGAGATCTTGAATCTGGCCAATACGATGTCCTGATGGAGCCCACGGATGAGCGTTGGGCGTTCGCGCTGGATGGTTCCGTGGCGGTTTCGGACAATGTGTTGCCAACCGATGAGGGGCTTTTCCGGTTTCGTCGCCCGGCGGACAGCGCCGTGCGCTATCGAATGGCCCTGACTGGCGGTGAAACCGATGACGCTGATGCGCCGCAAAGCCTGCGCCGATACCTCCAGCTGCCGAGTCGCGGTAACCCCAGGGCCAGGGCGCTGGCGGAGGAGCTGAAAGCCGATTATCCCGACTCTGGCGCCATGATCGAAGCGTTGATGACCCGCTTCCGGCAGCAGCAGTACTTCTATACCCTGCGACCGCCGGCCATGCCGGAAGACGGCATTGACGCCCTGCTGTTCGATGCAAAGCGGGGCTTTTGCGCCCATTACGCCGGCGCGACCACATTTTTGTTGCGGGCGGCGGGCGTTCCGGCACGGGTGGTTGTGGGCTACCAGGGTGGCGATCCCGGGGCTGATGACGAGTACCTTATCGTCCGTCAGTACGACGCCCATGCCTGGGTGGAGGCCTGGATTGACGGCGAGGGATGGGTACGTGTGGATCCGACGGCTGCGATCGCTCCCGACCGCATTGAATCTGGTTTGCGGGATGCTGTCGCCGGTGAAGGCTCTTTCCTGGAAGACGACTGGGCTTCGCCGCAGCGGTACGGCAATATCCCCATGCTGCAATGGGCGTCGTTGCAGCTGGACAGGATCAATTACCAATGGCAGCGCTGGGTCGTTGGCTATCAGGGTCAGTCACAGATGGACCTGATGTCCCGTTTGCCCGGGGGGCTCGGGCTCAAGGAGCTGGGTTACGCGACGGCGGGCATTGTCGGGTTGGCGTTGCTGGTGGCGGGCGCATTCTCGGCGTGGCAGGTGCGTCGGTCGGCAAGCCGTGATCCCGTGGTAAGGTTGATCCATCAGTGGCACCGGCTTTGTGAACGTGCCGGCATTCCGGTGCGATTCGGAGAGACTCCGGCTCAACTGGCCGAAAGGATTGGTTCAGCCAGGCCTGCCGCCGCCGGAACCGCCAGGGCTTTTGCCCGGACGGTTAACAAGCATTACTATGGCAGCGATCCGGACAGGGGAGGGCGTCAATCCCTCGAACAGATGCGGCGCCTCCTGGTCACGATGAAAAAGCAGATATCACGGGATTCCTCAAAGCCCCGTAAAACCACCACTAGAACAGCACTGGAAGGGTAACAGGTTGAATCCATCCGAAGCGTCCATGCCCTGGCTTCATGAAGCCTGGCAGAGCCTGCAGAAACGTCTTGCCGAGAACCGGCTGCCCCATGCGCTGCTGGTTACCGGGGAGCGTGGTGTCGGTAAACGGATGTTCGCGGACGGGCTGGCTGCGCTGCTGATCTGCGAACAACCGGCCAGCGACAGTGATAACGGCCATCAGCCGTGCGGTGTGTGTAAGCAATGCGAGCTGGTTTCGGCGGGTACCCACCCGGATATCCGGATATACACGCCGGAAAAATCGCGGATGATCAAGGTAGACCAGGTGCGCGCCCTGTCCTCGTTTGCGGTGTCGTCCCCGCAGGTCGGGCAGCGCAAGATTGCCATTATTGATCGTGCCGACCAGTTGAATATCAACTCCGCGAACGCCCTGCTCAAAACCCTGGAAGAGCCATCCGACGATGTCGTGCTGATTTTGCTGCAGGAAAGCGGGCGTCCGGTTTTACCGACTATCCGGTCCCGGTGCCAGAACCTGTTGATTGCGATTCCTGATGGCGACGCGGCTGCCCGATGGCTGGCGGCGGAAGTTATGAAGCTCGACGAGGCAGACCAGCCGTCAGCCGAATTGTGCGGTAAAGCATTGGCGCTTTCCGGCAATGCGCCCAGACTGGCCTATGAGTATCTGACCAGTGATTTCCTGACGCAGCGCGATCAGGCACTGGCGCAGTTTCGCCAGTTCATGAAAGGGCAGTTAACGGTGGGGGAAGCGGCAAAACCTTTCAAAGCCATGGGGTTGGAAGGCGCCCTTTGGCTGTTTGAGGGCTGGGCCGCGGACCTGGCCCGGATAACGGCCGGCGGCAGCCCGAGGGATACGGATGCGGCGGATATGCTCGGTTATCTGGCCAAATTCAACCCGCCCTGGCGCGCGCACCAGATACTGGCGTTGATCCATGAGGCCAGGTCTGCCGGCGTATACAATGTGAACCCGGAGTTGGAAGCCGTTCGGCTGTTGATCGCCTGGCAGGATTTAATGCCACGTAAACGGGCATCGGCCTGATCCCGATCGGCTACTGCAGGGAGAGCGATTTCGGTCAACTGCTGCTATGATTGCGAAATATCAGGGAATTTGATCCGCAGGTCGGATTAGTTAAGCAGGTCGGATTAGCCGCAGGCGTAATCCGACAAAACAACGTTTACAGCCATACAGACAGAAAGGTGTTAACTATGGGCCCCGGTTTTGGCGCACGAAGTGGCATTCTGACACTCACCATCAAGGACAAGGCCGTTCTGTACGCCGCGTATATGCCATACATCCGGCAGGGTGGGCTGTTCATCCCCACCCAGAAGCAGTATCAACTTGGGGATGAAGTGTTTCTGCTGCTCAACCTGATGGATGAGCCCGAGAAGATCCCGGTTGCCGGAAAGGTAATCTGGATTACCCCGAAAGGCGCTCAGGGGAACCGGGCGGCCGGTATCGGTGTCCAGTTCAATGGGGACGATGAAACCGCGCGGACCAAGATCGAGTCCTATCTGGCCGGGTCACTGAGTTCAGACCGTCCGACCCACACCATGTAACCGGAAGCGAACAAACCCTTTAATGAATGATATTGCGTTATCCCCAAATGTGGCCGTTGATGCATCCTGTGAAGAGATAAACTGGCCCCTGCGAAATATCGAACTGGCCGGGCTGCATTGGCCCGCCGCCGATGGCCAAAGCGACTCCTGTCCGATTCTGATGCTCCATGGCTGGCTGGATAATAGCCTGACGTTTGCTCACCTGGCGCCGGAGCTGTGTGCAGAACGTGACGTGTACGCAGTGGATATGGCGGGTCACGGTCATTCCGGCCATCGCCCGGACGGTCAGAGTTACCTGCTGATGGATTACGTATCCGACCTGGCGGAACTGGTTGAGCGCCATTTCGGTGATTGTCCTGACCACCAGGTGGATCTGGTGGGGCATTCCCTCGGCGGCATCGTCTGTGTGCTCTACGCCGCGGCGTTTCCGGAACATGTCCGCAGCCTGGTGATGATTGACAGCATTGGCCCGATCAGCCGGCCACCGGAAGACACCATCCCGCAGTTGCGTAAAGCCATCAAAAAACGCATGACCGGCTCGGGTAAGTCAGTGGTCTACCCAGATATAGAGACTGCGGCCAAGGCAAGGGAAGGTGGCCTGAGCCCATTGTCCCCCGAGGCCGCGATGACGCTGATCCCCCGCAACATGAGAGACGTTGGGGAAGGGCATGTCTGGCGCACCGATCCCCGACTCCGGCATCCTTCAATCATGATGCTGGAAGAATCGCAGGTTCTTGCTTGTCTGCACAAGGTCACTACCCGCACGCTTTTCATTCGCGCCGAAGATGGCCTGTTGTCCCACCGAAAAGGCTGGGAGCCTCGGCTGAAAGCCATTTCCCGTATGGAAACCGTAACCGTGCCGGGCGGCCATCATTGTCATTTTGACGGGGACGTAACCCCCGTAAGCCATGCAATCAGGACCTTTATCAACCATGACGGTTAAAGCGCTACTGAACTATCTCATTGCCGGTTTGCTTGTGTTGGCCGGCGTCGCCCCCGTTGCGCAGGCTGATGAGGATGACCTGTCCGGTTTCCCGGATGCATTCCCCCAGTCTTCACTGGAAGAGGAAGTTCCGGTTGTGTCATCCGGTCATCTGGTTCTGTTCAGTCCGGTCAGGGAGGTCAACAACGCGATTCGCTCTGATCGCATGGCGCGGATTCCGGTCAAGGGCGTCGGCCGGCTTTACCAGATTAACCGGGATGCCAGTCGTGGCGAAGCTCGGGAGCATTACCAGACCCTTCTGCAGTCACGCGGTGCCCAGGTGCTGTTCGAATGCAGTGGTCGCAGTTGTGGTCGCAGTAATGTCTGGGCGAACCAGATTTTTGATCAGTCCACGCTGTACGGGCGTGATGCCGATCAGGACTACCTGGTTGCCGCGGTGACGGGAGAATCCGGCAAGACCTGGCTGACCCTGGTCTACACTGTTACTCGCGGTACCCAACGTGAATATGTCTGGATCGAGCATCTGGAGGCCAGTGAGGGCGCGGCAATTCCCGGTCTTGATTCCGCCAATGCCCGGGTCCGCGGTCCAATCATCATACCGTGGCAGGGGGGCATCACCCATCGCTTTGAATGGAGTGCAACGGATCGTCGAATGCTGAATAACTGGGTAGAGGAAGAGGGCGCTCAGGTGGTACTCACCGGTTTTGCGTCACTCGGGGAAGATGAGCCCTTGGAGGCAGCCATGGAGCGGGCACAAAATGCCATGGAGTCCCTGTCACAGGTCCTCGAAAAAAGCGGGGTATCAAAGAGTCGACAGACACTGATAACCGTCGGGCCGTCCGTTGTTTTTCCGTCTCCCGAGCGACAGGGTGATCGTGTCGAAATTGTTGTGATTACGAGGTGATCCGGGTGAGTAAACCGACAAACAAGCATGCCGATCAGGGCGAGAATCCGGCGGACGGTGCGTCTGCTGTTGTCGAGGGGACCGGTATCTCTGCCGCGAAATCGCCTGCGTCATCCGAAAAGAAACCGTTGAAACCGGGCAAGGGCAAAACCGTTGCGCTGACTCTTGGTAGCGGTGGCGCCAGGGGCTACGCCCATATTGGCGCGATCGAGGTTCTGGAAGAGCGGGGCTATGAGATAATTGCCATATCCGGGTGTTCCATGGGCGCCCTGGTGGGCGGAATGTATGCGGCCGGCAAAATGAAGGATTACAAGGACTGGGTGACCGGGCTCGGCCAGTTTGATGTGCTCAGGTTACTGGATGTGACCTTCAATGCGGTGGGTGCCATTCGTGGTGAGAAGATATTCTCAGTAGTGCGTGACATGTTAGGAGACACCCGCATTGAGGATCTGCCCATCGCCTATACCGCCGTTGCCACGGACTTACTGTCACACAAGGAAATCTGGTTTCAGGAAGGGCCCCTTGATCAGGCGATTCGTGCTTCCGTTGCCATTCCCAGTGTCGTGACGCCGCTGGTTCTGAATGGCCGGGTTCTGGTGGACGGCGCATTGTTGAACCCGCTACCCATCATTCCCACCATTTCTTCCCACGCCGATATGATTGTGGCGGTAAACCTCAGCGGCGAGGATGACCGCCGCCGCCGAATTCCCGATGCAGCCTTCAATGACACGGGTGAAAGCGATGACAGTGATACTGAAGAGTGGGTGAACGTTATCCGGGATAAAGCGTCGCGCTGGTTTGACTGGGACGCCATCAAAACCTTCACCAGTCGCAAGGGGGCGGGCTCCACCGGTGACTCGCCGGTGGACAAGATCAGCAAGGCCGTAGAGAAAAAGCAGGCAGAAAAGATACAGGATGATCCGGAACTGACCCATGAAACCATCGACTGGGACAAGCTGGGTATTGGCAAGTTTGACGTTATGAACCTGACCATCGAAACCATGCAGAGCGCCCTGGTTCAGTACAAGATTGCCGGTTATCCGCCGGACTTGCTGGTGAATGTGCCGAAGAATGCCTCCCGCAGCTACGATTACCACAAGGCGCCGGAGCTTATTCAGCTGGGTCGGGAGCGCATGGCAGCGGCATTGGACCGGTACGAGGAGAGTCGCACCAGCTCCGGCCCGCTCGCGGTCTGAGCGGGGTTGATGGTTGGGGCTGCAGTAGCGCGGGCAAACAGCGTATAATGCCGGCCAGATACGCACCCACACAGGAATCCGAATGCCGTGACCAGCCCCATCGATGACCTGCATACCGTGAGGGACTTCCTGCGGTACGTTTCTTCCCGATTCTCCGCCTCGGAGTTGTATTTTGGCCATGGCACGGACAACGTGTGGGATGAGGCCGTGCAACTGGTGATGCGCAGCCTGAATCTGCCCCTGGAGAACAACACGCTGTTCCTGGATGCCCGTCTCATCCGGGAAGAACGGGAGCTTATTATCAGCCGTACGCGCAGGCGCATCGAAGAGCGTGTGCCGCTGGCTTATCTGCTGGGTGAGGCCTGGTTTATGGGCATGCCGTTCAATGTGGATGAGCGCGTGCTGGTTCCGCGTTCTCCCATTGGTGAACTGATTGAACGCGGCCTTCAACCTTGGCTTGGTGATCGCCCCGTTGGGCGTATTCTCGACCTTTGCACGGGCAGTGGCTGCATTGGCATCGGAGCCGCCACGATATTTGAAGACGCGGAAGTCGATCTTTCGGATGTTTCGCCGGATGCCCTGGACGTGGCCAGATCCAACATCGAGCTTCACGAGTTGGGCGACCGGGTACACACGGTTCAATCGGATGTGTTCGACGGCATTGAAGGGCGTTATGACGTTATCCTGAGTAATCCGCCCTATGTTGACGCCGAGGATTTGGCCGGCATGCCGGATGAGTTTCGCCATGAACCGGAACTCGGACTGGCTGCCGGGGATGACGGTCTGCACATTGCTCACAGGATCATCGCTGGCGCGGCGGATCATTTGAACCCGGGCGGGCTGCTTATTGTCGAAGTCGGCAATAGTTGGGTGGCCCTTGAGCAGGCCTATCCGGATATGCCGCTGACCTGGCTGGATTTTGAAAATGGTGGTGACGGCGTCTTCCTGGTGACTGCAGAAGACCTTCGCCAGTGGCAGAAAAAATCCTGAGAACTTTTTTATAAAACCTGGATAAGATACTGAATCATGTCGGGAAACTCCTTCGGAAAGTTGTTCACAGTTACCACCTTTGGTGAGAGTCACGGCGCTGCACTGGGATGCATTATTGATGGTTGCCCTCCGGGACTGTCGTTGTCCGAAGAGGACATGCAGCGGGACCTGGATCGCCGCAAGCCGGGAACTTCCCGACATACCACACAGCGTCGTGAAGCGGATGAGGTGAGAATCCTGTCCGGGGTGTTCGAGGGAAAGACCACCGGCACTCCAATTGGACTGGTGATTGAAAACACCGATCAGCGATCCAAGGATTACTCCAAGATTTCCGGGCAGTTCCGTCCGGCCCATGCGGACTACACCTACGCCCATAAGTATGGCATTCGCGATTACCGGGGCGGTGGTCGCTCTTCTGCCCGGGAGACTGCCATGAGGGTTGCGGCAGGCGCGGTGGCAAGGAAGTTTCTTGAGCAGCGCCTGGGCATCCGCATCCGGGGCTACCTGTCGCAGCTCGGCCCGATCAAGGCGGAAAAATTTGATTGGGATCAGGTACACCAGAATCCCTTCTTCTGTCCCGACGTCGACAAAGTAGCGGAGATGGAAGCCTACATGGACGCCCTGCGAAAAGAGGGGGATTCCATTGGCGCCAGGATCAACGTGGTGGCTGACGGGGTGCCGCCGGGACTGGGCGAGCCGATTTTTGACCGTCTGGACGCAGACCTGGCCCATGCGCTGATGAGTATCAACGCGGTGAAAGGGGTGGAAGTTGGCGCCGGCTTTGGCTGTATTGAGCAGAAAGGCACCGAGCACCGCGATGAAATGACACCTGAAGGCTTTCTGTCCAACAACGCCGGCGGCGTGCTTGGGGGAATTTCTTCCGGTCAGCCGATCCTGGCCAGTATTGCCCTGAAACCGACATCCAGCCTGCGGTTACCGGGGCAGAGTATTGATGTTGACGGCAATCCCGTGGAGGTTATTACCACCGGTCGCCATGATCCCTGCGTGGGTATCCGGGCAACGCCGATCGCCGAGGCAATGATGGCCATCGTGCTGATGGACCACTACTTACGCCATCGCGGACAGAATGGCGATGTGGAGGTCTCTACACCGGTTCTCGGCCAACTCTGACGCCAACCCACATACTCCGTAGGTCGGATTAGCCAAAGGCGTAATCCGACAATCAGCAGGCGGTCTCAATTGGTGAAGCGGCTTCGGCGGGAAACATGGTTCAAAAAGCGCCCGTGAATACGTCCCTGTAGGGCTCGGTCGCGCCATCCGTGGCGCTCCACGCTTTTGAACCATGTTTCCCGCCAAAGCCACCAGGCATTTCTGATATCTCGAAAGAGGTTTTGTTATCTACTGGCGGCTCTCAAACCTCTATTTCTGGTTCTTTGCCCTCTTGGGAGGGCTTCTTCCCTATTGGTCCCTTTACCTTGAGGGGCAGGGCTTTTCCTATCTCCAGATCGCCACGCTGATGGCGACCATCCAGCTCACCAAGATCATCGCGCCCAGCGTGTGGGGCTGGTTGGGAGACCGGTCGGGGCAGCGAGTGCGGTTGGTCCGGTTTGGCGCCATTACCGGGTCCCTGTTTTTTGCCGGTGTTTTCCTGGAACCCGGGTTCTACGGACTGCTGCTTGTCATGCTGGCGTTTACCTTTTTCTGGAATGCCATCCTGCCGCTCTACGAGGTGATCACGCTCAGAGCTCTGGGGAAGCAAAAGGACAAATACGGCAGGGTCAGGCTGTGGGGGTCTGTCGGGTTTATCGGCGCCGTGGCGCTCGTGGGCGGGATTCTGGAATGGGTGCCTATCCAGAAGCTGCCATGGCTGCTTTTGCCGGTGTTTGCGGGGATAGCGGTGTCGGCCTTTCTGGTGCCGTCTGAGCGAGGTGAGCGAAAGCCACCAGCCCCTAAGGGTAGCCTGAAGGCCATTGTCACCCATCCGGCGGTGGTGTCATTTTTCCTGATGAATTTTCTGCTCCAGGTATCTCATGGGGCTTACTACACCTTCTTCAGTATCCATCTGGAACAACACGGCTATGGCAAGTTGTCCATTGGCCTGTTGTGGTCCCTGGGGGTGGTGGCGGAGATCGGACTGTTTCTGGTAATGCATCGGCTATCCCGGAACTTTTCGGTTCGCCAGATTGCCATCGGCGCACTGACGCTGACCATGATCCGCTGGGTGTTAATTGCCGAGTTAACGGATGTGGTCGCTGTGCTGCTGTTTGCCCAGCTCCTGCACGCGGCTTCTTATGGCGCCCTGCATGCCATTTCAGTGCAATACATCCAGGGCTTTTTTGGCCAGCACCACCATGGCCAGGGCCAGGCGCTCTACAGCGGGTTGACGTTTGGCGCCGGCGGCGCGGCGGGGGCGTGGTTGTCGGGTTTTCTGGTGGATGGTATCAGCACATCAGCGGCGTTCTGGGGTGGGGCAATCGCAATGATGGTGGCGATCGTCATCACCTGGCGAGGGCTCAGAGCCCCGCCGAAAGATGAAAGCAGCCTGGCGCCGAATTAGTCCGGCCTGCCTCCGTCTTCCTCGGCTTTAACCACTTCAATCAAAGCCCTCGCGGCACTGCTGAGCTGACGGCCGGAAAGACCAACGGCGCCGAGCACCCGCGTGACCGGAAACCCAATATCCAGACGGCGAACGCTGTTATCCATCATGCTCACTGGCAGCACGCTCCAGCCCAGCCCGACACTGGTCATCATCTTGATGGTCTCAAGATAATTGGTCGGCATTTGTGGGTGCAGGGGCAGGTTGGCCTCCAGAAACAGGCGGCTGACCACCCGATAGGTCGCCGTCGTAGTGTCCGGCAGCAACGCCGGATGCCCCGCGAGATCCTCCAGCCCGGGCGATTCAAGCCCTGCCAGCGGGTGTTCCGGCCCAGACACAAAAGCCATGGGGTCGGGCCACTGATCGTACACCATGAAATTCCCTTCCATGCTGTCGCTCAGGGTGACAAACGCCAGCTCCGCGTTGCGCTTGCGCATCTGTTCAAAAGCCGCATCCGATTCCATAAACTGCAGGTTCAGCGACACATTCGGGAACTCCCGGCTGAACCGGCGCAGCCAGTTAGGCAGGTGGTGAAGCCCGATATGGTGGCTGGCGATGATCTGCAGCTCGCCTTCCACCTGTCCGGAATCCGGAGATAGCGCCACCCGGGCGTTATGAATCTCATCGAGGATCTTGCGGGCATGGGGGAGCAGCCGGGCGCCGGCGTCCGTAAGCCTGATCTGGCGGTGGCTGCGATCAATCAGCGAAGGGCCGAGTTGGTTTTCGAGTGCCGCCAAACGTTTGGAAATAGCAGGCTGGGTCAGATGGAGGATTTCAGCGGCTTCAGAAAATGAGCCCTGATCAACGATTGTTATAAACGCCCTTAAAGAATTGGAGTCCATTTGGGAACCCTTGTATCGCCTAGATTGGTGGCACTCGGAGCCGCGTTTACGCAAAAATAGGATATGCCAAGAAGGAATGCAAAGAATAAAAAACATGAATTGAGGTTATCCAGTGCGGAGCGGTAAGATAGCCTTATAGAGAGTCATAATCAGAAACCCCCAAAGAGAGAGAGAACCATGGCGGGCAAGACCTTATACGACAAATTGTGGGACGACCATCTCGTCAAGCAGCGGGACGACGGCTCCGCATTGATTTATATCGACCGGCAGTTGCTTCATGAAGTGACGTCGCCCCAGGCCTTCGAAGGACTGCGCCTGGCGGGCCGCAAGCCGTGGCGGATTGACGCCAACATCGCCACGCCGGATCACAACGTGCCCACCACCGACCGTGACCGTGGTGTTGAAGGCATTGTGGACCCGGTATCCCGTATCCAGGTCGAAACCCTCGACAAGAACTGCGATGAATTCGGCATCCTCGAGTTCAAGATCAAGGATCAGCGCCAGGGCATCGTCCATGTGATTGGCCCGGAGCAGGGGGCCACCCTGCCGGGCATGTCCATCGTCTGTGGCGACTCCCACACCTCCACACATGGGGCCTTCGGCTGTCTCGCCCACGGCATCGGCACCTCGGAAGTGGAGCATGTGTTGGCCACCCAGTGCCTGGTCCAGCAGAAGATGAAAAACATGCTGGTCAGGGTGAACGGCAAACTTGGACCCGGAGTCACCGGCAAAGACGTCGTACTGGCCATCATTGGAAAGATTGGTACCGCAGGTGGAACCGGCTACGCCATCGAGTTCGGCGGAAAAGCCATCCAGGGGTTGAGCATGGAAGCCCGCATGACCATCTGCAACATGGCCATTGAGGCCGGTGCCCGTGTTGGCATGGTAGGCGTGGATGATACCACCATCAATTACGTCAAGGACCGCCCGTTCTCGCCCAAAGGAGATCAATGGGAGGCAGCCGTTGACTACTGGCGTACCTTGCACAGCGATGGTGACGCAGAGTTTGACAAAGTCGTGGAGCTTGATGGTTCCGCTATCAAGCCGCAGGTCAGTTGGGGGACTTCGCCGGAAATGGTGGCCGGTGTGGACGGCAATGTGCCCGACCCGGAGAAAGAAGCGGATCCCATCAAGCGCGAGGGTATCGTCCGTGCGCTCAAATACATGGGGCTTCAGCCGAACATGCCCATTACCGATATTAAGCTGGATCGTGTGTTTATTGGCTCATGCACCAACAGTCGTATCGAGGATCTCCGCGAAGCCGCAGCGGTAGTGAAAGGGCGCAAAGTATCTCCGACACTCAAGCAAGCGATGGTCGTGCCTGGATCCGGGCTGGTGAAGGCTCAGGCGGAGCAGGAAGGGCTGGACAAGATCTTCATCGAAGCCGGTCTGGAATGGCGTGACCCGGGCTGCTCCATGTGTCTGGCCATGAATGCTGACAAACTGGGGCAGGGCGAGCATTGTGCCTCTACCTCGAATCGGAACTTTGAGGGGCGTCAGGGCTTCGGTGGTCGCACCCACCTGGTGAGCCCGGCCATGGCCGCGGCAGCCGCTGTTACCGGCCACTTCGTTGATGTCCGCGAATTGATGCACTGATCCACAGGAGAGAACCATGCGCGCATTTACGCAACACCAGGGCATTGTCGCCCCCATGGACCGTTCCAATGTGGACACGGACATGATTATTCCCAAGCAGTTTCTGAAATCCATCAAGCGCACGGGGTTTGGCCCGAACCTGTTCGACGAACTGCGCTATCTGGATGAAGGCAAACCGGACCAGGATTGTTCCCAGCGTCCGATCAATCCGGACTTTGTGTTGAATCAGGATCGTTACAAGAACGCCAGCGTACTTCTGGCCCGGGCCAACTTCGGTTGCGGTTCCAGTCGTGAACACGCCCCCTGGGCGCTGGATGATTACGGTTTTCGGGTGATTATTGCGCCCAGCTTTGCGGATATTTTTTACAATAACTGCTTTAAGAATGGCCTGTTACCCATTGTTTTGGAAGAAAAAGTGGTTGACCAAATTTTTCAGGAGGCCGAGGCTCAGGAAGGCTATCAATTGGCGGTGGACCTTGAGGCTAAAACCGTGACGACTCCGTCCGGAGAGTCCTTCAGTTTCGATGTTGATGATTTTCGGCGGCATTGCCTGCTAAACGGGCTGGACGACATTGGCGTCACGCTGGAAGATGCAGAGCTGATTAAATCGTACGAAGAAAGCCGCCGGAAAACGGCTCCGTGGTTATTTAACGCCGGCAATTGATCGCCTCAGTGTCGGATTACGCTTTCGCTAATCCGACCTACAAGAACCCAAGAGTAGGTCGGATTAGCCAACGGCGTAATCCGACAAACCAGCAATCTTGCAAGGAAAAGCTATGTCCAGAACTGTACTAATGCTGCCGGGTGACGGCATCGGCCCGGAAATCGTCGCTGAAGCCGAGAAAGTGCTTCATAAAATCAACGAAAAGTTCGGCCTCGGTCTGACCTTTGAGTCCGGGCTGGTCGGCGGTGCGGCTATCGACGAAACGGACAGCCCGCTGCCGGAAGACACCCTGGATAAAGCCCGAAAGGCGGATGCGATTGTTCTGGGCGCTGTAGGTGGTCCGAAATGGGACAGCATGCCGATGGCGAAACGCCCGGAAAAGGGGTTGCTGGGGCTGCGCTCCAGTCTGGAGCTGTTTGCCAACCTCCGCCCGGCGATTCTATACCCGCAGCTTGCTTCTGCATCTTCCCTGAAGCCGGAAGTGGTTTCCGGTCTGGACATCATGATCGTGCGGGAACTGACCGGCGGTATCTATTTTGGCCAGCCCCGCGGTGTGCGCGAACTGGAAAGCGGTGAGCGCCAGGGTTACAACACCTACGCCTACACCGAATCGGAAATTCGTCGTATCGGGCGGGTGGCTTTTGAGGCCGCACAGCAGCGCGGCAAGAAACTGTGTTCCGTCGACAAGGCCAACGTGCTGGAAGTGACGGTCCTGTGGCGGGAAATCATGGAAGACCTGCGCCGGGAGTACCCGGACGTTGAACTGTCCCACATGTACGTTGATAACGCGGCGATGCAGCTGGTTCGTGCCCCCAAACAATTCGATGTGATTGTGACTGGCAACATGTTTGGTGATATTCTTTCGGACGAAGCGGCTATGCTCACCGGTTCGATTGGCATGTTACCATCGGCTTCGCTGAACTCGGAAAAGCAGGGCATGTACGAGCCTTGCCACGGTTCGGCGCCGGATATCGCCGGTCAGGGCGTGGCCAATCCGCTGGCAACCATCCTCAGTGCCGCCATGATGTTGCGGTACAGCCTGAACGAGGAAAAAGCCGCCGAGTCCATTGAGGCGGCAGTCAGCAAGGTACTGGACCAGGGGCTTCGTACCGCGGACATCATGTCCGAAGGGGCGAAAAAGGTGTCCACCCGTGAAATGGGTGAGGCGGTTCTGGCGGCGTTGTAAGCCGCGGCCCGGGTTAATGTATTTGAGACCCGACGGTAACGGGACGCAGTTACCGCGGGATCATCCATCCTGTCCCTGCCAGCGATAAAGGCAGAGGGCGGGCATAAAACGAGGTTCAAAGGTCGCACATGAAGCGAGTTGGACTTATTGGCTGGCGTGGCATGGTGGGCTCTGTCCTCATGCAACGCATGCGTGAAGAAAACGATTTCGCGGATATCGAACCGGTATTCTTTACCACATCCCAGGCCGGCAAACCGGCACCGGACGTAGGTAAGGAAGGCGTTCCTCCCCTGCAGGACGCGTTTGATGTCGATATCCTGAAAACCATGGATGTCATCGTTACCTGTCAGGGGGGCGATTACACCGGCGAGGTTTACCAGAAACTGCGTGATGCAGGCTGGGCAGGCTACTGGATCGATGCGGCATCCACACTGCGGATGGTGGATCATTCCGTGATTGTTCTGGATCCCGTCAACCGCAACGTTATCGACGAAGCGCTGGACAAGGGCGTCAAGGATTACATCGGTGGTAACTGCACCGTCAGCCTGATGATGCTGGCCCTGGGTGGCCTGCTGGAGCAGGATCTGATCGAGTGGGTGTCTCCAATGACCTACCAGGCGGCTTCCGGTTCCGGTGCCCAGAACATGCGCGAACTGCTCAACCAGATGGGTGAGTTGAACGGCAGCGTCAAGAGCGAGCTGGACAGCCCTTCGTCAGCGATTCTGGACATTGACCGCAAGGTCACCGAAACCATGCGTTCCGATGGCTTTCCGACCGAGCACTTCCAGGTGCCCCTGGCCGGCAGCCTGATTCCGTTTATCGACAAGCAGCTTGATAACGGCATGAGCAAGGAAGAGTGGAAAGCCGGCGTTGAGACCAACAAAATCCTGGGTCGCTCTGACAACCCGATTCCCATTGATGGTATCTGTGTCCGGATTGGCGCGATGCGTTCTCACAGTCAGGCGCTGACCATCAAGCTCAAGAAGGACCTTCCGGTTTCCGAGATTGAGTCTATTCTGGCGAAGGCCAATGACTGGGTGAAGGTGATCCCCAATGATCGTGATGCGACCATTGAAGAGCTGACCCCGGCCAAGGTTACTGGAACCCTGAGCGTACCGATCGGCCGAATCCGCAAGCTGACCATGGGGCCGGAATATATTTCCGCGTTCACCGTGGGGGATCAGCTGTTGTGGGGGGCTGCCGAACCGCTGCGCAGGATGCTCCGGATTCTCCAGGAGCGTTAATGGCTGTGTAACAGTTGGTATTAAATGCCAACTGTGTCCGGTTTCAGAGAGCCGGTCAGGGGGCGGAGGCTGCAATCAGCCTTCGCCCCTGTTATTTTTCAGAAGCGAGTTTGTAGGTGTTCGTGCCTGGGTAGGGCTACTGCTTCCCGTACTGATCAAGCCGATCATCCGTTCGGTAACAGTAAGTTCCGCGCTTTTTGTAAAAAAATGGTACAACGACTGCAGCTGATTGATTGATAAAACGGGCTTTATCAACAATACTTGGCCCACTGAAAATTAAAAAGATTACATAATAACTATAGAAAACCAGACGGAAGTCATCCAACCTCGTCCGATTCTGTTTGAAAAAGCAGTAACGAATAACGGAGACTGGTAAGGAAAAAGCATGAAGGTACGCAAGCTTGCGGTTGCCCTGGCTCTGGCGGGAGGGCTCGGTTCCGGTGTCGCACAGGCCCTGGGGCTGGGTGAAATTGAACTGCAGTCCTATCTCAATGAGCCTCTTGAAGCAGACATCAACCTGCGTAAAAGCCAGGGAATCGATCCTGACGATGTATTCGTCAATATCGCTTCTGAAGGCGATTACCAGAGAGTCGGTATTGATCGGAACTATTTCCTTACCAAACTCAAATTTGAGGTTACGACCAGCAGTGACGGTAATCTGATCGTCAACGTATCCTCAAGAGAGCCGCTCCGCGAGCCATATCTGAACTTCCTGCTGGAAGTGACCTGGCCAAGCGGCAGGCTGATGCGGGAATATTCACTGCTGGTAGACCCACCTGTTTACGCTGAAGAATCAGGTATTCAGGAGCAGGTGTCTGCGCCGGCCACCCGTCAGTCAACGACACCTGAGGTCAGCACCGGAACTTCGCAGCCTTCCGGGCAGCGCCTGTCTGACGGTACCTCATCTTCACGTACCACTGCTGGCCCCCGTACGCTTGGGCCAACCAATTCTTCCGACACGCTCTGGAAAATTGCCCAAAGCGTGAAGCCGAATGACAGCGTTTCTACGCAACAGGTCATGCTGGCTATCCAGGATCTGAATTCAGACGCGTTTATTGATGGCAATATCAATCGTCTCAAGCGCGGTGAAGTGTTGAGGGTTCCAGATCTGGAACAGATTCGTAGTCGTAGCCGTGGTGAGGCCAATCGCCAGGTCTCGATGCAGAATGAGGCGCTTTCCAGTCAGACCCGTACGGTGGACGCCACCGAATCCCGGTCGTCAGACGAGGCTGCCCCGGACACCGCAGGTGCTGGTGGTGATGAGCTGCGGTTGATTGCGGCAGATGATTCAGGCAGCCGTGATAGCGAAGACGGCGGGTCCGCAGGTGGCGATGGTCAGACCGCTGGCGGCGTCGATGCGGGTTCTGCAGTGGCGATGGAAGAGCTTGAAAGTGCTCGCCGCGAAACCGAGGAGCTGAACAGCCGGGTGGAAGACCTTCAGGATCAGGTCGAAACTCTGCAACGCCTGCTGGAGTTGAAAGATAGCCAGTTGGCTGAGATGCAGCAGATGGGCGGTGATGAAGAGACGTCAGCGACAGCCCAGCCTGGCGAAGAAAAGACCATGGATGAAGACCCCATGGCCGCCGACGATGAGATCGTTGGCCAGGGAGAGTCAGAGCAACCGGTCAGTGAAGATCAGGACGTCGCCGGGGAATCAACCGATACCGCGGATGCGACCGGTGAGTCTGCTGAAGCAGGAGGTCCTGAAGGACTGGAAACCGGTGACGACGTTGCTGAAGCCAATGGTGATCTGTCGGCAGCCAAGGGCGACGAGCCCGCTGAAGAAGACATGGCAGCAGCTAACGATACCGGACTGTCTGGTCAGGATGGGCCTGGTCCGGAAGAAGGGGCGGATGATCCCGCCCCCGGAACTCAGTCGTCGGTTACAGAGCCAAATACGACCGAGGAGCCCGCCACTCAGCCGGCTGCTCCGGCGCAACAGTCGGACAAGAGTTTCCCTGGCAATGTCATAGATGCGATTACCAATAACCCCCTGTATCAGATCGCCCTTGGCGGCGGCCTGATTCTGCTTTTATTGCTGTTGTTGCTTCTGGCGCGTCGTAACGCAAATCGCGAAAAGGCGTTCTATGAGCAATTGAATGGGGAAGAGGGTGATGGCTCAGATACCTTTGATCTGAGCCTTGAAGACGATGAGCCTGCAGATACGGCAGCGGGTGATCCCATGGCTGAGGCGGAAACCTATATCGCCTACGGCCAGATGGATAAAGCGGCTCAATCCCTGGAAACTGCGATTTCCAGGGAACCCAGCCGCACTGATCTCAGGCTGAAGCTGCTGGGCGTGTACGCAGACACCCAGGATCGGGAATCGTTTGATAAGCAGTTCCGTGAGATTGAGGCGTTGGAAGATGACAGCGCCATCGCGGAAGCCGGCACGCTGCGGGAAAGGCTGGACGAAGCGGAGTCCATGCCCAGTATTGATGACCTGGAGTCTCAGTTACGTTCTGATTCCTTTGGTCGGGAAGAAGAAACGTCTGGCGAGGAGACAGTATCGTCCGAGAGTGGCGTCCATCTGACGAATGAGACCCTTGGCGACCAGGGGGAGTCCGGTCAGCCTGAGCAGTCCACGGACGAGCTTGAGCAATTTGATACCGATTTCTCCGACCTGGAGTTGACGGAAGAGCCGGAGGTGGAGCAGAAGTCTGAGTCAGAGGCTGACTCCGACGACGGTACGATCGAGTACGATCTCTCGGGCATTGAGGGAGCCAGGGATGATGAGGTCCCCGCTGTTGAGGGCGTTGAAGAGGATGATGACCTGAGCTTTGACTTTGAGGACTCCTCCCTGGAAGGTGACGCCGACACGGCATCCGTTGAGGCTTCAGACGATTTGTCTGATGAATTGTCTCTGGAAGATTTTGACAGCCTTGAAAGCGATCTCACCACGGATGACGCGGCCGAAAAGGCAAATGAGGCGCCATCGCTTGAGGAACCGGTTGAAGGCAATACCCGGGAAGGCGAGGGGCTTGGTGATCTCGATGAATCCTTCCTCGATGAGCTGGATGCGGAACTCGACAAGGTTGCCGACGAGTCCGGCGATGACCCCCTGGCAGGCGAAGAGTCCGGCATGGATGACCTTGAGCTGGATGTTTCTGACGAAGACCTGGCGCTGATGGAAGAGTTTTCGGAGTCCGGCGATGCCGATACACCGGAAGTCGATGCACCGGAAACTGAAGAGCCCGCTCCGGAGCTGGATGAGGAGCTTGATCTGGAGGATTCCCTGATGGACAACAAGGACGAGACACCAGAGGAGCTTTCGGATCTCGGCGAAACCGATGAATTTTCGGCCGATGCCTCTGAAACTTCAGAAGAAACGGATGTCGAGCCACCCGTGGCTTCGGATTCACTGGATGCGGATTCCCGCAAAACAGCGGTTGAAGATCTTGACGAATCCGATCTGGGCGATGATGACGACTTTGACTTCCTCGCAGGTACAGATGAAGCGGCGACCAAACTGGATCTGGCTCGTGCTTACATCGAAATGGGGGATGTGGACGGCGCCCGCGACATTCTTGAGGAAGTTTCGCTGGAAGGAAGCGATGAGCAGAAGACAGAAGCGCAGGATCTTCTTAAAAATCTGTCCTGATTCGTTATAATCAGGCTCATCGAACGCAGAACGCCGGCTACCGGGCGCTGACCCGGCCACAGCCGGCGTTTTGTTTTGTTATACAGGTTAGTCGGATTGTCACTTGTTTCTGAACCCGCAAGCACTTACCACGGATAATGCCATAGGCGATGGCCGCGTCGCCCTGGCTTTTGAATACGACGGACGCTCCTTTCACGGCTGGCAGGCACAGAAATCCGGTGTTCGCTCGGTTGAGGCGGAGCTGGCCCGGGCTGTATCAAAAGTGGCCGATCACGAGGTGGATCTGGTCTGCGCCGGTCGTACCGACGCGAGTGTTCACGCCAGTTACCAGATTGCTCATTTTGACACGTCATCGGTGCGCAACCTGCGTTCGTGGGTGATGGGCATCAACACGGCATTGCCTGATGACATCGCCGTGCATTGGGCTGGGAATGGCGTTGGCGATTTTCACGCCCGGTTTTCCGCCACCTATCGCCGTTATCGTTACGTGATCTATAACCACCCGGTCCGGCCCGGTATCCAGCGTGGACAGGTCAGCTGGACATTTCGCCCCCTGGACGCGGAAAAGATGCACGAAGCTGCCCAATTCCTTCAGGGCGAGCACGACTTCTCCTCATTCCGTGCTGCTGGCTGCCAGTCCCGCACCCCCAATCGCTTTATGGAGCATATACAGGTAAGCCGAAAAGGCGAATTCGTCGTAATTGATATACAGGCCAATGCGTTCCTTCATCACATGGTCAGGAATATTGCCGGCGCCTTGATGGCGGTTGGTACCGGTAAGCGACCTGTGCAGTGGATTCGTGAGATACTTGAGGCCAAAGACCGGACGGTGGCTGGAGTGACCGCGCCGGCATTCGGGTTGTATCTGGTGGATGTGGGCTATCCTGAGCGATTCGGAATACCGTCCGCTCTCTGTGGCCCGGGGTTTCTCCGCCCCTGGTTTGAGCATGACTACAACCGACCACGGCAGCCCACGTGGACCCATCGAACCAATTGACGCAAGGCCTATGAGAACCCGAGTCAAAATCTGTGGCATAACCCGACCCGAGGATGTTCGCGCTGCTGCACAGGCGGGGGCGGATGCGCTGGGTTTCGTATTCTACGAACCAAGCCCCCGATCGGTGACCGTTGCACAGGCAGAGAATCTGGTGTCGATTTTGCCGGCTTTCACCGGTGCCGTAGGGTTGTTTGTGAATCCGGAGAGGGAGTGGGTTGAACAGGTCCTCAAAACCGTCCCCCTGGACCTGCTCCAGTTCCATGGTGATGAATCACCGGAATTCTGCGCCAGTTTCGGCAAGCGCTGGATCAAGGCTGTCCGTGTCCGGAGTGCCGGTGATATCGAGTTGGCGTACGATCGTTACGCGGGCGCCAGCGGTTTGCTGGTAGACGCCTGGGACCCCCAGCGGTACGGGGGAACCGGCAAGAGTTTCAATTGGTCACTGATTCCGGCTCATCGTCCGTTACCGCTGATATTGGCCGGAGGTCTGGCATCTGATAACGTTGCCAGCGCTGTAGCACAGGTCCGGCCCTGGGCGGTGGACGTCAGTGGCGGTGTGGAGAGTAGCAAGGGCGTGAAAGATAACGCGAAAATTTCCGACTTTATAAACGAGGTTCACCGTGTCGATGAAACTGACTGAAGAAATGCTGAGCGCACTTCCGGATGCACGGGGTCACTTCGGTGCCTACGGCGGCCGGTTTGTGTCGGAAACCCTGATGGATTCGCTGATGACGCTGGAAAGAGAGTACCTGCGTCTGAAAAAGGACCCGGCATTCCAGAAGACGTTTGATGAAGATCTTGCCAATTATGTTGGCCGCCCCAGCCCGCTGTATTTTGCCGAACGCCTGACCCGTGAAACCGGCGGTGCCCAGATCTGGCTCAAACGGGAAGACCTGAACCATACCGGTGCCCACAAGGTGAACAACACCATTGGCCAGGCCCTGCTGGCCAGCTTCCTGGGCAAGAAGCGGGTCATTGCCGAAACCGGTGCCGGCCAGCATGGCGTTGCGACAGCCACGGTATGCGCGCGCCTGGGGCTTGAGTGCCATGTGTTCATGGGGTCGGAAGACGTCAAGCGGCAATCCCTGAACGTGTATAGGATGAAGCTTCTGGGGGCCGAGGTCCATGCCGTGGAAAGCGGTACCAAGACCCTGAAGGATGCCATGAACGATGCCATGCGTGACTGGGTGGCCAACGTGGATGAAACCTTCTACATCATCGGTACGGTCGCTGGTCCACATCCTTATCCCTTGCTTGTGCGGGACTTCCAGTCGGTGATTGGCCGCGAAACCCGCAGACAGTCTCTTGAGCAGGCCGGTAAGCTCCCGGATGCTCTGGTAGCATGTGTGGGCGGCGGTTCTAACGCCATTGGCATGTTCTATCCGTTCCTCACGGATGAGAGTGTGCAGATGTACGGCGTAGAGGCTGGTGGCCTGGGTATCGAATCCGGCCAGCATGCGGCACCGCTGTGCGCGGGCCGTCCGGGTGTGCTCCATGGTAACCGGACCTACCTGATGGAAGATGAGAATGGCCAGATCGCCAGCACCCATTCCGTAAGCGCGGGACTTGATTACCCGGGTGTTGGTCCCGAGCACAGCTGGCTGAAAGACATTGGTCGCGCCCAGTATGTGTCAGTGACTGACGACGAAGCGCTGGACGGGTTCCGCAAGCTCACCCGGGTGGAGGGCATCATGCCGGCGCTGGAATCCGCTCATGCTGTGGCCTATGGGGTAAAACTGGCGGCCACCATGGACAAGGATCAGGTGCTCGTAATTAACGTCTCTGGCCGTGGCGACAAGGACATACACACCATCGCCCAGTTGGATGGCATTGAAGTCTGATCTAACGGTAAACACTCAGTGTACAAGAGACAGGAGCAGGCATGAGTCGAATTGAAGGGGTGCTCAAGTCCCTGAAAGGGCAGGGACGCAAGGCGTTGATCCCTTACATTACCGCAGGTGATCCGCACCCGGACCAAACCGTTGGTCTGATGCACACCCTGGTAGACGCTGGAGCGGATATTATCGAACTGGGTGTGCCGTTCTCCGATCCCATGGCCGATGGCCCGGTGATTCAATTGGCCTGTGAACGGGCCCTGAAGCATGGCACCTCGCTGCGCCAGGTTATTGCTATGATCAAACAGTTCAGGGAAACCGATGACACCACGCCGGTGGTCCTCATGGGGTATCTGAACCCGATGGAAGCCATGGGCTACGAGGCGTTTGCGGACGCGGCGGCCGATGCCGGAGTCGACGGTATCCTGACGGTCGACCTGCCACCGGAAGAAGCGGACGAAGTGGCTCCACTGTTCACCGCCCGCAAGCTCGATGCGATTTTCCTGTTGGCGCCCACGACGACCGATGACCGGATCCGCTCAATCAGTGAGCACTCATCCGGTTATGTGTACTATGTTTCATTCAAGGGGATCACCGGTGCTGGCAAGATAGATGTGGATGAAGTGGCCTCCAGGGTTGCCCATATTCACGACATCACCGCCTTGCCGGTGGGGGTTGGTTTCGGTATTCGTGATGCGGAAACCGCTGCAGCGGTTGGTCGGGTATCCGATGGTGTAATTGTTGGCAGCGTTCTGGTGGATACAATAGCCAGAAATCAGGTGGATCCTGAACAGCTGAAACGGGCACTGACGGATCTGCTTCACCCGATGCGAGAAGCACTGGACGGTCTGGCTTCCTGAATCTCAGGCAACCAGACGGGCAGGCATCAAAGGACAGGATGAAAACATGAGTAACTGGCTGGACAAAATCATGCCGAGCAAGATTCGCTCGGAATCCAAGCAGCGCACTGGCGTACCTGAAGGGTTGTGGAAGAAGTGCCCCAAATGCGGCGCCTTCCTGTACAAGCCTGAGCTTGAAAAAAACCTGGATGTCTGCCCCAAGTGTAATCACCACCTGAGGGTGAACGCCCGGCGCAGACTGGATGTATTCCTGGACCCCGACGGCCGGGAAGAGATTGCAGCCGATCTGGAACCCTGGGACCGGCTCAAGTTCAAGGACAGCAAACGCTACAAGGACCGTCTTGCCCATGCACAGAAGGCAACTGGCGAGAAAGACGCGCTGGTAGCCATGAAGGGCACAACCCTTGGGCTGCCTTTGGTGGCCTGTGCCTTTGAGTTCAACTTTCTTGGCGGCTCCATGGGTCAGGTTGTGGGCGAGAAGTTCGTGCAGGCGGCAAATGTCTGTCTTGAGGAACGTATTCCCCTGGTTTGTTTTTCTGCCAGCGGCGGTGCGCGCATGCAGGAAGCGATCCTCTCCCTGATGCAGATGTCGAAAACAGCAGCTGTGCTGGAGCGCATGAAGCAGGAAGGTATCCCCTATATTTCCGTGATGACCGATCCTGTGTTCGGTGGGGTGTCCGCGAGCCTGGCCATGCTGGGTGACCTGAACATTGCCGAGCCTAACGCCCTGATCGGGTTTGCCGGCCCGCGGGTCATTGAGCAGACTGTTCGGGAGAAACTGCCGGAAGGTTTCCAGCGCAGTGAATTCCTGCTGGAGCACGGTGCCATCGACATGATTCTCCATCGCCACCAGATGCGTGAGCGTATCACCCATGTGCTGGCGAAGTTTACCGGGCATGACAAGCCGGCGACGGAAGACCCGATAGAGTTTGAAGTGACAGAAAGACCGGAAACCGATGCCCCCGAAAGCTGACCACCTGTCCCGGCACCCGGAAGCTCCGGGTGCCGGAGCCACGCTGGATCAGTGGCTGTCCTACCTGGAATCCATTCACCCCGCAGAAATTGACCTCGGACTTGACCGTGTGCTGGTGGTGCTGCGCCGGCTGTTTCCCCGTAAACCGGCCGCACGGATTATCACTGTCGGCGGCACCAACGGAAAGGGCAGTACCGTGGCCTGTCTGGCGTCCCTGTTGATGGCCGCTGGTCGCACGACGGGGGCTTACACCTCGCCTCATCTCCAGCATTACAATGAACGGGTACGGCTGAATGGCAAAAACGTTGCGGATGACGAACTGATTACCGCGTTCGAAGAAGTCGAGAACGCCCGCAAGAATGTCACGCTGACGTACTTTGAATTCGGAACACTGGCGGCTTTCGTATTGCTGGCCCGGGCAGGGGTCGAGGACTGGATCCTGGAAGTCGGTCTTGGCGGACGCCTGGATGCCGTCAATGTGCTCGATCCGGACCTGGCCATTATCACTTCAGTGGATATTGATCACGTTGCCTTCCTTGGTAATGACAGGGAGGTGATCGGCTTTGAGAAGGCAGGCATCCTCAGGCCCGGCATTCCGGCGGTCTATGCCGATATTGACCCACCGCGATCCGTCTTGCAGCAGGTGGCGGCACAGCGTGTCAGGTTGCATCGACTGGGCGATAGCTACAGTCTGGAGGAGACCGGGCAGGTGAGGGCGCTTCACTTCAGGGACGGCAATGTCACCGTTGCACTGCCGCCAGTAACGTTGCCTTTTGGCAGTGTTGCTGCCGCAATCGTCGCCTTCCACGAGCTGGAGCCTGAGCAGTCGCTGGATTCGATTGTTCCAGTCATTGGTCAGGTCCGCGCGCCGGGCCGGTTCGAAAAACTGGGTGACAGCCCCGCCGTGTATGCGGATGTCGGCCACAATCCCCATGCGGCCCGCTGGCTGGCCATTCGTCTTGAATCGATGAAATCGCCTGCAGGGCGGATTCTGGCGGTCTATGGGGCGCTCTCCGACAAAGATGTCGAGGGTGTGGTGTCGGCCATGGCATCGGTGGTGGACCACTGGTACGTGGGCGGTCTGGATTGTCATCGCGGATTGGCTGCCGGGGAGCTCGGGAGGCGGATAGCTTCTGCATCTTCCGGACTCAATGTTACCGAGTGCGATACTGTCTCCGGTGCGCTTCAGGCGGCCATGAATCTGGCCAAGCCGGATGATCTGGTGATTGCCTTTGGCTCGTTCTATACGGTGGCGGAAACCCGCCGGTTCTTTGGGGCGGAGTTATAAAATGGCGGACTTCCGCCTTAAAGTTTGGTCATGCCCGGGTAGAGACTTTGAGTTCTCCGCAGCAGGCGGTTAGTATCTGGCCTGATCGCCAACTTCCGTGGCCGCCAGTGGTATAAAACAGGGGACATCAAGACGTGGACGGACTTAAGCAAAGAATAATCGGCGCATTGGTACTGGTTTCCCTCGCGGTTATTTTTGTGCCCATGCTGTTTGACGAGCCCCATTCCGAGCGTACCTCCAACCCGATCAAGATTCCCGAGGAGCCTCCATTCCCCGAGGTTGATGCCCCGGAGCCCCCGGAAGCAGACGCTCCGGCCTACCGGCTTGAGGAAACGGATGAACCCGAACCAGTCGCAGACAGGGATTCCCAGCAGGTACAGCGTGTGGAAGAGCCTGTTGAGCAGGCGCCAGAGCCGCAACCGGAACCTGAGGCTGCCCCGGAAGAGCCAGTGTCGCAGCCGGTAGCAGACCAATCCAGGCCTGAACCGGATGACGGTGAAGAGCCTCAGCAGGCTGGTTCTGCTGAATACGCCGGCTCTCTGGAAGGTGCCTGGGTGGTTCAGTTGGGCAGTTTTGGCAGTGCCGATAATGCCCGGAACCTCCGCAACAAGGTTCGCGATACCGGTTACAGCTCCCACCTGCAGGAAATACAGCGTGGCGATGCGACCCTGACCCGAGTGTTCAGTGGCCCGTTTGCGGAAAAAGCCGAGGCTGAACGAGCCAAGAAAGCACTCGATCGAGAGTTTGGTCTGAACAGCCTGGTGACCACCGGGGACAAATAACACGGCCTTCCGTAGGTGTTATGCGAAACCGGCAGTTTGGTGCGGGGGCGTTTCCTGTTAGAATTCGCGCTTCAATATCACCACCGGGTTTTTCATGGAAGCGCTGATCTGGATTGACTGGGTCATCATTGCCCTAATCACCGTATCCACTCTTATCAGCCTAAAGCGGGGCTTCGTTAAAGAAGCCCTGTCGCTGGTCACTTGGGTCGGCGCGTTTATTATCGCCCGGACATTCCATCCCCAGATGCAGTCCCTGCTGGAAAGTACCGTTGAGACCCCTCTGGTTCGCCTGGTTGCAGCGTTCGCCATACTGTTCTTTGGCACCCTGATCATCGGTGCCATTATCAATAACATGATCGGTCATCTTATCCGTGCAACCGGATTGTCAGCCACGGACCGCGTACTTGGCATGGGGTTTGGTCTGCTTCGTGGCGTGGTGGTGGTGATCGTGGGCATTGCGTTTACTCGCTATACCCCTTTGGCTCAGGACACCTGGTGGAAAACCTCTATCATGATTGATCGGCTGGCCGTTGTGGAAGACTGGTCCAGACGTACACTCGGGGATGAATTTGCCCGATTCCTGGGGCCGGCGGACGACGAGACTGCCAGTCCCGATGAACCTCAGCAGAAAGAAGGCGTGGAACCTGTTTCCGCGTCCCGCTAACATTCAGTAATAACGCTTCGGAGATTACCGTATCCATGTGTGGCATTGTCGGCATAGTCAGTACTTCCAACGTGAATCAGTCGCTTTATGATGCGCTGACCGTTTTACAGCACCGGGGCCAGGATGCGGCGGGCATTGTTACGTTTCAGGATGATCGGTTTAACCTCCGCAAGGACAACGGGCTGGTTCGGGATGTGTTCCACACCCGGCATATGCGCCGTCTGGTCGGCAATGTCGGGATAGGGCATGTACGGTACCCGACGGCCGGCAGCTCGAGTTCGGCCGAAGCCCAGCCATTCTATGTAAACAGCCCTTACGGCATCACCCTGGCTCACAACGGTAACCTGACCAACGCTGACGATCTCAGCAAGGATCTGTTCCGCACTGATCTGCGCCACATCAATACCAACTCGGACTCCGAGGTCCTGCTGAACGTGTTTGCCCACGAACTCCAGAAGCTGGGCAAACTGGATCCGACCAAGGATGAAATCTTTTCTGCCGTCCGTGCAGTTCACAAGCGCTGTCGTGGTGCCTATGCGGTGATTGCCATGATTACCGGGTACGGTATCGTAGGTTTCCGTGACCCCAATGGCATCCGTCCGGCCTGTTACGGTGTGCGTGAAACCGACGAAGGCAAGGAATACATGATTGCCTCCGAGAGTGTGGCGTTGAGTGCCGCCGGGTATACGCTGATCAGGGACATCGCGCCAGGGGAGGCGGTTTACATTGAAACCGACGGTACCTTGTACACGGAACAGTGTTCAGAAAATCCGCACCTGTATCCCTGTATTTTCGAGCACGTCTATTTTGCCCGTCCCGACTCGATCATCGACAAGGTGTCGGTATACAAGGCACGCCTCAGGATGGGGGAAACCCTGGCGGAAAAAATATTGAGAGAGCGCCCGGATCACGATATTGATGTCGTGATGCCGATACCGGATACCAGCAGGACATCCGCCCTTCAGATGGCCCACCTGCTTGGGGTGAAGTTCCGCGAGGGGTTCATCAAGAACCGCTACATTGGTCGGACGTTCATCATGCCTGGCCAGAAAATGCGCAAGAAGTCAGTGCGCCAGAAACTCAACCCCATCGATCTGGAGTTCCGTGGCAAGAATGTCATGCTGGTGGATGATTCCATTGTCCGTGGCACCACCTGTAAGGAAATTGTGCAGATGGCCCGGGATGCCGGTGCCCGTAATGTGTACTTTGCATCGGCAGCGCCCCCCGTTCGGTACCCGAATGTGTACGGTATCGACATGCCGTCGGCCAGCGAGCTGATTGCCCATGATCGAACCGAAGATGAGATTCGCGACCTGATTGGCGCTGACTGGCTGCTGTATCAGGACCTGAGTGATCTGATTACCTGTGTCAGCGACGTGAATCCAGACATTGAGGACTGGGAGTGTTCCGTATTCACCGGTAAGTATGTCACCGGGGATGTCGACGAAGCCTACCTCAACAAGCTGGAAGCCATGCGTAATGATGAGAATCGCTTCCAGGCGGCGGGAGGGGAATCCGCCGACAACGGCATCATTGATCTGTACAACGATGAAGACTAACCGCCACACCGCGAATTTCAGGAGCAAACCATGACATTTTGCCGCGACGAACAGGTCTGGATCCCGGAATCGGATCTTGAGGGCATGTCAGTTGACACCCTGGCGGTGCGAGCCGGACAGATCCGTACCGGCCAACTGGAGCACAGTGACGCGATCTTCCCGACCTCCAGTTTTGTCTATGGCAGTGCGGCCCAGGCTGCCGCACGGTTTGGTGGGGAAGAGCCGGGTAACATCTATTCCAGGTTCACCAACCCGACGGTGCAGGCGTTTGAAGGCCGAATTGCGGCCATGGAAGGCGGGGAGAGGGCAGTGGCCACCTCGTCCGGTATGGCCGCTATTCTCAGTACCTGCATGTCGTTGCTGCAATCCGGTGATCATGTGATCTGTTCCCGGGGCGTCTTCGGCACAACCAATGTGCTGTTCCAGAAGTACATGGCCAGGTTTGGCGTGGAGACCACGTTTGTCAGTCTGACGGATATGGCGCAATGGGAAGCCGCCATCCGGCCGGAAACCCGGATGCTGTTCATTGAAACACCGTCCAACCCGCTGTGCGAGGTCGCTGACATGAAAGCGCTGGCAGACCTCGCTCACCAGAATGACGCCCTGTTCGTGGTGGACAACTGTTTCTGCACGCCGGTACTGCAGCGTCCCTTCGAGCACGGGGCCGATATTGTCATTCACTCCGCCACCAAGTATCTCGACGGCCAGGGCCGTTGTGTCGGTGGTGTTGTGGTAGGTCCGGACAAGCTGATGGAAGAGGTCTACGGTTTCTTACGTTCGGCAGGCCCCACCATGAGCCCCTTTAACGCCTGGGTATTCCTTAAGGGACTGGAAACCTTACCAATCCGTATGCGAGCCCATTGCGACAATGCGTTAGAGTTGGCCCTGTGGCTGGAGCAGCAGCCGGCAGTGGCCGAGGTATTCTATGCCGGACTGGGGAAACACCCGCAACATGAGCTGGCCAAACGCCAGCAAACCGGCTTCGGTGGCGTGCTCTCGTTCCGACTGAAAGGGGGCAGGGAAGAAGCCTGGGCATTCATTGACGGTACCCGGATGATTTCCATTACGGCGAACCTCGGGGATGTGAAAACCACGATTACCCATCCGGCGACAACCACCCATGGTCGGTTATCTCCGGAAGACAAGGCGGAAGCCGGCATTACAGAAAACCTCGTCAGACTGTCGGTTGGTATTGAAGCGGTCGAGGACCTGAAAAGCGATCTTGAGCGAGGCTTCAGGGCCCTTGAAAATAACAGTAACGGAAACGTCTGAGTATTCATGGCAGAGTCTGCAAAAGCACAAAAGGCACGGGAACTGACCGAAAAACAGCAGCGATTTCGTCGGCTGGCCGCCCAGGGCAGCCGCGAGGGCGCCGTGATCGCCCTGATTGCCCTGTGTATTTACCTGGCAATGGCGCTGGTGACATTCAGCCCTTCTGATCCTGGCTGGGCCAGCATCGGCCATGAAACCAGTGTCGATAACTACGCCGGCCGCACCGGGGCCTGGATTGCCAGCCTGCTGATGGACTTCTTCGGCCACGTGGCCTTCCTGTTCCCGCTGATGATTGCAGGCTACGCGGTGATGTTGATTCGCCGCCGGAACGACCCGCTGGACCTCCACTGGCCCTTGCTGATGATGCGATTCGGCGGGTTCCTGTTGATCCTGCTGTCTGCGACCAGTCTGCTGTCCCTGTACTCAGTATTCGGCCTGGGAGTGTCTTCCGGCGGGGTGTTGGGTGCTGCGGTATCTGAAGCCATGGTGCGGTTTTTCAATCTGCCCGCGACAACCCTGCTGCTCATTTCAATTTTCCTGTTTGCACTTACCGTCACCACAGGTTTGTCCTGGTTCTGGCTGATGGATCAGGTGGGGCTGACCACTATCCGTTTTGGCACCTGGCTGAAGAATGTGTTCAGTGCCGATGGAAAGTCCGCTAAAAAACAAAAGCCTGAATCGGCTGCGAAGCCGCAGCCGGAACCGCCGGTAGTAAAGGATCGGGTTGATAGCTCCCGGTCGGGCAAAGTGACCGGTGTCCGCTGGTGGCAAAAGATCCCGGGGTTGGGTCCCAAACAGCCCGGGCCACCGGCCGACAAAAGGTCAGCGGACCGCAAGGAGCCGGCGATGGATGGCCTGCACACCTCGACGGACGAGGAACCCGCACGTCTGGAAAGCTTCAGTTCACGGGATGATATGGAGCCGGTGGATCCGCCCTCGGTGAATGGCACCGCCAGAAAAGAAAAGGCTGCACCTGACGGCCCCGTATCCCGGGCACTGAAGATATCGCCGTTCAAGCGGGATGAGCCTGCCACGAGTGGCAAGAACGGCAAGGGCAGCCAGCCATCCCTGCTGGAAGACGTGGAAAGCCCGATACCTCCGATTACGTTGCTTGATCCGCCGGAGGAGCATAAGGAGAAGGGCTATTCGGAAGAATCCCTTGAGCACATGTCGCGGCTGCTGGAAGAAAAACTGGCGGATTTCGGGGTCTCCATTGAGGTGGTCGAAGTCAATCCGGGACCTGTGATCACCCGCTTTGAGATCAAGCCGGCGCCGGGGGTAAAAGTCAGCAAGATATCGAACCTGGCCAAGGACCTTGCCCGGTCCCTGGCAGTGCTGAGCGTTCGGGTAGTGGAAGTCATTCCGGGCAAATCCGTTGTCGGGATCGAAATTCCCAACGAAGAGCGCGAAATGGTTCGCCTGAGCGAAGTTCTGGGTGCCCGGGTGTTTACGGAATCCTCCTCCGCCCTGACGCTGGCGTTGGGTAACGACATTGGTGGCAACCCGATGGTTGCCAACCTGGCAAAAATGCCTCACCTGCTGGTCGCCGGTACCACAGGGTCCGGTAAGTCCGTGGGTGTGAATGCCATGCTGCTGAGCATGCTGCTGAAGGCGACGCCGGAAGAGGTTCGCTTCATCATGGTGGACCCCAAAATGCTCGAACTGAGCATTTACGACGGCATTCCGCACCTGTTGGCGCCTGTGGTCACGGATATGAAAGAGGCGGCCAATGCATTGCGCTGGTGCGTAGCCGAGATGGAGCGTCGTTACCGTCTCATGGCCAACCTGGGTGTTCGTAACATTGCCGGTTACAACCGCAAGGTCCGTGATGCGGCAGCAGCTGGAGAACCGCTACTGGATCCGCTGTGGAAACCCGACGAATACCTGGCCAACGATGAGCAGGAGCGCCCCGAGCTGGAAACCCTGCCGTTCATCGTGGTGGTGATTGATGAATTCGCCGACATGATGATGATCGTCGGCAAGAAAGTGGAAGAGCTGATTGCCCGAATCGCCCAGAAAGCCCGGGCAGCGGGTATTCACCTGATACTGGCCACTCAGAGACCGTCAGTGGATGTCATCACCGGCCTGATCAAGGCCAACATCCCGACGCGGATGTCTTTCCAGGTCTCTTCCAAGATTGATTCCCGTACCGTGCTGGATCAGGGCGGCGCGGAACAATTGCTGGGCCACGGTGACATGTTGTACCTGCCCCCGGGCTCCGGCCTGCCGGTTCGGGTTCACGGTGCATTCGTCGACGATGATGAGGTTCATCGGGTGGTCAGTGCCTGGAAAGCACGGGGCGAGCCGGTATACGTAGATGACGTGTTAAGTGGCGCTGAAGGGGAAAATCTGCCCGGCGTACCGACCCTTTCCGAGGGTGGTGGTGACGAAGGCGACGCTTTGTTTGATGAGGCTGTGGCGTTCGTTACCGAAGGGCGTCGGGTTTCCATTTCCTCCGTTCAGCGTAAATTCAAGATCGGGTACAACCGGGCGGCAAACCTGGTTGATGCCATGGAAGCATCGGGTGTGGTCAGTGCCGCCGGCCATAATGGCGCGCGGGAAGTGCTGGCACCGCCCCCACCAAGAGACTAGGAGTTAGCTGACGATGAAACAATTTGCCCGACTGTTCTGGATATCGTTTCTGGTGGCCGTTCTGGTGCCGTCATTTGCGGTACAGGCTGAAGATGGCAGTAAGCAGGATGCCTCCGAACTGGCGCAAATGCTGGAAAGCTACGAATCCTATCAGGCCCGCTTTATCCAGATTGTTGTCAATGAGGGCGGCAGTCGGGTTCAGGAATCCCGCGGCTTCCTGAAAGCCAAGCGCCCTGGGCTGTTTTACTGGGAAACCCGTGATCCGTATCCCCAGTTTATTGTCAGTAATGGTTCCACCGTTGAAGTATACGATCCGGACCTGGAGCAGGTGACCGTTCACAGCCTCGATGAACGAGTTCAGACCACCCCGGCATTACTGCTGAGCGGCGAAGTGGGGAACCTTGATGAAACCTACAAGGTCTCCGGTCGCAACAAAGGGGAGCACACCCGCGAATTTACCCTGGAGCCGAGAAACGCTGACTCCCTGTTTGTGTCTTTACGCCTGACTTTCTACAAGGGCGAACTCCAGGAAATGCGCATGGAAGACTCCCTGTCGCAGATCAGTGTGCTGAGCTTCGACGATATCGAGCTTAACAGGGCCATTGAAGACACCGCCTTCACCCTCGATTACCCAGACGAGGTGGACGTTATCCGGGACGGGGCCTGATGCAGGAGAACCTGTTTTCCGGGCAGCAGCAGGGGTTTCGCCCACTCGCCGCCCGAATGCGCCCGCGAAATCTGGATGAATACGTTGGTCAGGCCCACCTCGTGGGCCCTGGCAAGCCGCTGAGGCGAGCGGTCGAGCAGGGACAGCTCCATTCCATGATTTTGTGGGGGCCGCCCGGCGTTGGTAAAACCACGTTTGCCCAGTTGCTGGCCAATCTTGGTGACCTCAGTTTTGAGACTGTCTCAGCCGTACTCAGCGGCGTGAAAGATATCCGCGCCATCGTTGAGCGGGCGAAAAACCGCAAGCATACGGAAGGCAGGGACACCCTGTTATTCGTGGACGAGGTTCACCGTTTCAACAAGGGGCAGCAGGACGCGTTCTTACCCCACATCGAAGATGGCACCTTTATTTTCGTGGGTGCAACCACTGAGAATCCCTCCTTCGAACTCAATAGCGCACTGTTGTCGAGAACCCGGGTTTACGTCCTCAAGAATCTCGAAGAGAGCGATGTGCTGGTGCTCCTTCGGCGAGCGCTGGAAGCAGAAGAAGGCCTGAACAGCCAGATAACCGTTGATGAAACGGTGTTGGCCATGATGGCATCCGCCTCCGGTGGCGATGCCCGCAGGGCGCTCAATATTCTGGAAGTAGCGGCGGACCTTGCCGAGGAAGATCCTCAGGGGGCTCTGCGAATTACCGATGATCATCTCGAGCAGGTACTCCAGACCAGCCTGCGCCGCTTCGACAAGGGCGGCGATGTCTTCTACGACCAGATCTCCGCCCTTCACAAATCGGTGCGGGGATCGGATCCCGATGGCTCCCTGTACTGGCTGTGTCGCATGCTCGATGGTGGCTGCGATCCCTTGTATGTGGCCCGTCGGCTGGTTCGTATCGCCAGTGAGGATATTGGCAATGCCGACCCGAGGGCGCTGCAGCTTTCAATGGATGCCTGGGAAGCGCAGGAGCGCCTGGGCAGCCCGGAGGGTGAGCTGGCTCTGGCCCAGGCCGTAACGTACCTGGCCATGTCGCCGAAGAGTAATGCTGTGTACAAGGCCTTTAACCAGTGCATGGCGGACATCCGCAATGATCCGGACTACGAGGTCCCCGTCCACCTGCGCAACGCTCCGACCAAGCTGCTGGAAAGCCTTGGCCACGGGGATGAATACCGCTATGCCCATGACGAACCCGAAGCTTTCGCGGCCGGTGAATCCTACTTGCCGGAAGCTATCCATCAACGTCGCTACTACGAACCGGTTCACCGCGGGCTGGAGATCAAACTGGCGGAAAAGCGTCAGCGGCTGGATGCCCGCAACACCGAAAGTTCCCGCAAACGCTATTCCTGAGCAGGCTCCGGCACGGTAGCCACCAGCGCCTGTGCAGGTATAATGGCCTGTCATTCAACACATATTGCTAATCGGAAAAGTCAGGATAATCATGCTCGATCCCAAACGCGTCCGTACTCAGACAGAAGAGATCGCCCGTCGGCTGGCCATCAAGAATGTCGAATTTGATACCGCCACCTTCGAGCAGCTTGAGGAGCGCCGTCGTGCCATCCAGGTGCGCACGGAAACTTTGCAGAGCGAGCAGAACAAGCGTTCCAAATCGATTGGCAAGGCCAAGGCTGCCGGCGAGGATATCCAGCCGCTGCTGGACGAGGTAGAAAAGCTCAAGAAGCAGAAGTCAGACGCTGAGGACGAGCTCCGTGCATTGCAGGAACAGCTGAATGCCTTCCTGGCCGGCATCCCCAACCTTCCGGACGACGACGTGCCGGCAGGCGACAGCGAAGACGACAACGTCGAGATACGGACCTGGGGCACTCCCAAATCTTTCGAGTTTGAACCGAAGGACCATGTTGCGTTGGGAGAAGCCCTGAAAGGACTGGATTTCGAAACCGCATCACGGCTGGCGCATTCCCGTTTTGCAGTGATGCGCGGGCCTGTGGCACGCCTGCACCGGGCGCTCACCCAGTTCATGCTGGACCTGCATACCGGTGATCACGGTTATACCGAAACCTACGTGCCATACCTGGTTAACGCAGAGACGCTCTACGGCACCGGGCAGCTTCCCAAATTCGAGGAAGACCTGTTCAAGACCGAGGGCGAGAATCCCCTGTACCTGATTCCGACCGCGGAAGTGCCGGCAACGAACCTGGTATCCGATACCATTCTCGATGCCAAGGAGCTACCACTACAGATGGTGTGCCACACCCCATGCTTCCGCAGCGAAGCGGGATCTTATGGTCGTGATACGCGAGGCATGATTCGTCAGCACCAGTTTGACAAGGTGGAGCTGGTTCAGGTGGTCCGTCCGGAAGATTCGGAAGCTGCGCTTGAAACCCTGACCGGCCATGCCGAGAAAGTCCTCCAGCTGCTTGAGCTGCCTTACCGGGTGGTTGCGCTATGCGGCGGCGACATGGGCTTCTCTGCCGCCAAGACCTATGACCTCGAGGTATGGCTGCCGGGCCAGGACAAGTTCCGTGAAATTTCATCCTGTTCCAACACCCGTGATTTTCAGGCACGGCGCATGCATGCTCGTTGGCGTAACCCGGAAACCGGTAAGCCCGAGCCTGTCCATACCCTCAATGGTTCAGGTCTTGCGGTGGGCCGTGCACTGATTGCGGTCATGGAAAACTACCAGCAAGCCGATGGCAGCATTGTGATTCCGGATGTCTTGAAGCCGTATATGGGAGGTTTGGAAAAGATTCAATGACTAATCGGGACGATGCACCAGGAAAGGGCGTAAGGGCAGGGCATGCACCAGTTCGATACAGGGCCAATCCGGTCACTGACAACCCCAACACCTCCAGCGGCGAAGTCGCCCTGGTAGGGGCGGGACCGGGCGACCCAGAGCTGCTTACCCTGAAGGCCTGGCGATTGATCAACTCGGCGGAAGTGGTGTTGTACGATCGCCTGGTGTCACCGCAGATCCTGGCATTGATTCCCGAGTCCGCAGAGCGCATCCATGTGGGAAAGCAGCGGGCCAATCATACGCTGCCCCAGGAGCAGATTAATCACCGCCTGGTGGAGCTGGCGCGACAAGGTCGTCGTGTCGTGCGTCTCAAAGGCGGCGATCCCTTTATCTTCGGACGTGGCGGAGAGGAAATCGAGACCCTGGCTGAAGCCGGTGTCCGTTTTCAGGTGGTGCCCGGTATTACTGCCGCCTCTGGCTGTGCAGCTTATTCAGGTATACCGCTGACTCATCGGGATTACGCCCAGTCGGTGCGATTCGTCACTGGACACCTTAAAAACGATACCTGCGATCTGCCCTGGCGGGATTTTGTCCAGAATAACCAGACACTGGTGTTCTACATGGGCTTGGTGGGGCTGCCGATCATCTGTCGGGAACTGGTGGCTCACGGAATGGCCAGTGATATGCCGGTTGCGCTGGTGTCGAAAGGCACCACACCTGAGCAAGAAGTGATCACCGGAGATCTGTCGACGATTGTGGATCGGGTGAACAAGCGCCAGGTACAGCCTCCGACGCTGGTCATTATCGGGCAGGTGGTCAGTTTACGGGATCGCCTGGACTGGATAGGGGCGATTTCCACTACACCATAAAAAACGGGGAGCCTGGGCTCCCCGTTCTTGTCTGACCTCAGCCTTTTCGCTTCGGAAGTACGTCGCGGAGCTTGTCGCGCATATCCCGAATGGCCTTTTCGGTGGTTGGCCAGTCAATACAGGCATCGGTAATGGATACGCCGTATTTCAGGTCGGCCAGGTTGTCGGGAATGGACTGGTTGCCCCAGTTGATGTTGCTCTCAACCATCAGGCCCTGGATGGACTGGTTGCCTTCCAGGATCTGATGGGTAATGTCCTGCATGACCAGTGGCTGAATAGCCGGGTCCTTACTGGAGTTGGCGTGGCTGCAATCCACCATGACGGACTTGCGCAGGCCGGCTTTATCCAGTGCCTGTTCGCACAGGGCCACACTGACGGAATCGTAGTTGGGCTTACCACCGCCGCCCCGCAGGACAACGTGACCGTAGTTGTTGCCCTTGGTGCGAATGATCGCGACCTGGCCCTGCTGGTTGATGCCCAGGAAACTGTGAGGATGAGAAACCGAGTTCATGGCGTTAACCGCAACGTCGAGGCTGCCGTCCGTGCCATTCTTGAAACCGATGGCCATGGACAGGCCGCTGCTCATCTCGCGGTGTGTCTGGGATTCAGTGGTGCGAGCGCCAATGGCTGACCAGGAAATAGTGTCTTGCAGATACTGGGGAGAAATCGGGTCCAGCGCTTCTGTCGCGGTTGGCAGACCGATTTCAGCAATGTCCAGAAGCAACCGGCGGCCAATGTGCAGGCCCTGCTCGATATCAAACGTGTCATTCAGGTGCGGATCGTTGATCAATCCCTTCCAGCCAACGGTTGTGCGCGGCTTCTCAAAATAGACACGCATAACGATCAGCAGCGTGTCGCTGACTTCATCGGCAAGTTTCTTGAGCCTGGTGGCGTAATCGCGAGCGGCTTCCACATCATGGATGGAGCAGGGGCCAACCACCAGAAACAGGCGGTGATCCTTGCCATCCATGATGTCATAGATGGCCTGGCGTCCTTTCTCAACGGTTTCGGCTGCGGCGCTGGATAGTGGCAGTTCCTGCTTTAGCGCTTCAGGGGTAATCAGTTGTTCCTGATTTGCCACATTAATGTTCTCAAGTTTGTTGCCCGACATTCTGTTGTTTTCCCCGGTTCTGAGCAGTGCAGCGACCCTTCAGACAGGGATTCTGGTACCCTGCAGGTCGTGCCAATATTAACTAAACAAGCCGGTCTACATTGAGGTAAACCCCGGCGAGTTGGTTATACTGCGTCATTTGGTAGCCCATTTCAACGCTTCTTACGTGCGGATGAAGGATGTCTCAGAACCGGCGGAAACCGCTTTCAGCAGTGCCCCCTGGACAGGTAATGGAAAGGATTTCGGATGTCCTGTCCGGCATTCGAGTACCGGACCTTCCGTATCCGGTCGGAAAAGTCCCGACGGAATCCGTCAGCGACTGGCAGCCATTGCTGTTTTCCTGCTGGACGGAGCAGCGGGACGAACGGGTGACACAGCTGATACGTTCGGTCTCCCTCACCTGGTCGGTGCGCCAGATTAACGCAGCCTATGTGGCTGATCGCATCATGGATGTGTTCGTGCAGACCAGCGGGCTGCACCCCGAGCTTGCCCGGCGGATTGCCCGCCTGCGCTTCTTCCTGGCCTGGCGTATGAACGAGGAGGGAGCGGCCGCCTTCAGCGACAACCTGCTGTCCTGGCTGGACGGCCTGCAGGAGCTGAGGGGCTGGAGCGATTCGGGAGGACGCTCGTCCAAATTATTGCTCGACCAGTTGGACTCTCTGGTGATTTCCGTCTCGGCCTGTTTCGAAACGGGTACCCGGAAACCTCTGGAGGCGTTCTGCCGGGATTGGCAGATGGATTCCGACAAGCGCGCTCAGCAGATATCCAGGTTCCGTCAGCGCCTGCTTGAAACCGAGAGCGGCGCTGCCAGGCAGCGGCGTGCCGAGCAGACCGCCAGGGCCCTGGTGGGGCGTGCCCTCCATGATCGCCAGTTACCCAGGCCCATTATCGCCTTTATTTTCGAATACTGGATGCCGCTACTGAAGCAGGTGGTTTGGTCTGGCGGCATGGATGGTGAAAACTGGCGGCACAGCGGAAAACTCCTTGAGTGGCTGGTCTGGATTGGTGACCCGGCACTGTCTGACAAAGACCGCAACCGCCTTTACCATGTGGGTGAGCAGATCGGTGATCGTATTCTGGATGTCTGGCAACGGGTTCAGGGCGAACCACTGCCTACAAAGGCTCTGGAAGGCATACAGACTGTGATGATGGCTCGCCTGAGGGGAGAGAGTCCGGAGTTGGCCGATGGGCTGTCGGGTCAGTCCGGTTTTACCTGGGACACCGCCTGGTTGTCTTTCGAAGGCCCGGATCAGCAACGCCTTGACGAGCTGGAAGGTCACTGGTTTGTCGAGGGGGAAGGAACCGGTGAACAGCGGCGATACTTTTTTGCGTTATTGCCGGACACCGCTGAAATATTGTGGACGAACGGCTCTGGCGTAAAGCTGGGGCTGCAGCCCTGGGCGGAGTTCGAGGCCGCAAGAAGCCAGGGTCGTATCCGCCCGTTACCGGCATTGACGCCGTTTGGTCGTATTCTCACCGATGCGGTCACGTCTCTTGCGACTGTGCTGGAAAAGCAGAAAGCGCTGCGGGAAAAAGCCGCCAGGGAAGCCCGCAACCGGGCCGATGCGCTGAAGAGGGAAAAGGAAGCCGCGGAGGCCCGGCGCAAGGCAGAAGAAGCGGAACGGCAGGCAGAAATCGACAAGCGCAGGCGCGAAGAACAGGAAAAACGCCAGGCTGACGAACAGGCGGAACAGGAGCGCGAAGAACAGGAAAAGCTGGCGGCTGCGCGCAAGCTGGTGGGTAACATAAAGCTCGGTGGCTGGATTGTTCTCAATGAGAACGACGCCAGCGGTGATCCGGTGAGGCTGAAGCTGGCCGTACGGATTAATGCTTCCAACAAGCTGGTGTTTGTTGATCGCCTCGGTCTCAACAGAAGGGAGTTTCCCGGAGATGAACTGGTTCGGGGCGTCCTTTCGGGGGAGGTCCGTGTGCTGGGCAGTTCCGCGGAATTTGATGAGACCCTGAGTCGGGTCGTGGGGCGAATACGGGTTGGTCGCAACTGAGGGAGCAGGGTGTAGAGCCATGAGTGATGTGGATTACAACTTCGGGAATAACGAAGACGTGCCGGCAGGTAAGGACTCCCGGGGAGACTATCGGCTTTTCGCCAGTGCGTACGCGACCCTGGAACTGGATTCCGGGATGCCCGGTAGCTCTGGTGGTCCGTCGTCGGGCGCGAGGATTCTGGAGTGCCGTATCAGGGATCTTTCCGTCGGCGGCTTATGTCTGGTGACGTCTCTGCCGGTAACCACTGGGGCACTGTTATCGGCCAGTGTAACGTTGGGGCGCGGGCACTCGCCGTTCCAATTCACCGTGGAGGTGGTGTGGTGCCATGAGGGCAGTCCCGGCGAATGGCTGGTGGGTATCAGGATTCAGGAATCGGACGATACGTCCTACCTGGATTGGGTGGAAGCTGTCTCAAAGGTGATGGTCGAAGATTAGCAAGACTCCACCGGGCGTGTTACAGCCCGGTGGAAAAGCAAGCTCAGTCCTCGAGTTCGCCCATGCCGGTGATGTTGAAACCGGCGTCTACATACATGATCTCACCGGTGACACCGCTGGCCAGGTCGGAGCTCAGGAAGGCTGCGGCGTTACCCACTTCCGCCGTGGTCACGTTGCGGCGCAGGGGGGCGCGCCTGGCGTTTTCAGCCAGCATACGGCGGAAGCTCTTGATGCCGGATGCCGCCAGAGTCTTGATCGGGCCGGCGGAGATACCGTTTACCCGGATGCCATCACGACCCAGACTTGCCGCCATGTAGCGCACATTGGCCTCAAGCGAAGCCTTGGCCAGACCCATGACGTTGTAGTTCTGCAATACCTTCTCGGCGCCCAGGTAGCTCAGTGTCAGCAGTGAGCTGTTTTCGTGCATCATGCCACGGGCGCCTTTCGCGAGCGCGACAAAGCTGTAAGAGCTGATGTCGTGCGCAATCCTGAAGCCCTCACGGGTGGTTACATCGACGAAATTGCCATCGAGCTCATGGGCCGGGGCATAGCCAACCGCATGAATGATGATGTCGATATTATCCCAGTGCTTCCCGAGTTCCTTGAACACATTTTCGATTTCTTCGTCACTGGCAACATCACAGGGGAAGGTGAGCTTGCTACCCCATCCCTCTGCGAATTTTTCAACCCGGGACTGAAGTTTCTCGTTCTGGTAGGTGAAGGCCAGTTCCGCGCCTTCACGGGCAAATGCTTCGGCAATGCCGTAGGCAATTGAATGTTTGCTGGCAACGCCAACAATCAGTGCTTTCTTGCCACTGAGTAATCCCATTGGTTTTCTCCCTGCGTTCTCGGTTTGCATGCATTATCCCTGATGTGAATCAAAGGGGGTAACGCTCAATTGGTCGTAGGCTTTTGATAGAACAGTGCGGCACTCAACAGTTCCTGAGTGTAGCCCTGTTTCGGTGACTGGAATATCTCCGTTGCGTTTCCGTACTCGACCACCTTGCCATTCTGCAACACCAGCAGCTTATGGCTCAGCGCTCTTACGACCGAAAGATCGTGACTGATAAAGATGTAGCTTAGCTGATAACGGGCCTGGATATCCCGCAGCAACTGGATAACCTGTTTCTGCACCGTGCGGTCGAGGGCCGAAGTGGGTTCATCGAGAATGATGACTTCCGGTTGCAACACCAGGGCCCTGGCGATCGCGATGCGTTGACGCTGCCCGCCCGAAAACTCATGGGGGTAGCGGTGTCTTGCCTCCGGGTCGAGGCCGACATCAGAGAGTGCCTGGATGACTTTCCGGTCCTGCTCTTCCGCACTGGCCGGGGTATGGATTTCCAACCCCTCACGAACGATCTCGGCGACGGACATCCGCGGGCTCAGGCTGCCAAAGGGATCCTGAAAAACAATCTGCACACGGCTGCGATAGGGCCGAAACCGCTTCTGGTCCAGATGTGCCAGCTCCTCGCCGTTCAGGCGAATACTGCCGGTGGCGCCCGTGAGCTTGAGCAGGGCATGGCCGATGGTGGTTTTACCGCTGCCGCTTTCCCCGACAATGCCGAGGGTTTCTCCGCGGGCCAGAGTAAAACTGGTGTCCTGAACCGCGTGGAAGTAACGGGTTGTTCGGCCAAACAGGCTTTTTTTGATCACAAACCGCACATCGAGGTTGCTGACCTCAAGCAGCGGTTGATCTGATTGATCTGTGCTGACGGGATGCTCCGGGGGCTCGGCATCCAGCAGGCGACGGGTGTAGGGGTGTTCCGGCGCGCTGAACAGTTGCTCAGTGGTGGCCAGCTCCACCAGTTTGCCCCGTTCCATGACCGCGACCCGGTCCGCATAACGGTGCACGATGGACAGGTCGTGGGTAATCAGCAGGATGGCCATGCCGAATTCCCGTTGCAGGTCCCGTAGCAGTTCCAGGACCTGACGTTGCACGGTTACATCCAGCGCCGTGGTGGGCTCGTCGGCGATCAGCAATTCCGGCTCGTTGGCCAGCGCCATGGCGATCATGACACGTTGCTTCTGGCCACCGGATAACTGGTGAGGGTAGCTGTTCAGTCGGGATTCAGGCTCAGGGATACCAACCAGTTCCAGTAGTTCAAGGCAACGTTTGCGCGCCTGGGGGCCCCGCAATCCCTTGTGAAGGGCGAGGGTTTCACTGACCTGTTTTTCAACCGTATGCAGGGGATTCAGGGAGGTCATGGGTTCCTGAAAGATCATGCTGATCCGGTGCCCGCGAATTTGCCGAAGCCTTTTGTCATCCGCCTTCAGCATGTCCTCACCCTGGAAGAGGATCCGCCCGGAAGGGTAACGGGCGTGTCGTTCGTCCAGTAACCGCAGAATGGAAAGCGCGGAAACGGATTTTCCGGAGCCGCTTTCACCCACCAGGGCCAGGGTTTCTCCCCGGGTGATGTCGATGGAGAGGTCATCGACCACCAGATGATCTTGATCAAAGCGAATGGCGAGGTCTGAGATTTCCAGCAGCTTGGACATATCAGTTTTTTCTCGGATCAAAGGCGTCGCGCACGGCTTCGCCGACGAACACCAGCAGGGTCAACATCACGGACAGCGACACAAAAGCCGAGATACCGAGCCAGGGCGCGTGCAGGTTGGTCTTGCCCTGGGCGATCAGCTCACCCAGCGAAGGTGACCCCGAAGGCAGGCCGAACCCCAGGAAGTCCAGCGAGGTGAGCCCGGTAATGGCGCCCGTCAGAATGAAAGGCAGGAACGTGAGCGTCGCCACCATGGCATTGGGGAGGATGTGCCGGAACATGATTTTTCGATTACCCAGCCCCAGTGCCCTGGCGGCGCGAACGTATTCAAAGTTCCTTGCCCTGAGAAACTCGGCCCGGACCACATCCACCAGGCCCATCCAGCTAAACAGCAACATGATTCCCAGCAGCCACCAGAAATTGGGCTGGACGATACTGGACAGAATGATCAACAGGTACAGCACCGGCAGACCAGACCAGATTTCGATGAATCGCTGGCCCAGCAGGTCGATCTTGCCGCCATAGAAGCCCTGGATCGCCCCGACGGTAACGCCAACAATGCAACTGGCAATGGTCAGTGTCAGGCCAAAGAGCACGGAAATCCGGAATCCGTAGATCACCCGTGCGGCGACATCACGGCCCTGGTCATCGGTACCAAGCCAGTTTTCGGCGCTGGGCGGGGCGGGAGAGGGCACCTCCAGATCATAATTGATGGTGTCATAGCTGAAGCGGATGGGTGGCCAGAGCATCCAGCCATTGGCCTTGATTTCGTCTGCGATGAACGAATCCCGGTAATTGGCTTCGGAGGGTAGGAAGCCGCCAAAGGTTTCCTCCGGCACGGCCTCCACTACCGGAAAGTAGAAATCACCCTGATAGGACACCACCAGGGGCGCATCGTTGGCAATGAGTTCCGCCACCAGGGACAAACCGAACAGTGCCAGAAAGACCCACAGGGACCAGAAGCCCCGGCGATTGTTGCGAAAGTTCCGCAGCCTTCGCTGCTGGATCGGGGTGAGTGACATCATGCCTCAGGCACCCTCCCGGCTTTCAAAATCAATGCGCGGGTCCACCAGCACGTAAGTGATGTCGCTGATAAGTTTCAGCACCAGTCCCATCAGCGTAAAGATGTAAAGCGTGCCGAAGATCACCGGGTAATCCCGGTTGAGTGCAGCTTCAAAGCCGAGCAGACCCAAGCCGTCCAGGGAGAAAATGACTTCAATCAGCAGGGAACCGGTGAAGAACAGCGAAACCAGTACGCCCGGCATGCTGGCAATCACAATCAGCATGGCGTTGCGGAACACGTGGCCATAGAGTACCTGCTTTTCCTCGAGTCCCTTGGCCCTGGCCGTCACTACGTACTGCTTGCTGATTTCATCCAGGAACGAGTTCTTGGTCAGCAAGGTGAGGGTGGCAAAACCGCCGATAACATTGGCGGTGACCGGCAGCGCCAGGTGCCAGAAATAGTCGCCGATTTTCTGGTACCAGTTAAGCTCGTCGAAATTGGAGGAGGTCAGCCCGCGAAGGGGAAACCAGTCGAAATAGCTGCCACCGGCAAACAGCACGATCAGCAGGATGGCAAACAGGAAACCCGGAATGGCATAGCCAACGACAATGGCAGAGCTACTCCAGACATCAAACCGTGAACCGTCAGTGATCGCCTTGCGAATGCCCAGGGGGATGGAAATCAGGTAGATGATCAGCGTGGACCAGAGACCGAGGGATATCGATACCGGCATTTTGTCAACGATCAGCTCAAGCACCGTTCGTTCACGGAAAAAGGACTCGCCAAAATTGAAGGTGGCGTAATCCCCCAGCATCTTGAAGAAGCGTTCATGGGCCGGCTTGTCAAAGCCGTACATGACCTCGATCTCTTTCAGCAGTTCGTCCGGGATGCCCCGTGAGCCACGGGTGTCGCCGTCGGAGGAGGCCACTTCACCGCCACTGCCGCCGCCGCTGGCGCGGGCCAGGGCACCCCCGCCATGACCCTCCATTTCGGCGATCAGCTGCTCGACGGGGCCGCCGGGCGCCGCCTGCACGATAACGAAGTTAAGCAGCATGATGCCGATCAGCGTCGGAATGATCAGTGCCAGCCGTCGTAGTATGTATACGCCCATCTAGTGGAGCCCTTTCACCGTTGTACCGATCGCAATCATTGGGTCAGGGTTGAATCCACCAGTTGTCGATATCAATGCCGTTCTTGGGTGTCATGTCAGGGCGTTCCAGGTAACCCCAGTACGCAATACGGTCGCGGGGCAGATACCACTGGGGGATCACATAGTGACCGTGAAGAAGCACGCGATCCAGCGCGCGTACGCGGTGAACCAGTTCTTCCCGGTCCGGGGCCTGGATAACCTTGCTGACCAACTGATCAACCACCGGGTCGTTGACGCCCATGTAGTTCCTGGAGCCATTCACATCGACATTGGAGGAATGCCAGTACTCCCGCTGCTCGTTACCCGGCGAGTCGGACTGGGGCAACACCTGGGTAATCACGTCGTAATCGAACTGCCGTACGCGCTGAACGTACTGGTTGGTATCGACCAGCCGAACGGATACATCAATTCCAAGCCGGGCGAGGTTATCTTTAAAGGGCAGTACAATACGCTCGAAGTTTTTCTGGTGCAGCAGCACTTCAAACGCCAGCGGCTGGCCATTGTCAGTGTTCACCATTTTCCCGTCGCGAATATCGTATCCGGCCTCTTTGAGCAGCTGCAACGCCTTGCGCAGGTTTTGACGGAGACCGTTTTTGCCTTCAATGACCGGCGGCTGATAGTCCTCGGTGAAGACGTCCTCCGGCAGTTGATCACGATATTGCTCCAGAATCTCGAGTTCCCGGCCTTCTGGCAATCCGGTAGAGGCCAGTTCGCTGTTCTCGAAGAAACTTTCTGTGCGGGTATATTGGCCGTAGAAGAGATTTTTATTGGCCCATTCGAAGTCAAAACCGTAAGACAGCGCTTCCCGAACCCTGGGGTCCGAAAACATCGATTTGCGGGTATTCAGGACAAATGCCTGCATGCCTGCGGGGCGTTGATGCTCAATGGCTTCCGTCACAATCGTGTTGTTGTCGAACTTGTCGCCGTTGTACGACGTGGCCCAGTTCTTGGCGGAAGATTCAATGCGAAAATCAAAACTGCCGGCCTTGAAAGCCTCCAGGGCCACAGTGTCATCAGAGTAGTAGTCGTAGCGAATTTCATTGAAATTGAAACGGCCTTTTCGACTTCCAATATCCCGGGCCCAGTAATCATCGACCCGTTTGTAAGTGATGGAGCGCCCGGCCTCGAAACTGCCGATTCTGTACGGGCCGCTGCCCACCGGCGGTTTCAGACCATTGCGACCGAACTCACGGCCGTCCCAGTAATGGGCGGGCAGGATGGGCATTTGTCCGAGGATCAGTGGTAACTCACGATTATTGGTGTCGCCAAAGTCGAAGCGTACCCGGTGTTCATCTTCCACGGTGACTTCGGTGACGTCGGCGTAGTAATTCCGGTAGAACGGATGTCCTTCCGTTGTAAGCGTTTCGAAGGAGAACCTGACGTCCTCTGCGGTAATAGGTTCGCCGTCCTGGAAGCGTGCTTCCTCACGGAGGTTGAATATGACGTAGCTGCGGTCCTCCGGGGTTTCCAGGGATTCCGCAATCAGCCCGTAGGCGCTGAAGGGTTCATCATCGGACGATTCCAGCAGCGTGTCATACAAATAGCTGCTGACTCCGGCGGCGGCGACACCGCGAATCACGAACGGATTAAAGGAGTCATAGCCGTTCGCCACGACCGCCATGCGTAGCGTGCCGCCCTTGGGGGCGTCCGGATTGACGTAATCAAAGTGGCTGAACCCCTCGGAGTATTTGGGGGCTCCATGCATGGCGATGGCGTGTCCGGTGGCGGTATCGGCATCCGCCGCCTGTGCGGGGAGTGGGGCAGCCAGGAGTGCCAAAGCCAGTGAGCAAAACGACGTAAGGTATGAGGTTGTCCGTGTTGTTGTCATAGATCTCGCACGTTTTGGTGAATCGTCCAGGAATCAATGATTGTTTTTATTGCCCGGAGTTCCCGCCGTTGGCGAAATTGTCAGGGGCTGTTCCTGATATCTACGTAGAGTACCAGACTTTGCCCCGGCTGGAGATAACGGGCGGAGTTCAGGTCGTTCCAACTTGCGATATCGCGCACATTGACTGAAAACCGGCTGGCGATGGCTGACAGGGAATCACCCTTGCGCACCTTGTAGCCAACCTTGCGAACCATGGCCTTGCCCCGGTCGTTGCTGGCCGTGGTTTTTGGTTGGGTGGTCTGTGACCAGATCACGAGTCGTTTACCGGGAATCAGCGGATCGCCCGGCGCCATATTGTTCCAGGCCGCCACCTGGCGAACGGAGACCCGATGTTCGCGGGCGATATCCCAGAACGTGTCCCCACGCCGGACGGTATAGTTGACGCGATTACCCTTCCGGTTGCGCGACTGCTTTTTCTCCAGACGCTGACTGGCACTGAGCGCGTACTGGTCGGAATTCTGGCTGGCGGAGGGGATCATCAGTCGTTGACCAACACGAATCATGTCGCCGGAGAGGTTGTTGACACGGCGAATAACGGACGTTGTGGTGGAAAACTTCTTTGCCACGGTGCTCAGGCTGTCACCCGCGACCACCTTATAGTTGCGCCAGGCTACTCGTTCATTTTCTGGGATTTTGCTCAGTGCCTCCCTGAACGTGCTGGCCTTTTCCCGTGGAATCAGCAGGCGGTGAGGACCGTCGGGGGCAGTTGCCCAGCGGTTGAAGGAGGGGTTGAGCAGATAGATTTCGTCGACATCCACCTCTGCCAGCTCTGCTGCCTGGGCAAGATCCAGTTGTGAACCGGTTTCCACCACTTCGAAATAGGGTTCGTCACTCAGCGGCGGCAGTTCGATGCCGTAGTCTTCGGGCTTGTCGAAAATCTTTGCCAGGGCAATCAGTTTGGGCACGTAGTGGGTGGTTTCCCGTGGCAACTTCAGGGACCAGTAATCCGTCGGTTTGTTGGCGTTACGATTTCGGCGCATGGCGATGGAAACCGTGCCGCCGCCACTGTTATAAGCCGCCAGGGCGAGGGTGTAGTCGCCGTCGAACCGTTTGGCCAGACGGTCCAGATAGGTCAGGGCAGCGTCTGTTGCTTCAATAATGTCTCGGCGGTCGTCGTGCCACCAGCTTTGAGTCAGGCCGAAGTATTTACCGGTACTGGGAATAAACTGCCACAGCCCGGCAGCCCGACCGTGAGAATAGGCGAAAGGGTCAAACGCACTTTCAACCACAGGAAGCAGGGCGAGCTCCGTTGGCAGGCCACGTTTTTCGGTTTCCGAAACGATGTAATGCAAATAGCGACTGCCGCGCTCAACCACTCGGCGGATGTAACTCGGGTGCTTACGGTACCAGTCGAGCTGGCTTTTTACCCTGGGGTCAGTGACGTCGTGATCAAGCTCAAAACCGGCCCGGAGGCGGTGCCAAAGGTCTGTTGTGGCATCGGCGTCATTGTCAGCCTGTTGCCGGGGAGAATCCAGTTTGTCCCTGGCACCTTCCGCTGCGGCTTTCAGTTCCGGTGCGATGGCTTCGTCGAGCTCTGTGCGGGCGTCTTTGTCTCTGCTGTCACCGGATTCAACGGACTCCTTCAGCTCATCGTCGCCGGCGGCAACCGTCGTTTCCCTGGAGTCGAGGGGGCTATCGCCGTCCTCATTGTTGTCGCCGAGATAGGTGGCGGGGTTGATCCAGTCAGGCGTACTATTTTCGAGGGTAGTGCAGCCGCCCATCAGGGCGCTCGCGAACAAAAGCGTGGAAAGTTGTCTGACCGGCATAGTAATACTTCCGACTGGCTGTATACGCCGGGATATGTATGGAAGCCCGGCACATTTAATAAGTTATGGCAATAATTTTGAAAGGATTCTATGGTCGCGGTCAGAAGGGGTCAAGAAACCTCTGGTTACGTCATTGAGAGGATTTGTTAACCGCGTTAGAAGTGATCCTTGCCATGTCGGACGGCGGCAAACACTTCATCCTCGGAAGTCGAAGGCAAGCCGTTGTCGGTGCAGTAGCTTTGCGCCGATTCGATAACCGCCGGGTCATCCCATCTGAGAAACGGGTTCAGTCGCTTCTCGTCACCTAGCAGTGAGGGTACGGTGGCCATCCCTTTATCGCGCAGAGCCTGGCATTTATCCTCAAAACGCCGCAGGTTGTCATCCTCCGGCAGCCAGTGCCGGGCGAACCTGAGATTGGCCAGGGTGTATTCATGGGCACAATAGACCAGCGCGTCATCGGGCAGGTCTCTCAGGCTTGCGAGGGACTCGCGCATCTGGGATGGCGTGCCTTCGAACAGGCGACCGCAACCGCAGACAAACAGGGTGTCGCCACAAAACAGCACCGGGTGGTCGTTGACCGGTGTCGCGGAAAAGTAGGCGATATGATCGAGGGTATGCCCCGGTACGCCAATGACCCGGAAGGTCATCGAATACCAAGTGACCTCGTCGCCCGGTCGTACTGCCTGGGTAATTCCTTTGAATGGCGACCCGGCCGGACCGGTGATCCTGCAATCCGGTGCGTCTCCGGCCAGGGAGTTTACCCCACCCACGTGGTCCGGATGGTGATGGGTCACCAGTATGGTGTCGAGCGTCAGATCATGCTGTCTGAGGTGTTCCCTGACCGGTTCCGCCTGGCCCGGGTCAACTATCAGAGCCTTGCCGGAATCGGTATCCGCAAGACACCAGATGTAATTGTCGTTAAACGCCGGGATGGCGGTGATGGTCAGCATAGCGCCCTACATGTGCCAGATGGATGTGCCTGTTATGATAATGCATTACCCGGAACGCCCCAAGGGGGCGGAAATTACCTGGCCGAGGGCAGAACACAATGGCATCGCGCGAACCCGTTGATTTCTCTTTACGGCATGACAGCTTTGAGAGGTGGTACCAGACGCCCCTTGGGCGTGCGCTGCTTGCGGATCAGCGTGCGTGCGTTGATTTCCATCTGAGCGAACTGGCCGGGGCAAGGCAGCTGCAGGTGGGGATCAGTCATCGTTTCCCGCTGGCCAGCGGCACCGATTTCTCCCAGAAGATCGTAAGCACCCCGAACTGGAGCCCGGCTATTCCCGACGGTGTCGCCGTCTGTGATGCGGATGAATTGCCTTTCCCGGGTGACTCCATGGATCTGGTGATACTTCACCACACGGCGGATTTCTCCCCCCATCCCCATCAGGTATTGAGGGAAGCCTCCAGGGTGCTACGCGGTGAGGGTACGATCCTGCTGATTGGCTTCAACCCCATCAGTACCTGGGGGTTGCGCAGGCTGTTGTCGAGATCTCGTACTGGTCCATGGGGCGGGCGTTTTCTGATGAAAAGCCGTATGGAAGACTGGCTCAGATTGCTGGACTTTTCGGTGGAGTCTTCGCGCTCATGCTTTTACCATTTGCCACTGCAGAGGCCGGTGACGGAGCGTCGCCGCAATCTGCTCGAGAAACTCTGTGGTAACGGGATTCTTCCGGTGGGTGCCTATTACTGTATCCTTGCGAAAAAGCGGGTCTGCTCTCGCATTCCCCGTCGCCCCGTGTGGAAACAGCAGAAAGTGATTACACTGCCCGGTTCCGGAACCGTGGGTGCATCGCGAGGATGTGCCAGCCGATCCACTATCAAATCATCCAATTCAGGGAGCAGTAATGGCCGGTAAGGTTGTGCTTTATACCGATGGCGCCTGCAAGGGCAATCCTGGCCCGGGAGGCTGGGGCGTGGTGCTCCGATACGGAGAGACCAGGAAAACTCTCCATGGCGGTGAACCGCAGACCACCAACAACCGCATGGAGCTGATGGCAGCCATCAAGGGGCTGGAGGCTTTAAACCGGCCTTGCGAGATAGAGCTTTATACCGACTCTCAGTATGTCCGCAAAGGCATCACTGAATGGATGGCCGGTTGGAAGCGAAACGGCTGGAAAACCTCGGCAAAGAAACCGGTGAAGAACGAGGACCTGTGGCGGGAACTGGACAGCCAGGTGGCCCGTCATGCTGTTAACTGGCACTGGGTGAAAGGGCATTCCGGAGTTCCCGATAACGAGTTGGCGGATGAGCTTGCCAACCGGGGTGTCGAAGAACTGGCAAATGGGTAATCAGAGACGGGCAGGGGTATGAGACAGATAGTACTGGACACTGAGACCACGGGTATTGATCCATCGGAAGGTCATCGGATCATCGAAATCGGGTGTGTGGAGATGGTTGAGCGGCAGCTCACCGGCCGCAACTATCATGTTTACATCAATCCCGAGCGTGAAGTTGAAGCGGAAGCGATCACGGTCCACGGTATTACCAATGAGTTCCTGGCGGACAAGCCGGTGTTTTCTGAAATCGCGGACGAATTCTTCGAGTTTATCCGGGACGCTGAACTGGTCATTCACAACGCTGCGTTTGACGTGGGCTTCATGGACTCGGAATTTGCCCGCCTGAAACCCGTCCGCAAAACCGCGGATCATTGCGGTATTGTGGACTCCCTCGCTATTGCCCGGAAGAAGCATCCTGGCCAGAAAAACAGTCTGGATGCCCTGTGCAAGCGCTACGGCGTTGATAACAGTAATCGTGAGTTGCACGGCGCATTGCTGGATGCCGAGATCCTGGCGGATGTCTACCTGCTGCTGACCGGTGGTCAGACTGCACTTTCCCTGGATGCCGGTACCGACAATGACAGCGGCATGGATGGCATTCGTCGATTATCCGCCGAGCGGAAGCCGCTGAAGGTTCTGAAAGCGTCTGAAGATGAGTGTGCGGCCCATGACGAGTTCATGGAACTGCTCTCCAAGCAGGCGGGCGGGACCGTCTGGGAGCGTATGGACAATCCGGGAGAGTAACGCCGGATCCGGGTACACTGAACCCAGAGTGCGAACTGGGTCGTGCTGTACTTTTTGTTACATTCCGGGTTTCTTGAGCTACTTGAGTTTTATGTTATAAGTAATGATAAGTTCGCCAGTTTTTTGCGAACACAATAATTAACCGGACAGGACAAAACCGGTTCATAACAAGGCCTCGAAGTCCATCGGCAGGGTCACACTCCAAGAACAGGACGCGGTAGTTTCCGCGAAGTCAACAGGAAGCGTTTATGGTTCAATCGTCTCTGGCGACGAAGTCACAGTCCTTTGATCTGGTCAAAAGTGAAATTGAGCAGACCATAAAGCAGGCAGAGTCCAGCCTTGAACGCTTTCAGGAAAACCGCGAGAGTGGGGAAGATCTGCAAAACTGTGTGGACTTCCTGAATCAGCTTCGCGGTATCTTCATTCTGGTGGAACTGCGCGGCGGCACGCTGTTGTGCCAGGAAGCCGTCACCATGGCGAACGACGTACCTGTCGGCGCCAACGATGACAAGAACATTCTGCTGACCACGCTCAACAGCGCATTGTTCATTCTGCGCCGTTACGTTGAATATTATCACCAGCAGCGGGCGGACCATCCGGAATTGTTGCTCCCGGTGATCAATGACTTGCGCGAAGCCCGCAGGGAAAAACCTTACCCCGAATCCTGCTTCTTTGACGTTGATGTCAAAGCCCGACCGGACTTCTGTTCCGGGGTCGCGCTTAAGCCCTTTGAGGGCAATGAATCAGAATACGAAATCCTCGCGCGCCGCATGAGGCTGACGTTCCAGGTCGCCCTGCTGGGCATTCTGCGGGAGCGTAATGACGTGGTCAGCAAAAAGCTGATCGGACGTGCCGCCAGGGGGCTGGCCAGGGTGTGCCAGGGAGCGCCGATGGGGCAGATGTGGTGTCTTGTCGCGATCGTGGCGGACACCATGCTGGATCGGGCTATGCCTTTTACCAAAGCCCGCAAGCGCATGTTCATGCGGATAGAAAAGTATGCCAGGGAAGTGGTCTACGTCGGCAAGGTGGCCACTTCCAAGGACGCTCCCGACTCACTGATCCGCGACTTGATCTATATCCTCTACCGGAGCGGGTCTGGCAATCCAGAGGTGGCCGGCATTCTGTCTGCGTACCGACTGGCGCCGGCGGAGTTCCCGGACTCCATGCTGGAGGCGCACGCAAGGAGGCTATACGGTCCCGGTGCGGATGTTCTCAAGTCGCTTTCCGAAGCATTGCAGGATGAGCTGAACCAGCTGAAGGACAAGCTGGATATCATTGAGCGCGGTATTGAACCTGATCTGGCAGAATTCTCATCAATCGCGGACACCCTTGAGAGGCTCGGTAACACCCTGGTCATGCTGGACCTGAACCAGCTTGCCGGAAAATGCCGGGGCGAGGCAGCCCGCCTGCGTAGCTGGGAGTCTGAGTCACGACCGCCTGCCGATGACGAGCTCTACGCACTGGCGGATTCCGTGCTTGGCATAGAAGACGCCATAATGCAGATTGTGACTCGTGGCATCACCTCGGAAACCGATGCCCTGGCAACGGGTGAACGTAAGCGCGATGAATCCCTGTATCTGCAGGAAGCGACTTACGTTGTGGCCGATGAGGCCAGGAGCGCGCTGACACTGGCCAAGCGTGCCATAACCGCCTTTATTGAGTCTGATTACGATAAACTGCACCTTGCCAACCTGCCTGGAACGCTGCACAGCATCTGGGGCGGGTTGCATATGGTCGGGGATCCCGGCGCCGCCAGTGTTCTGGAACGGGTTGCAGCCTCGATTCAGCAGCGACTGCTGGATTCCCGGGAAGCGCCGTCCCCACAGGTGCTGGAAGCTCTGGCGGATGCGCTGACATCCCTGGAGTATTACATCGAGAGCATAGGCAAGCGTGAAGATCGTAACGCAGACCTGCTCCGCCTTGCCGAGTCATCACTGAACGATGTAGGCCTGTAGAAAGGCATAAAAAAACCCTGCTCAGTAAAGCAGGGTTTTTCAGGTCTGTCTGTCCGGGACTGCTTAGCCCATCTTGAACAGCTCGCCCAGTTTGGTAGCCAGCATCATGTCGCCTTCGGCGCGGAGTTGGCCGGCCATGAATGCCTGCATACCGTCAGTTTCGCCTGACACGATGCCCTGCAGGGTTTCAGAGTTCATGATCAGGGTTACGGAAGGATCGTCGTGTGCACCTTCGTGGAGTTTGCAGGTGCCATCCTTGATGACCAGGTGGTAGGTCTTGTCGTCTTCGATATCGAACTGGAATACCAGATCCAGGCCTTCGGCTGCGTCTGCGTTGAAATTCTGTTCGAGTTTGTCAAATACCTGAGCTACAGACATTATTTTACCCTTATTGATGATTGTCTTGGCTTGGCGACGGCTTGACGTCCCTGGCGGTGAGCCTGTTCCGGAAGGCCAGGGTTAGCCGACGCAGCCATTCGACTTTATGGTGCCAACATAGCAGTGTCAAGCTCGATCGAACGCTTGTTTTAAATTTTCGGGCGGCTTACCACAAAGACACCTGTAAGTTACAATCACCGCTTTAAAATCTGGCTGGAGAAGCACTTTGGAATTTCTGACAGAGTTCGGTTTGTTTATCGCCAAGGCCGTGACGATCGTCGTTGCCCTGGTCGTGGTTATCTCGGTGGTCATGTCAGCAGCCCAGAAGGATAAAGGTGACGACGGTGACGGCGAACTGAGGGTTCGCAAGCTCAATGAAAAATATCGGAAACTGCGAGAGTCCCTGCACGCCCGCTTGCTTTCCAGTCATGAGCACAAGGCCTGGTCCAAGAAACACAAGAAAGAAGAGAAAGCCCGGGCCAAGGCAGAAAAGGAAAAACTGAAAGCCGGGGAAGGTCAGGCTGAAGACAAGAAGCGAGTGTTTGTCCTCGATTTCGACGGCGACATCAAAGCCAGTGATACCGACCCTCTGCGCAAGGCGATTACCGCTGTACTGAGTGTGGCGAATCCGGCTACGGACGAAGTGGTTATCCGACTGGAAAGCGGTGGTGGTCTGGTGCACTCCTACGGGCTGGCGGCCGCGCAGCTGGACCGTATCCGCAGCAAGGGCCTGCACTTGACCGCCTGCGTCGACAAGGTGGCCGCCAGCGGCGGTTATATGATGGCCTGTGTGGCGGACCGCATCGTGGCCTCTCCCTTCGCCGTACTCGGCTCCATCGGTGTTGTGGCCCAACTGCCGAACTTCCACCGACTCCTGAAAGAGAATAACGTGGATTTCGAAGTCCTGACCGCCGGCGAACATAAGCGTACATTGACGGTGTTTGGTGAAAATACCGACAAAGGCCGGCAGAAATTCCTGGAAGATCTCGAAGATACCCATGTGCTTTTCAAGGAGTACGTCAGCGAGCGCCGGCCGGAGCTCGACATCTCGGCGGTCGCCAATGGCGATATCTGGTTTGGCCGCCGGGCACTGGACGTGAACCTGATCGACGAAATCAAAACCTCCGACGAATATCTCATTGAGGCCTGCGAAAGTGCAGACGTAATCTCAGTGAGTTACCAGCGCAAACGGACCTTGCCGGAAAAGCTTGGCCTGGCGACCAGCGCAGCCCTTGAGCACACCGTATGGAAATTGCTGAGTGCGTTTCGTAACCAGAAAATCCAGTAGCTGATACAGACAAACGGGGACCAGTATGACCACAACGACCGAATTCAAAGCCTGGCGTGTACAGGAGCAGGGCGGAGAGTACGTTGGCAGTGAACAGACCCTGTCGACCAGCGACCTGCCGGCGAATGAGGTGCTGATCAGGGTCAGTCACTCGTCCCTGAACTACAAGGACGCCCTGTCTGCTTCCGGAAACAAAGGCGTCACCCGCAACTTTCCCCATACCCCGGGCATCGACGCCGCTGGTGAAGTCATTGAATCCGCCACTGGGGAGCCGGCGGTTGGCAGCAAGGTCATAGTGACCGGCTACGACCTGGGCATGAACACCGATGGCGGCTTTGGTGAATACATCCGCGTCCCGGCCTCCTGGTGCGTTGCCATGCCCGACGGCTGGGAAAACCGCACCGCCATGATCTACGGCACCGCCGGCCTGACCGCCGGGCTGTGCGTCCAGAAACTGCTCAAAATGGGCGCAGCCCCGGAGCAGGGCAAAGTCGCGGTCTCCGGCGCCAGCGGCGCTGTCGGTAGCGTCGCGGTAGAGCTGTTATCAACACTTGGTTTCGACGTGATCGCCATCAGTGGCAAACAGGACCACGCCGACGAACTGAAAGCCCTGGGAGCCTCCGAAGTCGTTGGCCGTGACGCCCTGACCGCCGAGAAAAAGCCCATGCTCAAGCCCGCATTCGCCAACGCCGTAGACACCGTCGGCGGACAGCCCCTGGCAGAGCTCCTGAAACAGATCCAGCCAGGCGGCTCCGTATCCTGCTGCGGCCTCGTCGCCGGCCCGCAACTGGAAACCACGGTTCTGCCGTTCATCCTGCGGGGTGTAAACCTGCTTGGCGTGGACTCGGTAGAGATTCCGCTGGCAGATAAAGCCACTGTCTGGAAAAAGTTCGCTGGCGAGTGGGCGTGCCCCAAAACCGAAGCATCCGCCCGGGACATTGGTCGAGGTGAGCTGGATGGTGCGCTGAAAGCGTTTTTGAAAGGGGAGTCGTCTGGCAAGATCGTGCTAGATCACGCTCTTTAAGAGAGTCGATTCTTTTCTTTAGAAGGGACGGCTGTCTGAATAGTCAGCCAGAACAAAGGGGGAATGGGTTACCAAAACTGTGCGGAGCCATGGATGGCGGAGCCCAAGCCGCACATGGACGTCTCGAGGCGTGTTTTGGTAACCCATTCCCCCTTTGTTCGTCTGGGGAGTCAAAAAAGTTTAAGAAGCCCGACGACGAAACAGCGGCACGTCGGTATCCGTAGCAGCCTGATAACCCTGACTGAAAAAGTTCAGAGCACGGGCAGCCTTGGAAGCATCCTTATCTTCCCGCAAAGCGTAGCTATCAAACCCGCAACGCTTCATGAACTGCAACTGATCCAGCAGAACATCCCCGATTGCCCGCAGCTCAAACTGGTAGCCAAAACGCTCCCGCAACAGACGCGCAATGCTGTAACCCCGGCCATCGGCAAACTTGGGGAAGTTCACGGCAATCAGCTTCAGCTCATTGACCTGACCCTCAAGCAACTCCGGCTCATCGTGGCTGTCGAACCAGACGCCAATATCATCGCGCCCCTCAAAATGCTCCTTGCCAGCCAGCCAGAGATCCACAGGAATCAGCGCCGGCTGACCTTCGGGAATATCCAGGGAATCACCGTCCGCCGGGCGGGGAACAACAACCCAGGAATCCTGCTTGATGGCCCCGTCTTTAGTGATAACTTCAGGCATAAACCCGCTCCTTGAATGGCTGAATTCCAATCCGACGGTAAGTCTCCAGGAAAGGCTCTTCCTCTTTCCGGTTGTTGACGTACACATCAATAATCTTGGCAATCACTTCCGGCATGTCCTCCTGGGCAAAAGACGGCCCAAGAATCTTGCCGATGGTCGCATCGTGATGAGAGGAACCGCCCAGACTTACCTGATAGAACTCCTCGCCCTTCTTGTCGACGCCCAGAACGCCAATATTGCCCACGTGGTGGTGGCCACAGGCGTTCATGCATCCGGAGATATTCAGATCAATCTCACCCAGGTCGTAGAGGAAATCCATGTCGTCAAAGCGACGTTGGATAGACTCGGCAACCGGAATCGACTTGGCGTTGGCCAGGGCGCAGTAATCGCCACCCGGGCAGCAGATAACGTCAGTCAGTGTGTTGAGGTTGGCGGTCGCGAAGCCCATGGGCTCGATGTCTTGCCAAAGCTCAAACAGCTGGTCCTGGCGTACATCAGCCAACACGACATTTTGCTGGTGAGTGACGCGAACTTCGCCAAAGCTGTATTGGTCTGCCAGCTCGGCAATCTGTTCCAGTTGTGTATCGGACACATCGCCGGGCGGAGTGCCGGTCTTCTTCATGGTCAGGGTGACGATCGCATAGCCGGGCTTCTTGTGGCTGTCGACGTTATGGCTCAGCCACTGGTCAAACCGACGATTCTCGAATCGCTGGCTGGCCAGCTGTTCGGAAGCGTTCTCCAGAGCGTCATAGTCCGGCTCGGTGAAGTAGCCCTGAATGCGCTCAATGGCTTCGCGGGTCAGGCGGGTGGGGGAGTCCTTGATATGGGCCCACTCAGCCTCTACTTTCTCGGCAAAGCCTTCCGGCGTCAGCGCCTTCACCAGAATCTTGATTCTCGCCTTGAACTTGTTGTCCCGGCGGCCGTAACGGTTGTACACCCGCAGTACGGCTTCAAGATAGGTCAACAGATCCAGCTCCGGCAGGAACTCGCGAATCACCGGACCCACCATTGGAGTGCGGCCCAGGCCGCCGCCAACGTGAACGCGGAAACCAAGCTCGCCCTGATCGTTGCGCACCATCTGCAGGCCGATGTCGTGAACCTGGATGGCGGCCCGGTCGGTTTTCTCGGAGGCATTCACCGCCACCTTGAACTTGCGGGGCAGGAACGCAAATTCCGGATGGAAAGTGGACCACTGGCGAATGATTTCGCAGTACGGCCGTGGATCGGCCACTTCATCCACCTGGACGCCGGAGAACTGATCCGTGGTCGTGTTACGGATGCAGTTACCGCTGGTCTGGTTGGCGTGCATTTCCACTTCCGCCAGTTCCGCCAGAATGTCGGGCACATCTTCCAGTGCCGGCCAGTTCAGCTGAACATTCTGACGGGTAGTGAAGTGGGCGTAGCCCTTATCGTAATCACGGGTAATTCGTGCCAGGCGGCGTAGCTGTCCGGAATGGAGCATGCCGTAGGGGACACAGATCCGCAGCATGGGCGCAAGACGCTGAACGTAAAGACCGTTCTGGAGTCGAAGCGGGAGGAATTCGTCCTCGCTCAGTTCGCCGGCAAGAGCCCGCTCGGTCTGGTCACGGAATTGGGCAACCCGCTCGGCAGCTATCTGCCGATCGTGTTCATCGTATACGTACATAGTAAAACGTCCTGCAAAAACGCGTGGTATCAGGCTTTGAGGCCTTTTCTGGTGGGCAGAATATCATCGTGTATATATTCTTAAAATGATTATTTCCAAATATGTTTATCGATTTAGGTGATAATGAATTGGGAAAAACACTGGACGGATGTCAATTCCGTGCTTAACTTTAAAGGGCGAGTGTTCTGGCGGGGCTCAATCCCGTGTGCCAGATCCAGATAACAAAAAACAGTATCAGGAGGAATCCGGAATGAAGAAGAACGCACATTCTGACAGCAGTGTTGATGCCGTAGCAGCCGTGTTGCTGGTCATGCTGGTTGTGGCATTTGCCGTGGTCTGGGTAAGCGGACAGTAGCCTACTGTCCGGCCAGCACCAGTTTAACGACAATCACCAGGGTCACGACAAAACCAATGGTGAACAGCAGGCCCGCAATGATATAGGGAAGCGGGCTGTGGCTGGAAAAGTCCTCCTGCCGGCGCTTGTCCGACTGTACGCCGAAAGCGCCGGCGATGATGCTTTGCATGATTTTCAGCACCCCCGGATTTCCCGATCGGGACTTTTCGTTTCTGTTGTCCTCTTTTCCCTCGTTTGCCATCGGAACTATCCCGCTACAGTGAATTATTCAGCCGGGTCATAAGCCAGGCTGGGAGCCAGCCAGCGTTCTGCGTCCGCCTTTGAAATACCCTTGCGCTCAGCATAGTCCTCGACCTGGTCCGCGCCAATCTTGCCGACCGCAAAATACTTGGACTCGGGGTGGGCAAAGTACCAGCCGGATACCGCAGCGGTCGGGAACATGGCGAAGTGCTCGGTCAACTCAATGCCGGTTTGCCCGGTCGCATCCAGCAGGCTGAACAGTGCAGCCTTTTCGGTATGGTCGGGGCAGGCCGGGTAACCGGGAGCAGGGCGGATGCCGCGATAGCGTTCACGGATAAGGTCTTCATTGGCCAGCTTTTCATCCGTGGCGTAGCCCCAGAATTCCTGCCGCACCCGTTCGTGCATCCGCTCAGCGAAGGCTTCGGCCAGCCGGTCGGCCAGGGCCTTTACCATAATGGCGTTGTAGTCGTCGTTACGGTCTTTGTATTCCACGGACAATTCTTCAGCGCCAACCCCCGTGGTCACAGCAAAGCCGCCTACGTAATCGGCGGTGCCGGATTGTTCCGGCGCGACAAAGTCCGACAGCGTCATCATTGGCTTGCCCGGGGCTTTATCATCCTGCTGGCGCAAGTGGTGCAGGGTGGTCAGTTCCTCGGTTCTGGTGTCGTCCTTGTAAACAACAATGTCATCGCCCCTGCGGTTGGCCGGCCAGAAACCGATCACGCCCCGCGCGGACACCCGCTTTTCATCGATCATCTGGCGCAGAATTTTCTGCGCGTCGTCAAAGAGCGTGCGGGCCGCTTCGCCACGCTTGGGGTCATCGAAAATGGCCGGGTATTTGCCGGACATATCCCAGGAGATGAAGAACGGCGTCCAGTCGATGTAGTCCACCAGTTCGTTGAGGTCATAGTCCTCAAAGACACGAATGCCGGTGAAGGCAGGTTTCGGGGGCTGATAGCCATCAAAATCGATGTCCGGCGCGCGGTCACGGGCTTCCTTCAATGACACCAGCTTGGTGCGATCGCCACGATTCTTGCGGCGTTCGCGAATTTCATCGTACTCAGTGCGGGCCGCCTCGACCAACGCAGGTTTTGCTGTGTTGCTCAGTAGTTGCGAGGCAACGTTCACGCAGCGTGAAGCGTCAGAGACATACAGTGCAATGTCGTTCTTGTACTGGGGCTCGATCTTGACGGCCGTGTGGGCCTTGGATGTGGTTGCGCCGCCGATCATCAGCGGAAGGTGGAAATCCAGGCGCTGCATTTCCCGGGCAACATGAACCATTTCGTCCAGGGATGGAGTGATCAGACCGCTGAGACCGATGATGTCGACGTTTTCCTTCTTCGCCGTCTCCAGGATCTTGTCGCAGGGCACCATGACGCCCATATCGATCACTTCGTAGTTGTTGCACTGAAGTACCACACCCACGATGTTCTTGCCGATATCGTGGACATCGCCTTTCACGGTGGCCATCAGGATCTTGCCCTTGGCCTTCTGGCCTTCGCTCTTCTCCGCCTCGATAAACGGAATCAGGTGAGCAACGGCCTGTTTCATCACTCGGGCGCTCTTGACCACCTGGGGCAGGAACATCTTGCCGTCACCGAACAGGTCACCCACCACGTTCATGCCATCCATCAATGGACCTTCGATCACCTCAATGGGATGTTCGGCCTCAAGGCGGCAGTCCTCGGTGTCCTCAATGATGTAGCTGGTAATACCCTTGACCAGTGCGTGTTCGAGACGCTTCTGCACTGGCCATTCACGCCAGGCCAGGTCCTCTTCCTGGGTCTTGCCGCCTTTACCCTTAAAGCGCTCGGCAATCTCCAGAAGGCGGTCGGTGCCGTCGTCCCTGCGGTTGAGCACGACGTCTTCCACCAGTTCCTTGAGCTCCGGATCGATCTCATCGTAGATCACCAGCTGGCCCGGATTCACGATCCCCATGTTCATCCCGGCCTTGATGGCGTGGTACAGGAACACGGAGTGGATCGCCTCACGGACCACATCGTTGCCGCGGAACGAGAAGGACACGTTGCTGACGCCGCCGGAAATGCTGGCATGGGGCAGGTTTTCCCGAATCCAGCGGGTGGCGTTGATAAAGTCGACGGCGTAGTTGTTGTGCTCTTCAATGCCGGTCGCAATGGCAAAGATGTTGGGATCGAAAATGATGTCGCCCGGGTTGAATCCGATGCCGGTCAACACGTCGTAGGAGCGCTTGCAGATCTCGGTCTTGCGCTCGTAGGTGTCTGCCTGGCCCTGTTCGTCAAAGGCCATGACCACCACGGCGGCGCCATAGCGCATGCAGTCTCGGGCGCGCTTGATGAACTCCTCTTCGCCTTCCTTGAGACTGATGGAGTTCACCACGGCCTTGCCCTGAATGCAGCGCAGGCCGGCTTCGATCACGTCCCATTTGGATGAGTCGATCATAAGGGGAACGCGGGAGATATCCGGTTCGGAGGCAACAAGTTTGAGGAAGGTCACCATGACCTCCTTCGATTCCAGCATGCCTTCGTCCATGTTGATATCGATGATCTGGGCGCCGTTTTCCACCTGGTCACGGGCAACGCTCAACGCTTCCTCGTACTGCTCTTCCTTGATCAGACGCAGGAAGCGCTTGGAGCCGGTGACGTTGGTGCGTTCACCCACGTTGATGAACAGGGTGTTCTCGTCACCGGTGAATGGCTCCAGGCCGGACAGGCGCAGGGCCTTGGGGCGGTCAGGAATCTGGCGGGGCGGATACTTGGCCACCGCATCGGCAATGGCTTCGATATGGTCAGGGCGTGAACCACAGCACCCACCGATAATATTGAGGAAACCGTCCCTGGCGAAGCCTTCGATGATATCCGCCATTTCTTCCGGCGTCTGGTCGTATTCGCCGAATTCGTTGGGCAGACCTGCGTTCGGATGGGCGCTGACGTAGGTTTCCGCCTTGGTGGACAGCTCTTCCACGTACGGGCGCAAAGCGTCGGCCCCGAGGGCGCAGTTCAGGCCTACGGAAATGGGCTTGGCATGAGCCACCGAGTTCCAGAAGGCTTCCGTCGTCTGTCCAGACAGGGTGCGGCCGGAAGCATCGGTGATGGTGCCGGAAATCATGATCGGCAGGGTAATGCCGCTGTCTTCAAAATATTGCTGGGTGGCGTAAATGGCCGCCTTGGCATTCAGGGTATCGAAAATGGTCTCGATCAGGATCAGGTCGGAGCCACCTTCTACCAGGCCTTCCACCGCTTCGTAATAGTTGTCCACCAGGGTCTGGAAATCGACATTGCGATAGCCGGGGTTGTTCACATCCGGAGAGATGGAGGCCGTGCGCGAGGTGGGGCCAACGGCACCGGCGACAAACCGCGGCTTTGCCGGGTTTCTCGCGGTAAAGTCGTCCGCGATCTCCCGCGCCAGCCTGGCGGCTGCAACGTTCAGCTCTTTGGCGATGGATTCCAGCCCGTAATCCGCCTGGGACAACTGGGTTGAGTTGAAGGTATTGGTCTCAATGATGTCCGCGCCGGCGTCCAGGTAATCCGCATGAATATTGCGGAGCAGGGCAGGCTGGGTCAGGTTCAACAGGTCATTGTTGCCCTGAACTTCCCGGTCGTAATCCGCAAAACGATCACCTCGAAACGCTTCCTCGTCCAGCTTGAGGTTCTGGATCATGGTACCCATGCCGCCATCAAGGACAACAATGCGTTCCTGCAGGGCCTTGTGGAGCTGTTCCAGGCGAGTGGTGCGATCGGTCATAGCGTACTTCCGGAAGTCGTGTTTAACGTCGTATTTAACTGAACGGCGCGGGATCATAGCAAAATTGCAGGATTCCGTCCCGGTACCGATGACAATAGTCAACTATCGGCGTCAATAGGGGAAATTCATCATCATCGTAATGCCCGACTATTTTACTTGGTCTTTCATGTTCAGGCGAACTCCCTTAAAATGAAGTGAAACTTTCAAACGGGTTGAAAACATGGCATTGGTTACTGTGACTGATCCCGCACGGGATTACCTGGCACAACTTATCGAAAAGCAGGACGTGGAAGGCATGGGCGTACGAATCTTCGTGACCCAGCCCGGCACCAAGAATGCTGAGACCTGTCTGGCCTATTGCCCGCCCAACGAGGTTGTTCCAACCGACGAACAAGTGGACCTGGGCAAGTTCACCCTGTTTCTGGATCACAACTCCGTACCGTTTCTCGAAGAAGCGTACGTAGACTATTCCAAGGACCAGATGGGCGGCCAGCTTACCATCAAGGCGCCCAACGCCAAGGTTCCGAACGTTGACGACGATGCGCCCCTGCCGGACCGCGTGAACTACGTATTGGCGTCCGAGATCAATCCCAACCTGGCCTCCCACGGTGGCGATGTCTCCCTGGTGGAAATTGTCGACGAATCTGTTGCGGTTCTGCGCTTCGGTGGCGGTTGCCAGGGCTGCAGCGCGGTGAGCCTGACCCTGAAGCAGGGCGTTGAAACCACTCTGAAAGAGCGTGTTCCCGAGATTACCGCCGTCCGGGACGTGACGGATCACACCGTTACCGAGAACGCGTACTACCAGTAATCCCCGTACCGAGTTCGCCGGGTTCCGGATGATTGATTCCGGGCCCTGGCAACCCTCCTGGCTGCTGCCGCATTACCCTCGCTTGTTTGGCTACACGGCCAATGCCGTTGCATTTCAATTACTTCATCATCTGTCACACAATCAAAAACCATGGGCGGGTAACATGCCTGCCTGATAAATAAGGGCGCAATCGCGGGCACAGCAAGTCTGCGACACTTTTATAACCGGGGTTAGATTTGTTCGACGTTGCACTTCTTTCTGTGCCACTCATGGCGGCTGCCGTTGGTTGGTTTACCAACTGGCTGGCTATTCAGATGTCCTTCTATCCGGTGCGGTTTATCGGCATCGGCGTGATCGGCTGGCAGGGCGTTATCCCGCGTAAAGCGGAGAAGATGGCGCACATATGTATTGATCGTACCCTGCAACAGTTCGGGGACCTCAACGCAGTCTACCGCAAACTGGAACCCCATCGGATCGTCGAGCAGGTGGTAGCCCAGGTGAATCCACGACTGGACGAATACATCGATGAAGTGATGTATGAAATCCAGCCGGTATTGTGGGATAACCTGCCGCTGTTTCTGCGCAACCGGATCTACGAGTGGGCGAGGGAGCAGTTGCCCTCGCGAATCGAATCCCTGGTCGAGGATTTCGGGGATGACCTCAACGATCTGGTGGACCTCAAAACCCTCCTCAGCCGTGAGCTTGAACACCACCCGGATCTGATGAACCGTATTTTCCAGCAGGCCGGTTCGGTCGAGCTTCGCTCCGTTATCAATCGCGGGGCGATCATCGGCGCCTTGCTGGGCGCGATTCTCGCGCCATTGTGGGCGAGATACCCGGAACCCTGGTTGTTGCCGGTGGGCGGGTTTGCCGTTGGCTTCCTGACCAACTGGCTGGCGATCAACCTGATCTTCAGTCCCCTTAAGCCCAGGCGCATCCTGTTCTGGAAGGTCCAGGGCCTGTTCCTGCGCCGGCAGCCAGAAATCAGCGATGTGTGGGCCCGCCTGGTGGCGGAAGAGCTGATTACGGTCGAGAAAGTCGCAGACGCGATGATCAACGGCAATCACGGCGACCGTACGCGAGCGATTATCCAGAAGCATCTCCGCCCCTTATTGGACAATTCCGTATTGATGAAGCTCACTGCTCAGGTCACTGTAGGTATGACCGGTTACACAGAGCTGAAAAAGGCCATGAACCAGAAGGCCGTGCTCGCGACCCGGGATGTCTTCGGTGACCCTGCTTTCAATCGTGAACGGGCGCCAGTCGTTGCGGAGGTACTGGCCGGGCAGATGAAGTCGCTGAGGCCATCGGAATTTCAGGACATCCTTCGCCCGGCGTTCCGGGAGGAAGAGATTCAACTGATGGTGGTTGGTGGGTTGTTCGGCGCCGTAGCGGGCATTCTCCAGTTTATCGCCCTCAACCATCTGCTTTAGATTATTGAACACCTATTCCAAGGAGAGTCACGCATGGAATTCGGATTAATGTTACTGACCCAGGTTATCGTTACTGCCCTGGTTGTGCTGGGCGTGCTTGCCGGCTTCTGGTTCAGGGTTGTGCGCCCGTATCTGGACCGCAAGGTGCAAGAGCTTATTGAAGCGTCGAAAGAGATAGAGCCCGGTGTCACGCGAGGCGTGAAAGCAGGCGTGGCGGAAACGATACGGGAACTGCCTGAAAGCACGGTCAAGGAATCCACCCGCCAGTTTCTCAAGTTCGGATCCGGGCTGTTTGAGAACGGATTGAGCAGCTTCCTGGGGAGCGCGGCGGATCTGGAGCGTAAATCCCACGAAAATGGCCTGGGCCCGCGGGAGTAATCTACAGACAGTTGGTTGGTCTGGGCAGCCCCGCGATGCGGCAGGCTGTTTTGGCCGGCGTGCCCGGGAACAGTTGCATCAGGTAGATGCTGTTTCCCTTTTCCTCGCCCAATGCTTCCTTGACCGCCTTGACGAACAGGCGATTCGAGGGGGGTGACATTTCATGTTCTTTATAAAAACCCCTCAGGAACATAATGATTTCCCAATGATTTTCTGAGAGATCAATTGCGTCCTCTGACGCAATTTCCCGGGCCACCTCTTCGGTCCAGGCAAATGCGTCCTCCAGAAACCCCTCGTTATTGCGAATGACCGTTGCCATGATTTACCAGCTGATAACCCGTTGTGCCTGAGTGGTCAGGTAGACCATATCATCGAAAGTGATGTGTCCTGAAGCATCCTGTGCGGTTTCAATCGCCCTGGCGCGTAGATCTTCCTGCAGCGCATACACCGTATCCGGCAGGGTGACGGTTGAATCGGCCAGGGCCGTGACGGCATTGCCGGTCAGCAGGAGTGCGTCCTGAACGCCCATCATTCCAAGGCACTCACGAAACCGTGTGTGTCCGGGCGGCTTGCTGACGATATGAAGTGTGTGCATAACAGTTCTGTCTCCCGGGCGTCGGTGTTTCAACCTGAAAATACGACGTGTTGGTACTGTTCCAGCGTCTCGGCTGTATTCTCAATCAGATTGACGCCATCGATCAGGGTGGCGTCGCTGAGGCCAAACCGTTCGCAGGCCGCTTTGTCCGCCAATATGGCCTCTACCCCGAAAATGCCGGCCGCAGCCAGGTTCCGCTCCACCGACTTCTGATGGATACCCTGGGGGTTCTGGCCCTGCTTCAGCCAGAGCACGCCTGAATCGATAAACAGCAGGGACACGGGCTGATCAAAAGCCGCCAGTGAAAAGGCCATATCCAGGCTTTCCCGTCCTCCCCAGCTGCCGTAGGGGGGCTGATCAATCACAATCAGCGTGTGCATGCTTCAGGCTCCACCGTGGAAATAGATAACGCGCGAAGATTGAACCGTGCTCTCCACCCATTCCCCGAGTCCTGCAACTTCAAAAGGCGCCGCAAGGTTGTTGGCCGGCAGTTGGTAGCGCCGCTGCTCCGCTTCATCAACCAGTCCCCGTCGCAGCGCCGAGGCAATGCAGGCGATACCGGGAACGCCGTGCTCGGCCAGGAATTCACTCCAGGCGCGGGTCCAGTTGGTTTCGTCCGAGGGAGGGGATGCCAGCGAAGAGGCCAGATGGACCCCGTCACCATAGAGGAAGACACGATCAATGCCGTGTCCGGCCCTGACGGCGGCACGGGCGAACCCAAGGGCGGTTTCAGGCGCCTGTGAGGCGTAGGGAGCGCCGGTAATGACCAGCGTGAACGTATGTTTGTCAGCAGGCATCTGTAACGGTTAATTCCGATGAGGTCAGGGGGGTAGTGTACCGAAAGCAAAAGCCCCGGCAAATGCCGGGGCTTTCAGGCCGAATCAATGTTCCGTCATTGATCAGTCTTCGCCGCTGAATGCCATCAGCAGGTGCAGCAGGCTGACGAAGAGGTTGTAGATAGCCACATACAGCCCCACCGTTGCGATTACGTAGTTACGCTCGCCGCCCTTGATGATCCGAGAGGTCTCGAACAGGATCATGATCGAGGCGAAGATCGTGAAGCCTGCGGATACCGCCAGGTGAAGCACGGAGCTTTGCATGAAGAAAGCCAGCAGCATGGCGCCGATCAGCACAAATGCACCAGCGGTCAGGAAGCTGGACAGGAAGCTGAAATCTTTCTTGGTGATAAGCGCGGTTGCGGACAGCCCGACAAATGCGACAGCGGTCAGCGTGAGTGCCTGTGCGACGATCTGAGAGGCGCCTCCAGCCACGAGTGCACCGATGATCGGGCCCAGGGTATAACCCATGAAGCCGGTCAGTGCGAAGGTGGTGAGGATGCCCCAGGGGCTGTTCTTCAATTTATAGGTCGCGAACAGCAGGCCGATGTAGCCCACAATCGTGATCAGGAATCCCGGGTGAGTGCCGTTCATGTTCAGGAAGGCAGTCAGGGCCGAGAACGCCAGGGTCATACCCAGCAGCATATAGGTGTTGCGCAACACCTTCATGGCATCTGCGCTGATGCCAGTGGTCGCGCGCTCTGTCTGGGGAGCGGAGTAGGCTCCCTGATTGTTGCGAACGCCGAATCGTCTGTCTTCCATTGTCATCTCCGTTTGTAAAACGTCTGGTCACTGACACCACTATAATGTCACAACCACAACTTTCAATCATTTACGACAGAAAAGCACGCACCAGATTCCATTAAATGCTGTTAATGTTGAAAAGTCCGGTCAGCTTTATGCAGGGCGTTGACAGGGCAGGCAATTCCGGTATCATGCTCACCGCTGTCGCAATGACGGCGATGGAAAAAACGGTGGGCTGGCAGAGTGGCTGAATGCAGCGGTCTTGAAAACCGCCGAAGGTTAGTAGCCTTCCCGGGGTTCGAATCCCTGGCCCACCGCCATTTTTTCCTGACTCCCTGATTATTCCCCGATTCTGCATCTTCTCAAAAGCTTTCTGATCACGGCGTTTGCCTTATCTCCAGCTCAGGTCCATCCCATCCTCGTGCCAGCGGCTTTTGCTGAAGAAACGGTGGAATACGACCCGTTCATTCTGAATATCGGTCACATCGGCAAAACAGAATTCCAGTTCCTGTCCCGGTAGTCTCTGGGCCAGCCGTCCCGCGTCCAACGCGCCGAGCGTACCGGGTTTCGGGTATCCGCCGATGGTCTGGCAGTCATTCAGCAAGACGATGGGCTTGCCATCTCCAGGGATCTGGACCGACCCCGTTGGGATGCCTTCTGAAATAATACCCGGCGGTACCCGTTCCAGCGCGGGGCCTTCGAGTCTGAATCCCATCCGGTCTGACTGGTTTCCCACACGATAAACGCTGCTTGTCAGTCTCAGCAGGTCATCCCGGTGAAACAGGGAATACTGGGCAGATGGAATCAGTCTCAGGGTCAGCCGTTCTGAATAGTTGCCCTGGAATCGCCCTGGAACCCGGCGGGGGATGAATCCGGCGTTGTGCTCTGCCGGTGCGAGGAGGTCACCGGGCCCGATCGGTTCGATCCCTTCAATCTGCTCCCTCACAACGACTGAACGCGACCCAAACCAGGTAGCGGTATCAAAGCCGCCGGAGGTCGCGAGGTAGGTGACCCTCCCGGTGCGGGCAGGGTCGATGGCGATCACATCTCCTTTGCGAAGCTGAAGGCTCTGCCAGCCTTCCCGTGGAGCGTCGTTAATACGAATGCTGGTTGCGGCACCCGCGACGGCGATGACCATGTCGGTCTCTGCCTCGGCTTCAAAACCTCCCAACAGGATTTCCACGCAGGCGCAGTTGGTCGGGTTGTCCAGTAGCTTGTTGGCCCAGTGGTAGCTATGAATATCCAGAGCGCCGCCAGCTGACAGACCGTGTTTGCGATACCCCTGCCGGCCGCTGTCCTGCACGGTTGCACGCGCGCCAGGATGGATCACCCGAAGCCCTGTCACAGCTCACCGCCCAGGTCGATGAATTGTTGCCGGGTAATGGCGCGAAAACGAACCAGGTCACCGACATTCAGCAGGGACAGGTTGGTGGGGTCAAACAGTTTGACGGGGCTTTTACCGATCAGTTGCCAGCCGCCCGGGGAGGCTTTCGGGTATACCGCGGTTTGCCGGTTGGCGATACCCACGGAGCCCTCAGGCACATGGGAACGGGGAGTGTCTTTTCGGGGTGTGGCTATGGCCGGGTCGACCTGACCCATAAACGCGAAACCCGGGGCAAACCCCATGGCGTACACGGTGTAGGTGGCGTCGGTGTGGTAATCAATAACGTCTTCAACGCTGAGATTGTTTGCCCGGGCAATCCATTCCAGATCCGGGCCGCTTTCCGGACTGTAGTACACCGGAATATCCCGGGCGGCCTGACCGGACTGGCTGCCGGACGCTTTATCAGAAGCAGTTTTTCCACCCATCTGCAGGGATCTTCTCAAGTGTGCCATGACGCGGCGGAAATCAATCCGTTCCGGGTCGTAGATCACCAGCAGGGTGGTGTAGGAGGGCACGAGGTCTACCAGCCAGTCCTGGCTGCCGTCCGCCTCGATAAGCTCGCAAAGCCGGGCAATGCGGCGTGGAAGGGTGTCATCGATGGCATCCGCCAGGGTAATGAGCACGCTGTCTTCGGAGATTGCGGAGATCTTCATTGCGCTGAATGCAGGGCGTCTCGTATGCCGCGCACAGCGGCCAAAGCGCTGTCGTTATCGCCGTGGACGCAAAGACTGTCCGCCGGCAATTCCAGCCATTGGCCATTGACGCTGTTAATTCCGCCCTTGGTGGCGAACGAAACGGCCTGGTCGATGATGCGTTGTGGCTCATGGTGTACCGCGCCTGGCTGCTTTCTGGACACCAGTTGCCCCTGGTCATCGTAGGCGCGGTCGGCAAAGGCTTCCATCAGGAGGGGGACGCCGGCCTGTCCGGCCAGCTGCTGGTGCCGGCGATAATGGACCGTGACCGGTATCATCAGAGGCAGGTCGGCTCGGAAGGTCCGGACGGCCTCCATGACCGCCTGCAGAAGAGTGGCGTCTTTCATCATGTCATTGTTCAGCGCGCCGTGGGGCTTCACGTAGCTGATGGTCACTCCCTCAGCACGGCACAGGCCCTCCAGGGCGCCAAGCTGATACAGCATCAGCGCCTGGATTTCCTCTGCGGAATGAGCGATGGACCGCCGGCCAAACCCTACAAGGTCGTGATAGGAAGGATGGGCGCCGATCTGAACGTCGTGTCGGGCGGCCAGGGCAATGGTACGGCGAATGACCGTGGGATCGCCGGCATGAAAGCCGCAAGCAACGTTTGCCATGTCGATCAGGGGCATGACCTGTTCATCCTGACCCATGGTCCATGCGCCGTAACTTTCACCAAGATCGCAGTTCAGTCTCATCGTTGTTGCACCTTCAGGAAGTCCCGCCCGGGTACACCATGTCCTGTTGCTGCTGCGCCCGGGCGTCACGCTGCTGGAGCGTTTCCGGACTGTTATCCGGAAGTGACCAGCCCTGAAGGTTATCTTCAATCAATTGGACCAGGGCATCAATATGCCCGGGCGTTGCGTTCATAGCCGGAATGTAGCTGAAGCCCTCGCCGCCGGATTCCATAAAGTATTCCCGGTTCTCTTCGTCAATTTCCTCAATGGTTTCAAGACAATCCGCAGAGAACCCCGGGCAGAACACGTCAATCGAACGGACACCCTTGGCGGGCAGGGCCTTCAGGGTTTCGTCAGTGTACGGTTTCAGCCATTCCTCCTTCCCGAAACGGGACTGGAAGGTGGTCAGGTACTCGTCCGGCCCAATGCCGAGGCATTCGGCGAGTAACCTGGATGTCTTGTGGCACTCACAATGGTAGGGGTCGCCTTTCTTCAGGTACTTCAGGGGAATACCGTGATAGGACAGAATCAGCTTGTCATTCCGCCCGTGCTGTTCCCAAAAGCCGCGGATGTGGGCTGCCATGGCTTCAATGTAGGGCGGATAATCCGGATAGTGGGATACGAAGCGGAAATCCGGCAACCAGCGGCGGCGGGTAAAGTCCTTCGCAATAGCGTCAAATGTTGAGGCGGAGGTTGAGGCCGAATATTGCGGGTAGAGCGGTAGTACCATCAGCTTGCGCACGCCCTGGTTCTGCATTTCATCCAGCACAGTGGCAATTGCTGGATTGCCATAGCGCATGGCGAACCCGACCACGACCTGATTGCCGTATTTCTTTTCCAGCGCCTGGCGAATACCTTCCGCCTGATTGGCTGTGTGTGTCAGTAGTGGCGAACCCTCTGGTCGCCAGACGCCGGCGTAGGCCTTAGCCGACTTCCGCGGCCGTATTCTCAGGATGATTCCATGCAGGATCAGCCACCAGAGCGGCCTGGGCAGTTCCACCACGCGAGGGTCGGACAGGAATTCCCCCAGATAGCGCCGAAGTGCGGAAGGCGTGGGGGCATCCGGCGTGCCGAGATTGGTGACCAGTACACCAAGTTTCTCGGGGAGCCTGTGGTTGAAATTCTCTGTTCCTTTGTACTGCATGCTGGAATGTCCTGGCTGACGGTAGTGGGGAATGGCTCTTCCGGTTTAACCCTTTTTGGCGGCTTGTTGTGCGAGCCTGGGGGCCAGGCCGCGAATGTCATAGCCAGCGCTGTATGCCTTGGTGACTATTTCCTCGGCGGCGGTGTCGCGGGCAGAGCTCAGGGCCCAAAGCACGGTGCAACGGGTTCCTGATCGGCAGAAGGCCAGTACGGGTTTGTCAGCCTGCTGGATCATCGGGGCGAACTGGTCCACATCCCGATCGGTGATATTGCCGGACTCCACCGGCATATAGACCCATTCAAGGCCGTGTTCGCGGGCTGCTGCTTCAAGTTCCGCCATCGCTGGCTGGCCCGGCTCTTCCTGGTCCGGACGGTTGGCAACAACGGTCTTGAATCCCAGTCTGGCAATGTCCGCCACATCGTCCACGGTGATCTGGGGAGCCACGGTTATCTGATCATCAATCTTTCTCAGGTCCATAATGCAAACAGGCCTTTGGATGTGAATGGAAGGTATGCCGCAATGATGACATAGCAGACAGGATCTTTCAGAGCGGCCTGGTATTATTTTACCGGATATTCTCCCTCAGGCGCTGCGCCGGCTCCGCTCAATCATCTCGAAGATCGCCATACCGGCAATCATTGCCGCCACAAATACTGCGGCTTTGGTTTCACCCGCGCCCAGCGCCACCAGCCCCGGCCCGGGGCAAAAGCCAGCAAGCCCCCAGCCGGCTCCGAACATCAGGCTGCCGACCATCAGGCGGCGGTCAATCTGCTTGTTGGCGGGGAGTTTCATATCAGCGCCCAGAAAGCTCAGGGTACGTTTACGGGCAACCGTAAAGGCGAATACTCCGACAATGATGGCGCCGCCCATGACGAAGGCCAGAGAAGGATCCCAGGCACCGGCCAGATCCAGAAAGCCCAGCACCTTTTCAGGGTTCGCCATGCCCGAGATGAGCAGTCCAATACCGAAGACCAGCCCCGCACCAAAAGCCGACAATGAATATTTCATTGGATTATCCTCCGAATACATGTCGAACCAGATAAACGGTCACGAAGCCGGTGGCCATGAAGCACACGGTGGCGACCAGCGAGCGCGGCGACAGGCGTGAGATGCCGCAAACCCCATGACCACTGGTACAGCCGGAGCCGAAGCGGGTGCCAATTCCCACCAGCAGTCCGGCAAAAATGATCATCGGATAGCCAGCCTCTATCCGGATCTCCGGGAGATCTCCCGCTATGATCCAGACGATTGGAGCGATAACCAGGCCGGCAATAAACGCGACGCGCCAACCAATATCGCTGCTGCGGGGAGTAAGCAAGCCGCCGAGAATTCCGCTGATACCGGCAATGCGACCATTCAGGAGAATAAAGCCGGCGGCCGCCAGACCAATCAAGAGGCCGCCGGCCAGGGCGGACCAGGGGGTGAAGCTGTTCCAGGCAATGTCGATCATAAAGGGCTCCCTGTGATTACCTTGTGCTGGCCATGATTATAAATGGAATATGCATAGATGTAACAGGAATATGGCTGGAGGGATGCATTAAAAAAGCCCGGCGCTGATGGCCGGGCAGAGGCGTGCGAGTAGTATCCATGAAAGACTTCCAGACAAACCGGCGTCAGCAGGGACACCGGTATAGGGAAGTATTGACCATAATTTGTACACTTCAAGCAACAGTGCCAATACTTTGAAAACATTTTTTCATATTGATTGAGTGCTTATACTGCCGCCTGTCATTGTGCGGGTCACAGGGGTGCACTACCCACTGAAATTCCCCCTTGCCTGTAATACAATAGAGCCACAATGCAGTTCCAAGCCCGAGGTTGTCACATGTCTGATGATGAAAACGAAAACAAAGCCCAGGATGATCCGCAACTGGCGGGCAAGATAAAGGATTCCGCACGCCAGATCTGGCTGGCTGGCCTGGGAGCCTATACCAAGGCTGAAGAGGATGCCGGCCGGTTCTTTGAGAGGCTGGTGAACGAAGGCGAGCAACTGGAGAACAAGACCCGCGGCGTCGTTGAAAAACAGATCAAGACCGTCGAGGATCGTGTTGGCGATGTCCGTGAACGGGCCACCGGCACCTGGGACAGGCTTGAGCACATGTTTGACCAGCGGGTATCCGGGGCGCTACGCCGATTGGGGATTCATCGCCGCGAAGAAATCGAGGCAATGGAGCGGCGCATTGAAGCCCTGGAATCCGAATTGAACCGGTTACGGGGTGAGATCGAAGATCACTCAGAGGAGGAGTGAACGGATCAGGGTAGACAGGTTACAGGTAGTCCTGGCTCATCAGGCAGACCTGTTCTTTCTCGTCAGGGCCGAGGTAGGGCAGTAACAGCTGCATCATCTGATAGACGCCCCGGCCCGGGTCAACCGCGTCCCGATTATCCAGGTGGGACAGGCTGTCATAACTACTCCAATAACAGGCAGTTAGCGTCAACTGTTCACACAGGGATGAACGTTGGCTGTCAGTGATATCCATCATGCCCTGATTCTGGAGGCTGCTGCATATCGTGGTAAACGCCGCGGTCTTCTTCTTCAGGATTCGCTTGAAGCGGTTTTGCAGTTGGTCGTGCCGGGACAGGACATTCACCAGATCCTGATAGAGAAAACGGTACCGCGCCACGGTTTCGAACAGCAAGTGGAGAAAGAAGCTCTGCTGGTCGAGGCTGACTTCCACGTCCTCCGGCACTGACAGCAGATCCACCATCTCGTCTTCATAGCGATCAAACAATTCCTCGACGATGTCGCCCTTACTCTTGAAATGGTAATACAGGTTGCCGGGGCTGATCTCCAGTTCGTCGGAGATCAGCAGGGTCGTGACGTTGGGCTCACCAACGGCATTGAACAGCATCAGGCTGGCATCGAGTATACGGTCGCGGGTTTTGATTTTTTTCATGTCGCGGCCTGGTTCCGGAATTAAAGGTCGAAGCGGGCCCAGATCGGGCAGTGGTCCGATGGCCGCTCCATGGCACGGATATCGTAGGACACACCGGCTTCCCTGGCCAATGGCAGAAGGCTGTCGCTGGCCATGATCAGGTCGATGCGCAGGCCCCGCTTGGGCTCACGCTCAAACCCTTTACTGCGGTAGTCAAACCAGCTGAAGGTGTCGGCTTCTTCAGGGTGGAGATGCCGGAAAACATCCGTGTAGCCACGGCTCTCGACCTGGCCTAGCCATTCCCGCTCTTCCGGGAGGAACGAGCACTTGCCCGTGCGCAACCAGCGCTTGGCGTTATCCGCACCAATGCCAATGTCCCTGTCCGTCGGTGAAATGTTCATATCGCCCATGAGCACCACATGGCCGCCTTCCGCTTTCAGGTCATCCAGGTAGCGCATAAGGTCGCTGTAGAATTTCTCCTTGGCGGGGAACTTGACCGGATGATCCCGGCTTTCGCCTTGTGGGAAGTAGCCGTTGATCACGGTGATTTTCTCGCCGTGGGCTGAGAACTGCCCGGTAATCAGGCGGCGCTGGGCGTCTTCGCCATCCCATGGGTAACCTTTGATCACCTTGTCAGGCTCCTGCCGCGATAGCAGGGCGACGCCGTAGTGGGTTTTCTGGCCATGGAAATGCACGTGATAGCCGAGTTCGCGAATCGCTTCGACAGGAAAATCCTGGTCTGTCACTTTGGTTTCCTGCAGCCCGATCACGTCCGGATTGAGCGTGTTGATCACCTCTGCCAACTGGTGCAGGCGGGTACGGATACTGTTGACATTGAAGGAAACGAAGATCATGGGTGATTACTCTCTGATTCGCTGGCTCATTGGCTTGGGCTCAGCGCCGGAGTTTATCACAGCCTGCGAGGGATTCCGCCTTGGCTGAGAGGACGCATTCAGGGAGTCAGTTCACAATTCGCTTGCCGGGTGACTTCATAACGGATGTGGACGGTGTAGTTGTCTTCTCTGGATTTGCGGATATTGCTCAGACCAAAGTAATCAGTGAGGACGCCGGATTCGTTGTAGCCCAGGGTGACAGGGTCTACCAGAAAACGGGCAATAAAGCCGGAAGGCCGTATACGGACGATGTGGGCCGCGTTGGTCCTTTCCGTGCTGGCAGGCTCAATGACGAAGCCGTAGTGCTCACCCCGGGTCGGGCCCAGGAACCGGAAGTCGACGGATTGTCCCGCGGTTACTGCGTTCCAGTTTTGACGGATCAGGTTATCGAAGCCGGCATCCACCACAACAGTCTCATCGAAGGGGACATCATAGTTTTCGACATCGCCCGATGGGTTCTGCCAGCGGATCCTGAGGGTGTCGTCATCCACGTGCTTTATGGAGAGGGTTTCATCGAAATCCCGTTGCTCAAACTCAACTTCCGGTCGCAGGGTAGAATGCTGGTAGTTCAGTTCTTTGGTGGCGAAGGTATCGCCGCCGCCCGGGCGCTGGTAATCGACTGAGTGTCTATCCGGGTGCCAGAGCCCGCCGCTGCATTCTCCCAAAACGCGATGTCGTTCCTCGTAAACCGGGGTGCCGTCTTCACTGGCCTTACCGATGAAACGGAGCTCTGACTCGGCGGCGGACACCGCGCATGCCACCAGCGACGCCGTAATGGCTGAAACAGCGGATCGAATGTTCATGACGCGAGCTCCGTATACAGTGCGTTGCGAACCAGCAACAGCAGGGGAAACACCAATAGCCATCCCAGGGCCAGCGCCAGCAGCGACAGATTCATCAGGGGCAGCTCAACCGCGCCCAGTTGACTGGCGGACCAATAGGCAAACGGACCTGCCATGGGGGCCAGAACCCACGGCAACCATGGTTTGCGGCCGATCCATTGCAGGGAATGACACAGGGTGGTCATGAATATGGCCCAGATCGCCACCAGCCAGATCGGCGTGAGTAATACCTCGCCGGTGCCGTCGTCCAGAATTCCGGTTTGAAACCAGATGCCGTCCAGAACGCCACCCACCACCGTGCCAAAACCGATGAATTGTGCTTCGAGCCAGCGGTGCTGGCTGACCAGGACAAAATGCAGCACCAGGAACACGGCCACGACACCGGCGGCAAGCATTCCGGGGTACAGCACGCAGATCAGCCAGCCGGCCTGAAAAAGCACAAAGTTAAGGACGTTGCGCAACGTTTCGGAGCGAATCATAGGCTCAGGATATTTTCCCGCTTGTTCCCGGGTTTTGCGAGCATTAACTGGGAGACACCGATGGCGCGTTCACTGAAGCCGGCCTCGCAATAGGCAAAATAGAACTGCCACAGCCTTCGGAAGGCCAGATCGTACCCATTGGCTTCAAGGTGATGGCTGCTGGCCATGAAGCGCTCGCACCAGTCGTGGAGCGTGCGGGCGTAATGGAATCCGATGTCCTCGGCATGGGTCAGCACAAGGTTGCTGCCCCTGCGGACGGAGTCCAGAATGGCGCCAAAAGAGGGAATAAAGCTTCCAGGGAAGATATAGCGCTGGATAAAGTCCACATTGCGCAATGCGCGCTGATAACGTTGCTCCGGCATGTTGATCGCCTGAATCAGCGCCAGTCCGTCCGGTTTGAGTAGTGCGCTGATCTGGCTCAGGTAGCTGTCGAGGAACTGAGGCCCTACGGCTTCGATCATCTCGATGGACACCAGCATGTCGAACTGGCCTTCAAGATCCCGGTAGTCGTCGAACAGCAGGGTAATGCGGTCTTCCAGGCCCGCTTCTGCGACGCGCTGTCTTGCCAGGGTCAGCTGCTCTTCTGATATCGTTGTGGTGGTAACGTGGCAGCCGTAATGCCTGGCGGCGTGAATGGCAAATCCACCCCAGCCGGTGCCGATTTCGATGACCCGGTCACCGGGCTTCAGGTCGAGCTTACGGCAGATGGTGTCCAGCTTGTGAACGGCGGCCTCGTCCAGCGTGCTGTCTTTGTCGGGATAGATGGCCGAGGAGTACATCATGGTCGGATCAAGGAACATCTCGAACAGATCGTTGCCGAGATCGTAATGGGCGCTGATGTTTTTGCGGGATCCCGCTTTGGTATTGCGATTGAGCCAATGCAGGCTCTTCAGCGCCGGCTTGGTGATCCAGCTGAAGCGGTCCTCGAATGCATTCATCCGGTCCACGTTGCGGGTAAAGAACCGCAGCAGGGCGACCAGGTCCGGTGAATGCCAGTCGCCAGCCACCCAGGATTCCGCCGCTCCCACGCTGCCGCCGGTAAGCAGATCCCGCCAGGTGCTGTGGTGATGGATGACAAGTTCCGCAGGCGCGTGGCCGGAGTCACCATCGCCAAACACAAGATCGTCATAACCCGATTCGCGAACCGTCAGCACGCCTTCCTTCAATTGTGCCAACTGCTGGCACACCAGCCGTCTTGCAACGCGACTGGTCACCGGCGCAAGGGTGTTGCGTTCGCCGGTTTCCAGTGAGGTATTCAGGTTCTCCATGAGCTGACCCTTCCACTTGTCTTTTCGGTGTTGTTTGTTTCGGTCACATCAAGCCCGGTGTCGCTGTGGCCCAGCCGGTAGGCGGGGTCGGAATTCCGCAGTTTGTCCGGATGGGAATAGAATGGCGCGCCCTTGAGCTTGAGTTTCAGCGCATGCCAGTAAATGCCGCCTGCGACCTTCAGGGCTTCCAGCGGAAACCGCCTCAGGCTTCGGTGTAACTGTTTACGTGTCAGAGGGGTGCGTTGGACCACCAGGGTGGCATCAAACTGTTTGTGACCACCCTCGAGCACGTTCATGTGAATACGCAGTTCCGGACCGCGGAAACTGAAGGTCCACTGGTAATGCTGATCCATGCCATTGAACGGCGATACATGGAAGCGCTTGCTGAAACCGAACCGCTCCGAGCGCCAGCCCTTCCGGGTTTCGGTTTCCCCGGTGGTTTCCAGGCAATAGACGTGGCGCTCATGCCAGGGAGTGTTGGTGATCTGGGCGAGAATGACCCTGGGCACAGCGCCGCCCTCGGGCCGATCGCCGGAGGCATAGCAAAAATAGAAACTGACCGGATTGAACACGTAGCCAAGGTAGCGCGGGTGGGTGATCAGCTCCACGGCCCCGTCTGGCTGCCATCCGGTTGCCTGCCGGACCTGGCGACGGACAGCCTCCAGAAGATCTCCTGAATCGGGAGCAAAGTAATCCTTGCGGTGCAGCGACAGCCAGTTGAAGCGCTCCAGGGAGAACAGCCGGCTGATGCGGGTTACCCGGTCCCATTCACCCAGGTTCAGTGCCAGCATCCCGGTGTGGTAGCTGAACTCATGGCCAACCGGGCTTTTGCGCCGGTGGCGGATGCTACCCTCCAGCCATTGGCTGGCGAGTGCGCTGGCGATGTTATCAGCCCGTTGCATCACCATGGTTAGAGCTCCACACCAAAGGCGCTGGTAACACGCAGGGCGCTGCGTACACCGTCTTCGTGGAACCCGTTGAACCAGTAGGCACCGCAAAAATGGCTGCGGTTCCGATTACCGATTTCCTGGTACCGGTTCTGGGCGGCCACGGCTTCCAGGGTGAACACCGGGTGGGCGTAGTCAAAACGTTTTATCACGCGCTCACTGGCGATGTCCTGACTGCGGTTGAGCGTGACGCAGAAGGTTTCCGGGGCATCGTGGAAGTTCTGAAGGATATTCATGTTGTAGGTCACGGAGACCGGCTCGGTGCTGTGGCCGGGGATAAAGTAGTTCCAGGCCGCCCAGGCGCGCCGGTTGGATGGCAGTACCGAACGGTCGGTATGCAGCACCACGTCATTTCGCTGGTAGGCAATCGCTCCCAGGATACTGCGCTCCGCATCCGTTGGGTCTGAGAGCATGGCCAGCGCCTGATCGCTGTGGCAGGCGAAGATCACCTGGTCGAATTCGTGTTCCTGATCCCGGGCGGTGAGCAGCACCTTGTCCGGCAACCTTGTAACGGACGTCACCGGACTGTTCAGGTGGGTATGCTCCCTAAGCCGGTCCATCATTTTGTTCACATACTGCGCGGACCCGCCGGAGATAACCCGCCACGTTGGTCGGTCATCCACCGACAGCATGCCGTGATTGTTGAAGAACTGCAGGAAGAAGCGGATCGGGAACCGTTCCAGCACAATTTCCGGCGCAGACCAGATGGCAGCCCCCATGGGCACAATGTAGTAGTTGCGGAAATAGCGGGAATAGCGGTTCCTGTTCAGGTACTCGCCCAGGGTTTCTTCATCATTGATGGCACCTGATGCGAGATCGGCGCGGGATTCCTGATTGAACCGGAGAATCTCACGGACCATTTTCAGGAATGGCAGATTCAGCAGGTTGCTGCGCTGAGCAAACAGGGTGTTCAGGCTGGTGCCATTGTATTGCAGACCGTTAGCGTGGCAATCCACGCTGAAACTCATGTCGCTGACCTCCGATGCCACGCCCAACCGATCCATCAGCCTGATGAAGTTGGGGTAGGTCCAGTCATTGAACACAATGAAGCCCGTGTTGACCGGCCACTCCTTACCGCCGGCCTGAACGTGTTCGGTGTTGGTATGACCACCAGCATAATCGCCAGCCTCGAAGAGCTGGACATCATGGTGTTCCGATAGCAGCCAGGCAGCAGTGAGACCGGAAACTCCGGCGCCAATGACAGCAATGCGCTGACGTGGTTCGTTCATCTGATCATTCCTGTTAAGTGTTGCTCTTCCGGGCCATCGCCGCAGCCATTCGGTCAATGATTCCGCGGGGCAGGGCGCCAAGCAGCCGCAGCGTCCAGGTAAAACGTTTGGGAAACGCGATGTCGCGACGCCCTCTGGCTAATCCGTTCACAATTCGCCGGGCAGCGTCCTCGGCAGTGACCAGGAATGGCATCGGAAAATCGTTACGGTCTGTCAGGGGCGTTTTCACGAAGCCGGGGGACACCACCACGACATCAATGCCTTCGGCAGCCAGGTCGGCCCGGAGGGCATACGCGAAATAGCTGAGCGCAGCCTTGGAGGCGCCGTAGCCCTCGGCACGCCCGAAAGGAAACCACCAGGCCGATGAACTGACGATCACAAGAGTCGCTGGACGGCCCTTTGCGCGAGCCCGGCGGAGTGCAGGCAGGGCAATATCCAGGCAGCGTGCCGTCCCTGTCACATTGGTCTGCAGGTTGTTGGCGATGACATCACTGCTGTAATGGCTGATCTCCAGGTATTCACAAGTACCCGCGTTCAGGATGGCCATGTTCAGTTCGCCATGGCTCTCAAGCCGGGGAGCTATAGACGCGAGCTGTTGCGGGTCGGTGGTGTCCGCAGGCGCAACAGTCACACGATCCGGCGCTACGGCCTGAATGGCCTCCAGAGGTTCCCGCCGACGGCCGGTCAGAATCAGTCTGTGGCCCTGCTGGAGCAGCGCGCGGGAGACCGCTTCACCGATACCGGAACCGGCACCGGTAATCCAGATGTTTTCCGGAACCTGGAGCCTGCCACTCATGCCGCGCCCCTCCTGATCCAGCGAATAAAACGACCGATCACCGGAAGGTGTTCGTACAGCAACTGGCCAGCATCGAAATAGTCCCGGTGGTATGTGACCTTGCCATTATGGATAACCAGCCGGCTCATGCCGTCCACGAGAATCTCCCTGCCGCGTCGAATGCGTTTGTGGCGCAGACGCATGACCCAGGTAATCGCCACATGCTCCCCGGTGATCACGGCATCGCCAAACTCAAACTCGCAGGACAGCACGTTGGCGTAGGCGCCTGCGAAGTACCGGGTAAGCTGATCCAGTCCGGACACGGAAGACAGCGGATCCTGGAACTGAACGTTCTCGCTGTACACCGACGACAGCTTGTTCAGGTTGCCGGCGTCCAGCGAATTGAACAGCTCCCGGAAGCGCTCGAGCGTGCCGGGAACGGAGGAATTCCGGGTGCCAACTTCGATTGCCGGGGCGGTGTTCACAGTTGCTTCCTCTTTTGCGCGTCAAGTTGCCGTGTTTCTTCCTGTATGTGCCTGGGAATCGGATTCAGATCCCAGATGATACCGAGCCTGGACAGCGCCCAGAGTCCATACCAGGTAATATCGATTTCATACCAGCGAAAGCCCTGGCGGACCGATTGTGGCCAACGATGGTGATTGTTGTGCCAGCCTTCACCCAGGGTGAGCAGGGCGAGCCAGAAATTGTTACGGCTGTCATCCGGGGTATCGAACCGGCGCTTGCCCCATACATGGGACAGGGAATTGATGGATACGGTGGCATGGAAAAGCACCACCGTGGAGATGAAAAAGCCCCAGGCCAGAAGCTGTAAACCGTTGGTGCCCAAGCCAGGAGCCCAGGCGGCCAGCGCCTCACCGATGCCATAGATCAGCACTGCGGCAGCGGCCGGAACAAGCGAGTCGAAACGGTTCACGAAGCGCAACTCAGGAAACTTCAGCCAGTCCCTGACGCGCCGCTCGTCCATCGCAAAACCGGCATCACAGGTGAACCATCCGGCATGGGACCACCAGAATCCGCCCTGATGCGGGGAGTGCAGATCTTCCTCCTGGTCGGAATGCTGATGATGGTGGCGGTGGTGGGCCGCCCACCACAGGGGGCCCCGTTGAGCCGCGCTTGCCCCCAGAATGGCAAACACGAATTGTGCCGGGCGGCTGGTCTTGAAGGTTTTATGGGCGAAGTAACGATGGTAGAACCCGGTTATCGCGAACATCCGTAAAAAGAAAAAGCCGAACGCAAAGGCCAGTGCAAATCCGCTGACGCCGGTGAAGAAGGCCAGCAGACACGCCAGATGCAATGCGATGAACGGGATAACTCGTATAAAGTTGAATGATCGTGATGTGGCATCGATGTGATCCGAACCAGCGGAGGAATCGAACCATCTCAGAATGTTTGTTAGCCAGTATTGCGCTCGGGTCATACCCAGACTGCCTTTGTTTCGTGAGTAAGCTTTTGCTGTTTTGTGTTTCGGGGAGCATATTTCGTACGCTTGCCCTGCATTACGTTTAAACACCTGTATCTGGATGCACCATCAATGATGAAAGACCAAAATAACCAGTGCCCGAATATACGCCGCATAGCGGTCGTTGGTTCAGGTCTGGCAGGCCTGTCTGCCGCAATTTTGCTGAAACAGCAAAATCACCGGGTGACGGTCTTCGAAAAAAGCCGCGGCCCCGGCGGTCGCCTTGCCGCAAAGCGGGTTAGGGGCGGGTCCGCTGACATTGGCGCCCAGTACTTCACCATCCGTAACCCGGATTTCCGGGCATTCCTTGAGTGCCATGCCGGCACGGACAGGTTTGGCTCCTGGCCGGCGCGCCTTGGTTACCAGCAGTCCGACGGGCACTGGCAAGCGTTCCCCGAAGAGCCACGATTTGTCGGCATTCCAAGAATGACTGCGGTCAGCCGGGCGCTGGCATCGAATGTTGACGTCCAGGCGGAAGTGCGCATTGCCCAGATGGCCCGGGAGGACAGTGGCTGGTTTCTGACCGATACAGCGGCTCAATGTCACGGGCCTTTCGACCAGGTGGTTCTTACCGCTCCCCCGGCCCAGGCAAGAGATATTCTGGCAGACAGCGGTTTGCAGAACCTGGCGCAATCGCTGGATGGCGCTGTTGCCGCCATGCAACCATGCTGGGCTTTGGCGGCCCATTTCAAGGCGGCGCCGTATGAAGCATTCGATGGCTTGCGTCCGGACAATAACGTGCTGTCCTGGGTTGCCAATAACTCCAGCAAACCCGGGCGCGAGGGCGAGGGTCAATGGTGGGTACTTCACGCCACGTCACAATGGTCCGCAGCAAATGTGGACACGCCGCCTGCCGAGGTCATCGCGACGATGCTGGAGGCGTTTCGGACGGTAACCGGCACAGATCTTTCCCCGGACGAAACCGTAGCGCATCGCTGGTTATACGCGCGCTCTGAAAGTAACGAGAAGCCCGGATGCCTGTGGTTCCCCGGGGAGGGCATCGGGCTGGCGGGGGACTGGCTGTGCGGAGGCCGGGTTGAGGGTGCCTTTGACAGCGCCAGCGCGCTGGTTAAAAACATGACCCGGTAACCGGCGGTCACTCATCTGGCCGCGTCACCTCCGGCTGCAGGTAAAAGTGGGTGATGGTGCCGTCACTGAACTTGCTGAAGAATGCGCTGACGTCGGTAATCTTGCGCAATGAACGCTGGCGGTTAATCGGATCCCGGACCAGTACCTTGATACCGTTAAAATTGTCCTGGATGTTGGAAAAACGGGCACGCATCGAGCAGGTGACCACGTGGTCCGGGTCCAATCCGAGCTCTTTCGCCAGCCATTGGCTATGATCCTCCATGTCTTGTGGAGACAGATCTTCCCGGGTATCCAGGTGATTAAGCTTGATGCGATCCACAATGCAGCGGGAAAAACTGTCGGGGTACCGGCGGGCGACCTTGCGAAAGGCCTCCCAGAAGAAGTTGTCGGTCAACTCCGCAAAGTACTGCATGTTGCTCAGGCAGGTATCCACCCAGTCGAAGCTTTCCGCGTCTTCCAGCACTTCGTTGATGGCTTCCCGCAGGAGCCAGTCGAAGCCCAGGGCGGTCTTGTGCGCGTAGACCTTGCGATACATCTGATGGCGGCTGTAGACAAAATCCTCCAGTGCCCCCAGGCCTTTCTGGGTGATGGCGAGTCCCAGCCAGGGCTCAGACACATCCCACCCGAACCGCAGGTTGCTGAGCAGGTGATCAAGATTGAAACCGCCAATGGTCACAGATGAGTGAAAGCCGTCCCTCAGCATATAGTCCGCCCGGTCAGCGTCGATCTCCCCGGACACGATAGAAGACAGCAGGTCCATGACCAGGCGGGGGATATCCGCATGGCTCAGGGCGCCGGAGTGGGCATCATCCCCGGCGATAAAGGCCCAGAACGTCCGCGCGTGTTTGCGGAACGCCTCACTGGGCTGAACGTCGGTGGTCTCCATGATGCCGATAACGTCCCGGGCATCGAGCCCCGCGGCCCGGATGTCGATATCCTTCAAAACCTCATGGGCGACGCGGACCGAATAGTGTTCGTGCTCAAGCTCATCCGGCTGGCTGCTGTGGTAGGTGGAATAATCCACACCTTCCCACAGGTCTTCAAACCGGTCCCGGCGGGACATCAGATCCCGGATGCGGCGCGCCTGAGTGAACTGGTGAGAGAAACTGGAATGCCCGCTGTCGTGGAGCAGGCAGCCGAGGCGGATGGTTTTGGCCAGGTAATCAATGGCGTCCAGCTGGCTCAGGCTGAGATCGGTTTTCTCGCTGAGCTGCTTTTCCCGCAGGTAAGCATCAATCATCGAGCGGAACATGCGGGTGCCCACATGCATGACGCCGATACTGTGCAGGAAGCGGGAGTGGGTCGCCCCGGGGAATACCAGGCTGAGAATATCGTTCTGGCAGATGTTGCGCAGGCGCTGGAACAAAGGGTGGTCAATCACCCGTATTTCATGGCGATAGAGTGGAATGCCGCCGTGGACGGGGTCCATAATCAGCTTGTCATATGCGCCGAGCAGGTCATTTACAGCACTTCTCATTGCCTGGTTCCCCCAAAATCATCAAACTTGCCTTGTTATATCACAGGGTCGTGCCAGAATAGGCGTTAAGTACCCGATTTATCCTTTACCGATGGTAGTTTAGGGCAGAAGCCATGACCTCGCGCACCGAGCGCATATTAATTATTGATGCTGACAAAAAGGCACGCTCAGAATTGAGCCGGCACCTGGAGGCACGGGGCTTCTACGTCACCGGATGCGCTGACATTGGCGCGGCCTTCCACATGTTCGATCAGACCGTTCCTGATGTTATCTTCGCCGACATATTGCCCGCCGAGATCCATGACCTGGCCTCAAGGCTGGAAGACCTGGAAACATTCACTCCGATAGTGGCCTGTTCCGATGCAGCGGATTCCGCTGCTGTGGTGGATGCCCTTCGTGCCGGTGCCGCAGACTTTTTCCTGAAGCATTGTTCCGACGACAAGGGCGCCCTGGACGATGTCATCGGCAAGCTGTTCGATCGGGTTCGAGTGAATCGACTGAACCAACTGTACCGCCTGGAACTGGAGGAAGCCAACCGGGACCTGCGCAACGGGATTGCCGAGTTGCGGGCGGATCAGCGGGCAGGGCGCAAGGTACAACTGCGCATGTTGCCGGACAACGACCAGCGCCTGGCGAACCTCAGCGTGTCTCACCTGATCAAGCCATCCCTGTACCTGAGCGGCGATTTTCTGGACTATTTCCGGATATCGAAAGACAAAGTGCTGGTCTATATTGCCGACGTTTCCGGCCATGGCGCCAGCTCAGCGTTCGTTACGGTATTGCTGAAAAACCTCACCAACCGGCTTCAGAGGAACCTTCGGCGCGGGTCCAGTGATGACATCCTGTACCCTGACCGGTTCCTGAGCAGGATCAATTCGGAGCTATTGGATACCGGACTCGGTAAACACGTAACCGTATTCGTTGGCATAATCTCCGTGAATGAGCGTACATTAAGTTATGCGGTAGGCGCCCACTTCCCGATGCCGATTCTTTCCTTCGAGGGCGGCAGCACATCCTTTCTGGAAGGAAGCGGCTTGCCCGTAGGGCTATTTGAAGCACCGGAGTGGGAAGTATATCAAGTACCGCTTGAGCAGCCGTTCCGGCTCATTCTGTTTTCGGATGGCATACTTGAGGTTATCCGGGCAAAAAGCCTGGATGAAAAGGAGCAGACACTACTTGAACTCGTGTCGGGAGGTCGTCACACTATCGCATCGCTGAACCAGGCTCTGAATCTCGATGCGATTACAGAGTTGCCGGACGATATCGCGATCGTTTCGGTTACTGATACCGAATCCGGTTCAGAAAACACGTCGTCGGAATAGTGGCAGTGTATAACATGGCTGGTTACAAGATCCTGCAAGCTGAAAATCAGGGTATTTACCTCCTGAAGTTTATCGGGGAAATCCGGCTGAACCTGTGTTCGACGCTGGATAATCTGGTTGAGTCCATCACCCAGGATCCAGACTTCAAAACCGTGGTGATTGATCTTACCGAGTGCGAGATCATCGACAGCACCACCCTGGGGTTGCTGGCAAAGATCGCCATGGCCGCCCAGAAACGAAGCCATTTCCTGCCCACACTGGTATCCACCAACCCTGATATTACCCGAATCATCACTTCCATGGGTTTCGACAAGATCTTCATCATTGTTCGTGAGCCCGCATCCCGGATTGAACAACTCGAGGAAATTCCCGTACTGCGTGCCAGCGAACAGCAGGTTCGCGACAAAGTACTGGACGCTCACCGGGTCCTGATGGGGCTGAACAGCCGCAACCGGGAAGAGTTCAAGAATCTGGTTCGCGCCCTGGAATGTGAAGAGCACGGCTGATCACGGCCACATCTCCTGTGAGAATGGCAGCCGCGACCTCATTCGATCCAATAAAAGAACGGACAACCTATGCCTGAAAAAAACGACCCGCAAACAACAGGGGCTTCCTCCACGGGCCGTGATGTTGCAGTGCTGGGCGGCGGCAGTTTCGGTACCGCCATGACCAAAGTGCTGGCGGATAACGGCCACACCGTACACTTCTGGATGCGCGACGAAGCCCAGGTAGAAGAGATCCGCAGTACCCGCGTCAACAGCCGCTATATGCCCGGCATCGAACTGACCGGTGATATCCAGCCAACCACCAACCTGGCGGCCGCCGTCAACAAGGCCGAGGTTGTATTCCTGGCGATTCCCAGCAAGGCATTTCGGGTCGTTATTCGTGACCATTGCGCGGAATTTTCCGACGACCAGATTGTCATCAGTCTGACCAAGGGTATCGAAGAGCACGGCTTCAAACTGATGAGTGAAATCCTGCAGGAAGAGATCCCGCGCTGTCGTATCGGTGTGCTGAGCGGCCCCAACCTGGCGGGCGAGATCGTCAACAAGGACCTGACCGCCACTGTTATTGCCGCCAAGGATCCGGAAGTGCGCCGCGCCGTACAGGACCTGCTCGGATGCGAGTATTTTCGCGTCTACGCCAACGTGGACGTTTACGGTGTTGAACTGGCCGGGGCCCTGAAGAACATATACGCCATTGTTTCCGGCCTCGCGTCCGCGCTTGACCTTGGGGAAAACGCCAAGGCAATGCTGATGACCCGTGGCCTGGCGGAAATGAGCCGGTTTGCCGTCAGTCTTGGCGCCAACCCGATGACCTTTATGGGGCTGGCCGGTGTCGGCGATCTGATCGTGACCTGTACCTCGTCGAAAAGCCGGAACTATCGGGTCGGTTACGCGGTCGGTAAAGGCAAGAAGCTCGACGATGCCGTTGCGGAGCTGGGACAGGTGGCCGAAGGCATTTACACCCTGAAGCTGGTCAAGGAAAAGTCTGAGGCGATTGGTATCTACATGCCTCTGGTCCGTGGCCTCTACGAGATTCTTTATGACTCCGCGTCCATCAGTGCGGTCATTAACAGCCTGATGATGTCGGTTCAGAACTCCGATGTGGAATTTATTCTGCCCCGGACCATTAGCCAATAACCAACCAGTGACAGCCGGAGGTGGCCCTTGCATCTGATTGTCATGCGTCATGGTGAGGCCGGGTGGCACACCATCGATCAGGAACGTGAGCTGACCGAAGCAGGGCGTGCATCGGTCGCCACCGTTGCGGCAGACATCGCCGAATCACCCTGGCGCCCGGAGGCTGTCTGGTGCAGCCCGCTGGTCCGCGCGAGGCAGACAGCGGCCATCATGTCCGAAATTATCAATTGCCCGGTTATTGAAAAGGACTTCATAACGCCGGATGACGATCCCGGCCGCTGCCTCGACGAATTGCTCGAGGCAGCGACATCACCCTTGATGCTGGTGTCGCACATGCCATTTGTGGGTGCGCTGTCTACCTTGCTGGTGGATGGGCACCGTCGTGGTATTCCGTTCATGACTTCCCAGGCCATATTGTTGGAGATGCCGGTAGTAGGGCCTGGTTGCGCCGATATACGGGCACAGTTTCTGCCCTGAGCGAGGCGAGTCAAAGCCAACAGAGAGCACCCGAATCATTTATGTACAGTTTCCCGATTGATTACATCGAACCCGTATTCCGCCCGCCCAGCGAGGCCAAATCCCTTATCCTGCCCGTTACCAATGGGTGCTCCTGGAACAAGTGCACCTTTTGCGAAATGTACACTCAGCCCCAGAAGAAGTTCCGGGCGAGAAAGCCGGAGGACGTACGTGCAGATATCGATAAGGCTGCACGCAGCCTGGGCGGGGTTCGCCGCGTGTTTCTGGCGGACGGTGACGCCATGGTACTGCCCACCCGCCGATTGCTTGAAATCCTCGCGGACCTGAAAGCAGCGTTTCCGGATCTCCAGCGGGTATCCAGCTATTGCCTGCCAAGAAACCTCGCCAGGAAATCCGTTGAAGAGCTTGTCCAGCTGCGGGAGGCGGGGCTGAAGATTCTGTATGTTGGTATGGAATCCGGTGACGATGAGATCCTGCGTCGGGTCAACAAAGGGGAAACCGGCGAGTCCACCCGGTCCGCCCTGCTGAAAATCCGCGAAGCGGGGCTGACCAGTTCGGTGATGGTTCTCAATGGTCTTGGCGGTGAAGCCCTGTCAGAGCAGCACGCCATCAACACCGCGAAACTCTGCAGTGACACCCAGCCGGATTATCTGTCCACACTGGTGGTGAGCTTTCCGCAGGGTGAGGAACGATTTCGTGAGGGATTTGGCGATGATTTCGTACCACTGAACCAGGACGGCCTGTTTCGTGAGATCCGCCTGTTTCTCGAACACCTGGAGTTGGACCGGACGATCTTCCGCAGTGACCACGCCTCCAATTACCTGGTATTGAAGGGCACACTTGGGCGCGACAAGCAGCGGCTGCTGGACGAAGTGAATCTGGCGATTTCCAGCCCCGGCACTGCGGCCTTGCGGCCGGAATGGATGAGAGGGCTTTAAATCATGGCGCATAAGCCGGAGAACATTGCGAAGCAGGTTGAGCAATCGGGTGACTCAGGCAAGGGTCTGCCCCCGCTGGACAAGTGGAATCCGGAGCTGTCCGGGGACATCGATATCCGCATTACCCGGGATGGACAATGGATCTATGAAGGCGAACCTCTTGCCAGAGAAGCGATTGTCCGGCTGTTTTCAACCATTCTTCGCCGGGAAGACGATGGCCAGTATTACCTGGTAACGCCGGTCGAGAAATGGCGCGTCCAGGTGGAAGATGCACCATTGCTTGCCCACACCCTTGAGGTGAAGGGCAAGGGCACCGACCAGACGCTATACCTCACAACTAATGTGGGGGAAACCCTGGCTGTCGGCAACGAACATCCGCTGAGTGTCGGGCGCTATCCAGGCAGCGACGAGCCACGACCGGTGGTAGTTGTGCGGCATGGTCTGGAGGCAAGGCTGGTCACAGCAGCGTATTACGACCTGGCTGAGCATGTCAGCGAGGGCCAGATGGATGACGGCTCACCGATACTGGGAGTGTGGAGCGGCGGAAATTTTTACGAAATCGGGCAGGGGAGTTGAAAAGACTGACATCGCCCCAAATAACTGACGGTAGAAAAGGCAGTCCTACAATTGTTAAACTGTATTTTCGATCTTGTTACCGAGCCTGGCTCTCTAACGAGGCCCGGTGGTCGTTAGTCCCTCTGTGCAGTATGGCTGTTCATGAATACTTGCGATTACCCAAATTCAATTAAACAGTCATTGCGACACGCAAGGAGATCACATGGCCCAACCTCGTGTTGTCACCATCCATTACACACTCACTAATGACCAGGGCGAGCAGCTTGACTCTTCCCGTGTAGAAGGTCGTGAGCCTCTGTCTTATGTGGAAGGTGCGCAAAACATTATCGGCGGACTGGAAAGTGCGCTGAACGAAAAGAACGCCGGTGACCAGGCTAAAGTTACTGTCGAGCCCGGTGAAGGCTACGGTGAAGTTAACGAAGAACTGATCCAGCCGGTTCCCCGTTCTGCATTTGAAGGCGTTGATACTATCGAGCCGGGCATGCAGTTCCAGGCACAGACTCCGGGCGGCCCTCAGGTTGTTCGTGTAGTTGAAGTTGGCGACGAGACCGTCACCATCGATGCCAACCACCCGCTGGCTGGCCAGACTCTGCACTTCGACGTAGAAGTGGTAGAGACTCGTGATGCGACCGACGAAGAGCAAGAGCACGGCCACGTGCACTAAGCTTTTCCGAAGCGTTATCGAAGAACGGCTCCTTGTGAGCCGTTTTTTTATGTCTGCAGGTTTTGTCGGATTACGGCTGCGCCTAATCCGACACCTCAAAATCCGACACCCCAAACAAAAAACGACCCATAAAGGGCCGTTTTTTGTACCGGAAACCGAACTTACATGTTCGGATAGTTGGGACCACCGCCCCCTTCCGGAGTCACCCAGTTGATGTTCTGGGCAGGATCCTTGATATCACAGGTCTTGCAGTGAACACAGTTCTGGGCGTTGATCTGGAACTTCTTGCCGCTGCCGTCTTCGGCTTCAACCACCTCGTATACGCCGGCCGGGCAGTAGCGCTGCGCGGGCTCGTCGAACTTGGGCAGGTTTTCCTTCAGCGGAATGTCCGGATCAGTCAGTTTCAGGTGAACCGGCTGATCTTCCTCATGGTTGGTGTTGGAAATAAACACCGAGGAGAGGCGATCGAAGGTCAGGGTGTTATCCGGCTTCGGATAATTGATCTCCTTGGCCTCGGACGCCGGTTTCAGGGTGGCGTAATCCGGGATGGTGTCGTGCAGGGTGAACGGCAGGCTGCGACGCAGGATGTTCTGCTCGAAGAAGGCGATGCCGCCGCCAACCACGTTGCCGAACTTGTGCATGGCCGGGCCAAAGTTGCGCTCGTCATACAGCTCTTTGTAGAGCCAGCTGTCCTTGAAGCGATCGGCAAAGCTGGTAATTTCCTCACCGGACTTGCCTTCCTTCAAGGCTTCGAACACCGCTTCCGCGCCCAGCAGGCCAGATTTCATGGCAGTGTGGGAGCCCTTGATCTTGGAGAAGTTCAGGGTGCCGGCATCACAGCCCAGCAGCAGACCACCCGGGAAGCTCATCTTCGGCAGGGAGTTGAAGCCGCCCTTGGTGATGGCGCGGGCGCCGTAGGAAACACGCTTGCCGCCTTCCAGATACTGCTTGAACTCCGGGTGCAGCTTGAGGCGCTGGAATTCCCCAAACGGGCTCAGGTGCGGGTTGCTGTAGGACAGGTCGGTAATCAGGCCGACATACACCTGGCCGTTCTCCAGGTGGTACAGGAAGGAGCCGCCTGTAGAGCCGCTTTCACTCAGCGGCCAGCCAGTGGAGTGAACCACCAGACCTGGCTCATGTTTGGCCGGATCGATGTCCCACAGTTCCTTGATACCAATACCGTAGTGCTGGGGGTCCTTGCCTTCGTCCAGCTTGAAGTCATTGATCAGGCGCTTGCCCAGGTGACCACGACAGCCTTCGGTGAACAGGGTGTACTTGGCGCGCAGCTCCATGCCCGGCATGTAGCCGTCTTTCTCGCTGCCGTCACGGGCCACGCCCATGTCACCAGTGATAATGCCTTTTACCTGGCCATCTTCAATGATGGTCTCGGAAGCGGCAAAGCCCGGGTAGACTTCCACGCCCAGGGCTTCGGCCTGCTCAGCCAGCCAGCGGCACAGGTTGCCCAGGCTGATGATGTAGTTGCCGTGGTTGTGCATGTTCTTCGGCACAAAGGCATTGGGGATCTTGGTGGCTTTTTCCTGGTTCTTCAGCAGGAAAATGTCATCCCGGGTAACCGGGGTGTTGAGCGGTGCGCCTTTCTCTTTCCAGTCAGGGAAGAGTTCGTTCAGCGCGGTTGGCTCAAATACGGTACCGGCCAGGATATGAGCGCCGATTTCGGAACCTTTCTCAACGACACAGACCGTCAGTTCCTGCTCAGCTTCCTGCGCCAGCTGCATGACCCGGCAGGCTGCCGAAAGGCCAGCGGGCCCACCGCCGACGATAAGAACATCAAATTCCATCGATTCGCGTTCCACGTTGGTCTCCTCATACTTCTTTAATGGATATTATGTGCCCGCAGGCGGATAATTCAGGGGGGTTATCATACCGGTAAAACTCCGTATAGACGACTCCCCAAAGCCGAATAGCCCGACTTGATAACCTAAAGGGTAGCGCATATCGGAAATCAAACAAACGTTTGTTTGAAATTTGGCCTGTCCTTTGGCATTGTTTATAAAGGTACTAAGCGTGCTTTCTGAGTCGTTTTTTAGTATCGTCTCACAGCTTTGCTGAGTCAACACGGTTCAGTTGGCTGTGAAAACAGGCGTGGCGTGTCGAATGGGGCTATTGACCCCGTGCACCTTTGCCTGCAGTATAAGTCCGCCGTGACAGCAGGCCCCGCGTGAGGCCGCTGTTTGAACGTTCGGTCTGAAGCCCTTAATTCCGGCCTCACATCGAAACGACAGGAATCGAGAAACACTCTGTTTTCCGCATACGTGGAGTCGTGTTTTGAGAGTGTTTCTGATTGCGAGTCATTAAACCCATCGTAGAAGAACGAGGAATCTATGAAGGTTCTGGTCGCTGTAAAACGAGTTATCGACTACAACGTAAAGGTGCGCGTCAAGCCGGACAACACCGGCGTTGATCTCGCCAACGTCAAGATGGCAATGAACCCGTTCTGCGAAATCGCTGTAGAAGAAGCGGTTCGCCTGAAAGAGAAGGGCGTTGCCAGTGAAATCGTGGTGGTATCCATCGGCCCGAAGGCCGCCCAGGAGCAAATCCGTACTGCTCTGGCACTGGGTGCTGACCGTGGTATCCACATCGAAACAGACGAAGAGGTTCAGTCTCTCGAAGCGGCCAAGCTGCTCAAGTCTGTGGTAGAAAAGGAAGAGCCCAAGCTGGTTATCCTTGGTAAACAGTCCATCGATTCCGACAACAACCAGACTGGCCAGATGCTGGCCGCGCTGACCGGTATGGGTCAGGGCACGTTCGCGTCTGAAGTGGTTGTTGAAGGCGACAAGGTCAACGTCACCCGTGAAATCGACGGTGGTCTGATGACCCTGGCTCTGAACCTGCCTGCCGTGGTCACCACCGACCTGCGTCTGAACGAGCCGCGTTACGCTTCGCTGCCGAACATCATGAAGGCCAAGAAGAAGCCGCTCGAGTCCATGAGCCCGGCCGATCTGGGTGTCGACATTGCCAATCGTCTGTCCACTCTGAAAGTGGAAGCGCCGGCCTCCCGTCAGGCGGGTGTGAAGGTAGCTGACGTTGCTGAGCTGGTCGATAAACTGAAGAACGAAGCGAAGGTGATCTAAATGAGCATCCTTGTAATTGCTGAACACGACAACAGCAGCCTGAAGCAGGCGACCCTCAACGTAGTCGCTACTGCCAAGGCCATCGGCGGTGACATCGACGTACTGGTTGCCGGCGAGAACTGTGGTGCGGTGGCGGAAGCTGCTGCCAAGGCCGAAGGCGTCAACAAGGTTCTGGTTGCCGACAACGCCGCTTACGGTCACTTCCTGGCTGAAAACCTGGGTGAACTGGTTGCCGAAGTGGGTAAGGGCTACAGCCACATCCTGGCTGCTGCCGGTACCACCGGTAAGGACTTCATGCCGCGCGTTGCTGCGCTGCTGGACGTGGCTCAGGTCTCCGACATCATGCGCGTCGAGTCCGAAGACACCTTCGTTCGTCCGATCTACGCTGGTAACGCCATCGCCACTGTGAAGGCGAACGATGCCATCAAGGTCATCACCGTGCGTCCGACCGCGTTTGATCCGGTTGCAGCAGAAGGCGGTTCCGCCTCCGTTGAGCAGCTGGACGTGGTGAAAGACGCCGGCCTGTCTACCTTCGTAGGCGAATTGCTGGCCAAGTCTGATCGTCCGGACCTCGGCAGTGCCGGTATTGTGGTTTCCGGTGGCCGTGGCATGCAGAACGGTGACAACTTCAAGATGCTGGAGCAGGTAGCAGATCTGCTGGGCGCCGCCGTGGGTGCATCCCGCGCTGCCGTTGATGCCGGCTTCGTACCGAACGACATGCAGGTCGGTCAGACCGGTAAGATCGTTGCACCGCAGCTGTACATCGCTGTTGGTATCTCCGGTGCCATCCAGCACCTGGCCGGTATGTCCGACTCCAAGGTGATCGTTGCGATCAACAAGGACGAGGAAGCGCCGATCTTCCAGGTTGCCGATTATGGCCTGGTAGCGGACCTGTTCGAAGCGGTTCCGCAGCTTGAGGAAGAGTTGAAGAAAGTTCTGTAACTTTCGGATCTCTCAGAAAAAAGGCACCTACGGGTGCCTTTTTTTATGCTTCCTGGAAACGATCCGTTTTTCCGCTTTGCCGATAATCAGGGTGTCGGCCAGTATGTGCAGCGCCCGATTGGTGGTGCGCACGCCATGGTAGATCTGTTGGCTGGTCTGGTCATGGGTTTCCCGGGCCTTGCGGGCAGTTTGACGGAACTGGTCATCCCGGGAGAAATGATCAATCAGCCCAAAGGTGGTCGAGGAAATGGCCTTGTGGACCTTCTCCACGGCTGTCGCGCCGCCGGTGACGGTTTCTTCCAGCAACTTTGCACGGTTACGGACTTCCAGCAGGTCCATCCGGCTTTTCTGGATGGCACTGTTCGCCGCAATACGGTGGGAGTTCACCACCCGTAGACGGCGACGGCTGTCGAGTAGTTGCCAGTATGTGTAGGAAAGGCCGGCTGTGGTTGCTGTCAACAGGGCGGCAGAGGCAATCAGAGTAGACATGGGTTACCTCAATCAGCGATATTCAATGTGCATTTGCACGTCGATTTCACGTTCATCCAGTTCCCGTTCCAGCTCCTTCATCACTTCCTGATACACCATTTTTCGTACCATAACAGGCAGGTGATCGGCCAGAACGCGGGCTGAACGGGACTCCCGCTTGGCTACGGAAATCGGATCCACAACCCGCAGCGTAAGGATAAGCTCCGGGTCCCGATCCGGTTCTGTGATGTCATCACTTTCCATCATCTGGGCGATGACTTTACGCTGCTCGCAGATCTGCCAGAAAAGAAAGGCACTGAAGGCGGCAAGCAACAGGCTCAGTATCAGTAACAGTGTCACCAAGGTTGACCTCCGGGACGTGTGTGTTTTTCATTGTGTTTCCTGCAGTGTGCCGGATACATTGTGACAAACGATTGGCCGTGCCGACGGTTATTTTCAGGAGATATTACATGGTTTGGTTCAAGGCGTTTGTCAGTGGCTTTCTCGCCACCCTGGTTTTCCACCAGGGATTGTTTGCACTGTTCTACCTCGGGGGCATGGTCCCAGCTGCGCCGTTCAACATGACTGCTGTACCGCCTTTTGGCGTACCTGCGGTGGTATCCCTGGCGTTTTTCGGAGGCCTTTGGGGTGTCCTGTTGTGGGCTGTTCTGGGGAGGATGGCCGGCGTAAAATTCTGGCTTGGTCATGTCATTGTGGGCGCTATCGGTCCCACTGCGGTTGCCATGCTGGTCGTATTTCCCCTGAAAAACCTTGATGTGTCCGCCCAGACCTGGATTGGCGGGCTGGTACTGAACGGCTTCTGGGGCCTGGGCGTCGCGATTTTCATGCACTTTTTCCAACGTAATAAATAAAAGGATGAACAATGACAAAATCAACGGACACAACCTATGATCTGGTGGTCTTCGGGGCGACCAGTTTTGTAGGGCAGATCCTCACGCGGTATCTGCTGGAGACCTACGGAGTGGGGCAATCGGTTTCCTGGGCAATCGCCGGACGTTCACAGGGCAAACTCGACAAGCTCAAGGGCGATCTGGGGCCCAAAGGTACGGAACTGCCAGTCATCATTGCTGATGCCGCCGATGAGTCCAGCTTGCAGGTAATGTGCGACCAGACGCGGGTCATCATCTCCACGGTCGGACCCTACGCGTTATACGGTGAGCCTCTGGTTCAGGCCTGTGTGCGCACCGGAACCGATTACTGCGACCTGACCGGGGAAGTACAATGGATTCGCAAGATGGTCGAGCGCTACGAGGAAGAGGCACAGTCGTCCGGCGCCCGCATTGTCCATTGTTGCGGCTTTGACTCCATCCCGTCGGATATGGGCGTCTGGTTCCTGCAGAATAAAGCGGAGGAGACCTTTGGCGCGCCTTGTCGTGATGTTCGTATGCGGGTGAAGGTCGCCAAAGGCGAGTTTTCGGGGGGTACCGTGGCTTCCATGATGAACGTGGCCAGGGAAGCCGCAGCGGATCCCCAGCTGCGAAAGGAACTGGCGAACCCGTTCTCCATCTGTCCGCCGGAGCACCGCTCGACAACCCGTCAGCCAAGCCTCAAAGGCGCCGAGTTCGACAAAACCTTCAATGTCTGGTTGGCACCCTTTGTGATGGGGGCCATCAATACCCGGGTGGTGCATCGCTCAAACGCCTTGCAGGGTGCCCGGTACGGCAAGGAATTCACTTACGACGAAGCGATGATGACCGGCCGTGGCGCCAAGGGGCGACTGGCTTCCTACGCCATCATCGGCGGCCTGGCCGGGTTCTTTACCGCCTCTGCCATCAAGCCGACCCGCTGGCTGGTGGAGAAGTTCGTGCCCAAGCCCGGCGAAGGGCCCAGCCCGGAAGCCCAGAAAGCCGGGTTCTACGATCTGCGTTTTGTTGGCCGGACCGAAGATGGCAAAACCATTATCACCAAGGTGACCGGCGATCAGGACCCGGGGTACGGTTCCACCGGCAAAATGCTGGGTGAGGCAGGCATGTGCCTGGCGTTTGATGTGCCCGCCGAGCAGCCGGGGGGGTTCTGGACACCGGCATCGCTGCTGGATGGCAAGCTGCTTGAGCGCCTGACCTCCAAAGCGGGCCTGACCTTTGAGGTAGTGGAAACCCGCTGAAGCGACCCTAGCTGAGGTGAACCACCGCGCCGGAGCCAGGAATGGCTTCCGGCGCGTGACCCAGGCTGATTACAGTTTTCCCGCGGAGCCAGGCCTGCAGCCGCGCATTGATTCGGTCGCGGGTTGTGGCATCCACGCCAGTGAAGGGCTCGTCCAGAATGACAATGGGGCGGGACGTCAGCAACACCCTGGCCAGGGCGATGCGCCGGGCCTCGCCTCCCGATAAACGGCTGCCACTGGCGCCAAGCCAGGTATTCAGCTGCTCCGGCTCATGAACGAATCGTTCCGCCATACCCACCAGTTCCAGTACGCTCCAAAGCTGTTGATCCGTGGCATCCGGATTACCCAGCAAAAGATTGGACCGCAAGGTATCCTCGAACAACACCGTTTGTTGCGTCAGGTAGCAACATTCCCGGGTGATCAGCGATCCGGCTGTTGGCGTTATCAGTCCCGCCAGGGCGTCGGCGAGTGAGGATTTTCCGGAACCGGATACCCCGATAATTCCCAGCCACTGCCCGCATTCGACGGACAGGTTGAAATGGGTCATCAGCGGCGGATGGTTCGGGTGCCGCAGTGTCAGGTTACGGATCTCGACTGCTACATTTTCCTTCAAGGCAGGGCTGGGTTCCGGGGCCGGATGACCATCAGGCGTATCGTGACAGTCCCGGTTCAGTCTTGCGGCGGAGGCTATCGTGCCACCGAGTCGGCCAAAGGCGTCAGGCAGCATGGCGTAGACTTCACCCAACCCCAGAAGCGCGATGGGTAGCAAGACCATGACCGGACCGCTAATGGCATCAATGCTGTAGAGCTGTAGCCCCACCCACAGCGCACAAACCACCGCCAGGTTGATCAATACCTGGGTGAGGGCAGAGTGCCAGCCCACGCGGGTTTCCGTCTCTGCCTGCTGCCGTGTCACCCAGGAGGCGTTACGCAGCAGCCAGGCGGCATGCTTTCCGGTACGTCCGGCGGCGGTGAGCTCTGCAAACCCATCCAGATGCTCTATCACTCCGGTGCGAATTTCCTCGGTTTCGTCGGTTTGCCGAGAGGTCAGCGCGCGGGTTCTGAAAAATACCGCCACCGTCGCCCCCACGAACGCCACGGTTAGCAGGGCGAGCAGGATCAGCGCCAGTTGCCAGCTATAAAACAGGGCCGCCGTGATCACCAGGAGCATGGTCACCAATGCGGCCAGCGCCGTCGGGGCGATCAGGCGAAGGTACAGGGTGTCCAGCGCATCCACATCACTGGTCAGCCGTGAAAGCCACTGGGAGCCCCTGAGGGCTGACCGGCTGCCGCGTCTGGCCAGGGACAGCTGACGGAACAGGGTAACCCGGATATCAGTGAGCAGTCTCAGCACCGTATCGTGGTTGTAGACGCGTTCAAGATAGCGCGCCACGGTCCGAGTGACCGCAAACAACCGGATACCGCCACCGGGTATATAGAGATTGAGGGACGCCTGCACACCGGCAGCCAGCAGCAGTCCGGTGAGTGCCGTTGCGGTAATAAACCAGCCTGAAAGTGCCAGCAGCCCCATACCGGCAAGCAGAGTCAGCAACATTAACAGACCGCCGGTTATCAGCCGCCCCGGGCGCTGGAAGATCAGCGCCAGCCAGGGTTTGAGCTCAGGCATTGCGAACCTCTCCCTGCGAGACCAGAAGAATACGGTTGGCCAGCGTGAGCAGCGCCTGGTGGTGAGTGGCAAAGATCAGCGTTTTGCCGGCAACCGACAGTTTGTGCAACGCCTCCAGCACGAAAATCTCGCTGTCGGTGTCCAGCCCGGCGGTCGGCTCATCCAGCAGGATCAGGTCATAATCCGCCACAAAGATCCGGGCCAGGCTCAGGCGTCGGGCCTGACCACCGGACAGCCCCTGGCCATCCTCCGAGACGGTGCTGTAGATTCCCTGGTCCCGGTTGTCGATCAGGTATCCCAGCCCCACATGCCGCAGCGCCGCCTCGATGGCGATGTCCGATGCATCCGGCGTAGTCAGCCGCAGGTTATCCGCCCAGCTGCCATGCACCAGAAACGCGGACTGCCCGAGCCAGCCAAAGCGGAAACTGCCGGCGGGCTGGCCGAACACGTCAACAGTGCCTTCATCGGGACGGATAAAACCGGCCAGGATTTGCAGCAGGGTAGACTTGCCGCCCCCGGAGGGTCCGGTCAGGGCAACAATATCACCCCGTTCAACGACCAGGGACTGATTGCTGAAAACCGGCGGGCCATCGCCATACCTCATCGAGATACCCTGCAGGCTAATCCGGCTGTTGTTCCCATTTACCCCCTGTTGCTGTGTTGGCGGGGTGACTGGTTGCGAATGGGGTTCGGGTGTCGAGCGCAACCTGGCCAGAAGTTCGGCGCTGGCGCCCAGCGCTGCGGCCCGGTCGTGATAGTGCTGGGAGAGGGTACGCAGGGGCTGGAAAAACTCCGGCGCCAGCAACAACACCAACAGGCCGGAAAACAGCGTCAGCTCTCCGGCGGGGCCCCAGGCGATGTAACCCAGCAGGCCAAACCCGATGTAGATGGCGATGACCGCAATAGCGACCGACGCAAAGAATTCCAGAACGGCGGAGGAAAGGAAGGCCACCTTCAGAGTCTTCATGGTGATTCTGCGGTAGCGATCCGAGCGTTCACGAATGGCGGTAATGGCGGTATCCGTCGCGCCAAACAGTTGCAAAGTGGTGAGCCCGCGCACCTTGTCGAGAAACTGGCCGGACAGCCGGCTGATGGTTTCAAAATGCTGTTGGTTGAGCTTTTCCGCTCCCATCCCCACCAGGGCCATGAATATCGGAATCAGGGGCGCGGACAGCAGCAGGAAAATGCCCGCAAGCCAGTCCAGCCAGAATACCACCACCAGAATGATCAGCGGGAGCGCAACGGCCAGCACCAGTTGCGGCAGAAAACGGGCGAAATAACCATGCAGGGCATCCACATGGTCAATCCATTCCCGCGCCAGCGTACCTGCGGATTGCTGCCCGAGATGAACCGGGCCACAGGCCCGCCAGTGACGATTGAGCTGGCGACGGACATCCGCGCGCACCTTGCGGCTGCATTGGGCCGCCACCCGGGTCTGGAGGCCCTGGGCGACACCACGAACCAGGATGGCAGCCACCAGCCCGGCGAACAGGGCACCCAGTTCGGTTACCGGCGCTTTATCGACCACGCCGAGGTAGACAATGCGTGCCAGCAACGCCATCTGGGCAATGGTGGCCAGCCCGGCCACCGTGCCCGCGATAACCGCTCCCCGAATCAGGGAGCGGCTGCCCCGGGCCAGTTCACCCAGCCATGTCCGGACGTCCGCAGGCGTCGGTTCGGTCACTTAATGATATCCCTCGCCGGCCCGGACCTTGCCGCGGAATACCCAATACGTCCAGGCGGTATACGTCAGCACAATGGGAATCACGAACAGCAGACCAAGCAACAGGAACAGCTGGGACTCATAGGCGGAGGCCGCATCCCACAGGGTGTAATCCGGTGGTACCACATAGGGCCAGCGGCTGACGATCAGGCCCAGGTAGGTAAAGATGAACAATCCCATGGTGGCAACAAAGGGCATGCCTTCAGAGCGCTTGCGGACCGACCGGAAAATCTGGAACGCACACAGCAGCGTCAGCGCCGGCAGAATCCAGATCACACTGAGGTTGGAGAACCAGCGGTCCCGTACCATGTCATCCACAAACGGTGTCCACACACTGATAATCCCAAACACCACCAGCACGCCACCCAGCAGCGGCAGGGCCAGCTTGTACGCCCAGTCCTGCAGGCGACCTTCCGTTTTCAGGATCAGCCAGGTGGTGCCGAGCAGCGCATAACCGGCGAGCATGCCGAGCCCGGTCAGCACCGTGAACGGGGTTAACCAGTCCAGGGCACTACCGACGTACACGCCATCCATGGTTTCAAACCCCTGGATGTAGGCGCCAACCACCGCGCCCTGGGCAAACGCCGCCAACGTGGAGCCACCGGCGAACGCCCAGTTCCAGAGATAGCGGGATGTGTTGGCCTTGAAGCGGAATTCGAACGCCACGCCCCGGAAAATCAACCCCGCCAGTAACAGGAAGACACCAATGTACAGGGCCGGCAGCAGGATGGAATACACCATCGGGAACGCCGCCAATAGCCCGGCGCCGCCCAGCACCAGCCAGGTCTCGTTGCCGTCCCATACCGGGGCGACGGTGTTCATCATGGTATCCCGGTCTTCCTCGGAAGGCGCAAAGGGAAAGAGAATGCCAACACCCAGGTCAAACCCGTCCATCAACACGTACATGATGATGCCAAAACCAATAATGAAGGCCCAGATAAGGGGCAGATCAAACAGTTCCATAATCAATGGCCTCCGTGTTTGGTGGGTTTCGCGGTACCGACAAGGTCGCCTTCATTGTGCTCAATCTCGAAGGGCACATGGGTTGCGGACAACGGGCGTTTCGGGCGCTCCGCTTCATGATCGTCGTCTTCGTGTGAGTCCTCCAGACCGACATACAGTACACGCATGAGATAATAGACCCCGGCAGAGAACACCAGGGCGTACACCACGATATAGCCGATCAGAGTGAAAAGGGCCATGCCGCCGGTGAGGGACGGGGTGACCGAATCAGCGTGGTTCATCATCCCGTACACCAGCCAGGGCGCGCGGCCGGTCTCTGTCACGATCCAGCCGGCCAGTACCGCAATAAAGGGGGTAATGCTCATAAACCGCAACCCCTGCAGGAACCAGGGAGAGCGCCAGTAGCGACCACCCGCCCTGAGGATCAGACCGGCCACCGCAAAAGCGATCATCAGCAGGCCAAGGCCCACCATCACCCGGAATGACCAGAACACCAAGGCAACCGGGGGCTGTTCATCGGCCGATATTTCGTTCAGGCCCGGAACCTCGCCATCCCATTCGTGGGTGAGGATGAGGCTTGCCACGCCCGGCAAGCCAATCTCAAACAGATTGGTCTGGTTTTCCTGGTCCGGAATCGCAAACAGCAACAACGGCACATGGGTAGAGGTTTCCCAGTTGCCTTCCATTGCCGCCACCTTCATCGGCTGGTGCTCCAGAGTATTCAGGCCATGAAAATCACCGACAACCGCTTGCAGCGGCGCGATGAACAGCAGTAGCCAGAGACACATCGACAGCGCTTTCTTGTTCGCCTTTATCTCGCGGCCCTTCAGCAGGTACCAGGCGCTGACCCCGGCAACCACGAAACTGCCGGTCAGGAATGACGCCAGCCCCATGTGCATAAAGCGGTAGGGGAAAGACGGGTTGAAAATGGCTTCGCTCCAGGAAGTTACGTAGAACACGCCATCACGCAGTTCCGTACCTGCAGGAGTGTGCATCCAGCTGTTTGCGGCCAGAATCCAGAACGAGGAAATAAAGGTTCCCAGCGCCACCATAATGGCCGCAAACAGGTGAACCCCGGCCGGTACCTTGTTGCGCCCGAACAGCAGCACGCCAAGAAACGCCGCTTCCAGGAAGAACGCCGTCACCACCTCATAACTGAGAACCGGGCCGAGGAAGTTGGCCGAAGCCTGGGCAAAATTGCTCCAGTTGGTGCCGAACTGGAACGACATCACAATGCCAGACACCACCCCCATGCCGAAGACAACGGCAAAGACCTTGGTCCAGAAGCCCGAAAGCTTTTCCCATACCGGATTGCGTGTTTTAAAGAAGAGCCCTTCAAGCACAGCGATGAAGGAAGCAAGCCCGATGGTGAACACCGGAAAGATGGCGTGAAATGACACCACAAACGCGAACTGGATTCGCGATAGGATGAGAGGATCAAGTTCCATTGGGAACCTCCGGTAACTACTCACACGTTACAAAAACGGGCAAAGCGCACCCGTTCGGCCGCTGCCTAAGCTCATATTGTAAAGTTGTTATTACCGGCAGATGCGGGCCATGCTACTAAAAACAGGGCCCTGACCAACAGGACAAAATGTCTCTGCCCCTTGATCTATAACAATTATGGCGAATCCAATGAGCTTTTACGAAGACCGAATACTGCCTCACATCATAGACTGCACCTGCTCCGTGGGCCAGGTGATGAAACTGCGTAGCCAGGTCGTACCGAAGGCCAGGGGCGTGGTGCTGGAAGTCGGCATGGGTTCCGCCATCAACCTGGAATTCTATAACCCGGACACCGTCAGCCTGGTCTACGGCCTGGAGCCGTCCGAAGGCATGCGCCGAAAAGCCCGGGAAAACCTCAGCCGGTCACCGGTAAACGTGGAATGGCTGGACCTGCCGGGAGAGAAAATCCCGCTGCCTGACAACAGCGTAGACACCGTTCTGCTGACCTTCACCCTGTGCACCATACCCGACTGGCGGGCGGCCCTGGAACAGATGAAACGGGTACTCAAACCCGACGGAGAACTGCTGTTCCTGGAGCACGGTGAGTCGTGCGATCACGGCGTTCGCCGCTGGCAACACCGGATCACCCCGGGCTGGAAAAAACTGGCCGGGGGCTGCCACCTGAACCGCCCGATAGCCGACCTGATCCGCGAAACCGGGTTCGACATTCTGGAACTTGACAACCTCTACATCCCGAAAGCCCCAAAAATCGCCGGCTATATCTACAAGGGCAGGGCCGTAAAACCGGCATGAGCTTTCCCCGTGGCCAATTGGAATTGCGTTAGCCGACACGGCCTTATACAATTCTGCCCCTCAAAACCTCCCTCCGATGCCCGGATGGTGAAATTGGTAGACACAAGAGACTTAAAATCTCTCGGCCGCAAGGCCGTGCCGGTTCGATTCCGGCTCCGGGCACCATTTGCTTCCTACCATATGACCTCACCCCAACTTTCGTGATCACCGTCATGCTCTCCACCGCTCACAGAAAGCCAAATATGGTTATTTTCACGACATTCCGCTATAAAAGGCGGGGGCTGGGTGCCCTGTGAACACAAAGAAAAACCAAGGGAATGAGATCATATGAAGCAGCAAACCTTTATCAAGTCGGTCATGGTGACGTCCGTCGCTCTGGTTTTGTCCGCCTGTGGTGGTGGCGGTGGAGGAGGCGGGAGTGATCGTGAAGTGTCGTCTGGTGGTTCGCTTTCTCTGGACGATGGCGGCTATTCGACCCGTAAGGCATCGCTCAGCACGCAAGAAGATTTCGAGGGTACGACGTCTGCCTATCAGTCATCGGAAGAAGCCCTGGACCTCGTGACTGAAGTCGAAGAGGTTATCAACTCTGGCGGGCTGGGGGAGGTCGCTCAAGATGGCGCGACTGCTCAGGCGCAGGCTGCTTCCGTGGATCTGGCTTGCGAAAATGAGGGCGGCTCGGTCAAGGTTACCGACAATTCTGTCTCCGGCGTCACTGATCTGCGTTACGACTTCAGCAATTGTGGATTGACGACGGTGAGTTTCGGTCAGGTTGAGCTGAACGGTTCCTACACCTACAAGGAAAGTGGCAGTTCCAGCTCCGGATCGGAATCCTGGAGTGGTTCGGAGACTTTCAATATCTCCGGGAGCTTTGTTGCCTCCGACACACCATTCGCTCTCAAAGGTGGTGATAGCTGGTCAGAAACCTCTGATGCCGCTGCGGAAAAGGCCACTCTGACGCTGACCTCTGATGTTCTGGAGTTCAAGAAAGGGACAAGTTACGTCGCATTGCAGGGCTCACTCATTACCCTCAGCGTTGAGGGCGACCAGCTGTCTTTAAGTACGCAATTCAAACTGATCAGCTCGGCAATGAACGGCTACGTTGACTATACAACGCCCAGCCCCGTCGTGATCGATCTCTCCCAGGAGACCCTATGCCCCATCCAGGGGGTCAATCGTATGGCAGGGGATGGTGTGGTTGAAGTGCGTTACGGGATGGACACCGGCACCGGCGCGGACGTTGTCGTGGAGGTCAACAATAATACTGTTGAGTCTTATGAAACCTGCGACGAATTCGATGCCAATGTGTTCCCGGGTGCACTGTAGAAGCTGAGTATACAGGGGCAGCTCAAGCTGCCCCTGATGCGGCTAACGGAAAGGCCGTTATTTCTTCGCCATAGCCTCCAACATCCGATTAACCGCCTCCAGATGCTCCGGCTCGTTGTGGCACATGCCCTGAAAATTGGCGCATACATCCAGGAAATCCTTCAGCTCCATCCGCGGGGCCATCTTCATCAGGCGCTTGGTCAGGCGCGTGGCTTTCGGTGGCTGGCTGGCCATTCGGTCTGCCATGGCTTGTGCTGCGTTCAGTAGTTCATCGGCGGGGACGACTTCCAGAACAATGCCCAGTTCCTTTGCTTCTTTCGCATCGATGATACGGCCGGTGAGTGTCAGCTCGAAGGCTCGCTGGTAGCCGATCAGCCGCTGCATGAACCAGGCACCGCCATCGCCGGGGATGATGCCGAGGTTGAGGAAGGTTTCTCCGAACTTTGCGGTTTCCGAGGCGATGCGGATGTCGGCCATGTTGGCCAGGTCGAAGCCTGCCCCGATGGCGGGGCCGTTGACGGCGGCGATGATGGGGACTTCCACATCCTGCAGGGCCAGGGGGATGCGCTGGATGCCTTTACGGTAGCGGTCGGCGCATTCGGCCACATCGCCGGCGAAATCACCGCTGCGGTTGGCCATATCGCGGATGTTGCCGCCGGCGCTGAAGGCGGAGCCGGCGCCGGTGATCACCAGTACCGATACATCTTCACACTGGTTTACCCATTCGGCGGTGCTCACGATGTCCTCGATCAGGTGGGATCCTGTCAGGGCGTTGCGCAGGTCGTGACGGTTCAGGGTGAGGGTGGCTACCCGGTTTTCCAGGGTCAGCAGGGCGTCGGTCAGTTGCGGTAGGGTGGTCATGGCTTCGATTCCTTGTGATCAGTCAGTGCGTATCTTCCCGCGCCGGGTCCGGGTTGATCAACTGCGTGCGACTTCGCCGGTACCTCCGTACTTCGATCCAGCCGTGAACGGCCAGGGCGGAGAACACGATAACCCCGCCGATCAGGCTGAGTCTGGGCGGTACTTCGCCAAGGAACAGCCAGACGAGGAAGGAGCCCAGCACGGTTTCCAACAGCAGCATCAGGCTGACTTCCGCCGCGGGAATGTAGCGGGGGCCGATCTGGATAAGAATGCAGGCCATGGGGAGAAACACCAGGCAGAGCAGGGCGATAAAGAAGCTGTCCCGGGGTGAGGGTATGTGTGCGCCGCCGGCCAGAGCGGCCACTGCGGCCAGCAGCAGGGCGCCGAACATCAGCATCACGCTCATGTCGCTGTCTGGTTTGGAGCGGGCCATGTTGAGGTTGGAGGCAAGGGCCGTGGCGGCAACGAATGCCATGATCAGCCCGAGCGGATTGCCCTTGCCCCATTCACCAATCGCCATGAACGTGGCGCCGGTGACGCACACCAGGATGATGGCCCAGGTTCTAAGGGGCAGGGTCTCCTTCCACACCGCCCACGCGATCACGGCGGCAATCACCGGCGCGGTATTCAGGATCACCAGAACGTTGCCGGCGGCGGTGTTTTTCATGCCCACCACAAAGCCCAGTGTGCTTATGGCAAAGGCGCCGGCGCAGAACAGGCCTTTCCAGCCGCATTTGCGGATCTCGGGTACCAGTCGTGAGCGGTATCTGAGCCAACTGATCACGTAAAAGCTAATGGCCAGCAGAAGGCCTCGCCAGAACACGAAAACAACCGGGTCGACGGAGGTGATCTTAACGAGGAGTGCGTCCGGGGTAATAAACAGCACGCCCAGTGCGGCAATGGTCAGCCCTTTTATCCGGGTTGTTTCTACGGTCAAGTTACCGGTTCCCTGGCGTGTGTTACTGGTTGTCCTGATCTGGCAGTGGGGTGATGGTGTTGATGTCTCCGGTTGGCACAGCCGGGTCGTCCTTCATGACGACCAAGATGCCGCCGACGATGATGGCAACGGCAACAACGATCTTGAGGATGGTGGATTTCTGCATGATGGTCCTCTCCCTGAGAAAATAGCTGAACTGTCTCTATCTTGTGGGCGAGGAGGGAGGATAGCAACCCAAACAGGGGCAGCAGGCGCCGCCCCTGTTTGGCAGGGATCAGGGATTGGTTCTCGGGTTCAGGTTCACCCCGAATGCCGGGGAAGCCCAGCCTGCGACGGTATCTTTCTGTATGGGCAGTGGTTCGCCTCCGGTGGTGACGTCATTCTCATTGCCATACTGCAACCAGGTCAGGGTGGGCACTTTGCCGACCGGAGGTTTGCTGTAATCGCAGACACCGTTCGGGAAGATCTCCGCGACTTGTTGGGCGAAGTTATCGGAAGTGAGCACGCCGTCGAGGATGCTGGCCGGATAGTCCGCCGGGTCCACGGGTTTCAGTTGGCATTTGTTGTTCAGTGTGGTGATGGAGTCACCGGCGACGGTGCGCGGGGTGCCGAAGCGGGTCTGGACCACCAGTTCCTGGATTTTCACGACCTCGTCTGTGATGGGCTGGAGCGGGTCGGTGATGGTGTCGGGAAGCCCCAGGTCGCCCAGATCCAGGCCACAGACTTGCCCGGTGGCAACGTCCAGTATCTGGCCCAGCTCTGCGGGAAACGTGGGAATCTGGTCGGAATCCAGCCCGGAGACTTGCGGCTCCGGATAAAGCAGGTTACCGGTGTAGGGCGCTTTGGGGCCTTCTGCAGAGAACGGCGCGGACAGCGACAGGCAACGGTCCCTGGCGGTGACGGGCTTGTTGGCGATGACCTTGTTCGGCACCGGAGTCGCTTCCTGATCAGCTTCTATGCCGGCCAGCCACTGATCCATGACCAGCAGTGCTTCGGTGGTGAAGATGGTATCGCCGGCCAGCGGGAAGGCGCCGTACCAGATCACGTGGTTACGGGCGTGGCCCTGGGTTTCTTGCAGCCGGGCCCGTACCTGCCAGGAGTGGAAGGCGTCGTGGGCAATGCCGGGGTCCGGGCCGCGCAGGTCGATGATGGGGACGTTGGCGAGGTTTTCCGCGGTGTTGACCGCGCCGGTACGGTAGGCGTTCTCCAGCGCTTCCGGGTCAGCAGCGATACGCTCCGGCTGGTAGTTGATGTCCACGTCGAGACCACCGATGTCGCGGTTGACGGCCAGGAACTGATCCCCGGTGATGACGCCGTCCTGCAAGGCTTTGAGGCCGTACTGCACGCCGGTATTGTCCAGCGGGATGCCGGCGAAGCCCCGTGACAGCAGCTGCTCATTGGGGGACCACGCGTCTGGCTGGCGCGTGCCGAACTGATTGACCATGTAATCAATCAGGCCGCAGCGCAGGCCATCCGGGCGGGTTTCCGGGTCATAAACGTCCGCTTGTCCCGCCAGGCCCGGGCAGTTCTCCTGATCCGGCTCCGCCGAGGGGAAGAAGGCCAGGTCGGAAACGATCGGGTTTACCGGCAGATGACCGTACAGCGCAGGCCACTGGACCGCCAGTACCGGTGAGGTGAGCAGGCTTTCAACGAAGGTCAGCAGGTCTGCCGGGTCTTCGGATACCTTATTGCCCAGGTATTCGTTCAGCAGGTTGTAGTCGGCAAACTGGGTGGCGGTGGTCCACACATCCGGGTAGGAGCATTGAACGATCAGCCCCTGATAAATGCCCGGATAGGCGTTGGCGATATGCTGCTGGGCAATGGCGCCGCCGGAGCATCCGGTGCCGATGGTGTAACGCACCGGGCCATACTGCTCAACGATGTGTTCCTTGGCCATTACCAGGGATTCCGCTGCGGTCACCAGGTTGACGTTATGCCCGAGGTTGGCCTGGGCCGTGGACAGGGTCACAAAGCCGCGGGCAAGGGCGACGGAAATGCTGTCCCCCAACAGGGTTTCCGCACCCTCCGGCGCGGTGCCGGCAATATCGCCATTGGGCGGCTGGCCCATGCCGTAGCTGACGCCCACGTTGCCCCCGTGATGGATCAGGATTTTGCCGTTCCACTGCTCCTGGGGCGCCAACGCTGACCATTCCTGATCCGGCTGGTACAGGGACATGACCTGGTAGCGATCCCGATTCATCACGCCGGTTTCTACCCGAACGATGTAAGGAACGGTGACGCCTTCATCGGTGGTGACCTGGGCGATGTCTTCGGACGGTGGCGGGTTTTCGGGGTCGTAGGGCAGGAATGCCCCCGGTAATCCGGGGGATTCCGGGTCAAAGCTTTCGGCAAACAGGTCAAACTGCGACTGGGGCACATATTTGAACTCGAATTCCGCCGGCTGGTTACACTTGTCGTCTACCGGGTTCTCGTTGGTGCAGTTCCAGGGCTGAACCTGGGGGCCGGAGAATACCGGGCCGCCTTTGGGGTGGTTGGTGATGGTTTTGCGCAGCACGCCGCCTTTACCGAGGATAACCTTGAGTTCGTTCTCGCCGAGTTCCAGGCCGGTGATCAGCCCACGACGCGTACCGTTCTCCATGGCGGTCAGGGCGTCACTGATGTCTTTACCGTTGAGCTGGATTCTGGCGCCCTCAAGATTCGCTGACGCCACTTCTACCAGGGCGTCACCACCGTTGATCAGGTCGGGCCGGTTTGAAAGTACGCGGATAACACCCTGGCCAGCCACTTCCTGCTGTTCCGAATCCACCACGCCGGTCGTGTCATCGGGGTTGTTATCGGAGCCGCCGCCACCTCCGCCGCAGCCGGTGAGTGCTATTGCGACTGCCAGGGGCAAAGCTTGCTTGATTAGTGTCATGGTTACCTCTTTTTGTTGTTTTTTGTGATGTTTTGTCACGCTTTGCCGACATAAAACCATAAATTTTACTGTCTGGGCGTTGGCCACGCGGACATTGGAGGGTGTCACTTTTGTGAACTGTGTCACGAACTACCTGGGGCGGCGTTGCGGACGATGCCGACGAAAGTCTGCTCGACTTGACGCCGGGGCCGCTGAATACTGTGAGAAAGTCTGAGGAATGAGGTCACCATGACTGCGGAAGAGATGATTACCGTTGCCACCGACAATGGCATCACAACGTTGACCCTGAACCAGCCGGAGAATCGCAACAGTCTGTCCATGGCCATGTTGCAGGCGTTATCGGACCGGCTGGAGTCTCTGGCTGAAGATCCGGATACCCGGGTCGTTGTACTCGGTGCCAGTGGCCGGGTGTTCTGTGCCGGCCATGATCTGAAAGAGGTCAGGGAGCAGTTTGGCAAGCAGGATCAGCAGAAGGCTCTGTTTGATCAGTGCAGCAAGGTCATGCAACAGGTGGTCAATTTGCCGAAACCTGTCATTGCCCGGGTTGCCGGCGTTGCCACGGCCGCCGGTTGCCAGCTGGTGGCCAGTTGCGACCTGGCGGTTGCGGCGGATACGGCGCGGTTTGCCACCCCCGGCGTTAACATCGGGTTATTCTGTTCCACCCCGATGGTGGCAGTATCCCGCAATGTGCATCGCAAGCACGCCATGGAAATGCTGCTGACTGGCGAGATGATCGGCGCGCTGCGGGCGGAGCAGATCGGGCTGGTGAACAAGGTGGTGGACGAACAGGTACTGGACGAAACGGTGTACAACATGGCCCGGGTTATTGCTGGCAAGTCCAGCCATACCCTGAAAGTCGGCAAGGAAGCGTTTTACCGGCAGCTGGAACTTGGCCTGGCGGATGCCTATGACTACACCTCCCAGGTGATGACCGATAACCTGGCCGCCGGTGATGCCCAGGAAGGGATTTGCGCGTTTCTGGAAAAGCGCAAACCGGAATGGAAGGACAACTGAAAACTCGACAGCCCGCTAAGCAACTGTTCTTGAACGTGATATATCCCTTTTATGTACATCTGTACTACTTTGGCCATTCTATAGAGTGAATCCGTCTTTCTCGCACTCCTTGTTAGCACTAATACTCATAATGTGGTTTGGGAAACCAGGACAGTAGCCACACTATAAAAACTAACAAGGAGAGTGATATGACCTTGGATACTGCAACACTCAGGCAAGGGGGTGTAGCGATCGTTGTGGCCGTGGCAATGTGTTTTGCTTCGGCTCTGGCTGTCGCCGCACCCAAGTCAAATAATGGGAAGAATGGTGGTGGATCTGACACGTCAGTGATGCCGTCCTATATCGGCAGCGCGACCGCGCTGGATTTGTCCCTTAACCTCCTGCTCCTCAAAGAGAACATCGTGCTCTCTGACACGGGACAGCTCGATAGTCATGGGGGCAGCAAGGATGAGTCCCTGCTAAACGTAGATCAGGGACTGGTTCGGGCCAGCGTTCTGCACGCGACAACGGTGGGCTCCGGCCACCGCACCGATTCCATGGCCATTACTGCGGGACTCGGACTTGATCTGACGTCCCTGGGCGTTGATCTGAGCATCAGCGCCACGGTCCTTCAGGCTGTCGCTTCGGCACAGTGTACCAACGGCTCTCCGGTTCTTTCGGGGTACTCTGACATCGTCGGGCTGACGATCAATGGCATGCCCATCGAGGTGAGCGGAAAGCCAAATCAGACCCTGGATATTGGCGGGCTGATCAAAGTGACGATCAATGAACAGGTCGAAACCGACAAGAGCATCACCGTAACTGCGCTCCGCGTGGAGGTTCTCGGCGCTCTGGGTACGCCAGTAGCTGAAGTCGAAGTTTCCCGGGCCGAGGCGGGACTGATCTGTGGTAGTGGGCCGGACGGTGAGTGCCCGCCTGCAGCGGATTTTGTCACCGGCGGTGGCTTTTTCTTCGATGACTACGGGCAGCGTGTGAACTTCGGCATGAACGGTGGCGTGTTCCCCAATGGCAACATGAAAGGCCGTTTTAACCTGGTTGCACCGGGCCATCACATACGGGGCAGTTCAGTGCTCGACTATCGTATTGTCGATGCCACAACCCGCGAGCTGGATTACGTTGCCGATGACGGCGGCGCTACCTTCTGCACGGTAACCGTTGCAGACAATGGTGAACCGGGACGATCCGATACCTTTGGCATCAGTTGTGACTCTGGCTACTCCGCCAGTGGAACACTGAGCCAGGGCGGAAACATCCAGCTTCACAAACCGAAGTCATGCAAGACAGATGATGACAGCAAAGGTGGTAACGGAAACAAGGGAGGCAAGAAGAAATAACCACCTTGCCTTTGGCTGGCCCGGGCCACAAATCCCGGGCTGGCCTTCGAAATCTCAATGTTTGCAGATGGACTCGCTGGTTGAGAAATGGTGACCTACCGAAATACCGTGGTTCCGGAAAAAGGAACGGTTCATTTCCAACACAGCGGAAAAGCTGACCCCCGCGCGGTACACCGGGCAACCTGAACTTGTGCGGGATCTGCAGGGGGCCATGTGCTTGATGGCCTTGATGGTTCCGGTCTTATCCAGATAGGCGATGTCCAGGGGGATCAGGGTTTTGTACATCCAGAACCCGTGGTCCGGTTTTCTGGGTTCGTCATAGACAAACAGCATGCCGCTGTTCGCAGGGAGTGATTCCCGCCCCATCAGCCCTTTCCTGCGCTGGGAGTCAGTGATTGCCATCTCCACAGTAATCGGGATGACTCCCTTGTCAGAGATCAGGCATGCCTGACGTGATGGCAACCGCTCCTCCGCGATGGCTTCCCTGGCCATGCCCCCCAGCACGAACAGGCACCCAATCAGCAGGCATGTAACCCCGGCGTAACGGCCGGCTCCTGCTGAAAGTCCTGTCACGACCGCAGCCGGTAACCGGTTTTGAATATCCACCATATCGCCACCATACAGGCAGTCAGGAACACCAGAATCATGCCGGCGCTGATGCCGACATGAACATCGGATACCCCGTAGAAGGCCCAGCGAAAACCACTGATCAGGTACACCACCGGGTTGAACAGGCTGATGGTTTGCCAGATCTCCGGCAACATCTCGATGGAATAGAAAGTGCCGCCCAGGAACACCAGAGGCGTTACGATCATCATCGGGATAATCTGAAGTTTCTCAAAGCCATCGGCCCAGATGCCGATGATGAAGCCAAACAGGCTGAAGGTGACGGACGTGAGCACCAGGAAGAAAAACATCCAGAACGGGTGCAGCACGTCGTAATCCACGAACAGTTTGGCGGTGGCCAGTATGATCAGGCCGAGGATCACCGACTTCGTGGTCGCGGCGCCCACATAACCCAGCACGACCTCCACATAGGAAACCGGCGCCGAAAGCACTTCGTAGATGGTGCCCGAAAACTTGGGCATATAGATCCCGAAAGAGGCATTGGAGATGCTCTGCATCAACAACGAAAGCATCACCAGGCCCGGGATAATGTAGGCGCCATAGCTGATGTTATCGATATCGCCCATGCGGCTGCCAATGGCGGATCCGAAGACCACGAAGTACAGCGATGTCGAGATCACCGGCGACGCCACGCTTTGCATCAGGGTGCGGCGCATACGGGCCATCTCGAAGTTATAAATTGCTCGGATACCATATAAATTCATGGGTTGCTCCAGTGTGTCGGCGCCACTAATCGTGAACCAGGCCGACGAAGATCTCTTCCAGCGAACTTTCCCGGGTCTTCAGGTCCCGGTATTCGATGCCAATATCCCCCAGAGTGCGAAGCAGGCGTGCAACACCGGCCTGTTCCTGCTGGGAGTCGAAGGTGTAGATCAGCTCGTAACCATCATCGGATAGCTCAACCGGCTCCAGCACCAGTTCGCCCGGTACCGTCTCCAATGGTGACTGAAGCTGCAGGCGCAGTTCCTTTTTGCCGAGCTTGCTCATCAGCCGGTCCTTTTCTTCGACCAGGATGATTTCCCCCTCACGGATGACGCCGATGCGGTCTGCCATCTCTTCGGCTTCTTCGATGTAGTGGGTGGTCAGAATAATGGTGACGCCGTCTTCCCGGAGATGGCGAACCATCTCCCACATATCCCGGCGCAGCTCCACATCCACCCCGGCGGTGGGCTCGTCGAGGAACAGAATCCTGGGTTCATGGGACAACGCCTTGGCGATCATCACCCGGCGTTTCATGCCACCGGAGAGAGACATGATGCGGTTATTCCGTTTATCCCAGAGCGATAAATCCTTAAGGACCTTTTCGATATGCGCCGGCTTTGGCGCCTTACCAAACAGACCACGGCTGAATGAAACCGCGTCCCAGACCGTTTCGAACGCGTCGGTGTTCAGTTCCTGGGGGACCAGGCCGATGCTTTCCCGGGCCTTGCGATAGTCCCGCACGATGTCGTGGCCCGCGGCTTTCACTTCGCCGCTGGAGAGGTTCACGATACCGCAAATGATGCTGATCAATGTGGTTTTACCCGCACCATTGGGACCGAGCAGGGCGAAGATTTCACCCGGGGTGATGTCCAGGTTGATATCCTTCAGGGCCTGAAATCCATCGGCGTATACTTTGTTCAGGTGCTTTACGGAAATGTCCGGCTGCACTGGCGTATCCTGTGGGTGGTGAATCAAAGCGCAGTATTTTCTCACGATGGGCAGTGGTTTAGAAACCTTTGCGTTCCTGTTGTGAATGACCATAATGCCACCTTTTGCTTGGAGGAAATGGAATTGTTACGAGCGATTGCGGTTGTTGTACTAATGACGGGGCTGATAGCAGCCGCTGTTTTTGGGCCAGGATGGCTGATGTCCGGGGAAGAGCAGGCTTCAGAAACGCCGGTTTGCGATCTTCACATGGGCCCATGTGAATGGAAGATGATGGGGACGCTCTGGGTGGCGGAACTGGAAAAGGGTAAAGTAGGCACCCAGGGTCAGGAATACCATCTGCGCCTTCACACCAGCTCCAATCCGGACCGCTTCCTGGCGGTGCTGAAGGGGGAATCCATGTACCTGGGCGAATACCCGGTGCCATTAACGCGGGCGGAAACGGAAGCAGGCATTGGTGTCTGGCGCGCTACTTTCACCGCGCCGTTCTGCACCACCGATCCCGACATGTTGTGGCGTATTGATCTGAAACAGGGCAACAGGGTGTTCGATGATATGCCGGTGAAACTGGTATTTCAGGCCGAAGGAAACTAGGGCCATGACAGGGTGTCAGGATTGTGTAGAATAATTGGAATAACAAGTTGGCCAGGAAAGATGTGATGGATTACAGCGACAGCGTTCAGAAAGTTCTCCTCCGCAAAATCCGCAAAGCCGAACAGGATTTGCTCCAGCTCAAGCTGGACTACTGCCGTTTTATCTTTGGGCTGACGCACCGGGCGCGGGTGCAGCTTGATGGCCAATCTTACCTGGTACGTTCGGTGGACGTTGAGTCCATGCGCCACCTTGATGATGGCAGTTTCAGCAAGCCTGTTATTGCCGGAGTTCCCCTCGACTCGCCCGATTCATCACAAGCCATGGATCTGGGCACCGACTGGCAACTGGAACCGTCCGGCGCGCGTGCCGCGGCCCAGGGCTCTGCCTGAATTCACCGGTCATACCTTTTTCCCAACACTGCAACATCAGCAGGTCGGCATGGTCTGCAGGGCAAGTTTGCGGCGTATGTAACGCCCAAGGATATCGATACCGATATTCAGCAGGGCGGTGATCAGGATCAGCACGATGGCGCGATCAAAGCGGATTTGCTGGATTGCGCTGTCCACGTAGAACCCCAGGGTGTAGATACCCAGTATCCCGAGTATGGCGGTTTCCCGCATGATGATTTCCCAGCGATAGAACAGGAAAGCCAGGAAAGACCGGTACACGCGTGGCACAAGCTCCCAGCTATACCGACGATAGCCGGTGGGAGCGTCTGGGCGGAGCGTTATGGTGTTGGTCTGCCGCCCGATCAGGTGACCAATGATGCCGCCGTTATGCAGCGCCAGCGCCACCACGGCAGGCAGCATGGACGGCCCCCAGAGTTGGAGCAGAATGTAGGCAAGAATGTACTCGGGGGTGGAGCGTGCAATCACCAGCAGCACATGGCCGGAGGTGCGCCTGACCGGGCCGCCAAAGTGGTTGGAGATCAGCGGAAACGCCAGCAGGGTGAGAATCCCGGTGGCCACCAGAGCAATCTGGGTCAGCACCAGAGTGTTCCATATTCCCGGCATAGCCTCGTTAAGCATCAGATCACCAAACCAGGAACCCAGCCCGGCCAGCCCCTCGCCGTCTCTCAGCGGCGCCGGAACAATGTCCTCGGTAAAGAAACGCTCCACGTTGCCCCAGATGATGGGCATGCCGTCACCGAGGAAGAAGGGGGCACCAAGGATATAGATCGGCAGCAGTTTTGGTTTCACCCACAGGGGAATGGTCGCAATCAGGACATAGAACAGAATCAGCATGGCCCCGGCTTCGGAATAGAACCCCTGGGAAAAGGAAGTCTCCAGGTAGAACCCGAGGGTGGGCAGCCCGACAAACCCCAGGATCGCGCTGGAGCGCAACCCGCATTCCAGGCGGTAGGCGGTATAGGTGCGAAGCTGTACCCAGCAATCCGGTATGCGGGTATACAGGAACGTGGAGATAACGCCCGTGCCGGGCGGCAGCAGACGTGCAGGGCCGGGGTCCGATTCCTCGAGAATTTCGGAATAGACCTTGGCGAATATGCCCGCGTACGGAATGGCGATGGCCAACACCCCCGTCAGCGGGTGAAAGCCGAAAAACTGCAGAAAGATCAACGCCCAGAAAAGTTCGTGAATCGCGCGGATAAAGGCGCAGAAGATTCGCACCGGAGAAAACCGGTAAATAAGCGACAGCAGGAAGCCGCACGCGCTGCCCAGTGCAACGCCCACAAAAGCGAATGCCACGGTTCGCAGCAATGCTGTAGCCAGTCCTTCAGTGCTGAAAAAATCGGGTGTGGCCACCCCGAGGAAAAATCGCCCGAGATCCTGCCAGGGGTTGGCGGTGGTGATGGCGATGTCCGCAAAGAACAGCCCGGCGATGGCGATCGCCAGAAAGAGCAGGCTGATTCTCAGGGTGGGAGAGAGATACATACGGTTGCTGTCGCCCGTCAGTACAGCGGCATGATATCAGCCGCGGATAATCGTTGGCTGGGTTCATCCAGCGCAATCTGGCCATCCTGGATGCCGACAATTCGCGTGGCGTAGGTCAGCGCCATCTCCACATCATGAAGGGCGGTTACGCTGGTCGCAAACCGCTGATTCAAAGCTTTCATGACCAGGTGAGCCATGGGGCCATCAAGGGCCGATATTGGCTCGTCCGAGAGCAGGAGGTCGGCGTTTCGGTATATCGCGCGTGCGATGGCAACCCGCTGGCGCTGCCCGCCGGAAAGGGACGCGGCTGGCGTCCAGAACTTGTCCGCCATGGAGAGTTCACGCAGTAGCACCCTGATGGCATCACGGTCCTTGCGGAAGGGCCGGACCAGGGTCAGGGTGTTGTACCATGCCGGATGGGCATCCAGTTGCCCCATAAACACATTGTGGAAGACCGGCAACGCATTCACCAGGCCAAGATCCTGCGGCACCAGGGAAGCATGGCCGTCGACCCGATCGTGAATCAACTTGATCAGCGTTGATTTACCGGCACCGCTCTTTCCGACCAGCGCCACTCGTTCGCCTTCCTTAACATCCAGGCTGAGCGGGCCAATAACCCGCTCGCCATCGAAGGAGGCCGTCAGTCCGGAGAGCTGAAATCCTGACATTAATCCAGAATTCCAATCTGCTCCGCCACTGAGCGGATGGGCTCGTAGTTTTCATTGGCCGTCGGGATGAACCCTGAGCGGGGGAAACTTTCCAGCAATGCAGGATCATCCATATCCAGCAGGGCCTGCCGGACCTTGTCAGTGAAACCCTCGCCGTAGCGGTTGTCCACATCACCGCGGATGGTCCACTGATAGTTCGGGTAGGTCGGAGTTTCCCAGATGACTTTCACTTCGTCGGTGTTGATATTGCCGTTCTCCAGTTCCTTTTCCCAAACGGCATAGTTGATGGCGCCAACATCGTAGGTACCGGCTTCCACCAGGCGCAGGGTGCGGGTGTGGTTGCCACTGAAGCCAACCCTGGAGAACACGTCCTCGGGGGCTTCGTTAAAGATCCGGCGAATATGGTATTCCGGAATCAGGCGGCCGGAGGTGGACCCCTTCGAGCCAAAGGTGAAAGTCTTACCGCGCACCTCTTCCGGCAGGGTGTCGGACTTTTCCAGGCCGGTGCTCTTGTGGGCGATGAAATAGTTATAGAAGGCTTCATCTTCAACGCCCTGGGCCAGCGCCTGGGATCCCGGCACCAGTGCCCGGGCCTGAACGCCGGACAGACCACCAAACCAGGCCAGCTGCACCTGGTTGTTGCGGAATGCGGAAATCGCGGCAGCGTAGGATTTGACCGGAATGTATCGGACTTCAACATCCAGCTCTTCCTGCAGGTAATCCGCTATGCCCTGAAAACGCTCTTTCAGCTTGGTTTCGTCCTCGTCCGGAATGGCGGTGAACACGAATGTCTGGGCTGAAACCGTGAATGAGGCAAGGGCTAACAGGCTGGAAAGCATGAATTTCCGTATAAAGCTCATGGCCATGGAGTGATTCCTTCTATAACAGTGGAAATTTCAGTGCGTTACTGCACGGATGTTCAGGATACCCTGATTTACCTCCGGCATGAACTGCAATACGATTGAGCGACTAAATCGGGTCAGCGCTCGCGGATCAGGAACGCCAACAAGAATATGATCAGGCAGAAGGCCGAACAATGCACATCCAGATTCTGACACCTGCACCACCAGGTTCACGGGCCGGCAACCGGGCTACGGCGGAGCGTTGGTCAAGATTATTGCAGAAGGCAGGTCATCGGGTGTCTGTGGTCACAGAATTATCCCCGGAACCCTGTGATGTGTTCATTGCACTCCATGCCTGGCGCAGTCATCAAGCCATCCGCGAGTTTTGCCGGGACCATCCAGAAGTGCCAGTAATCACTGTGCTGACCGGCACCGATATCTATCACCATCAACACGTATTTCCACAGGACACCCGGCAGTCGATGGCACTGGCGGACGCGCTCATTGGTCTGCACCATCAAGTGGCCGACGACATCCCGGACGTTTTCCGGTCGAAACTGGTCACGGTGTTGCAGTCTGCTGGGCTGATCGCACCGGCCGAAGCTGATGATGGCCACTTTGATATCTGCGTGGTTGGCCATTTGCGGGACGAGAAGGATCCTCTTAGGGCGGCGCTGGCTTGCCATTACCTGCCAGAAAACTCCCGGATACGGGTTTTCAATGCCGGTAAACCCCACACCGACGGCTGGCAACGCATGGCGGAGGCCGAGCAGGCCGGGAACCCCCGTTTTCAGTGGCTGGGTGAGCTAGACAAGCCCGCAACAGATGCCCTGATGGCCCGGTCGCGGCTGATGGTCATCAGTTCGGTGATGGAAGGCGGCGCCAACGTGGTCTCGGAAGCGTGCCGGGCGGGTTTGCCCATACTGGCTTCGGATATTCCCGGAAACCGGGGACTGCTGGGGAACGACTATCCTGGCTATTTTCGGGTAAAGGACGAACAGCACCTGGCGCAGCTGATGTCACGGGCGGAGACGTCACCGGACTACCTGTCGCAATTGCACAATCACGTGGAAGCTCTGGCGGGTGGTTTCGTTCCGGAAGCGGAACAGACGTCCCTGCTGTTGGCGATAGAGCAGGCCATCGCCAACAGCAGGCAGAGGATCAGTCCCGAAGACTGATCGGTTCTATGGGACCGCTTTCGTCCTGGGGAGTCACCCTGCCAATGATCGCGGTATGGGGATAACCCATAGCCTTGAGTTCCCGCACGCAGTCGTCGGCTACGTCCGCCGGCACGCTGGCGAGTAGCCCTCCGGCGGTCTGGGGATCAAAGATCAGCGGATAACGCGGGTGCTTTACCCATTTGTCCTGATCACGAATACCCCGGCGCAGGCGGATGTTGGCCGGTTGCAATGAACTCAGGATACCGGCCGCGGCCGTTTCCTCGGCGCCGGGCAACACCGGAATGGCGGACAGGTCCAGTTCCGCATCGACACCCGAGGGCCGCGTCATCTCCACCAGGTGGCCAAGCAGGCCAAAACCGGTTACGTCTGTACAGGCTTTGGCCCCGTACTTCCGCAAACACTGGGCCGCACTCTTGTTGGACTGGACCATGGAGGCCAGCGCCGAATCGATCCAGCGTCCTTTCGCGGCGAGTTTCGCATGGGCGGCAAACAGGGTTCCGGTACCAATGGGCTTGGTGAGGATCAGCGCATCCCCGGCCTTGAGACCGCCTTTACTCATGACTTCGTCCGGGTCGATCAGGCCGTTGACAGCAAACCCCAGGGCCAGCTCCCGGCCTTCACCGGTGTGGCCGCCCACCAGGGCGCAGCCGGCATCGTTTAACACTTCAACGGCACCGGACATCATCTGGTACACCACATCTTCAACCTTGGACTCAATGCCATAGGGCACGGTTGCAACGGCGGTGGCGCTCTGCGCTTCGGCGCCCATGGCGAAGACATCACCAAGGCTGTGGTTCGCCGCAACCTGACCAAAGATGTACGGGTCATCAATGAATGCGCGGAAGAAGTCGACGGTGTGAACCACGGCCTTTCCCGGTGGCACCCTGAGCACGGCCGCATCGTCGGGCGCGTGCAGGCCAATAATGATGTCATCCCGCTCGATGGGCTTCAGCTCACCAAGGGCCCGTGACAGCACCGTGCTGCCAACCTTGGCGCCACAACCCCCGCAGCGCATGGCGACAGCGGAAATGGCCTGGGAGGCTTCCTCAGCGCTCTGTGCGGCGGCTGTATCCGGTAACTTGCCAGTGTCTTCCATGGGCGGCAGATCACTGAACTTGTCCATGAAACGCCGGTCGATCCAGTCCTTCCAGCGCCACACCCAGGAACCCGCGAACGACAGGTCGCCCCGGGAGGCGACGGCAAACTTGTCACCGGTGCTGATCAGCGCCAGCCATTTCTTCTGGGGATGAAAATCCTTCGCGGACTTGCCCGTAGCCAGACGTTTGAGATTGTCCGCCAGGGGAGGGCCCTGACGGACAGCAAACACGCCCGCCTTTTCCCGGGGATGATTGACCACATTGGCGATATCACCGGCGGCGAGGATGGCGTCGTCGGTTTCCGTTTGCAGGGTATCCCTGACCCGTATGAAACCGCCGTCGTCAAGCGCCAGGCCGGTGTCTTTCAGCCAGGCAGGACCTCCGGCGCGGGTGACCCACAACACTTCGTCAACGTCGAACGTATCGCCATTCGCGGTTTGAAGTCGTCCGGCTTCCACCTCGGAGACAGCGGTTCCCAGATGGACCTTCACCCCGCGGCTGCTGAGTTTTTCGGCGAATACCGCGCGCACCCTGGCGTTATGGGTCGGCAGTATCTGGCTCTCTGCATCAAACAGATGGAAGTGCAGCTGATTAGGATCAAGCCCGCGCTGTTTCAGTTCGTTCCGCAGGCGGAACTGCATGGCCAGCGTCAGCTCCACGCCACCGGCGCCGGCACCGACCACCGCAACGGTCATCGGTCCCCGATGGTTCTCCAGGCGTGACAGCAGCGCCAGCCAGCGGCTGTTGAAACCGTTAATCGGTTTAACGGGTACCGCATGTTCGGCAGCACCCGACACATCTTCAACCCGGGGAGATGAGCCGATATTGATGGACAGGAGATCGTAGGGCACGTCTGGACGGGTTTTACAGATGACCCGCTTCCGATCCCTGTCGAGGCCAATGGCTTCGTCGCGATAGAAGCGGGCGCCGGCATATTCAGCCAGCCGGCTCAGGTCGATGTGGACGTCGTCGTAGGAATAATGCCCAGCCACGTACCCCGGCAGCATGCCGGAGTAGGGGGTATGGGTGTCGCGGCAAATCAGCGTCAACCGGACACCCGGTACAGGATTCATGGCGAACCGCTTAAGAACCCCAACGTGACTGTGCCCGCCGCCAATCAGGACAATATCCCGTAATACAGGCTGCTCAGGCGTTCGCATCAGAGAACTTTCTTGGCTTCGTCAGACAGCGTTGCGAACCCTTTCATTGTTGAGAAGGCCTGCAGCTTTTCCTTATCTGCATCGGAGGGCGTGGCGATCTGCTCGATGGAGGTAATACCCGCATCCTGCATTTTCTTGGCTGTCGCCGGGCCTACGCCTTTGACGCGCGTCAGATCGTTTTTGTCTGCTGGCTTGGCCGCCTTTTTGGCAGGTGCCTTTTTGGCTGGAGCCTTCTTTGCAGGAGTTTTGGTCTTGGCCTTGGTCGCCGATTTCGCGGGGGCTTTCTTGGCTGGACTCTTGGCGGCCGGCTTTGCAGCTGCCTTTTTAGGTTTGGCCGCGCTAACCTTAGCGGATGCCGTATCAGCGGTTTTCTTTACTTCCTCGCTGACTTCCTTGCTGGCAATACCCAGGCGATCAAGGATGCTGTTCTGCAAATCATGGAATTCCTTCAGTCTACGTTCGAATTCCTCATTGAAACGCTTCATTTCCCGATCGCGAAGTTCATCCACTTCTTTCAGTAACTTGCGTACCGGATCCTGAATCTGATTCTGAAGGCTATCAAACTGCTTGAGAGCATCATTGATCAGGCTTTCAATCTGGGAAGACGTTTTATCGAATTCCTTGTTCACCTTTTTGACAATTTTATCCACGCTTGGTTTGTTGGCTTTTTTGGCCATGAAGGCTGTCTCCTTACGGTTTGAACGAAGTGAGGTCGTGCTTGGTCAGGCCGTTTGCTGTAAACCTGAAGCTGGCCCGGAGGAACGTCGTGATTTCAGGGACTGCTTTTTAATGACCACATCCCGAATGCGCCGGAGCTTGTCGGCTACCGGGGAAGAGTTGGTGCCGTCAAGTTCTATGAAATCAATGGCATAGAAGAAGTTGCTGCAGTGTTTTCTGCGTTCTGTGACGAGCCCTGATATGCCTTCCGCCTCGATGTTCTCGAACGGCATGTCCATGATCAGGTCCAGGATGACGGTATCGCCCGGGTTAAACACCTTGTCGGTTTTCATCACACAACCGTAGTTATCAAGCTCGAATATCGATGCTTCAACCGTTTCCTTGCGAAACAGGCCGCGCTTGATGCGAAAGCGAGCAATCAGATCTGGTAGCGCTTCGTTCATGAAAAAGCTCTCGGATTTTCCGGGTCCGGACCGCATCCGGTATAAATAAACCGTAGTTGAATGATTAAACAATAGCCACACTTGACAGATTTGGCAACGGCGTCAGCGTTATACGATAACCCTCTCAGGCAGTTCATCAACTGCCTGAGGAGTCTATCCGGGCCAAATCAACGGGTTTTAATGTCATACATATCTGTACGCCGGTCCTTGAGGTTGGTGACCGAGCCCTCATTGCGAACCAGTTTGAGCTTCTCCAGGTCCATATCGGAAAACATGATCATTTCCGTGTTTGGCGTGGTTTCCGCCATTACCGCATCGTGGGGAAACGCAAAGTCAGAGGGTGAGAATACGGATGACTGGGCATATTGGACGTCCAGGTTCTCCACCTTGGGCAGGTTGCCAACGCTGCCGGTGATGACAACGTAGCATTCGTTCTCAATGGCTCGCGCCTGGGCACAATGGCGAACCCTCAGATAGCCATTCTTGGTATCGGTCCAGAAGGGCACGCAGATGATATCGACATCCTGACTGGCGGCGATGCGTCCCAGCTCCGGGAATTCGATGTCATAACAGATCATGATGGCGACACGACCAGCGTCGGTATCAAATACCTCGAACTGGTTCCCACCTTCAATGACCCAGTCACGGCGTTCGTGGGGTGTAATGTGGATTTTCCGTTGCTCATCAACCCGTCCGTCCCGATGGCACAGGTAGGACACGTTATAAACCCGGTCATTCTCCAGCAGCGGCATGGAGCCGGTCACGATGTTGATGTTGTAACTCACCGCCATTTCGGACATTTCATTGCGGAACTGCTCGGTAAATCCGGCCAGGAACCGGATCGCCCTGGTCTGGTCCATCTGATCCGTCAGCCCCATCAATGGCGCGTTGAAGAACTCGGGAAACAGCGCGATATCACTTTTGTAATCAGACAACGCGTCAACGAAGTACTCCACCTGCTTGAGCACTTCTTCAACGGAAGTGAACTCACGCATCTGCCATTGCACGGCGCCCAGGCGAACCTGGGTTTTCTTGACGTTCAGTACCGCCGAAGGAGGCGTATAAAGAATGTTCCGCCATTCCAGCAGGGTGGCGTATCCCAGGGACTTTTCGTCTTCCGGCAGGTATTTGTGCATCAGCCGGGTAACCTGGAAATCATTGGAGAGCTGGAAGGTGAGGATCGGATCGAAGATTTCCTTGCGGTCCACCCGCTGAATGTATTCCTCAGGGGAGTACTGATCGGCGTACTTGTAGTAACTGGGAATCCGGCCGCCAGCCAGAATGGCGCGCAGGTTCATGGACCTGCAAAGTTCCTTGCGGGCTTCGTATAGACGCCGGCCGAGCCGGTAACCGCGGTAATCCGGATGAATAAACACATCCAGGCCATACAGGGAATCGCCCTTCGGGTTGTGCCAGATCTTTTCGTTCCGGAGGATGAGGTCGTCGTAGGTGTGGGGGTTACTGAAACGCTCATACTTTACGCACACCGTGAGCGCCACTGCGATCAGCTCCCCGGAATCCTCAATGCAGATCTGCCCGTCGGGGAATTGCTCCACCAGCGCCTTGATGGTCTCCCTTGGCCAGGCCCCGCCGATATCATCGTAAATCCGATCCATCAGCTGCTGGAGCTCTTCGTAATCATCCAGGGTGAGATTGCGGAGGTTAAGGTGCAGCTCTTCGTGGGCCATACAGGGAGGCTCCCGTTACATTTATTAAAGGAATTTAGCTCAAGCTCTGCTTACAATAAACCAAGCTATTCAAGTGATTTTATCAGAAGGCATTAAAGACTTCGCATTTCCCGCCGAAAGACTTAAGAACCCCTGAATAACGCCTCAGCCACTTCCTTTGGAGATTTATCCGTGCAACTGACGTTTGGTCAAAAACTGCTCGCCGCTTTCGGCGTCCTGCTCATTCTGGTGATGGTCGTTTTCACCTGGTCCGGAAACGTCCGGCTGCAGGACACCACCGAAACCTATGTGGACGCCTTGATTGACGATGCAGTGGCGCAAAGTACGTCAAGTATCGCCGATTGGCTCAACACCCGGCTGACTATGACAGAGGCTGTCGCCAAGTCCATGGAAGACGTGCGCACCGACCGGCAGGCAAGGGTGCTACTGCAATCCACAACCACAGGTGGTGGTTTCAAGGATGTCTATGTCGGCCGCCAAGACGGTTACATGCTGATGAAAACCGAGAAGGACAGCGCCGGCCTGCCGTCCGACTTTGACCCCAGAACCCGCCCCTGGTACCAGATTGCAATGGACCTGGGCCGCGCTTCATTCACCGAGCCGTACAGGGATGTGATTACCGGCAATACGATTATTACTACGCTGGCGCCGGTTAAATCCGGTAGCTACCGGGGGGTTGTCGGCGGTGATATCGCTCTTAAGACCGTAGAAGAAACTCTTTCCGAGGTCACGCTTGCGGGTACCGGATACGCCTCGCTGATCAGCGCCGACGGCACGGTGCTGTTCCATCCAAACGAGGAACTGATCGGTGAGAGCATCAAAAACCTGATCGGCCAGTCCCCGAACCTGGACGGCAACGAACACAATTATGAAGTGAACGACGAGAACTGGAGCGCCAGCTTTCACGCCATCAGCGGTGCGCGGGGCGTTGACTGGTACCTCGGGACTTTCGTAAACGAAGACATGATCCATGAGCCTGTGGCAGCAGCCCGGGTGACAGGTATTATCATCGCACTGGCTGGCCTGGTGATTTCATTGCTGGTGCTGCACTTCGGCGTTCGCGTGTTGATGGCGCCAGTTCACCGGCTGAACCGGGCCATGGAGGACATCGCCAGCGGTGATGCCGACCTGACCCAAAGACTGGATGACAGCGCAAAGGATGAGTTTGGTCTTCTGGCCCGCAGCTTTAACAGTTTTGTCGGCAACATTCAGAATGTGGTCCGTGATGTCCAGAAGGGCACCAGTGAGCTCAAGAACAACGTGACATCCCTGCGCCAGACGGCCAGCACCAGTCGCAGCAGCGTGGAAAGTCAGCAGGGTGAGATCGACATGGTGGCAACGGCGATCAATGAAATGTCTGCCGCGGCCGGTGAAATTGCCCAGTCTGCCCAGCAGACCGCTGACGCCGCCAACACGGCGGATAGCGACAGCCGTGCCTCACTGGAAACGGTTGAGGCTTCCCGGGACGCGGTGCAGAAGTTGTCGCGGGAAATTGCCTCTGCCGCTGAGGTGATCGACACCCTGGGGCGGGATGTCAGCGATATCACCTCGGTGCTGGAAGTCATTCAGGGTATTGCCGAGCAAACCAACCTGCTTGCCCTGAATGCCGCCATTGAGGCTGCGCGTGCGGGTGACGCAGGACGGGGATTCGCCGTGGTGGCGGATGAGGTCCGGAACCTCGCCAGCCGGACCCAGGACAGCACGGAAGAAATTAACAACATGATCGAGCGGCTGCAGAAAGGCGCCAACAACGCCGTTGATGTCATGAAAGCATCCACCGCGGTTTCCAATGTCAGCATGGAAAAAGCCCAGGACGCGATGGAAGCGCTGAACCGGATCGCCGAGGCGATTACGTCGATCAGCCAGATGACGTCGCAGATCGCCACGGCCTCGGAAGAGCAGACGTCGGTGACCGAAGAGCTGAATTCTTCTATCACCCGCATTGCGGACCAGGGACAGGAGGCCGCCACCGCCGCCAGTGAAAACGATGTATACAGCGGCCAGATCGAATCCATTGGCAATACACTGAGCCAGAACGTGTCCCGGTTCCGGGTCTAACGGCTCAGAACTTTAAGGCGACGGTGGAGGTTGTCCAGGGTGTGACGCCCCACCATTCGTGATTCCTCGCTCAGGAAGGGATTCCTGAGCACAATCACCTTGCGGCGATCCAGCGCCAGCTTTTCAATCGGCTTGCTATAGTAATCCGCCAGGTACCGGGCAAAGCTGCCATCCAGAATAGCCCGCTCCATACCCAGTTGAACGCGGTGAGCCGTCAGATAGTCGTGCGGTGCAGTAAAGAAATATGAAGGCATGGGATAGGCGAGCATCAGCGAGGGCTCAATGACCAGATTCGGATCGTCCTCGATTTCCAGGTCAAACATGACTTCGCTGACCCCACGGGCAAAACAGTCAAACCGGTCATTACGCAACATCCGAAAGAGGATTTCGTAGCGGGTGTGGGTGACCACCGAAATGTCGTTCGCCTCAAGGATGTCAGTGTCCGGCCAGTGCATCCCCTGACCGATACGAATGCCCCGCTCCTTCAGATCGTCAATCGAATTGACCCCTTCAAACAACGGCAGGGAGTGGGGCAGTACCACGCAAACCCGGAACCCCAGCAGGCCGCCGTCAATCGGGATGGGAATCGCCAGGAGTTCCGATTCCCGCTGACTGCTGCTGGCAACGTTGGCAATGTCTATCAGGCTGGTGCGGGCGCGGGACAACTCTCTCAACACCCGGCCCTGGCCCATTTCTTCGCTGCGGGTGATCCGGAAATCACCGTACTCCGGGGTTTTATTAAGAGCCAGCTCCAGCAGTTCGCGAATCGCCGGGTTATCGTAGTTCCGGTACCAGAGTTTGTACTCCCTTTCCATCGGGGGCTGGTAGGCGGCATTGCGAATCTCTGCCAGGCTCTGGGTGGTCAAGGTGAGGGCAATCAGAAGCACCCCGAGTACAAGCCTCAGTGGCTGAAATCTCCTTGCTGGAGGCTGTTGGGTGCCGCTTGCCATTCAGTCTCTCTCCGTGCGTCCGTGTTGCGGGAAAGTAGGTTCGCAACCAGTTTAGAGCAAAACCGACTGGCAAGGCTGTACTTGATTCTAAAAAACTGTAAAAGAATCTTACGCGAAACTGTATGAGAACAGCGGGGCGGTCAGCCTTGGCTGAGCTCACTCAGGGTCTGCAGGAAGATCTCGCCGTATTTCTCCAGCTTGGCGGCCCCCACACCGTTGACTTCGGCCAGCTCGGAGAGGCTTGCGGGTCGCCGCTCCAGCATGTCGAACAGAGTGGTGTCATGGAATATCACATAAGGCGGGACGCCCTGCTGTTCTGCCAGCGTCTTGCGGCAGGCTCTTAATGCATCCCATCCAGCCTGGTCGGTAATCTGATCGCTTATTTTTGCGCGAGCGCTGCCCGAGCTGGCGCGACCGGATGACTTGACCGGTGCGGGATCCTTACGCAACTGAATCGGCTCTTTGCCTTTCAGAAGAGGGCGGCATTGTTCCGTGAGCTGGAGAGAGCCGTAGCCTTCCGGATCAGCCCGGAGATAGCCATTGGCAACCAGCTGCCGAAACACCGATTTCCATTCACTGACGGATAGTTCCGTGCCAATGCCATAGGTCGAGACCTTGTCATGGCCAAACTGGCGGATACGCTCGTTTTCGGACCCCCTCAGCACGTCGATCAGGTAGGTGACGCCATAACGCTGGCCCGTCCTGAACACGCAGGACAATGCTTTCTGAACCGCTACGGTGCCGTCCCAGGTATCCGGCGGGTTCAGGCAGGTATCGCAGTTCCCGCAGGGTTGTTCAAGCACGTCTCCAAAATACCGCAGCAGAACCTGCCGACGGCAGCTGGTGACTTCACACAGCCCGAGCATGGCATCGAGTTTTTGTCGCTCGACCCGTTTGAAATGGTCGTTCCCCATCGACGCTTCCAGCATCTGCCGAAGCTTGATGACATCCTGCAGGCCGTAGACCATCCAGGCGGTAGAGGGTTTGCCGTCACGTCCGGCACGCCCGGTCTCCTGGTAGTAAGCTTCCAGGCTCTTGGGGAGATCAAGGTGGGCAACAAAGCGCACGTCCGGCTTATCGATCCCCATGCCAAACGCGATGGTGGCGACGACAATGACCCCATCCTCCCGCAGAAACCGTTCCTGATTACGGGCGCGTTCCGGACCGCTTAACCCGGCGTGGTAGGGGAGAGCGGTGTACCCCTTATCCGCCAGCATGCGCGCGGTGGCATCCACCTTGTTGCGGGACAGGCAATAGACGATGCCACAATCGCCATCATGTTCAGCTTTAATAAAGTCCAGCAACTGCTTGTTTGCATTTGTTTTTGGTGAAATTCGATACTGAATATTCGGGCGATCGAAGCCACTCACGAAGTGACGGGCATGGGTCAGTGACAGACGTTCTGCGATTTCCTTTCGGGTCCGTTCATCCGCCGTCGCGGTCAGTGCAATTCGGGGAATCCCCGGGAACTGCTCCGCCAGCAGGCTCAGTTCCAGGTAATCGGAGCGGAAGTCATGCCCCCACTGGGATACGCAGTGGGCTTCGTCGATGGCAAACAGGGAAATCGACGCGTTGTGGAGAAGATCGATGGTCCGTGGCTGTATCAAACGCTCCGGTGCGCAATAAAGCAGATCCAGTTCACCGGTCATCAGCGCGTTTTCAGTATCCCTGGCCTGGGCGAAATCCATCGTTGAATTCAGAAACGCGGCACGCACACCCAGTTCGTTCAGGGCTGCCACCTGGTCCTGCATCAACGCTATCAGCGGAGAGATGACCACGGCGGTACCGGGGCGTACCAGTGCCGGCACCTGATAGCACAGGGATTTACCCCCGCCGGTCGGCATCAGGACCAGGGCGTCCCCGCCATTGACCACTTCGTGGATGATGTCCCCCTGCAGGGGGCGGAAGGTTTCGTAACCAAAAACCTCATGCAGGACCTGTTCGGGGTCTTTCCGGGAGAGGGTCGGGCGTTCTGTGCTCAGCTGATCAAAGTCCATGGATTGCCGGTGCCAGGATGCGGGAATGGTCGGTGTCATGTTGTTCAAGGGTCGAAATCATACCAGATTCGCGGGCACAGTAGAGGCAAAACACCTTGATTAACGCTACAATACCGCGATTTTTATCGTCATCACCGCCAATGACTGACTCTGAAAACAACAGGAACTCCATGCAGGAATTTGATGCCATCCGTCCCTATTCGGACGACGAAACCGGTGCCGCTATCAAGCGCCTGGTGAATGATCCGGAATTTCTGGACATGATCGCCCGCTTCAAATCCCCCACACTGGCGCGCTGGGCACCAGGGGTAGTGCGCATCTGGATCAGACGCTGGCTGGTGAAGAACTTTGGTCACCTGGATCGGGTCGACGACCTTCAGGCCAAGGTGTCGGAGTACGCAGGGGATCTGGTGGACCACACCACCACCCGGGTGACCCAGAGCGGCCTTGAAAATCTCAACAAGCATTCCGCGCACCTGTTTATATCCAACCATCGGGACATCGTGTTTGATCCCATGGTGGTGAATTACCTGTTGTTCGCCAACGGCTTTAATACGACCCGCATTGCGATTGGTGACAACCTGCTTGCAAACCGGGTATTCGCCGAGATGATGCGCCTGAACAAGAGCTTCGTGGTACGCCGGAACATCACCAGCCCCCGCGAAATGCGGGACGCCTACATCACGCTGTCCAGCTTTATCAATCACAGCATTGATACCAACCACAGCATCTGGATTGCCCAACGGGAAGGCCGTGCGAAGGATGGCCTGGATTTTACGGATCCGGCTATCATCAAAATGTTCTACATGAGCAAGAAAAAGAGCGGACTGGATTTCGCTGAAGCCATGAACAGGCTTCATATCGTTCCGGTCTCTATCGCTTATGAGTACGATCCCTGTGACGCTGACAAGGCCCGCGAGCTGGAAACCCGTGCCCGCACCGGAAGCTACACCAAGACCGCTGGCGAGGACACGGATCAGATCATGAAAGGCCTGACGGGATTCAAGGGCCATGTACATGTGCATTTTGGCACGCCGATCGCCGACGCTCCCGGTAACCCCAAGGATCTCTCCGCCCGCATTGACCGGGAAATGCATGCCAACTATCACCTGCATGCTTCCAATCTGGTCGCGTACCGGCAACGGGGTATCCACCCGCAGGCGCACACCACGCCGGATACCGTGAGTGATTCCGTGGTGACCGCAGAAACCTGGTCACCCGCGGAACTCGAAGCCGCCGAGGCTGAAATGGAGCGGCGACTGGAAAGCTGTGACGAGGCCATCCGTCCTTATTTGCTGGATATGTATGCCAATCCGGTGGTCACCGCCTTACAGGCGAATGATCCCGACGCTTCCGAACCCGGCACCGACGATTGAGGTATTTTGTGCAGGAACTTGAATATATCGAACTGGAAACCAATCCCAACCCGACCGCTGCCGTTATCTGGCTGCACGGACTGGGTGCAAGCGGCCACGACTTTGAACCGGTGGTCCCGGAGCTGGGATTACCCGCTAACGCTGCCGTGCGCTTTCTGTTTCCCCACGCACCGGTCATGCCGGTCACCGTTAATGGTGGTATGAGCATGCCCGCCTGGTACGACATCAAGGCCATGGATGTCGATCGCGTTATCGACACCGAGCAGTTGCTGGCTTCCGCTGATGCGGTTGCGCGTATGGTGGACCGGGAGATTGAGCGCGGCATTCCCAGCGAAAACATCGTCATCGCCGGTTTCTCACAGGGTGGGGCAGTAGCGTACGAAGTGGGCCTGACCTATCCCAAGCCACTGGCTGGGCTGCTGGCGCTATCGACCTACTTTGCCACGGCTGAGACCATCAAACCGTCAGAAGCGAACCGGAATATTTCAATCAATACCTATCACGGCACGTTTGATCCCGTTGTACCGGAATCCCTGGGGCAGAAAAGCACCGAAAAGCTTCGTGCCATGGGCTACAACCCCCGTTATGAAACGTATCCGATGGAGCACAGCGTCTGCCTGGAGGAAATTCAGGACATCGGCCGGTTCCTGTCAGAGAAGGTCAATTTTTGATCAGCGTCAAAAGATAATTTGACAAATCCGGGATATCATTCCATGAATAACTGTCCTACCCATGGCTTTTGCCTGTCGGCTCGAGGAGGTTTCATGGAGTACCGTTTGAGCAAACGTATAACCGGGAAACTGGGGCTTCTGCTCTACAAGCGCAACATGCCGGTGGCCACGGGGCAGATTCGTGATGCCAGTGAGCGCGGCCTGTTTATTGCGACCAGCTACACGGACGTTCAACTCAACCAGACCCTGGAACTGGAGTTCCGCTTTCCTGACAAGTACGAAAACTCATTCCTGAAGTTAAGAGGTCTGGTGGTTCGCAAATCGGACCAGGGTCTGGGTGTGGATTTCAAGGGTGTGGAGAACGACGGGGTTACAATTTCGGCCTTGCTCTCCTGGTTGCAGAATCACCATCACAACGTCAGTTATTTCCCCCCGATACGCCGGGCCTCTTTTTAACTGCGCCAGAACGCGGGTGATAGCACAATCACTACGCTGAGGATTTCCAGGCGCCCCATCAGCATACCCACCGACAGTATCCATTTGGCTGCATCCGGCAGGGGCTCAAACGTCCCTGCCGGGCCAATGATTGCGCCCAGGCCGGGACCAACGTTGGTCAGGGCCGTGAGAGCCCCGGAAAGGCTGGTAATGAAGTCCAGTTGCAGCGCTGCCAGCGCCACCGTAATGACAAGCAGGCAAAGCAGGAAAATGAAGGTATAGGCAATCATTGATGAGATGATTTCATCACTGACGGCGCGGCCATTGTAGTTCCTGGTCAGTACCGCACGTGGATGCAACAAGCGCATGAGCTGTTCCCGCAGCACAATCAGTGACAGCTGGAAACGGAAGATTTTCATGCCACCAGCGGTCGACCCGGAACAGCCGCCGACAAACATCAGGAAGAAGAACAGCACAAACGCCAGGGGCCCCCAGGCGGAATAGTCTTCGGAGGCGTATCCGGTGGTGGTTACCACAGACGTAACGTTGAACAGCGTGGCGACATAGCCGTGGATGGGGTCGAAGTCCCCGACCGAGACATGCCAGCGATATAGAGTCAGCAAGGCCGGGATCACCAGCAGGATGGTGACAAACAGTCGTACCTGCTGATCCCGGAAAAGCACGCCGTGCTGTCCGTGCATTTCCCGGACAAAAAGGAAGAACGGCATACTGCCAATCATCATGAACAGGCTGCCCTGGAGCAGAATCAGGTCGGAGTCGAATTTGCCCATGGACGAATCCGACGTCGAGAAGCCACCGGTCGCTATGCTGGTAAGTCCATGGTTAAAGGCATCGAACAGTGACATGCCTGATAGCCAGTAGGTCACCACGGCGATCACTGAAAATATCACGTACACAAGCAGCAGGCCGCGGCTCAGCGTCTTCATGCGGGGCAGGGCCTTGTCGGTCCACTCCGAGGATTCCGTGGCAAACAGGCGCATCCCGCCTACCCGCAGGAACGGCAGTACGGCAACGAACATGCCGATGATTCCGATGCCTCCGATCCATTGCAGGATGGAGCGCCACAGCAGAAGATCCCGGTCCATGGTATCCAGGCCTGTCAGTACCGTTGCGCCGGTGGTGGTAATGCCGGAAGTCCCCTCGAACAGGGCGTCCGTCATGGAGATACCGTTATCACTCAGGTAGAACGGCAGTGAAGAGAGCAGGGCAATAATGAGCCAGCTTGAAACCGTCAGGACAAACATGAAGCGGGGCTTAAGGTCCCGCGGTTTCCGGTAGGTGGCCACAATCCCGAAAACCCCGATACTGCATACAATAGCGGCAGATTCCGCAAACGCCATGGCATTGGGCGCTTCAGAGCCTGATAGAAGTATTACCGGTAACGTCATGAAAATACTCAAAAGTACAAACATGACGCTAACAATGAAGATTACAGGGTTCAGGTTTCTCAAAGGAAGCTCAAGTTGGCCGAACAGAGAGACGGCGTCAGAATACATGCGGCCTGCCGCTTTCGCAAGGCAACTCCGGCCCTTGCCACGCGCGTGAACGGGGAATTAAATCACTGTAAATATCGGGTAAATCCGGATCCTTGTGCTGGATTAAATCGTTGGTGTAGTGCAATTTCGTAAAACTGACGGTGAAAACCAGGAAGGAGCATCGAAGACAATGAAAACCACACGTTCTTTGGTATTTGGATTTGCCACTCTCGCAGGCAGCCTGGCAGCAGCCCCTGCCATTGCGAGTGATATGTACAAGTCAGGAATGGGGAGCTTGTACGCAGGCCTGAACTACACCTTCTTTAATCTCGAGGACGACTCTGACGATGCGGATGTTGGCGCGCTGTCCGCCAAGGTGGGCGCGCTGGCGACACCCTACTTCGGCGTGGAGGCGAGGGCAGGCTTTGGCGTTGACGACGATCGCGTCAATGGCATCGATTACTCCGTGGATAACTTCTTTGGGGGTTACGCCACATTGAACCTTGCCAACGAATCACCGGCAACGCCCTATGTTATATTTGGTTTCACCCGGGTAGAGCTGGAAGCCGAGGGGCCTTTCACCACGGTTACCGATGATGACTCCGATTTTTCCTACGGCATTGGCGTCAACGTTGAAATGGCGCCACAAGTGTCCGGCAACCTTGAATATATGCGTTATTATGACAAGGACAACGTCACTATTGATGGCCTTGGCCTCGGCGTTACCTTTAATTTCTGATCGGGTAAGCCTCCCGGGATTACGGGCTTACTCGCTATCCCGGGAGGCTGTTTGAATCATCTGGCCCATCTTTTCCTCGCACCGGACTCGCCCCAGGCCCGCATTGGCAGCGTGATGGGGGATTTCGCCAGGGGACTGCAAGTCCGGGAACTCCCGCCAACCGTCCGGGCCGGCCTGTACCATCATCGGGCTGTCGACACATACACGGACAGCCACCCGGAAGTACTTGCCAGCAAACGACTGTTTTCACAGCAACGGCGCCGCTTTGCAGGCGTTGCACTCGATATCCTTTATGATCACTACCTGTTAAGACACTGGCAACGATTCAGCAATGTCGATTCTGGTACCTTTATCGACACTGTTTACCGGGAGTTTCGGGACTACGAACACCTGATGCCCGAAAAAATGAAGCGGGTTACCCAAAACATGGCGGAGAATGACTGGTTCGGATCTTACGCAGACCTGGATAGCGTGGGCTTTGCACTGAACCGGGTCGCCCAGCGTATCCGTTTCAAGCATCAGTTTTTCGATATCATCGAAGAAATTAAAGAGAACGACCGGGAGCTGGAACGCCGGTTCCTGACATTCTTCCCGGATCTGATCACGTTTGCCGGAGATGTTTCATGAAGTTAGCTGTTGGACTCACCTTCGCAGCCATTCTGGCCGCAGCCGCACCTATTCAGGCAGAGGAAAAGCAAAGCCAGGAGCGCCCACCGGAATCCCTCGGTTTTGTGGAATGGATTGTTCTTCAGGACACCGGCTTGCGCCTGAAGGCACGGCTGGATACCGGAGCAAAAACCTCTTCGCTCCATGCGGTTAACATTGAGCCCTTCGAGAAAGGGGATGAGAAGTGGGTGAGCTTTCAGGTGCCCCTTGCGGATCACCGCGACCAGGAAGCCGGCGAGAACGGTACTGAGGTTGAGGACGTCATCCTGGAGTTTGAACGCCCGGTGGACCGGACTGTCCGGATAAAACGAAAGGGTGCGCCGTCCCAAAGGCGGTATGTAGTGCGAATGGAGTTCTGTATTGCCGGTTCCACCCATGAAACCGAATTTTCCCTGGCTGACCGGGGACGGTTTTCCTATCCGGCCTTGCTGGGCCGTCGATTCATGAGTGATGACAACATTCTGGTTACGTCATCAGAGAGCTTTATGGCTGAAAAAGAATGCGAACATAACACCCTGGAGCAACTCGCTCAGAGCAGGAATAACCTGCCGAAATAGTTCAATCGAGACCACACCCACAAGGGTTGTGGGTGTGGCGCCCGCTAAAGCTTACCCTTTCTGGGCTGTAAAGCTCTGCATCAGGTTTGCATAATGTGGCAGGTGCTTGGCAAGGATGCCGCCAAAGCCTTCAATATCGTTGCGCCAGTCACGGTGCAACTCGCAGCCAACGCTGAACCAGTTCATCAGTTGTGCCCCGGCCTGTTCCATGCGGCTCCAGGAAGCGTCGCGGGTGGTCTGGTTGAAGGTGCCGGACGCATCCGTTACAACAAAGACCTCATAGCCTTCTTCAAGCGCTGACAGCGTCGGGAAAGCCACGCATACATCGGTCACCACACCGGCAATCAACAGTTGCTTCTTACCCGTGGCCTTCACGGCCTTGAGGAAATCCTCGTTGTCCCAGCAGTTGATCTGGCCGGGACGGGGGAAGTAGGGCGCATCCGGGAACATTTCCTTGAGTTCCGGCACCATTGGGCCGTTGGGGCCATCCTCAAAGCTGGTGGTCAAAATGGTCGGAATGTCGAAAAACTTGGCGATGTCCGCCAGCGCCAGTACGTTGTTTTTGAAATCGTCCGGTGAGAAGTCCCGTACGAGAGAGAGCAGCCCTGACTGGTGGTCAACCATCAGCAGAGCAACATCGTCCTTGTCCAGTCGATTGTATTTAAAAGCCATGTTCCTTCTCCTTCGTTTCAGGTGGGTTTTATTGACCGGCCCCCATCGGAGGGACCGGTTCCTACCGCTGGCCATCACCTGTTCTGGCTAACGGTGAAGCATGCCGAACTCTCCGTTCTGGAAGTCCGCGATTGCCTGATGGATCTCAGCCTCCGAGTTCATGACAAAGGGACCATGACCGACTACAGGCTCGTTAATCGGCTCACCGGTGAGTACCAGCAACCGGGCATCGTTGTTGGATTCAAGCTGCAGTTCCTGGCCCTGGCGATCAAAGCTGGCAACTTCCGCGTCATGTAATACTTCGGCCCCATTTGCCTGCACCGTTCCCTTGAGCACCACTACAATGGCGGTCTGTCCTTCCGGGACGGGCAGGACCACATCCGCGCCCGGCTCAAGCTTCAGGTTCCATACATTCATCGGGGTGTAGGTGCTCGCCGGCCCCGGGTGTCCGTGGAACTCACCCGCAACAACCCGGAGCTCGCCGATATGGTCGCCCAGGGAAACCACCGGAATGTCCTTTTTCAGCAGGGTCTGATAAGCCGCTGGTTCATTCTTGTCCCTGGCTGGGAGGTTCACCCATAGCTGGACCATCTCAAGCGTGCCGCCACGATGGGTAAACGCTGGCGAATGGAACTCCTCGTGGACAATACCGGCACCGGCCGTCATCCACTGGACATCGCCTTCGCCGATCAATCCCCCGCTGCCAGTGGAGTCCCGGTGCTCAAGTTCGCCCTGCAGGACCAGGGTGACGGTCTCAAAACCACGGTGCGGGTGCTGGCCAACGCCCCGGCGGCGCGTTCCCGGTGGAAACTGCGCGGGGCCGGCGTAGTCCAGTAGCAGGAAAGGGCTGATATTGTTGGCGCCCATACGGTCGTAGGACAACAGCGAGCGGACCGGGAAACCATCACCAACCCAGTGGCCATGGGGTGCGCTGTAGGTAGTCAGTATCTGTTTCATGTGCTCCCCCTTACACTGGTTTGGATATTAATGATCAATACAGTGAAGATAGGGCACGGAAGCTGGTCTGAGTAGGTGCCAAAATTTATAATCTGCGTTCTATATATAGGACTCTGAGCTATGCAGGACTTGAACGATCTCTATTACTTCGTGCAGGTAGTGGAGCATGGTGGCTTTGCACCGGCCGGGCGGGCATTGGGCGTCCCCAAATCCAAACTGAGCCGGCGCACAGCACTTCTGGAGGAGCGCCTTGATACCCGGTTGATTAACAGGTCAACACGCCGGTTCAGCGTAACGGAGCTGGGCAAGGAGTATTATCGCCACTGCGTTGCCATGCTGGTTGAAGCCGAGGCGGCGCAGGAGCTGATCGATCGTTCCCGCTCGGAACCCCGTGGGTGCATCCGGATGACCTGCCCACCAGGATTGATCTATTTCCTGGTTGCACCACTGGTGGTGAAGTTCATGGAGATGTATCCGGAAGTCAGGATTGAGCTGGTGGCCACCAGTCGTCGGGTCGATGTAATTAAAGAGGGCGTCGATCTGGCGCTCCGGGTCCGGTACCCGCCGATTGAAGACAGCGGCCTGACCATGAAGGTCCTGTCCAGGAGCCCCCAATGCCTGATGGGGTCGCGGGCTTTACTGGAACGTTCCCCCAACATCGAATCGCCGGAGGACCTGACTCGCCTGCCCAGCATCGACTTCGAACAGACCGATGGCCAGCACATCTGGTGTCTGGATGGCCCGGACGGCGTATCGGTGCAGGTACACCACAAACCACGCCTGGTTACGGACGATGTTTTCACCCTCAGGCAGGCCGCGATCGCCGGTCTGGGCGTGGTCAAAATGCCGTTGATTGTAGGCGGACGTGACCTGATCGAGGGGCGCCTGATCAATGTACTGCCTGGCTGGCAGCCACGCGGCGGTATTTTCCACGCCGTCTTTCCATCACGCCGAGGCCTTCTTCCGTCGATCCGCGCATTTCTGGATTACCTGTCAGAGCAGGTGGATGAGGTGGATTTTCCGGTGCCGGAAAGTTGATATTGGGGTAGCACAGATCTGGCATGCAGTTGACGGCAGCCGGACTGATGCTAACCTTCGGTAGGTGCCGTACGCCCATTTGCTTGATCCAAATATGACTATTTGCTTCGTGGCCGACTCGTGAGGGATCACCTGAAATACCTTATCTCACTGACTCTCAGCCTGTGTCTTGGCACGGTACCCGGGCACGCCTCCATACGTTCCGAGTACGAAGTCAAAGCCGCCTTTCTCTACAACTTCACACGCTTTGTCAGTTGGCCCCATAACGGGAGCAATTCCGCCCCCCTTGAGGTATGTATTTTTGGCGATGATCCGTTTGGCGACCTGCTCGACCCTCTCACTGGTCGCAAATCCCAGGGCAGGGAACTTCAGCTTCGATACCCTGACAATGCCGCGCACCTTACTGGGTGCAATGTGCTGTATATCGCCCAGTCGCAATCCCGCAACCTCAACGAGCTGCTTGATCTCGCCCAACACCAGGGCATGCTGACAGTCAGCGACCTACCGGAGTTTGTCCGCAAGGGGGGAATGGTCGGTTACGTCAAAAAGGGCAATGTCATTCGCTTTGAAATCAGCCTGAAAGCCGCGACCGAAGCGGGGCTTACTATTAACTCCCGACTTCTGGAGCTGGCGGTGAGGGTCGTGCGATGATCGGACAATGGCGATACTGGCGACTTAAAACCAAACTGCTTTTCCTGACACTGTTCACCAGTGCACTGGGGATTACCCTGGTCTGCGCCAGCCTCATCTTTGTTGAGAACCGGAATTACCGTAAACAGCTTGAGTCCGAACTGCATGTCATTGCAGGCATCCTCGCTGAACAGTCGGCCGCCGCCTTGGTGTTTGAGGATAATAATCAGCTGAGCAGCATCATTTCCAGCCTTGAGCGCATTGAGACTATCCAGCAGGCTTGTGTCTATGATCAACAAGGGACCGTCATGGCTTCCCTGGCCAGCATGGATAAACGGGAATGTCCATCGGTTAACCGACAACTGGAAGTAGGGTTTGTCGATGAAGTCTATCGGCTAGCGATACCGGTAACCCTTGATAACGAAACGGTCGGGCAGCTTTTCCTCACATCCCACCTTGAGGTATTACATGGCCATATCCGCACCTTTGTGTTCGTAGCCATTGGTATTGGCGCCGTCATTCTGGTGGCTCTGGTGTTCCTCGCGCTCCGGCTACAGAGAATTGTGTCTGACCCCATCCTCAAGCTCTCGGAAACCGCTGAACGCATTGCCCAGGACCATGATTACTCCATTCGCGCACCGGTCTCCGGAACCGACGAGCTGGGGCGGCTGGGGAACACCTTTAACGAGATGATCGGCACTATTCAGCAGCAGAATCGCCGTATTCTGGAAAGTCGCGACAGCCTGGAGCGGATTGTCGAAGCCAGGACCTCGGAACTGAGCATGGCAAACCGGGAACTGGAGGCGTTCAGTTACTCGGTCTCCCACGATCTCAGGCAGCCACTGAGAGCCGTGGAAGGGTTTGGGCAAGCACTTGAGGAGGATTGCGGTGACCAGCTGAATGAGACCGGCAAGGATTACCTGCGGCGCATTCGTGCGGCCAGTGTTCGAATGGCGGGCCTGATCGACGGACTGTTGATCCTTTCCCGCGTCAGCCGCCAGCCGATTGAGAACCAGACTGTCGATTTGAGCCAACTGTTGCAGGAAATCACTGATGAGCTGAAAGACATCAGTGACGACGTCCCCTCAGAAGTACACATTCAGCAGGGCGTCCGGGTTGTGGGTGATAGCCGAATGCTGCGTGTTGCTTTCCAGAACCTGCTTGCAAACGCCTGGAAATACAGCGCCAGGGAGGAAAAACGGATCATAGACGTGTCTGCACGAACAGCGGGCCGCTGGACAGCCATTGAAGTCCGGGACAATGGCGTCGGCTTTGATATGCGGTATATCGACAAACTCTTCGTCGCTTTTAACCGGCTTCACACACCATCGGAGTTTGGCGGCACAGGCATTGGCCTGGCGACAGTGTATCGGGTGGTTCGCAGGCATCATGGCGAGATTTCCGCGACGTCCAAAGTAGGCGAGGGCGCAAGTTTTATTGTGAAGTTGCCTGTTTCGGGAGATCGTGACTAGACTGCAACCATACGCTCACGCTTTAAATGCAATCCATTGAAAGGGCAGCTAAAAACATGGACGGCTATTCAATCCTTGTGGTTGAAGACAATCCGGATGATCAGGTTCTGACGATACGCTCCCTCAAGGCCGCGAGCGAGGGCAGCCCAGTAATCGTGCTGGAAGACGGGCAGCAGGCGCTGGACTTCCTGTTTGGCGATACCCCGTCCAAGGAGCTGGATACGCTCGGAGTTGTTTTGCTGGATGTAAAGCTTCCCAGGGTCAGTGGGCTGGAGGTACTAAAAAGCATTCGGTCTTCACCGCTCACCAACTGGCTGCCCGTGGTGATGGTGACCTCCTCCGATGAACCGGCAGACCTGCTGGAGGCCTATCGTCTGGGAGCCAACAGCTTTATCACCAAGCCGATTAACTATCGGGAATTTACGGAACAAATGAAATTGCTTGCCCGCTACTGGCTCGTTGTCAACAAGGTGCCCAAAGCCGGCTCAGTTCGCTCGTACTGATAAAGGTAAGTTCATTGATTGATACAAGCACCCCATTACGGATGTTGATCGTCGAGGATTCCGAAGACGACGCCATGCTTCTTTTACGAGAGATGCGTAAAGGAGGTATTTCCCCCTATCATGAATTGGTGGATAGCGAGGATCGCCTGACCTATGCCCTCCGCCGTGGCAAGTGGGACATCGTGATAACCGATCACAACATGCCTGGCTTTTCTTCTTTTCGGGTGCTGGAACTGACCCAGCAGTATTGCATGGATGTACCTGTGATTATTGTTTCCGGAACGATTGGGGAAGGCGTTGCGGTGACGGCCATGAAAGCCGGCGCTCAGGATTACATCATGAAGGACAACCTGTCGCGGCTGATTCCCGCCATTGACCGTGAAGTGCGTGAAGGCTCCGTACGCCAGGCCAAGCGCGTGGCGGAAACCACCCTGGAGCACATGGCTTACTATGACAGCCTGACCGATCTCGTGAATCGCCGCGAGTTTGAGCAACGGCTGGTACAGGCCCTGGAAGACACTTACAAAACCGGACGGCAACACGTGCTCCTGTACCTTGATCTTGATCAGTTCAAGATCGTCAACGACACCTGCGGCCACGTCGCCGGCGATCACCTGCTTAAGCAGATTGCCGCGCTGCTGTCCCATCACATCCGTTCAGACGACACCCTCGCCAGGCTCGGCGGTGACGAGTTCGGGGTGCTCCTGCGTGGCTGCGACATCGTCCATGCGCAGAGAGTGGCCGAGAAACTGTGTGAAGAGGTCAGCGAGTATCGGTTTGTCTGGCATGACAGACCGTTTTCCGTCTCCCTGAGTATCGGCATGGTGCTGGTCGATAAGCACTACTGCAGTGCCAGCGAGCTCCTCAGTCATGCTGATCTGGCCTGCTATGCTGCGAAGGACAGGGGCCGCAACAACGTCCAGCTCTATGAAACAAGCGACGTTGAAATGCAGCAGCGCCAGAGTGATATGAACTGGACCAGCCGCATCCAGCAAGCGTTGCAGAATGACAGCTTTTGCCTTTGGCAACAGGAGATGACCGCACTGCAGCCGGATGCCGTCGATGGCTATCGCACGGAATTTCTGGTTCGGTTGAGGGAAGGGGGCGAAACAATCCCTCCGGGCGCTTTTATTCCCGCTGCCGAGCGCTTCAACCTGATGACCAGGATCGACCGGAAAGTTATTGAAATGGCGTTCCGGTACCTTGACCGCACTGGCCTCGGCCGGGAGGAAACCGGGACGTTTTTCATCAACCTGTCCGGGAGCTCCTTTAATGAACCGGAACTGTTTCTTTACATTAGCCAATTGGCGGAGCGATATAAATTAAAGCCGGAGCGCATCTGTTTTGAAATCACTGAAACCTCCGCTATCGCCAACCTGAATGTCACCCAGCGATTCATCAGCTCTGCCAGACGAAGAGGCTTTAAATTTGCACTGGACGACTTTGGCGCAGGCATGAGTTCGTTTTCCTATCTCAAGGCCTTGCCCGTGGATTATCTCAAGATCGATGGTGGCTTCGTCCGTAATTTGCTGGAAGACCCAATCGATCTTGCCATTGTTGACGCCTGCAACCGGATTGGCCATGCCACCGGTCTCAAGACTGTTGCCGAGTTTGTGGAGAACGACAGGGTCAAATCACGACTGGTTGAGCTCGGCATTGATTATGCGCAGGGATACGGGATCTCCATGCCGCGGCCGCTTGATTGATTGGTTTTCCCGCTGATTCAAATACAACTTTGATGCCTTCCCCATAGGATTTGTCATGCTCGAAAATGGTGACTTGTTATTACGCTACCTGGAACGCCTCGGTGTGGAGTATGTGTTTGGCGTTCCTGGCGGGAGCATTGAACCGTTTTATGATGCATTGGCAAGAAGTGAGCGCCAGGGTGGTATCCGGACCATTACCGCCCGTCACGAGTCCGGCGCGGCATTTATGGCAGAGGGTTATGCCCGGGAAACAGGAAAGCTAGGCGTTTGTTGCTCCACAGCCGGTCCAGGAGCCACGAACCTGCTGACTGGCGTTGCATCCGCTTACGCCGATGGGATTCCGATGCTCGTGATAACGGCGCAAACTGCTCTCGACAAGTTTGGGCAGGGCTCATTGCAGGAGACCTCATGCACGGGCATTCATACGGTAGAGATGTTTGCCAGATGTACGCGCTACAACACCCTGGTATCGCATCCGGCACAACTTGAAACCAAAGTGCTTCAGGCTGTCAGTCACGCCATGAGCAACCAGCCCGGGCCCGCCCACCTGGCGATACCACTGGACGTGATGCGCCGCCGGATCCCCGATGACGTGAAAGACGGAACGCTCCACGCCTTTACCAACCACGAAGTCGCACCCAACAAGCCTGCTGCCCAGTCATTACTGAAAGAGCTGGAGAGCGCGTCCAAGGTCACACTGGTACTGGGTGAGGGCGCAGCCGGGGCAAACGACATGCTGGTGGCCCTGGCGGAATCCCGGAACTGGCTAATGGTTACGACGCCACGTGGAAAGGGGCTCATCGACAGTTTCCACCCACTATACCGGGGTGTATTTGGCTTTGCCGGCCACAACAGCGCGACGGACGCGCTAAAGGTTGAAAATGCCGAACGTGTTGTGGCCATCGGCACAGCTCTGGACGAAGTATCAACCTGTGGCTGGGACCCCACGACAATACTGTCTGACCGATTGATTCATGTTTCCGGCAATCCGGCACACCTCAGCCGCTCAACCATGGCCCGGCTCGTCGTTCTGGGCTCGCCAAAGCTCCTGTTCGAATCCCTGGCTGATGCGTTTAAAGCCAAACAAAGTGGAAGCTGCGCACAGCCAGTCACGGACTACGATCGCGTGCCGGAGAATACCCGTTTTGATGAGCCCGAAAAGTGTTTTGACAGATCCGGGCGCGTCAAACCCCAGGCTTTGATGACTTATATGAGCCGGATATGCCCACCGGATACCCGGGTTCTCATGGATACCGGGAACAGCTTTTTGTGGGGGATCCACTACTGGAATATCCGTCGCCCGGAAGGCATGCCTGCGGAGAAGAATCAGTTCAGTATCGGGCTTGGATTTGCCGCTATGGGCTGGGCAATCGGAACCTCGATGGGGATGGCCACCGCCAACCGTCAGAATCCGGTTGTCTGCTTCACCGGCGACGGCAGTTATCTGATGTCCGGCCAGGAATTGACGGTAGCGCTCCAGGAAAACCTGAATGTTCTGATGCTGGTCCTCAATGACGCCTCACTGGGCATGGTCAGCCATGGACAGAAACTGAGTGGCGGGGAACAGGTTGGAACCCGGTTACCGAGCGTGGATTTTGCCATGATGGCCCGGGCATTGGGCGTGGAATCCTACCGGGTGGAAACCATGGCGCAATTGATGGATCTGGACATACCCGGGATTCTCTCCCGCCCAGGACCTTGCCTGATAGATATCATTGTTGACGGCGACCAGGTCCCTCCATTGGGATCGAGAATGAAGGTGCTAACCAGCTCGATACAGACCGACCAATAGATTAGGGGAAAGCGCGTGCCCTCAGACTACGTTTATCACTCCAATTTCTGGTTTGAAGAACCTGAAGATTCAAACCCGTTCGCCGCAAAGGCCAGCTACTGCCATGGCTACGATGTGTATGGCCAGGTCATCGCCAGGGCAAGCTGGTTTGAATATCTGTTGCTGATGTTCAAAGGTGATCGACCGCAACCCGCTGAAGCGGCCCTCCTGGAGAAGCTGGCGATGATCCTCGCCAACCAGGGCCCCAAGGAGGCCAGCATTCGTGCAGCCATGAACGGAGGCGTTGCCGGCACCAATCACAGCTCTGCGCTCATGTCCTCCCTTGCCGTGGGTTCTGGCCTCTATGGCGGCTCTCAGGAACTTGAGATCTGCATTCGCTTGTGGGGGGAATGTGGTCAGGACATCGAACTTTGGAAATCCCGACTTCAGGCTCCCCAGGAAGACGAAAGGGCGGACATATGGCCGGCGATTGAGCATCCACCGGGTTTTGACCCCAACGGCGATGACATGCCCACGACACTTCGGCAGTCGTTGGACCTTTTGGTCCAGTTCGCACCAGAAGCAGGCGCGTTGCATTGGCTGGAAAGCCACCGCAACGCCCTTGAGGCATTCTTCGGGTATCCAATTTCCATCAGCGCTGTAGCGGCTGCAGCGTTCGTTGATCTTGGTCTTGATCAGGATCAGGGCAGCATGCTCTACCTGATACTGAGATTGCCCGGTGCGGCCGTCCATGCGCTGGAGCAGCGGAAAATGGGCTGGAAAAAATTTCCTTTCTACAGCTCTGCCATTGAACTGGAAGACGACCCGGGACCCTACAAAAAGCGTGACGGGGAGGGCAACTAATGAATCATGAACAACTACTTGAAACAGAAAGCCATTGGTTGACGCGAATTGGAAAAGCCTTTCTTACCGAACGCGTCGTTATGCACGGTAAGGATCTTCACCATGAACTCGACCATCTTGAATGGCTCCATTTGTACCTGTATTGCATTCTTGGAAGAGATCCGGGAGAAAACGTCGCAAAGATGTTGAACTCGTACTGGGTCGGTACAAGCTATCCGGATCCCTCCATCTGGCCAAACCATGTGGCCGCCTTGGCCGGTTCCGTGCGTACCACGCCCTCTCTGGGTCTGATGGCTGGATTAAGCATCTCGGAAGCATCCATATACGGTCGTCGACCGGAGGTCCGGGCGCTCGACTTTTTCTACAGGGCCGGTAAGTGGTGCGATGAAGGCGGTAAACTGGAGGAGTTTGTCGATCATGAGAAATCCCTGGGCCGCATCCTTTATGGTTATGGCCGCCCCCTTGCCACCACAGACGAACGCATTGCCTTCACACTGGATAAAGCAAAAGACTATGGTTTCTCCGATGGCCACTATTTGAAGATGGCCTTTGCAGTGTACGAACACCTGAATAGTGTATACGGATACTCAATGAACGTAGCAGCCGTGCATGCCGCTTTGGCTGCAGACATGGGGTTCAGCTGTGAGGAATATCAACTTATCCTGACACCTTGCTTCGTGGCCGGTATGGCGCCGTGTTTCCGGGATACAAGAGAGCGCCCCGAAGGCAGCTTCTTTCCGATTCGGTGTGAAAGCATTGTCTATCACGGCGTAGAAAAGCGGGACTGGGAAGACTAACCGACCGCGGCCCTGTCAGAAACTATAGGAGAGCTCGCCGACGACACGTCGCCCGGGCATGGGGAAGTCGTTTGGAATCGGCGGGGCAGGGGCGGCGAAGGGGCTGGGGTCTCGCACATCTTCATTGAAGATGTTTCGAACGGCCAGAGAAAGATCCAGCCCCTGCCATAACCCTTTGGTTCTAATGGTCATATCCACGGTGGTGGCGTCAGGCACGGGGTCTCGCTGATCTGCAGCCGTTCGCTTCTGTTCACCTACCCAGTTGACCTGCGAGCTCACTAGCCAACCTGGCGATACGCTCCAGTCGGCACGCGCATAGACCTGATGATTGGGCGCCTCACCGACGGATCGCCCTGTACCTTCATCCTCTGCGGTTTGATACGCATAATTGGCTTGTAGAGACAGGGTTTCGAGAGCCTGATACGTCAGTTCAATTTCACCGCCATGTCCCGTCCGTTGGCCCGCATTTCGATACTCCGTCGCGATAAGACCGGCAGTTGGAACCGCATTAATCAGGTCATCAATCTCGTAGTAGAACAGATTCACGCCATACAACAAGCTCGGCGTAACCTGATGGGATACACCAATCTCGAAGGTATCGATGGTCTCGGCGTCGAGTTCATCGTTGCCCAGGAAGACCGGGTTATTCGCCACATAAAGCTCATTCAATGACGGTGCGCGAAAAGCCCGGCCGTACAGGAACTTCGTCGTGATGGAGTCGGTTGTGGCCCATACCAGTGCAGCTCGTGGGTTTATCGTGCTGCCAAAATCTGAATAATCGTCAAAACGAATACCGCTGACCAACTGCCAGTTCTGTGCGAACTGCCACTCATCCTGCACGAACACATAGTAATTCGTGCGGTCTTCCTCCGGCATCCAGACCTCACTCGGGTCGTCGGACACGTCAACCACGCTGCCTTTTGGGCTGAAATCCGGATTGAAGTTCTTTCGTTCGGTCACCTTGTAAAGGTCAGCCCAAAACGTACCGACGCCCGTGTGTATACGGTGATCCTGAATGCCGCGGTAAATAGCGCTCAGGTCGAACCTGGCCTGGTTTTCCTCGTAGCCAGGGCTGCCGATCAAACCGTTGGGGAAGGCCCCACCAAAAGCGCCAGGCGGATAAAGTACGATATCGTTTTCGGGCTCCTGGGTAATATTGAAGTAGGACACTCTGGCTTCCACATCCAGGCCATCGGCCAGATCGGACCATCGATAGCTGTAATCCGCGTTCAATCTGCGAGATGAAAACTCACCTTCTGGATCCAGGGCCTGGGCGATACCGGGCCCGGTACCCAGGTTGCTACGGTCCTGTATGCCTGCCCGGAATGTCCACCGCTCGCCGCCTATTTCAAACCTGGCATCCAATTGATCAACACCGGTATTGACTGGGCCGGGCGCCAGAGAGGCCGATGTGCCAAACGTCTCATCAAAGTTGGTTTGCGCGTCGCGTTCAATGGTTTCATCCCAGCCATCAGTGGTCTGATACTCCAGGACCAAACTGACGCCGATATCTCCCAACTGACGACCTGACTCCAGCCAGGCACCGCGGGTATCGAAGCTCCCGATCCTTCCGCCGACGGTTTGTCCGTCAATACTTTCATGATTCTTCGTCGTGATATTGATAACGCCCGAATAAGCATCGGCGCCATACAGTGCCGAGCCAGGGCCCCTGATGACTTCAATTCTCTCAATGGCTTTCACCGGCATACCACCCCAGGCATTACCCCGGTTCCCATACATCATGGTCGTAACGGGAATGCCATTGATGAGCAGAAGAGCCTGCGGATTATTGCTGGACGTAATGCCCCGGAACACATACTTGGGAGAGAACGCCTGATCGGAGTGATTTACGTGCAGCCCGGGCACGGTTTCCAGCACCTGGTCGAGGTCCGTTGCGCCCATCGCGGCAATGTCGTCAGCATCAATTACCGAAGTTACGGCGGCGGCTTTATCCAAAGGCGTTTCAGTCCCCGAAGCAATCGAAACGACTCGTATCTGCCCGAGTTCTTCCAGGGGGATGTCCCAGAGCGAGCTATCATCCGCAGAAACGGCGCTGGCAAAGGCGATAAACCCGGCACTGATATATACCCTGGCAATCGTGAAGGGAAGCGAGGGTCGGCTCAGGGATGACAGGGGCTGCAGCATGTTGAGTTTATTACTTGATAAATTGATAAAATTTCAAGCTGAATAAGAGTTTAGCCGCATTCGTCGTATAAGCAAGTTTAAAAGGGGTGTACCGGGGCAGGGCGGGCTCAGGACTATCCATGATTCTGGAGTTGCGATAACCAGAATCATGGACACCTCATTTGCGACAACTGAATGGCTTTGGCAGGCCGCTAGACGTAGAAGTCCAGCTCCTCCTGAGCCTTCAGCAGATCCCGCATCTTGATCGGATCGTCACCAAAGAAGAAGACCAGCCCCCAGTGAGTACCGAACGCCGACCGGTCAGGAACGGTCTCTTCGGTGGGCGCAACCAGTTCGTGTGACTCGAAGTAGGGGTGCTCAATCGTTTCTTTGGGCATCTCCAGCTTGCTGACCACACGACGTCTTGGATACACACCGAAGCAACCTGCGTAACCTTTCGCGTCGACCACCGGACGAGGGAAGAACTTATCGACTTCCTCTTTGGTGCTTTTAGGGTCAAACACCAGCATGGAAGCCTGGTACGCATTGAATCCGTAGGCCCTCTCGATAAGCTCAAAAGCCTTGAACCCGGGCGGGCGATAGGCGACTTCCCCAAAGTACATTTCGCCATCAGCAGTGACGAAGTACTCGGGATGAATCAGGCCGAACTGGATATCGAACGTTTTGATCAGCAACTCGATCTGCTTGGTGATCGCGTTACGCCAGCTCTCAAGTTGCTCGGTAGCAGGAACGAAAACCGAGTAGCCAAGCGTTACATATTCAGAAATGTTCAGGAACTTGATCTTGCCATCGTGGATCCAGGCCTCGACGGCAAACTCCCAGCCATCCAGGTGACTTTCCATCAGCAGGGGATATTCTTCCGTCGGGATGTTGTCAATTTCTTCTATCGTGCGGATCATTCGGTGGCCGAGGCAACCGGCCTTGTCGAATGCCTTGACGTGAATCGGGTCATCCGGGTCACCATCCAGTTTGAGCAGCGTCTGGTTGACGCGCTTCATGAAGCGGATGATGTCTTCTTTCTCGTGCGCCTCTTCGAAGATCCCGACACGAATACCGCCAAGCTGAGCACGGCGCTTCATCAAAGCCTTGTCACGGAACAGAATGGACTGCCCGTACATGCGGGGGTTGTTAAGGAGGACAGAGTTGATCGCCCCTGACCACTCAACGGTTTCCTCGAACAGCGGTATGGCGACATCAACGCCTTCCGCTTTCAGCTTTTCGGCTATCTCCAGAGACCGATCATTCAGACGGATAAAATCCCATGGAATGAAAGGAATCTTGTTTGCGGTACAGAAATCCGCAGCCCAATCCGGAGCAACAACGATATAGCGGCGGTCAAACTTCTGCGCAGCCTTGATCGCATTAACGCTCCAGCCAAGCAGGGCGATGTAACCTTTCTTTGGATCCTTAGGGGTCTCGGTCCCTTTAACCGAGTCCATATCGGGGTCAAGCCAGGCTGCTACCTCTTTGGGTAACTCTTTCTCCGATGCCATAGACATTTGATCTTCTCCTTGCTGGTTTACCCGGACAAACTGCGCCGACATTGGAGCGCACCAGACAAACTGAGCGTTGAGGCAATGTCGTTTAAAGGGGATCAATACATCCCAACCATCAACCTCAATATAGTCGCTCAGGTTACAAATGGAAACGAAAGCCCCGGAATCGTTTGCTTCTGAATGGCCTTGAGAGCATCTTTGGGTTTGGGTGATATCAAATGGCACATCAAGGCAAGCAAGGACGATATTGTGACTATTCCCGGCTCTGATTCAGATACCACCGCCTCTGTTGCGACGTTTGACGAGGCCCTGGAACAGCTTGCGTTTGCTCGCCTGAGCGACCCTGTAGCACCAAACACAGAGGTACTGGAAGAGGCACTTCACGTTATGGTCGCCCCCGACGGACTGGACGCGTTGTACGCCCGGGTACCGGCTATAGAAGCCAAGGGCGTCTTCACCAACAGTGACTGGGACCGGCCTGCCATTCTTCGGCCTGCACTGGCCGTGCGAACGTTACGCCAGGGAGCCCCGGCTTACGCGGCCATTGAGGCCCTGAGTGAGCTTCGCCTGCTTGCCGTGGCCATGGGCGATTATCTTCATCCCGGAGTTTCAGCGGAGCAGGCCAGACATTTTCTGACCCAGGTGACTGCACTGAATCTGGACCTGTTATCAGGCCAGATGAGCGAAGCGGATAGGGAGCGGCCGCAAGGGCTAGGGCACATAGTCACTTCACTCTATCAGTACCTGCTCAGCAGACTGGGCTACGAGAGTATTCTCGACAGCCTGGTGGAGGAAGTGCACCGTTTGCTGGCGCAGCGCCCGATACAAACGGACAGTATCAAGCAGATGGTCAGCCAGATTGCCAAATGCCTGTTTGATCCGGAAATCGAAACTTCGGGCATGGACAAAGCAGCGCGCCTTGTCAGCGCTTTGTTCGGCCCAACGACAGGCTGCCGCGATGATCCGGGCTTTACCGTTTACGGCGAGCGCCTGGCCGCCATGGACGAAGTCGCGCTAACCGAAGAGGCGCAAGGCTTTGCCATTGGGATGCACGAAACGGGCATGGTTTCACCGTATCACCCCATGCTGATACGGCACCTGCGTGGACACCGGGATGATCTGATACCTCTGGCTCTGGGCCTGAGTATTACCGGCAACGATGTGCTCCAGTGTTACCGCCAGATTGTGTTCGAACTGATTGACCAGGTTGTTCATCCGGAAACCAGTCAGGCCGTTTATGGCCTGGCCATGTTTCTTGAGCGTGGCTCTCTCTTCACACCGCCCGTGGCTTCAGCCCTGTGGCGGCAACTGGAACTGAAATTGAGCCAAGCCGCATCCGATAAACTGAGGACGGTTTTCGGTAATGCGCACCCTCCGCGGGTGTTTTTGTTGGCCGGTGTACTGAGCCTTCTGGGACAGCCGCTGGGTGTTGGCCAGGGTAATAACCCGACTTGCCAGTCGGTCATCGGCCTTTCCATGTGGTCCTTCAACGATGTTGACTATCTGTTGCAGCTGGTGGCCTGGGGTGCTCGCGATGACGATGTCATCATGCGTTTTGAGGGCCAACACATCACATCGCAGCACCTGGAGGCAGGCCTTGCAAAAGAACCTCCAACCGATGTGGATCCGGTTTCATTGATTCTGGCACCGCACCTTGACCGCATTTATGGCGAGATGGGGCGATTGTGCGGAGTACGTGACGACGACCTGCACCGCTGGATCAATCCTGAAATGTATGGCTGGTGGGTAGGGCACGGTTTTCTCAGTGTCATTAGCCGGACAACAGGAAAGATCCAAGATTATGAGAGCTTCATCCGCCACTTTTATGCCAGCTATCATCCTTATTACAACGGCAACATACCCGTCATCCATCCGCAACCTGCGGGTATCGCTGTCACCGACAGCGGCGGGCGCCTCGTTGGACGCCACGCCATAACCATCATCCGTGCCAATCTTGATCGCGTTGGCGAGATGCGCATCTACTTCTTCAATCCCAACAATGACAGCGGCCAGGATTGGGGCCAGGGTATCAACTGCTCAACAGAGAGTAATGGTGAGCGCCATGGCGAAGCATCGCTGCCGTTCGCTGAGTTTGCTTCGCGTTTGTGTGTCTTTCATTACGACCCGAGGGAACTGGGGGATGTGTTGGTGGTTCCTGAGGCAGATGTTTATCGTGCCATTGAGCTTGGGCGTACCAGTTGGGCCGCGAGTTATGAGTAAGTGGGTTGGATCTGAAGGAGGGAGATTACGAACTCAGCTGCACGCATCACATACTGAATTTAACATAATATACATTATACGCAGTATGATAGAGTGGCAGGAAGGGAAAAAACCAATAATCGAAATCTCTATCAAGTGCAAATGCCGTCACCTCAAGCGTTTTCTACCAGCACTGCACTTTCCATCTCCGGCATGGTCGCCTTCATGCAGTCACACACAGTGTCTGAATCAGCCGCTTCCTTATGTGTAATGACAACCGGGCTTCTATGTTACATCGTCCTTATCCATCGTGACCCATAGAAAAAGAACGAAGTTGTAACCATAGTTTCAGTCTTGATGAGCTTGCCTCGCTATTGCCTGCTGATCTGGCTGACTGGATTCCGGGCTCCCCCCGGATGATCAAAAATGCCGAGAGCGGCAACTATGTCCGGCCGCTACTGGGCATCAAGTTTGTCCAGAAGCTCATCAAGGCACGTATCGCCAACACGGTGAAGGGTCCCGATGAAGCGGCGCGAGCAACGATGCCCACCTTTGTCTGGGGTGAGGCCACCAATGGCCGAGGCGAAAAGAAAACCGCCCGAATACGGACCGCCAATGGCTATAGCCTGACGATCACTGGTTCATTGGCAGTCATCGAACATCTGATGGAGAATCAGCCAACGGGCGGAGCCTATACACCATCCAGCCTTTTTGGTGCAGACCTTATCACCCGTCTGCCTGAGTCAGGAGACTTGGTGATTCATTAATCTCTTAACAACTCCAACACGTGAGCGAGTGGCATGGCGGGGCTGCTCGTTACGTTTTGACCTTAACTCCTACCAATAAAGTCAGAGGCCTCTTGTCGGGTGAAAAACACGCCAAACCGGACGAATCCTGAAATTATCGATCCTTTGATTCGAACCACTCGCCCAGTTGCGTCTATCTCTGCGATCCAGTCCTCGGGTAAGCCGTCAATCAGATGAAATGGCGCGGGTCGACCGTCGCGGAAACGGGAGATCTCCACTTGGCCGGTATGGGCATCCTGGAATGCGGGAACAAAACGGGCCTGGGCGTTATGTTCACTTACGCCTCCGGTACCGGCGAATCGACGGTTCTCTTCTACCAAAAACGATGCATGTTGCTGATCAAACATTTGCGCCACCTATATCACTTAATAGCTACAGCAGTTTCATCTCCTTACCGTTGTCCGGATCTCTCCCTTAAAATAATCATATCAATGATTACCATTTAACACAACAGTTGTTATGTTTAGTTTTGAAAAAGCGAACACGTGTACATTCACACCACGCTTTCAGGCTTGGCAGGATTCAGAGATCTATAGAGGAAAGCTGAGGAAAGAAAAAAGCCGGATCAAAGACCCGGCAAAGCGGACACAACCCCCATTTGGTTGGCGGGTTCCTGAGCAAGAACCCGCCCTACTTTTAAATGGCCTTTAAACGGCCTCCGACGCCCTAGAGGACCATTCAGCTTGTACCTCCCCGCCTTTTTCTCGCAGCAGGAAATGCGCCAACGCTGGCAACAGTGTGAGCGCCCCAATCATGTTCCAGAGGAACATGAACGTCAGCAGGATGCCCATATCGGCCTGGAACTTGATGGGCGACAGAATCCAGGTCGCTACGCCAATCGCCAACGTCAGACCGGTGAAGGACACGGCTTTGCCGGTTGTCTTGAGAGCCTCCTGATACGCCTGACGGAACGGATGCCCCAGTGCCAGGTAGGAGTTGAGACGACTGTAGATATAGATCCCGTAATCAACCCCGATTCCCACGCCCAGCGCAATTACTGGTAGCGTGGCCACCTTGATTCCGATCCCCAGCACCGCCATCAGTGCCTGACAGAGCAGCGACGTCAACGCCAGCGGCACCAGAATACAGATCACCGCCTTTATGGAACGGAACGTCAGCAAGACCATCAAGGCAACAATCCCGTAGACATAGGCCAGAATTTCAAACTGGGCACGTTCGATGACTTCGTTCGTGGCCGCCTCGTAAGCGGCATTTCCGGCGCCCAGCTGGAACCAGATATCAGAGTCATTGTGAGCGGCCGCGAAATCCCGAACCACTCCGACAACCCGTTGCAGGGTTTCCTGACTGTGATCGGTCAGTTCCAGCTTCAGCTTCTGGTGATCGCAATTGGCGCTTCCACCGGTGAACGAGAACCCGGACACGGCAATGGCGCGACTCAGAACCCGCTCATCCCGAGGCAACGCCATCATCTTCAGGTTGCCTTCATTGCCGAGGTAACGATTCATCTTGGCGCGGGTTGCCGGCGAGTTCATCGATTTAACCCCTTCGGTATTGGCGAGCTGCCATCCCAGGCGATCAATCAGCTCGATGGCCTTGTAGGTCTCGCATTGCCCCTCGGGCATGCCGGCGAACACCGTCATCAAATCCGTACTGGTGCTGAAGTGGCTGGTGATGTAGTTGGTGTCCAGGTTATAGCGGGAGTCGGCACGCAATTCGGGTGCGCCCTTGTCCAAATCGCCAATCTTCAAACCCTGGCTGAACCAGATACCCCCACCGGCCAGAACCAGAGCAGCAACAACAGCGACACGCGCCAACTTTGGCTCGGCAAAGTGTGCAAGACCATCCCAAAGCGCTGACTTTTTCTGCAGTTTGTATTGGGCATGATCGACACAACGCTGGGACACGCCAACGTAGGACATCAACACCGGCAGCAGAACCAGGTTGGTAAAGATCACCAGAGCCACACCAATGCTGGCCGCCATTGCCAGATCCTTGATGGCGCCGATATCGATCATAAACAGGGTCGCAAAGCCGATGCCGTCACTGATCAGCGCTACCAGCCCCGCCTTGTGCAGATGGTGAAAAGTCACCCGGGCAGCGTTGAACCGGTCCTCGCCCTTGGCCGTCTCATGGGCGATGGCATTGATCACCTGCACGCCGTGACTGACCGCGATGGCAAACACCAGGAACGGCACGAGAACTGAGAATACCCCCAGCCCATACCCCAGCAGATTGATCATGCCTAACTGCCAGACCACGGCTACCACAGAACAGACCAGCGGGATCAGGGTGGACTTGTAGCAGCGCGAATAGTTGAACAGCAACGCCGCTGTAATCAGGAATGCAATCAGGAAGAACAACGCCACCTGGCCGAAACCGTCCACCAGATCGGCCACTTTTTTCACATCGCCGATCACATGGAGGCTGATGTTGTCGTCCTGGTGTTTCTGGCGTACCTGTTCCAGTCGATCCGAGAGCGCATTGAAATCCAGCGGCTGCTGCGTGGCCGGATTGATCGGCAGCACCTTAAAGTCGATCATGCTGGCCTTGAAGTCGTTGGACACATAGCTTCCCACCAACCCCGCGCGGAAGACATTGGTGCGGATAATGTCCATCGCCTCGGCCGTGTCATCGAACGAGGCCATATCGATCACCGGGCCACTGTCGTAGCCCAGAGGCGTGATCGCAAACCAGAGCATACCTGGCGACCAGAGGGAATTGACGCTGCTGGTGTCCACGCCTTCGAGCAGTGACAGGTCGTCACTGATCTGCCGCAGCTTGACCAGGTAGTCGTAATCGAAAACAGTGCCCTGCTCCCGTGCGACCGCCACTCGAATGATACTGCTGTCGCCAACGCTCTCGGTTCCGAGAAACTCCCTGGCGTTAGTCACAAACTCATGGCTGCCCGGGATCAGTCTCTCCAGTCGGGTGTCGGGTTGCACCAGACTCGCCTGCCACGCCAGATAGACCGTGGCCACCAGGCTGAGGAGTAATATGGGTAGGCGGAAAGTAAAAACCGCCCTTGTCAGCGCTGAAAACTTCAGCCCCTGGTTGGGATTACTCATTCTTGTTCTCCTCCGTTCACCGGCCTGGCAGCTGTGTCATGGCCTGGATACCACCCAGCCCAACCATCACGTAACTGTCCGGTGACTGCTGAACCACACTGCTTAAAGGCAGGCCATTCTCGCGCTGGTATTTCTTCACCGAAGCCAGGTCCGCTGAGACATGCAACATCACGCCTTCAGTACCAACAACAAGTGCCGATCCGTCAGCCAACCAAGTACCACCGGCCAGCCCCATCTCGGTGCGGGTCTCCAGCTCACGCCAGTTCTCGCCGCCGTCCTTGCTGGTAAATAGCTTGCCGCCAACCCCGGAGAGGATCAGCCAATCGCTGCCGTCAGGGGCACGTTTGGCCAGGATGCCGTGGAACGATCCATTGTGGTCGGTCTGCAACGGTTCGAAGCTGTCGCCCCCATCAAGGGAACGGAACAGCAGGCCGACTTCGGAGGCAATGTACAGCGTGTCGGCATCGGTGGCGGCAATGGCAAAGAAATGCCATTCATCGGGGTTGTTGGCATGATCAGACCAGTCTTGCCAGGTCTCGCCGCCGTCCTCGGTGCGATAGAGCTTATCGAAGACGCCGACGGCATATCCTTCATTGGCGTTCTTGAAGTACACATCCGACAGTGGACCCTGGATTTCGGCATTGCGGGCGTCGAACTGTTTCTGCCAGCTCAGCCCGCCATTGTCGGTATGCACGATTGCCGCGTCTTCGCCGACGGCCCAGCCCTGCTTATCGTCGACAAAAAACACGGCATTCAGTTGAGTACGTACCGCAACCTCGGACTGCTGCCAGTCCTTTCCATGGTTATCTGAGAAGAGGATATGTCCACGCTCCCCTACCGCTACCAGGCGGTCATCCACCTGCGTAATGTCCAGAAGCAGGGATTGAGGTGCAGAAGGCATTATTTGCGCAGGCGTATCCAGGGGGTCCTGGTATTCCGCCCTCGCACTTTCAACACTCACTACAGCGGCCAGCCCTGCGGCAAATAGCCTGCTCATGGAACGGCAGCCTGTGCTGCGGCGATTGGCGTTGGTTAGTCTTTTCATAAAGTCCCCTAGCTATAAGGCAAGACTCCATCCCAAAGTAGTGATGGAGTCTCAACCCAATCGGTTCTTACCGGCCCCGACGACGCAAGGCAGATGCGGAGTAATACGCCGACTGCGGCGCCTCCTCATCGAAGGTCGGCGCTCGCTCTTCACCGGTTGCACCACCGATGGCGTAGTAACCACCGACCTTCAGGTCGTAGTGAACGTTGATGCCACCCGCAGTGACCGGCACCTCAGGTGCGGTGACCGGGAAGTTGAAAGCCACACGCCACAGGTTGCCGTTACCGTCATACTTGTCGGTCGCCAGAATGCTCCAGGTATCCTCGTCGATGTAGAAAACACGCTTGGCGTAGATATGACGGGCATCAGGCTTAACGGTGGCCTCAACTACCCAGACACGGTGCAGTTCGTAACGTGTCAGCTCCGGGTTGATCACAGGCGTGCGATAGACATCCTCCACGGAGTGCTTGATGGAGTTGAGGTGGTTGTTGTTGTACGGCACGTACATTTCCCGCTTACCCACCAGTTTCCAGTCGTAGCGCTCAGGCGAGCCGGAGAACATGTCGTAGTCGTCAATCACGTTCATCGGCCGGTCCGGCGTATCAAAGGCCAGATTGGGTGCACGTCGAGCACGGCGCTCCCCGGGATCGTAAGTCCAGGCCTTACGGGGATTTTCCTTGGCATCGATGTATTCAAGCGCAACGTACCCTTCCCCGGCATCCCGGGCCGGAGCGTGCACAGTGGCGGCGTAACGGAATAAGGCACCTTCCTCCCGGGTTTCGTCGGTAATGCTCGGGTCGTAATAGGTATAGTGGACCTTATTGCTGAACCACCATTCAAACTTCTGGTCGTTGTTGTAAACAATGGTCGCGATTGCTGATGGAACGTTGAGGTAGGTCCCCAGGAAACGTAGGTTATGGTTCCAGATGGCCTCGTTTCCGTTTTTCGGGATCGGGAACGGTATGGCTCCCCAAACGCCAGAGACGCCGTTACCATCATCCACCAGCTTGGCGGTGGTGGCTTGCTCAGCAATGCTGTCATAAACCCGCTGCGGCCAGGCGGCGGTGCGGTGGGTCTCATAGACCGGCATGCTGAACTCGGGATAACGCTCCAACAACGCAATGGAGCCGTCGGTTAGCCGATCCGCGTACTGATCCACATTGGCGGCAGTGATTGTGAAAAGAGGCACTTCGTCGGCGAACGGGTCCGGGCGGTCGTCGCCCCGCTCCCATCCGGCCGGCACCTCTGTACGACCGCCGGTCCATTCCGGGATGGTGCCCTCGGCATTCCCTGCACGCTCGGCGCCAACCGGCGTCAGATCCTCTTGCAGGCGCTTTACCTCTGCAGAACTGATGGCCGCAGAAACGTTGGCGGTATAAAGGCTTAACGTAGCAACCGCCGTAAACAGGACTTTTCTATTCAACATTGTTTGGATCCCCCTTTGCTCAGGCTCAGAACTTGTAGTTGACAGACAGGTTGACGTTATCCTGCGTCTCGTAGTTGGAGTTGTCCTGGTTCAACCAGTTGTACCCCAACGTGGTTTCCAGGGAGTTGCCGACATTGGCCGTCAGGGAAACCGTTCCAAGCGTTCGGTCTTCGGCGAAGTTGCCCCAGAAATGGGAGTTACCGTGAAGATCCCTTTGCAGGAACAGGCCCAGGGTGAGATTGGTTCCCGGATACACCGCATACCATGTTCCGCTCCATTCGGCCGCCACGCCGTATGCCAGATCATCCGGCGCTACCACTTTCCCGTGGACCGAGTTATGGGCCTGAAGGTTGTCCAGGTCGCCGTCGATATAGTCGGCGCCGAGCTGAACAAGCAGCTGTTGCGCGTCGATACCCAGCGGTAACGCGCCACCCAGCCAGATGCCGTGTACTGAAGCGTTGACGGTGTCATGCTCTTCAATGTTGCGGCCTTTGGCATCAAACGTGGTCAGGTTTGTGAACAGCGGCCGGTCTGGCCGGTAGGCCACTTCACCATTGATTGACCAGGTGCCAACCGTGGTGGCCATGCTGAGACCGAACATATCCAGGTCCTCGGGCCAGACCTGTTGGAGGCCGGTTGCCGAACCCAGGTCGTCCGAACTGCCCGGCACGGTCAGCTTTATGAACGGGAGGGTTTCATGGTACCGGGAGTAATAGACCCCCAGTTCCGTGTCATCGGTAACAAAAACACGGCTGGACACGCCCCACTGGCCGCTGTCATCAGGCGTGCTGTCCCGGTCCCGTATTGGCACACCCAGCAGCGGATCAACCTCCGTGCCTCCACGGAAGAAGAAATCGTCGCTGTAGAAGGTGCCGCGGGGTCCGAATTCGGCTCTTTCCCAATCGGTTTGCACATAGGCTGCAACCGACGCGCTGTAGCCGATGCCCATCTGGGCATAGACACTGTTCACCCCGATATAGGCTTCCTTCAGCTCCGACCCAGGAGTAACCAGCTTGTTGAAGTTCAGAGGTACCTGGGTTGAGATACCATCCAGAAAATACAGCCCCTCACCCCAGTTGATCACCTGCTTACCCACTCTCAGATCAAGGGGGTTCCCGGCGATGTCGAAAGAGCCGTAGGCGTAGGCATCCAGAACATCGTAGAAACTGCCGGCATAATCTTCCGCGGCGTCCGTCCAGGGTGCTGAGTTACCCATAAAATCAACCGATTCGTCGTGCATGATCTCGGTGTCATATTGGTAGGTAACAGAGCCCGCAAAGCCATAGTTTCGCCAATCCAGCCCCAGTTCCGCAGTTGCCTTGAAGACGTTGGAAATCAGGTCGCCCGCCTCCGGCACCCGGGCATCGGAAAGATAGTTGGGAGTGGTACCCGTGCCCAGCAGGTTATTAGCCGGGTTCAATGCAGAGGGTTTCGCATCCTCGGCACGCACTGAGGCCGCATACCCCAGAGTGATATCCAGCTTGCCGGACACCTCACTGTCACTACCGAAGTCAAATTGCATGGCCTGCACTTGGCCAACGCTGGCCAGGCCGATACTTCCGGACAGCATCGCAACTGCCAGGGGAAGCCGTTTTAATCGGAGACTCTTTCTCATTACATGGACCTCTCGTCATTTCTTGTTGTGCGTATCCCTAAATCAAAGATGCGTCCCTGCTTTTCCATAGGTACATTTACGTAACATCTGTTAGGACTTTATCAAGGAGGCCACTTAATGACAACAGGTGTTATTATTATTTTATGACGTGAGGGTGAATTTATAATAACTCATGTTTTCCTAAATCAGACCACCTGCTAAGATGGGGCGAAACGATGGAAACGACATTTGACTATGGAACTGCCACCAGCCTATGACTCATTCAGATTCTCCCTCCTCCGCCACCAATGGTCGTCCCATTGCATCCAGCAAAGCCAAACCGACAAGCCGACGGGGACGACCAGTCGGAGACCGCGAAGCCAAGCGTGCTGAATTGTTGGCCGCTGCCATAGCTGTGACCGCACAGGAAGGCTACGCCGGAGCGTCGATGCGCAAGGTGGCGAAACGTGCCGGGTGTACGACAGGCGCAGTCACCTACTACTTCGCCAACAAGGAAGAGATGGACGCGGCTGTTGCACAAAGCCTGTTCGACAGATTCGATGGTTTGCTGGACGCTAACCGGGACCGGATCGACGTCAGGGGATTAATCCAGCAGTGGCTGGACTGGACTCAGGTTGATGAGACGGACCTTTGGCTTGCGCTCACCCAATTACTGGCCCACGCCCGGCACGAGCCCGCATTCGCAGACATCGTGCAACGGCGATACGCCAAATTCCGGCAAGCACTTACATCAGTATTGGAGAAGGGACAAAACCAGGGCGTTGTACGAAGCGATATAGCGCCCGACCTGCTCGCCGACCAACTCAGTGCCATGGGCGATGGATGGATGATGCTGATGCCGATCGAACCTGACAGATTCCATTCGGGTCGGGGCCAGGCTCTTATGGACGCCGCCATTACCCTTCTCTCGCCGCCCCGAGCCCCTGACGCTGCTACATAGCCGGTTTCACCTCGGCAGAATAAGGACTTGCACGGGGAATCGTCTTTAGTGCATCCTTTTGGATAACACCTGACATGTAGGTGAGAATTCAAATCCACTGTTATCCAATCATCTATGCCATCTCTTCTTATGAGCGACTCCGAACCAGACACTTCCTCACCAACCAGCCCTCGTCGAAGCGATGACGACCATGAATCAAAAACAACACGGCGGGGGCGCCCGGTAGGAGATCGTGAGGCAAAACGGGCGGAACTGCTGGCGGCGGCGATATCAGTGATCGCCCAGGAGGGGTATTCCGGAGCCTCCATGCGCAAAGTGGCCAAGCAAGCCGGATGCACAACAGGGGCGGTCACATACTACTTTGCAAACAAAGAAGAAATGGTGTCCGCGGTCGCACAAAGCCTGTTCGATCAGTTTGATACGATGCTGGATTCCGGCGAGGGATCAGTCGATGTCAGGGTCGTCATCCAACAGTGGCTGGATTGGACTAGCCTTAACGAAACAGACACCTGGCTCGCCGTGTTTCAACTTCTGGCCCATGCCCGGCATGAACCAGCGTTTGCCAATGTAATACAACAACGTTACTTTCGCTTTCGCCAGGGTTTGGCGGCAATCTTGGCAAAAGGGCAGGCGCAAGGTGTCATTCGGAGTGACATTCCAGCTGACTTGCTGGCAGACCAACTAAGTGCGATCAGCGATGGCTGGATGATGATGCATCCGATTGAACCGGAAAGGTTTGAGCAGAGCCGGGCAAAAGCGCTTCTGGATGCGCTGATCACCCTGATCTCGCCACCTCCCGGATCGGCCGTGTAACCCACCCCGGGTACGATCAGTTTTCCGCTGGCGACTCAAGCATCTCCTGTATCCGGTTGGTCGCTTCGTGGGTTCGATCCGCCAACGTCTTCACCTCGTCAGCCACCACCGAGAATCCCCTGCCCGCAGATCCAGCTCTTGCAGCCTCAATAGCCGCATTGAGGGCCAACAAATTGGTTTGGGCGGCGAGGCTGCTGATCAAATCAACCACTTCGGATATTTTGCCGTACGTATCCCGGCTGTTATCCATCAGTTTTCTGTGAGCGGCCTTCGCCGAATGCTCATCTTCGATATTTCTGACTGCACCAATGATACGAACCAGATTCCCCCGCTCATCCCGAATTGCCCGGCCGCGCTCACGGAACCAACAGTAGCCCTCGGTTTTATGTTGCATTCGGTACTCTTCAACATACTCGCCAGACCCGGAGGGCGAAAGGAGCTCACTCTCAAGCGCCGCCATGAGCCTGGGCAGATCGTCTGGGTGAGTAATCATGGCCTGGCTATCCAGGCCATCCGGCAATTCTTCCCGGCTGTATCCAAGCAGATTCCGGAAGGCATCTGTAATGATCAACCTGCTGTCCGGATCATCAATTCGTCCATTACTGACAATGAAGTCCCACACTCCTTCTGTGAGCGCCGACTGGATCAGTCCCCATACATGCTGCTCCGCCCTGAGCGCTCCGACTTCCCGCTCATGGGCATCCACCGCTAACCATGCCGTGTGTATTTGCTCTTCTAGTTCCTTGATACGCGCATCCCGGTCGGAAAGCTCGTCGGCATGCCGGCGCTCCAAAACGCTGATGCGGGCGGCCAGAGTATCCACTTCCGAACAGAGCATCGACTCTGAGCGACGCGCCTCTTCGACAAATAGACGAATGGACGAGCCTACCGCCGGATGCCGCCGTAATCCCGGGAAATGGCCGCTGTCTGCTTCTTCGCCATTCCTTTTGAGCTGTTCGATAAAGCCGACGATGTCGTTAGCCAGCTTTCTCGACGAATGCTTCATTAACATCGGCTCCCCCGCTGGAAATCGTTGCACGTTTCAGGGCATAGAAAGCGTAATACAGTACTACCACCAGGTAGGACCAGGTTGTTAACGCAAGGATCAGGAAAATGATCTGCTGCTCATCGCCCGGTATTTTGAAAAAGTCGTAAATAGTGGCAATAGCCTGCCCACACAACATAGCAATAACGACATGCACTGCATGACGGTACTCCCCTACCTGAATCAGCCTGTACCCGAAATAAACGAGGTAAATCGAGAATGAGCTCCACATGACCAGGTAGAAATAAGGCAATGGTTTGGCAAACACATCGATCGACAGAAGTGCAGCCGTTCCCACGAAAGCGCCAACAAAAAACAGGATATCGACGGTCTTGGAAGGCTTGTAGTTGTGCGTCACCGCCATCAGGCCGGCGGTGGCTATAATTGGAATGCCAGCAGCCCTTGAGAAAGCGTCCAGGAAGAACGAGATGTCATAGGCGAGTTGGGACTCGCTCATAAGATAGATAAACAGGTTTGTGGTCGATACTGTAACGACAAGATACTCTATACCGAGCAAGTAGTTGCTTCTCCTGAGGAACTTCATACCCCAGATCAATGTGGTCGCCCATAGCAAAATGGTAGCAACACACAAGATGGCAATTTTGATTTCCATAATGACTCCCGGTTGTTTGTAGGTAACGCGTGTCGGATCAGTTAGTGGCTGGAGAAAGGCCTGCCAGGTAGCTGGCAATGGCCTTGCGCTCATCCGATGAAAGGCTCCTAACCATACTGTTCATTACGCCGGTGGCATCCTTACGCTCACCGCTGGCAAACGCATCGAGTTGTTTCAGGAGATAGTCATACCCCTGGCCAGCCAGGAGCGGGAACTCGCCCTGACCGGTCAGGTTGGTTCCGTGGCAGCCAGCGCAACCACCCGACTCAACCAACCGTTTGCCCTGCTCCTGAAGCTGCGGATCCGCATCGAAGAACTGGTTTTCTTTGGCGACCTGCCTGGAAAAGAACTCCGCATAGAGCTGGATCTCCTCCTCACTCATGGTCATGGCGAGCGGGGCCATATTCGGGTTGTCCCGCTGACCGCTGGCAAAATTGCGAAGCTGGGTCGCGAGGTACGATTCTGGTTGTCCCGCCAGACTGGGATAGCCCTGGTGCAGCGAATTCCCGTTACGGCCATGGCAGCTTTCACAGGCATCCGTCAGGTGGGGCCATTCGCCTTTATTGGCCTCGTAGGCTTCCTGCGACTCCGTGAGATAGGTCTGGAGCCGGATGAGATCCACCAGTTCGGGCCCGAAGAACACGAGTGCCAGCGCTAGGACCGCCGGAATACCGATAAGGATTTTTTTCTTCATGTATGCCTCCTCAACCGCAGGGCATTCAGTGCCTCAAGGGCGCTTTGGTGACCGGAGCGGACCGCTCCATCCATATAACCGGCCCAGATATCGGCGGTCTCGGTACCGGACCAGATAAGATTGCCGCTGGGAGGGTTAAGAGCTTCGCCATGGGTGGTCCAGAATCCCGGCGGAATTGCGGAAATACAGGTGATGGTCCAGGGGTCCACCTGCCCCCAGTCCTGATCGTGGTACGCCACGGGGCGCAAGGCTTCGTCGCCCCATGCCTGGGCATAGATTTCCGCCAGGGCGTGTTTCGCCTGGTTGTGATCGGACGGCAAATTGGCGTTGGATACGAAGGCGTTGATAACCCCCACTTCGCCACTGGCCGGCGAGTTGTCATAGGCCCAGATGATGGGACCGTTGACCTGAAAGATATGGCCGTTAAGCCCCTGCTCGCGCCAGAACGGGCGGGAATAGACCATGGCGGTCTTTCGCGCAGGGGAATGGGCGGGCCACGCGCGTTGAAGCGCTGCTCTTTTCTCGGGGAGAGCTGGGCTGAACTCGATCTGCTGACACAACGGCGGACTCAGCGCCATGATCACCTGCCGGGCGCGAATGGTTCCCTGATCCGTGTGCAGGGTGACCACATCGCCATCCCAGTCGGAAATTCTCCGAACAGGACAGGACAGGCGCAGCTTATCCCCCAGCTCTTCTGCCATCTTGATGCTGAGGAGTTGGGCGCCCCCCACGAACCGGGTGCCCTGGGCGCTGTCCTTGATCGAGTCCAGCTTGAAGTAGTCACTCGTTGCAGAGTTAATCATGGAGAGAAAGTGCAGGAACCCCATCTTTGCAGGCATTGCGCCGCCGGTGAGGGCTATACTGCCGTCCCAGCTCACTCGATCCTCCACTTTGATGTCCTGCCTGGCCAGCCAATCACCCACTGAAAGCTTGTCCAGCTCTTCCGCCCTTGGGGATTTCCAGGGTGCTCCTGAAGGCACATCCCGCGAGAGCTTGCTCAGTTTCTCGGCTATCGCATGATCGGTACCAAAAGTCCCCTCCAGATCGATCGCCAGTTGCCCTTCACCACCCAGAATGACGGTCTTGCCTTCGTAATAGGACGGAAAGGTTTCAACCTCCAGTTCGCGAGCGAGATCCGCCACGGCCGTCTGGCTCGGGCCGATCCACTGCCCACCCACGTCCGATACTTCACCGTTGCCCACGTCGTAGTTGAGCGTTCGTCCGCCCACCCGGTCCCGGGCTTCCAGGACCACGAAGGATTCGCAGCCTGCGCGCTGAAGATCCCGCGCCGACGTCAGTCCTGACAGACCGCCACCAATGATGGCGACGTCCAATACGCCGTCGGAAGAATCAGGGGCAAGGGTTGCGCCCGCCCTGGCTAGCCCGGCGCTTAAACCGAACCCTCCCGCGGCAGCCGATGCGCCGGCAAACTTGAGCAATTGCCGGCGTTGCGCGTTGATCGAAATGTCAGAGGAAACTTTCTTAGCCATATTAGCGTGCCTCAGTGTCGTGCCTCGTTTGCAGAGTCAAACCAGAGATTAGCAAGCCCTCCAATTTAACGCAACACACGTTATTTTTATTTTAAAATAAGGAATCAGTATCCGACTTTGCCGATCCGCCGCGTTAAGCCCTTACCTCTGATCGCTTGCTCTTTGCTCAATAACGATTGTTATGTATATTAACATAACATCCGTAATTATAATTTGGATGGATAACGCGACAAGGGTGGATTATGAAATCAGATAACGATAAACAGCCGCATAGAGCCCGTCGGCGCTTTCTGGTCCGGGCCTTGGGTGGAGGCGCCCTCGCGGGCGGGCTTGCTCTGGCAGGAAGAGCAACGGCAACGACTGCCCGCTTGGGTGAGGACCTTTTGAGAACGGCCGAAACGGATGTAGTGGACGTGGCAATCATCGGAGCAGGCCTGGCCGGCCTGACATCGGCAAGGGATCTACAGCGAGCCGGCTGCGAATCCTTTGTGGTTCTGGAAGCCCGGGACCGGGTGGGCGGCCGTACCTACAACCATGAATTGGGAAACGGAATTGTTTCTGAAGCCGGTGGCCAGTGGATCGGTCCCGGACAGACAGCCATTGCGGACCTGGCTCGCCAGCTGGAAGTGGACACCTTCGACCAGTACTACCAGGGCAAAACCGTCTATCTGGCAGGTGATGGCCGATACGCAGAGGAGTCTAGCAACGGCGGTGCCAGCGTCAGCCACCACATCGCCAGTAAGCTGAACAACATGGCGCGCTCGGTACCGGGTGACGCGCCCTGGACCGCTCCAAATGCCACCAAGCTGGACAGCATGACGGTTGGAGAGTGGTTGCAACAACAAGGCGTGAGCAAAGAAGACAAGATCGGATTCAACATGTCCACCACCCTCACTTTCGGCTCTTCACCCGCCAGCCTCAGCCTCCTGCACTTTCTCTCGATCATCAACACTTCCGACTGCAGCATAGAGCAGCTCGAAGGGATCAAGGATGGCGCACAAGAGACGCGGTTTGTCGGGGGATCACAGGTTCTCTGCACCAGAATGGCGGAAGACCTGGGTGACAAACTCAAACTGTCCTGCCCGGTGCGGAAAATCATCGGCTGGGACCAGGATATTGTGGAGGTGCATACCGCTCAGGGCGTTATCCGGGCCCGTCAGGTCATCACTGCACTCAACCCGGCCCTTTGCAACCAGTTCACCTACAGTCCCGCCCTCCCCTCGGGCCGTGCACAACTACAGGCAAATTGGCCGGCCCATGCGCCGATGCGAAAAACCGTCCACGTCTATCCTCGCCCGTTCTGGCGAGACAAGGGCCTGAATGGTCAAATCGCTCAGCTCGACGGGCCGGTGATCTGGTCCTATGACAACTCTCCGCCCGATGGGTCCGTCGGTGTCATCAACGCCTTTATCAAACCGGGGCAACTAACCCATGACGCCAAACAGGCGGAAAGCGTGCTGACGGATATCTATGCCCGGGCCCTGGGCGAGGAGGCCCGGCACCCAACCCAGTTCCACGACCATGATTGGGGCAAGGTCGACTCCTGGAGCCTTACCTGCATCCATCCGATTCCACCAGGCTTCTGGACCCAATGGGGCAGGTTCTTGCGTCCATCGACCGGTCGGTTGATTTGGTCCGGCACGGAAACGGCCGACATCTGGCCAGGTGCCATGGACGGGGCGGTCCGCTCCGGTCACCGGGCTGCGTTCCAGGCTTTACAGGCACTCACACAAGTCGGGAGGAACACCTGATGAAGCGAGTCATCAAGATTGCCGCCACCCTGGCCGTAGCCGGCGGCGTGGCCCTGGGCGCGGTGGTGGGTCCGGAGCTGTGGGCGGGGTACCACTTTTTAAAGGTAGTCGACCAGCAAACCACCGAATACGAATCCAATGGCGGCGAATGGCCGCAACTACAGGATACCTGCGCCCTGTGCCATGGCCAGAACGGGCAATCCGGAAACGCTATGTACCCGTCCCTGGCGGGGCTATCGGCTTCGTACATCGAGAACCAGCTGAATGCCTATGCGAACGGTCGCCGACACAGTCCCCAGATGCAACCACTGGCCAGGAGCCTGACCGACAACCAGATCGAGATGCTGGCGGCGTACTTCGAGCGTCAGGCACCGGTCACTGTCGAGTCCCCCGGCGCCAATGCCTTCCTGGGGGAACGGGGACAGAACATCGTGGACAACAGCGGGTGCACAACCTGTCATGGTGATCAGCTCAATGGCTCTTCAAGCGGCCCGCGCTTGGCGGGCCAGGGTGAAATCTATCTGGTCGATCAGCTGACAGCGTTTAAGCGCGGCACCCGCAAGGATCCTACCCAGGTGATGAATGGCATGGCGGCCGCATTGTCGGAGGAAGACATTCTTGCCACGGCCCACTATCTGTCGAACCTGTCCCCAACAAGTCGCAATACCCAATAAACCACTGATGGAGAAAAATATGAATGCCAATCAAGAAAAAATGGAGCGCTTTACAGCCTGGGTCGCCATAGCCGGTGGGATCTTCGCCTACCTGAACGTTGTCCTGGCGGGAATCGTCACCCAAGGCGACTTCACGTTGACCCTGGATGGCGCGAGGATGCTGGGCTTACCGCCGGAAATGCGCGAACTCTTCCGCTTGTCCATGTTTGTCGACCTGCTGGGTTTCTATTTTCCGGTTTTGGTCATCGGCGGCTATCTTTGGCACCGCTTTCGGGATGAAGCGGGAGCCTTCGGTGATATGGCGGCGCTTGCCATTCTCCTTTATGTCGTCGTGGGCGTGAGCGGTGCTGCCATCCTGCAAACCGCACTGCACACCTTGGGAACTTTGCACGACGGTGCTGACGAAGCAGGCAAAGCGGTTGCGGAGTCGATTTGGGCAACCGTCGCCTACTTCAGTCAGAGGGGGCTGTGGTGGTGTGAAGGTCCGGTCGTGTTGTTCTGGGGAATTATCGTAGGCAGACAGCTGAAACAAGCTGGTTGGGGGGCGTCCGTCCTCGTTCCGCTGAAGATCGTCGGCTGGTGTTTCGGACTGTTCTTCGTGTTCGGCTTTTTCCCGGCTCTTGGCAATCTCACCAACGGAATGCTGATTATTGTCGTGTTGCTATTCCCGTTGTGGATGATCCTGTTCGGCCTGAAGTTGCTGCGTCGTCCGGAACTCAGGATGGGAGCTTCGGGGGCTAGCCTCTCAAGCCGCTAACCCCGTTCCCTCAGAACATTCAGGTGCCGGCGGAGGAGTCCTCAGCCTCCGCCCGGTAGATCAAGGCGTAAAGCACTGGCAGCACTACCATGGTCAGGACTGTGGCAAACAACAGCCCGCCAATGATGGTGATCGCCATAGAGACGAAGAAGGCATCGAACACCAACGGAATCATGCCCAACGCCGTGGTGAGTGCAGCCATGGCCACCGGCCGCAGGCGACTGACTCCGGAATCCACAATGGCCGCATTCAATGGCTTACCTTCGCCGCTTTCCAGGTTAATCTCTTCAACAAGCACAATGGCATTCTTGATCAGCATACCCATCAGGCTGAGGAACCCCAGCAGGGCCATGAAACCGAAGGGCTGCCCTGTGATCAAGAGACCCGCCGTAACCCCAACCACCGCCAGGGGTACACACAGCCAGATGACGAGCGTCTGGCGCAATGAGTTAAACATCAGGATGGTGATCAGAATCATTGCGAAGATGAACACAGGGATCGTTGCCGCAAGGCCCGCTTCAGCTTTGCGGGAATCTTCGTACTCACCGCCCCATTCCAGCGTGTAGCCAGGAGGAAGAGACAGGGCCTCAACCTGGGGGCGCAGTCTGGCAAAGAGCTCGCTTGCACTACCCTCGCTGGGATCAGCGAACACGGTGATGGTGCGCTTGCGATCGCGGCGGTGAATCATTTCATCCTCGAAGACAGTTTCGAACGATCGCACGACCTGACGCAATGGAATCATCTTCTGCGCGGCCGGGCTCCAGATCTGGAGGTTTGACAGGCTGTCGATATCGTTACGTGCGACCTGGTCGGCGCGGACGATGATGGGAAGAAGCAAGTCCCCTTCCCGGTAAACACCGGCATTCACGCCCTGAAAACCTTCCTGCATCGCCTCCGCCACCATCGCTCGGGTGATGCCGTTCAGGTTAGCCTGTTCCTGGGCAAGGTTGGCTCGTACTAGTTTTACCCGTTGTCGCCAATCGGTGCGAACGCCCTTGGTGTCAGCATCTCTCCGATAGATCTCTTCCACTTCACCGGCCAGCCTCCGCAATTCGTTCGCGTCGGGGCCACTCAGCCGTGCCTGGACCTTGCCAATGGTTCCCGTGCCCAGCTCGAATGGATTGGCGTAGACGAGCGCATCCGGAAATCGGTCGGCAAGCTCGGTTTCGATTTCCGGTATCAGCTCGTCAATAATCCGGTAATCGTCCACATTGACCAGGAACTGCGCGTAGGCGCTGTTTGGCTGCTGCGGCTGGTAGGTCAGCAGGAATCGTGGCGCCCCCTCCCCAACCGTCGTGGTCACATGTGTGACGCCCTCCGTTTCCAGCAGCATCTGTTCGACCTGCTTCGCATCAACGCTCGTCGCATCGATGTGCGCCCCCTGAGGCAGCCAGTAATCCACCATGAACTGGGGACGCGTCGAACTCGGGAAAAAACTCTGCTCAACAAAGGAGAATCCCCACACCGCGACGGCAAACACGCCGACCACCGTTGCCGAACTCAAATAACGGTGGCGGATACAGGTACGCAGGAAATCCCTGTAGCGCCGGTAAAATCCGCCGCCATAGGGGTCAGAATTCGACTGGTTGTCTTTGGGGGGCTTCAGGAACATAACGCACAGCAGGGGCGTCACCGTAACCGCGGTTAGCCAACTCAACAGAAGCGACACCATCACCACCTGGAACAGCGAACGGCAATATTCCCCGGTAGCGTCGTTCGAGGTGCCGATTGCAGCAAACGCCAGTATCGCGATCAGAGTGGCCGCCAACAGCGGCCAGGCAGACTGCCTGACCACCTCCGAGGCCGCCTGCTCGGCGGTTTTCCCCTTCTGCATACGAATGAGCACGCCATCGACCACCACAATGGCGTTATCCACCAGCATGCCGAGCGCAATAATCAGGGCACCGAGGGAGATACGTTCCAACGCCACCCCCATCGGATCGAGAAACAGAAAGGATCCGGCAATCGTCAATACCAGCACAAAGCCGATCAACAGGCCGCTGCGCAAGCCCATGAAGAGCAGCAACACTACAATCACAATGGCAACCGCCTGCAACAGGCTGGTGACAAACCCGGAGATCGCCTCGGTCACCGCTTCCGATTGCAGGGAAACAACACCCAGCTCCATGCCCACCGGGCGCTGGCCTTCCAGCTCCGCCAGTCGGGCCTGCACGGCTTCACCCATCGTCACGACGTTGCCACCCGAGACGGTGGAAATACCCAGGCCAATACCGGGTCGACCGTCAAATCGTATCTTGGCATCCTGGGGCTCAACGTAGCCGCGTCGAACGTTGGCAATATCACGCAGATACAGTTGCCGGCCCTCGCCGCCGTGGATCAGCAATGACTCGAAATCCGATACCGAGTCGAGACCGCCGGATGGGGTCAGGGTGACGAATTCCGACCCGACACGCGCGCGGCCGGCATCTGCCGCTATCCCCTTCTGGCGCAGCTCCTCGATGATTGCGGTCGGTGAAATGCCCAACTGAGACATGCGGTCCCGGTTGAACTCGACGAAGATGGCCTCCTGCCGTTCACCGAAGGTGGTAATCTTGCCAACGTCCTGCACCAGCAGGAGTTCTCGCTGCAGTGAATCCACGTACTCCTTGAGTTCGGCATAACTGTAGCCATCACCGGTAACGACCATGAACACGCTGTAGACATCGCCATAGTCATCTAGAACGATGGATGGGCCGGCGCCCGGTGGCAAGTCCCGCTGGACATCGTTTATTTTCTGCCGCAGCTTGTTCCAGACTTGGGGTAAGGTTTCCTTATCGTAGCTCTCCTTGATGGTCACCGTCAGCGTCGACAGCCCCCGCTCGGACTTTGACTTGACGCGCTCCAGTTCCCCGAGTTGCTGCACGACTTTTTCCAGCCGTTCACTGACTTCCTGTTCCACTTCCGTTGCTGACGCACCGCTGTATGGTGTTATGACCAGGGCGTCCTTGATCGTGAATTCCGGGTCTTCAAGGCGGCTCATCCCGCTGTAGGTCAACAGGCCCGCACCGAGCATCACGACCGTGAGCACCAGGGTAACAACCCGCTTGCGGATGGCGATGGAGGCAATATCCATGATCTCAATCCTCCAATGCGTGTACAGGAAAACCCTCGGACATCGTATGCACACCCGACACCGCAATGCGATCGCCAGTCTCAAGCCCGGAGATCACCTGGATGCTGTCACCTGTCAGTTCGCCCACCTCAACAGCGCGCTTTGTCACCGTGCCGGCTGCTGAATCGAACAGCCAGACATAGGGGGATTTATCAGGGGCTGCGACAACGGCCTGGGCAGGAATCGACAGGCCAGCCGGCGCCGCTTCCGGCGCAGGGGTATAGGCGACATGGCCGGTCATCCCGGGACTCACCGAGAGGTCTTTCGGCGGCTCGAAACCAACCGTAACTTCGAAGGTACGGGTGATCGGGTCGGCAGAGGTGGAAAAGGCCGTAATTCGCGCCGGAATAGCCCTGTCCGGAAGTGAACTGAGCACAACCCTGATGTCGGCGTCCTGTTCGATCTCCGCAGCAGATGTGACGGGCTTATGGCCCACCCAGTCGGCTTCAGGGATATTGACCTTCATTTCCAGGGCGTTGTCACTTTGCAGGATCATCACCGGTTGCTTGGCCTGCACATTGGCAAAGTCCTCCACCAGCTTGCGGGCAACACGCCCACTGAACGGAGCCTGCATAACTGTGTCTTCAACAGCTTTATTGGCCCTCTGGAGCCCCGCCTCTGCCACCTCCAGGGCGCGCCTGGCCATATCCAGCTGCTGCGCCGTTACCGCATCTGCCTGGTAGGCTTTGTCATAACGATTGAAGTCGGCCCGGGCGGCATTGCGCTCGGCGCGGGCCCGATCACGTTCGGATTCGTAATCCCGCGGATCGAGCCTGGCCAGTACCGTACCGGCCTCTACCCGATCACCTTCGGTGACTGGCATTTCAATGATGCGCCCGGAGACTTCAAATGCCATTTCCGATTGTTGGACTGCAGAAACACTACCGGGAAACCTCAACGTCCGGGGGCTGGCCGTTTCACCCACGGTGAAAAGCTTAACCGGCCGAGAGACAGGTTCCGGTGTTTTTTGCTCCTGCTCGCCACAAGCAGTGACCACCAATGTGAGCGTTAACCAGAGCGAAAACGTCCTGAAGCGATTACGAATAGATTCCATTACGGCCTCCAAATAAAAAATTTGCCGCTATCCGATCAATCTCGTTGTCATTGGCTCCGGTATCGGGTGCTCATGACGATATGCAGCCGTCGTTCTAACCACGTTTTTTTCTACGCACGTTACGGTTAATGTAGCCATCAATCCGGTTGGCTGCACCTAGAGCGAATTTGAGTGCACACCACTGCAGCGGCTCAGGCAGCGTCGTAGGTGACTTATGCCGTAGTGCCGAAAGCAGCGGATTCTCGGAACCACCAATTCGCTCACTAAGCAGCTTTCCCATAAGGGATTGGGTAGCAACGCCATGCCCGGAGCACCCGGCGGTGTAGAGAATGTTCTGGTTGGCGCCGGTCTCGCCCACCACCGGCAAGGCATCGTAGGCAAGGCTGACATAACCGCTCCAGCAGGCCTGGATTCCGAGGCCGTTCAGGGTTGGAAAGCGATCGTTCAGTGCTACTGCGAGTTCCCGATAAGCGGTATTGTCCGGGACGTTTGGCGTCTTTGAGCCATACACATAATTCAGTCGTTTGGTCGTAATAACCAATGTATTACGGGCGGTCAGGCGATGACTTTCCATGGTGAAATGAGGCGTCACAATGCCCTCTCGCCCCTGCCACCCCAGGGACGCAAGTTGCGAAGCGGTCAACCGTTCGGTTTCGATCGCCGAAACCCGCATTGGCGCCACCTTGTTCCGCAGCAGACCAAGCTGAGGTGTATAGGCATTGGTCGCCAATACCAGGTGCGGTGCGCGTACCCGGCCCCGTTCGGTTTCACAGGTGACCACCGGACCCTCAGTGTAGGAAACCAGCGGAGTCTGCTCGTAGAGTTTTACACCAGCCTTTAACGCCGCACGCCTGAGGCCCAGCACATACTTGCCGGGGTCCAGTGTGCCGCCGTGTTTCTGGTAGCAGCCAAACAGAAACGCCGGTGGTATCCCGCGAGCACGCATCTCCGTTTGATCCAGGAACTCTGTCTGCGAACCCAGTTCAAGGCCAAGCTCCATGCTCCTTCGCAATCTCTTCTCCTGGGAGGCGTGAACAGCCGCGCGAATAATGCCGGAGGCATTGTAATCACAGTCTATTCCCAGTTTGTCGAGCCGACCCTCCACATAGGCAACGCCTTCATCGTAGAAACGGACAATCTCCCTGGCCTTCTCCCGACCGACTCGGTTGAGAAAGAATTCGAATTCGATCCCCATGCTGCCAGCAAGATATCCTGCGTTACGCCCACTCGCACCGAAGCCGGCAAAATCGCGCTCCAGCACGACCACTTTGGCACCCTCCTCCGCCAGTTCCAGAGCGGTGGAAAGCCCGGCGTAGCCGGCACCGACAATAACCACGTCGGCGTTGATTTCATCTTCAAGCGGCGGTTGAAGATCCGTTGGCTTCTCCAGCCAACCGCCATGGGGACGGAATTTATTCAGGGCAACGTCGACGTTTTTGTGCAGATCAGTAGCCATAGCAGCCTCAAGCAGAAATCAGGCAATCGCCTTGGTTTGTGTCAGGCTGGCTGTCAACCGGCGATTAATGATGTTGGCGGCCTCACGGGCAATCCGTGGGGCCAGTTACGATCTGTCTAATCGTAGCAAGGCTTCCACTTTAACACAACGTTCGTTATGTTTAATTGGGAAAGGAAATTCTCGACACAACATCATCAGATCGCGGGGCCATTAGCGCCGGATGGGAGAGACGACTGCAACTGCTCTCGGTATTTTTTTGGGGTTGTTCCGAACCAACGCCGGCAGGATCGGCTCAGGGTGCTTTGTTCGGTGTAACCCAGAAGCCCGGCTATCTGGACCATATGCAGACCAGGCTCGCCAAGGTAACGAATAGCAAGCTGCCGTCGCTCCTGATCCAGCAGCTCTTCATATCGATACCCTTCTTCCGCCAGGTGGCGCTGCAGGGTTCGGGGATGAATGGCCAGTTCGGCAGCAACCGTGTCGGCGCTGCAAAGCCCGGTGGGCAGGAGCCGACCTATCAACTCGGTCACCCGTGCCGAAAGTGCAGTGCTACCGGGCGCATAGTGCGATTCGAGGTATCTGGTTGCATAGTGCAAGGCCTGGGAGTCGGCATGGTCGATGGGCTGGCGTGCCAGCTTTGCCGAAATCCGCCATCCACACCAATCCTGATTGAACCGTACTTCGCAGCCAAACGATTCCGCATAGCTTTCGTCCGATCCCACCTGGCCGTGAAAAAAGGACACCATGTCCGGCCTGGCATTCTCCCCTGCAAGCATTCGAAGGATTTGCATCGCATTGGCGAGACTCAGTTCATAGGACTGGCGTAATTGTGGCGGCGACAACTCCGTAATCCGGTAATCGAATTGAACCCAGTCCCCGGTTCCGGAAGGCTGCAGGCGCAGCAACAGCGCAGGACAGTGGATGTACAGGTAGCGGGCAATCGCCTCAAACGCTTCCATAACAGAACCAGAGTTTCGTGCGATGACGGCAACCGGCCCCAACATCTCCAGACCTTGCCACTGGGCAAGCCGCAGCCCGAAATCCGGACATTCCAATTGCGCCGCCGTGGCTTCGAGCAACAGAACACCGCTCCGGTAAAGAACAAAGGAATCGTCCGGTCTTTCCGGAGCTGACGGAATGTGAAAACGAGCCAGAAACCGGTTCGGATCGCCGCCCAGTTCCCGCACCAGCTCATCGTACCCCCATAAATTGGTCGCTTGAATCAGGCTACCCATTACATCCTCAATAGTTTCATCGTGGTCGTGTCCGATATTGTTAAACATGTGTCCGATATTGACAATAACTTAGTCGGGAATACACATAAATTACTCAATATCCAGCCTCTCTATCACCGGTTCTCGATGAACGTGGAGCGCACATGAGTAAGCAGCATTACAACGTAATAATAATCGGCGCAGGTCTTTCCGGAGTTGGAACTGCCAGTCATTTTGCAGACCAATGCCCTGACAAGAGCATTGCTATCCTGGAGCGCCGTGAGCGCATTGGAGGAACCTGGGACCTTTTCCGATACCCTGGCATACGCTCAGATTCCGACATGTTGACCTTTGGTTACAACTTTCGCCCGTGGACCGGACTCAAAATATTGGCCGATGGCGGCTCGATTCGTGAATACATCGACAAGACAGCAGACCAATATGGCATCAAGGACAAGATCCAGTACGGCCTGAAAACCACCCACGCAGACTGGTCCAGCGAAGATCATCGCTGGCATGTCACTGCCCTGCATGAATCCAGCGGTTGTACCAAGGAGTACACTTGCGATTTTCTGGTGTGCTGTACGGGTTACTACAATCACGATGACGGGTTTCGCCCCAAGTTTCCCGGTGAAGGCGACTTTAAAGGCACCATCATCCACCCGCAGCATTGGCCTGAAGACCTGGACTACAGTGGTAAGAAAGTCGTGGTGATAGGAAGCGGAGCAACTGCGGTCACCCTGGTCCCTTCGATGGCCGAAACGGCCAGCCATGTCACCATGCTACAGCGGTCGCCTTCCTACGTGTATTCAATCCCGTCAGTCGACCGGATCACGGCGGTGCTTCAGCGAGTTATGCCATCCCGCTGGGCCTTCAGTCTGGCACGCAAAAGAAACATCGTGATGCAACGGGCTGTGTACGTTTCATGCCGACGCTGGCCTAAGCTGATGCGTCGCTTCCTGCTATCCCATGTGCGCAAACATGTGGGTCCCAACGTCGACATGAAGCACTTTTCTCCCAGCTACATGCCATGGGATGAACGCCTGTGCGCCGTACCTGACGCAGACTTGTTCAAAGCGCTAAGGTCTGGCACTGCGTCCATCGAAACAGATCACATCGACCGCTTCACCGACGCTGGCATCGTGCTGAAATCCGGTAAGACCCTGGACGCCGACATCATCATCACCGCAACAGGGCTCAACCTCCAGATGTTTGGCGGTATGGAGCTGTCTGTTGACGGCGAACCCGAAGTCCTGGGCGACAAGATGGCCTACAAAGGGGTGCTGGTGGAAAAGATGCCGAACCTGGCGTGGATATTCGGCTACACCAACTCTTCGTGGACCCTCAAGCTGGATCTGGCCGCGGACTACCTCTGCCGACTCTTCAAGTTCATGAAGCGGCGTGAACTGGACGTGGTCGTTCCACGGGATATCGACCAGAGCCGACTGGATGAAGGCATCCTGGACTCGCTGAGTGCCGGCTACATTCAACGGGGAAAACATCGTCTGCCCCGGCAGGGCAGAAAGTATCCCTGGCAAATCCTCATGAACTACCGGGCTGACAAGAAGATGCTACTGGAAGATGCCATCGAAGATGACCGATTGATCTTTACATCCGCCAACAGGCGCAAAGCCAAGCCGGCCCCAAACAGGCGAAATGCAGCCTGAGCCGGCACACCAACGAAAATAAGGGAAAGCTCTGGCAACCAGTGGCCGCGGCTTTCCCGACCAAACAACAACACTTCCTACAAAAAGAGAGTTACGTTATGCAAGGCAAAATGATGAGTCAGCCTCTGATTGTGTCGTCCATCATGGAACATGCAGAGCGCTTTCATGGCAGCACAGAGATTGTTTCACGTACGGTCGAAGGCGACATTCATCGCTACACCTATGCAGAGGCCCACAAGCGCGCCAAGCAAGGCGCGAATGCACTTAAGAAACTCGACGTTGATCTTGGCAGCCGGGTTGCCACCCTGGCCTGGAACAACCACCGGCACTTTGAGCTTTATTATGCCATTTCCGGGATGGGTGCCATCACGCACACCATAAACCCCCGCCTGTTCCCGGAGCAGGTCAGCTGGATCATAAACGACGCACAAGACCAGGTGCTTTGCTTCGACACCAGCTTCGCCTCCCTGGTGGAATCCATTGCGCCCCAATGCCCGAGCGTCAAGTACTGGGTTGCCATGACCGACCCAGATCACATGCCGGATGTCGACGTTCCGAACCTGCTCTGTTACGAAGACCTGATTGCGATCGAGCCAAAGGAATTCACTTGGCCCCGGCTTGATGAGAACACTGCCTCATCTCTGTGCTACACCTCCGGCACCACCGGTAATCCCAAAGGCGTGCTCTACTCGCACCGATCTACTCTTCTTCACGCTTTGACCAGTTCAATGCCGGATGCAATGAACCTATCCGGCCAGGATGTGGTGTTACCTGTTGTCCCCATGTTCCACGTTAATGCGTGGGGACTCCCCTATTCCGCTCCATTGGCGGGCGCCAAACTCGTTCTTCCTTGCGACGGTATGGACGGCGAGACTCTCTACGAACTGTTTGAAAAAGAAGGTGTGACCTTCTCCGCCGGCGTGCCGACGGTCTGGCTCGGCGTACTTCAACACCTACGCAGTTCCAACCAGAAGCTTTCCAGCGTCAACCGCATGATTGTCGGCGGTTCTGCCTGCCCGCCCGCACTGATGCGGAGTTTCAAGCAGGAGTATAACGTCAAGATTCAGCACGCCTGGGGAATGACCGAACTGTCCCCACTGGGCACCGTGAACACTCCGAAAGCCAAGCATCGGACGCTGAATGAAGAAGAACGGTTCGAGCTAGAGATCAAGCAAGGGCGCCCACCCTTTGGGATTGACCTCAAGATTGTCGACGACCATGGCAACGAACTTCCCCGCGACGGGAAGACTTCCGGGGACCTTCTTGTACGGGGCCATTGGGTCATCGACCAGTACTACAACAAGGAAGACAGCCCGTTGGTAGACGGCTGGTTCCCCACCGGCGACGTGGCCAACCTGGATATGGATGGGTACCTTCAAATCACGGATCGCTCGAAAGACGTCATCAAATCCGGCGGCGAATGGATCAGTTCCATTGAGCTGGAAAACATTGCCATGAGCCATCCGGCGGTCGCCGAAGCGGCAGCGTTGGGCATGGCCCACGAAAAATGGGATGAACGACCACTGCTGGTCGTGGTCAAAAAAGACGACCAGGACGTTAGCACGGAAGAGATTATCGCCCAGTATCAAGACAAAGTGGCCAAGTTCTGCATTCCAGATGATGTGGTGTACGTGGACGAAATCCCTCACACCGCCACCGGCAAGGTTAGCAAGATCACGCTGCGCAAAATGCTCACCGACTACCGCTGGCCAGACACCACGGCCTCCGGGCAATGAGGACGCAGCATGAACAATTACCTGCATGATTCCGCCAACATCGCCGCCATTACCCAGGTTTTCGGACCTACGAAGGGGCATTGGAAGTATTCGCTCCTCAACCTGCTGCTTCGCGTGTCAGTCAAGTGGCGGCATGGACTGGAAGTGAACGTGAGCTCGGTTCGGGACCAGGTCACCAAACTGGACCGACAGGCGCCGAAGCAGCTGCCCGGCCTCAATCGACTGAAGGCCAATGCAGATGGTGTATCCGGTGAGTGGCTGGTACCCGACAACCATCAAGACAACCGAGTTGTGTTGTACCTTCACGGCGGCGCTTTCGTCGCCTCCTCTCCAAATGTGCACGCAACGATGCTGGCACCCTGGTGCGAAGCCCTGGGTGCCAGGGCTCTTATGGTGGACTACCGGCTAGCGCCGGAGCACCCATTCCCAGCGGCCAGCGATGACAGTTTCACCGCTTACAAGTGGCTGCTCGAACAGGGCTTCGCACCCAAGGACATTGTGATCGCCGGCGACTCCGCCGGCGGTAACCTCGTATTGAGCACCTTGTTGCGTCTCAAGGCAGAGCAGCTTGCTCGTCCGGCGTGTGCCGTTTTGCTCTCGCCTTTTCTGGATTTCACCTTGAGCGGTCGGAGTGCACTGACCAACGCCCAACGGGACCCGATCTTCACGTCGGCATTCGCCATTGGCGTTCGTAGCCACTACGCACCAGCAGAGCTGCACTCGGATCCGCGGGTCTCGCCATTGCTGGGTGACTTTGAGGGGCTCCCGCCGATGCTCTTCCAGGTTGGCAGTACCGAAATGCTGCTTGATGACTCCGTTAGGGCTGCGAGCAAGGCCCGTGACGCCAAGGTGCCAGTCCAATTGGAAATTTGGGAAAAGCTGCCACACGTCTTCCAGACGATTGACGCGTTACCGCAGGCAAAAACCGCAGCGCAGCGGATCTGCCAGTTCGTTGGGCAACACACTGACTGGACTCATTAGCCGGGTGCCCAAGGCATAGGGTTTCCGGCGCGTAACAGTTCCCCAAGTCCTAATCCCACAACAACAAACTGCACGGACCCTGCAAACGGTCCCGCAACAGGAAGAGGTAACATGACCAATTACGACTTCGATTACTTGATCATCGGCTCCGGCTTCGGCGGGAGTGTTTCTGCCCATCGCCTGACCCAGAAGGGCTATTCCGTTGCCGTTATGGAAATGGGTAAGCGCTGGCGCGCTGAAGACTTCCCTGAATCCAACACCAAGGTAAATCGCTACTATTGGCGCCCGAAGATTGGTCTGAGGGGCTTCTTCAACCTGCGCCCCTTCCGCCATGTTGCGATCATATGCGGCAATGCTGTCGGCGGCGGCTCGATCACCTACGCCAACACCCTTCTGGTACCACCGGACTCTGTCTGGGATGAAGGCTCCTGGGCCGGGCTGTCTGACTGGAAGAAGGAGATGCCCGCTCACTATACGGAAGCCGAACGTATGCTCGGTGTCACTGAAAACCGGATCTTTGGCACGGCTGACAACCTGCTAAAGGAGATGGCAGAACTCCAGGGCGTTGGCCACACCTACAAACCGACTCGCGTCGCGGCCTTCTTTCCACCGGAGGGTGAGGAAGGTGGCAAAACCTACCCCGACCCCTACTTCGGCGGTGAAGGCCCGGACCGGGGAACCTGTACCGGCTGCGGCAGCTGCATGACCGGCTGCAAGTACAACGCGAAAAACACGTTGGATAAAAACTACCTCTACTTTGCCGAGAAGAATGGCGCAAAAGTCTATGCAGAAACCCGTGTGGTCGATGTCCACCCGCTCGACGGTAAAACCGACGGTTCCGCCGGCTATGAAGTCACCACCGAACGTTCTACTGCCTGGGTTCACAAGCAACGTCAAACCTTCCGAGTGAAAAGCGTTGTTTTCTCGGCCTCCTCCCTGGGCACTCAGGAACTGCTGTTCAAACTCAAGCAGACCGGCTCCCTGCCCAACATTTCCGATGACCTGGGCAATCGGGTGCGCACCAACGCCGAATCGATTGTGGGCATCCGCTTTCCGGGCAAAGACATCAACATCAGTGAAGGCGTAGCCATCGGCTCTGGCATCCACATCGACGAGCACACCCATATTGAAGCGACACGCTACGGCAACGGCCACAACATGATGGCCTCGTTGATGACGCTGATGGTCGACGGCAAAGGCCCCCTGAGAATCCTGAAATGGTTCTGGGCCATGCTTCGCCATCCGGTCACTTTTGCCCGAGCGGTAAGCCCTGCCAACTGGGCTCGCCAGTCCCTGATATTCCTGGTGATGCAGACTCTCGACGCATCCCTGAACATGCGGTTCAAGCGTCGCTGGTATTGGCCTTTCTCCAGGATCCTTTGCAGTGAGGGGAAAAAAATCCCGACAAATATCCCCCAGGCCAACGAGTTCACCAAGAAGATGGCCGCGCATTTCAATGGCATTCCATTTACCACTGCAACCGAAGTGTTCTTCAACGTACCGTTTACTGCGCACTGTATGGGCGGCTGTGCTATGGCCGAAAGCCCGGATAAAGGGGTCATCGACGCTCAAAACCGGGTATTCAATTACCAGAATCTCTACGTGGTCGATGGCGCCATGCTTGGCGCCAACCTGGGGGTAAACCCCAGCCTGACCATTACCGCACTGGCTGAACGCGCAATGAGTTTTATCCCTCCCCGGGATGAGGCAATGAAGGAAGCTACCACATGAATCAATTTGTTACCCCCAACGCGAAAACCGTAACCGCAGTCAATCCTGCAACAGGCGACGTTCTCGGGGAAGCACTCCAAACCCCGGAAGATCAATACGCCTCAATCTTCCGGCAGGCGAGACAAGCCCAAAAGGTTTGGGCGAAACAAAGTTTTGCCCAACGTCGCACCCACCTGGTCAAGATGCGGAATTACATCCGTGACCATGCCGGTGATCTGGCTCGCCTTATCAGTGACAGTAACGGAAAAACCCGTATGGACGCCCTCATTACCGAGGTTCTGCCCTGCCAACTGGCGTGCGACTGGTACGGTAAACACGCGGCGAAGGTGCTCGCACCAGAACGTCGCGGCCCATCAAGCCTGCTCTGGATTGGGAAACGTTCAGAGGTTCGCTACGAGCCATTGGGGGTAGTGGGCATCATAAGTCCCTGGAATTATCCTCTATCCATTCCCTTTGGAGAGATTCTGATGGGGCTGATGGCCGGCAACGCGATCGTGCTCAAGGTCGCGGCTGCGACCCCATTGGTAGGTGAAGCCATTGAAGACATCATCGCTGCAGGCGAACTACCAGACGGTTTGTTCAGCCATATTATCGGCTCCGGCGGAAAGGTATCGACCGCGATGTTCCAGCACGGCATCGACAAACTGTTCTTCACCGGCTCCGTACCCACCGGCAAGCAACTCATGGCGCAGGCAGCAGAGACGTTGACTCCAGTGTCCCTGGAACTCGGCGGCAAAGACCCAATGATCGTGCTAAAGGACGCAGACTTGGAGCGCGCCGCCAATGGGGCGGCCTGGGCCGGCTACCAGAACGCTGGACAGTCGTGCGGCGGCGTGGAGAGAATCTACGTGGACGAATCGGTCTACGATCGTTTCGTGACGTTACTGGCGGAACGAACCAAGATCCTCCGGCACGGAGTACCAAACGACGAGTGTTCCGTGGATGTTGGTTCGATGACCACCGCTAATCAACGTCTCACCGTTGAAAAACAGTTGGCCGAAGCTGTGGATTCCGGCGCAACCATCGTCGCTCAGTCAAAAGGGCCGGAGCATGGCGAGGGCCATTTCCATCCCGCCACCTTGGTGACCGGCGTCAACCACTCGATGACCCTGATGCGGGAAGAAACCTTCGGCCCCATAATGCCGGTCATGCCCTTTCGCACCGAAGACGAAGCCATTGAACTGGCGAACGACTCTCCGATGGCATTAACGGCCTCAATCTGGACAAGGAACACACGTCACGGAAAGGCACTGGCTGACCGGGTCAAGGGCGGCGTCGTTGCCATCAACGATCACCTTTACACCCATGCCATGTCCGACGTGCCTTGGGGAGGCCCTGGCGAATCAGGCATCGGTCGTACGCACGGACCTGAAGGCCTGAAAGAAATGACTAAAACTAAAGTCGTCAATTGGGACTGGCTCAGAGCCAAACGAAACCTGTGGTGGTATCCGCAAGACCGGGAGAGCTATGACGCTATTCGTCAAGCCTTGCACCTGGTTGCACCGAAATCGACCATGGACTTTTTGAAGTCTGTCGTCCGGGTACTCCCCACTATGATTCGGAAAATGTATTTCTAGCCCTCACCCAACCCAATAATTGAATGACGGGTTCCAATATGCATTGTCACTTGCGCCGGAATCCCCTTGTTCTCTCAATCGCAGGAGTAGGATCATGACACGTGCTGTTAACAGCCTGGATCTCGACAGCTTGCAGCTCTATCTCGAAGCCAAAATTGAGGGCTTCAAAGGGCCAATCAGTGTAGAGAAGTTTTCAGGTGGACAATCAAACCCCACCTTTAAACTCACAGCGGAGACTGGTGTCTACGTATTGAGACGCCAGCCGCCCGGTAAATTGCTTAAATCAGCCCATGCGGTTGATCGTGAATATCGTGTCCTCAAGGCCTTGGCAGGCACCGAGGTCCCGGTCGCTAAGGTCCATCATCTATGCGAAGACACCTCCATAATCGGGTCGATGTTTTACATCATGGAGTATCTTGAGGGACGTATTTATTGGGACGCGTCATTGCCCGAAGTGAATAAAGCCGATCGTGCGGCGATTTATGATGACATGAATCGGGTCCTGGCAGCGCTGCATTCCGTTGATATCGATGCGGCCGGTTTAAAGGATTACGGAAAGCCAGGTAACTATTTTCAACGGCAGTTTGACCGCTGGAATTCACAGTACCGGGCGTCGGAAATCGAGCAAATCGAAGCAATGGAACAATTGATCCGTTGGCTCAGCACCAACCTGCCTGATGACGATGGCCGAATAGCGTTGGTGCATGGTGATTACCGGCTCGACAATTTCATGCTACACCCAACTGAACCGAAGGCTATTGCCGTTCTGGACTGGGAGTTGTCCACCCTGGGACACCCTTTCGCTGACCTGGCGTACCTTTGCATGCAAAGGCGCATGCCGTCTATAGGGGCAGTCAAAGGTCTCAGAGGCAAAGACATCCAGGCTCTGGGGATTCCCAGCGAGCAGGAATACATCGAAACCTATTGCCAGCGAATGGGGATCGACAAGATTGAAAATTTCAGCTTCTACATTGCGTTCAGCTTCTTCCGTTTGGCTGCAATCATTCAGGGTGTGGCAAAACGCTCCCTGGAAGGTAACGCCTCAAACGCAAATGCCACCGAATTGGCCGGCCATGTAGGCCCCCTTGCAGAGCTGGCCTTAGAGGCGATTGAAGAAGGTTAGCCAACTCTCAAGCTCCCATTTATGGTGGGTGCTGGTGCCCCTGATGAGCCGAACGACTGCCCCTACCCCTTATTAGGCCCTCCAGAGTTGGGAAAATCCTGGGTAGGGTCACTCCCAAGCTGGCCGCCGAATTTAGTACTTTGTGTGGAAACTGAAATCAGCTCGCTATTCTAGAATTTACTTTAAGTTTGTTTAGCACTTAGCGTGGAACTTGCGCCGTAACCATCTGATTTATGGTTTCATAGGTTTAGCACTTTCTGTGGTCGTCCAGTTGCCTCGTCCTCGCATACGAGCAGCTAATCAGGAGCCTTTCTGAGTAGCATGACCGGCCAAGCGCGTGAGCTCACGCCCGACCAGTTTTCGAGCCGATTTTCTTCTCACGACTGTTACCGGTGTCAGACTTGCCCTTGAGGTAGTCTATCTTCCTGTAGTGCTAACCTCGCTACGGCTTCCACATCGGAACTTACCATCGGTCCTAAAGTAGCTATGGCATCAGGACTAAACCACCCGGTTTCTAGCGCATCATCTGCCGCATTCCCTTCACCCTCCAGCCAATGACAGATCACTGCAACGAGAACAAAGTGATACCTTAGCCCTTCATCGTCACATTCAAGGGCATCAACCGCAGTAAGGACATGCCCTGCTTTCGCTATCACCCCCGTTTCTTCTCGTAGCTCGCGAACTGCGGCATTCAAGAGAGTTTCGCCTGGTTCAATATGGCCCCCAGGAAATCCCCAATACCTGACATCAGGAGGGTTAGCACGCCGGGCAAGCAGCAGCTTGCCTTGGCGAGCGACAACAGCCAGTACTGCCGGGGTGGGTAGCGGGATTTTATGCATACTAACTACTCGGCCACATGCCCCTGAAATTGGGCTCTGGAGCTATGGACTAACAAGATGGTATTGAGCTCATTGTCATTAATGATAACTCCATAGCGATGACCCGGACGAATTTAGTACTTTGTGTGAAAAATCCAATCGGCTGCCCGTCACGACGAGCAGCTATAGTGCGACGACCCACCAACCTCAAAGAGCTCCGGCGGCTTCAGCCTGTAGTATTTCTTCTCTACGTCCTCCGATTGCTCGGCGTATGGCTGCGTCATCACGTCCTGCAGTTCTCGCAGCAAAGCGTAATTCCCCGCTGCCGCTTGCTGATAAGCAGGCACAACGAACCACTCCCTCAAACTGTACTTTGGATTGACGAGCTTCATCTGACTCGAAAGCTCCTCAGGAGAGCGAGATTGAGTGAGCGATTGCCATTTTGTGAGCCACGCTGACCAGCGCTTGTCTATCCCTTCGGGGTCTGCAGCATTGGTCGGGCCCTTGTAGAAGCTCTTCTTGAGTGGCTCAATGTCATCTGGCAACGATGAGAGTTCCCGGAAGAATAGGGTGTAATCAACAGGCGTTTGCATCATCAGCGTTGCCAGCTCGCGGAACAAATCCGCCTCAAAAGCGTCAAGTCCAAGCTTGGCAGCCCACATCTTCTCCATTTGCGCTTGCATCACTTTCGGGAAATCACTTTGAATCTCTTCCAGCTGCCGCAGACAGTCTGGATGCCCTGCCAGCAACGGCCGAACCGCCGAACAGAACGAGTGGAAGTTACGTTCGGCCGCTGCTGGTTGGTTGAGGAACGCGAAGTGATGCCCGCCACCCGTCCATGGTTGGTACTGCGGATCAAACACATCGCAGAATCCAAAGGGGCCATAGTCGAGCGTAAAGCCGCCCGCCGCACAGTTGTCGCTGTTGAAGTTACCCTGGCAGTAGCCAACACGGATCCAGTTCGCAACAAGCGACGTCAGTCGGCTGCGGAACTCACGTGCAAGCAACACCACTTTTTCAGCAGTGGCCAGTGACTGGTCGATAACGTCACTGTACTCACGATCGATCAGGTGTGAGACGATCTTCTCGAGCTCCTCCATCGCCTGCGGGTGCTCCTGCTTGCGTGCTCGACGACTAAAGAGCTCGAGCTGCCCCACCCGAATGAACGACGGCGCAACACGCGTAGAGATGGCAACTGGCTCGAGTATAAGGATATCGGGATCTATTGAGCGTGAGCCCTCCGAATACCACGGTCGCCTGACTTGCTCGGTTTTCGACACGTACAGACTCAGAGACCGTGACGTAGGTACACCGAGTGCGTGCATATGCTCCTGGGCCAGGAACTCCCGCACACTGGATCTCAGAACGGCCCTGCCGTCCGCGCCGCGGCAGTAGGGTGTGCGCCCTGCCCCTTTCAACTGCATTTCCCAGCGCTGCCCGTTGATGACAGCCTCGAGCACCGAAATAGCGCGACCGTCGCCGTAGCCATTGCCGGTCTGGAACGGGCATTGCTGGTAGAATTCGGTGCCGTAGATGGAAAGTGCGTAGCCACACGCCCACCCGACATTGCGCAGAGGCTCCGGAACCCGGGATAAGTCGCCGGAGAACATGCGGACGAAGCCGCTGGACTGCGCCATGCTGTCGGCAAAACCCAGTTCGCGAAACAGATTTTTCCCATGCGCGACGTATTCGGGGTTTTCGATTGGCGTGGGTTTGACCGGAACATAGTGCCCCGAGAAGACCTGTCGTGGCGCGTGGTCAGCTCCGTTTGCTTTCCCCTCAGGATCGCAGTTGAGCGTGTCCATGAATGAATAGTCTGCCAACGGTGCGAGATCGTCGAGGGTCGCGACAGTTGGGGGCATTTCCCGGTGACGTCGCTCTATCATTGGGACTCCTCATGCGTTGGTTTAATCATTGCCAACATTCGGCTGGCTGGCGAGCTCCTTCAGTGCTTCCATCGCCTCATCAATGCGATCGCTGGGTACGAACATGTGGTCGTGATAAAACCCTGCGATGACATTGGTGGTAATGCCCCGCTCGGCCAGCAGGCTGGTTACCACAGATGTGAGGCCCAGGGCTTCCAGGCTGGAGTGGCCCTCCAGGGTGATGCGACGAAAAACCCGGTAATAGTCCAGGCCCTCGGCTTTGGCCTCCTCAAGAGGAATAACCAGGGTAAGGCCTTCCAGTTCGGCAATGCTGACGATGGGCTTGAGGTGTTCCAATTCGCCGTATTTTGCCTTTGGCACTGTGCAGTAGACATAGGACGTCGAATCCAGTTTTGGCGAGAGCTGTTTTATCAAATCCTGGAGAAACTGTGGTCGCATCATCTCTAGCTATCCTTCGGCCTATTATGAACAAATATTGTTTTCCGCCCCTGGTTGTCGGAACTAGCGCTCATACTACTGTGACATACCGGCAGAAGTTTTTCTTCGAGTAATGGTCTGGATTCGAGTCAGAGCTTAAGCGATGGCTCTGGTAGCCGAATAGCCGCACGGAGAGTTGGTCATGATGTCGTGCCAGCGTTCCCGTAGAAGCCGCTCCACATGATGTCGCAGCCAGACAATCCCGGGATCGCGGTCATGGCGGGTGTGCCAGATGAGGTACAAGCTGGTTGGGTCCACTTCAAACGGAAGCTCTCCCATCCATAATCCGTCCACGAAGCCACAATCCTGACTGATCAACTCGGGAACAGACGCAATCAGGTTTGATTCCCGGAGTATCCGGGGAACAATTGAAAAATGGTTCACTGTCGCGGCGATCCGTCTGCTCTGGCCTTTCTGGTCGAGATAGCTATCCACGAAACCGTGAGCATCCCCGGACATCGTCACAAGCAGGTGCCGGGCATCAAGAAATTCTTCCATTGTAATCTGGCGGCCCGCAAGCGGATGGTCCGCACGCATCGCCAGTACATACCCACCTTCGAACAGCCATGTGCTTCGCAGGCTGTGGTCGTGTTGATTCAGCATGCCCACGGCCAGATCCACATGTGCTTCCCGCAAGTCGTCGTAGGTTCCCTCGGGGGTATACGGAACGGCATGGACATCCACACCAGGAGCCTCACTTTCCAGCAGTTCAAGCAGCTGACGCCAGATCATCTCAACCGTTACATCCGTTACCGCGATGCGAAATTTCCGCTTTGATGTTGCCGGCTCAAACTGTGTGGCGCTGACCGCGTTGGTGAGAGCGTACATGTGATCCCCCACCTGATGCCAAAGACTCACCGCATAGGAAGTTGGTTCAATGTTCCGCCCTTTACGGACAAAAAGTGGATCGTTCCAGATCTGACGCATTCTTGAAATCGCGTTGGATACCGCAGGCTGGGTCATCGCGAGCCGATCCGCTGCGCGGGTAACTGAGCGCTCGGTCATTATGGCATCGAAGATGTACAGCAACTGAAGCTCTTGCGTTTTCATTTGGCATTCCTGGAAATGGGACCCTGATCAGTCTGGCTGGCAAGTAGTTTGATCGCAATGACGAAATTCCGGTAAAGGTGTGGTTGGCTAGCTCCTATACCAGAAAGCCTCCTGTTCAGGAGGCTTTGGATCTGCGTTACAAGTGCCCTTTTACGAAGGTCCTCAATTCACCCAGGCTGCCAGCTCCAGTTTTTTGGGCAATAACGCCCCCGTCCTGAAACAGGGCCAGTGTTGGGATCCCCCGAATACGCATTTTTGCAGTGATGTCCGGGCTGTCGTCCACGTTCACTTTCACAATGGTCAGCTCGTCACCAAACTCATCGGCGATTTCCTCCAACATGGGGGCGACTGTCTTACAGGGGCCACACCACGGTGCCCAGAAATCCACCAGCACTGCCCGATCGCTCTGAACCACCGCTTGCTCAAAGTTTGCGTCTGTCACATTAATAATGTTGCTCATAAGATTGTCTCCTCAACTGGATTGCCTCGGTGACACATTGCGACTCTGAACGCTCAAAAACCAATTGCGGGGCCATATAAGTCCTATTTCCCAGAATGATGAGTGCTTTTACATACCGTTCAGAGGCGAAAGGCCCATCATAGGGAATGATGTACCCCATACTGTTTGAGAATTATTCCTCGCCATTCTCCGGTTCCATACTTCGTTCATCTGATATCGAGTCGATTGGCGACATCGGTCTCAGCTGAAATCATTCGAACCCAGGAGAAACTAAAATGCGCAAAATTGCACTGTTTACCCTCGCGTCACTTGTTACCGTCGCTGCCCTGCCCGCACACGCTACCCTGGCAGACCGCAAATCAGACGAGCCCCGCTCCGAACAGGCTCAGCCCGCTCCCTATAGCGGTCAGATCGTGATTCGCGGTGAAATTCAGGATCGCGACGCAAAGAATGATACTGCCGAACCGGCCCCATACAGCGGTCAGATTGTTATCCGTGGTGAAGTACGTTCCAAAAACAGCGGTTGATCGTTAGATGTTTCATCTGCGTCTTGGCACCAGGGACGGTGCGTTTTATCTGAAAGGTGTGAATTGACCCGCTTGCCATCCCCCCGATGACTCAATAGCATTTCAAGCGTTGTAAAAGGACCAACGGACATCACCGGACAAGGAAGAAGGAACAATGTCCTACCAGCTCTACGTAACGGGCGGCTATGGTTTTACCGAAGCCATTCTGCCGACGCTGTTGCACCCCTCAAACGCCGTGGACATCGCCCGGGACTATTTCATCCGTGGCTACCAGGGCCAGCATATCGACTTGCCCCCGGATGCCGATGTTTCCCAGACCGGCAACTTGACCAACGCCCAGAAACGAAACCTGTTGGAAGACCTGCAAGAGGGACGCCTGGTGCTATCCAGCCGTTATGAGCCGGGCTTTGCCCTGTTCACCGACACACGGGCCAGCCCGGACACCCTGCGTAATGACTTGCCGCCCACGCTCCGGCAACTCCTCCAGCAACACTGGCCGGGCCGATCACGGGGCGGTGCTGCTGCCGTCTACTCAGACTCCCTGGCACCGGCCAACGAGCCAATCACTCATTCACCGGAACCCCCTGCGCCTGAAAGCCCTGTGCCGGGCGCTGGCTCCTACAATGTAACCCTGGCCTACCGCTGGCCCGACGGCACCGGCGTGGCCGGTCTTCCCTATACCCTGGCAACAGACGATGAGAGCGTAACGGGCACTCTGGATGCAAATGGCGAAGCGCGTATTGAAGGGCTGAATGGCCGGTTCGCCTTCGTCCGCCTGAGTTCGGATGCCTCGGATGACGAGGTGGGTCAACAGCGCCGGGCGATTCAACATGCCCTGACAGAAATACTGAAGCGTGAGCAAGGAGAGGCCGATGCCCTGGAGCGGGAATACCAGCAAATGCCCTGGTACCAGCGCGCGGCCGTCAGTACCGGTGCTGCATCCCAAGGATTTGCGGACGCGGGTATCGGGCTCTTGCGGTTTGTCGATGGGATGGGGGACCTGGCCACACCGACCCTGACCCTGATGGATGGCCTGAAGGCGGCCTGGGACGCCAGTGAAGGCAGCCCGGACACATCCTGGTACGAGTCCTATCGGGCGAACTATAAGGAAGCCCGCCACCAACGCTGGATCAAGGCCCTGGGGTACAATCCCACGGATATCTCCCGTGAGGACGTGGCTCAGGCCTATGAGCTGACCAACCTGGTGATGGCCGACCCCATACTCCGGGAAAGCCTCAACGACTTCGTTGCCGAGTACGCCAGTATCCAGCATCATACTGAAGCCACTTACTTTACCGCGACCGTGGCCTTCGATCTGATATTGATGGCCCTGCTGGCCGTGGCCACCGGAGGTGCTGCGGCGGTGGGGACAGTCGCAAGCCGGCTCCGCCATGCGGGCCTGCTAGCCTCTTTGGGCAAGACCGTTAAGGCTTACGGCACCGCCGTGCGCAAACAGCGCCTGAGGTACCTCTGGCGCAATACCGACCTGAAGAAACAGAACCATCTGGAAGCCACGGCCTCCAAGCGGGTTGAAGGCCAGGAGTTGAAGCCTGCCAAGAATGTTCCAAACAAGTTAACCACTACACAGCAAATAAGAACGCTAGATCTTGAAGGACATGCACCAATTCGGCATGGAGGTCCAAATCGAGTAACCGATCTCCAGCTTGAGGATCGTGCCGTGAGAGGTATAGATCCAGCTTCAGGTACGACATTCGATGCGTTCAATAAATCTCCAGATGGTAGCCCTAAACTTCACAAGGTAGGGCGAAATGCAACTGCGTTTACTAGTGATAATGCTTTGTTAAAGGCAGATGACTTTGCTCGAAACTCAACACAGTTCCAGCAGAATATTGCTGCTGCTCGAATGAATGGGGACATATTCGTTGATCCGGTTGAAATTCCCTTGGAGGATGTATTTGGAAGTGATTATCAGAGCTATGTGAGGGGCGTCACGCGGCTAGGCAGTAAGAAAAGTCCGACCGGGCATATCCCGACCGATTTCACTGACGGTACCCTCAAAGCAATTTATAGGCTTGATCAAGATGGAAACGTCAGGTTACATACTTTATACCCGAATCCAAAACCTTAGAGATTGAAATGAGCATCAAAGAGCCACTGAAAACGGTATTGAGAAAATATTGCCACGTTGAGTGCTATGACCCTCAGTTGATAAGAGAAGCCATTAGCACTGGAAAGGGATTCCCGTACGATGTGAATTTATTTAAGGCTCAGTTGCGGGAAGCAATCGACAATAGGCTTATTTCGCTGGAAGAATACGAAGAATTAACTGAAGAAGATTTCGATTCACGGGAAGATTTGCAAACTTGGTTAGAAGAGTTTTGGTCAGAACTTCCATGAGCATGTTTGGAGCGCCCCTCGTTTTTCGACAAGATCGGGTATAGAACCATGGGTAAACAGCGCTTTCGTTACTCCGCCAGCATCCTCAAGACAAGCCACTTGTTTGCAGTCCTCGGAGTATTGCTGATATTTCTGCTCGGAAGTCTGCTGCTACTGGAGCTGCCTAACGTTGATGAACTGGATTTCAGCCAGCTTTTGCTGGACGAACAAGGTAACGTGCCTTTCGAACTGTACCTGTTCGCTTTGTGTCTGCTGCTGGGTTGCGCCGTGGCGTATGTCAATCGCCAGGTCTGGTTGGAACTGGACAGCGAGAACCTCACGATTCACATCCCGCGGTTGACCGGCCTCGGGCTCATGGGGCTCACCACCGGTGACCACCGCATTCCGTTAAACACCATCCGGAAAATTGAACTGACCCCCGTTACCGGATTCCGGAACATGGCTCAGGCTCTTCAGCAATCAAGACTCAGCCTCGTAACTGACAGGCGAACCTACCGGCTTCAGCCCTACCTTTTTTTAAGGGAGGGCCACCCGGATCATCGCATAAGCTTTGGCAGCGCCTTGGGGAAACCCAAGACGAGGGTGGAAGCCCTCATCCACGAGGCTCCTCTTGTCAAAGCGCTTACTGTGATAACAGGCAACGCGGATTTTACATCAACCCCGGTCGAGCGAGCCGGGCCATTGGCAAACCACTTCAACTTATTGAAACACAAAGGCATGGTCGTGCAGTTAATTCTTCTTGCCGGCCTTGGCACCTATGCCCTTGTTGACTACATGATGCTCACCAATTACCTCGTTGCTGGTAACCTGCCACTCTGGCCATTTGTTTCTACGGGGCTGCTGGCAGGTGCCTTGGGGATCCGGCTTGGGAAAGGTGCTCCCCTGGCGGAGCGCCTGGGGCTTGCTGCCCTGCTTTGCGTCATCGCCATAACGGCTACCCATCCTGGCCTGCTGCGGTACACGTTGATAACCTCCCCCGAACCACTTGCCGTCGCCTACGACAGTACTGAAGCCGGCTACTTTGAGCATTCCCGTTATCCTGCGATCAACCAACGGGAAAGCAGCATCCCTGAATATTGGCAAAGTCTTCCCCCAGAGGAGGCTTACACCTTCTTCTTACATGAATCGGGGCTGGGATTTGTACTGATAGATATGTCCACAGTTTACGAGAAAAGCCGTGCCTTCTATCGAGATAATGAGTTCTGATACTGTTCCATAAACTCCAAGGCTTCCTGGCGTGTCAAAATATTCAGTGGGAATATACTCATCCTATGATGACATCCGACCCTAATCTGCACCTGCGAAGCTACGGCCATGAGGGGGAAAATCATTCCCATGACCACCACCAGTTAGTGTTACCGCTACTGGGTAGACTTTCGCTGTCTGTCGACCAGACCGAAGGTAACGTTGAGCGAAACCGGGCTGCTGTTATTCCGTCCGGAAGCGACCATGGGTATTCCGCATCTGAAGAGAATCGATTTCTGGTGGCCGATGTGCCAGAAGCCCTGGCCCCTGCATTGGACCGGCTCCCCTGTTTTGTTGAGCTGGATTCGGCATTACTTCATTACGTCCGGTTTCTGCACTCGCAAATGTTAAACGGGGCGCCTTCGTCTCACACAGAGCATCAGATGCTGCTTTTGTTGATCCAGCTCTTGCAGGAGCGCCACGGCGACAAACTGAAGCTGGACCGGAGGGTAGCTACAGCAAAACAGTTCATTGATGATAATTTCCACAATAAAATCATCGTTGCCGAACTCGCGGCCGTTGCTCACCTGAGTATTCGGCAGCTTAATGAGTTGTTCCGTGACCAGATTGGCATGACACCCCACCACTACCTGACCGAGCTCCGCATGCAGGAGTCCTGGAGGTTACTGGAACAGACCGATCTCAATATCCAGCGCATTGCGGACTCTGTGGGGTACAGTTCGCTGTCGTCCTTCAGTGACCGCTTCTCCCGCCACTTCGGAAAATCGCCAAGCCATTTCCGCCGAAAATCGAAATAATGCCGCCTTAATCGGAAAGCATAGGCCCTTCCACCGGGCATAGACTCCCTCCCCTGAACTTCATGAACTGATTGTGGCTGGGAGAACTTATGGCAACCATCGTCACGGCAACGTGGATTGGCTCAATTTCTGTGTTTCTGTGGGGAACGCTTGCGCTGTTGACCAAGCTTTCTGGTGGGAAGATTCCGGAATTTCAGTTGATGGCGATGACCTTTGGCATCGCGTTCCTGTTGATGTGTGTTCGCTGGTTCCACGCGGGCCATAATGGGACACGGTATATGCGTCAGCCCCTGTTGGCCTGGTGTATCGGGGTTGGTGGCCTGTTCGGTTACCACTTTGCCTACTTCAAGGCGATGACGCTGGCTCCGGCTGTCGAAGTCAGCCTGATTGCCTATCTCTGGCCACTGTTCATTGTTCTGTTGTCGTCCCTCTTGCCCGCCGAGTCCCTGCGGAAACAGCACATTGTGGGAGCCGTGCTCGCCCTCGTGGGGTGCTGGTTGCTGATCGGGCGGAATAGCAGTGGTTTTGCGGCGAGTAATCTGGACGGTTACCTGGTGGCCTTCAGTTGTGCGTTGATCTGGTCGTCATACTCTGTTCTGTCCCGGTTGGTAAAAACCGTACCGACAGATGCCGTGGGCTGGTTTTGTGGCGTGACCGCCGTTCTGGCCCTGGTATGTCACCTGGCCTGGGAAACCACAGTGTGGCCAACTGGGTGGGTTCAATGGGTGGGCGTATTAGGCCTTGGCCTGGGCCCGGTTGGTATTGCCTTTTTCACCTGGGATTATGGCGTGAAGCACGGCAACATCCAGTTGCTTGGTACCCTGGCATACAGTGCTCCCCTCATTTCCGTGGTTTTGCTGATCGCGGCGGGTTATGGAGAAGCCACCAGCGCCGTGATCGCGGCAAGTGTTCTCATCGTGGTGGGTTCCCTGATTGCCGGCAGGGCCAGGCGTCAACCGGTTGCCGAGCCTGAAGTCGTTCAATGATCAGTTTATCTGGATGTTGTCGTAGAGATAATCCAGGAATGCCCGAACCCGACCCGGCATCAAACGGCCCTGCCCCAGAAAAACCGCGTGGACCTCTTCCCGGTCTCCGGGGTTGTGGTCTTCCATAACCGGCACAAGTCGACCCTGGCGTATGTCTTCATCAACCAGGAATCGGGTCAAACGTGCCAACCCGGCGCCCTCGACTGCCAGTTTGCGCATGGTTTCCCCATCACTGACCAACAGATTTCCCTGAGGCATGATTTCAGTGTGCTCGCCATTAATCATCAGGGGCCAGGCAGTTGTATGCCGGGAAAAGCTGAAACCCAGACGATTGTGTGTCCTCAGCTCTTCTACAGTGGCCGGCATGCCATGTCGTTCGAGATATTCCGGGGCGCCCACTATCACCATGCGGGTTTCACCCAGCTTGCGGGCTACCAGATTGGAGTTCTCGAGAGGACCATTACGGACGGCCACATCCGTATGCTCAGCCAGCAGATTGACTACCTGGTCAGTCAACGACAGCTCCAGTGTAATACCGGGGTACTGTGCCAGAAACCTGGAAACAATCGGCAGTAAAAAACCGTGGCCGACAGGAAGACTGGCAGTGACCCTCAAGTGCCCCGTAGGCTCTACTGCTCTACTCGCTCCCCTTTCCGCCTCTTCCAGGTCACTGAGGATGTGGCGGCAACGTTCGTAGAACCGTCGGCCCTCCGCAGTCAACTGCATTTGCCGGGTGGAGCGATGAATCAGCTTGGTTCCCAGCCGTTGCTCCAGGCGCGTAATCGCCTTGCTGGTGGCAGATGGGGTCAACCGGCAGGCCCGGGCGGCAGCCGAAAAACTGCCCTGCTCTACCACAGCACTGAAGATTTCCATGGCCGCCAGGCGATTGGTGGAGGATTGAGGCATAGTGAATTCATTTCACAAATATCGTGACAACAGGATGTCTATATCATAAGTAAAGGCCTCTGTATCGTCGAGTTACCAACAACGCGAGAGGAGAACTGCTATGGAATACCGTCAACTGGGCGCTTCTGGCCTGAAAGTGCCCGCATTGAGCTTTGGCGCCGGTACCTTTGGTGGCCGGGGCCCTCTGTTTGGTGCATGGGGCAATACCGAGAGTGACGAGGCACGCCGGATGGTGGATATATGCCTGGATGCCGGCGTTACCCTGTTTGATACCGCGGACGTGTACTCCGATGGTGCGTCCGAGGAAGTGCTCGGAAAAGCGATCCGGGGCAAGCGCCAGCAGCTGATGATCTCCACCAAAACCACCCTGCCCATGGGCGATGGCCCCCACGATGCCGGCTCGTCACGGGAACGCTTGATCCGAGCATGTGAAGCGTCGCTGAGACGGCTGAACACCGATCATATCGATCTGTATTATCTGCACGCATTCGATGCCCGTACCCCGGTGGAAGAGGTGTTGAGCACGCTGGACCTGTTGATCCGGCAAGGAAAGATCCGCTATGTGGGCGTATCGAACTTCTCCGGCTGGCAGATAATGAAATCCCTTGCGGTGGCTGACCGATATGGCTACTCCCGTTATATTGCCAACCAGACCTATTATTCACTGGTCGGCCGGGATTACGAGTGGGAACTCATGCCCCTTGGGCAGGATCAGGGGCTCGGCGCGGCCGTTTGGAGTCCACTGGCCTGGGGCCGGCTGACCGGTAAAATCCGGCGGGGGCAGCCGTTACCGTCGACCAGCCGCTTGCATGAGACAGCGCAGTTTGCGCCCCCGGTGGATGACGAACACCTGTACCGGGTTATCGACGTTCTGGAGGAGATCGCCGAGGAAACCCATAAGACTGTGCCCCAGATCGCGATAAACTGGTTGCTGCAAAGACCCACCGTGGCCACTGTGGTCATGGGTGCACGTAACGAATCGCAACTTCGGCAGAACCTGGGTGCAGTGGGGTGGAACCTGACTCCTGAGCAGATCACCCGGCTTGATGAGGTCAGTGCCGTGACACCGCCTTACCCCTATTACCCTTATCAAACCCAGGAAGGGTTCAAACGCGTTAACCCTCCGTTGGTGTAGCAAAGAAATTCCGGGTCGACGCCTCAATTGCCGCAAGCCACCAGTTGGGACATATAACTACCCCTTCCCCGAACAAAGGCCAACAGACGATCCGGATAGTCAAGGGAGACCGCCTTGCGAACCGACTCCCGAGTCCGCAAGCGGTCCCGCCACATATGAACCTTTTCCACATTCTCCAGAATGCCCAGGTCCACCACAGACTCAAACACATCGAAATACCTGAAAATCGGACCGTAGACAGCATCAATGATCTGAAAGTTCTCCCCGGAGAAATAAGGACCGCCGCCCAGCCGATTCTCTAATTGCTCGAATCGTATCCGTAACCTGTTACGTGAGGCATCAAACTCTTCCTGTGTTGGTGCGTTATACAGTTGGGCAATGCCACTCAACAGGCCAGACCCGAATTCTATCCAGGCGCGGTGATCGGCACGCTCCAACGGGTCCTCCGGATGCAGCGTGCCTAGTGTCACCTCATTGAGGTATTCGCAGATCACAGCTGACTCAAAAAGGGATTGTCGTTTCCCCACCACGAGCACCGGCACCTTGCCCAACGGGGAAATATCCTGAAACCACTTTGGTTTGTTTGCCAGGTCAATGTCCGTGCGCCGGTAGGGAATTCGTTTTTCACTCAGGACGATGACCGAGCGCTGAACATAGGGACACAGTACATGGGTGATTAGCTCAAACTCGCGAGTCATAGACGGTTCTCCTTGTTGGATTCTGATCGGGTTCAGTATCGCGCTTGCACTCAGCGAGCAACATTCGCAAAATTGGAAAGATAGAATTGCAATCTTGCAAATACAGGGAACATCAAGTGGACTGGAATTCACTCAAAGTCTTTCTCGCCATCGAACAAAGTGGCTCCCTGGCTGGCGCGGCCCGAATACTGGGTGTGAACCACTCGACTGTGTTTCGGCGGTTGAACGCCTTCGAGAAAGATTTGGGTGCCCGCCTGTTTGAACGTCTGCCTGGCGGTTACGCGCTAACGCCTCTGGGCGAGGAGTTGAAGGACATCGCCAATCGCGTTGACGGCGCCTTTAACGATATGGAACGTCGAATCGCAGGTCGTGATGTGCAGCCAAAGGGCAAGGTCCGGATTACTGCGCCCAACAACCTTGCTTATCGATACCTGCCCGACTATCTGGCCAGGTTGAACCAGGGTTATCCGGAGATCACGGTCGAATTGCTGGTCAGCAATCTGGAAGTCAACATGAACAGCCGCCAGGCAGATATCGCCGTCAGGGTAACGGATGTGCCGCCTGAACATCTGGTTGGCCGGCAAGTGTGTTCCATCGGCTGGAGTGTTTATGGCAGCCCCACCTACCGGGAAAAACATGGCTTCCCGACAGGATTGGACGACTTGCAGCACCATCTATTGATCGGCGCTAGTGGCAGCATGCAGGGACTACCGGCATTTGTCTGGCTGGAGAGCACACTGGCGCAATGCATCGCTGCCCGCAGCGACGACCTGGTGGCCATGTCCTGGTTAGCCCAGAGCGGTCATGGCCTGGCCCTTCTACCAGACGACCAGCAGCGACCGGAACTGGAAGCCTTGTTTGCTTTCCCGCCGGGGAAGGCATCAAATCTGTGGCTACTGACCCATCCCGATCTGCGGCACGTTGAACGTATCAAACTGGTTATGCGATACCTTTCGAATGCATTTTCGGAAGATCAACGTCTTGGTGGCTTGGGTTTCCGGTAGTTAGTCATGCAAAATCTTTGGCGGGGTGACGCGCCATATGGTTGGTCACGCCAAGATACCGATCTGGATGATGCATTGAAGAGTTGATAGCGGGGCTCAGGTGCCCCCAGCGAATGTGGATTTCGTGTCTACCTTTGTCCGCAATTCAAAAAGCAAAGCACGGCTTTCCCGTAGACGCTGAATTTTCTCAGCAACCAGTTCAATCTGCTGGTCCAGGATGTCAGTCAACTCATCGCATGGTTCAAATTCACCCCGTTCATCAAGCGCACAAGGAAGAAAATTCTGGATCACGGGTAATGTCATTCCGGATGCTCCCAGCATCTTTATACGCTCTACCGTGTCTCTGTCAGCCGAACCATAGTCTCGATAACCGCTACTTGTTCTCGCAGGTGTTAGCAGCCCCTCAGCCTCGTAATATCGCAACATGCGTACGCTGACGCCAGTTTGCTTTGCCAAATCTCCGATTCTCATAAATACCCTCTTGACCCTGACACCACTGTCACAGTTTAAGATCTTCGTACTTGAATTCCACCCGTTCAAATACGAGGAGCACAGAGATGTCAAAGACACTATCCTTCAGAACAATGATTGATGGGCGTGAAGCCTCAATTTCAGACCTTCCGCCCCTCGCCTTTTCGGGTTTCGCCCATTTTACGTCAATGCAGGTTCGCAATGGGACTGTTCGGGGCCTGGACCTTCACCTGGAACGCCTGAGCTCTGCGTCGATAGAAATGTTTGGACGGGCGCATTCCAATGACGAAATTCGAGCATTTCTTCGCTCCGCCATTGAGGACGGACCAACAAATGTATCGCTGATTGCGACTGTTTTCTCACGTAGTGGCGAATTTACTTCGGTCGGCGCCCCGAACGACCCGGCAATACTTGTTCGTACCTCTCCGGCCACAAATGGTCCTGCTGGAGCTCTGCGGCTGGATACTGTTGAGCATCAACGCCCTTTACCAACCATCAAACATGTGGGCGAAGCGACGAAAACCTATTATCTCCGAAAAGCGGTTGAGAAAGGGTTTGATGATGCGGCCTATCTGGACACGCATGGCCACATCAGCGAAGCGACCATCTGGAATATGGCTTTCTGGGACGACAAGGCCGTTGTATGGCCCAGGGCAGAGATGCTCAACGGGATTACAATGCAGATTGTTAAGCGGCAACTGGAATCCCTGGGAGTCCCCCAACGCCAGGAAACTGTGGCGGTAGAGACAGTTCGGCGGCTAACAGGTGGAGCCGTCATGAACTCCTGGACCCCGGGTGTTCCTGTGAGGGTGATTGGTTCAGAAACATTACCAATTTCAGAAAGATTCATTAACCTGCTTCATCAAGCCTACCAAATGGAGCCTGAGGTTCTCATTTGATCTCAGGCTCATACCCCGGTTCCAGTCCCGGTTCGAAAGAGGCGCCCGCTATGCCCTGCCCCTCACGCATAGCCGACCTCACTGCGCCCTGGACTGGTTTATCCCCAACTGTTTGTTGACTGAGTCACGAATCTCCCGGTAACGATCGGGATTATTGATCAATGCATCCAGGTCGTCCTCAGGAAACATCTTTTTCTTCTTTTCTTTGGCTTCTTCGCTGGAAACGACAGCCGGTAACAACTGCTCCAGGCAGCGCAACATAACCTCGGGCGAAACCGACGCGCCAGGCGATGCCCCCAGCAATGTCCCGTAAGTCTTGTCCTTGGACACAAGGATTTCCGTGCCCATCTGCAAATCCCCGTCCTTGATGATTTGCACTCGCTGGCCGGCTTGAACCGGTCTCCAGTCAAACTTCTTACTCAAGCCCGGAGCGAAGCTCTCAAGCTCTTCAAACATGCTCTTTTCGCCTTTGAAGGTCTCTGAAACCAGGTATTTAACCAGGGGGAAATGCTCAAGGGCCACATTCAGCAAGCCCGGGATATCATGCAGACGAATGGAGGTAAGGTAATCAAAAAATCCACGGCCTCTCTCGAGCACCGGTTTAAACGATGCGAAAGGACCGAAAAGTAAATAGTGCTTGCCATCCACTACCCGTAAATCCAGGTGCGGTACGGACATGGGAGGTGCGCCAACTTTGGCTTTGCCATAGGTTTTGGCCCTGTAATTCCCGGCCTGCTCTTCGCTGATCGGTGCCTGCAAAAACCGCCCGCCCACAGGAAAGCCGGCAAATCGGCTCCGAAACGGTAAGTGGCTTCTTTTCAAAAGTGGAAAAGCGCCCCCACCGGCGCCTACAAAGAGCACATCCGCCCTATGCTGAACCCTGGTCCCGTTGCTTTCAGCTTCGATAACCCAACGCCCTGTGGGGCTCCTGTGTACACGTTTTACATGGGTGCCGTACTCAATTTTCACACCCAGCTCACGCACTGCATGCGCCGCCATCTGCTCCGTTAAAGCGCCAAAGTTAACATCCGTGCCGGTTTCAATAACGGTAGCCGCCATTTTTTCATGGCGAGGGCGTCCCTCCATGGTGTAGGGAATCCAGCTTTTTATTTCGTCGAAGTCTTCCGAGTAACGCATGTGCTCGAAAAAATGATGAGCCGACATTTCCTTGAATCGCAATTGCAGTTCTTCAATGGCGGATTCAGAAACAATGGTGCAGTGCTTGGTCTGGTTGATAAACGTTTTAGGGTCCTTGATGGCGCCCTTTTCGATCAGGTAAGCCCAGAACTGCTTGGCCACGTTGAACTGGGCGTGGATCTTCAGCGCTTTCTCGACCGAAATGACCTCTTCATCCACGGGGGTATAGTTAAGCTCACAGTTCGCTTCATGTCCCGTGCCGGCGTTGTTGAATGCCCATGAGTTTCCTGCCCCGGCGCTGTCCAGTCTCTCCAGGATGGTGATGTCCAAATCCGGTGCCATCTCTTTTGCCAGGGTGGCAAAAGTGGTTCCCATAATCCCCGCGCCGATGATCACTACGTTCATAAAGTCTACTCGCCAGTCTGGATTTTCTGATTTTAATCAACAAGATCTTGTGGCCCGAAAGTACCATGCTTTCGGCATACACTGAAAACCTATCGCAAGCCTTGCCACCAAGCCAATATAGGCTCCCGAGCGGATCATCGCCAGAAGCGCAATCTCCCCGCCCTACCCCAAACCCATTCCATGCACCACAGTCGATCAACCCTGCAATGATTACCCTCCCAAAATATACCCAGGGGGGTATATCACGGGATTGTCACTTCTCCGTAACGTTGTATCCCAAGACAAGACTCAATCGGCCAACCTTCGGGAGGGCCGGTCAAGACACAATGATGTTTCGGGAGTAACACCGTGCCAACAACGTCTCATACCAATTCCTACTACGCTGCGTCGGCGAATGACAAGGCCGTACGCCCCACCCTGCAAGGGCACGTAAGGGCTGATGTCTGCGTCATTGGCGCCGGCTTCACTGGCATGTCGACAGCGCTCCACCTCGCCGAAAAAGGGTTCAAGGTGGTTGTCCTGGAAGGCAGCCGCATTGGGTTCGGCGCATCCGGCCGCAATGGCGGCCAGATCGTCAACAGCTACAGCCGCGATATCGACTTCATCGAACGGAACTACGGCAAGAAAGTCGGTGCCGAGATGGGCCAGATGGCCTTCGAGGGCGGTCGTATCCTGCGGCGCTTCGTCAAACAGTACGACATCCAGTGCGACCTGAAAGAAGGCGGCATTTTCGCATCCTGCAACAGCAAGCAATTCGATGGACTGGTCGAGAAGAAAAAGCTTTGGGAAGCCCACGGCCATGACCAGCTCGAGCTACTTGATGAGAACGCCATCCAGCAACACGTCGGCAGCGAACGCTACACCGGCGGTCTGATCGACCACAGCGGCGGGCATTTCCATCCGCTCAACCTGGTACTGGGTGAAGCAGCGGCCGTTGAATCCCTGGGCGGCGTCATCTATGAGAACTCCGCGGCCCTGCGGATTCGTGAAGGCGATAAACCGGTCGTCCACACCGAGGAAGGCTGCGTTGAGGCTGACTATGTGTTGGTTGCCGGTAACGCCTATCTCAATGGCCTGCTGCCCAAGCTGGAATCCAAGGCCATACCCTGCGGCACGCAGATCATTACCACTGAGCCGCTGGCCGAGAATGTGCGCCAGCGCCTGCTGCCCAAAGACAATTGTGTTGAGGATTGCAACTACCTCCTCGACTACTTCCGCCTGTCCGGTGACGGCCGGATGATCTATGGCGGTGGCGTCACCTACGGCGCCCGCGAGCCAGAAAAGGTCGAATCCCTGATCGTGCCCAAGATGCTCAAGACCTTCCCGGAGCTGAAGGGAGCAAAGATCGACTACGCCTGGACGGGCAATTTCCTTCTCACACTGATGCGTCTGCCCCAGTTTGGCCGCATTGGCGGGAATATCTATTACGCGCAAGGCTATAGCGGCCATGGCATCACCTGTACCCATTTGGCGGGCAAGGTGATCAGTGACGCTATCCAGGGCCAGGCAGAACGATTCGACATCTTCGCCGGCCTGCCCCAGTACTCCTTCCCCGGCGGACGGGCCATGCGGATTCCGCTGACCGCCATGGGGGCCTGGTACTACAACCTGCGCGACCAGCTCGGCTTTTGATTTCTCACGTTGACTAACATCGGCCGGGCCGCCTGTCTGCTGGCCCGGTGAGATCAAAATGCCCCCGAATTCCGCGGTGACTGCTCTCACCGCGGTTCCAATGAAAAACAAGAGACGGGTAATATGATGACTGACAACACAATAAGTACTGATAGCGGGATCATGCCAATGAACGATGGTCTGAAGGACCGTCCCGGCTGGGGGCCCCTGTATTCGATATTGGGCTACGGCGCGATACTCGCGGCCTTCGCCTATATGTCGACCTGGCAGGTGGAGGGCGATTCGTACGGTGTACTGAGTTTGCTGCCTTCCCTTCTGATCGTTCTGGTCGCTGTTAAAACCAAGCGCCCCCTTGAATCCATCTTCGCCGGTATTGTTGCCGGTTCCCTCCTGATCGACCCGACCAACCTTTTCACCAGCCTGGGTGATTTGTCCATGAACGTGGTCCAAAACGAGACCATCGCCTGGATTGTACTGGTCTGCGGCATGATGGGCGGCTTGATCAATATGCTGGAGCGCGGCGGCAGTGTGCTGAGTTTTGGCGAGGTGCTGGCCAGACGAATAAAGACCAAGCGCGGCACCATGCTGACCACCTCTTTTCTGGGCCTGGCGGTCTTCATTGATGACTACCTGAATTCGCTGGCTGTGTCCGCGTCCATGAAGACCCTGACGGATCGCTTCAAGATCTCCCGTGAAAAACTGGCGTTCCTGGTGGACTCCACCGCCGCTCCGGTCTGTATTCTGGTTCCGATTTCCACCTGGGCGGTCTATTTTGGCGCTCTGCTGGAAGAAAACGGCGCCGTTCCTGACGGCCAGGGCATGTCGCTGTACATTGATTCGATTCCCTACATGGCATACGGCTGGGCCGCACTGATTGTGGTTTTCCTCGTGGCCATGGGTGTACTGAAGGATCTCGGCCCGATGAAAAAGGCCGAGGAACGGGCCCGTAATGGCCAGCCGATCCCGGACGGATTAGAGGACCAGGGTTTCGATACCAGCAACGTTCGTCGTACTTCCACGACAGTGGGGCTGATGAACTTCCTGCTGCCGATGGCAGTCCTGATTACCGCCAGCATCTACTACGAGATCGACCTGCTGCTGGGCGCGCTGGTGGCTTCCATCTTCACGATGATCCTGTACTTCTGCCAGCGGCTGATGAGCTTCGGCGAACTGACCGACTCCATGCTGGATGGCTTCAAGGTTATGCTGCATCCGATCGCCGTGGTGTGTGCCGGCTTCATGGTCAAGGCCATCAACGATGAACTGGGCATGACCACCTATATCATCGACACCATCACCCCGTATCTCTCTCCGGAGCTGCTGCCAGCGATGGTGTTTGCCACCATGGCCGCGGTGGTGTTCTCCACCGGGTCAAGCTGGGGTGTGTTTGTGGTATCGCTGCCCATCGTAATCCCGATGGCCCAGGCCATGGATATGTCCATGCCACTGACCGTGGGCGCCCTGCTCTCCGCGTCTGCGTTTGGTAGCCATGCCTGCTTCTTCAGTGACTCTACGGTGCTGTCATCCACGGGCTCCGGCTGTACACCGATGCAGCACGCCCTGACCCAGATCCCCTACGCCACGATAGGTGCGGTCATGGCCTTCGTGTCCTTCATCGTGATGGGGTACACCATCGCCTGAGGCAGCGATGCTGCCAGCCGGGCCAGGCGCTTATGCCTCGCCCGGCTTTTTTATATCTGCAAAAAAAGACCGGCGCATGGCGCCGGTCGATATGGGACGGGACTAGAACCTTACCGGTTCACCCCTGCTGGAGAAACGAGGCCATCCATCGTGCCACCTGCAGGGAATCCGTGTCGGCGGACTCGTCGTTGAGGCCTACCAGCGCCTCATCTGCCGCTGCCGGCGGAATCGGATTGTCACGGCGCGACAGTACCAACCGGGATTCGAAATCCACGTTGAATTCGGGGTGGGCCTGCAGGGTCAGGATGCGGTTATCGTACTGGAGTGCGGCAAAGGGGCAGAATGACGAAAAGGCGACCACTTCGGCCTGCTTCGGCTTGGTCAGCACCTGGTCCTGATGCATGGCGTTCAGGGTGAACTGCCCTTGCAGGCCGTCCAGTTCCGGCACAGTCTTTTCCAACTGATAGGTGTGCAGGCCAACGCCCCAGCCTTCCGGGTATTTGTTCACGTCGGCACCAAAGGCCTCGGCGATAATCTGGTGTCCAAAGCAGATGCCGACCATCGGGCGACCGGTGCTGTAGATCTCGAGGATCAGGTCCTTCAGGCGGGCCATCCACGGCGTGTTCTCGTAAACGTTGGACTTGGAGCCGGTAATGATCCAGGAATCGCAGGATTCGGCCGAATCCGGAAAGACATCGTCCCGGACATCGAAGGTCTCGTATTTGAAATCGTAGCCGGCCTGCCCGAACAGGTTCATGAACATGTCCGCGTAGGATCCGTAGGTATCAATCAAATCGTCCGGCGTAATACCGGTGGCGAGTATGCCGATTTTCAGACTCATCAGGTACTCCTCGCCTGCGGCTTTACCGCAGGCGTTATCTGTCGTTTATTAAATCAGAGCAGGCCCAGGTAGGCTTCGTATTCAATGTCGGAGATCTGCTCATTGAGGCGCTGACGCTCCTGGCGCTTGGCTTCGGCGTAGACCCGGACGAACTCGTCACCCAGGTACTCCCGCAGGATCTCGCTCTGGTCGAAGCGATTGGTCGCTTCCTGCCATTCGCACGGCAGCGGGTATTCCGGGTTCTCCTCGGCGTAGGCGTCGCCTTCGACCGGTGCGTTCGGCTCCAGCTTGTTCTCCATGCCATAGAATGCGCCGGTGAGGACCGAGGCCAGTACGAGATACGGGTTGGCGTCGGCACCGGAGACCCGGTGTTCGATCCGCCGCGCAATGTTTGGACTTTCCGGTACACGCAGGGCAACCGTTCGGTTTTCGTAGCCCCAGCTGGCGAAGGTCGGTGCATAGGCGCCCGGCATGAAACGGCGGTAGGAGTTCAGGTGAGGCGCGAAAACCAGCATGCTCTCGGGCATCAGCTTCATCAGGCCGGCAATGGCATGCCTGAGAAGATCGCTGCCCTCCTCGGTGCCGTTATCAAAGACGTTGTTACCGTCCTGATCAAGCAGGCTGAAATGCACATGGAAGCCGTTACCGCTTTCCTCAGCATAGGGTTTGGCCATAAACGTCGCCGCATAGCCGTGACGCCGTGAAACGCCGCGCACCAGGCGCTTGAACAGGATCGCCTGGTCGGCCGCATTCAGTGGGTCGGCCACATGATTGAGGTTGACCTCGAACTGGCCAGGGCCCATCTCGGCGATTATGGTGTCGGCCCCGATGCCCTGGGTCTGACACGCTGCACGGATATCGGTAAAGAAGGCCTCAAACCCGTCCATTTCCTCGACGGCGTAACCTTCCGTGTTGGACAGCCGGCGCCCCTTGCCGTCGGCCAATGCCGGTGGGATCGGGCGTTGCGTACTTTCGGATTCGGCATCCATGAGGTAGAACTCGAGCTCCGTCGCCATCACCGGCGTTAATCCCAGCTCGGCAAAGCGGTCCACGATGCGTTTGAGAACCTGGCGAGGATCAGCCTCGAAGGGCGTGCCGTCCGGATTGAACATCATCGCCAGCATCTGGTCACGGGGTACTTCGGACCAGGGCACCGGTGTCGGGTCGTCAGAGACGGGCATACAGACGCCATCACTATCGCCGGTTTCAAACACCAGCCCGTTTTCCAGCACGTCGGCGCCCCAGAAATCAAAGCCGACCACCGAGCGTGGCAATTTGAGGCCTTCTTTCCGTGCCTTTTTCAGGCCGCTGGAAGGCAATCGCTTTCCGCGTAAATTCCCGTTCAGGTCCGTGATGAAGAAGTCCAGGTCGCGGTTCTTGTTAATAGTCATACGCGTTACTCTTGAATGCTTTTAGGAAGACAGAATGCCACGATATCCCACTGGGAGTATGGGTGTATCTATCACCCGGGGGGTATATCTCCGAAAACACGAGTTTTCCTATGGTAGATGTGGACGTTAATCCAGGCGCCTACACTTTCATGGGAATTGTCATGTCATACACAACAAGAATTCCGAACACTGAAACGCAAAACGCTGTGCGCGACACCGATGCCCGTCACCACCTTCATCCATTTACAGACACCCAGGCACTCAACCGCAAGGGTGCACGGGTGATCACCCGTGGTGAAGGCGTCCATGTCTGGGATTCGGACGGCAACAAACTGATCGACGGTATGGCTGGCCTGTGGTGCGTGAACCTGGGCTACGGACGGCAAGAGCTGATCAATGCTGCCCACGAACAGATGCAGGTGCTGCCCTACTACAACACATTTTTCCAGAGCACCCATACACCCGTAACCAGGCTCGCCCAGGCCATCGCTGACATCACACCCGGCGATCTTAACCGGGTCTTTTTCGCCAATTCCGGCTCGGAGGCGATCGACACAATCATCCGTATGGTGCGCCATTACTGGACGCTCAAAGGCAAGCCCTACCGCAAGCTGCTGATCGCACGGGAAAATGCCTACCATGGCAGTACCCTTGGCGGCGCCAGTCTGGGCGGCATGCCCCATATGCACGGCCAGTGCGCCCCCCTGTTACCGGGCATCCACCGCATCCGGCAGCCCTATTGGTATGGCGAGGCCGATGGCCTTTCCGAAGAGGAGTTCGGCCTGCTACGCGCCCGCGAGCTGGAAGAGAAGCTGCTGGAAGTTGGCCCCGATAACGTCGCCGCCTTTGTCGGTGAACCCATCCAGGGCGCCGGCGGTGTGATCGTCCCGCCGCGCACTTACTGGCCGGAAATTCAGCGTATCTGCCGCAAGTATGACGTGTTGCTGGTGGCGGATGAGGTGATCTGTGGTTTTGGTCGGACCGGGCAATGGTTTGGCAGCCAGACTTACGATTTCCAGCCGGACATCATGTCGATGGCCAAGGGCCTCTCCTCCGGGTATCTGCCCATCTCCGCGGTTGCAGTTGGCGACCGGATTGCTGACACCCTGGTCGAGTCGGGCGACGACTTCAGTCACGGTTTCACCTATTCCGGTCATCCCGTGGCAGCGGCCGTCGCTCTGGAGAATATCCGGCTGTTGAAGGAAGAAGGGATTATCGAATCGGTCGCCTCCGACATTGGCCCCTATTTCCAGGCCCGTCTGCGGGACACCCTGGGCGAACACCCGCTTTGCGGCCATATCGAGGGCACCGGCCTGATTGCGGGCCTGGCCCTGGTGAAGGACCGCAACGCCCGCACGTTCTTTGACGAAGACGTTGGCACCCTGTGCCGGGACGAGTGCACCGCCAGCGGGCTGATTGCACGGGCCTGTGGCAACCGGATCGTGCTCTCGCCGCCGCTGGTTATCAGCCATGCAGAGGTGGATGAGATGGTGGATCGCCTACGTGTCGCGCTGGATCGCACCTACGCCCGGGTGGGCGGCATTTCTGCGGCATGAGCCTTGCTGTGGATCGGACTGGCTTCGGTCCACTAATTGGCTTAGCCTTGAAAGAAAGACAATTAAGGTGTGTGATGAGAGATCGCGTGAATCAGATACAGGCGAACGAGAGCTGGCAGAAAAACCTGGCGGTCCTCATTGAGCATCAGCGCCTGCGCAGCTTCCCGACCATGCTGGAGGCGTTCCTGTCGACGCTGTGTTTCTTCGATACGATCCTTCTACTGACCTATAAGAAGTCCCTGCGACCGATCCTGGTCCATCCCTCCGCACCAGAGGAACAAAGCGACACCCTGCGCCAGTACCTGAGCCACTCTTATGTACTTGACCCGCTGTTCCATGCCATCAAGAACGGAGCATCGCACGGCATTGTACGTCTGGCCGAGATTATGCCGGATTCGTTCAGGAGCACAGAGTACTACCAGACCTGTTACCAGAACTTCGGCCTGGTGGACGAGATCAACCTGCTGATCCGTCTCGATGACAAAGTGACCTGCGCCATCACCCTCGGGCGCAAGGCATCGCTGGAGAGCATTTCCCGCACTGAGTTAAATGCCCTGCAGGAATTCTACCCGGTCATCAGCGCGTTGGTGCGCCAGTTCTGGCAGGCCCAGTCCGGTGAATTCCTGCAATACGGTCGTTCCGACGGCCCCATGAAGCGCGCCCTGCGTTCGTTTGCCAGCGGCGTACTCACCCAGCGAGAGCGGGAAATCACCGACCTGATCCTGCGTGGTTTTTCGTCCCAGGCGATTGCCGATAGCCTGAAGATCAGCGTGGGGACCGTGAAGGTGCACCGCAAGAACATCCATACGCGGCTGAACACCTCCACTCAGGCGGAAATCTTCACACAATTCATCAACCACCTGACCCACCTGGAAGATAACCCCACGAGCCTTGAGCACTGATCAGAGACTGATCCACACGGTTTTCAGATCCGTGTATTTCTCAAGCGCATGCAGAGACTTGTCCCGGCCATAACCGGAGGCTTTCACCCCGCCGAACGGCATTGTGCTGTCACCGCCACCCCAGCCGTTGACCCAGACCATACCGCTCTGAATTTTCCGGCTGACGCGATGGGCCCGGGACAGATTGCCTGTCCAGACCGATGCGCCCAGGCCATAACGGTTGTCGTTGGCCAGGTGGATGGCCTCGGCTTCGTCGCTGAACTCACCCAGGGCCAACACCGGGCCGAAAATTTCTTCCTGCACGAAGCGCATGCCGTTGTGGGCATCGCCAATGATGGTGGGCCCGACGAAGTAGCCCTGCCCCGGCACCGCTTCCGGAACACCGCCGGTCAGCACCTGGCCACCCTCGTCGATCGCCAACTGGATATAGCGGGCCACGGTCTCCAACTGGGTCCTGTCGACAAGCGCACCCATGCGGGTGTCCGGATCAAGCGGATCCCGGGGCTGATAGGCCTTCGCCGCCTCCAGCAAGGCTTTCGTGAAACGCTCGCGGATGGACGACTGGACATAGAGCCGGGAACAGGCGATACAGACTTCGCCCTGATTGGAGAATATCGCTGCGGCTGCCGTCGACGCCGCCTTCTCAATGTCCTCGCAATCCTCAAACACCAGCATCGGCGATTTGCCACCCGCCTCAATCCACACCCGCTTGAGATTGGATTGGCCGGCATATTCCATCAGCAGTCCGCCGACGCGGCTGGAGCCGGTAAAGGCGAGTACATTGACGTCGTTATGGAGCGCCAGCGCCTTGCCCGCGGTGTGACCGAATCCGGGCAGCACATTGAACACGCCATCGGGAATGCCCGCCTCTTTCGCCAGCTCCGCCAGTCGCAGCACGCTCAGCGCACTTTTCTCGGAAGGCTTGAGGATGACTGAATTGCCCGCCGCCAGTGCCGGCGCAATCTTCCAGGTGGCCATCATCAGCGGATAATTCCAGGGGGTGATCGCTGCGACAACGCCCGCAGGCTCATGGCGGATCAGGCCGAGGGTGTCGTTGCCCGTCGGTGCAATCTCGCCGTAAAGCTTGTCGATGGATTCGGCCGTCCAGCGCAGGCAGTCAATGGAATCCGGCACGTCGATGCTCATCATCTCACTGATGGGCTTGCCCATGTCCAGGCTGTCCAGCACTGCCAGTTCATCACCGTGTTTCTCAACCAGGTCCGCCAGACGCAGCAGAATGCGCTTACGGTCGCCCGGAGCCAGATCCGACCAGACGCCGGAAACAAACGCCTCGCGGGCCGCGGTCACGGCCAGGTCGACATCGGCGTGATCGCAGCTGGCGACATCCGTGAGTGTCTGTTCGGTCGCCGGGTTGATGGCCGGAAAGGTCTCACCGGACACGGCATTCCGGAACTGACCGGCGATAAATGCCTGCCCGTGCAAACTCACAGATTCACTCAGGGCTTTCCATTCCGCACTGGTTTTCATGGGCTTCTCCCGACATTGATTGACTTTGCAAACAAGCCTACCCGGCCGGGCCACCGGCGCTCCATATACCTCAGTAGGTATATGCCTCCTTCAGCGCCCGAGGAATTTCAGTACCGCATCGACACTTTCCTTGGCGTCGCCAAAAAGCATACGAGTGTTGTCCTTATAGAACAGCGGGTTGTCGACGCCGGCGTAGCCGGTGGCCATGCCGCGTTTGAGCACGATGGTGGTCTTGCCGTTCCAGGGTTCGAGGACCGGCATGCCGGCGATGGGGCTGTCCGGCACTTCCTGGGCCGCCGGATTGACGATGTCGTTGGCGCCGATCACCACGGAAACATCCACGTTGGGGAAGTCCTTGTTGATTTCGTCCATCTCATAGACGATGTCGTAGGGCACCCTCGCCTCGGCCAGCAGCACGTTCATGTGACCCGGCATGCGGCCTGCCACCGGATGAATGCCGAAGCGCACGTTGACCCCCATCTCCCGCAGCTTATTGCTGATTTCGAAGACCGTGTGCTGTGCCTGGGCGACCGCCATGCCGTAACCCGGCAGGATCATCACTTCCTTGGCGCTCTCCAGCAGGTGCGCTACCCCCTCCGCCTCAATCGGATTCACGTTGCCGGCCTCACCAGCCGGGCCTGCTCCGGCGCTTTTGCTCGAACCACCGCCGAAGCCACCGAGGATGACGCTGACGAACTTTCGGTTCATCGCCTTGCACATGATGTAGCTGAGGATGGCACCGCTACTGCCGACCAGCGCACCGACCACGATCAACAGATCGTTGCCCAGCATGAATCCCATCGCGGCCGCGGCCCAGCCGGAGTAGCTGTTGAGCATCGACACCACCACCGGCATGTCGGCGCCACCGATGGCAAGAACCATGTGCAGGCCGAACACCAGTGCGACAACGGTCATCAGCACCAGCCAGAGCAGGCCACCGCCGGCGGCGGACTGTTCCACGAAGAGCACGCCGAATACCACCGCCGCCACACCCAGGCTGGCGTTGAACAGGTGCCGCGCCGGTAGCTGCAAGGGCTTGCCGCTGATCCTGGCGCTCAGCTTGAGGTAGGCGGCGACGGAACCGGTGAAGGTGACCGCGCCGATCAGGATGCCGATGTAGGTTTCGATGTCGTGGATGGTCTTCTCGACACCGCTGAGCTCACTGTGCCCCAGGGCGTTGGCGTAACCCACGAAAACCGCGGCCAGCCCCACCAGGCTGTGAAGGATCGCAACCAGCTCCGGCATCTGGGTCATCTCGACCTTTTTCGCCAGATACCAGCCGATAGCACCACCGGCGATCATGCCTGGCAGCAGGAAGAAGTAGTTGTTGGTGACGATACCGAAAATCGTCACTACCAACGCCAGGCCCATGCCCAGCATGCCATAGAGATTTCCGCGCCGTGCGGATTCCTGATGGCTGAGGCCGCCCAGTGCGAGAATAAAGAGTGCGCTCGCCCCTATGTAAGAAGCCGTGATTACACCTGTGATCATCATACCCACCCTATTTCCTGAACATCCGCAGCATGCGCTGGGTGACGGCGAAACCGCCGACGATATTAATGCTGGTGATGAACACCGCCAATACGGCCAGTATCAGCACCAGGGGTTGCTCGCTGGATATCTGCATCAGAGCACCGATAACGATGATGCTACTGATGGCGTTGGTGACGCTCATCAGTGGCGTATGCAGTGAGTGCGACACCCCCCAGATCACCATGTAACCAACGAAGCAGGACAGCACGAAAACCGTGAGATGCCCCATGAACTCCGGCGGCGCCACCGAACCCAGGCCCAGCAGCCCGAGCCCTGCGAATGCCAGGGGTGCCAGGAAGGCCAGCGGGTGTTTCGGCCGGGGCTCCGCCTTTTCAACCTCGACCCGGGCCTTGTCGCCCATGTCGGTCTTTGGCGCCGCCGACAGGCGCGGTGCGGGCGGCGGCCAGGTGACCTCGCCTTCTTTCACCACGGTGGCGCCGCGAATCACCTCGTCTTCCATGTTGACGACAATCTCGCCGTTCTTCTCCGGGCACAGGTCGCTCAGCAGGTGGCGCAGGTTGGTGGCGTAGAGCTGGCTGGCCTGCGACGCCAAGCGGCTCGGCAGGTTGGTGTAGCCGATCAGGGTAACGCCGTGCCTGACCACCACCTGGTCGGTCTCGGTCAGCTTGCAGTTGCCACCGGTTTCGGCCGCAAGGTCAACGATAACGCTGCCCGGTTTCATGCTGGCGACCATGCCCTCGGTGATCAATTCCGGCGCCGGCTTGCCCGGAATCAGGGCGGTGGTGATGATGATATCAACGTCCTTGGCCTGCTCCGCGAACAGTGCCATCTCGGCTTCGATGAACTCGGGGCTCATGGTCTTGGCGTAGCCACCCTGGCCGCTGCCGTCCTCGCCATCGCCCTCGCCTTCAAAACTGAGCATCAGGAACTCCGCGTCCATGCTCTCTACCTGCTCCTTCACCTCGGGGCGGGTGTCGAAGGCCCGCACCACGGCACCCATGCTCTTGGCCGCACCGATGGCGGCGAGCCCCGCCACCCCGGCGCCGATCACCAGCACCTTGGCCGGAGGAATCCTGCCGGCGGCGGTAATCTGTCCGGTGAAGAAACGGCCAAAGTGCTGGGACGCCTCAACCACCGCGCGGTAACCCGCGATGTTAGCCATGGAGCTCAGCGCGTCCATCTTCTGGGCACGGGAAATACGCGGCACCGAGTCCATGGCCAGGGCGGTGACGCCACGGTTGGACAGTTCCTCCAGCAGTTCGGGGTTTTGCGCCGGATAGAGGAAGCTGATCAGGGTCTGGCCCTTGCCCAGCAGCTCAACGCCATAAAAGCCCAATTCCGGGTGTTGGCTGGGCGGACGTACTTTCATGACAATGTCGGACGAATGCCACAGTTCTTTCGGGTCCTCGATAATCTCAACACCGGCTTCACGGTACTGGTCGTCATCGAAACTGGCCTGTAAGCCGGCCCCTGTTTCGATAGCGAGGCTGAAGCCCAGCTCTTGCAGCTGTATCGCGACTTCCGGGGTCAACGCCACGCGTTTTTCCCCTTCGTCGATCTCTCTAGGAACGCCTATTCGCATCGTGTGCTCTCCACTGCGGACTACCCTTGGTAGAAGTCCCATTGTTTTTTATGTTGTTCCAGGTGGCGCTGTTGCCACGCCGAAGGTTGGGCAACCTTTTCGCACTGTACGGCAGTGACCTTGTATTCAGGACAGTTGGTGGCCCAGTCCGAATTGTCGGTGGTGATGACGTTCGCACCGCTCACGGGGTGGTGGAAGGTGGTATAGACCACACCCGGTTGCATGCGGGTACTGATTTTGGCCTGCAGCACGGTATTACCTGAGCGGCTGGTAAGGCCGACCCAGTCTCCGTCATTGATACCGCGCTCTTCGGCGTCGTGGGGGTGCAACTCCAGCCAATCCTGCTCATGCCAGGCCTGGTTGTCGGTCCGTCTTGTCTGGGCACCGACGTTGTATTGGCTGAGGATACGGCCCGTGGTCAACAGCAGGGGGAAACGGCGGTTGGCACGCTCTGTTGTGGGCACGTAGTCGGTGACCATGAACCGGCCCTTGCCAATCGGAAAGTCCTGCTCGTGCATGATCGGAGTGCCAATCGGATTATCATCGTTACACGGCCATTGGATGCTGCCGAGCTCATCCAGTTTCTGGTAAGTCACGCCCTGGAAACTGGGTGTCAGGCTGGCAATTTCGGCCATGATCTGCTCGGGATGGTCGTAGTGCATGGCATAGCCCAGTGCGTTCGCCAGGTCCTGGGTGACCTCCCAGTCGCCCTTGCCGGCCAGCGGCGGTATCACCTTGCGCACGCGGTTGATGCGTCGTTCGGCGTTGGTGAACGTGCCGTCCTTCTCCAGGAACGAGGAGCCGGGCAGCAGCACGTGGGCGAACTTGGCGGTCTCGTTCAGGAAGAGGTCCTGCACGATCAGGCATTCCAGCGAACCAAGCGCCTGTTCCACATGGTGGGTATTGGGATCGGACTGGGCGATGTCCTCGCCCTGCACGTACAGCCCCTTGAAGCTGCCGTCGATGGCGGCATCGAACATGTTGGGGATGCGCAGGCCGGGTTCGCTGTTGATCGTAACGCCCCAGGCGTCTTCGAAGGCCTTGCGCGGGCCCTCCCGGGAGACGTGCTGGTAGCCCGGCAGTTCATGGGGGAAGCTCCCCATGTCGCACGAACCCTGGACGTTGTTCTGACCACGCAGCGGGTTAACGCCCACGCCTTCGCGGCCGATGTTGCCGGTGGCCAGTGCGAGGTTGGCGATGCCCATCACCATGGTGGAGCCCTGGCTGTGTTCGGTCACACCCAGGCCATAATAAATAGCGCCATTACCCGCCTGGGCATACAGCCGGGCCGCTTCGCGGACTTTAGCGGCCGGAACGCAGGTGATGTCTTCCGTCGCTTCCGGTGAATGGCGTTCGTCACGGATAAAGTCGTTCCAGGTGGCGTACTCGCTTCCGTCGCAACGGCTGGCGATGAACATGCGGTCTTCCAGTCCTTCGGTGATGACAACATGGGCCAGGGCGTTGATCAGGGCGACGTTTGTCCCGGGACGCAACGGCAGATGCAGCGCCTCGCCGCCGTGCGGTGTGTTCAGCAGGTCAATGGAACGCGGGTCGGCGACGATCAGCTTGGCGCCCTGGCGTAGACGGCGGCGCAGTTGCGAGCCGAACACCGGATGGGCATCGGTCGGGTTTGCGCCGATAACGACGATAACGTCGGATTTCATCACCGAATCGAAGGTCTGGGTGCCGGCGCTTTCACCCAGCGTCTGCTTCAGACCGTAGCCGGTCGGGGAATGGCAGACGCGGGCACAGGTGTCGGTGTTGTTATTGCCGAACGCGGTACGCACCAGTTTCTGCACCAGGTAGGCTTCCTCGTTGGTGCAACGGGAAGATGTAATACCACCAATGCTGTCGCGGCCGTATTTGGCCTGGATGGCCCTGATGCGCTCGGCCGCGAACTGGATCGCCTCCTCCCAGCTGACTTCGCGCCAGGGTTCGTCGGTGTGGTTGCGGATCATCGGCTTGGTCAGCCGTTCCGGATGGGTGGCATAACCGAAGGCGAAGCGGCCTTTGACACAGGAATGCCCGTGGTTGGCGTGGCCATCCTTGAACGGCACCATGCGCAGCACGGTGTTGCCTTTCATCTCGGCCTTGAATGAGCAGCCGACGCCGCAATAGGCGCAGGTGGTCACCACCGAATGCTCTGGCTGGCCCTGATCAATCACCGAGTTCTCCATCAGTGTCGCCGTTGGGCAGGCCTGGACACAGGCGCCGCAGGAGACGCACTCGGAATCCATGAAGTCTTCGTCCTGGCCCGCCGCGACCTTGGAATCGAAGCCCCGGCCGTCGATGGTCAGCGCAAAGGTGCCCTGCACTTCCTCGCAGGCCCGCACGCAACGCGAGCACACGATGCATTTACTGGTATCAAAGGTGAAATAGGGGTTGCTGGTGTCTTTCTCGGCCTCGAGGTGGTTCTTGCCCTCGTAACCGTAGCGCACCTCGCGCAGGCCGACGGCACCGGCCATGTCCTGCAGCTCACAGTCGCCGTTAGCGGGACAGGTCAGGCAGTCCAGTGGGTGGTCGGAAATGTACAGCTCCATCACGTTGCGGCGCAGCTTGGCGACGCGCTCGTTCTGGGTGATAACGCTCATGCCCTCGGCCACCGGCGTAGTGCAGGAGGCCGGCAGGCCACGGCGGCCTTCGATCTCCACTGCGCACAGACGGCAGGAGCCGAAGGCCTCGAGGTTATCGGAGGCACACAGCTTGGGAATCTGGATGCCGGCGATGGCAGCGGCGCGCAGCACGGAGGAGCCCTCGGGCACGGTCACCGCCTGGCCGTCAATGGTCAGTGATACGGTGTGGCCGGTCTCGACCGGGGGCGGCGTGCCCAGATCACGGTCAGAGCGGGTGTTCGGATCGTAGATATGCAACATGATCAGGCCTCCCCCGCCGGCGTGCGGGACGCGGTGGTGCGGTCTTGGTGAAAGTCGTCCGGGAAGTACTGCAGGGCGCTGCGCACCGGGTTAGGCGTCATGCCGCCCATGGCGCAGAGAGAGCCGTCTTCCAGGGTGTCGCAAAGGTCTTCCAGCAAATTCAGGTGGTAATCCCGCTCCTGGTTGGCGCGGATGCGGTCGATGACCTCCACGCCCCGAGTGGAACCTATGCGGCAGGGTGTGCATTTACCGCAGGATTCAACGGCGCAGAATTCCATGGCGAAGCGGGCCTGGTCGAGCATGTCCACGGTGTCATCAAACACCACGATGCCGCCGTGGCCGACCACGGCGCCAACGTCGCTGAAGGCTTCGTAATCGAGTGGCGTGTCCCACTGGCTTTCGGGCATGTAGGCACCCAGCGGGCCACCGACCTGCACAGCGCGCATCGGCCGGCCAGAGGCTGTACCACCACCGTAGTCTTCCAGCAGTTCACGCAGGGTGACGCCGAACGCCAGTTCCACCACGCCACCGCGTTCGATGTTGCCGGTCAGCTGGAACGGCAGAGTGCCCCGGGAACGGCCCATGCCGTAGTCAGCGTAAGCCTGGCCGCCTTCGGCCAGAATAAAGGGTACGGCAGCCAGTGTGAGCACGTTGTTGACCACGGTCGGTTGGCCAAAGGCGCCTTTCAACGCGGGCAACGGGGGTTTGACGCGCACCTGGCCGCGCTTGCCTTCCAGGCTGTCGAGCAGAGAGGTCTCTTCGCCGCAGATGTAGGCGCCGGCGCCGAGGCGAACTTCCAGGTGAAAGGCCTTGCCAGAGCTCAATACGTTGCCGCCCAGATAACCGGCTTCCTCAGCCCTGGCGATGGCTTCGTTCAGAATCTTATGGGCAACCGGGTATTCGGAGCGCAGGTAGATGTAGCCGGTGTCCGCACCCACGGCGAGGCCGGCGATGGTCATGCCTTCGATCAGCATGAAGGGATCGGCTTCCATCACCAGTCGGTCGGCAAAGGTGCCGGAGTCACCCTCGTCCGCGTTGCAGACGATAAACTTGCGTTCGGAATAGGGGCTGCTACCGGTGCGGGCGTCCGCATCAAGCACCGTCTGCCATTTGATGCCAGCCGGGAAGGCCGCCCCACCCCGGCCGCGCAGACCGGAGGCTTTCACTTCGTCGACAATCTCCTGGGGAATCCTGGCCAGGGCTTTACGCAGGCCGACGTAGCCGCCCAGGTGAATGTAATCATCCAGCGACGTGGGGTCGATGATGCCGGCGCGACTGAAGGTCAGGCGCTGCTGACTCTTCAGGTACGGGATCTCTTCGGTCAGACCCAGATACAAAGGGTGACCGGGCTTGCCTTCGAGCATGCCCTGGTCGAGCAGCGCCGGGATGTCTTCTGGAGTCACGGGGCCGTAGGCAACACGGCCCTGCCCGGTCTCGACTTCAACCAGGGGTTCCAGCCAGAAAAGGCCTCGTGAGCCATTACGAATCAGGTCGATGTCAGCGTTCTGTTCACGGCAGGCCTGTTTCAGCGTATCCGCGACCTGATTGGCACCGAGTGATAAGGCGGTGGTGTCTCGTGGCACAAAGACTTTAACCATGGTTGCTGTCTTCCTTTCTGTTTACCCCTGCCTGCGCCGCCTGGATAGTGAGCGGCACGGTCTGTAGCTGGTCGATCAGGGCGTCGAAACGGGCCGGTGTGACACGGCCGTGAATGTCGTCGCCGATGCGGATCGAGGGTCCGGTGGCGCAGTTTCCAAGGCAGTAGGCGGCCTCAAGGGTGATCTCGCCATCCAGGGTGGTTTGGTGGTAGTCGACGCCGAGTGTCTGCTGGGCATGGCGTTCCAGTGTTCGGCAATCGCGAGCCTGGCAGGCTTCGGCCCGGCAGATCTGGATAGTGTGCTTGCCGGGGGCGGCGGCGCGAAAATCATGATAAAAGCTGATGACGCCGTGAACTTCGGCGCGGGTTATCTGCAGGCCTTCGGCGATGGTTGGCACAACGTCGCCGGGGATGTAGCCGAGTTCGCCCTGGATGGCATGCAGGATGGGCATAAGGGCACCCGGTTTGTGTTTCAGGCCGGCAATGATGTGGCGCACTTTGTGCTGAACGTCGGTGGTTGCGATTATATTCATTTTGATCACCCGGAAAATTCTGCACTTGATGGGTCATTGTAATCGTGGAGAAAGCGCCGGGTTGCTCGCCTGCGACACATTCAAGCGTGGGAGCGCATGGGTGGCTGAAGCAGGTATCCGGGCCAGAAGGGGGTGGGCGGAAGAGCTGATTGGATATCGCTCTTCCGCCCTGAGGGTTACACGCTGTATTTAAGCTGTGTTTTCGCCTCCCCGTTCAACCCCTTGTACAAACTTACGCACATCAGAATCAGGATGACGGCGAACGGCAAGCCGGCGGTAACCGCACCCGCCTGAAGTGCGTTCAGTGCCTGTGCGCCACCGCCAAACAACAGGGTGGCGGCAATTACGCCTTCCATGGTCGCCCAGAACACACGCTGGGCAACGGGGGCATCCTGTTTGCCACCGGCGGTAATACCATCGATCACCAGCGATCCCGAGTCCGAGGAGGTAACAAAAAACACCAGCACCAGAACAATGGCGAGGAAGGAAATCAAAGAGGCCAACGGCATATTTTCCATCATCTGGAACATGGCGAGCGGTACTTCGGTAAGCCCACCGCTCAACGCTCCCACTTGAGCCTGGATCTGGTCCAGCGCGTTGCCGCCGAACGCAGTTACCCAGATACCACAAACAAGGGTCGGGATAATCAATACCGCGAGCATGAATTCACGCACGGTGCGGCCCTTGGACACACGGGCGATAAACATGCCAACGAAAGGCGACCAGGAAATCCACCAGGCCCAATAGAATACGGTCCAGCCATGGAACCAGGTTTCATCTTCCCGGCCCACCCAATTACTGAGGGGCAGAATGTTTTTCCCATAGGACCAGAACAGGTCAAACAGGTTGGCGAAGAAGCCGCTGATGGAACCGACGACGATGACGAAAAGCAGCAGAATGAACGCAATGACCATGTTGATATTGCTGAGCAGCTTTACTCCGCCATCCAGACCACGAACCACTGAAAAAATGGCAATGGCGGTGATGAATGCGATCAATCCGATCTGCGTACCAATGCCGTTCTCCACGATTCCGAGGTAAGCCAGACCACTGGCGGCCTGTTGCGCGCCAAGGCCAAGGGACGTGGCCAGACCAAAGATGGTCGCCAACACGGCAACAATATCAATTACATGACCAATTGGCCCCCAGATACGGTTTCCGAGAATCGGGTAAAAGGCGGATCGAATCGTTAATGGCAAGCCTTTGTTATAGGCAAAAAATGCCAGCGAAAGGCCGACTATGCCGTACATGGCCCAGGGATGAAGGCCCCAATGGAACATGGTGGCGCCCAGAGCCATGGATTTACCTTCGGCAGTATTGGCGGCCACACCAAGCGGGGTACCGTACCAGTCGGTAAAATAGGCAACGGGTTCGGCGACGCTCCAGAACATCAGGCCAATGCCCATGCCCGCCGCAAACAACATGGAAAACCAGGACAATGTGGAAAATTCCGGTTTGGCATGGTCACCGCCAATGCGGACCTTGCTGACTGGCAAGAGAATCAACGCCAGGCAGAAAACCACAAACAGGTTGCCACCGGCCATGAACAGCCAGTCAAAGTGCTCAATCACCCAGCCGCGGGCGCCCAACAGCATACCGTTGGCCGCTTCGGTCGCGAACAGGGTACCTGCAACAAAAACAAGGATGAGTATGGCGCTGATACCAAACACCGGGTTGTGGACGTCAAACCCGGCGACTTGGATATTGTCTTGCCCGATCTGGTAATCGACGTCGTCGTAAAGACGATCAGCGTCGACTGCGGGCTGCGCACGTCTAGTCATAAGGGGGCTCTCCAGAGTAATTCGTTATTATCGGGTTGTTGTTTTTCGAGAGCCCGAGGCCATATCGAATAAGGCCTGCACGTCGGGTTTACCTGAGCATGACTACCATGCTGCCAGCCGCTCCGATCTGTCCCGGGCGAGGATTATGGTATGGCATTGCAGATCAGGCCAGAACTCCAACTGCGACATGGAAAGGGGGTTGCGTGTCTTAAAGCGGCAAGGTCGTGATATCCCTGCCGCCTCGGGAAATCACCTCACCACTCCCTCTGCAATTAGCAGCTCCATGATCGCCTCCGCCTTCTCCCGGTCCGTGCCGTCACGGATGACCTTGCCGCCCTGCCCCTGGGGTTTTGCCGTGGCCGCCTTGAACCGGTCAGCGGCGGACTTGGCTTTGACAACGTTGAGGCGCTTGGGTCTGGGTTTGGCGGGATTCTCTTGCCACTCCAACCGGGCTTCATCAACCGGTGCGTTAACCGCTACGTCATCCATCAGTCCGCGACGGGCCGGGCCGAACGCATATTGCCGCGCCTCGGGAGCAGCATTGTCGACGGTCGCAATGAACGGCAGCGGAACGCGCAGCAGACGGCGCTGACCACGTGGCAGGGCTTGCAGCACTTCGGCAAAGCCTTCCTCCACCTTCTGGATGTCGGCGATACGGGGAACGATGGGCCAGCCGAGGTGTTCCGCCAACAGGTAAGGCACCATGCCGGAGGCCTCGCCCTGTTCGGCGTGAATGCCAGTAAGGACGATGTCAGCGGGCTGTTCCTTGAGATAGCTCGCCAAAATGGGGACGGCATCCGCACTACCGTCAGCCTTGAGCAGGGTTATTTCCGGCAAGCCCATACCAAGGTACTGGCGCAGGCCGGTTTCATCACCACCACCGACATGGATGAGTCGGGAGGAGGAACCTGTCATCTTCAGGCCGAGTTCGACGGCACGGGCATCCTGGCTGGCCCGCCGCGCGCGGCCGGACTTGGCATGTTGGCCAACGGAAATAAGCGAGGCGACCTTGAGGTCGGGGTTGGATAAAGAGTCAGGCAACATGACGTTCCTCCTCAGTGGATTCGGCGGGGGATGCGGCTTCCGTTCCACTTTGCCGGCCTTCAGCCAACCGCAGCAATTCAGCGAGGATGCCCTGGCTGTCACCAATCACACTCAGGTCGGCCCGTTTGATCATATCGCAGCCATCATCGAGGTTGATGGCCACCACTTTGTCGCACCGGCCGATACCCTGCATGTGCTGGATGGCGCCAGAAATACCCACCGCGACATAAACCCGCGCTGTCACCCAGGTGCCAGTGGCGCCAACCTGTCGGAAACGCGGCATATTACCATCGTCCACGGCGACCCGGCTGGCGCCTTCGGTGGCGCCAATGGCAGTGGCTACTGCATGGAACTGTTGCCAGTCACGTACCCCGTTACCGGCGGAGAGAATGAATTCGGCTTCCCCAAGGGCGATCTTACTCGGGTCAACCTCGACCTGACCGAGGTCTTCGATTTGCGGTGTTACCTTGCGAATCGATGGCAGTTCGATCGGCTTGGCTTCGTGCCGGGTCTCGTCGATAGGCAATGCGCATTCCTCGGCCAGCAGGATGACGCGGGCCGTGGGTCGATGCCAATCCGTCAACTGGCTGCCGCCGCGACAGACGCTGTGGTCGGCATCGACTTGCCAGGCATGGACGGCCGGGCGTTCGCCCAGGCGGGCAGCCAGGCGGGAGCCGAGGTCGGCGCCGCCGTGGACCGAATCCGGGAACAGCCAATAACGCGGTGCAAGTTCGGATTCAACCGCTTCAAGCACGGCCAGTTTGTGCTCCGGACAGTAGCCGGTCAGCGACTGGCCGTGAACCTCGGTCAAATGAACCAGGCGGTCGGCGCCTGCTTTGTCGAAGTTCGCCTCCCGTGCTTCGCCAAGGGCGACGGCCACAACAGCGCCCTCGCCTTCTGCGGCTTTCACCAACTGATGCGCCTGACCAAGCACGTCCTTGTCATGACTGCTCAAGCGGCCGCCCGCCAAGTCGACAACCACGACCACATGGAAATCGGGTTGCTCAACCCGATGCAGGGGCAACTCGACTTCCGCCTGGGCCGAGCGGCCTTTGGCACGTGACGACAAACCGCCCGCGCCGCCGGTCAGACCAGCGCTGCGGTCGATGCGTTTGATACCATTGGGTCCGATATAGCCAACGGCGTGGGGATTCCTGCGTAACAAGCCGGTGGGACCGCGCACTGGACCGCTGTTGACGGCGACCACTTCATCATACTGAGGGTGCAGACGATTGCGCAGTATCCATTCGGTGCGCGGGTCGCGCCTTGGGATATCCGTCATCAGTGCACCTCCTCCGCAATGGGTTGGGCTGCCGGAGCGGTCGATTCGGCTGTTTCAATGATCAAGCCATCGGCCACCAGCTCGGCCAGGTCACGAATCTCGGGGCGCGGCTCAACCACGCCCTCAAGCATGGAGGTGCATTGCTGACAGGCGACGGCGATGGTCTCGGCGTCCACCTTGCGGGCATCATCGACACGCATGTCGGCGATGCGGTGCTCCCCCGGAATGTCGGTGATGGGCGCCCCGCCCCCGCCTCCGCAACAGCGTGAACGGTAGCCGGAGCGTTCCATCTCGCTGACCTGGATGCCCAGGGCGCCGAGCAAGGCGCGCGGGGATTCGTACTCACCGTTGTAGCGTCCCAGGTAACAGGGATCGTGATAGGTGACGGTACCGCCCTTGAAACGGTCCAACCTGAGCCGGCCCTGTTCAACCAGCTCGTTGATGAACGTGCTGTGGTGCAATACCTCGTAGTGGCCACCAAAGTCGCCGTACTCGTTTTTCAGTACGTGGAAGGCATGGGGGTCCGTGGTGACGATGCGCTGGAAGCGGTACTTACCAAGCGTGGCAATGTTGTGCCTGGCCAGGGACTGGAAAGTGGCGTCATCGCCGAGACGGCGGGCGACGTCACCGGAATCCCGTTCCTCGTTGCCGAGCACGGCGAAGTCGACATTCGCGGCCTTCAGGATCTTGACGAAGGCGCGAAGGATACGCTGGCTGCGCATATCGAAGCATCCGTCGCTCACCCAGAACAACACCTCGGCGTCGTGCTTATCGGCCATCAGCGGCAGGTCAAGGTCTGCCGCCCAGTTCATCCGGCTGCCGGGTTCGTAGCCGCCGGGATTGTCGGTGGCGATCAGGTTGTCCAGCACTTCGGCGCCCTTGTTCGGGGTTTCACCCCGTTCCAGGGTCAGGTGACGGCGCATATCGACGATGGCATCAACGTGCTCGATCATCATCGGACACTCTTCGACACAGGCGCGGCAGGTGGTGCAGGACCAAAGGGTGTCAGCGCTGACCAAGCCATCCACTATGGGCTGGTGCGGGTTGCCTTCCGCCTTGCCGACTTCGGTGCCGGGATAGGGGCTGCCGGCGTAGTTGGCGTCGGTTCCCCCGGCCAGACCCACGACCATATCCTGGATCAGTTTCTTCGGGTTCAACGGCTGGCCGGCGGCAAAGGCCGGGCAAACCGCTTCACAGCGGCCACATTGCACGCAAGCGTCGAAACCCAGCAGCTGATTCCATTTGAAATCCCTGGGTTCCGCCACACCCAGTTTGCCATCCAGATTGACCGGTTTCAGACCAGTGGAACGACCGCCGCCGAAGCGTTCCGGGCGACGGTGGAATGCCAGGTGCAGTGCACCGGCAAACGCATGCTTCATCGGCCCGCCCCAGCCCATGCCGAAGAGCATTTCGGACAGGCCCAGAGTTACGCCCACCAGAAGTACGGCCACGAGCACCCAACTCCCGAAACTCTCCGGCAGGAAACCGGACGTCAGCAAGGTGAGCAGGAAAAAAGATGCCGAAAACATCAGCAGGCTTTTCGGCAATCGCATCCAGGGCCCCCTGGAAAGACGGGCCGGTGGATTGCGGCGGCGCCGGTAGACGAAGATGGCGCCGGTGAACATGAGGGCCGTGGCGATCAGCAAGGGAATGCTGAGCCAACGGCTTTCCAGCCCGAGCACGTGCACCGGTATGATCAACAGCATGGACGACACGAACCCGCCCGCCGTAGCGACGTGGGTGTTGGACATGACTTTGTCGCGCTCGACCACATGGTGTAGATCGACCAGGTAGCGGCGCGGCATGGCCATGAGCCCGGCGATGATACTTACCGGTTCGGGTTGGCCCGCACGCCAGAGCAGGACACGGCGTATGGCGCCGATAACCAGCAAGGCGAGTGCCGTGACCACGAGAGCTGGGAGCAGCCAGTCAAGGAGCATGGTGTACCTCATCGGATTGAACTTGGGTTACAGATCCTTGCACAAACGCAGTGCGTCATAGATCGCCGCGTGCGTATTCCGCTGGGACACGCAATCCCCCAATCGCCACAGGATCATGCCCTTATCGGCTTCCTTCAAAACCGGCTGGGCGTCACAGGCAAACAGGGTTTCCACATCAATCTGTCCCTTGTTGATCGAGCCGTCCTTTAGCTCGTAATACAGGGCTTCGTTCGGTCGGGTACCGTTCTCGATCACAACCTGATCGACCACCCTCTCCTCTTTCTGCCCGGTGTACTCGTTCTCCAGCACCGCGATTTTCTTGTCGCCCTCGGCGTAGACTTTTTCCAGCATCATGTCGGAACTCATGATCACTTCCCGCTCATACAGACTGCGGTAGTAGGTCGGGAAGGTGGTGCCACCGATACCGACACCGGGCTTGATGTCGTCGGTGACCAGTTCGACCTGTGCCCCCTTGGAAGCCAGATAGTCCGCCGCGGACATACCGGAGAATTCGCAGATGGTGTCGTAGACCAGGACGTTCTCGCCCGGCTCAACCCTGCCGCTGAGGATGTCCCAGGAGGACACCACCAGGCCGTCCTCGAACCCCCATTCCGGGATCTGCTCCATGAACGGAACCCCACCGGTCGCAAGGATGCAGACGTCCGGCTGCAAATCCCGTACAACTGAGGCATCGGCTTCGGTGTTGAAGCGCAGGTCGACGCCAAGGCGATCCAGTTCCAGGGCATACCAGCGGGTAATGCCGGCGATCTGGTCCCGTTGCGGCGCCTTCGCGGCAAGGGTGATCTGGCCACCGAGTTCACCGGCTTTTTCGATCAGCGTGACCTCGTGGCCGCGTTCGGCCGCGACCCGCGCCGCTTCCATGCCGCCTGGGCCACCGCCGATGACCAGCACCTTGCGGATCGGACCCTCGGTCTTTTCGATGATGTGTGGCATGCCCAGATGCTCGCGGGAAGTGGCGGCATTCTGGATGCAGAGCACGTCCAGGCCCTGGTATTGGCGGTCGATACAGTAGTTGGCACCGACGCACTGGCGGATCTGGTCCACCTGGTTCATCTTGATCTTGGCAATGATGTGCGGGTCGGCGATGTGGGCGCGGGTCATGCCGACGAAGTCGACGTAGCCAGCTTCCAGAATACGTTCGGCCTGGTTCGGGTCTTTGATGTTCTGGGCGTGGATAACAGGCACGTCGACCACTTCCTTGATGCCGGCGGCCAGGTGCAGGAACGGCTCCGGCGGGTAGGACATGTTGGGAATGACGTTGGCCAGGGTATTGTGGGTATCACAACCGGAACCGACGACGCCGAAGAAATCCAGCAGTCCGGTGTCGTTGTAGTATTTTGCGATCTGCTTCATGTCGTCGTGGTTCAGACCGTCCGGGTGGAATTCGTCGCCACAGATGCGAATGCCGACAACAAAGTCACGACCAACTTCCTCGCGCACAGCCTTCAACACTTCCATGCCGAAGCGCATGCGGTTTTCAAAGGTGCCGCCCCATTGGTCGGTGCGCTTGTTGACGCGCGGCGACCAGAACTGGTCGATCATGTGCTGGTGCACGGCGGAGAGTTCGACGCCGTCGAGGCCGCCTTCTTTGGCGCGCCGGGCAGCCTGGGCGAAGTCACCGATAATGCGCTGGATTTCCTCTTCCTCAATGGTCTTGCAGGTAGCACGATGCACGGGTTCACGGACGCCGGAGGGCGACATCAGGTTGGGCCAGTTTTCGCCGTCCCAGCGGGAGCGGCGCCCCATGTGGGAGATCTGGATCATGATCTTGCCGCCGTGTTTGTGGACGGCATCTGCGAGGTTCTGGAAGTGAGGAATGATGCGGTCAGTGGACAGGTTGACCGAACTCCACCAGCTTTGCGGGCTGTCGATGGAGACGACGCTGGAGCCGCCGCAGATACACAGACCGCAGCCGCCCTTGGCCTTCTCTTCGTAATATTTAACGTAGCGGTCGGTGGTCATACCGCCCTCGGTGGCGTAGACCTCGGCGTGGGCGGTGCTGACGACCCGGTTGCGGATGGTCAACTGGTTGATCTGTAACGGTCGAAAGAGTGCTTCGAATTGGGACATGGTGGCTCTCTCTTTATTCTGTACGCAGGTTCCTAGGGCTTGCACCATCAACCAGGCAAAACCCTGTTTACCTCCGTACTGAATTTTCTGTTTTAGTTGGCTGTATTGAAGTCCGGTGTCGGTGTCACTTCGAAGACGCCGTAATCGACGCCCTCCTCCGCGGCGCTTTGCGTTTGCACCGCCTGGGTGCGAACGTCGTATCCGAGGTCATTGGCGATCTGGTCCATGGCGCCGGCGAACCAGCCGGTGAACATGTAGTCGATCTTGCGTTCGGCTTTGCCGTAGTGGTAGACGAAGGCGGAGTGATCAAGCCGGACTCGCGCCTGACCACTGGCGATGTCGAGATGTTCAACAGTGAACAGACCCCAGCCACGCTGGGAGAGCCGCTTCATGTAGTGATCAAACACCTCACTACCTTTGAGGCCGTGCAGCGCCGCTTCTTTTTCACACCAATGCCAGGCGGACTTGTAACCAGCCTTGTAGAGAATGTCGGCGTATCGTTCAGGACCGATCTCCGCTTCGATGGCCTGGTGATTGTTGATGAAGAAGTGCCGCGGCACATACAGCATGGGCAGTGCGTCGGTGGTCCAGATGCCGGTTTCGCTGTCGACTTCGATGGGCATTTCCGGTGCGTGTGTAGTCATGGTCATTCCCCCCATACCTCGCCAAGGATGCGCAGCCAGTTCTCACCCATGAGCTTGCGGGTGAGCTCTTCGGAGAAGCCGTTGCGGAGCAAGGCGGCGGTCAGATTCGGGAATTCACCGATGGTGCGGATACCCTCGGGGTTGACGATCTTGCCAAACCGGGTGAGCTCTCGGGCGTACCCCTTGTCGTGGGTGAGCATGTCGAAGAAGGCCTTGTCCTGCCCCTGGGTGAAATCAGTGCCGATGCCGACCTGGTCTTCGCCGACAATGTCGACGATGTAGGCGATGGCCTCGACGTAGTCATCGATGGTGGCGTCGACGCCCTTCTTGAGGAAGGGTGTGAACATGGTCACTCCGACAAAACCACCATGCTCGGCGATGAACCGGAGCTCCTCGTCGGATTTGTTGCGCGGATGCTCTTTCAGGCCGGATGGCAGGCAGTGGGAGTAGCAGACCGGCTTCCGGGATTCGAGGATGACTTCCTCGGAGGTCTTGCTGCCAACGTGGGAAAGGTCGCACATGATGCCGACGCGGTTCATCTCCGCGACGACTTCGCGGCCGAAACCGGACAGGCCACCATCCCGCTCATAGCAGCCGGTGCCGATGAGGTTCTGGGTGTTGTAGCACATCTGGACAACGCCGACGCCCAGGTCCTTGAAGATCTGGATGTAACCGAGCTGGTCTTCGAAGGCGTGGGCGTTCTGGAAGCCCATGATGATGCCGGTCTTGCCCAGCTCCTTGGCCTTGCGGATGTCGTCGGTGGTCCGCACTTTCATCACCAGGTCGCTGTTGTCTTCGATCAGTTCGTTAACCAGGACGATATTGTCGACCGTGGCCTGGAAATCCTCCCAGACGGAAACGGTGCAATTGGCGGCGGTCAGCCCACCCTTGCGCATGTCCTCGAAGAGTTCACGGCCCCATTTGGCGATGACAAGGCCATCGATGACGATGGAATCCTGGTGCAATTCGGTTTCGTTCATGTGACACCCCGACAGTTGATTGGTTGAGCATAGAGGGAGTGTATCCATGGGGCGTTCAACCGAGTTCACTGGAAGCGACAGGGCAAACACCAAAATCGGCAGCGCACCGAGGATGAGGAGGGGGAACACCGGGCCAGAGCCAAAACGAAAAAAAGGGGCCGAAGCCCCTTATTTTATCCGTTTACCCGAGTTAACCCGAGGCGGCAAGCTTCTGAACACACGGCACCGAAACCGACATGAAGTTAACCGCGCCACAGGATGGCTCTGCCTGAGCCAGCTGCAGGGCAACATAAGAGGAGGTAGGTATGGTGGCGACCTCACCGGCATCTGGCGGCTCCGGTTGCTTCAGTGACCACACCTCGGCCCGTTCCTCCTTGGGAGAGATGCCGATGTACTTGCGATAACAGCGACTGAAGTGCGGGGCGGATACAAAACCACACATAGAGGCGACTTCGATGATGGAACAGGTGGTCTGTTTCAGCAACTGACGCGCCCGATCCAGCCGGAGCTTCAAATAGTAGCGCGAGGGAGTACAGTTCAGGTGCCTAAGAAACAGCCGTTCCAGTTGACGCCGGGAAATGCCAACGAAGCTGGCAAGTTCCTCGAGTTCAATGGGTTCCTCTATGTTGGCTTCCATCAACTCAGTGACTTCTGCCAGCTTGGGCTGGGCCGTGGTCAGCAGACGGCGCAACGGGGTGCGCTGCAATTCGTTGTCCGGGCGGACACGGTCGCAGACGAACATGTCGCAAATCGCATTGGTTAATGCCTTGCCGTGCTGGCGGGCGATCATGCTGAGCATCATGTCCATTGGCACATGGCCTCCGGTGCAGGTCATGCGATCCCGGTCCAGGGTGTAGAGTTGGTGGGTACAGTTCACCCGTGGAAACCGCTCCTGGAGGGACGCTAGGCATTCCCAGTGGGCGCTGCAATGGTAGCCGTCGAGCAGGCCTCCGCTGGCCAGTACGTAGGCACCGGTACATACGGCGCCGAGCAGGACCTTTTTCTGCGCCTGCTGCTGGAGCCAGCTCACTTCCCTGGAGGTATAGCTCCGGGTGATATCAACACCGCCCACCACGATGACAATATCGAATACCTTCTTGTCGGCAATCGAGCCGTCTGGAGATATCCTCAAACCGTCACTGGCCTTAACCGTTTCGCCATCGCGGGACAATAGCTGCCAGGTGTAAAGTTCGGTGCTGGTGAGCTGGTTGGCCATGCGCAATGGCTCTATGGTTGACGCCAAGGCAGCCAGGGTAAAATTATCGATCAACAAAAAACCAACCCGGTAGGGCTGTGTTTCAATCAGGTGAGGCTGAGAAACAATGTTCTCTTTCATGGACTTACCCCTCTCTCTTGTATTGCAAGTCCAGTTGATCAGCGGGCCCCGAAATACGTCCGGGTCGAGCGACCACTGTCAGGATTTTGTTTTTATTGGGAAAAGCCAACGCCTTCCCTTCCCGTCATAATTGATTAATGTCAGGTGCTAATAGTATGCCCCGCGGTGAACGGTGAACAGTCTAAAAACGTCGCATTGCGTACTAATTTGAGCTCAATTGCGACATGGGTACCCTGGCCCGCAGGTAACCGGGGGCCAGGGCGCCAGATCAGGCAAATTCAGTGTAACGCCGCCCAAATCAACCGTCGATGCTGAGATCGGACAACGGGGTGCTGCAGCAAGAGAGAATGTAACCCTCCGTCAGGTCTTCCTCGGTGATGCCGCCATTGTGCTGGACATCAACCTCGCCGCGAGTCTTCAGCACCTTGCAGGTACCACAAATACCGACCCCGCAGGCCTTGGGTATATTGAGCCCCAGACGACTGGCAGCAGCGTGGACGGTTTCACCGGGCAGGATCTGGACGCTCATGCCGGAGGTGGTGAAATCGACGGTATAGGTATCCGCGTCCTTGATGTCCTCCGCCTGTTTGACGGCGATTTCCGCTTGCTCCAGCACATCCTCGGTGACGTCGGCCGGAGTGGCGCCGAAAGATTCCTCATGGTATTTCGACATGTCAAAGCCGTTCTCGATGAGAAGGTTCTTGATGGCGCGCATGTAGGGGGTCGGACCGCAGCAGAAAATGCGTCGGCTCTGATAATCCGGTGCGATCATTTCGAGCTTGGCGTGGTCCAGGTAGCCCCGATAGCCATTCCAGGCATGGCCGATTTCAGTCCTTTCGCAAATAACACTGAGGTTAAAGTTGGGGACTCGCGAACACATGTGTTCCAGTTCGCGCTGGAAGATGATGTCCTTGGGCGCGCGGGCGCTGTGGATGAATGCCATATCGACATCCGCATTAGTGTCGAAGTACCAGCGCGCCATGGACATCAGTGGCGTAATGCCTACACCGCCTGAGAGCAGCAGGACCTTCTCGGAGGGATAGTCCATGCAATTGAAGTTGCCGACCGGGCCATGCACGGCAAGCTCGTCATGCTCACTGAGGTTGTCGTGCAGCCAATTGGAGACATGACCGCCGGGTACGCGTTTGACGGTGATCGAGAAACTGTAGGGGACGGAGGGTGAACTTGAGATAGTGTAGGAACGCATGACCTGCTCGCCATCGATTTCCAGCTCCAGGGTGACGAACTGGCCCGGCTTGAAGAAGAACATGATGGACTGTTCGGCGTTGAAGCAGAAGGTTTTGACGTCCCAGGTCTCCTGGATAATGCGAACACATCGGACCAGGTGGCGGCCGTTGGCCCAAACCCGGGTGTTGAGCGGATTGAAATGGGACGAGGGTTCGGTGACTTCGGTAACGCTGGTCATTATTTAATCTCCATCGTGGGTGATGATGCACCGGTGGAACTGTGACGATTCATTCTGGTGAAAAACCAAAGCCACGAGTTACCCATTTACGACAAAGTCTTGATCAACTTCTCCAGCCGCCGAGCCCGTACTCATCTCCCCTGCCCGCCAAGTCGAATTGAAAACCGCGAATGTCGTTAACGGATAACCGGCGCCTGACACCCCTGCGAAAATGGGTTACCGAAAACCCGCACCCGCATCATTTGCGGGTAACGCCACACGCTGAGGTACACCCTTTTAATAGGAAATGCTCCGATGACCGAATACGACCTACTCAACCTACAATACAACCACATAGGGGAAGCCCGACGGGATATGAGCCGGACGCTGACTGAGCGGCCCCGAAACCTGTCCCTGCCCCGGGCGCTGTATAACGACCCTTTCCTCTTCCGGGTGGATATGGAAGAAGTCTTCATGAAGGAATGGTTGTTTGTCGGCATGACCTGCGAAGTGCCAACACCGGGTGCCTACATAACGGTAGAGATCGGGCAAAACCCGGTGCTGGTAGTGCGTGACCGCGATGGACAAGTACGCGCATTCCATAATGTGTGCCGCCATAGGGGCTCGCGTGTGTGTACTGCCAAAAAAGGCAAGGTGGCGAACCTGACCTGCCCCTATCATCAGTGGACCTATGATTTGAAGGGCAACCTGATTTTTGCCGGGACGGAAATGGGCGATGGTTTCGACAAAAACGAATTCGGCTTGAAACCGGCGCACTGCAAAACGGCTGGCGGTTTTATCTATGTCTGCCTTGCCGAGGGCGAGCCGCCCGAGATTGATGCCTATCTGGCCGCCCTGGATGCCTATATGGAACCTTACGACATGGAAAATACCAAGGTGGCGGCAGAGTCGACTCTGGAGGAAAACGCAAACTGGAAGCTGGTGGTTGAAAACAACCGGGAGTGTTATCACTGCTCGGGCTCCCATCCGGAATTGCTCAGAACCTTACTGGAATGGGACGACACCACGGACCCCAGAGCCACACCGGAATTCAAGGAGCACTACGAACGTCAGGCGGCGGAATGGGATCGTGAAGGCATTCCGCACAAACATGTGGAGTTCGGATTGCAAAACCGGATCGTGCGGATGCCGTTAAAGGAAGGCACGGCGGTGATGACCATGGACGGTAAACCGGCCTGCAAGAAAAACCTGGGACGCATTCAAAACCAGAGCCTGGGTTCTATGCGGATTCTGCACCTGCCGAATTCATGGAATCACATGCAAAGCGATCACGTTATCGTGTTTCAGGTGCAGCCGATTTCCGCGCAGAAGACGCTGGTAACGACCAAGTGGCTGGTGCATAAGGATGCGGTGGAAGGCGACGACTACGACGTGGAGCGCATGCGTTATGTGTGGGACCAGACCAACAAACAGGACAGGGAGCTGGCTGAGCAAAACCAGAAGGGTATTAATTCACTGGCGTATCAGCCCGGCCCCTATTCGGAGACTTACGAATTTGGCGTAATCAACTTCCTGGACTGGTATGGGGAAACAATCCTTAAAAACCTGACTCACGACAGTTTGTAGCTCCTGGAACAGCTGCCATAGTCAGCCTGAAATAAAAGAGGGGGCCGTTCACACGGCCCCCTCTTCGTCAGGTTAACGGAAAGTTGACGTCAGGCAGCCACTGATGCGTGCGGATCGATCACAAACTTCTTGGCCGCGCCGCCGTCAAAGTCGGCGTACCCCCTGGGGGCGTCATCGAGGCTGATCATTTGCACATTTACTGCGCTGGCAATATCGACACGCTCAAACAGGATGGCCTGCATGAGTTGGCGGTGGTACTTCATGACCGGGCACTGGCCGGTGTGGAAGGAGTGGGACTTGGCCCAACCGAGTCCAAAGCGCATGCTCAGTGCACCCTGTTTAGCGGATTCTTCAGCGGCGCCGGGGTCTTCAGTAACATAAAGACCGGGGATACCGATCTCGCCACCGGCCCGGGTAACCTGCATCGCGGAGTTCAGTACCGTGGCCGGTTGCTCGTGATGGTGATGGTGGCCGCAGGCATGGGCTTCGAAACCGACACAGTCGACGAAGCAGTCAACTTCCGGCTCGCCGAGGATTTTCTCGAGCAATTCGGGCAGTTCAGCATCCTGCTTCAGGTCGATGGCTTCGCAGCCAAAGCTGCGCGCCTGGTCGAGACGTTCCTGGATCATGTCACCGACGATGACACAGGCGGCGCCAAGCAGCTGAGCACTGACGGCAGCAGCGAGGCCAACCGGACCTGCACCGGCGATGTAGACGGTGGAACCGGGGCCGACGCCAGCGGTGACACAGCCGTGGAAGCCGGTGGGGAAGATGTCGGACAGCAGAGTGAGGTCCTTGATCTTCTCCATGGCCTGGTTCGGGTCGGGAAACTTGAGCAGGTTGAAGTCGGCGTACGGCACCATGACGTACTCGGTCTGGCCGCCGACCCAGCCACCCATGTCCACGTAGCCGTAGGCAGCGCCGGGACGGGCGGGGTTAACGTTCAGGCAGATGCCGGTCTTGCCTTCCTTACAGTTGCGGCAGCGACCGCAGGCGATGTTGAAGGGTACGGAAACAATGTCGCCCACTTCAAGGAATTCAACGTCCCGGCCGCATTCGATAATCTGGCCGGTAATTTCATGGCCAAGCACCAGGCCCGCGGGCGCGGTGGTGCGGCCGCGCACCATGTGCTGGTCGGAGCCACAGATGTTGGTGGTCAGTACTTTCAGAATTACGCCATGGTCGCAACGTCGGTTGCCAAGGGTAAGTTTGGGAAAGGCGATGGATTCGATGGAGACCTGGCCGGGGCCCTGGTACACCACCCCGCGGTTGGATGCATTGCTTGTCATTGTGTCTTCCTTCATTGTCAATCTGTTGTGGTGGAAGTGCCCTCCCTACTTTAAACACCCGGCCGCTAGGCACATGCCTGTATACGACAGATTCTTTCTTGCACAGGACACGGACAACGCTAAAAAGAGGACTCGCATCCCCTGCTCCCCAAACGCCCTGTCGCAAATCATTCCTCCCATGTCGTGACCGAGCAGATCAACATCCTCCATCGGGCCTACTATGCCTTCTCAATGATCAGCGCCTGATCCATCAGCTTTGTTTTTACCATCGAGAATCACGGCCTTGCCCATATTGACGGGGTTAAGCTTTACGGACCCAAGTGGATACCCCGTCCTTTTTTTCATGAAGACAGGTTCTTCGCGAATGGTAACGGACTGCCTCTACAGGACCTTTTGTCAGCTTCGACTGAATACGGGTACCGATATGAAGAAGCTCCTTACCTCTTGTTTTCTGCTATTCACGCTGCTCAGTACCGCTTCTGCGGACCCCTTGCGGCTAGTCACCTCAGGCAACCTTGCGCCCTTTACCGGAGAAGAATTGAAGGGCCGTGGCATGATTGTTGAAATCGTGAATCGCGTCATGCCGGAAGCCGGTCTGGAGCATGAAGTCGTGTTCCAGCCTACCTGGAACGCCCTGCTTTCCGACACCGAAGAAGGACATTACCAGGCAACGTTTCCCTGGTACTTCAATGAAGACAGAGCCCGGCGGTTCCTCTACACGGAACCCCTGATGTCGAATTACATCGTTCCGTTCGTCTTGACCGCCGGCAAAGTCCGGACGACGGAGCTGGAAGGGCTCGCCGGACATCGTTTCTGCCGCCCCCAGGGTTACTTCATGCACGACCTGACCAGTTTACTGCAGCAGCCCGGTACCACCCTGGAACAACCCGAGACCCTGACCGACTGTTTCAAATTATTGAAAGCCGGTACGGTGGACGTCATTCCCGTGGACATTTTCTCCGCCAGGAAAGCCATCGATACGGTCTTTGAATCCCCGAACGCCGTGCGTCGACTCAGCTTCGTGTTCTCGCGCCAGAAAATGCACATCCTGATCCCCAAACAGGCCCAGGGCGCCCAGGAGCTGGTGGACCGAATCAATCTCGCCCTCGCCAAACTGGAACTGCGTGGCGTGCTGCAATCCATTCGAGACATTCATGCGAACCGGTTTCTGAGGCAATACCAATGAGTCGCGGGGTGCCCCGAGTAAAGACACCATTGCGTATCGGTTTTATTCTGCGCGAACACTTTTCCATGGTTACCTTTACCGCCGCCGTTGATACGCTGGTTACGACCAATCTCATCACGCCAGAACCGGTGTTCGAACACTTCACTATCGGCATCGGAAGCCGAACCGTGCTCAGCGACCTTGGCATCGAGGTGTCCACAGGAACCACTCTGGATTCCTTGATGGTCAAACCCGGGCAGGTCGATATGTTGATTGTCTGTGGCGGCTATCGCAGCCAGCTGGGCCCGGAACCGTACCTGCTCAACACACTGAGGACAGCCGATCAAAAAGGCATTCGTTTGGGCGGATTATGGAATGGAGGTGTGTCCCTGGTTCAGGCAGGCCTGATGGAGCACCATGCCTGTGCCCTGCATCCGGACAACCATGCCTATGTACGCGAAAACTTCCCGAGCGCGAAGGTGTCCACCAATGCTTACGAGATCAAGGGCCACCACGCCACCTGCGCCGGCCCGGTCAGTGCGTTGGAGATGATGCTGAAGTTGATTGGCGAACTGCTGCACAACCCACACATCGTGCGGGCAGTACGCGAAATCCTGAGCTGTGATCAGGTTGCCGAGCAGGTAGGCCCAATGCCACTGAACATGGGAGACGACCCTACCTTTCCGGAAGCATTGCAAACCCTGCTGGCGCTGATGCGGGCCAACATCGAAGAACCACTCTCCCTTCTGGAGCTGGCGGAATGCGCCAATATTTCCCGGCGACAGGTGGAGCGCCTGTTCCAGAACCACCTGGATACTTCGCCTTCACGCTACTACCTGGAACTCCGGCTGGTTCATGCCCGGCGCCTGCTCATGCAAACGAACCGGAGCATCCTGAACATTTCCCTGGCAAGCGGCTTTGTCAGTAGCAGTCACTTCAGTAACTGTTTCAAGGACTACTACGGAATAACGCCATCCGAGGCACGGCACACCCGGTAATAATATTTCCAGGCAGAGATCGTGGCGTGCACCAGGCTTCTGTCGCAAATTCTCGATCCAATGTCGTGCCCGAGCAGATCAACATTCGCCATCGGTCCTACTATCCCACTCAATAACCCACGCCTGATCCATCAGGTCCGTTTTCACTACCGGGAATCTCAGCCATGTTCAGCAAAACAAAAACGCTTTCTTCATACGACGACACTCTCTGGGCGGCCATGCAGGACGAGGCGGCACGCCAGGAAGACCACCTGGAACTGATTGCTTCCGAGAACTACACCAGCCCCGTGGTGATGGAAGCCCAGGGGTCTTGCCTGACCAACAAGTACGCCGAAGGTTACCCAGCCAAACGTTATTACGGTGGTTGCGAACACGTCGATAAAGTGGAGCAGTTGGCCATCGACCGTGCCAAGGCCCTGTTTGGTGCCGACTACGCCAATGTCCAGCCCCACTCCGGTTCCCAGGCTAACGCCGCCGTCTACATGGCGCTACTGAACCCCGGCGACACCGTCCTCGGTATGAGCCTGGCCCACGGCGGCCACCTGACACATGGCGCCCATGTCAGCTTCTCCGGCAAGCTCTACAATGCCGTGCAGTACGGCCTGGACGAGGCTACCGGTGAGATCGACTATGACCAGGTGGAGGCGCTGGCGAAGGAGCACAAGCCAGGCATGATTGTCGCTGGCTTCTCGGCCTATTCCCGTACTGTCGATTGGGCGCGTTTCCGTGAGATCGCCGACGCGGTCGGTGCATATCTGATGGTGGACATGGCGCATGTTGCCGGTCTGGTCGCCGCCGGTGTCTACCCCAACCCGCTGCCTCACGCTCACGTGGTTACCACCACCACCCACAAAACCCTGCGCGGTCCCCGTGGCGGCCTGATCCTGTCACAGGGCCAGCCGGAACTGGACAAGAAATTCAACTCCGCTGTTTTCCCGGCCGGTCAGGGTGGCCCGCTGATGCACGTCATTGCCGCCAAGGCAGTGGCCTTCAAGGAAGCCGCCGAACCCGAATTCCAGGACTATCAACAACAAGTTGTGCGCAATGCCCAGACCATGGCCGGGGTATTGATCGAGCGCGGTTACGATGTGGTATCCGGTGGTACCGAAAACCACCTGTTCCTGCTCAGCCTGGTCAAGCAGGGACTGACAGGAAAGGAAGCCGATGCGGCGCTGGGTGAAGCGCACATCACCGTGAACAAAAACGCCGTACCCAACGACCCGCAATCGCCGTTTGTTACTTCCGGGCTGCGCATCGGGTCACCGGTTATTACCACTCGCGGCCTGAAGGAGCCTGAGTCTTTCCAATTGGCCGGATGGATCGCCGATATTCTTGACGCCTTGCAGGATGGCGATGCCGCTCCGGTTATCGCGGTAGTCCGGGAGAAGGTCCATCAGTTGTGTCGGGATTTTCCGGCTTACGGTTAAGGAGAAAGATACCTGTGGCCATCAGTCTTTTTGATATGTTGAAAATCGGCATCGGCCCATCGAGCTCCCATACCGTGGGTCCGATGCAGGCGGCTCGTCGGTTTGTCCGGGGTCTGAAAAAAGCCGGGGGGCTCACCGACGTCACCCGCGTCGACATTCAGCTGTACGGCTCACTGGGTGCGACTGGCAAAGGTCATGGCACCGGCCCGGCAGTGCTGCTCGGGCTTGAGGGCCACAGCCCGGACACCGTCGACCCCGCCATTCTGTCCCCCCGAACGGAGGAAATTCGCAGCCAGGGAGAGTTACGTTTGCTCAGAGAGCATCCCATTGCCTTCGATGAAGCAACCGACCTCACCTACCACCGCAAGGAAACCCTGCCCTACCATCCGAACGGCATGATGTTTACTGCCCTGGATGGGAAGGGCGAGGTGGTGCGCCAGCGCACCTACTATTCGGTAGGCGGCGGCTTCGTGGTTGATGAAAAAGCCGCCGGTGCGGACCGGATTGTGGAAGACAAGACGCCTCTGCCCTACCCGTTCAAAAGCGGTAACGACCTGCTGCGCCAGTGCAAGGAACACGGGCTGGCCATCTCCGACCTGATGATGGCCAACGAACAGGTGTGGCGCAGCGAAACCGAGATTCGGGAAGGTATCCTGCACATCTGGCAAGTAATGCAGGAGTGCGTGCAGAACGGCACGACCAACGAAGGCATCCTGCCCGGCGGGCTCAAGGTTAAACGGCGAGCGGCGAAGCTCTACGCGTCGTTGATGGAAGTTGACCGCATGGACCTGATCACACCCTCCCTGAGCGCCATGGACTGGGTCAACCTTTATGCGCTGGCGGTGAACGAGGAGAACGCGGCCGGTGGCCGCATGGTGACCGCCCCCACCAATGGCGCTGCCGGCATCATACCGGCGGTGCTGCATTACTACTGGAACTGGTGTCCCAATGCCAGCGAGGACGGTGTCATCCGCTTCCTGTTGACGGCGGCGGCCATCGGTATCCTGTTCAAGGAAAACGCCTCGATTTCCGGTGCGGAAGTAGGCTGCCAGGGTGAAGTCGGCTCCGCCTGTGCAATGGCGGCAGCGGGCCTGGCCGCCGTAACGGGCGGTACGCCGGAACAGGTCGAGAACGCGGCGGAGATCGGCATGGAGCACCACCTTGGGCTCACCTGCGACCCCATTGGCGGGCTGGTTCAGGTGCCCTGTATTGAGCGTAATGCGGTCGGGGCGGTCAAGGCGATCAACGCCGCTGTGATGGCGCTGAGGGGCGACGGCGAACACTTTGTATCGCTGGACAAGGTCATCCGGACCATGCGGGATACCGGGCGGGATATGCTTGATAAATACAAGGAGACATCCCGTGGCGGCCTGGCGGTCAATGTCATTGAATGCTGACGACTTCTCCGCTCCCACCCACTGTCGCAAATCTTCACCCGAATGTCGTGAGCGAGCACGTGACGGGACGTTGGTACGCATACCATCCATTCAATCCGTCCCGCATTAATTACCGGGACACGTCTTGAAAACGAGCGCCGATTCCAAAGGCGTGACCAGCAGCTTACCCAGAGAGACGGTTGCCACCGAAGAGGACCTAACAATGCAGAAATATTCCGGATTCGGACTGCTGAAACATTCCCTGACCCACCATGAAAACTGGCAACGGGTGTGGCGCAATCCCAAGCCGAAAAAGAAATACGATGTCATCATAGTTGGCGGCGGTGGCCATGGTCTGGCGACGGCCTACTATCTGGCCAAAGTCCACAACATCACCAACGTGGCCGTCGTCGAAAAGGGTTATCTGGGCGGTGGTAATACGGCGCGGAACACCACCATCGTGCGCTCCAACTACCTGTGGGACGAAGCAGCGCTGCTGTACGAGCATGCCATGAAACTGTGGGAGGGCATGTCCCAGGACCTGAACTACAACGTCATGTTCTCACAGCGCGGTGTACTGAACCTGGGTCACACCCTGCAGGATATGCGCGACATCCAGCGCCGGGTGAACGCCAACCGCCTGAACGGCATCGACAGCGAGGCGCTGGACACCCAGGGCGTGCAGGAAATCGTGCCGATACTGAACTGCTCCGCCAACGCCCGCTATCCGATCCTCGGTGCTTCCTGGCAACCCCGTGCCGGCGTGGCCCGTCATGACGCAGTGGCCTGGGGCTATGCCCGCGCCGCCGATGCCATGGGCGTAGACCTGATCCAGCAGTGCGAAGTGGACGACATCATCACCGAAGATGGCGCTGCCATCGGCGTGAGCACCAAACAGCACGGGACCATTTACGGCGATCGTATCGGCTGCGTTGTAGCCGGTAACTCCGGCGTACTGGCCAAGATGGCCGGTTTCAATTTGCCGATCGAATCCCACCCGCTACAGGCGCTGGTATCCGAACCGATCAGGCCAATCCTGGATACCGTGGTCATGTCCAACCAGGTCCATGGCTACATCTCCCAGTCCGACAAAGGCGACCTGGTGATCGGAGCCGGTATCGACGGTTATAACGGTTATGGCCAGCGTGGCTCTTACTCGACCGTCGAGCACACCCTGCAGGCCATCGTCGAAATGTTCCCGATGTTCAGCCGGGTCCGGATGAACCGACAGTGGGGTGGCATCGTCGATACCTGCCCGGATGCCTGCCCGATCATCTCCGATACTCCGGTTGAGAATCTCTTCTTCAACTGTGGATGGGGCACCGGTGGCTTCAAGGCGACCCCGGGTTCCGGTCACGTTTTCGCTGCCACCCTGGCGAAGGGCGAAGCCAACGAACTGGCCAAGCCATTCTCCATGTTCCGTTTCCACAACGGCGCCCTGATCGATGAACACGGCGCTGCTGGCGTCGCCCACTGACGGAGGACCATCCCATGTTTTACATTTATTGCCCCTATTGTGGCGAACATCGAGAAGAAGAGGAGTTCCACCCCAAGGGACAGGCCCATCTGTCACGCCCGGCCGATCCGGACGCCTGCAGTGACGAGGAATGGGGAAATTACCTCTACTTCCGCGACAACCCGCGCGGTTTGCACCACGAGATCTGGGTTCATGCCATCGGCTGTCGCAAGTTTTTCAACGCCACGCGCGACACCCAGAGCTACGAAATTCTGGAAACCTACCGGATGGGCGACGCACCGCGCGTTACCCAATTCACCGACAAGCAGCAGTCCTGAGAGGCGACGACATGACACAACCTAACCGTCTCGAACATGGCGGCCGAATCGACCGCAGCAAGAACCTGACCTTCGAATTCAACGGCCGCCGCTACAAAGGCTTTTCCGGTGACACACTGGCCTCGGCGTTACTCGCCAATGGGGTCGATGTGATCGGGCGCAGTTTCAAGTACAGTCGCCCCCGCGGCATCGTCGCCGCCGGTGCCGAGGAACCCAATGCGGTATTCCAGCTCGGGGCCACCGAAGCCACCCAGGTACCGAACGTCCGCGCCACGCAGCAGGAACTGTTTAATGGTCTGGTCAGTCAACCCACCAGTGGCTGGCCAAACCTGCAGTTCGATTTCCTGGGCGTTTTCGGCTCTATCCTCGGTCGCATGCTGCCCCCCGGCTTCTACTACAAGACCTTCATGTTCCCCCAGGCTGCCTGGGAAACCTATGAAAAATACATCCGCAAGGCTGCCGGACTTGGCCGTTCCCCGCGTGATCCGGACGTCGACACATACGACCACCTGAATCAGCATACCGATGTACTGATCGTCGGGGCCGGGCCCGCCGGACTGTCGGCCGCCCTGTCAGCCGCCCGCTCCGGAGCACGTGTGATCCTCGCTGACGAACAGGCCGAGATGGGCGGCTCTTTGCTCGACGGCCGCGACACCCTGGATGGCAAACCTGCCGGCGACTGGGTACGGGATACCCTGAAGGAACTGTCGGGGTATGACAACGTTCTGCTGCTGCCCCGCTCCACCGTCAACGGCTACCACGACCACAACTTCCTGACCATTCACGAGCGCCGTACCGATCACCTGGGCGACCGCGCCCCGGCGAACCAGTCTCGTCAACGCCTGCACCGGGTGCGTGCCAAGTGGGTGGTGCTGGCCACGGGCGCCCATGAGCGGCCGTTGGTGTACGGCAACAATGACCTGCCCGGATGCATGCTGGCTTCAGCAGTGTCGACCTATATCAACCGCTACGCCGTGGCACCCGGCCACCGGCTGGTACTGATGACCACCAACGACAACGCCTATCGTACGGCCTTCGACTGGCAGGACGCAGGGCGGGAAGTCGTCGCCATTGTCGACACCCGCGCCAATGCCGACGGCGCCTGGCAGGACGAGGCCAACCGACGTGGCATCAGGATACTCAAAGGCCACGCCGTCATTGACGCTCAGGGTAAGATGCGTGTGACAGGCGCGGTGGTCGCCGGCCTGAATGCTGACGGCACCCGGCTCACGGGTAAAGACCGGATACTGAACTGCGACACCCTGGCCAGTTCCGGTGGCTGGAGCCCAGCGGTTCATCTGTCCTGCCACACCGGCAGCCGCCCAGTCTGGGATGACGAGGTCATAGGCTTCGTGCCGGGCAAGACCGTTCAGAAGCAACTTACGGCCGGTGCCGTGACCGGTTGCTTTTCCCTTTCCGGCTGCCTTACCGACGGAGCCCGGATTGGCGCCGAGGCTGCCGCCAATGCCGGCTTTGAGGCGGAGCCTGCCGCTGTGCCGTCGGTCAGGACCCGACCAGAAACCCGCCCCATGGCACTGTTCTGCATTCCGCACCACAAGCCTAACAGTCGGGCACCAAAACAGTTTGTCGATTTCCAGACCGATGTGACCGCCGCCGGCATCGAGCTGGCGACCCGCGAAGGTTTTGAATCCATCGAGCACGTGAAGCGATACACGGCGATGGGCTTCGGTACCGATCAGGGCAAGCTCGGTAACATTAATGGCATGGCCGTCGCCGCAAAATCCCTGAACCAGTCGATTCCGGAAACGGGTACCACCATCTTCCGGCCGAACTATACGCCGGTCACCTTCGGCGCGATTGCCGGACGCCACTGTAACGACCTGTTCGAGCCCAAGCGGTATTCCGCCATGCACGAATGGCACGTCGAGCACGGTGCCCTGTTCGAAGACGTTGGCCAATGGAAGCGCCCCTGGTACTTCCCCAAACCGAACGAAACCATGCAGCAGGCCCTTGATCGGGAATGCCTGGCAACACGCAACAGTGTGGGCATTCTCGACGCCTCGACTCTGGGTAAGATCGACATTCAGGGTAAGGATGCCCGCGATTTCATTGGCCGTATCTACACCAATGCCTGGGCCAAACTGGCGGTCGGCAAATGCCGCTATGGCCTGATGTGTAAAGAAGACGGCATGGTCTTCGACGACGGGGTTACCTCCTGCCTGGCCGAGGACCACTTCCTGATGACCACCACCACAGGCGGCGCCGCCGGTGTGCTGGAGTGGCTGGAGTTCTACCACCAGACCGAGTGGCCGGAACTGGAGGTCTACATGAACACCGTGACCGACCACTGGGCCACCATGACCATTGCCGGACCAAACGCCCGCAAACTGTTGTCCGAACTGACCGATGATATCGACCTGGACAAAGACAGTTTCAAGTTCATGGACTGGCGTCAGGGTACAGTGGCGGGCGTACCGGCCCGGGTGTTCCGGATTTCCTTCACCGGCGAACTCTCCTATGAAATCAACGTGCAGGCGAACTACGGCCTGTATGTATGGGAGAAGCTGTTCGAGCACGGCGCCAAGTACGACCTGACACCCTACGGAACCGAGACCATGCATATCCTGCGTGCCGAGAAAGGCTTCATCATCGCCGGTCAGGACACCGACGGATCCGTTCACCCCTACGACCTCGGCATGAGCTGGGCCGTGAAGGAGGACAAGCCGTTCAGCTTCATTGGCAAGCGTGGCATGAAGCGGGAAGACTGCGTACGGGAAAACCGCAAGCAACTGGTCGGTCTGAAAACCAAAGACCCGAGCATTGTATTGCCCGAAGGCGCCCAGGCCGTGGACAACCCGAACCATCCGAAACCGGTACCGATGCTGGGGCACGTTACCTCCAGCTATTACAGCGCCAATCTTGGTCGCTCAATTGCCATGGGCGTGATCAAGAACGGCCACAAGCGAATGGGGGAAACCGTCCACTACCCATTGGTCGACGGCCGGGTTGTCGAAGCAGAAATCTGTAGCACTATCTTTTTGGATCCGAAGGGGGAGCGTCAAAATGTCTGAAGCAATCAACAAGGCGGTCCCTGTGTCGACCCAGGTAGCCATCATGGAGCAGTTGCCAGAGACCGGGATTCCAGCGCGTAGCCCGCTGGCACACCAGGCGCAAACCGCGTCCAGGACAACACCGGAGAACCCGGGGGTGTATCTGTGGGAATCCGCCCTGAAGACTCACCTGGCCCTGCGGGGAGACGCCAATAACGCCGACTTCGCCAAGGGCGTCGAGGCGGCCACCGGACTGGCGCTACCTGAGGTGTTGCAGAGCAACCAGAACAGCGAATGGGCCCTGAGCTGGATCGCACCGGACGAATGGTTGCTGACGGGACCGGGCGATCAGGCATTGGCCATGGAGATGACACTGCGCGAGCAGCTTAACGGCCACTATGCGGTGATTAACGTCGGCGGCGGCCAGACGCTGGTGCGGTTGGCCGGTTCCAGGGCCCGCTCGGTACTGATGAAGAGCTGCCCTTATGACGTGCACGACCACAACTTCCCGGTCGGCAAAGTCGTGACCACAGTGCTGGCAAAGTCCCAGGCAACGCTTCGCCGGGTCGGCGAGGACGAGTGGGAACTGGTGGTACGCCGCAGTTTCGCGGACTATGTCTGGCGCTGGCTGGTTGACGCCAGCCAGGAATACCGCCTTAGCCTGAGCCAACCAGCACAAGGCGCCTCCACAAGCCGTTCTGGCCGGACCCAGGCGAGCCCGGTTGAAATCTGAGGGTATAGTCAATGGCCATTAAAGAGAAACTCTGGATCCTGACGGCTCAATGTCCGAGCCGTCTGGGTACGGTCGATGCCGTCACCCGCAGTCTGGTCGAAAGTGAGAACTACATCGTGGCGTTGAACTCATTCGACGACAAGGCCACGGAAAGTTTCAGCATTCGGGTGGAGTTCCGGCCGCTGGGAGGCGAAGCCTCTCTGCAGCAATTCCGCGAGATCCTGGAACCCCGTGCAGCAAAGTTCGACATGCAGTGGCAGTTGACAGCGCCGGAACACCAGACCCGTGTCGCCATCATGGTCTCGAAATACGACCATTGCCTGAACGATCTGCTTTACCGCTACCGCACAGGCGAACTGGCGATCGACATTCCCCTGATCATTTCCAATCATCCGGACCTCCAATCACTGGCGGATTGGCACGGTATTCCGTATTTCCACCTGCCAGTCACCCCGGACACCAAGCCTGAGCAGGAGGCCAGGGTCTGGGAATTGATTAACGAGCATCAGTGCGAGTTGGTTGTTCTGGCTCGCTACATGCAGGTGCTGTCGTCGGAGATGGCCGCACGGCTCGACGGCTGGGCGATCAATATCCATCATTCATTGCTGCCGGGCTTCAAGGGTGCCAAACCCTACCACCAGGCCTGGGCCAAGGGCGTCAAGCTGGTGGGTGCGACGGCGCATTACGTAAACGATGACCTGGATGAAGGCCCCATCATTACCCAGGGCGTGCAGGCGGTGGATCACAGCCATTATCCGGAAGATCTGGTGGCAAAAGGCCAGGACGTTGAAAGCCAGACTCTGGCCAAGGCGATACGCTATCACATTGAAAAGCGGGTATTCCTGCACGGCAACCGGACCGTTGTGTTTCCGGACTGAAAGCGTGTGGTAATGCAGAACAGAAGAATGGGGCTGAAGTACTTCAGCCCCATTCTTCACAACCGGTCCATACCCCATGGACTGAAAGCAGGTCCGTTACCCATTTCTGGAACACCCGAACCCGTAACGGAACGTTGCGTCGACTCGGATACAACAAAGAGATTGGCAGCGAAGGCGCTTTGTAGGCGTCCAGTACCTGGACGAGTGTTCCCTCTTCAATAGCCTGTTCAACGTCAAACCTCGGGATCTGGATAATGCCCATGCCGGCTTTTGCGCTGGCGATATAAGCCTCCGCGTTATCCACTGTGATCTTGCTTTGCATTTTCACGATCCGTTCCCGCTCTCCGTCGAGGTATTCCCATTCCGCAGCCAACGCTGGCAGGTTGGCTGAATAATTTACGAGTACGTGTTCCGCGAGATCGTCCAACGACTCTGGCATCCCGTACTGCGCCAAATACGCCGGACTGGCACAGTTGATAACTTCAAGATCCCCAAGTTTCCGGCAAACCAGTTCCGAGTCCGGCAGGTGTCCCACTCGAATAACGCAATCCACACCTTCAGTCAGCATATTGATGATCCGGTCATTCATGCTGAACTCAAGCTGTATCAGAGGATTCTGCTCCAGGAATTCAGGAAGGGCCGGAATCACAATTCGACGCCCAATCCGGCTCGGGATATCCACGTGTAACCGCCCTTCTGCCTGCTGCGGCTCATGGCGAAACATCGACTCGGCTTCCTCATAGGTCTCAACCAGCGAACGGGCTGCCTCTAGGAACTGCAGCCCGTCCTGAGTCGGGGCCACCTGCCGGGTGGTACGCTGCAGGAGCTGGGTCCCTAACCGATCCTCAAGGGCCTGGATGGTAGTGGAAACGGTCGATCGGGGGATGTTTAGCGCATGAGCCGCTCGCGTGAAATTCCCGCTCTCCATCACCTGAATGAAAATCTGTACCTGGCGAATTCTGTCCATGTGGTTCCATTGTTCGATTTTCCCGACATCTGATGTTCTGAATGCCTTATTTATTCAGATCCACATACAGACTAGCCTGATTGCGAACTCGGCGGGAAGCCCCGCCTCTCGAACGCAACACAGAAAGGGAGAACGGTCATGTCCAGAAACAGTATTCAAGGCAAAGTGGTTCTGATTGCAGGTGGCGCCAAAAACCTCGGGGGGCTCCTGGCAAAGGATCTTGCCGGCCAGGGAGCAAAGGCCATCGCCATCCACTACAACAGTGACTCAACCCAACCTGCCGCCGAGGAAGTTGCATCGGAAATCCGGGCTTCGGGGGCGGAAGCCGCGATTTTCCAGCAGGATCTCACCAAAGCAGCGAATGTCGAAAAATTGTTTGCAGATACCGAGGCGGCACTGGGCAAGCCGGATATTGCCATCAATACCGTCGGCATGGTTCTGAAGAAGCCCATGGTGGAAATCAGCGAACAGGAATACGACACCATGAGCGCCATAAACGCAAAATCGGCGTTCTTTTTCCTCAAGGAGGCGGGCAAGTCACTCAACGACAATGGGAAGATCTGTACCATCGTGACTTCCCTTCTGGGTGCCTACACGCCCTTCTACTCCGCTTATGCCGGCCTGAAAGCCCCGGTGGAACACTTCACCCGCGCCGCTTCCAAGGAATTCGGTGAACGCGGCATTTCGGTCACAGCCATTGGCCCCGGCCCGATGGATACGCCGTTCTTCTACCCGGCAGAAAGTGATGAGGCAGTAGCCTTCCACAAAACGGCGGCCGCCCTTTCACCCTTCTCCAAATCCGGACTGACGGAAATCGAGGATATCGTCCCGTATGTCCGGTTTATGGTGTCAGAAGGTTGGTGGATGACCGGTCAAACCATTCTGGTCAATGGCGGCTACACTACCAAGTAAGCCTACAAGCGAACGGAGGCGGAGCCACCGCCTCCGCATTCATTTGTGACTGTGGAGAGCTCGCACAATGCACACCTTTCTTGTCATTCTTGGTGGTTTCGTATTACTGGCACTCACGGTATTTGGTGCCAGAACCATGGACCGAACGTTCAGCGCAGCACTGCCGCTCTACCTGGTGGTCTGGTTTGTGTTGGCAGCGCTTAATATGGGCGTTGGCGTTTATCACGCTGGCTACTCCTTTATGGAGGAGCTACCCATCTTCATCGTCGTATTCGGCCTGCCCGCAGCCACGGCGGTTATTCTGGCGAGGAAGTTCTAGGGGCGTTGCCCGGTTCAGGAACTGATATGACACCATCTTTCCTTCATCGGATTGTGCCAACCGAGGCATTGAGAAAACTTGAAGGTGAAGAAACACCCCGTGTAACCAACATGGAGTTGTTCTTCGACCTCGTCTATGTATTTTCCATCATCCAGCTATCCCATTATCTTCTCGCCCACCAGACAGCTATTGGCGCACTGGAAGCCTTCACCCTGTTTGCTGCGGTCTGGTGGTCCTGGAATTACACCGCGTGGGCAACCAACTGGGTCAACCCCGACCATCTGAGCGGGCGCATCCTGATGATTGCGCTAATGGCCTGCGCGCTGGTGATGGCGATCGCCATGCCCTCTGCTTTTACCGCCAGAGCCGGCCTGTTCGTCGGCGCATACGTTGTGATGGCGTTGTTGCGGGCAGCCTATATGGCGTTGGTGTTTCGTGGAACGCGCATGGGTCGTAACTATGCGCAACTCGGGCTGTGGAGCGCCCTCTCCTCGGTATTCTGGATTGCCGGAGTGATCTTTCCGGAATGCCGCCTGGTTCTTTGGGTCATCGCCGTGCTGGTGGATTATGCCGCGCCTTACGTTGGCTTCTGGGTGCCAAGGCTGGGGGCAACGCCTATGGGAACCTGGCCCTTGCGCGGCCTTCACCTCCTGGAGCGAAATCAACAGGTGTTCATTATTGCCCTTGGCGAGTCGATCCTGTTGCTGGGCGGATTACTCTCAGGGCAGACGCTGACACCGGCCACCGTAGTGGCCGGTGTCCTTGGTTTTTCGATGATCGTGTCATTGTGGTGGCTGTATTTCGTATATGCGACGGAAACGGGCGAGCGCAGCTTCTCCAGTGCATCCGACCACACACGCCTTGCCCGGTCTGGTCTGGCCTACGCTCACGGGATCATGGTGTGCGGCGCCATTACCATGGCTGTTGCCATCGAAGAAATCGTCGCACATCCGATTGCGGCCATGCATTTACCGGCCATCGTCATTGCCATTGCAGGTCCGACCCTGTTCTTGATTGGGGGCATGCTCTTTTTCAGGGTGATGGCTCAGAAAATCCCCAAGGCCTACGGCATTGCGACAGTCCTGCTGATCGCGCTCGGTTACCTCGCGAGTGTATTGCATCTGCCAGGATTGATGACGGGAGGAGGGATTCTGCTGATCCTGCTGGTGCTTGCGACATTTATGCAGCTGAGATGTGAGCAAGATGACTGACCATTCAAAACCTCAAGAAGTCAGCTGATCCACAAAATCCGAGGCTTCCTGGCGTGTAAAGAAACGCCCTAACCGAACGAATCCGGAAATGACAGTGGCTTTGAGTTCAACAACATTGCTCGCCAGGTCCCTATTGGTTATCCATTCCTCGGGCAATCCATCAACCAAATGGAAGGGTGCAGGACGACCGTCGCGATATCGGGATATTTCTACCTGGCCGGTATAAGAGTCTTTAAAGGCTGGAACAAAACGGGCATGGGCGTTATTTTCGCTCAAACCGCCGGTTCCGGCGTATTGCTGATTCTCTTTTACCAAAAATGATGGACGTTGTTGGACTAACATCATGCCACCTTCTGGAGCTTAACGTTGCTGCTCTGAACTCCTTACCTGTAAATACATACGATTCCTTTACGCTTTTAACTTAACGCTTCTGCGTTGTTTATGAACTATTCAAAACGGATGGGACTGATCCTCTTTTGGCACCAATACCAAAGGAGTAGAACTGAGCCTCTTTGCCCGATTACGATCCTCCGATTTTGGGCAAAGAGGCGTTGATATCTGACCGACTCGAAAACTCAGGGACGCACCTCCAGGACAATATTGAACGGAGTTTCCGCTGCCCTTCGCACTTCGCTGAAACCTCCCTCTTTAATAACGGCTGAGAGCTTGCGTTCGCCCGCTTGGGCACCGAGTGCAAAGCCGGTCTGTTGTGCCAGGGCCGTGGGTACACAGATACTCGTTGAGGCCGCGTAGAACAGCCGCCCTACCGGGTTAAAGTTATCGCTCAGCTCATCCGCCGCCATGGGCTCCACCACCATCCAGGTGCCATCCGACTTAAGCTGATTCCGCACATGGGATGCAGTTCCGATCGGATCCCCCATATCATGCAACGCATCAAAACAGGTCACGAGATCAAAATCACCGCCGTCGAAGTCTGTGGCCGTGGCTTGCTCAAAGCGGACACGATCCGGGGCCAGACCATGTTCATCACGATGCGCATTCGCGGAATCGATAGACTCACCGTGAAAGTCGTAGCCAATAAACGTGGAATTCGGGAACGCTGCCGCCATCAATAATGTGGAATGGCCGTGACCGCAGCCGAGGTCTGCGACCCGCGCGCCAAGCTCCAGTTTTTCGACCATGCCATCCAGCGCAGGAAGCCAATGCTGAACAAGATTATGGACATAGCCCGGGCGGAAGAACTTGGCGACCGCACAGAACATACAGTGGGCCTGATCGCCCCAGGCTACCCCCTCACCGGTACGAAACCCTTCACTCACCCTGGGCTCATTCTCGAAGGTGGTGAAGGCATTTTCGAAGCCCCCGATCATGTAAACCGGGCTGTCCTCGTCAGCGAAGACCATGGCTTGTTCCGGAGGCAACCGGAACCGTCTGGTTGATCGATCGTATTCGAGATAATTCGAGGCTGCGTGATGCGCCAGCCATTCGCGCAGATAACGCTCGGAATAGCCGGTCCGCTCGGCGAGTTCCAACGAGGTTGCAGGTCCCCGGGTCTGTAACTCGCGATACAGTCCCAGCCGGTCGCCGATCTTGACCAATGCGGCGCTGTATGCACCGCCCAGATCACCAAGCACCTGCCCCACAAAGGCATTCAGTTTATCTTCATCAAAGGCTTGCATTGCTTCCATCAGATTTCTTCCATGTCAGGTAGAGGTTTGAAGTTGTCCCTGTGGACATGCTTATGATGGGAGCATCGGTATTCTGGCTGAATGATCATTCGTCCAGTGTTATTGACTGAAATACCGGATCTTCGGCACCGACCGCTCACGACGCCAGGCGGCAGGCGATAGGCCTACGGCGCGTTTGAATGATCGGCTAAACGCCTCTTCGGATTCGTAACCCACTTCACCGGCGATGGTGACTATTTTCGCGTTGGTTTCGACCAGCAGGTTGGAAGCGACCTGCATCCGCCAGCTTCTGAGGTATTGCATGGGGGGCTGTCCGACCAGTTCCACGAAGCGGTCCTGTAGCGCGGATCGGGAAAGGCCGGCATGGCCGGAAAGCTTTTCCAGCGTCCAGGCGTCAGCCGGGGACCGGTGCATCAACCCCAGAACCCGACCAACATGACGATCACGCAACCCCGCCAGCCATCCGGTCTGGCTTTCCGGCATTTTGCTGAGGTAAAAACGGATCAGGTCCACAAACATCATTTCGCTCATACGCTCAAGGATCGCTTCACCACCTGGTCTTTTTGAGCGCGACTCGGCTTCAACCAGTCTGGCAAGCTGTCCGGCCCAGTGACCGTCAGTCAACTCGTTGGCACGAGCGTGCATCACTCTTGGCAATGCGGTCAGCAACGGGTTGAATGGCCCCTTGTCGCAACCCAGAAAACCACAGAGCAGCACTGCGCCAGAGGTACTATCCGGCCCTCGTTCTGCCGCTGTTGCAGGCCGAGCCCGAAAGTCGTCCTCCTGGCAGAGCATGAACGGCAATCCCGAACACTGTTTCAGCGTAGCAACCAGATATTCGAGATCCGGTTCCGCTCGCAGTCCCGGGATACTGGACATCACATGAGGATCGCCGTGAGGAAAGAGGATCACATCCCCTTCATTCATTTCAAACGGTGCCTCGCCCGTTATACCGGCCCAACAAGATCCCTTTAACACCACGTGATATTCCATCATGTGTTCGGAAGCCGGCATCACGGCATGGGCGATCAGATGAGCGGCCGGTGCCTCGGTGACCCAGGCGCCGACACATTCGACGTGGAAAAATAATGCTCCGCGCAAACGGATACAGCGCAACAGGCCGGAGAGCGTATCTTCATTCATGGCGGCTGCACCGTTAGATGAAAGATAGTCCGGGTTGCTACCGCAACCCGGATACTGTTCTGCTTAATCCTCTTATTAAAGCCAGAAAGCCGCTGAATAACCAGAAGATCGAATGACGCATCTGGAACGAGGAACGTCATCTATTCTGTAATTGGCCAAACAGAGAGTCGCTGTATATGCTTAATAAAGGCGTACGAAAGGAGGAAACACTATGCGTTATATCGCTGCACTACTATTTGGTCTGTTCCTGGCCGGCACCGTGGCAGCTTCGCAGTGTCCCGGTCTCGTTGCCAAGGTGGATTCACAACTAGAGTCTGCACAAGAGCTCGACCGGGAAACCGTCGATAACATCAAGGCGCTCCGTGATCAGGGCCAGACCCTGCACGAGCAAGGCAAACACGATGAGTCAGTCAAGGTCCTGAAAGAGGCTCTGTCAATGTTCCCTGAATAACCCTGAGCGCCCTGTGTCGTATCTTAACGAACGAGGTGGGAGGTTAATCTCCCACCTCTGCTTTTAGCGATTAAAATCCCAACTCAATCCCCACATTCAGACGGCTCCGATCCCGGAATCGACCCAACTGCCCCTCCCTGTCACCACTGAATAGGTCTACGCCTGCGTTAAGTTGCACATTCGTTGTAAGCTGATAATCCGCACTTAACTGCCACAGGGCGTCTCGATTTTCGAAGCTATAGATCAGAAGCGATTCCAACTGGACAACCTGGTTCATGAAATCGCGTCGAAGCAGCAATGTGGCGCTTTCTTCCGTGCGCGGGACATCAAGACCTTTATCGCGAACCGACTGGAAAAACTGTCCGCTTAACAGTGTGTCCGTCAACCCGCTGTAGTCCAGGCCCAGAACATAACTGAGTTCACCGGTAGACTGGAGGCCATGCACAGATGAAGCGTATTTTCGTTCTGATTCATATCCGGCTTCCAGCCTGAAGGTGTAATCCCCAAAGGCATTGGCGGCCGTTATTCCAAACAGGTGGGAGCGGTTGTAGCTGGCCAGAATCGCCTGTTCCGAAGGATCAATGGTAATGATCGGGTCGTCGATGGTGTGGTACAGATAGTTGAGAGTGAGATCCCACCCATTCCAGTATCGCCCAAGGCGTGCACCGTAATCGCTCTCGCTGAATGCCTCTGGTCGGTCAACCGTTAGTGTGCCTGCCCCATTGAAGGGGTCATCCAGCAATGCAAAGGCGGCTCCCGGTTCCGGTGCCTCGGTGACGGTACTGTCTGGTACCCACACCAACTGCAGGCTCCATGAGTCCACGGGTATTTCAACCTGGGCGCTCCAGAGGGGGATGCGTCGGTCTTCCATCTCAGGAAGGATAAACTCACGGTGATTCAGTGGATTAATAACGTCCAGCACGCGCAGGCCATCGGCCTGACCCCAAACGATCTGCTGTTTACCAATGCGGACAAAGGTGTTGCCCAGGTAGTCATCCACGAACAACTCCCGCAATTCGAGATCCGTGTGGTTGTCAGGGAAGATGCGACGATTAATACCTGATCTGAAAGGCTGTGCCGGCCTACCCGGCTCAAGCTTGTCCTCAAGATCCCAGCGCGCAAGAAGTTTGGCGGTCACTTTGGTACCGCCGTCAAATCGAGCCGTTATCTCGGGTTTTATCGCCAACTGGTTTGTCTGCCATTCGCCGGTGTTTACTTCGTAGCCTGAATTCCACTGGCTAATCCCGCTAAAGCCGACGTCTACCGCCCATAGCGCCTGTGACATCAGGGTCATGACCATGAACGCAAAAATCTGGCGCCTCATATCAGTACCCTCGTTTCAATGCGTTCTGTTCGAACAGTCTGGGAGGTACAGCGGCGTCATAGTCAGTATTGCTGAACAGTATCCGCGTTTGGTGGCCGGTTTTGTGATTCTTTGCCTCGATCTCTTCAACAGACCATATGCCATCTATATTGACAATTTTCCTGGTATGAATGGTTTTCAAATGGTTGCCGGCAACATCCCAGTAATCTGACAATCGTGGCATCCAGACTTCGGGATCGATTCGTAACAGCACCTTGCTGTAACCAAGAACCGAAGCGACTTCCGAAGAAGCGGGCCTGGCTTCGATCACCCAGGTATGACGGCCATCCACCTCCTCTTCACCCACCAGTGTAAAGTGATAGTCTTCCGCAGAGATCTTGCTCTCTTTCTTGATTTCTTCGTAAGTGAAGTCAGTACCAAGGAAATAGTCCCCCCTGTCCGATGCCGAAATCCTCCGAACCTTCCGCAACGCAGGAAGGTAAAGCCATTGGTCGTCATCCCGGGCATTATCGGCATAGTCCCATGTCAGAAAGGCAGTCCCTTTGACGTTAACAGGGCTGGTATAGAAAATGACGGTCTTCTTGGTATCATCGAAATATCTCCGAAACGCCACCGTTTCCTCGACCCGGGTATTGCCGCGGCGGTCGGTTAACTCGATTCGCATTTCCCGGTAGACGGAATCGCCTTCGTCCCGGGCATTCAGCTGTTGAATAACACTGTCACCGCTTGGTGCCTCTTGTGCGGACGCCAGCTGGGCACCAAACGCCAGGGCAATGAGCACCAATGCAAGTGCAGCGCCTCGCCACTTGCTTTGTTTTTGCCCAAACAGGAAGGCGGGTTTGAAGACCAGGGCAATGGCGGGCAGCAGCACCAGGCTGGAAATGAACGCGATACCAACGGACATTGCGACTAACAGCCCGAAGTTAACCAGTGGCGGTACCTGGCTGGTCATCAATACGCCAAAACCAAGCCCTACCGCCAGGAAGTTGTACCAAAGTGCACGTCCGGAAAGCTGGAACACTGACTGGATTCGTTGCTGCACCGTTGTATCGGATTGCATGCTCAATACCTCCTTCAGGCGATCGAGTGTGTAAATGGCGAAATCGACGCTCAGACCAATAGCGATAGCTGCAAACATGGAAGTGCCAACGCCCAGCCAGATCTCCGTTACGCCCATCACGGCATAAACCGTCAGGATGGCCAGCCCCACCGGTACGGCAGCCATGACACCACCGACCAGAGACCGGAAGAGAAGGGCCGCCATAACGAGCACGGCAATAAAGGCCGCCATCACACTGTTGAAGTGACTGGCGGCAATGCCTTGTATCCAGTGAAAGTCCACGTTTACACGCCCGCTAATGTTGGCGCTGACGCCGGGTTCCGAGAAGTGCTGTTCAAGGTAGGATTCCAGTCTGGGAATCAGCTCCCTGGACGTGAGATAGGACCCTGTGGAGAGGTTCGCCCGCACCAGGGCAATTCGGCGTTCAGGATCAATTTTGTCCTCGAAATCGGTGGGAGAGGCGGAAGCTGTATACAGCAGGAACAACTGGGCAGTCAGATTTGGGTCATTGGGGATACTGTAATACTGGTCATCCCCTTCATTGACTGCTTTGTGCATCTGCTGGATGTAGTCGACTATGGATGTCGAACCATGGATCTCCGGCTGCTGCTCAAGGAAGTGCTGCAGGTTCCGGATGCGGTTCAACACCTCTGGCTTGTACAGTCCGTTGGCATCAGAGGTCTCAATCACTACGTCCAGGTAATAGCTTCCATCCATGCTGGCGTTGATGGCTTTGTCGGCTTGATACAAAGGCTCGGACGCCTGGAAATTTTCGATACGCTCCTCATTGATAACGACCTTGCTGCTTCCAACCACGCCGATCGCACCGATCAGGACAGCGACCGCCAGCGTGACCCGTGGCTTTTGCGTTCCCAGTACGGAAAGCGTTCTGGACAGAAGGCTTGGCGGTGCCATGTTATGGGCAACCTTGATGCGACGGCTTGGCTTCAACTTTAGAAGGCTCAACAGGCAAGGTGTCACCAGCAGGCTTAACAGCCACGCGGCTATCACAGAGAGTGCGCCAAACACCCCAAAGTACTGAAGTGGTGGCATATCATTGGTGGGATAAAGCGCCAGAAAGCCTGCGGCGGTGGTTAGCGTCGTCAACGTGACCGGGCGCCAGACCCGCGCCACGGCATGGGCAATCACGCGATGGTGATCCAGTGACGGGTGGCTGACCATGGTGTCGTAGTATTCTGAGAAAATGTGGATGGAGTCCGCCACGGCGATCCCGATCATGCACACGATCAGGCCATTGGTGATGACGAAAAAAGACACACCGGAAACCGCCATCGCTCCCAGGCCCACAACCACCGTACCTGCCACCACGAAGTTGGGAACAAGCGCGGCCCTGGGTGTCAGGAATGCAACAATCAGAATCAGGGTAATGATCAGGCCGGCAAGTGGGTTCAGCCGTTTTGCATCCTGGTCGATATAATTGGAAAGATACCCGGCCACGGCCCCCTCACCGGCCACATGAATTTCGTCATTCGCCCCGGTCGGTGCATCTTCTACCAAAGCCATGATTTCGTCATAGGTGGCTTCCGCTTTGGTTTCATCCAATAGCTCAACAATAAGGAGCGTGGCGGTGCCATCCCGCGCCACCAGGCTTCCCTGAAAGAGCGGGAAGTCACTGACTGCGGCCTTGATCCAATCCGCACGTTGTTCGTCTACCGGGCCTTCGCCATAAAAGTCGTCGACCTCCATGCCGTCCTCGGTACCACGAATATTGGACTCGGTGGACAGGCTGGTAATCCGGTCAGGATCTACATTCGGCACCTGCTCAACTCGCTCCGTCAGCCATTTCACCAGATCAAGGCTTTGGGGGTTGAAGATCCCTGACTCCCCGTCATTCATAACCGCAATAACGATGGGATCCCGAAGGTTGAAAATATCTTCGACTTTTTCCCGATAAACGAGCGCTGGCTCGTCAGGGCTGATGAAGGCGTCAGCCTGTGTATTCTTCGTCAATTTCCCGAGCTGGCTGCCAAGGCCTGCCAGGATCGCTAAGGCAATGGTCAAAACAACCCATCGCCAACGGATAACGGTAAGAAAAAAAGCTTCAGCACGTGCCGATGTCTTACTCATCGTCTTCTCCTGATGTATATACACTATAGATCGCCAATAAAACCACAAAGGAAGCCATCGATGCGCTCCACCACCTCATCGCCTTGCAATATGCGGCGATGTCCCAATGCCCTGGTTTCCAATAAATGGCATGACGGAAAACGCTGATGTAACTGCAACGCCTCAGAAAACGGAATTTCCTTGTCTTCCAGGTCATGAACGATCATGACAGGTTGGGTGATATGTTCAGCCAGACCTGTCATATCAAGGTCACTGATTGCTATCCCGACATGGGATTCAACCGATGCCAGAAAGCGTTTTTCGGCTAATGCACCCAGCCCGAGAAATGCCGAGAATCGAGTCAGGATACCGTGGAAATGAGCGGGACCGGAGATTAGGACCAAGCGCTCTATTGAACGATCATGTGCCTGCACATAGCAAAGCACCCCGGCCCCCATCGAATGCCCAATGGCTGCATGTACAGGCTCACCAATGAAGGCCAATGCGGCCCGGACTGCCTCGATAAACTTGCCTGGGTGAGATTCCGGAGCCGCGGACATCCCATGGCCGGGCGGATGTACGGCATAGAACGTAAACAGTGACCGGTCTAACCGGCCCAGCAGCGGGGCGAATTGTGATACACGCCCTTCCCACCCATGAACAAACAGCACCTTCAACGGGCCGCCCTGCCATATCGACAAGTGTGTTTCATTACCCAGCGCCAATTCCCGGTCTGGCTCGGGCATGTCGAGTTCCCAGCTCTTCGGGGTACCTTTGCGGGGACTCATCATTAACTTACGTGCAACATTGGATGCCTGGGTAGGAACCAGGCGACTAAATCCGCCAAACCCTACCCTGAACATCTTCTCCGCCATACTCATCGCTTTCACCTCAGCTTCACTCGACCGATTTTTAACTATAGTGCATATACACTATGAAACTTGAAACCGGATCGCAAGCACTTTTCCACCCCTATCCTATTTGTCGCGGGATCTCTTTCGTCGTTAGGCAGGCAGTCAATGCAGACTGCCGGTAAAGATCAAAGGTTTGATTTCAGGGAGGCGCTGAAGCCCTGCAGCTTTTCGACAACACTGGACCACTCTTCCGTTCCCGCCATGTCGACAAATGCCTGATGCGCTTCATTCCACTTCACGGAGGCTTCTTTATAAACCCGTTTTCCCTCTTGTGTCAGGCTCAGTTCCAGAGAGCGATTGTGTCCGCTTGAGCGGGTCTGCAATAAGCCTTTATCAATCATCTTGTCCACCGTCCGCTGTAGAGACGTGCGTTCCATGCCCAGAGTCTCAGCCAGATGGTGTATCGAGTCTGGCGTGAAAAGCGTAATAGCATTCATGATCGTGAACTGGGTGACCATCAAACCGGTCGGACGAAGATAGGCGTTGTAATGGCGGGTAACCAGACGTGAAAACACCCTGGAGTGTAAAGCCGCACACTGTTGTGCGATGGCCATTGGATCAGGTGTATCGATTGCCTGTTCGCCTGTTGAGCTCATACCTACCCCTTGCCCCTCGGTTTGCGTCATTTAAAACGGCCAATGCTGCATATACACTATATTGTCGTGACTAACACCTGTGTTGTCTAGTGGCCCGCCTGGCTCAGTAGGTTAACGAATCAGCCAGACGGGTCACCAGCCCCGCCGTTTTTATCAGCTACACGCCGACGGAAGCAGCTTGGCTTCCACATTCTGCCCAAAACAAACCCAACTGATTTCGCCTTCGACAACTTCGGGTTCCAGTATTATGTACTGCGACTCTCCACTGGCATCCGTCCCCACTTCGATACCAATCAGGCCGTTTTCATAGATATCTATCTCATATCCCAGATCAGGATCCGATAGGGTTGGCTGCGCATACCCCAACTCGTTCATGGTGGTCGGCCACGCCTGGTTCTCATAGCCATAGGCGGTGACCTGCTCCTGAACGGGTTGGGCTGCTGAATACGCTGAGGAATAGCGCGCCCGATCCTGAAACTCCTGATAGGCCGGGATGGCAACAGCGGCGAGCACACCGATGATCGCTATCGTCACAATCAGAGAGGCCGCACCACCGGCTCCCCCGCCCACCCGCGGCACAAACATCGAGAGAAACCAGGCAAATCCGTGGCGGCGCGGGTGTTTTATCTGCCGGCCTTGCGACACGGCAACCGCGGTCGCCATGCGCTTGGTCAGCCAGGGGTAGTCACCAGTCAGCTCGTTGAACGACATCCAGAACCCGTTGGTGGTGGCCACCTGATTGATATAGGCATCGACGTTAATTGTTTTCCAACGCGTATCACCCGCCGCGATCGCGGCAATCGCAGCCTTGATATCGCCTTCGGACTGGCAACAGGCAACTCCGTACCGGTCACAGGTGTATTCCTCCGCACGACGCAATGCCGGGCCTACAATAGGCAACAGCGAGCCCGGCATTACAAAAGTACGCCACGACAAGTGCTTGCGGTGAATATGCCCAAGTTCATGCCCAATATAGAAATCGATCGCATCTGGTTGATCTTCAAGGGCATCTATAACATCCGTGAACAACACGACGAAATGCCGGCCCAGAAATTTTGTGGCCAGGGCGTTAAAGAAGTCCGTGCGCAGCAGGTAAGCCTCCGGGATCTCCTTGACCCCGACCTTTTCACAGCTCCGAACCAGGCGCTCATACAGATCGGGATACTGATCCTGACTGATCCGCACGCCAGACCCTTTCAGGTGGGAAATAAATGCCGAATGGGCAAACAGAAAAAACAGATAACCGAGGAGCAGATACAACAAGGCGATGCCCAGGGTACCCACAATCAGCGCCAGCCAGAATATGGCGGAAAACACCGCCGCAATGATCAGCAATGGTTTTTCATTTTTATAAACCAGATCCATCCCAGTCCCTCAATTAGATGACTACAGGGTGACAGAGCCACATCCAGGCTCCACGAATGCACGACCGGAAGAAAGCACGGGGCAACGAACACAAGGTGTCCTTGGAGCCGGGGTCATTGAGGTGCTTCCATGCAGTAGACTTCGGAAGTATAGGAACAGAGTATGAGCGAGTCTATCGGGATGTCTTGAAGCTTGATCAAGTTCGCTTATCATTCAGTAAATACAGATGATTGGATGGGCTCCCGGCATTTCAATATTATTGATGGGTCGATTTTTTTTCAAAGCGCGAATAAAGGGACATCAGATCAAGTGACAAACGCGACTATCAACATCAACGCTGAGCCCTCTACGCCCGAACAGTTTGAGTATATTGAGCTTGATCACACCGAAATGAACGGTGCATCAGCGCTCCCCCGCGAGACGGCTCTGGCCATCAGCTACAACGGTATCAGTCAGGCCGTGATGATGGTGTCGCCGGGCAACTTCGAGGATTTTATCCGGGGCTTCAGTCTCACCAGCGATGTCGTTCACTCCCTGGATGAGATTTACGATATCCAGGTAACGGAGTCCGGTGACTCTCATCGCGCTGAAGTGGCCATATCCAGCCGCGCGTTCTGGGCGTTGAAGCGTTCCCGCAGGCAATTGGCCGGAACCAGTGGCTGCGGAATCTGTGGCACGGACGCCATTGACCAGGCACTGCCGCAACTTACCGGGCTTACGCATACGCCTATCCCAAACGCCGACCTTTTCGGAGATCTTCGCGATAGGATCTCGGTGGCACAACAGGTGGGCCGACACAGCGGCGCGCTGCACGCCGCGCTATATATCGATACGAAAGGACATGTCCGACTCTGTCGCGAAGACATTGGCCGCCACAACGCCCTGGACAAGCTCATCGGAGCGATGATCAATGCTGGCCAGAATCCCCGTGACGGTTTTGTGGTCGTGACCAGTCGCTGTAGCCTGGAGCTCATTCACAAAGCCGTGCGGGCGCAGATCGGAACGCTCGTAAGCTTATCCGCACCCACCGCCCTGACCGTTCAATGGGCCCGTCGATACGGTCTGAATCTGATCCATGTTCCCCATCACAGCGCGCCAAGAGTATACAGCCCTGCCCCAGGCTGACGGAGAACCGGGACCAGGGTGAGCCTGGAACGAAAGGTCTGTCAGCAAACAGCTGACGTCGGGATCAGGTTGCTCGGCGCAGCCCTCTCCAACTTGATCGCAATGAATTTTGAAGTGGGAGTAAAAGTGCGATCACCATAGCTATCCAGTGGCACCAGCGGGTTGGTTTCCGGGTAATAGGCAGCGGCCTGCCCTGGTGGCGTGTCATAGGCAACCAGCAGGAAATCAGACACGCGGCGCTTCCGCCCGTCATCCCAGAGCGATACCAAATCCACCTTGTCACCGGGCTCAAACCCAAGCCGACGTATATCGTCCGCATTCACGAAAATGACGTCACGCAGTCCGAATACCCCTCGATAGCGATCGTCCAATCCATACAAGGTTGTGTTGTACTGATCATGTGAACGCATCGTCTGGAGAATCAGGTCTGGCTTTTCTCCCTGTTGCAGCACACCTTCATTGACCAGTTCCCCGGGCAGAACGCTGGGGGTAAACCGGGCTTTCCCGCTACCGGTTTCCCATAGCCGTTGGGCTGCGGGGTTCGCCAGATGGAACCCCTCTGGGTGTTTTAACTTATCGTTGAAGCGTTCAAAGCCTGGAATCGTGTCCGCAATCAGATCCCGTATACGGCTGTAATCCGCGACCGTGTGTTCCCAGTCGATGGGATGGTTGCCAAGGGTCGCACGGGCCATACCCGCGATGATGGCGGGTTCCGACCGGAGGTGTGGGGATCGCGGTTTGAGCTGGCCGTAGGAGATGTGAACCATACTGAAAGTGTCCTCGACGGTGACGCCTTGAGGGCCCTCCGCCTGCAGGTCAATCTCGGTGCGCCCCAGACACGGCAGTATCAGCGAATCCCGACCTGTGACCAGGTGAGACCGATTCAGTTTGGTCGCGATGTTAACGGTCAGGTCACAGTTACGCAGCGCATCGTGGGTGCGTGGGCTGTCGGGTGTCGCCTGTGCAAAGTTCCCTCCCAACGCTATGAATACCTTTGCCCGTTTCTCCTCCATGGCCTTGATCGCGAGCACGGTGTTGTGGCCATGCAGTCGTGGCACGTAAAACCGGAAACGCCGCTCCAGCGAGTCAAGTAGCCACTCTGGAGGCTGCTCATCAATACCCATGGTGCGGTCGCCCTGAACATTACTATGGCCCCGCACCGGGCACAGGCCAGCACCTGGCTTGCCTATGTTTCCCCGTAACAGCTGAAGGTTGATAATTTCCTGCACCGTCGCTACGGAATGGCGATGCTGCGTGATACCCATCGCCCAGCACATAATGACGCGCTCGGCACGCCGATACATTTGTGCGGCAAGCTCCAGGTCATCAAGGCTCAATCCGGATTGCTCCACGATGTGTTCCCAGCTCGTCGCATCGACTACCGACAGATACTCATCAAGCCCAGATGTGTGCTCGCTTATGAACTCATGGTCGAACACGGGCGGCTGGCCCTGGTCTTTTGCTTCACGCTTCCCTTCACGCTCCCAAGTAAGCAGGAACTTGGCGATGCCCCGCATGACAGCCATATCGCCCCCCAGCGCGGGCCGGAAATAAGCCGTACTGGTCGGCTCCGAGCCGTTACTCAGCATTTCAAACGGGTGTTGCGGGTGCTGGAATCGCTCCAGGCCACGTTCCTTTAGTGGATTGAGACAAACAACCTGCGCACCACGCTCAACCGCTTCACGAAGCGGTTCCAACATACGGGGGTGGTTGGTACCGGGATTCTGGCCAATCACGAAGATGGCATCGGCCTGCTCGAAATCCTCAAAAACCACGGTGCCCTTACCTACCCCGATGCTCTCTGTCATGCCCACACCACTGGCCTCGTGGCACATGTTTGAGCAGTCAGGGAAGTTATTGGTGCCAAATGCACGAACAAACAACTGGTATAGAAAAGCCGCCTCATTGCTTGCCCGGCCGGAGGTATAGAACTCCGCCTGATCGGGCGACTCCAGGCTTTGCAGGTGTCGGGCGATCAGGGTGAACGCTTCGTCCCATGTTGTTTCGACATAATGATCGGTCGTCGCATCGTAACGCAAGGGATGCGTCAGCCGCCCCTGATACTCAAGCCAGTAATCCGTGTGGCGAGCCAGATCCGATACGCTGTGTCTGGCAAAGAAAGCGGGATCGACGGAACGACCTGAAGCCTCCCAGTTCACGGCTTTGGCGCCATTTTCGCAGAACTTCACCAACCCACTTTCCGGAGACTCCCCCCAGGCACAGCCAGGGCAGTCAAATCCGGTATTCTGGTTGGTTTTTAGCATTGCCCGGATGTTCCTGACGGCATTCTCACTCCCCAACCAGCTCCTGGTCACGCTTTTCAGCGCCCCCCAGCCGGCAGCCGGGCCGTCGTAACTTTTTATGTGCTCGTTATCGCTCATCCGGGCTCCTGAGTTTTCCGCCAAAGGTTATTCTTTTATATTTCTTTTTAATCTCAGTATCTAATCGAAATAAATGAATGAGTGATAAGGGCCCTCTATTGTCAGCATTTGCTCATTCATGGGTGATAGGCAAGAATCAGAACAAACGGGGAAGCGCTGGCTGAATTGGCGGCCCCCAAACTATCGTCAGGTGCCCATGGATATCAAACAGCTCAAGTTTCTTATTGCTCTGGATAAAACCCGCCACTTCGGGAAGGCAGCAGAGCTTTGTCATGTCACCCAGCCTACCCTGTCAATGCGTCTGCGCGCCCTGGAAGATGAATTGAATCTTGTTCTTGTCGCACGTGGCCAACGTTTCGAAGGGTTTACTGAAGCCGGTGAACGAGTGCTGGCCTGGGCCCGAACCATGTTGGCCGCCTATGACGGACTGCAGGCGGAAGCGGCGAACTGCAGCGGGCAACTGGTAGGGAAACTGAGGCTTGGAATGGTTCCCCTGGCCAGCCTTAATCCCATGGACCTGGTGAAACCGCTGATTCAGCAATACCCGGAGCTGCACTTTGAGTTGCTATCAATGAGTTCGGAGCAGATCATCGATGGATTAAGTCGTAATCAGCTCGATCTGGGTTTGTGTTATCTCGACCACATCAACACCGATCACTTCGAAGCAATCGAACTGACCTCTACCAGTATGGGATTGCTGCACGATGCACGTTATTTCCAGTTTGATCAGGCGGAGTTGACGTGGGAATCCCTCAATGACATTCCCCTCGGGATGCTGACAAGGGGAATGCACTATCGGCAATCCATCGCTTTAAGCTTCAGAAGCCGCGGGCTCGATCCACATCCCAAACTGGAAAGCGACTCCACCTTTCAACTGATACAGGCGGTCAGTGCCGGTATCTGTTGTGCCATCATGCCGCTTCAAGTCGGTATGGAAGCGCTGAACGATAACCTGCGTATGATGCCAATTTCCGGTGCACACACAGCGGCGCCCATGGGCATATTGATGCGCCGAACCGAGCCACGGTCGGCGCTGGCAGAAAAGTGCTTTGAAGAGGCCCGGTCAATTTTCGCCCCTGGGAACGCCTGAAACCACAGGGGGCTAACTTTGTTACGGACTTACTGGCTTGCATGCTTCATAAGCGCAGGAACCCCACTTCTGGCATTGGCCTGCGTTGCAAGGATGCGCTCCTCCGAAGATGCGTATTTCTCATCCCACTCCAGGACCTTTGGCGTCATGAGCTTGTGCCAGAGCGGCGGGATCATCGCGACCACAATGGTGGTGAGGTAACCACTAATCATCATCGGTGAGTCGGGGAACGGCTTCAGGTTCTGATAAGGCACCTCGCCCTGGGCGTGATGATGAGAATGGCGGGTCAGGTTAAACATGGTCCAGGAACTGATGCGTTTGTTGGTATTCCAGGAATGCCTTGGTTGCACCGGCGTTTCGGGATGACGGACCATGCCGTAATGCTCCATGTAGTTAACGATCTCGAGCAAGGCCTTCCCCCAGAGTGCGCAGGCTATGAAATACACCATGGCGCCAAAGCCTCCCATGGCGAAGGCAGCAGCCACGAGCATTGCGCTCATCAGATGTCCCCGGATCACCGCATTACGCCAGGACAATACCGAGTGACCTTTACGCCTGAGCCGGCGTTGCTCGATATTCCAGGCGCTGACGTTGCCTTTCAGGGTGGATGCCAGGACGTGGTGATAAACGTTTCGTCCGCGTGGGGCCGTCGCCGGGTCTTCGGTGGTCGACACGTAGCGGTGGTGCCCGTAGACGTGCTCAATGGAAAACACTGTGTCGAAACTGAATGCCAGCAACCAGCGTCCAATCAACATGGATACCGGGTCCCAGGTTCTGTGGGTCAGCTCGTGACCGGTAATGGTGCCGATGATTCCAATCATCAGTCCGGTCAGTACGACACCGAAGATGTGGTGAATAAAGGGCGTGGCATCGCGGGCCGCGATCGCATCGTAGTCCGTCAGTTCCGTGATCAGGGCGCCAAACCCGGCGATATCCGTTGCACTGAAGCTCCAGACGGAAGCGAAAACGATCAGACACAACAACGGCAGCGCCATCCACAGCTGTACGGTCAATATTGTGGGGTGTCTGAATTCCGGTGTGGTGGTGTCATCACCACAAAGGGCGTCACCGGCAATGTAGATCACCAAGACCGCCAACAGTCCCAGGCTGATCCAATGGCCTCCAGCCACCAGAGACACGAAAGACAGGAGGCCGATGCCGTGAAAGAAAAAGAACTTCAGATAGTGGAATAACATCATATTTCAACTCCCTAAAATTTATGATTATTTGATCAGACAGCCAGAACCGGATCGGCAGAGTTCAGAAGGGCATCCCGCGTGGTTGTAAATCGATCCGCATAAATGCTTGTCCGCTTGACGCCACCTTCAATAAGCTTGGCTTCGGCGGCATCGATCATGCCTGGTGGCCCACACAGATAGGCTTCCGATCCTTGCAATGAAAGCGCAGGGATGACGTCGGTCACCCGTCCGCGGGCGCCGGTCCAATCCGAACGTTCGTCTTCCCGGGATAAAACAGGGATGAACCTGAAGGCGGCTGACCATTTGAGCGCGAGATCCCGAATGTCATCCAACCGGTACAGATCCTGTTGAGACTTGGCGCCGAACAACAAGGTCACCGGCCGGTGGCTCTGCCCTTCCACAGCATCTTTCAGCAGCGCCAGGATCGGCGCGAGACCGCTGCCACCAGCGATCAGAATCAATGGGGCATCTGATGGACGTAACCAGAACTCCCCTGCCGGGCCATCCACCATAACGGTGTGGCCCAGCAAGTCCTGATCATTCACTTCCGTTGAGAACAGGCCGCCGGGCACTTTGCGCACGAAGAAGGAAAGCGTCGCGTCCATCTGAGAGGGCGTGGCAAAGGAATAGCTCCTGGCCAGTCCCGGTAACGAATCCATGGACAGATCGGCGTACTGGCCGGCTTTGTAATTCAGTGTCTGATCGAGCTGTAGCTTGAGGTGCGTAATATCGTGGGTTAATCGCTCCTGCAGAACCACCCGTCCAGGAACCGTCTTGCGCTGCTTTTGTGCCGTCAGGTCCACCGCAATGGTGACGTCGCTCGTCGGGATACTCTGGCAAGCCAGGATATACCCCTGATCGAGTTCGTCGTCACTGAGGATATAGCCAATGTCCGTCAGCTCTTTCACGGTCCCTTTGACCAGGCGGCATTTGCAGGACGCGCAGCCCCCGACACGACAACTGTGCGGGAAATCGATGTCCTCCCTCAGTGCGGCGTGCAGGATCGTTTCTTTCTGAAATACCTGGACGGCTTCCCCGTTAATCTCTGCGCAGTGTTCTTTCGGTGCACTCTTCCTGAATAAAGAAAACATGATCTGCCCCCGTTTTTGTTCTCACGGGTTACATGCTAGTGTCCCTCATCGAAATTAGCGGGGTCATTTATTGACATCCATGGGTGATAAATTGACAATCATCAAATGTCGAACTCGAAAATCACCCTGCCCAATCACTACATCCTCCAGATCATCAATATCGTCGCGGATCTTGGTGTCCCGACAGAGGGCTGGCTGCGGCATCTGGGAATTAATCCTGATGAGTCGGAAGAATCCCTGATCACCATGCCCTGGGCAACGTTCCGGCAACTCCTGTTGGACGCTGGCCGATTCTGCAATGACAAGGCGCTGGGATTACTGATCGGGGAACGGCTGCTGATCAATACCCACGGCATTCTTGGCTACGCAGCGCTGAGCAGTGGCTCGACCCGGCAGGTGGTGGAGTTACTGGAACGTTATCTCGTGCTGAGGACCGATCTGGTGACAATGGAGTCGGTCCAACAGGGCGACCGGTTATGGGTGAGCTTCTACGAGAACCGGCCGCTGGAGGACATTCGCCGACCGGTGACCGAGGCCATTGTCCTGGCGATTCGGAACATTCTGGACTTCACGACCATGGGGACCTGCGACATCCGCGAGGTCACCTTTCCCTTTGATGGTGATGAAAAGCTGGCGGCAGCGATGTTTCGCTGTTCGGTCGCCTACAACCAGGACTCAGCCGGCTTTTCCCTGCCCCTGGCAACCATTGACCAACCTCTGAAACTCGCGAATACCGTCAGCTTTCAGGAAGGGTTGAAAGTCTGTCAGCAGGAACTGGAGAAACTATCCTCGGAACAAACCTGGGCTGTGCGCGTGCGCCGGATCATGTTGCAGAGTACCCATGGCTTCCCCTCGCTGGAAATGACCGCGAGGCGGTTCCATGTCACACCAAGAACCCTCCACCGCCGCCTGATCGAGGAAGGCACATCGTACAGGGACATTCTTGAGGATGTCCGCCACCAGCTCGCAACCCGTTACCTGGAAACCGGACAGATGACCGTGCAGGAAATCTCCTACGCGCTGGGCTACTCGGATATCGCCAATTTCCGGAAGGCGTTCAAGCGCTGGGAGTCTGTGCCCCCGTCTATGTATAAGGTACCACTCTCCTCATAGCGCCATAGCGTCCGTCTTTGGTGCCAATGACCGGTGCAGTGGATTTACGGATGATGATGTACAGCTAACGCCTCCAATACGGGGATGATCGCTCGGTTGTCATTTAATAACCCCAATGTGTCATTAAATAACCCGGCTCCAGCCTCAGCGCGCCGGTACCATACGTAAAGGCCGACTCGGTCTGCGGATTTCAGGACCATGAGTCAACAAAAGAACAACAAGGGGCGCGTGCCAGGTTATTCACTCCTGGCGGTTACGTGGCAAGAACAGGAATGCTATGAGTAACTATGATTTTGACTACCTGATCATTGGCTCCGGTTTCGGGGGGAGCGTTTCGGCACACCGGCTGGCGGAAAAGGGCTATTCGGTGGCCGTTATGGAAATGGGTAAGCGCTGGCGCGCCGAGGATTTTCCCGAATCCAACTGGAACGCCCGCCGTTTTTACTGGCGGCCCCGCCTTGGCCTGAAAGGCTTCTTTAACCTGCGCCCTTTCCGTCATGTGATGGTGATCTGCGGCAACGCCGTTGGTGGTGGCTCGATCACCTACGCCAATACCTTGCTGGTGCCACCGGACTCCATCTGGGGCGAAGGCACCTGGGCTGGCCTGTCAAACTGGACCGAGGAGATGCCGGCCCACTTTTCCGAGGCGGAGCGCATGCTGGGCGTTACCGAGAACGAATTGTTTGGCCCTGCCGACAATCTGCTGAAAGAGATGGCTGAGCTCGAAGGCGTTGGCGATACGTTCAAGCCCACACGAGTGGCCACGTTCTTCCCTCCCAAGGGTGAATCCGGCGGCGAAACCCATCCTGATCCCTACTTTGGCGGCGAAGGTCCCGAGCGCGCTACCTGTACCGGTTGCGGTGGTTGTATGACCGGTTGTCGCTATAACGCCAAGAACACCCTGGACAAGAATTACCTGTACTTCGCCGAGAAGAACGGCGCTAAGGTTTTCGAGGAAACCCGCGTCGTAGACGTGCAGCCTCTGAATGGCCATGACGATGGCCGTGACGGCTATGAAGTAACCACGGAGTGCTCAACCGCCCGATTCAACAAACAGCGCCGGACGTTCCGTGCCGGTCGCGTCGTTTTCGCGGCCTCCTCCCTGGGCACCCAGGAGCTGCTGTTCAAGCTCAAACAGAACGGCTCGCTGCCGAATATTTCCGATGACCTGGGCAATCGGGTCCGGACCAACGCGGAATCCGTGCTTGGTATACGCTTCCCTGGCAAGGAGGTCGACATGAGTCCCGGCGTGGCCATTGGTTCGGGCATCCACATCGATAAACACACCCACATTGAAGCCACCCGTTACGGTAACGGGCACGACCTGAACAGCACCCTGACCGCGCTGATGGTCGGTGGCGAAGGGCCTATGCGTATCCTGCACTGGCTATGGGCGCTGCTGCGCCATCCGGTGACCTTTTTCCGGGCCGCCAACCCCTTTGGCTGGGCGCGACAGTCAATGATCTTCCTGGTCATGCAGACCGTGGATGCCTCTCTGTCGATGCGCCTGAAGCGCCGCTGGTACTGGCCTTTCAGCAAGCTGCTGTGCAGCGAAGGCGACCGGATTCCGACCAACATCCCGCAAGCCAACGAGTTTACGAAGAAGATGGCCGCGCATTTCAATGGCATCCCGTTCACTACGGCTACGGAAATTTTCTTTAACGTGCCATTCACTGCACACTGCATGGGTGGTTGTGCCATGGCCGACAGCCCTGAGCACGGCGTCATTGACGCGCAAAACCGTGTGTTCAACTACCAGAATCTCTATGTCGTTGACGGTTCGATGCTAGGCGCCAACCTGGGCGTTAATCCGAGCCTGACAATCACTGCACTGGCTGAACGTGCCATGAGCTTTATCCCCCCAAAGGAGGATTCCAGAAATGGAAACGGTTAAACAAGACATCCCCAACCGTGAAATCACGGCCACCAACCCCGCAAACGGCGAGACGCTGGGCACCCTCCCCCACACGCTGCCCGGTCGGATTCCCGCGATCTTCGATCAGGCCAGGGCGGCCCAGGCCGTATGGGCAGAGCGTTCCTTTGCCGAACGTCGCCAGCATATGAAGAAAATGCGGGACTATATCCGTGACAATGCCGACGAACTGGCCCGCATCGTCAGTGAAAGCAACGGCAAGACCCGTATGGACGCCCTGGCGACCGAGGTATTGCCCTGCCTGATGGCCTGTGACTGGTATGGCAAGAACGCGGCCGGTGTTCTGAAGCCCGAATACCGCGGCCCCTCCAGCCTGCTATGGATTGGCAAGCGCTCGGAAATCCGTCACGAACCGCTGGGTGTGGTGGGCATCGTCAGCCCCTGGAACTACCCGTTGTCCATTCCTTTCGGCGAAGTGGTCATGGGCCTGATGGCCGGGAACGCCATCGTCCTGAAAGTAGCCGCCGCCACACCGCTGGTTGGTAAGGCCATCGAGGATATCGTGGCCGCCGCTGAGCTGCCGGATGGCCTGTTCCACCATATCGTCGGTTCCGGCGGGCAGGTGTCCAGCGCGATGTTTGATAATGGCATCGACAAGCTGTTTTTCACAGGCTCCGTGCCCACAGGCAAACAGATCATGGCCCAGGCCGCCGCCACGCTGACCCCGGTCTCGCTGGAACTCGGCGGAAAGGACCCGATGATTGTCCTGGACGATGCAGACCTGGAGCGGGCTGCCAATGGCGCCGCCTGGGCTGGCTATCAAAACGCCGGACAATCCTGTGGTGGAGTTGAGCGGGTCTATGTTCATGAGTCGGTGTATCACCGGTTTGTGGAGCTGATGGCAGAGAAAACACAGGCGTTACGCCACGGTGTTCCAGATGACCAGTACTCCGTGGACATTGGTTCTATGACCACCGCCAAACAACGCCAGTTCGTCGAAGGACAGCTCGCCGAAGCAGTCAAGGACGGAGCGAAGATCGTGGCCCAGTCCCGGGCTGTCAGCGATCAGCAAGGCGAATTCCATCCCGCCACCCTGGTGACGGATGTGCATCACGACATGGCCCTGATGCGTGAAGAAACCTTTGGCCCGGTGATACCTGTTATGTCATTCAAGACCGAGGATGAAGCGGTGACCCTGGCCAATGACTGCACCATGGCCCTGACCGCTTCCATCTGGACACGCAACACCAGCCGGGGAAAGAAACTGGCGGATCGTATTAACGGTGGCGTGGTCGCCATTAACGATCATCTCTACACGCACGGCATGTCCGACCTGCCCTGGGGCGGCCCCCGGGAGTCCGGCATTGGTCGTACCCACGGCCCGGAGGGGCTACTGGAGATGACCCGCCCCAAAGTGGTGAACTGGGACTGGCTGAAAGCCAAACGCAACCTGTGGTGGTACCCGCAGGATGAGGCCAGTCACAACGCTATTCACAGCGCATTGCACCTGGTGGCGCCCCGTTCGCCAGTCGACTTTGTACGGGCAAGTTTGCGCGTAATGCCAGCGATGATCCGTAAAATGTACTTCTGACGGCTCACCCCGTGAGTAACGGGACGGATCACGACCTTGCCCTGATCCGTCCCCTGGAAGATGAGTCCCATCAAAACACGATTGTTCCTATGGTATCGGAACAATCTCTTATACTTAGCTCGCTCACCATCGCCGACAATAGCATCCTTATTTTCCACCCAATACGGAAACAAAGGCCTGTTGTCCATGCATTCTTCAGAACCCGGGTATTCCCCCGCAAAAATCATGTTGATCGTGTTTTCCCTTGCGATGGGCGGGTTCGGGATCGGTACCGGAGAGTTCGCCATTATGGGGCTGATGCCCAGTGTGGCGCAGGATCTTGGGGTTACGGAACCACAGGTCGGGCATCTTATCAGTGCTTATGCCCTCGGTGTTGTGGTTGGCGCCCCTGTGCTGGCCATCATTGGCGCACGGTTCTATCGTCGACACCTGCTGATCGCGCTCATGGGCTTCTATGCCCTGGGCAACCTGGCAAGCGCCCTGGCGAGCGATTATGGCTCATTGCTGATTTTCCGGTTCATCGCGGGATTGCCACACGGCGCCTATTTCGGAGTTGCGGCATTGGTGGCTGCCTCTCTGGTTCCGGCCAACCAGCGTGCCAAAGCTGTTAGTCAGGTGATGATGGGGCTGACACTGGCCTTGCTGCTGGGAAACCCGCTCGCCACGGCGCTCGGCCAACACCTGGACTGGCGCTACGCCTTCGGCTTCGTTGGAGCGATAGCCACACTGACTGCGTTGATGATTATCGTTTTCCTGCCCCTGGACCGCCAGGAAGAAAAACAAAGCCCGCTGTCCGAGATCAAGGCCTTCAATCGGGCGAAAATCTGGTATCCGCTGGCCATCGGATCCATCGGCTTTGCAGGCATGTTCTGCGTGTTCAGTTACCTGGCACCGACACTGTTGCACGTAACGGACGTGGATGCGTTCTGGATACCGGTTGCACTGGCAGTATTCGGCCTCGGCGGGTTCGTGGGTAACATCCTTGGTGGCTGGTTATTTGACCGTCTGCGGTTTCAAGCCGTTGGCTGGATGCTGCTGTGGAGTACCGGCATGCTGTTGCTGTACCCCTACGCGACGGAATCCATCTGGACCCTGCTGATTGTCTGCTTCCTGGTCGCTTTGATGGTGGCCCTGGGACCGGCCCTGCAAACTCACCTGATGGATGTGGCCGGTGGTGCCCAGACCCTGGCTGCTGCTTCCCATCATGCGGCGTTCAATGTCGCTAACGCACTGGGACCTTGGCTGGGTGGACTGGCCATAAGCGCCGGCCTGGGCTGGCAATCCACTGGTTACGTGGGCGCCGCAACGGCGGTAGCGGGGCTGGCCATTTTCCTGATGGCGTGGCGCCAACAATCAGGTGAAGCGGAGCCGGATTCCCTGGAGCGGCAATCGGCGATGTAGATTCAGAACAGACCCGGTGCTGCGTGCGTCGCCGGGCACCGGTCGTTCAGTACTTCCAGAATGGCGTTTTCCGACGTTGTTCAACAACATCTGGTGAGATTCCAACGTCCAACAGCAGGCGGGGGTCAGTGGTATGAACGAGGTGGAGGAAATCACGCTTCATTCTCCACCCTTTATACAATGAGGCAGCTTTTTTCATATCAATCATCCATTCATAGGTAACGACAAAGGGCAAGCCGTAACCGGCTTTCATTAGTTACCTATGTTATAAAAAAAGCCTTACCGACCCTATACTTGGAAACCACTACGGCGCGTGGCTTCCAGGCTGGAGGGACTAGCTGATTATACCTATCCCTGTCCGTTGGATTTCTTCACGAGCGTCTGATAGAGGTCGTCCTTCAGTTGAAGGCGCTGCTGCTTCATCCGGTGCAGCTTGTCATCGCCGATGGGGGCATCCCTACGTTCCAACCCCTCGATTTCCTGGTCCAGCTCCGCATACCTTTTGAATTCTTCCTGGAATCTGGGGTCGTTCCTGTTCAGTTCGTCGATCAGTTCTCCGTACTGGGGAAATTCGTCGTGAAGCTCATGGCTGGAAATGCCCATTACCTCGTCTCCTTTATCTCGCAGCGTGTTTATTCAGGATGCCATTCTTACTCCGGATTTGTGAACAACCTCAGGAGGTTCAAATCCGTCGTCCTACAGATCCGATGCCAGACGCCCCAGCCCCAGTGAGGCCTTGAAGCTCTGGTATTCGTCCCGGTATACAATTGCCCCCAGAGCCATCGCCGCCTTGGTGGCCATGCGGTCGAAGCTCTCCCGTATCAACACGGGAATACTGGGCTTCAGCCGCACACTGGCGGTCTCAATCAGTACGGCCCCCATCACCAACAGGGCATCAATCCTCCGGTTATTCCTGTCGCCATCCATAATATGGCGCGCCAGTATCCTGGCATCCTCCAGTATCACTTTCTCCTCCTGGTTCAGGCTTGCGCCGTCAAACATCATGAAGCTCTGATAGCGTCGCGCCCTCTTCAGCATGAAGGATTCCTGAACGGCGGGGTCGGGCTCATCGGCTTCCGGTTGGGTGTTGAGAATGCCGTGGAGTCGGAAGTCGATCTCCCCTGCCGCCCGCTTCTGCTCAAAAACGTGCCTGATATCTGCCCGGGCCACCTCTGACGTACTCTCCATGGCTTCGGCGATAACCGCATCAAATGTGGTTTTCTCGACCATATCCAGTACCCGGCGAATGGTATGAATGGATTTCATGACATCCGGCCATAGACGGGGATCCGCTTGTTCCGGCTCGTCAGGCAGGCGGTTCCCGATTGCACGGGCGCTGAAGAACGCCTTCTCAACATCACGAATGGCAACTCCGGATTCATTCGCTACCCATCTGACGCCGTAATCATTGAGGTCTTCAATCAGGCTGGAGGTAAGGATTAGCAGATAATACTTCATGCCGAGTGGAAGGTCTGTCATCAACACTCCTTCTCATCAGGGATTCCTCCTTTAAGGTATAGCTTATTATGGGCCGAGTACCAGCTTTGTGTATGGCAGCCTTCGCCTTTGACAAACCGCTAATAGCTGGGGCCCATCAATAGGGTATAGGATGATTAAAAGAACCTGAGCATTGATCTGTCTATCCCGAGGAAGATTACACATGACGTACGCGCGAATTGTCGGCACGGGCTCGTATCTGCCCGAGAATGTCATGACAAACAAAGATATGGAAAAAATTGTCGACACCAGCGACCAATGGATTCGTGAGCGTACCGGCATTGAACAGCGACATATTGCGGTAGAGGGCGAAACCACCGTTGATCTCGCTGAAAAAGCGTCACGACTCGCGATCGAAGCTGCCGGACTGCAGCCTGATGACATCGACCTGATCGTTTTTGCCACCTCAACACCCGACAAGATTTTCCCCAGCTCCGCGTGCATCCTCCAGGCCCGCCTTGATATTCATGGCTGCCCTGCCTTCGACATCCAGGCGGTGTGCAGCGGGTTTGTCTACGCCCTTTCCGTGGCCGACAAGTTCATCAAGACCGGTAGCAGCAAAAAGGCCCTGGTGGTGGGAGCGGAGCTGTTCTCCCGAATTCTGGACTGGGAAGACCGAGGCACCTGCGTGCTCTTCGGTGATGGCGCTGGCGCGGTGGTCCTGGAGGCCAGTGAGGAAACCGGCATTCTGTCCACCCACATCCACGCCGACGGCCAGTATGAAGAACTGCTGCATGTACCCTACGGCATTGGCGACGGCTTTGACCAGGTCCGGGCCGGTAAAGGCCATGTGCATATGAAAGGCAATGAAGTCTTCAAGATCGCGGTTAATACTCTTGGCAAGATTGTCGATGAGACCCTGGAAGCGAACCAGATGCAGAAGTCGGATATTGACTGGCTTGTGCCCCATCAGGCAAACCTGCGCATCATCGCCGCCACGGCCAGGAAGCTGAATATGTCCATGGACCAGGTCGTGGTGACCGTGAACAAGCACGGTAACACGTCCGCTGCCTCTATCCCCCTCGCCCTGGACGTGGCCGTTCGTGATGGTCGCATCAAAAAGAACGAAGTCGTCTTACTGGAAGCCTTCGGTGGTGGTTTCACCTGGGGATCGGCCCTGCTCCGTTATTGATCGTTCTGACCACCCGGTTTGCACACATTAGCCATCCCTGAAGCCCTGTTGGCGCTATATACTCGTTATTAAAAGTGTAGTGCCAATAACAAACAGGATTCAGGCGATGACGAACAAGGCAAGTGCAAAGAAGCCCTCCGTAATAATCATCGGAACCGGCTTCGGTGGTCTGTGCATGGCCATCCAGTTAAAACAGGCAGGGTTTGAAAGCTTCACCATGCTGGAGAAAGCCGGCAACGTCGGCGGAACCTGGCGTGATAACACCTACCCGGGCGCCGCCTGTGACGTGCAGTCACACTTCTATTCCTATTCCTTTGAGCCAAAGCACGACTGGTCCCGCAAGTTCGGGCTCCAGAAGGAACTGCTGGGCTACATGGAAAGCTGCGTGGACAAGTACGGGCTTACCAGCCATATCCAGTTTCACCAGGAAGTCACGCGCGCCGACTTTGATGAAGCCAGTAACACCTGGACCGTAACCACCCAGGATGGCCAGCAGCGCATCGCTGACGTGGTCGTGTCGGCCACAGGACAGCTGAACCAGCCTGCCTATCCGAATATCGAGGGAATGGACCGCTTCAAGGGAACGCTTTTCCACTCCGCACGCTGGGATCATGACTATGATCTGACCGACAAACGGGTTGCCGTCATTGGCACCGGGGCAAGCGCCATCCAGTTTGTGCCGGAAATCATCAAGCAGGTGAAATCACTCAGCCTGTTCCAGCGTTCCGCTGCGTGGGTATTGCCCAAGGCCGACCGGCCGTTCAAAGCCTGGGAGCAGGCTTTGTTCAAATCCGTCCCCGCATGGGATCGCCTCTATCGCTACATGATCTACTGGAAAAACGAGAGCCGCGCGCTGGCCTTCACCCGCTTCAGCGGTCTGCTGGAACTGTTTGCCCGCCAGGCCAGAAAGGAAGCCAGAAAACACGTTACCGCCCCGGACAAGCTCAAGCACATCATTCCCGATTACAAGATCGGCTGTAAGCGGATTCTGATCTCCAATGACTGGTATCCGGCCATTAACCAGCCCCATCTGGATCTGGTGACCACGTCGATAGACCACATTGACGAGTCGGGCGTGGTGACGTCTGACGGCAAACATCATGACGTCGATGCGATTATCCTGGGCACCGGCTTCGCAGCATCGGAATTCCTGGCGCCGATGACCATCACCGGTCGTGACAACACCACCCTTAATGAAGCCTGGGCAAACGGTGTCGAAGCCTACAAAGGTATTTCCGTCACCGGATTCCCGAACCTCTTTGTGCTCTACGGCCCCAATACGAACCTGGCCCATAACTCCATTGTGTATATGCTGGAGTCCCAGGTGCGCTACGTCATGAGCTGCCTCAGCACTCTGGAGAAGTACCCGGGGTCGGCCATGGATGTATTGCCCGAGCGCCAGAAGGCATTTTCAGACTCCGTCCAGACCGGGCTGGAAGACAGCGTCTGGAATTCCGGCTGCACCTCCTGGTATCTGGATGAAAACGGCCGCAATACCATTAACTGGCCTGGCTTCACCTTCAACTACCGGCTGGCGACACGCCGGGTGGACACCACGGATTATCAGTTTCTGTATCCCGCCGAAGCCCATTAAGTAAGCCACCACACCCAACAGACTCCCGCCCTGGCCGGCGGGAGTTGACGTTTCTGCATATTCATAGGATGATTGGTTCATCACTTCAACGGATCATAGACATGCCTCTTGTACCCATCAAAAAAGGCTCCCTGGTCGAAACAGCCATCGAAAGCCTCCGGGCCGCCATTGAGCAGGGACAGTGGCCAATCGGAACCCGCCTTCCCGTGGAAGCGAGCCTGTCTGAAGCGCTCGGAGTAAGCCGCAACACAGTTCGGGAAGCGGTGCGCGTGCTGGTACACGTGGGCATGCTTGAAACTCGCCAGGGGGACGGTACCTACGTGCGGTCCACCAAGGACGCCGGAGAAACCCTGCGCCGTATCGCCCGGGCCCAGCTGGGGGATCAGTTGGAAGTGAGAATCATGCTGGAAACGGAAGCATCCCGGCTTGCGGCCCGTCGGCGCACGGAATCCGATCTGGTGGCAATGACCAAAGCACTGGATGCCCGGGCAAAGGCCGGGGAGAACCTGACGGCTCGCATCCGTCACGACGAGGCGTTTCACCATGCCCTGGTAGCCGCGTCCCACAATCCCGCGCTGACAGAGCTGTACGACTACTTCGCCCACGCTGTCTCCCGCACCATTGAAAGCACGGAAACAGAGCCAGACCTGCCTGAACCCTCCCAGGAAGATCATGAGTTGCTATTGGCAGCCATCCGGCGCCAGGACGAGGAAAAGGCGGAAACCCTGGCAAAAGCGCTTCTTAAGCCCAGCCTGGATACCTTGCGGGAAAGTCGGTCATGAAGTTGAGGGCTGATCCTTTCACCCTGCTGTTGCTGGGCGCCATTGTTCTGGCTTCCTTCCTACCGGTTACAGGCGGCGCTGCGGACCTGCTCGCAACCGTTGGCACGCTGGCCGTCGCCTTACTGTTCTTCCTTCACGGGGCCGCCCTGTCTCGCGAACAGATCGTCGCAGGGGCGACTCACTGGCGGCTACACATACTGATCACTTCCCTCACCTTCGTGTTCTTTCCACTGGCCGTGCTACCGATCAACGGCATCAGCGATTTTGCCCCGCAGTGGATGCCGGAAGACCTGGGCCTGGGTTTCCTTTATTTGGGTGTCCTGCCCTCGGCGGTGTCGTCTTCCATTGCATACACTGCCATGGCGAGGGGGAACCTGCCGGCGGCCATTTGCAGCGCGGCAGCATCCAATGTGTTCGGGATGATGCTGACGCCCTTCTTGCTGTTACTGCTGGTCAGCACGTCCGGAGGCGGAAACTTCTCGGTGGCCGAAGCCCTGAAAGACATTGTGTTTCAGCTGTTATTGCCGTTTGCAGCCGGCCACGCCCTGCGGCCGCTGCTGGGGGGATTCCTGGCCCGCAACGAAGGCCTGATGTCGCGGTACGATCAGTGCGTTATCTGGATAATCGTATACTCCGCATTCTCCCACTCAGTGGAAAGCGGTCTGTGGCAGAACCTGCCGGTATCGGCGATCATACTGACCATCGTGTTGTGCTTTGCCCTGCTCGGGTTCTTTATGGTGATGGCGCGTTTGCTGGTAAGACGCTTCGGATTCAGCCTGGAAGATGAAGCGGCGGTGGTATTCTGCGGCTCGAAGAAGAGCCTGGCCTCCGGGCTACCCATGGCCAAGGTGCTTTTCTCGGGTCACCCCGGATTCGGCATGATCGTGCTGCCGATTATGTGCTACAACCAGATTCAGGTAATTATCGGGGCCATTCTGGCCCAGAAGTACCGGGAAAAAATCGAGGCAGCTTCAGCCGCCGCCTCCCATGCCACCGAAGAGCGTCGCCAGAACGGCTAAACCGACAATCCAGCCAATCACCGCCGGCCAGAAATTGACCATTTGGGGCGGCAAATCTTCCTCCGCTTCCTGCTCCTGCGCATCCCGGGCGGCCTCCTCGTCTTCCCGATTTTCCCTGACCACCTCGGTCAGACTGTTCCAGTCGAACCACTCGCCCAGGAACCTGGCAACGGGAGCCGGAAAAGTGCCATTTTCAGCCATTGGCCGCACGTTCTGTTCCAGGGATCGGCCTATCTCGCGCCTTACCCGGGGATAATCCGCAGGAGGCTCGCCAAGGATCGCCTTCCAGATCTGTGGGTCCTTGCTGCGCCCCGAGTCGTTCAACAGCGCGTTCACCTGAATCACCACTTCGCGAACCACTTGCTGCTCATTGGCGTTCAACGGCTGCTCATCGGGAACGGCGGCAACCGGCTCAGCTGCTGGAGCGGATTCTTCAGACTGTGACCGCTCAACTTGTGGCGCGGGCTCCCGGCCCATCGCTTCCTGATACGCCTGCTTCAGGCGCTCGGCTTCTTCGCCAGTGGCAAATTTGCTCTGCTTTTCAAAGGCGGCTTCAATTTGCCGAGGATCGCGGGTCGGCTCAATACCGAGGATTTCCCAACATGTCATAGACGCGTAACGCTCATATCAGAGATTCATTACAATTTTGAGAGACAAATGCAGTGCTGTCACCTACGATACACAAAAGGCATTCAAGCAATACACCGTCCATCCCTTAATCACCCGATTATAAAACGACTGCCATGCCTGTTACGAACTCTGTTGCCAAAACGTCATCCGGCCTGCACAAATCCGTCGCTCCGCTACACTGCCTGACCATGGTTTTGGCAAGCTTGCTGCTACTTTCCACCCCGATCCACGCGGACGACAGGGAGCCTGCGACGGATTTCTCCGGACTGTCATCCATTGAACCTCCTCTCCCGGAGGTTCTGACGACGACCCGGCTGCGTCAGCCAAAATCCCGCGTTCCCGGCACAACCACAATTATCGAAGGGGATCTCATCAGGGATCTCGGGGTCATGAACCTCGTTGAGGTATTCCGGCTGGTACCCGGCATGACGGTTGCCGAAGTGGGTAGCAACAATCCGGTGACCAGCTACCACGGTACGGTGCACTACGAACAGCGCCGGCTTCAGGTTCTGGTGGATGGCCGGACGTCGTACCGCGCCAGCCTCTCTGATACCGACTGGCATACCATGCCCGTGCCTCTGGAACTCATAGAACGGATTGAAGTCAGCCGCGGGCCCAACTCAGCGGCTGATGGCATTAACGCTTTTCTGGGCACCATCAACATCATTACCCGCTCGCCTGACGACACGGCGGGAGTCCAGCTCGGGGCCGCTTCCGGCTCCCGCGGCCACCTCAGGACTTTCGGCTCCGTTGGCGGCGCCAGCGACCCCTACAGCTGGCGACTGGCCTACGAAAAACGCAGATCCGACGGTTTCGACAAACAGGAAGACGATGACCAGTTCTATCCGTTCAATGACGGGTACGACATCAACACCTTCAGCTACGACGGCATCGTCCGTACCTCGGACAGTACCAACCTGGAACTGCGCGGCGGGGTTGTTGACGGTATCAACGAAGAAGACCTGCGAAAGAATGGCAAGCTGGGAGCCACGGATCACCCTGATATCATCGTTGATGACTACTACCTGCAGACACGCCTGAACGTACATACCTCGGAAAACCACTTCTTCCATTTTCAGGCCAGTTACCAGAATTATCAGCGTCGTCAACGCTGGCCGGTGTGTATTTCCGGCCCGGTGATCGACGGTATCCTTGCCGGAAATGAGCCCGAATTCGATTTCGAACCCGGCGACTGCATGCCGGGAGACAGCCCGGCCCCCTTCGTTGCTGACCTGAATGAAGATATTGAAGAGTCGCGGCTTGAGTTCGAGATTCAGGACACACTGTATCTCAACCCCGATTTCAAGTTGGTATCAGGGCTGGGGTATCGTAAAGACACCTATCGCTCCGAGACTTTCTTCAATGGCCGGGGGAACAATTATCAGTCCCGGGTATTTGCCAACCTGGAATACACGCCAGCCAAGTGGGTCACCTTCAATGCTGGCGGCAACTGGGAGAGCACTACAACTACCGATGACGACTATTTATCGCCACGGGTCGCAGCCAATTTCCTTATTACCAATAACCAGGCACTGAGGTTCGTGTATTCGGAAGCCGTTCGCACCCCGGATGCCTTTGAGCAACATCCTGACTGGGGATACCAACCGAGAAACATACGCCCACCCTACGATTTTCTGGAAGGCACACGATTCGAGGTCGAAGATCTGGTTAATCCGCAAACCTCAACTTTTGGCGAAGAACTTGAAGAAGAGCGCATAATTTCCCGGGAAATAAGCTATTTTGGTCAGTTCTTTGTAAACCAGGCCTTGTTGTCCCTGGAGGTTCGCTATTTCAATGATCACCTGACAGACATGATCAGCGGCATCATCAATGAGGAGGAGTGGTTCATCGCCAACAATGTCGATCTGGACCAGGAAGGCTTCGAGGTCGAATCGTCGCTTGACTACGCCGGCACCAAACTTCGAGCCACTTATGCTTACCTTGATCAGGATGGCCGTTATACCGGCGCCCCCGACGCACTTGACTCCAGAGATCAGGAGTATGTCGTTGAGCTTCTCGGTCGACTGTCCGTTCGCCACTCAGGGAGCCTTGCCTGGATACAGCAGTTACCTTTCGATCTTACGTCGTCTGCCACATTCTACTGGGCGGACGAATTCCGGAGATCTCAATTCGAACGTGCGGATTTCAGGCTTGCGCGCAGAATATTCGCCTCTAACTACAGTTACGAACTGGCCGTTACCGTGCAACACTATCTGAACAGGGAAACGGACCTGAGTCCGGATAACATTATTCAGAACCACAACCAGTTTTTTGTCGAAGCTGGTATCCGATTCTGATAAAGACAATGGAATGCACTTAACCCGGGAAGGTATGAAACTCGACAACCAGTCAATCAACGCCCGCTACTCAGGCAGGATGCCTGTCAGGGTGACTATTTGCCTTGTGTTTCTTGTGCTGCTGGCATGGCGCCCCGCAGTGAGCGAGCCTGGACCGGCTACCGCTATTTACGTTGCCGGTGCGGATACCAACGCCGCGCTCACAAAACACTTGACCGGCCTGCTGAGCGACGCGCTGGGCGACCGCTTCAGCCTCAGGCCCTTCAAGCCCGGCCAAACCTCCCAGGACGACAACAGCATCGTTATTACCCTCGGCCCCGAGGCGTTCAGTTTCGTCCATCAGGAAAGCCGCAATGTTCCCATTCTGGCGCTGCTCGTGGATCAACACTTCGTACAGGGATACTCTGTAGACGCCGAAGCCCACCTGGGTGCGATTCTGTATGCGCCCCCGTTGATTCGCCAGGCGGTCACAGGCAAAGTCATCCTGCCCCATGCCACCCGGGTATCAATGCTGGCCACTCCTGACAGTGCGGCGCTGTATGAGCAGGTTGTCAGCCAGCTACCGGACTTTGGTATGGAAGGACAGATCTTCGTCGTCAACAATACAGACAACCTGATCCCCACCCTCATCCGTGCACTGGATTACGGCGATTTTCTTCTCGCCGCAACGGATAACACCATCTACAACCCGCGAACCATCAAGCATATTTTACTGACAACCTACCGGCGTAATCGCATTGTCATCGGCCCCAGCCAGGCTTACGTTAAGGCCGGCGCCCTGGCCTCCACCTATGCTCCGCTGACACGGGTGGCTGAACTGGCTGCGAAAATTGTCAGTGATTACCAGGAAACAGGCCACTTTCCGCCAGCGGTACACCCGGAATCGTTCAGACTGGAAGTTAACCAGCAGGTCGCACGCTCGCTGAACATCCCCCTTCCTCCCGGGCAGGAACTTGTCATGGCCATCAAGGCCAGACTCGCCTCATTGACGGAGGGCGACGATGAGTAAATCAACGGGCAAACCAGCTCCCCTGGTCAGAAAGCTGATGCTCCTTGGGGCAGCCCCCGCCATTGTCATGTTCGTCGTGCTCATGGCGTTCTTTACCTCTGCCCGTCTTGATGACGCGCGCCGGGATCTGGCGGACAGCAGTCAGATGCTCGCTGACAGCCTGGCGCCCGCGGTTGAGTACGCGGTGGTTTCCGGCAATACCGTGGCCTTGCAACAGATCCTGACACAGTCTCTGCAGCGTAGCCGTGTGCAATGGATACGCGTGTCCGATGTCATGGGTGACGAGGTCGGCTTTGTAACCAGTACCGACGATGACACCATTAACGCCAGTGACACATTCGACATATTCGAGGCCGAAATCCTTCAACAACCACTGGATCTGGGAGGTAGCCGGCAAACCGAGTGGTTTGAGCCCGATTACGGGTTTGGCAATGGCGCCCTGCGGGTGGGAACCGTCCAGGTGGGCGTCAGCAAGGAACAACTGGCGGCGCGGCGAAGCGACATTCTCTGGACGTCCGTTGCCGTTGGCATAGCGCTTTTGTTGTTCACCATGCTGATCGTGAACCAGACACTGTCTGGCATACTGGCACCGATTCGCGGACTCTCCAGCCGTGTTAAACGGCTTATTGAGCTGGATTACAGTCAGGCGCCGGTAAGCAAAAATCATAAAACGAGAGAAATCCAGGAGTTGGAAGAGAATCTTAATGCTCTGGCTAGCCACTTGAACTCCCTGCAGGAATCCAGGGCCCACACCCTGGCTGCCTCGGAAAGCGCCCGTACCAAGGCAGAGTCGGCCAATCAGGCGAAATCCGAATTCCTGGCGGCCATGAGCCATGAGCTGCGCACGCCACTAAACGGCGTGCTCGGCATGATTGAGCTGGTAGCTGAGGAGCCCCTCTCCCCGCGACAGAAGGACTATTTGCTGACCGCCCGGCAGTCAACAGAAGACCTGCTGACGGTGATTGGCGACATTTTGGATTATTCACGAATCGACCGGGACATGCTGCAACTGGAAAACCGGGAGTTCGATCTTCGTCAGTTGCTCACCAACTGTGTCGCCAGCTACAAACTGCTGGCGGAACAGCAGGGACTTGCGCTGACTCTTACTTACTATGGCGACTGGCCAGACAAGCCATTTGTTGTTGGTGACGCCCCCCGCATAAGACAGATCCTGGCCGGGCTGATTGACAATGCCATCAAGTTCACCAACGCCGGCTACATTACCGTTCAGGCGGGCTGGCTCTCTCTGGAAGACAATTGCGTGGTGCTCAGTTGCGCCGTCAGCGATTCCGGATCGGGTATTCCCGCCGATCGCCTGAATGATATTTTCAACTCCTTTGAGCAACTCGACAGCGGCGACAATCGCGGGCACGGCGGCACCGGGATGGGGTTATCGCTGGTACAGAGGCTGGTCGAACTGATGGGCGGGCATGTACAGGTGGAAACCGATCTGGGCAAAGGCTCCTCATTCCAGTTTGAAGTGCCCTTTGAGCTGGCGAACAAGGCTCCGCTACCCCGATCTCCCGAGCAGGACCTACCACCGGCACACGATCCTTCTTCGAGGGCTTTGGTAGTTGAAGACAACCCTGTAAACCAGAGGGTTGCCACGGCCCTGCTTTCCCGCCTTGGTTTCGAAACTGACGCCGCCAACAACGGCAGGGAAGCGCTGGAGCTGATCCAGACCAATCACCACGGTTATGACGTAATCCTGATGGATTGCCAGATGCCCATCATGGACGGCTATGAAACCACACGGTGCATCCGGGAATGGGAGCAGAGTAACGGTCAGGGCGGCACGCCTATCATTGCCCTGACCGCGGATGCCCTGCCCGGAACGGAAGCGAATTGCCAAAACGCGGGCATGAACGACTACCTGGCCAAACCCGTTCGAAAGGAAAGTCTGAGGAATGTACTCAGCCGCTGGATAAAGCTATAACCGGCGGCTGGACATCAGCATAATGCGCGTCTGGTCAGGCGACCGGTTCACGCATGGTGACAAATTCTTCCGCGGATGTGGGATGAATGCCGAGGGTACTGTCGAACTGGGCTTTGGTCGCCCCGGCTTTTATTGCCACGGCGAGCCCCTGGGTGATTTCACCGGCATCCGGCCCTACCATGTGAGCGCCCAGAACCTTGTCAGTCCCGGCGTCCACCACCAGTTTCATCAGGCAGCGCTCCTCGCGACCGCTGAGGGTGTGTTTCATCGGTCGGAACTCGGAGCGGTAAATTCGCACCGTGTGCCCTGCCTCCTTCGCTTCCTCTTCCGTAAGCCCCACCGTCCCGATATTCGGTTGGCAGAAGACAGCGGTCGGAATGCAGTTGTAATCCATCTCGCCCTGCCCGTCACCAAACAGGCGACGTGACAGCACCATACCCTGGGCAAGGGCAACCGGGGTTAGCTGAGGGGTACCTATAACATCGCCCAGTGCGGTAATGGACGGCACCGCCGTCTGGAAGTGATCATCCACCTCAACATGGCCAGATCCGCTCAGCCGGACGCCCAGCGCCTCCAGGCCCAGCCCCTCAACCAGCGCGCGACGACCGGTTGCCGCCATCACCAGGCCGGTGGTCATGTGGGTTCCGTCATTCAGGGTAACGTCATAATGGGTGCCGTCGCTTTCCACGGCTTCGATGGTCACCCCGAACCGCAGGTCTACACCTTTCCTGCGCATTTCGTTGGCAACAAACTCGCGCACATCGTGGTCAAATCCCCGCAGGAACAGTTCTCCCCGGTACAGCAGCGTGGTCTCTACGCCAAGCCCGGCCAGGATACCGGCAAATTCCACGGCGATGTAACCGCCGCCCCACACCACGGCTTGCCGTGGCAACTGGGGCAGGTAGAACATTTCATTGGAGGTCAGAATGCTCTCTTTGCCGGGAATATCCGGAATCACCGGCCAACTCCCGGTTGCTACCGTGATGTGCTTTGTGGTGTAACGCTGGTTGCCGACAACAACGGTGTTGGCATCAGCCAGGGATGCCGTGCCCTCAATAATGGTGACACCGGCATTCTCCAGCATGCGACCATAAATACCGTTCAACCGCTCAATCTCGGCGTTCTTGTTGGCCACCAGTGTTGGCCAGTCGAAGCTGACCTGATCAAGGGGTACCTTCCAGCCATACCCGGCTGCGTCCTCAAGGTCTTCGCTGACATGGGCACCATAAACGAACAGCTTCTTGGGCACGCACCCGACGTTAACGCAGGTACCGCCCAGGTATCGGGACTCGACAATCGCGACCCGGGCGCCTCTCTGGGCAGACATTCTCGCGAGCCGTACGCCGCCGGAACCGGCGCCAATTACTATCAGATCGAAATCCTGGTTGTCAGACACAGCGTCTCCTGAACATCATTAGGTCAAAAACATCATCCGGGAACCGCCTGTTTTTCCTCAGGGCTCACTTCCCGGAACAGCACATGGTCCTCAAAATCCCCCAGTCGGATTTTTCCGAGACTGTGAAAACCTTCGGACTCGTAAAATGGCAGATAGCGGCTATTGCCGGTATCCAGTACCAGACCGCTGCCCCGTGGATTATCCGCACACAAGCGCTCAACGGCGGATAGCAGAAGCCGGCCATAACCGCGATTCTGGTACTGGGGGTTAACGCCCATCAATGGCAGCTGGTGCGCCAGAGGCTGGGGCAGCATCGCCTTGATTTTCTCGTGGTAATCCAGGTAACGACGGGTACAGGCGAAGCCTGCGGTCAGTACCATGCGTATGCGCCAGCTGATCTGTTCGGCCAGGTTAAGACGCAACTCCGGTTCGCCGATGAAGGCCACGGCGACCAGGGTATCATCGACCATAACACCGACGGCCTCCTGATCGAGATCGAAATAGAGGTCGATCAGTTCCCGAATGGTCGCCCTCACCCTTTGTTCATACCCCGGCCGACGGTGATCGAACAGGTACTGGAACGTCGGCTCACGAAGGTACGAATGGAAGAGAATGGACCTCGCCTCGTTTCGTGCGCCCTCATCAAGGCGGACAATCACTGGCTCTGGTTTGTTATTGTTGTCTTTGCCGTCACTCATCAGGTTTACTCCTGTTTACTCACCCGTTTATACGGTTAGCACTTCAGCAACATCTTCAGATCGTAAGGGTAAGCCGCACGGATACGATCCCCGGATCATTTTTCCGGTCCATGGCGGCCTGATCGATCACCACGCCATGATTGTTGTTAAGATCCTCCAGCCAGGCAGCCACTTCGGCAAACGGAACGTCTTCAAGCCATACACGAATGGCGCTGTCGCCACTGGGCTCGAACCGTTGCAGTGATAAACCCGACTCTCCGGCACTGCGAGTGACCAGTGCCATGAGTGCACGGCCATTCTCCGGAGCGTTCGCTGCCGGCCCATCGCCGCCTTCACTTGCCGCCAGCCGTTCGATATCTTCCTGGTTTTCCTCCATCCAGGCCAGCAACTCTCCTGCGTTTTCCCGCGAACTCACGGCCTGATCATGAAAACCTGTCACCGGTCGCCAAATCAGGAAATACAGCACCCCGAGCAACACCGCAACAGCCAGAACCGCCAACGCCTGCTGATCACGGCGGGGGAGCTGGTCATACTGGGCAATCAGCTTGCCAACCGCTGGCTGGTCTTTCAGTTTCGTCAGCATACCTTCAGCCCCCCGAGACCGTCAGGCGCCCGCGGGCGCCACTGGATTCATTAACCACCGAGCCAATCTGCGCTTCCAGCCCCTGTTTCGCCAGCCCGCTGCGTAAGGCGCTCATCCGGTCATAACTGTCAGCGCGGATATCCACCACAAGCTCTCCCCTTGAGCGACTGTAGTTAATGGAATTGAAAGTCAGCGATTGATTCTGTGGCACTTTGGTGTACTGATCCCCGGTGTATTTCATCAGCGTTATGAAATCCGCGTCCGGCCCGCCTGAACCAATTGTGCGAAGCTGTCCCTCAATCACCCGGCGAACATTGCCTGCATGGGTACGGCGGTCTCCCGGAAAAGCATCGCGGTAGATCGCCATAGCCTGTTCCCGGGTCTCATCGGCCTCCTGCTGGTGGTAGAAGCCCAGGCCCAGCTCCACGCCCAGCTGAATGACGAACCAGACGCAGGCCACTGCAATCAGGGGCTTCCAGGCCCGCAACGGACTGGCCTGACCACCGTTGACGCCATAACCGCCCTGGCACAGGTTGATCGGGTGGGACAGGTGATGGTGATGGGCGTGGGCCAGGAGCTCCAGGGGCATGAGATCAATGGTTTCCAGCTTGATGGCAAGCCGGCCGGCGCCCCGCAGTTCACTGATCGCGGACTGCTGCTGTTCCAGCTCCTGCTCGGTGCCAAAGATGGTCACCGGCATCTCCGCGACAACGTCTTCCGATGGCGGAGCTGCCAGGGTATGACCAAACATCCCCAGGTTGCGTGACTGGATGCTCAGCCATTCACCGTGATCGCTGATCAGCATCGCATTCTCACCATCCAGGCAGATGGACCAGCCACCCCTGGTTTCTGGCAACAGTGCTGCGTCGGGGTAAACTGCATCCAGCCGGGCGTGTTCCCAGCCACTGAAAAGATCCACCCAGTCCGACATGCGGTTGTGGTCAATGGCCGCCACCCTGAAGCCACTGTCCGTTCGGCTGCCCAGGGCCAGGTGAACGGTATCTATGTCCTGGGCAATCTGCTCCTCCACGGCGTACGGCAATGCCTGCTGGATAAAACGCGTTTGTTTGGCCGGTATATCCGCCACGCAAAACAACGCCTCATCACCTGGCACCAGGCCAATCAAAAGGACATTGTCCAGAGCATTCTGACTAAGGGTTTGCTCGATATGGTCCCGGGTATCCCCTCGCCCATGAGCCTGGGTGTCGCCACTGGCATCATGAAGAACCCAGTTGTACAGCTGCGCATCCGGTGTCTGCTCAGGGTCGGCAAAGGGTGGCAGGGGCCTGACATAAAGGCGGTAAGACATGTCTATCCTTCTGAAATAGTATAAGGCTCTTTGGTAATCCGGTTCTTTTGCCCGGTATCCCGGTGAACCGTCTGTACCTCACCTTCCGGACTGCGGAAAACGGTGCTCACCAGATTCGCAACGCGATCATCATAGGTAATCCGCGAAACGACCTCAAAAAAACGGGTTTGTAGCCCCAGGCCGTTGGCTTTCAGCCCAAGACCCGCAAATTCCGGCAAGGCCAGGAAATCCTGAATATTTTCAAACCGCTCTTCCTCCCGTTTTTCAAGAATAGACTCTGCCTGGGCCTGTGTCAGTTCCGCGTGCAGTGAACGCAGCACCGGAGCGGTTGCGGTGTTTACGTTAATCCCCAGGCCCGTCACCGGCAATGCCGTCACATGACGCCTTAAAGAACGGTAGATTTCTTCGGTCATCCCCTCAATGAGCCGGAGTTCGGTTACGCTGACGAATGGCTGGTTCGCCGAGCGGAAGGCGGGATCCGCCATCAGGTACTGTCCATCCTCCGCACCGTAGGCGCTGACCGTCTGGTCATCCGGATCAATCCAGTCTATCAGGACATCAACCGTAATTTCCGATATGCCCAATGCAACCAGCAACCGGGCGAGGCGGTCGCGGGTAAGCGGATCCACCTGGCCGTTAGCGGATACCAGATCGTTCAGGTTGATACGACCGCCGAGATCATCAATCTGAACTTCGGCCACGCCATTGTCATCCAGAGGCAGAATGGCGGCGTTGGCAGCCCAGAATTCGTCCAGGCTGTCGACCATCAGGTTTTCTTCCTTGTCCTCCTCAAAATCCCGGACCAGGATTTGCCGGGCAAAGGCTTCCGTGCCGAGGGCAACGCTTTGCCCCTGCTGTTGCGCCAGGTAATGACCGGCCCGAAAAACCCGAACGCTTTGTTGCTGGGTCATGCCCGTGGCGAGCATCACCACCAGAGCCATCGCCAACAACACCATGATCAGGGCGACACCACGCTCACGACGCAGGGAAAGACCTCTTTGCGCGGTCATTGGGGATTCCCCAGGGCGGATGGGCCATTCTGATCCTGGCTCTGATTTTCCTCATCTTCCTGCTCATCGGTACCCGAATCCGTTTGAGTGCCACCCGCGTTAACCGTATTCACCATGCCCTGGGCCTCGCTTGTGTCAAAATCCGGAAAAGCGAAGGTGCGAACCAGTTCGCCGAAGCGCTCGTGCTCCAGGGTGATTTCAAGGCCCAGTGGCAGCGGTATGTCGGGCCTTGCTCCCGGACTGAGGCTTGCCATGGCTTCTTCAGTGGGCCAGCCATCCGCCCAGTTGCGCTGATCATCCAGAAAGCGGACCTCAAACGAAGTCACATCGGACAGCAGCAACACATCCTGGCTGTTTTCTTCCTGGCCCTGATCCAGGGTGATCCAGTACCTGCGACGCAACTCCTCGCCGGTATATTCCCAGCCGACCCGCTGCAGGGAACTCCGCCGGGTTCCCAGTGGATTACGCCACCCCTGCCGGGTCAGGATCAGGGAAAAATCGTCTTCACGGCTGGTCAGCGCTGGCTGGTAATCGCCGTACATGTCACGCACTGGCCTATTAATGACCTGGGTCAGATCCCGTTCCAGAAGCAACATGGTGCGCTGCAACTGGTCAAACTCATCGGCTACATCGTTCACCCGGTCCCGGGATTGCACCACGCCACTGAGCACCTGCCACACGCCCAGACCGATCACCGCTGTAATCGTCACAGCGATCAACACCTCCATCAGGGTGAAGCCCTTCTGTGACATCAATTCTCTCCAATGAAGGCGGACAACGTGTGGACCGGCACCGGATCACTGCCGTCTTCCCTGATACGGGCAACAGTGACCTCGACACGCCGCATGGTGGGTTCTTCCGTACCAAGGACAGCGGTGGTTACCTGCCAGCGAAAAGGGCCATAATCCAGGTCATCGGAATTCTCGGCAATTCCAGGCATACCCTCTGTGAGCCGGAGTTCGCTGATCCGGTTATCGGCAATCCAGCCCGCCATGGTTTTATCCCGGATACGCTCATAACTGGCAATGTACTGACTGCCCACCTCGGCGGCAGCAGTGGCTATCAACCCGAAGACCAGGAGCGCCACCAGCACTTCAATCAGTGTAAAGCCACGCTGGTTGCTCACTGCTCCTCCTCATCACCGCCCGGACGACGCCACTCCAGGGGAGAGATCCCATCGGAGGCGAGTACGTGCATGTAGGAGCTGTCACTGCCAATGGTGAATTCCACTTCAAACGGCGTGGTTTCTCCACTGGAGAAAAACACAATATCCGGCCTCAACTTGTCTTCCTCAGAGGCAAGTCTGGGGGTGTCACTTTCGATAAACTCAGTCACCAAAAGCCAGTCGGGAAAGCTACGTTGGCGGAACATCCGCTCACCCGGCTGCGTCCATTCGTTGGCTTGTTCGTTGAGGGTCGCGAACCGGTAGCTGCCTTCCTCAAGAAGGAGCCCCAATTCCTTGTTATTCAGTACAGCCTGTTCCGAGGCGGTTTGCATCAGCAAAAACATCTCACGGACATGATTTTCCATCTCCCGCTGTTGAGACCCGCCGCCCAGGTTCAGCACTGCCAGGGCAGCAAGCAACCCGACAACGATCAGGACAACCAGAATCTCAATCAGCGTAAAGCCCGAGGCCGATGCCCGCTTCATCATTATTGCTTAATCCCGGGTTTTCCAGACACTGATGTCAGCGGCATCGCCATCACCGCCTTCCTGGCCGTCGGAACCATAGGAATAAAGATCATACGGGCCTTCGGTGCCCGGGCTCACATACTGGTACTCAGAACCCCAGGGATCTTCCGGCACATTCTTCAGGTATCCGTCCGGATTCCAGTTCCTCGGTTCCGGGCTGCCGCTGGGCTTGCTGACCAGCGCTTCCAGGCCCTGCTGGGTTGAGGGGTAATGGCTATTATCCAGGCGATACAGATCCAGCGCGTTCGCGATGTTGCTCAGCTGGGTTTCCGCGACAGTCACTTTGGCCTGGTCACTGCGCCCCATAATGTTGGGGGCCACAATAGCAACCAGCAGACCGAGGATGACCATAACCACCATGATCTCGATCAGGGTAAAGCCGCCGTGTTTTCGGCGGATGTCGCACGGATTCCGGGTAACGTCAGGCTTCATAGTTTTACTCGTCATTTGCAAGGGCTCTCTTTCCATTTTCTGGGGATAACGATGTCGGGATCAGCCGACCAGATTGCTCATATTGAGAATCGGCAGCATGATGGCCAATACAATGATCAGCACCACCACGCCCATGAATAACAGCATCATTGGTTCAAACAGACCGACAATCGCTGCAATTTTTGATTGCAGGGTGTTTTCCTGCATTTTCGCGGTCCGTTCCAGCATGCTGTCCAGCTCACCACTCGCTTCACCGCTGGCGATCATGTGAAGCATCATTGGCGGGAAATACCCCGTCTGATCCAGCGAGCGGTGAAGGGAACCGCCTTCACTGACTTTGCGGGCCGCATCACGCAGCTCCTGGCGCAGGTAATCGTTGGACAACACCTCACCGGCGATACGCATGGCATCCACCAATGGCACGCCACTGGTGGTCAGGATACTGAGCGTACTGGCATAGCGAGCGGTATTCACCCCCCGTACCATGCCGGAAAACAGCGGCATGCTCAGCAACCAGCGGTGGAACTTCAGCCTGAACGCAGGCTTACGCAGCGATAGCCGGAACCCGACAATGCCAACGATGATCAGTATCAGAAGGTAGACACCGAAGTTTCCAAGAAATTCCGACACCGACAACATCGCCACCGTCAGGCCCGGCAAATCCTGGCCCTGCTTCACGAAAACTTCGATGATATCGGGAACCACATAGGTCAGCAGAAAAACAACAATGGCGATGGCAACCACGCTCAGGATAATCGGGTAGATCGCCGCCAGTTGGATTTTCTGGCGGGCCTCCTGCCGGGCTTCCGTGTAATCCGCCAACCGGTTCAGCACCAGGTCGAGGTGGCCCGCGTGTTCCCCGGCAGAAACCGTGGAACGGTACAACCGGGGAAAGGCCCGGGGAAACTCACCCAGACTGTCCGCCAGGCTATAGCCTTCCATCACCTTGGCGCGAATGGCGATCAGCATGCTGCGGATACGGGGTTTGGAGGACTGCTGGGCGGCTGCGGACAGGGCCTGTTCCACCGGGATACCGGACTGGATCAGTGTTGACAGCTGTCGGGTCACCAGCGCCAGGTCAGCAGCCGCGAGACTGCCGCGGCTGCTCAGAGGGTTCTTGCCATGGGCCTGTTTTTCGGTGGACGGCGCCACTTCCAGCGGTGTCAGCCCCCGCTCCCTGAGTTGTTGCCTGACCGCCCGCGGAGCATCCGCTTCCAGTACGCCCTGTTTCTGTTTACCGCGGGCGTCGAGGGCCTTGTAATCAAATGCGGGCATGGGGTTACTGGCTCCGGTGGGTCACGCGAAGGACCTCTTCAACGGTTGTGACGCCTTCAAGAATCTTGAGAACACCGTCTGCGTGGATACTGGGGCCGGACAAACGGGCCTCGTGCTCCAGATCCAGCTCCCCTGCCCGTTTATGGATGAGAGCGCTGATTTCGTCGGTGATCTCAACCACTTCGTAAATACCGATTCGGCCGCGATAGCCCAATTGATTGCAGTGATCGCAACCCTTTGCACGATAGATGGTCGGGGGGTTAGCCGGATCCTGTTGCAGGAATTCGCAATGCTCTTCGCTCGGCGTATAGGGTTCGCAGCACTCTTTGCAAAGCACCCTGACCAGACGCTGGGCCACGATACCCACCAGGCTGGAGGAGATCAGGAACGGCTCGATGCCCATATCCATCAGGCGGGTAATGGCGCCCACAGCAGTATTGGTGTGCAGCGTAGAGAGTACCAGGTGGCCGGTGAGACTCGCCTGAACGGCAATCTCAGCGGTTTCCAGATCGCGGATCTCACCGATCATGACCACATCCGGGTCCTGGCGCAGAATCGCCCGCAGCCCCCGGGCGAAGGTCATATCGACCTTGGTGTTCACCTGGGTCTGGCCGATACCCGGCAGGTTGTACTCAATGGGGTCCTCGACCGTCAGGATATTGCGGCTGCGGTCGTTGATCTCCTGTAGCGACGCATACAAGGTTGTGGATTTACCGGAACCGGTGGGACCGGTCACCAGCAAGATCCCGTAAGGGCGGTAAATCAGCCGGCGAAGGACCTTGAGATCCCGCCCGGCCATGCCGAGGGATTCCAGGCGGATATTGCCTGCCTGCTTGTCCAGCAGACGAAGCACCACGCGCTCACCGCTGGAGGATGGCATGGTGGATACCCGGATATCCACCTCCCGCCCGGCAACCCGCAACGCAATCCGGCCATCCTGGGGCACGCGCTTCTCGGCGATATCCAGCTTTGCCATGACCTTGATACGGGAAACCAGCAAAGGCGCCAGTGCGCGTTTCGGCTGAACCACTTCCCGCAGCACGCCATCCACACGGAAACGGACCACCAGGCGCTTTTCATAGGTTTCGATGTGAACGTCCGAGGCGTTGGTCTTGACCGCTTCGGTCAGGATGGCGTTAATCAGACGTATGATCGGTGCGTCGTCCTCCTGCTCCAGCAGGTCTTCCGTCTCCGGCACGGAGTCCGCCAGGGAAGCGAGATCCATATCATCGCCGATGCCTTCCACCATCTGCATGGCCTCGGCGGAGTCGTTCTGGTAGGCCGCATTCAGGGCTGCATCAAAGCGATCGGGATCAATGGTGGAGAACCGGGCGCGGCCACCACTGATACGGTTGGCCTCGGCCAGGGCGGAATGGCTGGCTCCGGGACGCACAAGAATGACTGGCTCACCATCTTCCTCGCGGGTCAGTATCACGCCGTTGCGTTTGGCGAACGCGAAAGGAAGACGGCCCACCGGAGCATCCTGCGGCTGAAGTTCGTGGTCTGTATTCAAGGTCGTCCTCGTTTTGTTGCCAGGCGCGGATAAATTATCCGGAAACCCTTTTTATTCAATTAATTCAGAAAGGCTACCATAGGATATGGACCCGCTGAATAACTCTATACACTATACTGCCATTTAACCTTTGCAGTCTGATAACCTGTGATCTTTTTCCAGGGTCGTAAATTCACTGTCGGGACATCCAATGCCTTTGAACAACACCCGGTTACCCATGCTTCTGGCCGCTGCCGTCGTCGTCGCGATGATCGCCCTGACGTCCTGGCAGGCCTACCGCTTCTGGCAACAGGAATCCCAGCGCGACAGCCAGCAACAGAGGGCGGCCGCCGACAGGAAAGCCGATTCCGGGGACCAGACCACCCCCGAGGTGGAACTGGCCTCTCTTGACCTGTTCGGCACCGCCGGGGAATCTGCGGGCGACCAGCAAATTGATACCGAAAACCTGCCTGAAACCAACCTGCGGCTATTTTTGCGCGGGGTGCTGGCAGCAGACGGAGAATTCCCCGGCAGCGCCCTGATCGAAGACGATAAAAGCCAGACGGAAGCTTACCTGGTCGGTGACGAGCTGCCCGGCAATGCCAAACTACGCGCGGTTCACGCCAACCGGGTCATTATTGAGCGTAGCGGAAAACTGGAGAACCTGTACTTTCCCGAATCTGAAGACCGCACCGGACTGGAGTTCGCCGCAGACGGGTCCGGCACTGCCGAACCACAGACGCAGGAAGCAGCCCCCAGCGCTTCACCGGCGAGCAACACATCCTCCCCCGCCGCCGATGAACAGCGCAGAGAGGAAATTCGTCGGCGACTCGAACAACTCCGCGAACGCCTGCGGAACAACAACAACTGAGTCCGACCATGGAAACGGCAGCCCGGACGTTTCGCCGCCGCAGTTTCCTGCTTCCCGTATTATTGCTGGTCACCGCAGTGGCTGCCTTTGAGCTTGGCGACCGCCTGCTAAGCTACGTTCAGGAAGAGTTCGGGCAGGAAGCCCGCGGCCGGCTGGAAAGCTGGCAGAACCTGCATCAAGTGGCTAAAAATGCCCCGAGGGAGCGGCAGCTGGCTCTGGTGAATTCATTCTTTAACCGGGCCCGCTTTATTACCGATATGGAGCATTGGGGGGAGGAAGACTACTGGGCAACTCCGGTGGAACTGCTGACCACCAATGGCGGTGACTGCGAGGATTTCTCGATTGCCAAATACCTGACTCTCAAATCCATGGGCGTTCCCGATGAGGAGCTCAGGATCGTCTATGTCAAGGCGCTGGAACTGAACCAGGCTCATATGGTCCTCGCCTGGTATCCGGAACCGGATGCCGATCCCCTGATTCTGGATAACCTGATCAATGAGATCAGACCCGCCTCCCGCAGAAATGACCTGGAACCGGTCTACAGTTTCAACGGTGAGGGTTTGTGGCTTAACCGATCCGGAGGCAGACAAAAACGCATTGGCGAAGCCGGCAAGCTGGATCATTGGCAGGATGTGAACAAGCGGTTGATTGAAGCTCTCCGGTAACCTTTTGCTTGTGCATTTTTCACTCATATCGACTATAATGTGAAAAACAGACATCATTAACGGAGACCGCACATGACCACCGTTTCCGACATCAAACAGCAAACCAGTGACCGCGCGCTGCTGGGCAAGGCTCTGGTTAATGCCGGCAAAGCCATGGGACTGACGCAGGCGGATCTGGCTGAAATCGTGGGGCGCAATCGCACCGGCCTGGCCCGGGACGGGGTCGACCCATCCAGCAAAGCCGGTGAACTCGCCTTGCTGTTCGTCCGCGTGTATCGCAGTGTTTACGCGCTGGTGGGCGGTGATGAGGCCGCCATGCAGCACTGGCTCAATACGGAGAACCGTTATTTCTCCGATGTTCCCAGGGACATGATTCGTAGCGCCGAAGGACTGGTACGTGTGCTTTACTATCTTGACGCCATGCGGGGCAAGATTTGAACCTTCGGGATCGCATCGAATCTGATGCCACGGTGGTTCAGGGCACCATCTACCGGGTCGTGGAATCCCAAGAGGAAATTGCCACCACCGAACTGGTGGATAACATCGAGGAGCAGATGCGGCTTGAAGCGCTGCTTGATCGCAGCAAGCCGCCTCGGCCCGAAGGCACTGAAAACCTTCACTACCTGCTGGCCACGCCCTTCCGCTATCCGCCCCTGAAATATGGCTCCCGCTTTGGCCGCCCCTTTGAAAAAAGCCTTTTCTACGGTGCCATGACGGTCAATACAGCACTGGCGGAAGCAGCGTTCTACCGCTTTGTTTTTATCAACGACATGGTGTCGCCCTACCCCAGGCCGCTGAAAACCCTGCACACCCTGTTCGCCACGAGAATGCGCTCCAGTCGCGGAATTCGCTTGCAGGATAACGCCTGGGCAGATCTCCACGAAGATCTCACCCATCCCGCCCGTTATGACGCTTGCCAACAACTGGGGACGGCAATGAGGGAATCCGGAATTGAAGGGTTTCAGTTCCTTTCAGCACGAGCCCGGCAAGCTGATCTCTATCGATTACCCTATTCTCAATCAAATGGCATGGAAGGGGTAAACGCCGCCCTGTTTTCCCCGCGGGCGCTGAAAGACAGGAAGCCGAGAAGTCGCTATCGCCTGATCATGATGGCAGACCCGAGCACCGTGACCATGAGCCTGACCAACGAGGATGGAAAGAAAACGGCCTCAGCGTTCAGCCGGGAAACATTTCTGGTGGGTGGCAGGTTACCGTGCCCGGCGAGTTGAGAATCCGCCCCCCTCTCTTTGCAACAGTATCGGCGAGCCAAACGTGGTATATATGACGCCTTGTGCCAGATCAACTTACGGTTAACCAGAAAGGCTTTATGAAAGTACCGAAGAGATTACAGCCCCTTGTCGACGACGGCATGGTGGACGAAGTGATGTACCAGCTGATGAGCGGCAAGGAAGCGCAGGTTTATGTGGTGCGCTGCGGTGACCACCTGCGATGCGCCAAGGTGTTCAAGGAAGCTCAGAAGCGCAGCTTCAAGCAAGCCGTGGAATACCAGGAAGGCCGGAAAGTACGGAACAGCCGACGTGCCAGAGCCATGAGCAAGAAAACACGCTATGGCCAGAAAGAGCAGGAGGACGCCTGGCTCAATGCTGAGGTCGATGCCTTGTACCGGCTGGAAGCGGCCGGCGTGCGGGTGCCCCAGCCTCTGGGATTTGTGGATGGCGTGCTGTTGATGGAAATGATTGCCGATGAAGACGGCAAAGCCGCACCACGGCTCGATGACGTTACGCTTACCCCGGATCTGGCCCGACTTTACCACGGCCGGGTCCTGGCGGAGATCGTCCGTATGCTTGCCGCAGGCCTTATCCATGGTGACCTGTCCGAGTTCAACGTGCTTGTGGATGCCCAGGGCCCGGTGATCATTGACCTGCCCCAGGCCGTCAACGCCGCAGGCAATAACAGTGCCCAGCGCATGCTGCTGCGGGATGTCGACAACATGCGCCGCCACTTTGGCAAATACGCACCAGACCTGCTGGCAACGGATTACGGCCTGGAGATATGGGCGCTCTATGAGAGCGGCGAACTAAGCGCTGACAGCAAGCTCACCGGCTGCTTCGAGCACGATACCCACAGTGCGGATGTCGATGACCTGTTAGCGGTGATCGATGCCGCGAGACTGGAAGAGATGGAGCGGCAGGAAAGAACCTTAATGGAAGATGACGATTGAACCGCTCGGGCTGGTTCATAGCCGACAATAATTCTGAAAGGTTCTTGATACCTATCCCCCCTCACTGAAACTGAAAGTGTTTTCGGTATTCAGTTGGAGTCAGTCCGGTCCATCGCTTGAACATCCTTCGGAAATTGGCGTCATCGGAACAATTCAGGTAACTGGCCACGTCCTCCTGGCTCCACCCCTTGATATAAAACTGGTACAGGCTGAGATGAAGCCGTACCTCGTCATGTATGGCCTGGTAGGTGGCATCACATTCCTTTAGCCGGCGCTTGAGGGTCGCGGAACTCATTCCCAGGTATTCACTGATAGCATCCAGGCTGCCAAAGACGTCGGGGTGACGTCGCATCACGCGGTAAACCAGTTCCGGCAATCCGTGTCTTCGATCGGCCTTGCCCAGCACTTGCTCTGATTCGGCAAGAGCAGAAGCCCGAACCATTTCTGATGTCCCGTCCCAGGGCTTGAACAGCCAGTGGCTCTCGATTCGCATCAAATCGATGCCTGCCTCAAATCGAACGGACTCCCCAAAGGCAACCAGATAGTCCGATGTGTCTACTGGTTTAGGCTGTTTGAGGCAAACCTGCCAGGGCAGCGTCTCGCCCGCTAACCAGTTGGTCGCACTCCGCACACCTGAAATCAGGGCAGCCACGAGAAACGGCCTTGCCCTTCCTGCACCGCCAGCATCCGTCCAGTACAAATAGGACCATCGCTCATCTCTGACCAGATGAGGTGTCATAAAAGGGCACAGGTGAAATCGGAATCTGATCAGCGTCTGCAGAAACTCCATGAGGTTCCCGGAGTGGGCCAGGAGCGTACTCTGAGGGCCGTAATGACCGGGAAACAGCTGGCTGCCCCACAACAGATTCAACTCAGAACCATCGCCCTGACTTGCGACATTCAGGATCAGGCGCCGAAAGGTCGCCGCCGATAACTTGTGGTTCGCCTTGCGAATGTCGCTGGGGAACAATCCGGTGTGTTTGAGCAACCGGTCTTCCCGCATGTTGCGGGTTAAAGCCAGCTCAACCAGCAATGCCGCCTGATGATGCGCGGGCAACACCTGTTCCTCTGCGGTGTAAAACTCTGGACGGTCTGCTTTGTTGCTCATGCGGCATGTCCCCGGCGGGGTTCAGCCTTGGCCAAAGCAAGAGCATAGTTCGCACGCTCCAGTAATTCGGCGGCACTGGCCGACCTGGCGTGGGCAACCCCGACGCTCACCGATACATTGACGGTGTTGCCCTGCAATGCGGTTTTGTGTGCCAGGTGACGCACCGCATTGGAAATCTCCTCCGCCATAAGTCTGGCCAAAGGCAGGCCAGTCCCCGGAAGCAATACAGCGAAACGGTCACCGGCGAACCGGCAAACCAGATCGTTGCGGCGCACATTCATTATGAGTAGCTCACCGATAACCTTCAGCAAGCGGTCTCCCTCGCTCGTGCCGTACTCACGGTTCACGGCATCGAAGCCATCGACATCAACCATCAACAGAGACGGAGGAATGATTCTCTCGTCCAAACGCTGGAGTTCCATTTCAATCTGACCGTCCAGGTACTCTGATTTGGCTAACTGGGTAACGGAATCCACCTGCGTATGCTCTCTGATGGTGAGCTCACGCCCACGCAGCTGTTCTGTAATCACCAACTGTTCCCGATGCCAGTGGAACATTCCCCAGGTTACAAGGGCCATGCCGATAGGCAGAGTTACCGACTCCAGCCAGGTGTCCCACCATTGCGCATCAGGAAATTGTACGAACTCGTCCAGGTTGTCTTGCCAGAGTGCGAGAAATACAAGTCCAAAACCTGCGGAAAGAATGTTACTGACCCGCCCTGCCGGCCTGCTGCGAAGAATAAGAATCAACCAGGTCAACACCATGGCGGCGCCACCGCCCTCGCCGAACACATCGAGCCAATCGATTTCCGACCGTGCTTTCACATCTCCGAGGATCAGACTTGCAACAAGTGATGCATTCGCAATAACCGCCAGCATCAGCAGTTTCCCACGGTGTGGTTTGAGGGTAGTCAGAGTCATTTTGCTATCCACTGGTTTCAAGTTCGGTGGCAGCTATAGCACAGCATGGTTGCACTTATGTGACGGGGAATGGGGGTCAAATTGGCTCAGGGTTTCAGATGTCATTGCTGGCGAAAAAGGTTTGGCTGAGGCCCTTTACCGGGCAAACCGCCGATGCACAGCCGTTCCAGGCTCGCAGACCACGTGGTCGTTTCGGCTCACCAGGCGCCTTAAACCGTTCGTAAGTGCCTGAAAAAACGAGGCATTAAAAAAAGTGTAACCGCTTCGACACATTCGAATCCTAATGTCGCTGCCAGCTCCTGGAAACAAACATAAGGATTCGCTCGAATGACATCTGCACCGACTGGATTGAAACGTTCGCGACTGGCTGCGGCTATCGCCGTCGCATGCATGGGCACCGCGGCGGCCCCGGCCGCCTTTGGTCAAAGTGAGACGCCCGCAGACACATCGGCGGAAACCGTGACCGTCGTTGGCCAGGCCGCTCGCCTGCGCACTTCCCTGAATCAACAGCGAATGTCTGACAACCTCCAAACCATCGTGACGTCCGATGCTATCAACTCGCTTCCCGATGCCAACGTATCCGAATCCTTGCAAAGACTGCCGGGTATCTCGATAGAGCGGGATCAGGGGGAAGGTCGTTTTGTCCGCATTCGGGGCCTGGGCCCTGACCTGAACAGTGTCAGCATCAACGGTGCGCAGCTGCCGGCGCCGGAGGGTGACCGGCGGGCCGTGGCACTGGATGTGCTGCCTTCTGGCCTGGTTTCTTCCCTGGTCGTCACCAAGGCGCCCACCCCAGACATGGACGCTAACGGTATTGGCGGCAATATTGATGTGCAGAGCATTTCCGCCCTGGACAAGAACGAACCGTTCGGCAAGGCCAAGATCGAAATGAGCCATAACGAACTGGTGGATGAAACCAGCCCAGCCGGCGCTTTATCGGGTGGAACGACGCTGGATATCGGCTCTGATGGCGCCCGCCTGGGTGTTGCTGGGGCTGTAAGCTGGGAAGAACGGAAATTCGGCTCTGACAACGTTGAAACCGGCGGTGCCTGGGACTTCGATGAAGATCCGGCTGTACTGGAGGAAATCGAACAGAGGGACTATCTGATCACCCGGGAACGCCTGGGTGCCGCCGTGAACCTGGATCTCGAACTGAACCCGGACAACCTGTTTTACCTGAGAACGATGTATAGCCGTTACTCGGATGATGAGCAGCGCGTGGCTAACATCTTTGAGTTTGAAGATCCCCTGGCAGCAGGCGCTTCGGGAGCAGCAGAAGTCGAACGTGAGTTGAAGGCCCGGGAGGAGGTCCAGGAAATCCTGTCGGCGTCCCTGGGGGGCGAACACAGGTTGCGGGACTGGCTCGTTGAGTACAGCGTCAGTGCCAGCGAAGCGTCTGAGAAAGAAGATGACGGCCTCGGCGGCGCCGTTTTCGTCGCCGCCGATCCATTCGAGGGCGTGGGCTTCCGTGGTACTCGAAAACCCGACGTCTTCGGCCCTGGATCGCTGTATCAGTCGTCTTCTTTCACTCTGGATGAAGTGGAAATGACAGACAGCGAAGCAACGGATGAAGAAAAAAACATTCGCTTCGATATCACCCGGGATTTGATGTTTGGTGCCCATCCGGGCCTGATCAAATTCGGCGCCAAGGCCAGCCAGCGCACAAAAGAAACCGACGAAGACGTGTGGGTTTATGAAGACTTTGAAGATGCAGGCATCAGCGGCGATCGCCTGGGGATGGGCAACTATGCCGGCGGCGAGCTGGATTACAATCCGGGGCGCATCGGAAGTGACCTGAACGCCGATGCCATTCGCGACCTTGTCTCTGGCCTTGGCAGAGAGGACTACTTCGACGAGGAAGAGTCGCGTATCAACGATTACCAGATTGATGAAGACATCAACGCGGCCTATCTGATGGGCAGGATTGATATCCGTGGCCTACGTCTTCTTGGTGGTTTCCGTTACGAGGACACGGATCTGGAAGCCCGGGGCTCCAAACTCGAGGATGGCGCATTTCAGGCAAACAGAGTCGACAATGATTACAGCAACTTGCTGGGATCTCTTCATGCTCGCTATGAGCTTACTGACCGCACTCAGCTCCGCGCATCGCTGACCCAATCCCTGGCACGCCCCACTTTCGAGCAGCTGTCTCCCGCGTTCGTTATTGAGGATGATGAGGCAGAATTCGGAAACCCGGATCTCGACCCTCTGGAATCAGACAACTTTGATGTTGGCATCGAGCACTACATGGGCCCGACCAGCGCCATATCCGCCTATGCCTTCTACAAGCGTATCGACAACTTCATCTACTCCACCGATATCGCCGGAACGGGTGAATGGGCCGACTTCTCAGAGGCGAAAACCTTTGAGAATGGGGATACCGCCGAAGTTCGGGGCTTTGAACTGGCTTACTCCCATAAGTTCAGCACATTGCCCTCGCCATGGAACGGTCTTATCGTTGGCGCCAATGGCACCTGGACCCGTTCCGATGCCACGGTGACCTCCTTCGATGACGGTACCCCTGTACGCCGCGATGTTCGCTTGCCAGGCCAGTCCGACACCACCGGCAACCTGACTCTTGGTTACGAGACAGACCGCGCCAGCATTCGCCTTGCCGGTAACTATAAGTCTGATTACCTCATAGAAATTCCCGATGTCGCCGACGAACGCCACGATCTTTACGAGGGTGACCATTTCCAGCTGGATCTGACGGCAAGCTATTACCTGATGGACAACCTCATGGTGCAGTTCGATGCAGTGAACCTCACTGACCGCCCCTATTACGCCTACACCGGCAAAGGGGGAGAACGGTTTAACGCGCAGTATGAGGAATACGGCCGCACCTATCGCCTCTCTCTCACCATGACCAGCTTCTGAAGCATCAAGGACTCTGCCCCGGCCATTCCGCCCGGGGCTGCAATCGAACCACACAGCTAAACCGGATAAACGTAATGTTTGTAACACGCAAAAATCTACTTTCAGCCGTTATTGCTGCAACCACCCTTGCAGGTTGCACTTCCTCCGTTAAATCCCCCGTGGAGACATCGGAACTTGCCACTTTGCCAATCGCTGGCGAATGGGCTCGCCCTGCCGGGGCCAATAGCCACTGGCTAAGCACCAGCGAACGGGATGGGATCGCCTTGTTCGCCAGTGATGGCAGCATGGTCGACCAGTGGCAGACCAAGGCGGAATTTCTGGATTCAAGGACCGTACGCCTCAACGGAAAAAAACTGGAACTGTTCGCCAGCTATAACCCGGAAACGGCGGAACCCCTGCTGTTTACCCTGTCCGAGGATGGTAACGCCATCGAGAGCCGCACCGCGTTAACGCCGCGCGGCTTTCCCCTTGAGGGCCTATGCCTTTTCCACGATGAAGACAACGAAGATCTCTATTTATTTGCCCTGAGCGAAAAATACTTTGCACACCAATACCTGATCACCCAATCCGGGGAAGGCGACTTCCAGGTCGCGTCGGTTCGGGACCTGCCCATACCCGCGGGCGGCGAAACCTGCGCAACCGATGACAGAACAGACACCCTCTTCATCGCAGAGGAAGGCGTGGGTATATGGGCCTATGACGCCAGCCCTGAAGCGGAACTGGCCCGCAGCCCGGTTGCGATGGCAGGGCCTTTTGGTGAGCTGGGCAATGGACCGAAAGGTTTGGCTACGGTACCGGGCGGATTGATTGCCTTTGAACTGGACCACCCTGCCCTTCATCTGATCCAGGCCACAGATGAAGGCTATGAGCACCAAAGCACCGTCAATCTTGGCGATAGCACAGCTCCGGACACAATGACGGCGACCCTCAGGAACCAACAGATTGAAGCGGTTCTGTTTGATGAAAACAGCGAACAGCTCAAGCTGGCAAACCTGCCATTCGCCGTTACGCCGCCCCCGGTTGCTGCCAGCTATCCGAAGGTCAAGCCCGAAATGCAGACCGCACCGGTTGCGACGATTGGCGATGCGGCTGACGACCCAGAGATCTGGGTGAACCCTGAGCATCCGGACAGAAGCCTGATCCTGGGTACTGATAAGCGCAATGGCTTGTTGGCCTACGGCCTGGATGGCGAAGAACGCCAGAGTCTTGAAGTCGGCCGTGTCAACAATGTCGACATTCGGTATGGCGTGCCTTACCAGGGCAGAACAGTGGACATTGCCGTTGCCACCAATCGCACCCGAAACAGCCTCAGCCTGTTTGCCATTGACCGTGACCGGGCTTCCCTCATTCCCGTCACAGAGGTGCCGACAGACCTGCCCGAAATCTACGGCCTGTGCATGTACCAGTCTGATACCGGCACCTACGCCATCGCCAATGATAAAGACGGTCGGTTTCATCAATTCCGGTTGGATCTGACCGATGAGCGCTGGGGCGGCGAGCTTGTGCGTGAATTCCGGGTGGACTCCCAGCCCGAGGGATGCGTGGCTGACGATCAGAGACAGCAGCTGTTTGTTGGTGAAGAGGATAACGCAGTCTGGGCACTGGATGCCGAGCCGGACTCAAACAGCAAACTGTCAATGGTGGACAGCATCGGTGACCACCTGACGGACGACATCGAGGGCCTGACGTTCTATCGCGGCGAGACCCGGGACTACCTGGTGGTCTCCAGCCAGGGCGACAACACCTATGTGGTTTACAACGCTGAAGCGCCCTACGAGTTCCGTGGCAAATTCAGGATTGGCATCAACCACGAGAAGGCCATTGACGGCGCCTCCGAAACAGACGGCATCGCGGCAACTTCGGCGGATCTTGGAGGCATCTGGAGTGAGGGAATGCTGGTGGTCCAGGACGGTCGCAACGTTCTGCCCGCCCAGGCCCAGAACTTCAAATCCGTACCCTGGCGGTACATCCGCGAAGCCCTGAACCTGGAACGCTGAGCCTCACGGAAAGGGGCACCCGAAGGGTGTCCCTGAAGTGTCACAAAATAGCCATAGTCTGGCCACACTCTAAAAGTAACCGAGGAACGTTCTTGTGCATTATCCCCATCGCAAGCAACAGACCGGTATCGGTCTGGCAGCGAGCCTCGCTGCGTCACTCACACTGTTTACCGCTACCGTTGAATCTGCCGACCTGGACGATCTGAACCGACAGGCAGTTGATCGGGTTGAGCAAACCAGCCAAGCGGAGCGAACCGTCGCCGGACTGGACAAAGAGAGTCGGCAAATGGTTGCTCAATACCAGCAGTTGCTGATGGAAGCCAAGCAACTGTCGGCCTACAACAAACTCGTTTCAACACAGGTTGCTAACCAGGAAAAGGATATCAACACCCTGAAGCAGACCGTTGATAACTCACGCGGACTTGAGCAACGGCTGCTACCCATAGTGACCGATATGATTTCAAGCCTGGAAGACTTTGTCTCCCTGGACAAACCGTTCCTGGTTGAAGATCGCAGACGCGCAGTGGCTGCACTGCAGGACAGTCTCGAAGACCCCGCCGACTCCCTGGCCGTCACCCTCCGACGAGTACTGGAGACCTACCAGACTGAGCTGGATTATGGCCGGAACATCGAATCCTGGCGGGAACAACTGGCTACCGGTGACAACAGCCGGGAAGTGGATATGTTGCGCATTGGCCGCCTTACGCTGCTTTATCGGTCACTGGACCGGAAGGAGCTGGGCATCTGGAATCCGGAAGCCGGGGAATGGCAGCGGCTGGCGGCGAATGAATGGAATCGCGCCTTTGACCAGGCCAACAAAATTGCTCGTAAACAGGCAGCGCCCGATCTGCTCACCGTGCCGGTTTTTACCGCCAGTAGCGACTTTGACAACGGAGGTCTGAAACCATGAAGTCTTCCTTTCTGACCTGCATCCTTGTCGGAATCTCCTTCCTGGCTTGCAATACACAGGCGCAGGAGCGCCCCCTGTCTCTGGACCAGTTGTTACAGCAAGTCAGGGCTGCCGCCACCGAAGATCGCTCGGAACAGCAGGCGCGCATTGAACGGTTCGTCCAGCAAAGGGATGAACAGGCAGCTCGGCTTGCCGCCCTGAAACAGAAAGTAGCGGATGCCCGTGAACAGAGCAAACACCTTGAACAACGGTTCGAGGACAATCAGGAAAGCCTGACGGAACTGAGGCAGACCCGGGATGAAGCGCTCGGTGACCTGCAGGAACTGTTCGGGGTGCTCGCCAATTCCGCCGGCCAGATCCGGGCCACCCTGAAAGATTCCCCAACCCATCTCCAGTTTCCGGAAAGGGATGCTTTTCTGGCGGGTTTTATCAGTTCACTGGAAACCAACTCTGGCCTTCCGGACGTGAAGGACATTCGCCGGTTCTGGCTTGAATTGCACCAGGAGCTGGCGGCATCCGGCCAGGCCCGGAGTTTCGATGCGGAGGTCACCTCACTTTCCGGGGCCACGGAAGCAAAACAGGTCACCCGGTTTGGCACTTTCAACGTCATCAGCGAAGGCCAGTACCTGCAGTATCTTCCCGCCAGCACCACGTTGACCGAGCTGGCACAACAGCCTGGCCGCCAATACCAGGTACCGGAGAACCCGGAAGATGCCTCTCAGCCAGTAACCGTCTCACTGGACCCGACCCGCGGCCAATTGCTGGATATGCTCCTTCAGGTTCCGGACTTATCAGAGCGCATACGCCAGGGCGGCGTTGTTGGTTATGTCATTCTGGCGCTGGGGGCTATTGGCCTGTTACTGGCCCTGGAGCGCCTTGTCATTCTGGGACTCATGAGCGGCAGGGTGAACCGGCAGGCCCGTAATCCCGGAACACCGGGCAGCAATCCCCTGGGTCGAATTCTGAATGCCGCACGGGAGATGCGACGCACAGACCCGGAGTCCCTGGAAGTCGCGATGGGCGAGGCGCTTTTGCGTGAGCGGCCGGCCATTCACCGGGGCCTGGCGCTTATGAAGATTATTGCCACCGTTGCTCCCCTGCTGGGCCTGTTAGGCACCGTCGTCGGGATGATCCTTACCTTCCAGTCCATCACCTTGTTCGGAAATGGTGACCCGAAAATGATGGCCGGAGGTATTTCCCAGGCGCTGGTCACCACGGTTCTTGGCCTGGCAACGGCGATACCGGTTCTGCTGATGCACACCCTGGTCAGTGCTCGCGCCAGAAGTATCTGGCAAGTACTTGAAGAACAGGCGGCAGGGATTATTGCAGAAAACTTCCGGGCTGCTGATAAAGCGCCTCGAATCGATCGGGAGCCAGTTCCAGCGACTCAACCAGAGCTTGCCACATCATGAGTGCAACGCTGGAAACCCTGTTCATGGATATGGCCGCTTTTCTCGATCAGGGTGGCCCGGTCATGTGGCTGATTGCCCTGACCAGCGCCCTGCTCTGGGCGTTGCTGGCCGAACGCACTATCTATCTGTTCATTGCGTTTCCGCGCTTCCGGACGCAATTGACGCAAGTGTGGCAACAGCTAACCCCGGCATCCGTCTGGGTAGAACAGAAACTGCGGGAGAGACTGGTTTCCATCACCCGCCAGCGACTTGAACGGAATCAGCCCGCGATCCGGGTATTGGTTGCCATATGCCCTCTGCTCGGCCTGCTGGGCACAGTCACCGGCATGCTCACGGTCTTTGATGTGCTGGCTTTCACGGGGACCGGCAATGCCAGAGCCATGGCTGACGGCGTGTCCCGCGCCACATTGCCCACATTGGCCGGCATGGTCGTCAGCCTCACCGGGCTGTTGGCCACCTTGCTTCTGACCAGACTGACCCAGCGCGCCGAACGGCAGGTGACGCACCTTCTCAGTGAATCTCCGGCAGTTCGCAGCCCCGACAACGCATATCAGGAGGTAGTAGCCCATGCGTAGATTTGCCTGGAATGATAACGAGCCGGCAGACGAGAGCACGATTGACGTCACCCCCATGCTGGATGTGGTGTTCATTCTGTTGATTTTCTTTCTGGTAACCGCGTCGTTCGTGCGTGAATCCGGCATTGAAGTAGAGCGGCCCGAGGCCACGACAGCCGAATCCCGGGACAATGCCGCCATTCTGATCGCCATTGATGACTCCGACGCGGTCTGGATAGACGGTCGCCAAGTGGGGACGGACTCCATTACCGGCATCGTGGCCCGGTTGCATTCCGAAAACCCCAGGGGGTCGGTGGTCATACAAGCCGATGCGGAGGCCTCGACCCGGACACTTGTGGCCGCGATGGATGCCACCCGCCGGGCCGGCGTCGTGGATATAGCCCTGGCGACAAAGCGGTGATGGCTGCCATGAATACCCTGCACTCCCCCATGATAGCGAAAGCCCTGAAACCCCGACGGCACCCGGCTTTCTGGTTGATGGCGTCGGCAATCGGTCTGTTGCTTGCCGCCACCCTCGTCACGGGCATAAGGCAGCTGGTCCTGATGGAAAACGTTGGTGACACCGGTACAAGCGAGCGGGTGTCACTGGATTTCGTGCGAATTCCGCCCGAGCCCCCGGTAAAGGAGCAACGGCAGAAACCGGAGCCGCCACCAAAGCCGAAGCCAACGCCCAAAACCCCGGACGTACCGGCGGTTGCCACGGATGCGCCCGCACCCTCGCCGTTGCCCACGCCGGCCGTGCCCGCCATCGGTGGGCTGGCACTTGATGCTGGCGGCTTCAACCTCGGCGCACGGCAACAGGGCGAATTTCAGCCCCTGGCGAAAATTGCCCCCCGGTATCCGGAGCGAGCGCTGATGAGAGGCGTGGAAGGCAATTGCACGGTGGAATACACGGTCAGGAAAGATGGAACCGTGGCGGATATCCGGGTGATCGAATCCGCCTGCGATAGCTACCTGTTCGAAAAGCCTTCTCTGGAAGCCGCCGCCCGGTTTCGTTACCAGCCGCGGACGGCGGATGGTCAACCGGTGGCGGTTTCCGGAGTCCGCAACGTCTTCAAATTCCGTATAGAGGATCAGTAACGTGAAAGCGCCCCTGTACTCCCTCGTATTTACCGTTGTTCTCGGGTTGTCACCAGCATCGTATGGCAATGCCATGCGGGAATCGGTCTATAACGCCCTGGAGACCGTCAAAGCCCAGATTCAGGACGGCCAATACGAGCCCGCCAGCAAGCAATTGGGCGAAATGGGCCAGCAGAACAATCTGACTGCCTATGAACGCTCCCAGGTACTCAACCTTCACGGCTATCTGGCAATTCAACAACACGATTACCCGGCGGCCATTCGCCACTATCAAAGCATCATGGACCTTGAAGAAGTACCGGAGGGACTGCACCAGAGCGCCAGGCGCAATCTTGCTCAACTGCATTACCAGAATGGGGACTGGCAGCAGGCGCTGAATGTCCTGAGCGAAATGGCCCCGAGGGATGTGAGGAATGACTCCCAGCTCGCCATGTTGCAGGCCCACAGCCTTTACCAGCTTGAACGCTATCGGGAAGCGGCAACATCGCTTGAAGGCCTGGGTGACACCGACGCTTCCGAGCAGGTTCTTAATCTGCTACGCGCCTGCTATCAGCAACTGGATGACCATGGCAGCGCGATTGGCGTACTGGAAACCCTTGCCGAACGCTTCCCGAAAACGCAGTACCTCAAGGCCCTGGCAAGCCTGTACGGCCTTCAAGAGAACTACAAGCACCAGCTCGCCCTCATGGAAAGCCTGTACAGCGACCAACGCCTGGAATCCGAAGCAGAATGGCGCGCCCTGATCAGCCTGCACCTGCACCAGGGCCAGCCCCGTAAAGCGGCCCTGCGGCTTCAGGAGGCCATCAACCTGGGAGTGATGCCCGCCTCTGACAAAAGCAGATTCGAACTGGTCCAGGCCTGGATACAGGCCCATGAGCCCGATCAGGCGCTGGCGATACTGGAGGATTTATCCAGCCAGACCCGCAATGGCGAAAGTGAACTGATGGCTGGTCGTCTGCTGCTGCAAAGCCAGCAATGGAACCGTGCAGCACGCTGGCTTCAGAAAGCCGTCGCCAAGAGCGGGGCGGATAATCCGGAAACCCTGCTCCTTCTGGGCATAGCCGAGATGCGCAGCGGCAATCACCCAAAAGCCAAAGATGCGTTAACCCGGGCCACCAGACACTCCAGCACTCAGGAACGAGCCAGTCAGTGGCTCGACTATATGAACCAGCTCACGGCCACCGATGCCACTGCCCTTGCCAGCCATTCATCCACCCGTTCTTTGAAAGAGGATAAGAGATGACCATTACCCGAAACGACCACGGCTTCCACCAAGATATGGAGCGTCTGGACGACACCCCGGACAACCGCTCCGGCAACCCGGATCTGGACAGCCGGGTTCGTCTGGACCGCCGCCGTTTTCTACGGGGCAGCCTGGCCACCGCAGTTGCGTCTGTCTTTCTGCCCCCGGCCCATGTAATGGCCGGAAACACCCCATCGAAGGGCTTTTCAGGTGTGGCCAGCGGCAATATTCGCTTTCGCCCGGTGCCTGCTCAGACCAGCCCCGATTTTGACTCGGTGGTGGTGCCGGAAGGCTATGATGCACGCGCCTTCTTTTCCTGGGGTGACCCCGTGGTCCGTGGCGCCAAGGCCTGGCAATCTGACGCGTCCGATAGCTGGCAGGAACAGGCTCTGCAGGCCGGCCAGAACCACGATGGCATGGCCTATTTTCCATTCCCGGACGCCCCCGACAGTCATGGACTGCTGGTTATCAACCATGAGTATGTGAACCCCACCCTGCACCCGAACGGATTCAGCAGCCGGGAATTGGAAGATGGCGCCATCCAGCGGCCGGAGGCTGAAGTCCGCAAGGAGCAGATGGCCCATGGCGTCAGTGTGATCGAGGTGAAGAGGCAGGAAAACGAATGGCAGCTCGTCAGGGACTCCCGCTATGGTCGGCGCATTACCGCTCAATCACCAATGGATCTGACGGGCCCGGTCGCCGGATCGAACCTCCTCAGAACCGTGGATGATGCCACCGGCCAGAAGGTACTGGGCACCATCAATAACTGTTCCATGGGGCAGACCCCGTGGGGTACCTACCTGATATGCGAGGAAAACTGGAAGAACTATTTCGTAAACCGAAACCCCGAAGATTTTACCAGCCGCCGCGAACATCACCGCTATGGTATTTCCCAGGCCCTCAACAGCAAGAACTACGCCTGGGATTCGGTCGATCCCCGGTTCAACGCCACCCCCGATGACAGCCAACCACACCACGGCCATGTCAACGAGCCGAACCGGTTCGGGTGGGTGGTCGAGTTCGATCCGTTCGACCCGGACTCTACCCCGAAGAAGCGTACCGCTCTCGGTCGATTGGTGCGGGAATGCGCGACAGTAACCCACGACGCGGATGGCCGTGTAGCCATCTACTCTGGCGACGACACCCGGGGCGAGTATATCTACAAATTCGTGCCCAAAGATCGCTACCGCCCTGTTAACGGCACCGCCAATGCAAACCTGTTGGATGAAGGCACCCTGTATGTGGCCGTTTTCCACAAGGACGGTAAAGGTGAGTGGCGCGCCCTGGAATTCGGTCATTTGGGGCTGACCCCACGTAACGGATTCCACAACCAGGCGGATGTTCTGGTCAATGCCAGGTCAGCCGCCGACATTGTCGGTGCAACGCCCATGGACAGGCCTGAGTGGGTAGCGGTTCACCCGGTTTCCCGCGACGTATACGTCACCCTGACCAACAACAAACACAGAGGCAACAAGCCCGACCAACCGGTGGATGCAGCCAACCCCCGCGAAACCAATCTCCACGGTCAGATTCTGCGATGGCGTGAAAACGATAACCGAGTGGATGCGACAGAGTTTACCTGGGAGATGTTCCTGCTGGCTGGCGATAAACCTTCAGCCGGATCGCCGGAGCACCTGACCGGAACCATCAAGGGCGACGTGTTCTCCTCCCCTGACGGCCTCTGGTTCGATCATCAGGGTCGCCTCTGGATTCAGACAGACTATGGTGACGACGAGCCCCGGAACGCCAACATGGGTACGAACCAGATGCTCTGCGCCGACCCGGAAACCAGACAGGTAAACCGCTTTCTCGTCGGTCCAAGGGGTTGCGAGGTGACGGGGGTAACCGCAACGCCCGACGGCAAGACCATGTGGGTCAATATCCAGCATCCGGAGCTGAGCTACCCCGCTTCGGACGGAAAAACCCGCGCCCGTTCAACCACAGTGCTGATAACCAAAACAGACGGGGGCGTTATTGGTACTTGATCTGTTGCGCTAGAGGTTGCGCCTGCCCCATTACTCCCGGGTCGCCCGCTCGGGAGCCCCTTCTCTTTGATGCTCCCCCCAGTCATCCGGAGAGAATACCGGGGCAGTCGACGGTGCCAGCGGCGGGCGTTCAAGAATGTGATCCGCCGCTTTCTCGCCGATCATGATGGTCGGTGCGTTGATGTTGCCGTTGGTCACCGTCGGCATGATCGACGAATCCACCACTCGCAGGGCTTCAATGCCATGAACCCGGCATTCGGAGTCGACCACCGCCATCGGATCCGAGCCCATCCGGCAACTGCCGCAGGGGTGATAGGCGGTTTCGGCGTTGTCCGCGACCCAGGCATCGATCTCGGCATCGGTCTGCACCTGGTCACCAGGCATCAGCTCCTCGCCTCGATACGGATCAAACGCCGGTTGCGCAAAGATTTCCCGGGTCAGCCGTATGCCAGCCCTGTACGCCTGCCTGTCTTCTTCCTCCTGCAGATAGTTGAAGCACATCCGCGGGGGCGCCTGGGGGTCACTGGACGCCAACCTGACCCAACCACGGCTTTTCGGTTTGTTCGCCCCCAGGTGCGCCTGGAAACCATGCCCCTCGGCCGAGCTGGAGCCGTCATAAGCAATGGCGCCAGCCAGAAAATGGAACTGCAGGTCGGGGTACTTGAGACCGGCCCGACTGCGGATGTAGCCGTTGGATTCAAAATGGTTAGTCGCGCCCAGACCGCTTTTGAAGAACAACCAGCGTGCGCCAATCAGGGCCTGCCCGAACGGATTCAGCCAGCTGTTAAGCGTGATCTTCTGTGTACAGGCCTGTTGAATCCAGACTTCCAGGTGGTCATGAAGGTTCTGGCCCACGCCCGGCAGATCGTGGACCGGCTCAATGCCCATTTCCCGCAAATGGTCGGCGGGCCCTATGCCCGACAACATCAGCAGTTTCGGTGAGTTGAAGGCACTGGCGCTGAGGATCACCTCACGACGCGCCTGCACAGTGATCAACTGGCCGCCGTGGCGGTATTCAACACCCGTCGCGCGCTTGCCCTCAAGTAATATCCTGGTGGTCAGCGCATGCATCCGGAGCTCAAGATTCTGCCGTGTCAGGGCGGGCTTGAGGTACGCATTGGCCGTGGAACAGCGCCTGCCATCGCGTACTGTCATGTCCATCCTGCAGAACCCCTCCTGGCGATATCCGTTGTAATCCTTGGTCTCGCCATACCCGGCCTGTCGTCCGGCCTGAATAAACGCGCGGTACAGCGGATTCTTCATATTATTGCCGTTACAGACCCCGAGTGGCCCTCCGGTATCGCGGTAGTCATCGGAACCGTAAATGCAGTCTTCGGCGCGCCGGAAATACGGCAACACCTCTTCATAACTCCAGCCTTCCGCGCCTTGTTCAACCCACTCCTCGTAATCTCCGGCACACCCCCGCACATAGGCCATGCCGTTGATGGATGAGGATCCCCCAATGACCTTGCCCCGGGCCTGGTGAATTTTCCGGCCATTCAGCCCGGGTTCCGCCTCGGTATACAGCTCCCAGTCAAACTTGGGCTTGTTCAACGGAATCGAAAACGCCGTCGGCATCTGGATGAATACCGAGTTGTCTTTGCCGCCGTACTCCAGTACCAGTACCCGATACTGTCCATCTGCACTCAGACGATCCGCCAACACCGATCCCGCTGAGCCGGCCCCGACTATGACGTAGTCAAATACGTCCTCTGATTTCGAGTTATCCATGGCAACATTCCCCGCCAATCAGTTTTCATCATTCCCCGCAGGCATGATGGTATCGCCGCCCGGCATTTCGCGTTGCGTGTGCAGGAAGTACAGGTGACGCTCATACTGATCAAGAATGTCCGCAATTACCTGCTCGCGGGAGTACCCGTAGAGGTCATAACCCTGACCGCCTTCTGTGAGGTGAACCTCCAGGCGGTAATAATGAGTATCGGATCGGGTTGCGCGGATCGAAAATGCTGGCATCTTGCATCTGGCGGGCCAGATGCCGTAGCTGAAATCCTGTTCGCCGCCCAGGTTAACGCGCAGGACGATGTGCTCATTGCCCTGCCCTCCTTCCTCAATATCCACAGCGAATCCCTGCTGTGAAAGGACCTGTTTGATCTCTTCCATCGCCGATTTTGCCACGTCTTCCAGGAAGCGACGGGATTGATTCAGAGTCGGGAAACTCACACTGCGAGTCAGGCGCTGCTGCCAGTTCAGGGCCGCGTTCTTGCCGGGGTCAGTCCGCCCCGACAGGTGCCCGGCCATGCTGCCGCGATGGCTGTCCTCCTTCAATCCCTCAAGCTGTAGCGCCTTGAACAGTCCGAGCATCATCAGAAACAGCACGAAGGCAAACGGCAAGCCCATGATCACCACCGTACTTTGCAGCGCGCTGAGCCCGCCAGCCATCAGCAACGCCACCGTCAACACCCCGATAATGGCGGCCCAAAGCACCCGCATCCAGCCCGGCGCATCGTGGTTGGGGTCACGGAGAATTGACGTAAGATTGGACAATACCAGCGAGCCGGAGTCGCCGGAGGTCACAAAGAACACAATCGCCAGAATGGTCACCACGATGGTGGTCAGACCCACCCAGGGAAAACTTTCCAGGAAAAGATAAATGGATGAACCGGGGTGTTCCATCGCCTCCTGGCCGAACCCCACCACGCCGCTGTCATTCATTACGAGGTCGATGGCGCTGTTTCCCATGATGGACATCCAGGCCATCATGAAGGCCAGTGGCAGGATCAGTGTGCCCGCCACAAACTGCCGGATGGTTCTGCCCCGTGAAATCCTCGCCAGAAAAAGACCGACGAATGGCCCCCAGGCAATCCACCAGGCCCAGAAAAACACCGTCCAGGCGTTCAACCAGTCTGTTGGGGGATCAAAGGCATAGGTATTGAACGACATTGTGATGAAGCTGGAGAGATAGTCCCCCACATTCATGACCAGGGCGTTCAGGAGAAAAATCGTCTTGCCGCTGAACAAAATGAACAGCATCAGCAGCAGCGCCAGTGCCATATTGAACTCGGAAAGACGGCGGATACCTTTGTCCACGCCGGTAAACGCCGAAATCGCCGAGAAAATAACAATCAAAATAGCCAATACAGTTTGGGTCAGCGTGCTCTCTGCTACGCCAAACATGTAGTTGAGACCGAAGTTCAGCTGAATGATCCCGATTCCGAGACTGGTGGCAACACCGAACACCGTACCCAGCACCGCGGCCGCATCAACGGTGTGGCCGATCGGGCCTTTGATGCGTTTGCCAAATATCGGATACAGGGTTGAGCGAATGGTAAGCGGCAGGCCGTGCCGGTAACTGAAAAAAGCGAGCGCCATGCCCACCAGGGTGTACACGCCCCAGCCAGACAGCCCCCAATGCAGGAAGGTGATTTCCATGGCGTGCCTGGCAGCCGCCACCGTCTCCGGATCTCCGGCCGGAGGCGCAAGGTACTGAGTAACCGGCTCCGCGATGCAGAAAAACAGCAAATCAATCCCGATACCGGCCGAGAACAGCATGGCCGCCCAGGTCAGCACGTTAAAATCCGGTTTGGAATGGGCCGGGCCCAGCCTTAACTTTCCGAACCGTGAGCAGCCAATGGCAATAACAAACACCAGATAGGCCACAACAGAGATAAAATAGAACCAGCCGAAGCTATCGGATATCCAGGCCAGCACACTATAGATAACGGTGCTCGACGACTCGGTAAACAGAATGGTCCACACCGCGAACACCACAATGGCCGCCGCTGAACCATAGAACACGATGGGATTCAGGCGATCTTGCCGATCAGCCCCGCTACTCTCTTCAGCCTCGTCCGTCATACGTGCCTCCGTGGAGAAACGATTCAGGCAGGGTCACTGCCAGAATCGACGCCACTACCGCTCACGAAACTCTAAGGCCGGTACTGGCAGGAAATGGCGGTCATTGATATTACTTGGTATAGAAAGACAAACGGAGGGCGTCAAGGCAACGAGAGCATTGCACTCGTGCGATAACCAGAATTCACCGAGACCGGTGTGGTTTAAACAAGGAAAAAATTGGAGGCGCGGGTCGGAATCGAACCGGCGTACACGGAGTTGCAGTCCGCTGCATAACCACTCTGCCACCGCGCCGGGGAAAAGTCCGAGGAGTTTTAAGGACTTTCATGCTCTCAGGTGGGCTGTGAGAGACTGTGTTAAATTGGAGCGGGAAACGAGATTCGAACTCGCGACCCCAACCTTGGCAAGGTTGTGCTCTACCAACTGAGCTATTCCCGCTTGGTCAACGAGGGCGTATTCTACGGATTCGACCGATTGCGTCAACCACTTTTTTCAACTTTTTGTTTTACCTGGTTTTTATGAACAATAATTGAACAACATCGGGGAGCACTATGACGCCACCACCCTCATCCCGGACCGCCAGCCCTGTTCCCGGCGAGATCCTGACGGATGGTAGCCAACTGACGATTCAGGGGGACTGGGTACTTGGCCATTATCCTGAACTGAAGAATTTAATTGCCCGACTCCAAATATCCGGGTCAGTTGAAGGTTGCAGCGGCAATCTCGCCAACCTTGGCCGGGTTGATACCGCCGGCGCCGCCCTGCTGGCGGAACTGCTGGGCGCAAAGGCACTCGCCGGCCTTGCGGACAGCACCCCCGGGCTTGCGGACGAAAGGCGCGCCCTGCTCCGGGCAGTCGCCAGGGCGATGGGCGACAGAAACGAGCCGCAACCTCCCGCCTACAACCCGGTGGTGGCTATGCTATCCACCCTCGGGCAGCGCGTTGAAGAGCTGTACGACCTGCTCCGGTTACTGCTCGCCTTTATTGGCGAGACTCTGGCGGCGCTTGCTTACAACCTTCCCCGCCCGCGACGCTGGCGGGTTACCGCGTTTGTGGCGGCAATTCAGGACACAGGGCTGAACGCACTCCCCATTGTCGCCCTGCTGACATTCCTGGTGGGGGCAGTGGTGGCGTTCCTGGGCGCCACGGTGCTGGAAGCGTTCGGTGCGACCATCTATACGGTTAACCTGGTGGCTTTCTCGTTCCTGCGGGAGTTCGGCGTACTGTTGGCCGCCATCCTCCTCGCCGGTAGAACCGCCAGCTCCTTTACCGCCCACCTCGGCGCCATGAAGGTCAACGAGGAACTGGATGCCATCCGCACCCTGGGACTCAGCCCCGTTGAATTGCTGGTGCTGCCCAGGGTCCTGGCCATGATGATCAGCCTGCCGTTGCTGACCTTCGTCGGTATGCTATCGGGGATGGCCGGCGGAGCAGCGGTGTGTGCCCTCGTGCTGGACATCTCCCCGACCCAGTTCCTCGCCATCGTCGAGCAGGACATTGCTCTCAAACACTTTCTGGTTGGCCTCGGCAAGGCGCCGGTCTTCGCCTTCCTGATCGCCGTTATTGGCTGCCTGGAAGGCTTCAAGGTCAGTGGCAGCGCACAATCGGTGGGCGAGCACACCACATCCAGCGTGGTGCAGTCCATTTTCATGGTGATTCTGCTGGATTCCATCGCTGCGCTATTCTTCATGGAAATGGGATGGTGAGCATGAGGCAGGAAAACTCAGCAATGGGCAACAGCCGCGAGAACATCTTGGTCGAAGTCCGGGGCCTGGAAAACCGGTTTGACTCCCATGTGGTCCACGATGGCCTGGATCTGGATATCCGGCGCGGGGAAATTCTTGGTGTCGTTGGCGGCTCAGGCACGGGTAAATCCGTACTGCTTCGCAGCATCGTTGGCCTGCATCGCCCCACCAGTGGTGAGATCCGGGTATTTGGCCAGGATCTGCACAGTTTACCGGACAGGGAGCGGGCCCGGATCGAACAGCGGTTTGGCATTCTGTTTCAGGGCGGAGCGTTGTTCACCTCACTCAATCTTCGGGAAAACATTGCCGTCCCGTTGATGGAACACGCCGGTCTCACCCGCCCCATGGCGGAACACCTGGCACAGATGAAGCTCGCCCTCGCGGGGTTGCCGCCAGAGGCGGCCCTGCAGTATCCCGCGGAATTGTCCGGCGGCATGGTCAAGCGCGCGGCCCTTGCCAGAGCCCTCGCGCTGGACCCGGAAATCCTGTTTCTGGATGAGCCCACCGCCGGGCTTGACCCCATTGGCGCCGCTGCGTTTGACGGGCTCATCAAGACCCTGAGGGATGCTCTGGGCCTGACGGTATTCATGGTTACTCACGACCTGGACACGCTATACAGCACCTGTGACCGGGTTGCCGTATTGTCACGGAAAAAAGTGCTGGTAGCCGATAGCCTTGAGGTGGTGGAAGCAACCGATGACGAATGGGTGCACGACTATTTCCACGGCCCCCGTGGCCGTGCCGCCGCACATTCAGCAACAGCCGGGATGCAGGAGCAGTAGAGTATGGAGCCAAAAGCTCACCATATTATTATCGGACTGTTTACGGTCATCATTGCCGCAGCAGCCCTGATATTTGCACTCTGGCTGGGAAAGTCCGCGACCGACCGGGAGTGGGCCTGGTACGAAATCGGCTTTGATCATCCCGTCAGTGGCCTGTCCAGGGGTAACCCGGTACAGTACAGCGGTGTCGAAGTTGGCGAAGTGGTGGACCTGTCCCTGGATTCTGAAAACCCCAGCCATGTGAGGGTGCTCATTCGTGTGGACGAGAACGTGAAAATCCGCGAAAACACCCGCGTCGGACTGGTGCTCGCCAATATCACCGGCAGCATGAGTGTGCGTTTCCAGGGCGGCACGACCGATAGCCCGGTACTGGAAGGCAGTCGCAGTGATCCGCCGCTGATCATGGCAGAACCCTCGGTGTTCACCTCCCTGCTGGATAACGGCGAGGCTCTGTTAAGTAAAGCCGAACGCCTCCTGACCAACGCCAATACTTTATTTTCGGAAGAGAACAGCGAGAACCTGACCCGTATCCTCCGCAACGCCCGGGTAGCCACGGACGGGCTGATGGACCGCCGGACAGAACTGGAACAATTGCTCGAACGGATGAACGACGCCAGCGTGCGGGCCGCCGAAGCTTCAACGCGTGTATCCGCATTTGCCAACAACGCCGACCGGTTATTACAGAGCGAGGGCAAGAACACCCTCGAATCTCTCAACAGCGCCATTGCCTCGATCCAGACCACGGCAACCCGCATTGAACAGCTAACCGCCAGCAATGAAGGCGCACTGGATGAAGGCCTGCAGGGCCTGGGTGAGCTCTCGCCCGCTCTCCGCGAGCTGAGAAGCACGCTCCGCAACCTCAATCATTTCACCCGGCGCCTTGAAGATGATCCTTCCAGCACCATCTGGAACCGGGAAAACATTCAGGAGGCGCCGCAATGACTGTTCGCCATGCGCAAACCTTCACCGCCCTGGCAATGACAGCCATACTCGCCGGATGCACGGTATTCCCGGATTACGAAGCGCCGCGGGTCATGGATATCCCGACACCGGCTGCCGCCCAAAGCGATGGTAGCACCGAGTTCGATATAACCCTGAGAATTGACACGCCCCAGGCCACCGAACCCTTTGACAGTTCACGGATTCTGACCAAGCCCGCGCCCCACGAATACCAGATTTACGGCGGTGTACGCTGGCGTGACACAGCGCCGGTTCTGTTACGGGAACTGATGATAGGAACATTCCGCCAGGAAGGACAACTTCAGGGCGTGGTGAATGAAACCAGCCCAACTGGCAGCGACGTCACCCTGGTCAGTGACCTGTATGGTTTTCACAGTGAAACAGGTGAAAACGGCGTTCAGGTGCTCGTTTCACTGTATGCCCAATTGATGAACAACCGCACAAGGCAGACCATCTGCACTGGCAACTTCAGGGTAACCGCGGACGCGACAGGTCCGGGGATAGATCAGGTAGTCGAGGCCTTTGGCCGTGGGGGCGAAAAACTGGGCCAGCAGCTACGCGACTGGCTCAGCGACTGCCTGGAAGCCTGATCAGGATTCCTGCCTGGGGAACAGATCCGGCCATGCCGCCTGCAGGTACAGGATCATTGACCAGAACGTCAGGCCAGCGGCTACGTATAGCAGCCCTACCCCAATCCACGACCAGAGCTCGCCCGGAGGAAACGCCAGCAGCGTAATGATAGACACCATCTGTGCCGTGGTTTTTATCTTGCCGATGTAGGACACGGCGACACTGGCCCGGCTGCCTATCTCGGCCATCCACTCCCGCAGTGCGGATATGACGATTTCGCGGCCGATAATCACGGTAGCGGGAATCGTCAGGATCAGGCTGGCATGCTCCTCAATCAGCACCGTCAGGGCAACCGCCACCATCAGTTTGTCAGCCACCGGATCCAGGAACGCCCCGAAGGGGGTGCTTTGGTCGAGCTTTCTGGCCAGGTAACCATCGAGCCAGTCGGTGGCGCCAGCCAGGGCGAAAATAGCCGCGCTAACCAGATAGCTCCATTGCACCGGCAGGTAAAAAATCACCACAAAGACCGGGATCATCACAATGCGGGATAGCGTCAGTACGTTTGGTAAATTCATGCTGTCCTTACTCGTCGTGCAATGCTGCGTAGATGGTTTCCGCCAGTGATTTACTGATGCCCTGTACCTTGGCCATCTCATCGACGCTGGCTTTACGAAGTTCCTGTATGCCACCGAAGTAGCGAATGAGATCCCGCCGGCGCTTGGGTCCCACGCCCTCGATACCTTCCAGCGTCGATTGCCGGCGCTTCTTGTCCCGACGGGCACGGTGGCCGGTAATCGCAAAGCGATGGGACTCATCCCGGATGTGCTGAATCAGATGCAGCGCGGGTGAATCCGCCGGCACCCGAAAGACATCACCGGTCATGGCATCAATCAACTGCTCCATCCCGGCCCGGCGGGTGACACCCTTGGCCACACCAATCAGTGGAATATCGGAAATCCCCAGTTCATCAAAGACTTCCCGGGCAATATTCAACTGCCCCTTACCGCCATCAATAAACACCAGATCAGGGCGTTTGCCATCACCTGAAACCATTCGCCTGTAGCGGCGGGTCAGGACCTGGCGCATGGCGGCGTAGTCGTCCCCGGCGGTCACGCCTTCAATGTTATACAACCGGTAGTCACTCTTAAGCGGCCCATTTTCGTCGAAAACCACGCAAGATGCGACCGTGTTTTCGCCATGGCTGTGGCTGATGTCGAAACACTCCATTCGTGACGGCGTTTCAGCCAGTTCCAGCATGTCCCGCAATGCCAGTAATCGCCGATAGACGGTTTCCTTGCTGGCTAGATGGCTCAGCAGCGTCTGGCGGGCATTGGTCATGGCCAACTCCAGCCATTTACGCCGTTCGCCACGAACGTTGCGACGGATCCGGGTATCCCTGCCTGCAGTCTCGGTTAATGCCTGCGCCAGCAACGATTCCCCCTCGACCTCCACCGGCACCAGGATATCCTGGGGAATCTCCCTGCGGGTGCTGCCACCGAAATAGTACTGCCCCAGGAACGCGCTCAACAGTTCGCCTTCCGACTGTTCTATCGAGTAACGGGGGAAGTAGTCCTTGGTACCGAGAACCCGGCCACCCCGGACAATAATCACCACAATGCAGACAACGCCTGCATCCTGGGAAATAGCAACCACGTCCGCATCGCCCCCCTCGCCGTCAACGGATTGCTGTTCCTGGACATGGCGAAGGTGGTTAATCTGATCACGATAGGCTGCTGCCTTCTCGAATTCCAGGTTCTGTGAGGCCTTCTCCATCGCTGCCATAAGATCATGGATGATGGCGGGATTTTTCCCTTCCAGAAACATGGTGGCGTGACGGATGTCCTCCCGGTAATCCTCCGGAGAGATATATTCCACACAGGGAGCTGTGCAGCGGTTGATCTGGTATTGAAGGCAGGGACGAGTTCGATTCCTGAAATAGCTTTCACTACAAGATCTTATGCGAAAAACCTTTTGCAGGATATTAAGACTTTCCTTGACCGCGCCGGAACTGGGAAACGGCCCGAACCAGGTGCCGCCGCCTTTTTTCGTACGCCCCCGCCGAAACGTCAGTGACGGATAGTCGTCATGGGAAGACAGGTAAATGTACGGGTAAGACTTATCATCCCGAAGCAGAATATTGTAAGGCGGCCGAAGGGATTTGATGAGGTTCTGTTCCAGCAGCAGCGCTTCGGTCTCGCTACCGGTAATGGTGATCTCAATGGATGCAATTTTCGCCACCAGCGCTTCGGTTTTCGACGCCAGGCCAGACTTGCGGAAGTAGCTGCCCACCCGCTTCCGGAGATTGCGCGCCTTGCCCACATACAGGACCGAGCCGCCCTCATCGTACATGCGATATACGCCAGGACGCTCAGTAAGCTGTTTCAGAAAATTTCTGGAGTCGAATTCAGACCTTGTCGGCATCGAGCAACCCGAGCCGTACCGCCATCAAAGCGAGCTCAACGTCACTGGAAATTTCCAGCTTCTCGAATATCCGGTAACGGTAACTGTTGACGGTTTTGGGGCTGAGGCAAAGCTTGTCGGAAATGTCCTGAACTTTCTGGCAATCCACCACCATCATGGCGATTTGCATTTCCCGTTCCGACAAGCGGTCAAACAATGACAGATCGCCATCTTCGCCGTTGGGGTCGCCCCCCAGCTGCTTGAGCGCCATCTTCTGGGCAATCTCGGGACTGATGTAGCGCTGGCCGGAATGGGCCATCCGGATCGCACGTACCATTTCCTTGATATCAGCGCCCTTGGTGATATAGGCCGATGCGCCACTCTGCATCACCCGGGTGGGATAGGGGTCGTCGGCGCAGGCCGTTACCACAATGACCCGAATGGTATCGTCAATGCGCAGAATCCGGCGAGTAGCCTCGAGGCCGCCAATACCGGGCATGCGAATGTCCATCAGGACAATGTCCGGCGTTTGCTTGCGCACACATTCAATGGCGTCCTCACCGGAGGAGGCCTGGCCGATGACGTCAATATCGGGGTTATCCGCCAGCATCCGGGTAATCCCGGAACGCACCAGCTCATGGTCATCAACAACCAATACCCTGATCAAAACTCACCTCGCACACGGCTTCTGGTAAAAACAGCGGGATTGTACCGTTTATAAGAACCCCGGGGTAGGTGTTCTCGCGGATCGATGAAACATGAATGAGCGTTCAAGCGGGAACACCCAATCCGGCAGTATTCTCAACCGGATCAAACCACACCACCAGATCCCCCCGCTTCACCGCCGCTTTTACCCGGTCTCGCTCATCCATTGGGTTTTCGGTGTCATTCAGGCCGTGATAACGGGTGCAATATTCATCCACTAGCCCGTCTACCTGATCATCGGAGAGCAGCTCCGTATCAACCACGAACTTTTCCTGCCTGGGGTCGGCCTCAGGTTGCTGGCTGGCGTCGTCGATCATCATTCCTCCGTTTCAGTGACTTATCATAAGGCCTGGGGAGGTATCGGTGAAGTGGTGTTACTGTTAAGTTATGCGAAACCTTGCAATTAATTGTCGCATTGACAGCGACTCCTGACGGAGCGCCTCACTGATTTCCCGGGTAATGTCCACACTACTGCTCAGCGCACCAGCACTGTCGTCCAGTGCGGCAGAGCGCCTGCCAACCCGTTCGATTTCACCCCGCTGATGGCTGACTGCAGCGTTGATTTCCCCTGTCCGGGTTTGCAGCGCCTCAAAACGTGCGCCAAGCTCGATCAGGTGATCTTTCAGAGCGTTGAGGTTGTTGCGATTGCTCACCCCGGCTTCGCTCATCTCCTCGAGCAGCCCATCGACATTGCCAACCCCCTGGACCAGATCATGGACCCATTGACGGATTTCCGCTGTCGAATCCGCTGTGCGCCGGGACAGTGTCCGGACTTCATCAGCCACCACCGCAAAGCCCCGGCCGTGCTCTCCCGCCCTGGCAGCCTCAATGGCTGCATTAAGTGCCAGCAGGTTGGTCTGTTCGGCGATATCGGCAATCACCCCGATAACCTGTTCGATCCTGGAGGTAGAGCCGCCAAGGGCCTGAATGGCAGCCGAGACACGACCAATGACTTCGTTGGCGTGTTCGGCGCCCCGCTCGCTGTTGCGTAGACCGCTGTGCACTTCATCGTTGGCGGATGAAGCCTCGCGCACAGTATCAGCGGCATTGGCCGAGGCCGCCTCTATGGCGGTCGCCTGATCGGCGATGACTGCCATGGACTGGCTGACGTCCCTTATCTGGGTGCGGGTGCGATCGGAAGACTTCTGGACCTCCTCCGCCTGGGTATCCAGGGATGCCGAGCGATGGTCCAGGGTACGGGAGGCCTCCCGGATGTCGCCGATAAAACCGTTGAAGCGACTGACCAGACCACCCAGCGCAACGCTGACGCCGGCCACCTCATCCTGCCCCGAAACCGCCGGGACGTTCGTCAGATCCGCGGTTTTCTCCATCTGATGCAGGTCCCGCTCTATTCGCCTCAAGCGCACAATCACAGTCGCTCTCAGCCACAGAGTCATCAGTAGCACCGCCAGCATGAAGATGATTGATCCCACCACCAGGTAAACCTGCTGGGTCTCCAGAAACGCCAGCAACTCCTGAGCGCCGGAGTCGATACGTTTGCGACTGGCGTTACGACGATCGGCTATGGATTCGAGCATGGGGTCCAATGCGGGGAACAGCTTGAAGTCAACCACCTGCCCTACCCGATAATAACTCTGCTCCTCAATGCCCGGAGCCAGGTCGGCGAGCAGAGTCTGGACGGCGGCAAATCTGTCGGCGTTTTCTGTCGCCCAATCCGCCAGCAGCGGGTTTGAGCGTATTTCGCTCCAGTTTTCTGCAACGGAGTACCGAATGGACTGGAATTCTTCGTCGATCTCACTCCAGAGCAACAATTGCGCCTTTACTTTGTATGCCAGGTCCTGCAGTCGTCGGTGGTCCGCCTCGAGATCTTCCAGTGACCAGGATTCCGTCAGGTTGTCCTTGATCAGCTGCTCGGAGGCTTGCTCAGCCCTGGTAATAATGGACCAGGACAATAATGCCAGTCCAAACACGGCCACCACCGACAGGCATGAGAAAAACAGGATACGACTACGGACAGTTCTGAGCATGACAACTCCACATGCAGGCTTTGCGGTGGAGGTTATGCCAATTCGGTGACACTTTTATTGCAGAGGAACAGAGCGCCATTGCCCTCCATTGCGGCGGGCAAAGTGACCTGCATTATGATTCAGCAGTCAGAGTGGCTGATGGAACTAGCCCGCGCTCCCTTCGAGATTGGCCACCAGCCGTGAATCTTCCAGTGCGGCTGTCCGATGCTTTACGACACCCTTGTACTCAGGGCTCTCGATCATCGCCATGAATGCATCCACGGATGGGTACCGAACCAGCAGAACCTGATCCCAGGACTCGTCGGGGGGCGCAATCAGGGAACCGACGCTCCGCCCGGACCAGATCACCTCCGCACCGACGGCCCGCACACAGGCTGCCGCTTCCTGCATGTAGAGTGAGTAGGCTTCACGCCCGGACCGGTCCGAAGCCTCATCCTTATACTGGGCGCGATCACGAAACCGCAACAGGTTAAGCATAACGACCGGATGATCTTTGGGGGTATTCGCCAGAACTTTCTGAAGCTGTTCGGGAGTCGGATTAACGGTTTCCATGGGTTTCCTTGGTCTATCAGGCTCTGAACGTTCGTTATATTTTGGATATGTGCCCGTAACTATAGCGCAGCATGCCCCCAGGTCACCAAGACCTTTCAATTACATTTCATTCAACCTGGACCAACCTCCCATGCTTCAGCCCGAGCCCTGGGGTCAAGACAAGTCCCTGACCAAAACTTGGTCGATACCGACCCTGAGCGTATTATACAAGCCAGCCTGCTCCCCTAAGCCCTTTGTGCAATTCCCTTTTTCGGCTCGAAACAGGATCCTGTGCCAGTGATTACCCTCTCCATCCCCACCCACATCCGTCCACAGTAACGCTATGACACTTCTCGATATTTTCTATCAAACCCTGGAAACCACCCTGCCGGTATTCGCCATGGTCTTTATCGGCCTGGGCCTGAAGCGCATTGGATGGATCAACGATGATTTCGTTAATACCGCTTCCGCGCTGGTGTTCAAGGCGACCCTGCCAACCCTGGTGTTCCTCAGCATTGTCCGGGCGGATCTGGAAACGGCGCTGAATGTCCACCTGCTGATATTCTTCCTGGCAGCAACCCTGGCGAGTTTCGCCCTGGCATGGGGCTGGGCTGTCTGGCGGGTGCCCAGGGAAGACCGCGGCGTGTATGTGCAGGGAGCGTTTCGCGGCAACTGCGGCATTGTGGGCCTTGCGCTGGCAGCAAGCCTCTACGGCGACTACGGGCTGTCCGCCGGAGGTATATTGCTCGGGCTGGTGATTATCTCCTACAACGCCTTATCGGTAATCGTCCTGCTGGCCTATCAACCGGGCAAGTCCGCCAGCTGGCGTCGAATTCTCAGCGATATTGTCCGCAATCCATTGATTATCTCGGTCTTCCTGGCCATCCCGTTCGCCTGGTGGAAGGTGTCTTTCCCGACCTGGGTCATGACCAGCGGCGACTACTTCGCATCTCTCACTTTACCGCTTGCCCTGCTTTGCATAGGCGCAACCGTCTCCCTCAGCGCTATTCGCAGTGACAGCCGCACTGCCATCAGTTCCAGTGTTATGAAGATGGTGGCCCTTCCTGCCCTGTGCACCGGCGCCGCCTGGCTGTCGGGTTTTCGGGATGCCGAACTCGGACTGATGTTTCTGTTCTTCGCCAGCCCCACCGCGGCCGCCAGTTTTGTTATGGTCAAGGCGCTGGGCGGCAATGACCGACTGGCCGCCAATATCATTGCGCTAACCACCCTGATGGCGAGCGTAACCGTAACGGTCGGAGTTTTCCTGTTGCGAAGCCAGGGCGTCATATGACGCGACAACGTGAACCAGTGCCATTCACACCACACAACCCAGAGGCGATTTATGCAGCAGGAAAAGCCCTATTCACAGGCGTGTGAAAACAACAAACCCTTTATTCTGGAGAAGCTGACCCTGATCTTCCACACGCCCGCCACTATCCTTGAGGTGGGCACGGGAACCGGGCAGCATGCGGTGCATTTTGCCGGTCATTTACCGCACCTGACCTGGCAGCCCAGTGACCATCCGGACAACTACCAGCTTTGCCAGCCCTGGCTTGAGGACTGCCGGCTCGGCAACATCCTGGCGCCGGTGGCGCTGGACGTTGGTGAAGCGGACTGGCCAGTACCTGAGATCCATGGCGCGTTTTCCGCCAATACCGCCCACATCATGGCCTGGGAGGAAGTCCAGGCCATGTTCTCAGGCCTGGGCCAACGGTTGCCGGAAAACGGCGCTTTCTGCCTGTACGGCCCGTTCAACTATAACGGGACCTACACCAGTGACAGCAACCGACAATTCGACCAGTATCTCAGGGCCCGCAATGCCCGTATGGGGATTCGTCACATTGAAGACATGGAAGCAATGGCTGGCGACAATGACCTGTTTCTGGAAAGCGATTTCGAGATGCCCGCCAACAACCGTTTTCTGGTCTGGCGCAAACGCTGATTAGCGCATGTCAGTCAGGAGGTCAAAGCCCCGACGGCACCCATCCAGGTAACTGCCACCAAAAAGGTTGTAGTGGTTCAGGTAATGATAGAGATTGTAGATCTCCTTCTTCAGCGGGTAATCCTTGCTACGGAGCCATACGGAGTCGTATGCGGCGTAGAATGCCGCGCCAAACCCGCCAAACATTTCTGTCATCGCCACATCTGCTTCCCGGTCCCCAAAGTACACCGCCGGGTCGATCAGCCAGGGTGTGTGGCCTTCAAACAGCGCATTACCACCCCACAGGTCACCGTGTAACAGACTGGGCTGTTCGCAACGGGCGTCCAGCCAGCTCTCCAGCGCACTCGCGCTGCTGTCCAGAATAGCCTGGAATTCACGACGCACTCCCGCATTGCGGATCAGCGCCACCTGGTAGCCAAGCCGGTTGTTTACAAAGAAATACCCCCAATTCCTGAACCTGCCATTCACCTGTGGAGACAGGCCAATGTAGTTGTCAGCCTCAAGACCATAGAACGGCTGCACCACCCGATGCAGGGTCGCAAGCCCCTCCCCCAGTTTTGCCAGAGCATCATCCGAGGAAGATCCTGCAGCGATGGCTTCCATCTCCAGCACCGATTCGTCGACGTAATACACCTCTGGCACGCAAATCGTCTCAGCCTGGTTGGCATTCAGCAGTTCCGACCGCAGCAATGCCAGCCCCTCTGCTTCACGGATCAGCGCATTCGGATACCCGGAGTGATTGTGTTTACGGTAAGTCGCCATTTCCCTCATTTCCGCGCTTGAGCTTTCCTGGCCAGGGCTTGTACATTGATAATTAGCGTACCATGCCACATAACACGGGAAAGACCATGATGCGAACACGCTGGGTAATACTGGTTTCGGGTAAGGTGCAAGGGGTGTGTTACCGCGCTTCCACGGAGGATGTTGCCAGGCGACTGAACCTCACGGGTTACGCAAAAAACCTCCCCGACGGTCGGGTGGAAATTGTGGCGGAGGGCTTGCAGGATGACCTTCAGGCGCTGAAGGATTGGTGCGAGGAAGGGCCGCCAGCTGCAAGGGTCACGGGAGTGGAGGTTCGCGAAGTGCCTGTATCCGATGAATTTCGGGAGTTCAGGATAAAAGACTGAAGTTCTGCAATAAAAAAAACCCAGCATTTCTGCTGGGGTTTTGTATTGGCGGAGAGGGAGGGATTATTCGGGCCTTCGGCCCTCACCCCTTCGGGGCCGTCGTCGCTTTGCTCCGACGTTCCTTCGGCTGCTTCGCAGCCTGCGGTCGAACCCGGCGAGGCTTCTCACCCGCCCTCACGGCCAATAAAAAACCCCAGCATTTCTGCTGGGGTTTTGTATTGGCGGAGAGGGAGGGATTCGAACCCTCGAAACGCTATTAACGTTTACACACTTTCCAGGCGTGCGCCTTCAGCCACTCGGCCACCTCTCCAATAAACTGTTCCAAATCAGTAATGTCGTCACTGATTTGAGGGCGCAAACTCTAATGAATTTTCAGGCGTTTGGCAACTCTCTTTGGGAAAATCGTGGAAAAAATTACACTGCCAAGGGACATCGGTTAACGATTGAGCGTTTTCGGGGCTATCGTTACTGTATGGAAATAGCCAGATGGGCGTCAGAATAACCAGCCAATATAAGGAGAACAACAATGCTGATGAAAGCCGACCAATCCATCCTGATCCTGATTGATCTGCAGGAGAAGCTGATGCCGGCCATCGCCGATGGCGGGGCTGTCATTGACCAATGCCTCAAACTGGCAACCATGGCCGGACTGCTGGAGGTTCCGGTAGTGGCAACCGAGCAGCTGCCGGAAAAGCTCGGTCATAACATGCCAGACATCCGTGAGCTGTGCGATCAGGTCATCGGGAAGTATCATTTCGATGCCTGCCCCGATGGATTGATTGATGAATTGCCTGAAGGACGCCAACAAATCGTCATCGGTGGCTGTGAAACCCACGTCTGCATGATGCAGACCGCGCTGAGCCTGGTGGATGCCGGTTACAAGGTCTGGGTGGTGGCGGATGCCACCGGGTCACGCAATGAGCTTGACCGGGACGTGGCCCTGGATCGCCTGCACCAGAGCGGCGCCAGGATTGTCACAGTCGAGATGGTGGCTTTTGAATGGCTACGGCACTGCAAGCACCCGCGTTTTCGCGACATTCAGGGACTGATCAAGTAGCACCTGACCCATCGCGCACGCAATATTGTCGAAGGAGCCATTCGCTGGCCCCGGAGAAGTGTGCTTAAATGAACCTGTCGCAATTGCATGCACTGGTATCAGGAGTCGCAGGTTTTGGGCAGTATCAAAACAGCTGCACCGGCAATGCTGAACGATCTTTACGGCGGCGCCATGAATCCGGACGGCTGGCCGGTCTTCCTCGGAAAGCTCGCCAGACTGTTCCATACCGGGACTGCGTCATTACGGGTAACGGACATTCATGACCCCGTGGTTCACCGCTCTTATACCGTGGGTTTCGATGACACGGCTAACGCAACCTATCATGAAGGGGCGTTCTTTCATGACCCGTTCCGCATTCCGCTGTCTGAAGGCCCCCTTGGCAAGATTCAGGTGAGCCACCAGATTATTGCGGATCGAGAGTTCGAGCAAAGCTCCCACTACCAGACGATTTTCCGGCCCAACGGCAATTTCTACGCCATGGGCGCGCAATTCGACCGGGGGCGGCAATGCGCCATGCACATCGGCGTTCATCGCTGCCGGCGGGCCGGCGCTTTCAGCCCGGACGAACAGCAAACCCTTGAGTTTTTCTCACCACACCTGAAAAGAGCGGCGGACCTGACGCGCCTGATTGGCCAGTTTGAATCAGCTCTCCAGCAGGCACACGCCGCGCTCGACCGCTTGCCCTTTGGCGTCTGGATCCTGGATCACCACTTGCGTTGTCAGTGGCTTAATAACGTTGCAGAAGAATGCGCGAGAACCCGGGCCTTTGGGCTGGGACTTCATGGTGGCAAACTCGCATTCAGCAACGAGAGTATGCATAACCAGTTACGCGCCGCTGTCCGCCTGCTCCAGGATGGGACCTGCAACACCCACAGCATTTCAGTTTCCCCCAGGGGGGCGTCACTGGCGCTGGTTAACTACCGCCAAGGACCATCGAGTTTTGGCACCACTGCATACGGTGGAGAGACAGTACTGGCCTTCCTCCTGAACCCGGATCGTCCCGTGACACTGAACACCAACCACCTGATGTCAATCTACCGCCTGACGCCCGCGGAAATCCGACTGGCCGGGGAGCTGGTCAGAGGGCATGACATCAAGGAAGCCAGCGCCTGCCTGGGCATTTCGGTACATACTGCGAGAACACAGCTCAAGTCCGTCATGCAGAAAATGCAGGTGACCCGCCAGGCCGACATGGTTCGCTGCCTGCTTCTGGGAGCGGCTTCCCTGGCGCCGGAACACCACCATGCTTGAAAGAGACAGCGGTCGATGGCTGTCATGGTCTGACCACGGCCCCCGTGACGGCAAACCGGTATTCTTTCTCCACGGCATTCCCGGATCACGCGTGGCGCCCGCCGGGCTGGCAACAGAGGCCAGCGCTTTGGGGCTTCGCCTGATCAGCCCTGACAGACCAGGATACGGTGACTCCACCCCCATAGGGCACTATGGCTTGGCCGACCACACCAGCGACCTACTGGCTCTGGCGGACCATCTGAAACTGGAGCGCTTCTCAGTACTGGGATTTTCCGGAGGTGGGATATTCGCTCTCGCCTGTGCCCTGAGTGCGGCTTCCCGAATAGATAACCTGGTGGTTGTCGGGATGCCGGCCATCCCGATGATGGAGGATCCCTTTGCCCACGGCGGGGAGCTGTCGGCAGGCACGTGGCGCCTCGGGCGGGATAACCCGGAAACGCTTCCAGCCCAGCTCGAGCCGCTTCTGACGAGCGCCGAATCCCTGTGTAACGCCATGCACCAGGCCATGTCGGCCAACGACACCGCCCTGCTCTCACAGGAGCCTTTGCGGTCCGCCTATCTGGATGAAATCAAAGCGGCAACGGCTCAGGGGCCCCGGATCGCAGCGCTGTCATTTGCACGGGACATAGCCCTGATGGCCGGAGACTGGCCATTCAAGGCCGGACAAATCAACCAGAAGGTCCATGTGGTTCATGGACTACACGACAACCTGGTGTTTCCCGAGCATGCCCGCTGCCTGGCAAGCCACCTTCCCAACTGCGAACTCAGCCTGCTCGACACAGCTGGCCACTATACCGCGCTGACAGCGCCGGAAACCTTGCGGCTACTTACCCAATAATGCATCAAAGCCAGCTGTTATCAGTCCGCTGACGATTCAGAGACCGCTGGTGTCCGGGAATGGAGAAGCCAGGAAGTCATCAATACCGCGTGCAGTATCAGCAATGGAATCGACGCCAGCAGCAAGCCGGTCCAGCCCAGCGCCGTCAGCACAGCCCCGGCGCTGAGAGCCGCGACAGCCTGGGAGCTGAACACCATCATATCGTTCAGCCCCTGAACCCGGAAACGCTCCTCATCCCTGTACCCCCTGGGCAAAAGGGTGGTGCCACCAACGAACAGGAAATTCCAGCCCACACCCAACAGAATCAGCGCAAACAGGTAATGATGGAAAGTGATGCCACTGAACGCCAGCAGTATACAGGCCAGGTAGGCTATCAACCCGCCGGCCATCATCAGGGGAATGCCGACCACCCGGGTCAGCCAGCCGCTGATCAGCGACGGCAGGTACATGGCAACAATATGAATCTGGATCACCCGTTTGGCGTCCGGAAGTTCGTGGCCGGCCATCTCGGTCATGCTTAGCGGAGTAGCTGTCATGATAAAGCTCATCACGGCATAACCAATGGCTGCTCCGCTGATGGCGGTCCACACCACGGGGGCACGCAGGATGTCTTTCAGGGGTCGACCGCCCCCGGCCGGAGCTTCCCTGACCAGTTCACTTTTTGCGCGATAGCCCAGCGCCAACACCCCCATCGCCAGTAACTGGACGACGCCCAGCCCCAGCCAGCCTTCGAGGAACGGGTGATCCCCCTGGCCCGCACTGCCGAGGAGAGCAATTTCAGGTCCCAGCCACGCGGCAATCAGGCCACCAAGCAACACCCGCGCCGCGGCGGAGCCTGCCAACTCCGACTTTACGGATTCCATCGCGGCGAAGCGGTACTGATGAACTACCGCCAGCCCTGTCCCGCCGACAATGGCTGCCAGACACAGCAGCGGAAAACTGGAAAGCCAGGCCGAGGCCCCGCCCGTCAGACCGGACAGCACCCCCATCAATGCACCAAGAAGCATGACCGGCTTTCGACCCAGGCGCTCCATCAACCAGGTTGCAGGCTTGATGGCCAGCACAGTGCCGACTACCACCAGCCCTACTGGCAGAGTGGCCCACTCGGGGGACGGCGCCAGAATCCGGCCATGAATGCTGCCGATGAAGACAATGAAGGGGGCCGTACACATGGCCAGTGCCTGGGCGGCAACCAGTATCCAGACGTTGAGAGGCATGGGCGGGTTATTTCTTCCTGTAAATAATCCCCGGGTGGCACTGCACCATTTCGTACAGGTGGGGCAATCCATTGAGTGATTCCGACGCGCCCAGAATAAGGTAACCACCGGGGTTCAGGGTGGCGTGAATGCGCGTCAGGATGTCCTTTTTGAGTTCCGCAGAAAAATATATCAACACATTGCGGCACATGACAATATCAAACTTGCCCAGCATATACCGCTCCAGCAGGTTCAGTTCCTTGAACTCCACCATGCTCTTGATCTGGGGACGTATCTGCCAGCCGCCGTTCAAAGATGGCGCGAAGAACTGCTTCTGGCGCTCCGGGGACAGCCCGCGCCCAATCGCGATCATTTCGTACTCACCTTTGCGGGCGACTTCCAGAACGCTTTTGGATATATCCGTTGCAGTCAGCTTCACATCCCGGAGTTTACCCGGGCGCTGACGCCGGAACTCCTCGATGATCATGGCCACCGAGTATGGTTCCTGCCCCGTGGAACAGGCAGCCGACCAGATCCTCAAAGGCTGCATGGATTTGCGTTCAGCAAACTCAGGCAGCAGCTTTTCCTGAAGAATCCGGAACGGGTGGTTGTCGCGGAACCACAGGGTTTCATTGGTGGTCATCGCGTCAATGACCAACTCCCTGAGATTGCTGCGGCCCGGACGCTTCAGCTGCCCCAGCAGATCCCCGAGGGTTGTAAGCTGGTTTTCTTCGAGAATGCGGCGCAGACGGCTTTTTACGAGGTATTGTTTGTTCTCACCCAGCAGAATGCCACAGGCATCCTGCAGGAACGTCTTAAAAGCTTCGTATTCCTGTGGCGTAATGTCCGCTTTCATTGAATCTCTGCGTCAGGTGAATCTGCAAGGATCGCTGGCCCTAGGCACGATCAATTATTTCCATAACCTTCTCGGCCAGCTCATCTGCACTGAACTTTGCCATAAACTCGTCAGCGCCAACCTTCTGCACCATTGCGGTATTGAACACACCGCTCAGTGAGGTATGGAGCATAATAAACATATCCCGTAACGCCGGATCGTTTTTGCATCGGGTCACCAGAGTGTAACCATCCATCTCTGGCATTTCGACGTCGGAAATCACGAGGGACAAATGATCGCTGGCCCTGGAACCATCTTCAGTGATTTTTTTCAGGTAATCAAAAGCCTGCTTCCCATCGTCCCGTGTAACAACCTCCATGCCGATGGCGGTCAGGCATCGCTCTATCTGCCGTCTCGCGACACTGGAGTCATCAACGACCAGCACAGGCAGGTGTGCCTGAACACGCCCGGCGCTGCGGGCCACCAAATCCTGGTTAACATCGTCCCTGAGCGGAGAAACTTCTGCAAGAATCTTTTCTACATCGATGATTTCAACCAGTTTGTCGTCCATTTTTGTGACCGACGTCAGGTACACATCGTTGCCGGCACCCTTGGGCGGCGGCAGGATATCTTCCCAGTTCATGTTCACGATCTGGTCAACACCGGTAACCATAAACCCCTGGGTCTTGCGGTTGTACTCGGTGATGATGACGAAGCTGTTCGCCAGCTCCTCGCGGGGAACTCCGGGATGGCCGATGGCCATGGCCAGATCAATGACGGGGATGGTTTCACCGCGGATATGGGCGACCCCCCGAACCACGCTACGACTTTTGGGAATCGACGACAGCTTGGGGCACTGCAGGACTTCCTTTACCTTGAAAACGTTGATGCCATACATCTGCCTGCCGCGAAGACGGAACAACAGGAGCTCCAGGCGGTTCTGCCCCACCAGCTGCGTACGCTGATTTACACTGTCGAGTACCCCTGCCATTACTTTTCCCCCAGGTCTGCCCGCGGACATGCCGGCATGCATTTTGCTTTTTCTGCTCTCAAGAGCGGATGAAACCAGCTTTTCGCCGGAATTTTGACTCACTATGTGAAGTTAACGGCCGATTCCCCGAACCCTTAAGCTTTTCGGGATCTTCCACTGACAATTGACAGCATAGGACAAACCGCAGCGTATGCGCATCACCATTTTTGTCGTCACACTGTTAACGTCTGTCCCGGTGCTGGTGCAGGCCGCAAACACCACCGCCGAGCAGATCAGGAGCGCTGCGGCTTCGTTCCTTGACGAGTTTTCGAAACAACAGGCGGACAACGGTTTCGAGGTCATACACAAAACCGGCCGACTGGACAGCCGACTGGCCCTGGCCACCTGTAACGCCCCCCTGGACGTCAGTTTCAGCGGTGATCCCTGGAAAACCACGCAACCGACGTTACAGGTCTCGTGTCGCGGCGAACGGCCGTGGCGCATGTTTCTCAACGCGTCCGTGTCCATTACCGGAGAAGGCCTTGTGGCCGCACGCCCACTGGCCAGGGGAGAGCGGGTCATGGCGAACATGATCGAAACGGACTCAGTCGTGGTTAATGCCACCCGCAAGGGTGTGATTAACAACGTTGACCAGCTGGTGGGCATGGAGATGCGACGCGGCGTCAACGCCGGCACACTGATGACGCCAGACCTGCTCTCAGCTCCGGCAGCGGTGACCAGAGGCGATCATGTTATCATCACCGCCAGAAGTGGAAATTTCTCGGTCAATTCTCGCGGCAAGGCCATGGCCGACGCGGGCGTGGGCGATCAGGTACTGGTAGAGAATCTGTCATCGTCCCGCACCGTGAAAGCATTGGTGACCGCCCCGGGCCAGGTTGAAATTCCTATGTAGGTGCGGCGCGCTTTTTCCGCAGGCGGCAGAGTCTTGCCGCTCCACGCTCTGCGAATGACAGAAGTGTAATCTTCTGGAGCTAAAAATTCGCTAAAGCTTCCGGCCTGACGGCCGATACGCAGGTATAAAATTCGCGAATGCTGTCCCCCGTACAGTCAATAAGGTAAGCAGGTACCGATATGTCAGTTGACTTTAATGGAATTGGTCCCGGCCAGGTCAACACCCAGAGAACCACGGCCGACAAGTCTGGCTCCACCCAGAATGCCCAGCCCCAGGCACCCGAGCAGGCCAAGAGCCAGGGTGCCCGCGGTGAGAACGTAAACCTGAGCAATCAGGCCAAGAACCTGAAACAGCTGGAACAGAAGCTGGGTGATTATCCGGAAATGGATGATGACCGCATTGAGCAGATCCGTGCGGCGCTGGCCGATGGTTCATACAAGGTTGACGCCGAGAAACTGGCCCAGAAAATGCTTGAGATGGATAAAAGCATATTCGGGTGAGTAAATCATGGCCGCAATCGATGAACTGAAAGACCTTCTCTCTCAGGATATCCGTCAACTGGATGCACTGGCGGATATTCTGGAGCAGGAAAAGTCCTGCCTCTCTTCCTCGGACATGCAGGCACTGCAAGCAATAACGACCGAGAAAAACACCCTGCTCGACCAGATCCGCGGCCGTGCCAGGCAAAAAATTCATACCCTCGTTGCCATGGGCTATCGCCCGGAAAGCGGAGCGCCATCCCGTTTTATCCGCAGCGCCGGATTATCCGATCTTGCGTCGCTGTGGTCGCAGGCCAATGAGCGCCTGACGTTCTGCCAGGAGATCAACCAGAACAACGGTCGCGTCATCAGCCACATGCAGAAGCGCCTGTCGCGCCTGACAGACATCTTCCGTGGCGCCAGCAGCCAGCAAAAGCTTTACGGCGCCCATGGCGAACAGACCGGCGCTTCCCAGAGAACCATCCTGGCCAGCGCCTGATTCCGGCCAACGCACTCTCCGGAATGCCTGCAGACCTTACCGGGTATAGATGGTCATCCGCGAAGCCGGATCGAAACGGATATCGTGGATGCTGACATTGCCCAGCGCCGGCGTTCGCCCGCCACTGACCCGGATGTTATCCATGTGGATCTCCTCTATCCGCTCCGGGAAAGCCAGGGTGAGCGATCCATCAGTCCCGAGCTGATGTCGGGGTTCGTCATCGCGATAGTGAACCCCTTTAATGGTCAGGTCGGAGTCCAGGAAGTTCAGGATTGGAACAAAAATATGGGCCGTCAGCTTGATACCTTCCACCACATCCGGCTCCTGGCTGCCTTCACCGCCCCCCGGCACCATGGCGGTGGCGGCAGCAATACGTTGCGCCAACGCGCTATCCCCCTGCCCGGCCACCCTCGCCAGATCGTCATCACTCAACGGTGAGAACCCCTTGCTCCGATACATCTCTCCGGAGTCCGGCGAAGCCGCCTGCGGAGAGTCTGCGCCACTACTGGCCGCAAAACTGACCAGCGGCTGCAGCGGCAATGCCACCATGGTGATCAACGCTGCAGCGTTGCGGTACCGGGACTGGTGCTTAAGAACCCTGTAGAGCTCCCGCTCGGTGATCCACCCCGCCTGGACCAGCACCTCCCCAAGACGCTGCCCGGTTTCCTCCTGAAGGCGCAATCCCTCTTCCAGCTGTACCGGAGATAAATACCCCCGGTTGATGAGCAATCGCCCCAGCCTTGATCTCTCTTCAAATCCCTGACGGATCTTCACTTGGCCCCTCCCTTGATTGCACTCACCGTACATCCCGGCCCGGCGCTATTTTGTTGTTAAACAATCTTAAGACAGGTTAGACGATCACCACGCATCGTGCATGGAGATTATCCGTTCCCGAAGGAATATCTGCTAACATCCGACTACTCAAAGCTACCGCTGCCCGATGGCCAGCACTTTCCACGGAGTGAACAAGGTGACCCAGAACCAATCGCAATCCAAGGCCGCTTCCCCGCTTTTTGTGACCCGTTTCTTGCTGATCCTGATGGCGTCACTTTCGTTCAGCACTCAGCTCTTGGCGGAAGAACCCCGCTCCGCGGATAACCCGTTGCCCCAGGTCCGCATGGAGACCAGCGAAGGCGTTATCGAAATCATGCTTCGTCCGGATGTGGCTCCGGAAACCGTGGCAAACTTCCTTGAATATGTGGAAAGCGGCTATTACCGGGACACGATCTTTCACCGGGTGATTCCCGGATTCATGATTCAGGGCGGTGGTTTTGATCGCGACCTTGTTCGCAAGGACACCCGCAGCCCGATCCCCAACGAAGGCAGCCCCACCCTGAAAAACCTGAGGGGAACCATTGCCATGGCGCGTACCGGCCAGCCCCACTCGGCGACCTCCCAATTCTTTATCAATGTTGTAGACAACCCATACCTGAACGCATCGGACAACCCCAAAAAATGGGGATATGCAGTCTTTGGAAAAGTAACCGAAGGCATGGGTGTCGTGGATGCGATCGCCAGCACGCCAACCGGTCACTCCGGCGGCATGGCGGATGTCCCCCGGGAACCGGTGACCATCAACAACATCACCATTATCAATAGCGGCAACGCTTCCGGGAACTGATGGCAGAAGTAACAGCGCCGGCCATGGAGCCGGCCGATATCCTGTGGCATGACGGCGTTCCGGAATCCCGGCTGTTCGGTGATCTCTATTTCAACCGGGACAACGGGCTGGATGAGACCCGATATATTTTTATCGGGCACAATCGATTACCGGAACGCTTTGCCCGGGTCGGGAAGCACGCCTCGTTTGTTGTCGCGGAATCCGGCTTTGGTACCGGCCTGAACTTCCTGGCGACCTGGCAGGCCTGGCGGAACAGTCCCGCCAGCCAGCACGCCACCCTCCACTTTGTGTCTGCGGAACGTTATCCTCTGACCCGGGACGACCTGGTCCGGGCAATGAAGTTATGGCCGGAACTGACTGACCTCAGTAACCAGTTGGTCGATCAATACCCACCACTGGTGGCGGGAGTCCACCGAATATTGCTGGATGGGGGGCGGGTTCGTCTGACGCTGTATTTCGGGGACGTTCTGGATGCCTGGCGGGAACTGGAATTCACCGCCGATGCATGGTTCCTGGACGGCTTCGCCCCCTCTCTGAATCCGGGTATGTGGCTGGACGATGCCATCAGTCAGGTCCGCCAACACAGCAAACCGGGCACCACTCTGGCCACCTTCACGGCCGTTGGCCGCATCCGGCGCGCCCTCGCGGACACCGGTTTTACGATGATCAAAACCGCCGGGTTTGGTCGTAAACGGGAAATGATTACAGGTGAAATCCCGCTTCCCGCGTCCGCCACGTTGGAACCAGAGGCCAGCAAACCGGGCTCCGTCGCGGTTATCGGCGCCGGTATCGCAGGCAGCCTGTTAGCCAGAAACCTCGCCGATAGAGGGGTTGAAGTCACCCTGATAGACAAAGCCGATGATGCTGGCGCAGCCGCATCCGGCAACCTGCAGGGCGCGCTTTACGTCAAGCTGGGCGTGGAATTCAACGCCCAGACCCAACTGGCATTGACCTCCCTGCTGTTCAGCCAACGCTATTACACACCGTTAACGGGCAACGGCTGGCACCCTACCGGGCTGCTGCAAACAGCCTGGAGTGATCAGGAGCAACAGCGCCAGGAGCGATTCCTGAATCGTAACCACTACCCGTCGGACATAGTGACACCGGTGGATTCGGCAACCGCCGGCAAGCTGACCGGTATACCCGTTGGCACAGGCGGGCTGTGGTTTCCCCACAGTGGCTGGCTGGAACCAGCATCCCTCTGCCGGACACTGACGGATCATCCCAACATCCGCCGCCATTTTTCCATGGATGTCCGCCGCCTAACGCAGTTGGAAGATCGGTGGCTGATCCCGGGTGCTGGAACCGACATCAGCGCCGACAAGGTCGTCCTCTGCGCCGGTCACCAGACACCGGAACTGATCCCCATGGCGGGTGGCACGGGCGCATTCCGGTTTAAAGCAATACGCGGCCAGGTCAGCCACTTGCCCGAAGACAGCGTCCGCGCACCAAGTGCTGTGATTTGCGGCCCCAGGTACATCAACCCTGCCCGCAACGGACTCTGCGTGACCGGCGCCACCTTTGACCTTCATGACCTGTCACCACAGCAAAGCCTGGACAGCCATCGGGAAAATCTCAACGAACTGACGGCCATGCTTCCCGACCTTTGGCCAGACAAGCCGCCGGCAGAGTCAAAGATAGCCCGGCTTCAGGGACGGGTCGGGTTCCGGTGCACGACCCATGACTATCAACCGGCTGCGGGCGAGCTGGCCAATCTGGAAGGCAGTACCCTTGATGGCCTGTTCGTATTCACCGGGCTCGGCAGCAAGGGCCTCACCTATGCCCCGTTGCTCGCGGAATTCCTTGCGGATAAGCTCACGGGGCAACCGCCATGCCTGCCCCGTTCGCTATCAAAACGGGTGGACCCGCACAGGTGTTATAGGATGAAAATTTCCAGATCCAGTGGGTGATCGGACTGAAGGTTTCCGCAACACGGCCGATAACCAATGAAAGGGCACTCAAACCCCGGAGATACCCATGGCCATATTTGTCAGTGAACCCGGCAGACCTGTCGGAACTCGCCTACCGGAAATCTTTCGGGGACGCCGCGTGGGTGACGTGACGGAAATGACGGAATCCCACGCCATTAACACTGGCCACAGCGAAGTGACGGATGCGGAATTTCAGCGGGCCAGCCATTCTCCTGCCCATCACCGGGCGATGGAAGAATATGGCTCCGCGGCCTATGACGAGCCCAGGGAACAACGCAGTTACCTTCCGGTATCGACCATCTGTACACCGGTTATCCACTCACTGCCGGCCACCGCAACCTTGTCGGAAGCCCTGACCACCATGGATGACCATGGCGTACACCACCTGGTGGTCACCGCAGGGGACAATGTCGCCGGGCTGATCGACCTGCGCTGGCTTCTCGCCTGGTTGCACGAGAACCAGGCTAACGCCATGAGTTATAGCCTGGCACATATCGAGTTGCCGGCATTCCTGACAGCATCGCCGGAAACCGACGCCCACCAGTTGGCAAGGCTGATGCTGGCCCATCAACTGAATGCCGCGCTGGTCATCGACAAACAGGGAGCGCCCGCCGGCATCGTCACCAGTACCGATTATCTGAAGCTGTACGCCGCCGCAGGTCGTCAGCAGGGTAACGTTTAGTTCAGCCGCTTGCCCTCCGCTGAGAACAGTACGATCTTCCATTCAATGCTCCCTCCGACGCTCTCACGCAGCAGGGTAACAATCTCGTCATCACGGTAATTGGCCAGCGCTTCGATGCGGGCACCATCAATTTTCGGCTGCACTCTCCAGAGATCCCAGGCATCCGGATTATCCGCTTCGCTGGTCACCGTCTCGCCCGGGGAAATACGCGCAATAACCGGTTGCTGAATGCCGCCGTCCACCGCGTCTTCGGCAAAGGCCCCCGTTGTCGCCCCGGCAACAACAAGGTCATTATCGAACGCCTGCAGCGTCAACAGGTTGTCCTTGCCGGTCCGCGAAGGATCTGCATAGGAGAATGCATAATTCACATGGCCCGATACGGAATACCCAAGAACGAAACCGTTATTTCCGGCCACGGGCTCACCGAGCAGGACATTGTCATCATCACCCGATTCATCGATGGAGTAGCGCCGGTTGCTGTTTCCCAACAACCATATATTGCTGAGACCATAGAGCCCATCCGTCAACACTTCCCCACCATCGGTTCCACGCTGGTATACCGTGATATTGCTGTCCGCGGCGGACGCATTATAAAAGAACGCATCTGTGGCGCCGGCGCTGCTCTGGCCCGCGACAGCGCCACTCGAAGCGCCGAACAGGTATGGACTGGCATTAACCGCACTGCCGGCCACCACGGTCTCATCCTGGCCAGAGCCCACCTGCCGCGTCCAGGCCAACTTGGGTACCAGATCGTCACCATCCGTGTCGGTGTCTATTCGCTGCAGAAAGCTGTCGATTCCGCCGGCCCGGGATTCGCCAGCCCAGCGACCGTTGGTTTCCCCGGCAACCGCCACAAACCCGCTGTCGTCGTTGATACCAACCCAGCGAGGGATGTCGTCCGCCGATGTGCCGGTACGAAGTGTCCAGACCGGTGAATACTCGCTGCCCTCTGCGGCAGCCGAATCAAACCAGTACAGGCTGGTGACCACATCCAGTCCACCGTGGGCAGGCTGCCCGGGCATATCGGCTTCGGCGGCGTAGGCAACAACAATTTCAAAACGATCCACCCGGGTACTGCCCTGGGTCACCTGGCGCCGGGTATAGTGGATCACCGGTTGCGGCTCGTTCAGCACTGTCGCGCCATCGCTAACTGTCACCTCCTGCAGCAGTTCCCCCTTCTGATCAAATATGCGGACCAGAACCTGATCATTAGCAGCGTCGTTGTACCCGGTTACGTACAGCCTGCCCTCGTGCCCAAGGGCAATATCGGTTGGCACAAAGTCATCCGTCTCGTTCAGGACCAGCGGGGCCGATAACTCGTTGATGTTGATGCGCAACTCCCCGTCTTCCGCGAACCCCGCAAACCCCTCGCGGCCCGCCTGGTACGTCTGATCAACTCCGAGTAACAGGAAACGGTCGTCCATCCCGATATTGCTGTATTCATCGGCATCGGGAATTCTCACGCGGAAGCGAACCCGGTCTGTCTCCGCTGGGAATTCGATTATGTCGTTATCTTCCCACTCACCCGCATCGTTAAGGACCTGGATGTAATAGTCACCGGCCTTGGCAACGGAATCCTCACTTTCTCCCAGCCGGGCGCGAATACTCCCTTCCCTTTCGCCACTGAGGACGGCCTCGAACTGCCGTTTCGTCCCCACCGTGAGCGCATCGCGCTGACGACCACTGACCGTTTCAAGGCGTACCCGGGGTTCGTTGTCATCAACCACCAGGGTGGTCCGTACGCCGCTGTCGGATGGCCCAAGGGCCGCCAGGCCGTTTCGTACTTCCGTGAGGGCAATCTGCAGGGACTCCGAGGGCTCAGGCACCGTTTCGTCAACCACCTCCAGGCGGATATAGCATTCGGTAATTCCCGGCTCCAGGGTCACCACGCCCTTCGAATAGACACCGTTTTCATCCTGCTGATAATCCAGGTAGTCCGGAACCGGTAATTCGCCCTCGCTGTCACTGCCCAGGGCCACGATATCCTTGCCGATAATGGCATCATCGCGGTTGGCGTCGCCCTCCTCGCAGCGCTGGTGCTCCGGATCAAAACCCTCGTCGCAGGAATTCGGGTCGAAATCCGAAGACAATTCGAAGGCTACCGCTACCCGCGTCACCGATGGCTGTTCCAGTAACACCCGGACCAGCACCGGGTTGGTGTCGGTTGTACGGAGCTCGGTACCGGTCACCGCACCCTCATCGTCGTACAGGTTGATGTGGTAACGGTGTGAGCCCGTCTCATCGAGCTCCGGCGCCTCGCAGCGGGTTTCTCCGGCTTCAGGCGTTTGCGCTGACTGACCTTCGGTAAAGGTATCGGCGTCGAGTGATAGCGGGTTGCGCTTGACCTCGATATCGAACGGCTGGACACCCGCGCGCTCACCATCGGTGGTAATCAGGTTGATATTCTCGATCTTGCCCAGATCGGCGTCACCACGGTTACCGCCACTGAGCCCCGGAACTCCCCGTACGATAATACCCGGGCGCGCCTTGTTGCTGGTGTCTTCCAACGCCAGCCAGGACGGTGCGTTGGTCAGGGAAAAATCCAGTAACCGCTCGCCGCCATAGGCCCCGAAATTGTAGTAATACTCCACGCCAAGGTAGGCTTCCCCCGGCGGTACGCCGAGAACGGTCGGATCATCGGAACCTTTGTCGGTCTTGCATCCGGTGGAAATCAGGGCCAGAACAATCAGCAGGCCATGGCATCTGGCCAGAAAGGCAATGCGTGGTAGCAAGTCGGCGCGCATGGAAAATCCATTTTGAAGCGTTGTTATTATGGGCGCGCACGCAGGACAGCGGCCTGCGTTACACACCGTTACAGAACAACGCCATGGTAATCAATTTATATCCGGGGGGATCTGCGCGAGTTCTCAGATTCGCAGGCCGGGATCCCTGCCGTGAAACCCCGGCCTGATTGGCTATACGCCGTGGGACTCCAGGAGAGAGCGGAAACCGTCTTCATCCAGTACCTTGACCCCAAGGGACTCGGCTTTGGTCAGCTTGGAACCGGCGGCCTCTCCGGCGACGACACACGATGTTTTTTTGGAAACACTGCCGGCAACCTTGGCACCCAGCTTTTCCAGGCGTTCTTTTGCCTCGTCCCGAGTCATTTCCGTCAGCGTTCCCGTCAATACCCAGGTTTCTCCAAGCAACGGCTTTGGCTCAGCAGTGATTTCTTCCGTCTGCCACTGAACGCCTGCGTTTCTCAGGGCAGCAATGGTTTCCTGATTGTGGGGCTGGTCGAAGAAACTGCGGATGTGGCCGGCGACAATGGGCCCAACATCCTGCACCTGCTGAAGCGCGTCTTCATCCGCTTCGCCAATCGCCTCCAGGGACCCAAAGTGACTGGCCAGGGACTTGGCAGTTGCCTCACCTACCTCGCGGATTCCCAGGGCGTAGACAAACCGCCAAAGCACCGGATTCCGGGACTTATCAATTGCCGCCAGAAGGTTCGTTGCGGACTTGTCGCCCATGCGCTCCAGACCGGTTAGATTGTCTTTGGTCAAACCGTAAATATCCGCCACGGTCTCCACCAGGCCCTTGTCCACCAGGATATCGATCCATTTATCCCCCAGCCCCTCGATGTCGAGCGCCTTGCGGGAGGCATAGTGCCGGATCGCTTCCTTTCGCTGCGCCGGGCAGTACAAACCACCGGAGCACCGCGCCACCGCCTCGCCTTCAATCTGGATAACGTCCGAATCGCAAACCGGACAGGTGTCGGGCAGCTCAACCTCGCGGGCATCACCAGGCCGCTTTTCCAGCACCACTTTGACCACCTGGGGGATCACATCACCGGCACGGCGGATAAACACGGTATCGCCGATACGGACATCCAGACGACGAATCTCATCCATGTTGTGCAGGGTGGCGTTACTGACCGTCACACCGCCCACAAACACCGGCTTGAGCCGCGCCACCGGTGTGACCGCGCCGGTGCGGCCGACCTGGAACTCCACGTCCTCGATGACGGTGAGCTCTTCCTGGGCCGGAAACTTGTGGGCGATCGCCCAGCGCGGCGCGCGCGATACAAAACCCAGGGCCTGCTGCTGTTCCAGGCTGTTAACCTTGAATACGATCCCGTCGATTTCGTACGGAAGCTCAGCGCGCTTTTCCATTAAAGCCTCGTAGGCGGCGAGGCATTCATCGGCTCCGGTCGCCTTACGCATTTCCGGGTTGATCCGGAACCCCCATTCACGAACCTGCTGCAGGCAGTCCCAGTGGGTACCGGGCAGAATGGAATCATCGGCAACGGCAACACTGTAGGCGCAGAGCTCCAGTGGCCGACGTGCGGTGACTGACGGTTTTTTCTGCCTGAGACTGCCGGCTGCCGCGTTGCGAGGATTCACAAATGTCTTCTCGCCCTGATTCGCCAGGGTCTGGTTCAGCTTCTCGAAACCGGCTTTGGGCATATACACCTCGCCCCTCACCTCCACCATTTCTGGCACGTCTCTACCCCGGAGCCTCAGGGGAACGGAAGGGATGGTGCGGATATTGGCGGTGATATCCTCGCCGGCGTAGCCATCGCCCCGGGTGGCTGCCCGGGTAAGAACCCCCTGTTCGTAATGCAGGCTGACCGCCAGACCATCCAGCTTGGGTTCACAAACGTATTCGATGTTTTCATCGGTTTTCAGGCGGTCTTTCACCCGGCGGTCAAAGTCCCGCAGTTCCTCATCGTTGAACGCATTGTCGAGCGACAGCATGGGGACCCGATGCACCACCTCTTCAAAGCTGGTTTCCGCATTGGCGCCGACACGCCGCGTGGGAGAGTCATCCGTAACCAGCTCGGGGTGGTTCGCCTCCAGATCCTGCAACTCTCGGAACAGGCGATCATACTCGGCATCCGGTACCTGCGGATCGTCAAGCACGTAATAGCGATAATTGTGCTCGTCTATGGTTTGCCGCAGTTCCTGTACCCGGTTTGCCGTCTCGGGTGTCGCTGTACTCATACCTGTTATCCCTTGGCGCTACAAAAAAATACCCGGATTTTACCGGGTATTTTACTCTTGACGATCGCTGCAACGCTCAGTGGCGTGGCGACCGCTGTTTACGTTCAAACTCTCGTATCCGCTGGCGACAGTGTTCGATGGTCTGCGGTGTCATTACGCTGCGCCGCTCATCTTTCAGCTCCCCGCCCATGTTGCGGACCACGCACTGGGCAGTTTCGAGCATAAATTCAAAGGCCTGCAACGCGTTGGACGGGCCAGGCATGCTCATGAAAAAGCTGATACCGGGGGTCGACATGGCAGGCATGTCCTGAGGGCGGAAGGTGCCCGGCTCCACCGCGCTTGCCACACTGAACTGCACCGGGCTGGTAGTATCCGATTCCTCGTGGCGATGGTAGATGTCCATGTCACCGTACTCCAGGCCACAGGCTTCAAACAGCTCCTTCAGGACGCTGCCTTTGAAATCCTCGCCCTTGCGCGCCAGAACGTTAATCACCACAACCTCCCGCGCCTCCGGGCGGTTTGCGCCGGCCAGCGGCTGCCCGGACCGTTTTGGCGTCTGGTCACGCCGGGCGGTGTCCTCCTGCACTTCGCTGGTCACCACCGGGGGTGGTGTCGTTGCGGTGTCCGGCTTACGGGCCGCAGGTTCACTTTCCGGCTCGGGAACCGTTTCCGGACGCGCTTCCTGCCAGGGCTCGTCGACAATGCCTTCATCCGGTTCCGGGTCATCGTCTCTTGCGCCCCAACCGGTATCAGCGGTTTCGTAATCGTCACGATCATCAGCCTGGAAGGCCTCGTCGCTTACTCCTGCGTCCGGTTGTGCAACATCGGGTTGTTGCTCTTCAGCCAAGGCCTTTTTCTCTGCATCGCTGACTATCGGGCGCGTCGGCTTTTGCACCGGATTGCCGAAGCGACTGGAGCGCTCGCGCTTCAGATAGCCCCGCTCTTCCAGGGTATCCCTGGATATCGTGCGGGCGCCACCATTGGGCAACTCCGGGTTGTATTCGTCGTCCAGTGGTGACTCATCCAGGTCATTGGCGCCCATACCGGATGAAATCGCGATGGATTCCTTGCGAGCCCGGCGCATTCGACGGAGGCCGTCGATGACAATGCCGATGATAACCAGGGTACCTATGGCAATTAACCATTCCCTTAGTGACATAGTGATGCTGTCCTGTTTGCAGATCGGATATCGTTGCTACTCTAAGAAAAGCCTGTAATGAATACAACGCACAGGTGGGCCAGATGGCCGTTTTGTCATCTTTGGCGGTATTCCAGGCCCCCTGACCCCGGGGCCCTACGCTTCCGCCAGGGCGGCCGCCTCGTCCACATCCACCGATACCAGTCGTGAACACCCGGGCTCATGCATGGTAACCCCCATCAACTGGTCCGCCATTTCCATGGCGATCTTGTTATGGGTAATGTAGATGAACTGAACCTGCTTTGACATCTCCTTCACCATGTTGGCATAACGGCCAACGTTGGCGTCGTCCAGCGGCGCGTCGACCTCGTCCAGCATACAGAACGGAGCCGGATTGAGCTGGAAAATGGAAAATACCAGCGCAATGGCTGTCAGTGCCTTTTCACCACCGGATAACAGGTGAATGGTACTGTTCTTCTTACCCGGCGGGCGCGCCATGATGGTCACCCCGGTTTCCAGCAGGTCTTCCCCGGTCAGCTCGAGGTAGGCGTTACCGCCACCGAACACTTTGGGGAACAACGCCTGCAGTCCGCCATTGACCTGGTCAAAGGTTTCCTTGAAACGCTGGCGGGTCTCCCGGTCAATCCGCCGGATCGCATTGTCCAGGGTTTCAAGCGCTTCCATCAGATCTTCATGCTGACTGTCCAGGTAGGTCTTGCGCTCGCTCTGGACCTGGTATTCCTCAATCGCCGCCAGGTTAATGGCGCCCAACCGCTGGATCCGGTTGCCAATTTTTTCCAGCTCATCGGCCCACGCCTGTTCCGTGGCCTCTTCCGGAAGTTGTTCGAGAATGTCCTGCAACTTCACATCGAGCTCCTGGAGCTGTTCAATGTGGTTGCCGGAACGAATCTCCAGTGCCTGGGATTCCATTTTCAGCTTCTCAAGCCGGGCGCGAATATCCTGCACTTCATGTTCGGTGCGACTTCTGCCCTGCTCCTTCTCCCGGACTTCCCGGTCAATTTCCTCCAGGGCATCCCTGGCGACACCGAGTTTCTCTTCCTCGGCGAGGCGCCGGTCCAACAGCCCCTCGAGCTGCATCTGGAGATCTTCAATCGGCTCTTCGGCACTTTCGCGGGACTCTCGAAGGATTTCCAGGCGCTCTTCCAACCGTTCCTTCTGCATCTGCATCCGCTCAATGGTCTGGCGCAACCCGTCCCGCTGGCTGTTCAGGGACTGTAACTGCAATTGCAGTTGGTGGGCGTGATCGCGGTCGTGCCGGGCTTCCTGGCGCAGATGATCCAGGTTCTCCCGAAGCGAATCCCGCCGTTCGAGCAGCTGCTCTTTTTCCTCGTCACTGTCTTCCGTGGACGCCAGCGCCTCCTGCCACTCTTCCCGCGCTTCCTGCAACTGCTCCTGTTGTTCCTCAAGGCTGAGCGCCACATCTTCAGCATCATCCCGGATACGCTGAAGACGGTCATCGATCTGTTCCGCCCGGGCTTTCAGGCCGCTGATTTTCGAGGACAACCCGCCAAGCTCGCGCTCGGCGTCGCTGAGACGCCCCTGGGCTTCATCCCGGTTGGCTTCCGCCCGTTCGGATTTCTCCTGCAGATCGTCCAGTTGTTCGTTGGCCTCCTGCAGCAATGCCTCAGCTTCGTCGAGCTCTTCCGCCAACTGACTGACTTTTTTCTGGCGCTCGATAACCCCGACCTGCCCGGCGTCGGAGTCCGGCATCAGAATCCAGTCCCGGGACACCCAGACACCTTCCCGGGTGATCACACTGTCACCATTGTTCAGGGCATCCTGACGGGCCAGCGCGTCGTCCAGGGACTCGGCGGTGTCTATGCCCGCCAGCAATCCGCCAATTCCCGATGCGCCGGAAACCCTCGAAGCCAAGCCGCCCACACCAGCTACATCCTGAGCACCGTCAGTAACCAGAGCCAACCCCCTGGGAGCGCCAGACAGTGCGTGATGAAGCGATTCCATGCCGGCAACGCTCACCCCCTGGCTGAAGCGGCTGATCACCTGCTCTACGGCAAACTCCCAGCCATTATCGATCGTCAGCTGCTGGGCAATCCGGGGGGCTGACTCCAGGCCAAACTCCCGTAACCAGGATTGCAGTGCATCGTCCTGAGCACCCATCTGCTCATCCAGCAGTGCCTGCTGGGATTCCAGGGACGCCCGGAGACTTTGCACCTTCTGGCGATAATCGGACGCCTTCTGTTCGGCGTCCTTCTGTTGCTGGCGAGCCTCGTACAATTCGTCCTGAACCGCTGTGATTCGTTCTGCCGCTTCTTCACGCTGAAGCTCCAGCGTTTCCTGCTGCTCCAGCAAATCCTCCAGCTCTGCGCGATCCAACTGGCCTTCAAGCAGCTCCTGTTCGTCTGCCAGCCTCTGCTGGCGGGTCTTCAACTGGGTAATCGCATCTTCCAGGGACCGTATTCTGGACTGGGCCAGCTCAGCCTGGCGTCGGGCATCCGCGGAACGGGAACTGAACTCTTCCCAGCTCTGCTGCCATTCGCTCATGGCGTCTTCCGCCTGCTGCAGTTTTTCCCCGGACTCCTCGGCGCGGATCGACAGCGCTTCCTGTTCCGGCTCGATCATGTCCAGCTCTTCCTGGATACCGGACAGCTTCTCTTCGTCCTGTTCCAGCTCCCTGGCCAGCTCTCGCTGGTTTGCCATGGCCTGATCCAGTTCGGTGGCAATCTGACGGCCCCGTTCCCGCTGGTGCTCAAGGCTTTGCTCAATCCGGGCAATATCGGCACCCGCTTCATAGAACCGCGCCTGCGCCCGGTTAAAGTGCTCGGTACGTTCCTGATGGCTGTCCCGCAGGGACTCCAGGGATGTTTCCAGGCTCACCCGATCGGTCAGGTATTTCTCAAGCTCCAGTTCAGTATCACGGATTTTCGAACGCCAGGTCTGCAGGTCATTGTCCAGGGACTTCCAGCGCAGGACCGTCAGTTCAGCCTTCTTCTGGCGTTCTTCCTGCTTGTAGGCCTTGTACTTTTCCGCAGCAGCAGCCTGACGCTCCAGGTGTTGCAGCTGGCGGCCGAGTTCTTCCCGCAGGTCGGTCAGGCGCTCAAGGTTTTCCTGGGTGCGACGAATGCGATTCTCGGTTTCACGGCGCCGCTCCTTGTACTTGGAAATGCCTGCCGCTTCTTCGATATAGATCCGCAGCTCTTCGGGTTTTGCCTCAATCAGGCGGGAGATCATGCCCTGCTCGATGATGGCATAGCTTCGCGGACCCAGGCCGGTGCCCAGGAACAGATCGGTGATATCGCGACGACGGCACTTCGAGCCGTTGAGGAAGTATTCAGACTGGCCTTCGCGGGACACCCGCCGGCGAACGGAAATCTCATTGAATTTGACAAACTCTCCGGGCGCAGAGCCGTCGCTGTTATCAAACACCAGCTCAATCGACGCCTGCCCAACCGGTTTGCGGGCGCTGGACCCATTGAAGATAACGTCGGTCATGGACTCGCCACGCAGATATTTGGCGGAACTTTCCCCCATAACCCAGCGCACCGCATCAATTATATTGGACTTCCCGCATCCGTTAGGACCGACCACCGCCGTCATATTGGAGGGAAAGGGCACCGTGGTCGGATCAACAAAGGATTTGAAACCGGACAGTTTGATGGACTTCAGGCGCATATCAGGCGCTTGCCTCCTCCCTGAGTATTCTTAACACCTGTTTACGCTGATGCTCACCAAACCTGATGATCGCCGCCTCAACCCTGGCAGCATCGCCGCTGGCAGAAGCATCGGCAACTTCGGTAAAGAAGCGACCGGTTTCCGTCAGTTCCTCACGAAAGTTCTCCAGGGCAACAAAGTAGGTACGGCTGATGGCAGGCCGGAAGTTTTCCAGGGTTTCCTCGAGAAACGGATTATCCACCAGGGTGTAGGCATAGCGCATGACGCCGAAGCCGGCCTCGATCACCTGCTCGGCGGCATCGCTTCCGGACGAATTCAAAGCATCGGTAACCGCCTGAAGCTCCCGGGCCTGGCCGACAATACCCGCCAGCTCCTGGGACGACCAGCGCTCCATGACCTTGCGACCCAGCATACACAGGAGATCGATATAGATATCGTAAAGGCTGTTCACAAGCTCCGGCGTCAGTCTTGATACCATCGCCCCCCGGCGGGGGAAAATCTCGATCAGGTGGCGGCGCTGGAGAATCAGCAGCGCCTCGCGGACGGAGCCGCGACTGACGTTCAAATCACCCGCGACCTTGAGCTCCTGGATTCGCTCGCCAGGTTTGAGCTCACCGGTCATGATGCGCTGTCCCAGATGCTGGGCGATTTGCTCGGATAGACTTTCGGGGGCCTGAAACCTCATAAAGTTAGTCGCTCACTTGCTGCAGACGGCACGATAATAAGCGCAAAAGTTTACCACAGGGATTGGCTGACCCCATCCCCTTGTCTGACATTTCGACCATACCCGTTAGCGGCAAGGAACTGCCGACATTCTGACGCTTTGTCATCATTCTGTAGCGTGGTCGACAATTACGATAGCATATGCCCGATATCCGACTGTTTAATATATTAATTATTCACTCGGCACGCTTTGTGCTTATAGAGTAAAGAATTCTGACACATGGCGACTCTTCCGTGAAACACATCCCTTCTATTGCCAAGAATGGACCGCAGCCCCAAAAACTCGCAGCCCTGCGACAGGCCCATCAGGAATGGAACGAATCACCCGACATCCTGACGCGTCTGACCAGAAGGCTGTCCACCACTCTCTCCCTCGACAACCAGATGGCAATCCTGGCAGAGGAGATTGGCGCGGTTATACCTTTTGATGCGCTGCAGTATCGGCATCAGATCGGCGGAACGGATTTTGTCTACGCATCCGGAGTGGGCGGCCCCCACCGTTGCGACTATCGCCTCAACCTGGAAGGCGAGTTCTATGGCACGCTCTCTCTGCGGCGCCGGCAGAAGTTCACGGAACAGGAACTTGAAGGGATTGAGTTGGTATTGGGTGCAGCCATCTGCCCGATCAGGAATGCCTGCCAATTTATCGCCATCGAGCAGGCCGCGCTAACGGATTCACTGACCGGCGTCCCCAACAAACGCGCCATGGATGAGGCTATGCAGCGGGCACGTCAGCTTTCGGACCGCCACGGCGACATATACTCACTGATTCTTTGCGACCTGGATCATTTCAAGGCGGTGAATGACAACCATGGCCATGTGGTGGGAGACCACCTTCTGAAACTGGCCGCTCGTGAGCTGGAAAAAGCAGTGCGGAGTTCCGATTCGGTGTACCGGTTCGGTGGTGAAGAGTTCGCAATCCTGCTGCCCCACACCACTGATCAGGAAGCGCGCGATGTGGCAGACCGGATCCGTGAGAATATTACGACCATCGTCGTCAACTGTGGTGACATTAACGTTTCGGTCACCGCAAGCTGTGGCGTCGCCATGCACCTGGTGGGCGAAGTGGCGGACCAGTGGCTGGCCCGCGCCGATGAAGCGCTGTATCGGGCGAAAGACCAGGGCCGCAATTGCACCCGGGTCTTCGCCTGTATCGGCTAACTCTTCTTGATGCTGCGCACCGACTTACGGGGCGGTTTCCTGCCCTGAGCTGCCGGCTTTTTCGAGCTGACATCCCATTTCCGGCTGCCGGCTTTGCGGGCGGCGGGGCGGCCCGGCTGCTTGTTACGCTTGCGCTCAAGCGCCGCCTGTTCGTTGGGCGTCTTGGCAGGAATGGCCACCGAATCCAGCCCGACTGAGCGGCTCAGCGTATCAACGGCCTTTTGGTCGAGCTCTTCCCACTTTCCAACGCTCAACCGGCTCGGCAGGAATATCGGGCCGTAGCGAACACGCTTCAACCGGCTCACCCGGACACCCTGGGATTCCCAAAGGCGACGGACTTCCCGGTTACGCCCTTCCAGCAGAGTGACATGGAACCACCGGTTGATACCGCTGCCGCCGGCCGGGGAGATATCCGAGAACTTCGCCATGCCGTCTTCCAGCAACACGCCGTCCATCAGCCGCTGCAACATCGCGTCATCCACTTCGCCAAATACCCGGACGGCATACTCCCGGTCGATCTCGCTGGACGGATGCATGAGCCGGTTTGCCAGCTCGCCATCCGTGGTGAACAGCACCAGCCCCGTGGTGTTGATGTCCAGGCGACCAATGGAAATCCATCGGTGATCTTTCAGCCGCGGCAGACTGTCAAATACCGTGGGCCGGCCTTCCGGGTCACGGCGGGTGGTGACTTCGCCCTCCGGCTTGTTATAAATCAGCACTCGGCGCACCACTTCAGACCCCGATGCCAGATCAAGACGCTTGCCATCCAGCTCGATACGGTCACTGAGGGTCACCTTCTGTCCGGGCTCAGGAAGCTCGCCATTCACCGTTAAACGGCCAGCCTCCACCCAGCTCTCAACCTCACGCCGGGAACCAACCCCCGCACGGGACAGCAATTTCTGGATTCTCTCCGGACCACCGGCAGTGGTCGGCGATGTTTTACTGGTAGCGGAGGACTTTCCTCCTGGCTTACCCGGGCGCTCTGACGCCATGAATTCATCCTTTCATATGGGCTGATACCCCGGTATCCCGACGGGCATCAGTGAAGTGTCTGACTTGACGGGGCGTCCTGGTCCGGCTGATCGGAGCCATCCTCCCCTTCATCGGCCGAAGATTCGAACTTGATCTCCGCCTGTATGTTTTTTTCAATTTCCCGTCCGATCTCTTCCAGGTCCCGCACTTCCGACAAGGGCGGCAACTGGTCCAGCCCCTGCAGGTTGAAGTAGTCCAAGAATTGGCGCGTCGTCGCGTACATGGCGGGCCTGCCAGGCACATCCCGATGACCGACCACCCTGACCCACTCGCGCTCCAGCAGGGTTCGCACGATATTACTGCTGACGGTCACCCCGCGAATATCTTCGATTTCACCCCGGGTAATCGGCTGGCGATACGCAATCAACGCCAGAGTTTCCAACAAGGCCCGCGAGTAACGCTGCGGCTTTTCTTCAAACAACCGCCCGACCCAGGGAGCAAATTCTTCGCGCACCTGAAACCGATAGCCGCTGGCCACCTTTTTCAACTCAAACCCACGACCTTCGCAGGCGCTCTCCAGCAACACCAGCACATGCTCCATAACCTGCCGGGCAGGCCGCTCATCCTCCGGGAACAGTTCCCTCAACTGGTCAAATGACAGCGGTCTTCCCGCTGCCAACAGCGCGGCCTCGATAATCGCCTGGATTTTCTTCAGGTTCTCTTCGCTCATGACACCCGTGCTTTTACTTAACTGGCCGCTCTGGCCCTGACATGAATGGGACCAAGGACTTCCCCCTGGACAACCTCGATCAGCTGTTCCTTCACTAACTCCAGGGTCGCGAGGAATGACACCACCACCCCCAACCGTCCCTCTTCGGGCGTAAACAGGCTTTCAAAGTTCACAAAACGATCATCCTGCAGCACCGAGAGGATCGCAGACATACGCTCTCGCGTGGACAGTTTTTCACGCTCAACATGGTGACTGGTGAACAGATCCGCTCGCTTGAGGACGCCCTGCAGGGCAAACAACAGTTCCTTCAGGTCCACATCAGGATGTGGCTGGCTGGAAGGCAGCTTCGGCAAGGCTGCGGAACCGGCAAAGGTATCCCGCTCCATCCGTGGCAGTTCATCAATGTCTTCCGCAGCCTGCTTGAAACGCTCGTATTGCTGCAGTCGCCGGATCAGTTCAGCACGGGGGTCAACCTCTTCCTCGTCGTCACTTTCCTGCCTGGGCAGCAACATGCGGGATTTGATCTCCGCCAGAGTCGCTGCCATCACCAGATATTCCGCAGCCAGCTCAAACCGCATGGCCTCGACGGCGCCAATGTAGTCCATGTACTGGCGGGTGATTTCGCTGACATCGATATTCAGGATATCCATGTTCTGGCGGCGGATCAGGTACAGCAACAGATCCAGGGGACCCTCGAAGGCCTCCAGGAACACCGCCAGCGCATCGGGAGGAATGTAAAGATCCCGCGGCAGGTCCACCACCGGCTTTCCGGACACCAGAGCCAGAGGCGCCTGCTCGGGAGCGGGTGATGCAGTGTCATCTCCCGCCTCGGGCTGCGATGTACTCACAGTGTCATCGGTCATACTTTCTCCGGTATCCGGCAGATGATGGCGTGCACTCCGTCGTTAACGGTAGTTCAGGCCCATGGCGCTGCGAACCTCTTCCAGGGTGCCCCTGGCAGCATCCCGGGCCTGCTCGCACCCTTCCTCGATAATCGAGTGTACAAGGTCGGGATTCCCTTCATACTCACGGGCACGCTCATGAAGCGGACGCTGCTCCTCAATGATGGCGTCGATCAGGGGCTTCTTGCAGTCCAGGCAGCCAATCCCGGCGCTGCGGCAACCGGTCTGCACCCATTCCTGGGTTTCCGCATCGGAATAGATCTTGTGCATCCCCCACACCGGGCACTTCTCCGGTTCGCCCGGATCGGTCCGGCGTACGCGCTGGGGATCGGTTTGCATGGTGCGAATCTTCTGGGCGACCGAGTCCTGATCTTCCCGCAAACCGATGTAGTTGTTGTACGACTTGGACATCTTCTGTCCGTCCAGCCCCGGCATTTTCGATTCCGGAGTCAACAGTGGCTGGGGCTCCGGCAGAATCACCTTGCCGCCGCCCTCGATGTAACCGTACAGACGCTCACGGTCGCCGAGGGATATATTCTGCTGCTCTTTCAGCAACGCCCTGGCGGTCTCCAGGGCTTCCATATCGCCCTCTTCCTGATACCGCTTCTTCAGATTGCGATACAGTTTGGCGTTTTTCTTGCCCATCTTCACGATGGCGCCCTCGGCCTGTTCTTCAAAACCGGGCTCACGACCATAGATGTGATTGAAGCGACGGGCGATTTCCCGGGTAATCTCCACGTGGGATACCTGATCGGCTCCGACCGGAACCTTGCCGGCACGGTACATCAGGATGTCCGCACTTTGCAGCAGCGGATAACCCAGGAAGCCGTAGGTGGCCAGGTCCTTCTCCCGCAGCTTTTCCTGCTGGTCCTTATAGGTGGGGATGCGCTCCAGCCACCCCAGCGGGGTAATCATGGACAGCAGCAGATGCAGCTCAGCGTGCTCCGGCACCCGGGACTGAATAAACATGGTGGAAGAGCCGGGGTTCACACCCGCTGCCAGCCAGTCGATGACCATGTCCCAGACACTCTGCTCGACGCCCGAGGTATCTTCGTAGTCGGTGGTTAACGCATGCCAGTCAGCGACAAAGAAGAAGCACTCATACTCATGCTGGAGTTTCACCCAGTTTTTCAGAACACCATGGTAGTGGCCAAGGTGAAGTTTGCCGGTCGGACGCATCCCGGACAAAACCCGTTGCTGGGAATCTACAGAACTCAAAGCATGAACTCCTTCTGGTGGTTTTAGACCAGCCCATCTTAGTGCAGGCTGACCGGGCATTATAGTCTTATGTGACGCCGGCGTTAAGAAGCCTTTGAAAAACCGGCGCCAGGCCATCATCACAGAACGAAAAAGCCCCCGGCGCCTTGCGGCAGACCCGGGGGCTTTTATAACTGGCGGTAAAGATTTACCAGCCAGTTGCTTCCTTCAGTGCCTTGCCGATTTCGGCCAGGCTGCGCACGGTTTTGACACCGGCGTCATTCAGGGCGGCAAACTTCTCGTCTGCGGTGCCCTTGCCGCCGGAGATAATCGCACCGGCATGGCCCATACGCTTACCAGGAGGCGCAGTCACACCGGCGATGTAGGAAACCACCGGCTTGGTGACGTTTTCCTTGATGAACGCCGCCGCTTCTTCTTCAGCGGTACCGCCGATTTCACCAATCATAACGATGGCTTCGGTCTGCGGATCTTCCTGCAGCAACTTCAGGATATCGATGAAGTTGGAGCCCGGAATCGGGTCACCACCGATACCGATACAGGTGGACTGACCGTAGCCGAAGTCAGTGGTCTGCTTGACCGCTTCGTAAGTCAGGGTACCTGAACGGGATACAATACCCACCTTGCCCGGCTTGTGGATATGACCTGGCATGATGCCGATCTTGCACTCGCCCGGCGTAATCACGCCCGGACAGTTCGGACCGATCATGCGTACACCCTTGCGATCCACGTACTCTTTGGCGTAGAGCATGTCGATGGTCGGGATACCCTCGGTGATGCACACAATCAGCTGAATACCAGCATCTGCGGCTTCAATGATGGCGTCCTTACAGAACGGAGCGGGTACGTAGATCACCGTCGCTTCCGCACCGGTTTTCTCGACCGCTTCACGTACAGTGTTGAACACCGGCAGGCCAAGGTGCTCCGTGCCGCCCTTACCCGGGCTTACGCCACCAACCATCTTGGTGCCGTACTCAATCGCCTGCTCAGAGTGGAAGGTACCCTGTGCGCCGGTAAAGCCCTGGCAGATAACCTTGGTGTCTTTGTTGATCAGGATGCTCATTATTTACCCCCTGCGGCTTTAACGACTTGCTCTGCGGCATCCGCCAGACTGGTGGCGGCAATGATGTTCAGGCCACTCTCAGCGAGTACCTTGGTGCCGACTTCGGCGTTGTTGCCTTCAAGACGAACGACCACGGGAACCTTAACGCCCACTTCCTTAACCGCACCGATGATGCCCTCTGCGATCATGTCGCAGCGAACGATACCACCGAAGATGTTAACCAGAACCGCCTGTACATTGTCATCGGACAGGATGATCTTGAACGCCTCGGAAACGCGCTCTTTGGTCGCGCCGCCGCCTACGTCCAGGAAGTTGGCAGGCTGGCCGCCGGACAGCTTGATGATGTCCATGGTACCCATGGCCAGACCAGCGCCGTTAACCATGCAGCCGATGTTGCCTTCCAGCGCGACGTAGTTGAGTTCCCACTTGGCCGCTTCCGCTTCCCGGGAATCTTCCTGGGAGGGATCGTGCATCTCATGGATTTTCTTCTGACGGTACAGCGCGTTGCCATCAACGCCGATCTTGGCGTCCAGGCAGTGCAGGTCACCAGCCGGAGTGATCACCAGCGGGTTAATTTCCAGCAGCGCCAGGTCACGGTCTTCAAACAGCTTGGCCAGGCCCAGGAAAATCTTGGTGAACTGACCGATCTGCTTGCCTTCCAGGCCCAGCTTGAAAGCCAGCTCGCGGCCCTGGTAAGGCTGTGCACCGACCAGCGGATCAACTTCCGCTTTCAGGATTTTTTCCGGAGTTTCTTCGGCAACCTGCTCGATCTCAACACCACCTTCGGTGGAGGCCATGAACACGATCCGACGGGTACCACGGTCTACCACGGCGCCCAGATACAGTTCCTGATCGATATCAGTGAGGGATTCAACCAGAATCTTGCTGACCGGCTGACCGTTTTCGTCGGTCTGGTAGGTCACCAGGTTCTTGCCCAGCCAATGCTCAGCGAACTCGCGAATCTCGTCTTTGCTCTTGACCAGCTTTACACCGCCGGCCTTACCACGGCCACCAGCGTGAACCTGTGCCTTGACGACCCATGCGTCTCCGCCGATTTCACCGGCTGCGTCCACTGCTTCTTTCGGAGTATCGCAGGCAATGCCCTTGGATACTGGCAGGCCATATTCAGCGAACAGCTGCTTGCCCTGATATTCATGCAAATTCATAGTTAATGTCCCGCTTTTTGATGGAGGATAACCACGTACGGAGTTGAACCCGCCGGATCCTGTCGGATTTAGGCCATAAATCCGACAACAATCTGGTGCGAATTCGGTTAGGCGTGCCGGGGATCACCTCAGCACACCACTGACGCAGTCGGAAACCTGCCGTTTTATGGCAGCGGGGCGCCCTCTTTGGCGCCCCTGTTCCCTGCTCTGCGTTACTTCTTTTTGCGACGGTTGGCGATGTGAATCGCGCCGCCATCGACAGCCAGGGCTGCCTCATGCACTGACTCGGACAGAGTCGGGTGCGCAAAACAGGTCAGGGCCAGATCTTCTGCACTGGAGCCGAACTCCATGGCAATCACGCCCTGCGCCACGATCTCGGATGCCTGCGGTCCAACCACGTGGAAACCGAGGATGCGGTCGGTCTTTTCATCGGCAATGATCTTCACCAGACCGGACGCTGCGTTGGCTGCCATGGCTCGACCGTTGGCCGCAAATGGGAAAGTACCCACCTTATAAGCCTCGCCTTCTGCCTTCAGCTCTTCCTCGGACTTGCCAACCCAGGCCACTTCCGGCGCTGTATAGATGACGTTTGGAATGCACTCGTAGTTGACCTGCGGTTTATGGCCAGCAATTCGCTCGGCAACCATGACACCCTCTTCGGATGCTTTGTGTGCCAGCATCGGGCCGCGAACCACATCACCAATCGCCCAGACACCCGGCGCCTCGGTCTTGCAGTTATCGTCCACGAAGATGAAACCGCGCTCATCCATCTGTACGCCGGAATCCTCGGCCAGAAGATTGTCGGTGTACGGACGACGGCCTACAGCCACGATCAGCTTATCGAATTTCTTCTCTTGCTTGCCGTTCGAATCTTCATAGGTCACGTTAACCAGCTTGCGCTTGACTTCAGCACCGGTCATACGCGCGCCCATAACAATATCCAGTCCCTGTTTCTTGAACTGCTTCTGCGCGTCCTTGGCAACCTGCTGATCAACCACCGGCAGGAACGTATCCTGGGCTTCGATCACCGTCACTTCCGATCCCAGACGGGACCACACACTGCCCAGCTCAAGGCCGATAACGCCGGCACCAATAACGCCAAGACGCTTGGGCACTTCGGTAAACTCCAGTGCACCTTCGGAATCCACGATGTAGTCACCGTCAAACGGTGCCGGTGGAATTTCGATCGGCTTGGAACCGGTCGCCAGGATGACGTTGTCCGCCTCGTAAGTGGTGGCCTTGCCATCCTTGTCGGTAACTTCAACCTGACGATTGGCCAGCAACTTGCCGTGACCATGAATAGAGGTTACGCCGTTAGCCTTGAACAGACCGGCGATACCGCCGGTCAGCTGCTTCACGATACCGCTCTTGCGCTCCATCATCTTCGCGATGTCGATTTTGACATCCTTGGCGATGATGCCCTGGGTTTCGTAATCGTGGCTGGCTTCCTCAAACTTGTGGGAAATCTCCAGCAGGGCCTTGGAAGGAATACAGCCCACGTTCAGGCAGGTGCCACCAAGCACTTGCGCTTTGCCGTCTTCAGAGGTCCAGGATTCCACACACGCAGTCTTCAGACCGAGCTGGGCGGCTTTGATAGCAGCTACGTAACCACCAGGGCCTGCACCAATGACAATGACGTCGTACTTATCAGACATATTTGATCCCGTTTTCCAATTCGTTAAGTGTCAGCTCAGACGTCCAGCAGAATACGCGCCGGATCCTCAAGCATTTCCTTGATAGCCACCAGGAACTGCACCGCTTCCTTGCCATCAATCATGCGATGGTCATAGGACAGCGCCAGGTACATCATGGGCTGGATTTCAACTTTGCCATTGACCGCCATCGGGCGTTCCTGGATTTTGTGCATGCCCAGAATCGCAGTTTGCGGCGGATTCAGGATCGGCGTGGAAATCAGCGAGCCGAAAATGCCGCCGTTGGTGATGGTGAAGGTACCGCCGGTCATTTCTTCAATACCCAGCTTACCGTCCTTGGCCTTGGTGCCGTACTCGACGATTTTCTTCTCGATATCCGCCAGGCCCAGGGCGTCAACGTCACGAACCACCGGCACCACCAGACCACGGTCGGTGGAAACAGCCACACCGATGTCCTGGTAACCGTGATACACCATGTCATTGCCATCAATGGAGGCATTCACGGCCGGGAAACGCTTCAAAGCCTCAGTAGCAGCCTTGGTAAAGAAAGACATGAAGCCAAGCTTGATGCCATGACGCTTCACGAAGCTGTCCTGATACTGCTTGCGCAGCTCCATGATCGGCGCCATGTTCACTTCGTTGAACGTGGTGAGCATGGCGGCATTCTGCTGCGCACTGACCAGGCGCTTGGCGATGCTGGCCCGGAGGCGCGTCATCGGTACGCGTTTCTCCGCGCGCTCGCCGCTTGCCAGTTCAACCTTGGGCATGTCGCCCGCCGGCTTGGCGGTTGAAGCAGGCGCTGAAGACTTGCCGCTATCTACATGATTCTGGACATCTTCTTTGGTGACGCGGCCGTCTTTACCGGTGCCCTTGACGGCATTCGGATCGACGTCGTTCTCTTCGGCCAGCTTACGGGCTGCCGGGCTGAGAATGGCATCGCCGGATGCAGCCTGGCTCTTGGACTCTTCCTTGGGAGCCTCTTCCTTCTTGCCTTCCGCCGGCTTGGATTCACCAGCGGCGCCTTCCTTGAACTTACCGATGACTTCGCCGCTTTCCACGGTGTCGCCTTCGCCTTTGACAATCTCTTCAATCGCGCCGTCAGCCGGTGCAACCACTTCCAGAACGACCTTGTCGGTTTCGATATCGACAATCAGTTCATCGCGGGAACAGGCTTCACCCGGCTGCTTGTGCCAGGTCGCGACGGTGCCCTCTGCGACCGACTCTGGGAAAACGGGGGCTTTAATCTCAGTTGACATCTCGGATCCTTAGTTCGGTAGCTCGTCAGATTTCAAACGCGTCGTTAACCAGTTTCTTCTGCTCTTCAATGTGCACGGACATGTGTCCACACGCAGGAGCAGCAGAAGCATCACGACCGGCATACTCCAGATACAGCTTCGGGTTCTTGCGGTGCAGTGCATTACGCATATGGTGCTGACTGCAGTACCAGGCGCCCTGGTTCATCGGCTCTTCCTGACACCAAACCACGTTTTTGAGCTTGGGATACAGGGCCAGAACCTCGTCCAGGTCATCACCCGGGAAGGGATACAGCTGCTCGATACGAACAATCGCAACATCTTCCCGCTCGTCCGCCTTCTTGCGCTCCAGCAGGTCAAAATAAACCTTGCCGCTGCACAGAATCAGGCGGGTGATCTTCTTCGGATCAGACGGCTCTTTCTCTTGCAGCACGGTCTGGAACGTTCCGGAGGTCAGGTCGTCCAGATCGGAAGTGGCCTCCTTGTGACGCAACAGACTCTTCGGAGTAATCGCTACCAGCGGCTTGCGTAGCGGACGCTTCACCTGACGGCGAAGCATATGGAAAACCTGGGAAGGTGTGGTCGGCACGCATACCTGAATGTTGTGCTCTGCACACAGCTGCAGGAAGCGCTCCAGACGCGCGGAACTGTGCTCCGGCCCCTGCCCTTCATAACCGTGCGGCAACAGCAGCGTCAGACCGCAGAGCCGCCCCCACTTGTGCTCCCCACTGGTGAGGAACTGGTCGATAACCACCTGGGCGCCGTTGGCAAAATCACCAAACTGGGCTTCCCAGACGACCAGACCACTGGGAGCCGTCGTGGAATAGCCGTATTCGAACGCCATCACGGCTTCTTCAGACAGCAGTGAGTCGTAGATTTCAAATTGCGGCTGATTTTCCGACAGGTGCTCCAGAGCAGTATAGGTAGACCCATCTTTCTGGTTATGCAGGACCGCATGGCGGTGAGAGAAAGTGCCACGACCCACGTCCTGACCGGTGATCCGGATCGGATGGCCTTCCTCCAGCAATGTGGCATAGGCCATGACTTCGCCGTAGCCCCAGTTAATGGGCAACGCACCGGCAGTCATCTTTTCACGGTCGGAAACAATCTTGGAAACCTGACGCTGAATACTGAACCCTTCCGGTACCTGGGTCAGCTTCTTGCCCAGCGACTGGATAGCCTTGAGCGAAACGCTGGACTTACACTTGGCTGTCCACTCGTGGCCAAGGTAGGGCGTCCAGTCAACGTAGAGCTCTTTGTTCGGCTCCTTGACCAGAGACTTGACCACATGGTCGCCCTTATCCAGAGCGTCCCGGTAGTCAAGATCTATCTCCTTGGCTTCGTCCTCAGAAATCACGCCATCGGCAATCAGCAAATCGGCATAAAGCCCACGGGTGGTCTTCAGCTTGCGAATCTTTTCATACATGAGCGGTTGGGTAGCGGCCGGCTCATCCGCCTCGTTGTGCCCACGGCGACGGTAGCAGACCAGATCGATGACCACATCACGCTTGAACTCGTTGCGGTAATCCATCGCCATCTGGGTAACGAACATGACCGCTTCCGGATCATCCGCGTTCACATGCAGAATCGGCGCCTGGACCATCTTGGCCACGTCGGTACAGTACTCGGTCGAGCGGGCGTCTTCCTGCTTGCTGGTGGTGAAGCCGACCTGGTTGTTGATGACGATGTGAATCGTACCGCCAATACCATAGCCCCGGGTCTGGGACATCTGGAAGGTTTCCATCACCACGCCCTGGCCGGCAAAGGCCGCATCACCGTGCATGATGATCGGCACAACCTGGGTGCCGTCATTGTCATCACGACGGGTCTGGCGTGCGCGAACCGACCCCTCAACAACCGGAGCAACGATCTCCAGGTGGGACGGGTTGAATGCCATCGCCAGGTGAACTTCGCCACCGGGCGTCATCACGTTGGACGAGAACCCCTGGTGGTATTTCACGTCACCCGAGCCGGAATCAGCCAGTTTCTTGCCTTCGAACTCGTCGAAAAGTTCTTTCGGGTTCTTGCCGAGGGTATTCACCAGGACATTCAGACGGCCACGGTGAGCCATCCCGAGAACAATCTCTTTGGCGCCATAGGAACCGGCACGCTGGATCAACTCGTCAAGACAGGGAATCAGGCTTTCAGCGCCTTCGAGGCCGAAACGCTTGACGCCGGGGTAACGGGATCCCAGATATTTTTCCAGGCCTTCCGCGGCTGACAAGCGCTCAAGAATATGTTTACGGGTTTTCGCTTCGTACTGTGGCCGTGAACGCACCGGCTCCATGCGCTGTTGAAACCAACGCTTGATGCGGGTGTCGACTACGTGCATGTACTCGGCACCGATGCTTTCGCAATAAGTCTGGCGAAGGCCGCTGATAATATCGCCGAGCTTCATGGTTTCGGAACCAAAGCTCAGTGACCCGGTCTGGAATTCCAGGTCATTATCCGCTTCCGACAGTTCGTGGAAGGATGGATCAAGATCTTCTACCGTGGGACGCTGCCATACACCAAGCGGATCCAGCTTCGATTCCTGGTGACCACGGAATCGAAAGGCATTGATCAACTGCAGAACACGGATCTGTTTCCTGTCAGCGTCAGAAGTTGCACTGGCAGGAACGCCGTTGCTGGCAAGGAAACGCTGATTACGGGAGATGTGTTCAAACTGTTCGCGAATGGAAGAGTGGACAATATCACGGCCTTTGTAGCCGTCGACGCTGGGTAGCTTGTCGAAGTAGTTACGCCACTCTTCGGGAACGGCATTGGGGTCTGTCAGGTAGGTTTCAAAAAGCTGTTCAACATAGGCCAGATTTCCACCCTGCAAGTGGGAAGTCTGCCATAACTGCTCCATTATGCTTTCGTGCATTTTGAATAGCTCACCTTGGGCTGGTGCGGGGGAGCTCAGTATGGTCGGCCAGGGGTAAATCTCAGTCAATACGGGTTTTTACGGGATCGACTTTGGCCACCACACCCAGCAAGGATGTTTTCCGTTCCCCGGTGGTTTTGTACTCAGCGAAACCGCGAGACAACCTTATAAGTTCCCGTCACGGCTCGCCGTAGTGTGCATCCTGTTAAGACTTTTGACTATAAGCCTTTGGTTGAAGGCCCCGCGCCGTTGCAGGGCCTTCCGGATGCTAACTGATCAGAACAGTATAGCGTTTGTTTTATTTTCTGCTTTTAAGTCGCCCGTTGAAGCAGAAGATTCCGGATATGGCCGATTGCCCTTGTGGGGTTCAGACCTTTCGGACAAACGCTGACACAGTTCATGATGCCCCGGCAGCGGAAAACGCTGAACGGATCATCCAGATTGGCAAGACGCTCTGCCTGGGCAGTATCACGACTGTCCGCCAGGAAGCGGTAGGCCTGCAGCAGACCCGCCGGACCAACAAACTTGTCCGGGTTCCACCAGAACGACGGGCAGGCAGTGGAGCAGCAGGCACAGAGAATGCACTCGTACAGGCCGTCCAGCTTCTCCCGATCCTCGGGAGACTGCAGACGCTCAATGGCAGGTGCCGGCTGGTCGTTCACAAGGTACGGCATGACTTTTTCGTACTGCTTGTAGAACAGACTCATGTCCACCACCAGATCCCGGATAACCGGAAGCCCCGGCAGCGGGCGAAGAACAAGCTTGTTGTTCTTCAGCACCTGGGACATGGGCGTGATGCACGCCAGACCATTCTTGCCATTCATGTTCATGCCGTCAGAGCCGCAAACACCCTCGCGACAGGAACGACGATAAGCGACAGACGGATCCTTTTCCTTCAGCAGGTTCAGGACATCCAGAACCATCAGGTCCTTGCCTTCCGGAAGCTCCAGCTCCACGTCCTGCATGTAGGGCGCGTTGTCCGTTTCCGGGTTATAACGGTAAAGGCTTACCAACATTTTGTGCGTCCCCCTTAGTAAGTCCGGATCTTCGGCTGGAAGGTGTCGACGGTCTTCGGTGCGAAGTTCACGTCACGCTTGCCAACACGCTTCTCGAGCGGGAAGTACACAGAGTGCTTCAGCCAGTTCTCGTCATCACGCTCGGTGAAGTCGTTGCGGGCATGGGCACCTCGGCTCTCCTTACGCTCAAAGGCAGAGATGGCCGTCGCCAGGGCAACTTCGTACAGGTTGTCCAGCTCCAGCGCTTCAATCCGCGCAGTGTTAAACGCGTTGCTGGTATCAGCCAGCTTGGTCTTGCGAACACGCTCACCAATGGCCTCGAGCTTCTTCAGACCCTCTTCCATACTGCTACCGTCACGGAACACACCGAAATACAGCTGCATGCAGTTCTGCAGGTCCTTGCGAACCTCGGCAACACTCTCACCCTCGGAGGCACCGTTCAGGCGATCAAGGCGAGCCATGGCGCGCTTGATGTCATCCTCGCTGGCACCATCAACTTCAAAGCCACCACGCAGCTGCTCTTCAATGTGCAGACCCGCCGCACGACCAAAGACCACCAGATCCAGCAGGGAGTTACCACCCAGACGGTTGGCGCCATGCACGGATACACAGGCCGCCTCACCGCAGGCAAACAGACCGGGAATCGGCTTGTCTTTGCCATTCTCGTCCTGGGTCAGGGCCTGACCGCCGACGTTGGTCGGAATACCACCCATCATGTAGTGACAGGTCGGAACAACCGGAATCGGCTCTTTAACCGGATCCACGTGGGCGAAGGTGCGGGACAACTCACAGATACCTGGCAGACGCAGGTTCAGGGTCTCTTCACCCAGGTGATCCAGCTTCAGCAGCACGTGATCCTTGTCGGGACCACAACCACGGCCTTCGAGGATTTCGATAACCATGGAGCGGGCGACAACATCACGGCCAGCCAGATCCTTCGCGTTCGGGGCGTAACGCTCCATGAAACGCTCACCCTCGGCATTGATCAGGTAACCGCCCTCACCCCGGCAACCTTCCGTCACCAGCGTACCGGCACCGTGGATGCCCGTTGGGTGGAACTGCCACATTTCCATGTCCTGCACCGGGTAGCCAGCGCGCAGCGCCATGCCAATACCGTCGCCGGTGTTGATCAGGGCGTTGGTGGTGGATGCATAGATACGACCGGCACCGCCAGTGGCAAGAACCGTTGCCTTACACTTGATGTAGGCCACTTCACCGGTTTCGATTTCAATGGCAACAACACCAACGACTTCGTCTTTGCTGTTCTTGACCAGATCAACCGCGTACCACTCGTTAAGGAACGTGGTGCCGCCTTTCAGGTTGGCCTGATAAAGGGTGTGCAGCAGAGCATGACCGGTACGGTCGGCAGCGGCACAGGTACGGGCAGCCTGACCACCCTTGCCATAATCCTTGGACTGACCACCGAACGGACGCTGGTAGATACGCCCCTGCTCGGTCCGGGAGAAAGGCAGGCCCATGTGCTCAAGCTCGAACACCGCCTGGGGGCCGACAGAACACATATACTCGATGGCATCCTGGTCACCGATGTAATCAGACCCCTTAACGGTGTCGTACATATGCCAGCGCCAGTCATCATTGGGATCCGCGCTTGCGATGGCACAGGTGATCCCGCCCTGGGCGGATACCGTGTGGGAACGGGTCGGAAATACTTTTGTGATACACGCAGTGTTGACGCCTGACTCAGTCAGCTGCAGGGCGGCTCGCATACCGGCACCGCCACCACCGATAACAATCGCGTCGTAAGACATGGTCTTGATATTAGCCATTGATTAAAGCCCCCAAAGAATCTGAATGCCCCAGACCACATAGACGAACATGACCAGACCACACGCAGCCTGAACCAGGAAACGCGGTGCCATGGCCTTGATGTAATCCGTAGTGACCGTCCAGAGCCCTACCCAGGCGTGAGCGCCAAGAGACAGAAGCGCCAGCAGGGTGAAGATGCGGAACCAGGTCTGCCCGAACAATGCCGACCAGGTCTCGTAGTTCACGTCGCTGAACACCATGAAGCCCAGCAGGAACAGTGTGTAGAGTGCCAGAACATAGGCAGTGACACGCTGAATCAGCCAATCAAAAACACCGCTACGACCAAGATTCGTTACGCTATTTACGCTGCCCATACCCAAACTCCAGCCAGAACAATGAGAATAACGGAAACCACAATGGTGATTTTCGCGGCGAGGCGGCCACTTTCGAGTTCTTCACCAATACCCATATCCATCAACAGGTGTTTGATACCTGCCACCAGGTGGTAAAGCAGAGCAGACAAAATGCCCCAGATGATCAGCTTTGCAAGGAAGCTGTTCAGCAATTCACTAACGCGACTGAAGCCCTCTTCCCCGGACAGGGAAAGCTGAAGCCCGTAAAGCAGGAACGCAACACCAACAAAAATGATGATGCCGCTGATACGATGCAATATGGACGTAATGGCTGGCAGCGGAAAATGAAACTTGCCGAGATCGAGATTAACTGGTCGTTTGCTATTCACAGCGCTCTCACACTCTCTCTTGGTTCCACAATCGGTCGAAGCGACCGGTGCGGATAGTTGGTATGTAAGGATCGGTGTGCTGATACGAAACCGGCACACGATTGGCTCAGGAGGGAGAATACACCATGCCCGCCCGGCGCTACCGACATTGGAAGGCGCCCAGACAAAGTCTATCCCCGATTCCGGGCTACGGATTATAAGGAGTACCCCTATTAATTACAAACGCGCAACTCGCCCAAGCGCCTGTAATCAGCGGCCTTGCACCGGCCACAAGAATTATTGACAAAATTAATTTTGCTCTGAAAACAGCCTTATTCGTGAATTCCCTCATTTACACGGAATGTCAAATAATGGTTTTTCCGGCCTCTTCCATTGACAAAAAAAGCCAACGCCCTATATTTTGCCGCCAGTTTTGCGATAATACGCGCCTTCTAGCGCATCCAAATACTGAAAAGCTGTCAAAGCTGATATATAGGAGAGCACCATGACCGACAGGAAAGCCACGCTCTCGGTGGGTGACAAGTCCATTGAGCTACCGGTTTACTCAGGCACCGTCGGCCCCGACGTTATCGACGTACGGAGTCTGGTCCAGGAAGGCGTATTTACCTACGATCCGGGTTTTGTATCCACAGCAGCCTGCGAATCCAAGATCACCTACATTGATGGCGCAAACGGCGTTCTGCTTCACCGCGGCTACCCCATCGAACAACTGGCGGAAAATTCCGACTACCTGGAAGTCTGCTACCTCCTGCTGAACGGCGAACTGCCGACCGCAGAAGAAAACAGGAAATTCCACGACACCATCAAAAACCACACCATGCTGCACGACCAGATGCGCAATTTCTTCCAGGGCTTCCGCCGGGATGCGCATCCGATGGCGATCATGTGTGGCGTCGTGGGTGCCCTGTCTGCGTTCTATCACGACCAGATGGATGTCACTGACGTCCACCAGCGTGAGATCACTGCGCACCGCCTGATCGCCAAAATGCCGACGATCGCCGCCTGGTGCTACAAGTACAGCATCGGCCAGCCGTTCATGTACCCGCGCAACGACCTCTCCTACTCCGAGAACTTCCTGCAGATGATGTTTGGCGTGCCCTGCGAAGAGTACAAGCCGAACCCGATCCTGGCGAAAGCCATGGACAAGATCTTCATCCTGCACGCCGATCACGAGCAGAACGCGTCAACCTCTACCGTGCGTCTGGCCGGCTCCACCGGTGCCAACCCGTACGCCTGCATCGCTTCCGGCATTGCTGCCCTCTGGGGCCCGGCTCACGGCGGCGCCAACGAAGCTGTTCTGGACATGCTGGCCGAAATCGGTGACGAGAAAAACATCGAGAAATTCATCGCCAAGGCCAAGGATAAGGACGACCCGTTCCGCCTGATGGGCTTCGGCCACCGGGTCTACAAAAACTTCGACCCGCGCGCCAAGGTGATGGCAGAAACAGCTCACGAAGTACTGACCGAGCTGGGCCTGGAAAACGATCCGCTGCTGAAAATCGCCCAGCGCCTGGAAAAAATCGCGCTGGAAGACGAGTACTTCGTCAAGCGCAAGCTGTACCCGAACGTGGACTTCTACTCCGGCCTGATTCTGAAGGCTATCGGTATCCCGACCTCCATGTTCACGGTGATCTTTGCCATGTCACGCACCATCGGCTGGTTCTCCCACTGGAACGAAATGGTGTCCGGCGATTACCGCATTGGTCGCCCTCGCCAGCTGTATACCGGCCCCGAAAGCCGCGATTACGACAAAAAGTAATCACCCGGGAAACCGGAACCCCGAAAAGGCCGCTGACTCAGCGGCCTTTTTTTGTGTGTGGGTATGGGGCCTGTGATAAGTTAACCGGAACAGAACAACGTTCAGGAGAGGATGAATGACCACCACAGCCGTCTTTATCGGACTGGGCGTCATGGGCTACCCCATGGCAGGCCATCTGGCAAACGCCGGATATAACGTCAGGGTCTGGAACCGGACCTTTTCCAAGGCTGAAGCCTGGGCAAGGGACTATTCAGGAACCGCCTGCCAGTCCATTGCCGAAGCCGTCCAGAATGCCGACATCGTGCTGACATGCGTGGGGGCGGATAAGGATCTGGACGCAATCTATGAGGGCAACGAGGGCATTATTTCAAATGCCCCCGAAGGCGCCATCCTGGTGGACCACACCACCGCATCCGCGGGCATCGCAGAACAGCTCGCACAATCAGCGAAAGCAAAGCATCAGGGTTTTATCGATGCGCCGGTGTCCGGCGGTCAGCAAGGTGCGGAGAACGGTCAGCTAACCATCATGTGTGGTGGCGAACCGGAGATCTTCGAACGGGCAAAGCCCGTTCTGGAACAGTATTCCAAGGCCCTTAACCTGATGGGGCCGGCTGGCAGCGGACAGAAAACAAAGATGGTCAACCAGATTGCCATTGCGGGACTGGTACAAGGCCTTTCTGAGGCCCTGCATTTCGCTGAGCAGGCCGAGCTTGATGTACGCAAGGTAGTGGATGTGATTTCCAAGGGGGCGGCCCAATCCTGGCAGATGGACAACCGCTCCGGCACCATGATCGACGGCAAGTTCGACTACGGCTTTGCCGTTGACTGGATGCGCAAGGATCTGGGGATGTGTCTTGAAGAGGCCCGCCAGAACGGTGCCAAGCTGCCTGTAACGGCCTTGGTGGACCAGTTCTATGGGGATGTCCAGGATATGGGAGGGCGCCGCTGGGATACCTCCTCGCTGATTCAGCGTTTACGGAAGTTGCGGTAGGGGCCACCCCCTCTCTCCAAGCGGGAGAGGGGGTAAACCTCTCCCCTACTTCTTCTCCTTCGGCTGCCACTTCCCGTTGACGTACCACGCCGACCACCCTGTCGCCTTGCCCTCTTTCTCGGACATGACGTACTGCTCCTTGCTCTTGCGGCTGTAGCGGATCACCGTCGGATTGCCTTCCGGATCACGCTCGGGCGCATCCATCAGGAAATCGTACTTAGGGTCGATTTCCTTCCGGTGCGGCTTGATCTCCATCACCAGGGGTGGCCGGGTTTCCCGGTTCTTCGGGAACTTGCTGGCCGCCAGGAACAGACCGGAAGCGCCGTCCCGCAGTACGTAGGTATCGTCCACCTTCTGGCACTGCAGTTCCGGCATTGGCACCGGATCCATCTTGGGCGGGGCCGGCTCGCCACTTTTGAGCAGTTTGCGGGTGTTCTTGCACTCGGTGTTGGTACAGCCAAAATACTTGCCGAAACGGCCGGTTTTCAGCTGCATCTCGGAGCCGCACTTGTCACAGTCCAGCGTCGGACCTTCATAACCCTTGATGCGGAAGGTGCCCTTCTCCACCTCGAAACCGGAACAGTCAGGGTTGTTACCACACACATGCAGTTTGCGACCTTCATCCACCAGGTAGCTGTCCATGGCGGTTCCGCACTTGGAACAACGGCGCTTCTTGCGCAGCAGGCGGGTTTCGCCCTCACCTTCCACGTCATCATCGGCGCTGACGACTTCATCCCCTGACACCAGGTTAATGGTGGTCTTGCAGCGCTCCTTCGGTGGCAGCGAGTAACCGGAGCACCCCAGGAACACACCGGTGCTGGCAACGCGAATCTGCATCGGACGGCTACAGGTCGGGCACGGGATATCTGTCTCTGTGGGGGTATTGGCGCGCATCCCCCCTTCTTCGCTACCTTCAGCGGTCTCCAGTTGTTTGCGGAAACGGCCGTAGAAGTCGTTCAGTACCTTTTTCCAGTCCACCTCACCTTCGGCGATGTCATCCAGTTCGTCTTCCATCTTCGCGGTGAAATCAAAGTCCATCAGGTTCGGGAAGGACTCGGACAGACGCTCAGTGACAATCTCGCCCATTTTCTCAGCGTAAAAGCGACGATTCTGCAGCCTGACGTAACCGCGATCCTGAATGGTGGAAATAATGGAAGCGTAGGTGGATGGACGACCAATCCCCTGCTTCTCCAGCTCCTTGACCAGGCTCGCCTCCGTATAGCGGGGCGCAGGCTTGGTAAAGTGCTGGCTCGGGTCGAGCTTGGCCAGATCCAGGGACTCATCAACCTTGATATCCGGCAGCGCCACATCCTCGTCTTTCTTCGCAGACTGGGGCGCCGCCTTGAGGAAGCCGTCAAACTTGATGATGCGGCCACGGGTACGCAGCTCGTAATCCCCGTTGGCCACCACGATCGAGGTACTCAGGAACTCGGCGTCCGCCATCTGACACGCAAGGAACTGTCGCCAGATCAGGTCATAGAGCTTCTCAGCGTCCTTCTCCAGGCCGCTGATGTCAGCCGCCCTGCGGCTCACTTCCGTCGGGCGAATCGCCTCGTGGGCTTCCTGAGCGCCCTCCTTGCTGCCATAGACCCTGGGGTTCTCCGGCAGGTAGCGATCGCCGAACTGCTTCTTGATAAAGTCCCGACAGCTACCAACGGCGTCCTGGCTCAGGTTGGTGGAATCCGTCCGCATGTAGGTGATATAGCCGGCTTCATAGAGCCGCTGCGCCAGCATCATGGTTTTCTTGACGCTGAAGCCCATGCGGTTACTGGCGGCCTGCTGCAGCGTGGACGTGATAAAAGGTGCCGACGGCCGTGATTTTGTCGGCTTGTCTTCCCGCTTGGCTACGCGGAACGAGCCCCCTTTCAGGCGATCGACATGCTCTTTGCTTTGCTGCTCGTTCTCAGGACGGTAAGGCTTGTCCTGGTAACGGGTCACCTCGAAGCGCACTGGCTCTTTCGCCTGCCTGGCACCAAGATCCGCGTGCAGTTGCCAGAATTCCTCAGGAATGAACTTGCGGATCTCGCGCTCACGCTCAACGATCAGGCGCACCGCCACAGACTGGACACGACCTGCCGACAAACCCCGGGCAATCTTGGCCCACAGCAGCGGCGACACCATGTAACCCACCACCCGGTCGAGGAAGCGCCGCGCCTGCTGGGCATTCACACGGTTATTATCCAGATTGCCCGGATCTTCAAAGGCCGCCTGAATAGCGCGTTTGGTAATCTCGTTGAAGACAACACGGCGGTACTTGTCGGACTCGCCGCCAATGGTTTGCTGAAGGTGCCAGGCGATCGCCTCCCCTTCACGGTCCAAATCCGTTGCCAGATATATGTGATCAGCGGATTTCGCCAGGCGCTTGAGCTCACTGACGACCTTTTCCTTACCGGGCAGGATCTCGTACCGCGCGCTCCAGTCATGATCCGGATCCACGCCCATACGGGCAACCAGCTGCTCGCGGGCCTTGCGTTTCTTGTGCGCGGCTTTCTCTTCCGGATTCATCTTCCGAGTCGCTGCCGCCTGTTTCGCACGTTCTTTGGGATCTGACTGAGAGCCACTGCCGCTGACCGGAAGATCACGAATATGCCCGACGCTCGACTTCACGATGAAGTCGGAGCCCAGATATTTGTTGATGGTCTTCGCTTTCGCTGGCGACTCGACAATAACGAGACTTTTACCCATATCGGAGATCTGTATCCTTGGCGATAATCGGTTAAAAAATCAGCAAACCGTAAACTCGCTGTAAAATCAGTCGGCTAGAAAACACTCAATAGCCGCCACATTGTATAGGTGCATTGTTTTACAGGGTCAAGAAAAGCTAGACAACCCATTCTTTAGTTTCCGCCCTGCTTTTTTAAAGGAAGCACAATCAGGAAGGCCCGGCAATTGCCGGGCCTTCAGGACAGCGCTACCGATTCGGCCTATCGAATCAGAGACGCTCCCATACTGTCGCAATGCCCTGACCCAGGCCGATACACATGGTGGATACACCAAGCTTACCGCCCTTGGCCTGCATAACGTTCAGCAGGGTTGTGGAGATACGTGCACCGGAGCAGCCCAGCGGATGGCCCAGGGCAATCGCGCCGCCGTTCAGGTTCACTTTCTCTTCCATCACGCCCAGCAGCTTCAGGTCTTTCAGAACCGGCAGGGACTGACCCGCAAAGGCTTCGTTCAGTTCCCAGAAGTCGATATCCTCGACTTTCAGGCCTGCACGCTTCAGAGCCTTCTTGGTGGCCGGAACCGGTCCGTAACCCATAATTGCGGGATCACAGCCGGCAACCGCCATGCCGCGAACCCTGGCAATTGGCTTCAGGCCCAGAGCTTCAGCACGCTCCGCAGACATCATCACCATGGCTGCCGCGCCGTCGGTCAGCTGTGAAGAGGTACCCGCTGTCACAGTACCGTTCTTCGGATCGAACGCCGGCTTCAGCTGGCCCAGCGACTCAGCAGTGGTCTCGGGACGAATGGTTTCGTCGTTCTCGATCAGTACCTTGAAGCCGTTCTCATCGTGACCTTCAATGGGCACGATTTCGTTCTTGAAGCGGCCTTCCAGAGTCGCTTCGTGGGCCAGGCGGTGAGAACGCGCGCCAAACTCATCCTGTTGCTCACGGGTAATGCCGTGCATCTTCGCCAGCATTTCCGCGGTCAGGCCCATCATGTTGGACGCCTTGGCGGAATACTTGGAAGCAGCCGGGTTATGATCAAAACCGGCGGTCATGGGTACGTGCCCCATGTGCTCAACACCACCAACCACGAATACATCACCGTTGCCGGTCTGGATCGCCTGGGCGGCGGTGTGGATCGCGCTCATGGCGGACCCGCACAGACGGTTGACGGTCTGTGCCGCGGATTCGTGCGGGATGCGGGTCAGCAGTGAAATCTGACGCGCCACGTTGAAGCCCTGTTCTTTGGTCTGGTTAACACAGCCCCAAATCACGTCTTCAACTTCTTTTGCGTCGAGCTTCGGGTTGCGCTCAAACAGTGCTTCGATCAGCGCGGCAGACAAGGTCTCGGCACGCACGTTACGGAAGCAGCCGTTTTTGGCACGCCCCATCGGAGTCCGCACGCAATCGACGACGACAACGTCTCTCGGATTAAGGCTCATAGATCTTTCTCCGTTCGGAAATCTCGTTCAGGGTTAGCCAAAGAACTTTTCGCCAGTCTTGGCCATTTCACGCAGCTTCTCGGTCGGATGGTACAGGGGACCAAGATCTGCAAACTTGTCTGCCAGTTCGACGAACTTGTCTACACCCATGTCGTCGATATAGCGCAGGGCGCCACCGCGGAACGGCGGGAAGCCGATACCGAAGATAAGACCCATATCAGCATCTGCCGGATCCTCGACAATGCCATCTTCCAGACAGCGAACGGTTTCAAGGCACAGAGGAATCATCATACGGGCGATGATGTCTTCGTCGCTGAACTCGTTCTTACCCTGAACAACCGGCTCAAGCAGTTTGTAGACGTCTTCGTCGACAATTTTCTTCTGCTTGCCCTTGCGGTCCAGTTCGTACTTGTAGAAGCCTTTGTCGTTCTTCTGTCCGTAACGGTTGTTCTCGAACATCACTTCCACGCCGGACTTGAAGTCAGACTTCATGCGATCCGGGAAGCCTTCCGCCATCACCTCGTCGGCGTGCTTGGCAGTGTCCATGCCAACAACGTCCAGCAGGTATGCGGGGCCCATCGGCCAGCCGAACTTTTCCATCACTTTGTCGACTTTCTGGAAGTCCGCGCCGTCACGCAGCAGACCAGCGAAGCCGCCGAAATACGGGAACAGTACACGGTTAACCAGGAAGCCCGGGCAATCGTTGACCACAATCGGGGTCTTGCCCATCGCCTTGGCGTAAGCAACGGTGGTCGCGATAGCGCGGTCGCTGGTCTTCGAGCCACGGATAACCTCAACCAGCGGCATCATATGCACCGGGTTGAAGAAGTGCATGCCACAGAAGTTCTCCGGACGCTTCAGGTTCTTGGCCAGAAGGTCGATGGAAATCGTAGAGGTGTTGGAGGTCAGGATGGCGTCGTCACGAACCATCTCCTCGGTCTCACGCAGCACTGCGTCTTTCACCTTCGGGTTTTCAACAACGGCTTCAACAACCAGGTCTACGTTCTTGAAATCACCGTAGTTCAGGGTCGGAGTAATGCTGTTGAGCACGTCGGCCATTTTGCCGGCGTCCATTTTGCCCTTATCAACACGCTTGGACAGAAGCTTCTTGGCTTCCTTCAGCCCCAGGGAGATACCCTCCTGAGCAATGTCCTTCATGATGATCGGTGTGCCCTTCAGTGCAGACTGGTAAGCCACACCACCACCCATGATACCGGCGCCAAGCACAGCCGCCAGCTTCACATCGTTGGCTTCTTTCTCCCAGGCACTGGATTTCTTCTTGAGCGCCTGATCGTTCAGGAACAGCCCAACCAGACAAGCCGCAACGTTGGTCTTGGCCATCTTGGCAAAGCCTTTGGCTTCCACTTCGATGGCCTTATCGCGGGTCATACCAGCGTGCTTCTGCATCACCTTGATGGCTTCAACCGGCGCCGGGTAGTTCTTGCCAGCCTTGCCAGCCACGAACGCCTTGGAAATCTCGAACGCCATCATGCTTTCCATGGCGTTGAGCTTGATCTTGCCCTTCTTCTCTTCGCGACGCGCTTCGTTGTCCAGCTTGCCTTCGTTGCACTGCTCGATAATGGCAACAGCCGCGTCTACCAGCTTGTCGGCTTCAACAACCGCATCAACAGCGCCTACTTTCATAGCGGCATCAGCGCGATTTTCGGTGCCACCGCTGATCCATTCGATGGCGTTATCCACGCCCACCAGACGGGACAGGCGTACGGTGCCGCCAAAGCCCGGGAAGATGCCCAGCTTGACCTCTGGCAGACCTACCTTGGCCTTCGGAGCCATAACACGGTAGTCGGTCGCCAGACACATCTCGAAACCACCGCCCAGTGCAATACCGTTGATGGCGGTAACCGTCGGGAACGGCAGGTCTTCAATAGCGTTGAAAACTTCATTGGCCTTCAGGTTGTTGGCGATGAGGTCTTCTTCTGTACCGGCAAACAGCTCGGTAAATTCGGTGATATCAGCACCGACAATAAAACTGTCCTTGGAGCTGGTTACGACCAGACCCTTCAGGTTCTTCTGGGATTTGAGTGCTTCAGTTGCGGCGCCCAGTTCTTCGATGGTGAGACGGTTGAACTTGTTGACAGACTCGCCCTGCAAGTCAAAGTTCAACTGAGCGATCCCGCCTTCGATCTCTTTAACCGTGATGGCTTTACCTTCGTAAATCATCAACTGATCTCCAGTCTGTGTTTGGAACTGCTTGCAGGCGTCGGGCCAAGTCATCAGAAGCTGGCAAGCGCCTGCGGATGCAGCGAGATTTCGGTCACTGCCCGATAAACCGATCCAAAATTCATACAGTCGTTTGAATCGTGAGGGCACACGATGAAAAAAAACAGCTCGTTTGTCAATTTGTTTCTGGAAGAATCGGTGCAAAAGTCTTCAAAATCGGCGAAGGCACCGGGAAATTGATAATGCGGATTTATTGTTTTCTGTGCGGTACATCCAGGCCTGAACAAGAAACCGGAACTTCGTCACACAAATTTGGCAGTTCTTTACATTTACCCGCGTTACAGGCTGCAAAACCGCTTGATCGGCTGGCTGAGTTACTTTACCTTCGGACCGAGACTTTAGTCCACAATAATAAAACACACGTACGGAGAACTATCCGATGACCGACGCTCGCCTTCGGGTACGCTCACTCGTTGCAGCTCTTATCCTGCTTGCCCTTACCTCTTTCACCGCACGAGCGGAAACCGCAGAGGGGTTTCTTTCCGACCTGCACACATTCCGGGTAAGCAACTACCTCGCCCTGGATGCTTACTACCGCTTCAGCACCGACGGCAATACCGACACCCTCAACGAGATTGTCGGCAGTATCAACAGCGCCAATTCTTCCATGAACAATCTCGCTGAAAGTAACGCGGGCGTGCTAAGCAGTGAGGAAGTCGAGAACCTCAACCAGGAATTCGATACGTTCAAGAGCCTTATGCGCGACAACATTAACGACGTGCGCAACACCGGCTACCCCGATCTGCGACTGGTGTCTGACATGGCCAACCAGGCCCTGACCATGAGCAAGATGGCCACCGAGCTCTATAAGGTCTCCAGCGAAAGCAGCCAGACGTCCACCGATAACCGCGTCGAAGCCGCACGATCCGCAGCCATCACCCTCGCGCAGATGATGGCCAAGTACTCAGCCAGGACCCATTCCACGGTGGCGCAGACATTCCAGGGGTCATCGACTGAATTGACCCTTGATGAGCAAGCCCGCAGATTCGATACCCTGCTGGAGAAAATCAATCAGGGAAACAGTCAGGGCGAACTGAAAGCCGCCCTGGACGATGTGTCCTCGAAATGGCAGTTCATTCGCGGCTCCTACATCAACTACAACGACAACAACGTCTCATTCGTAATTGATCGTTACTCCAAGGGCATTCTTCGCGGCCTGGATACCACCATCGAACTGCTTCAGCAAAACGCCTGACGCCACATCGGGCCCTGTGCTTGCCGCTATCCGGGTCCGCCATTCCCTGCTTTTTTTTGATGCCTGTCAGTTCCGGAAAGGACTTTTTCGACTATCCTCAATGCATGACAAGGCTTTAAGAGTCTCGGTTCGTCAAGGAGTAATATAATGTCAACCTATCAGAAAATGCTGGTCGCCATCGATCTCACCGAGGAAGCTCCCCAGGTCCTCAATAAGGCCCAGGAAATCAGCAAGGCACATGGCGCCGAACTGTTATTGGTACATGTGGTGGAACCCGTGGGCTACGCCTATGGGGGCGATATCCCGATGGATTTGACGGAATTGCAGGATCAACTGGACAAAGCAGCCAGGGAGCAACTGGCAGCCTATGGCAATCAATACGGCGTAACGACCGACAACCAGGTGATTACTGTAGGCAGACCGGAGTCGGAAATACACCGACTGGCCAAGGAGCAGGATGTGGACCTCGTCATTGTTGGCAGCCACGGTCGCAAGGGTTTTCAGCTGTTACTGGGCTCAACCGCCAATGGTGTGCTTCATGGCACGGAGTGTGACGTCCTGGCTGTCAGGATTCGCTGATCCCCTTCCTTACCTTTACCGGGCAGGCGCTGGTTCAAGCCAGGCCGCCCGGCACATCCGCCGGACTCAGGCCCCGCCTTCCATTTTGCTCTCCAGCTTACGCAACTGGCTCTCGAGGGAGAAGCTGACACTTGAGGCCATAGAGAAGAAATTCAACAGCGCTTTCAGGTTGCTGTCACCCTTACACACTGAATGAATCCTTTGCCACAACGCCTGGTTAACCAGTTGTAGCCGCTGGTTCCGCTCCACCAGACCTTTCAGCTCCCAATCGGGCTCCTGATGGTTGCGCTTGGCAAAGTATTGCTGAAGCAGGTAATGGGACACGCTTCTCATGATGAATTCATCGGTGTTGGCGAACGGCAGGTGGTGGACCGCCATGGTTTTGAGCTCTCCGAGTACCGGGCAACCGCTGGTCGCCATCTTCAGTCCGAGCAGGGAGCGCAGGGCTTCCTCCAGGGAGGTGGACTTGGAGTAGGTACGACGCTCATCGGTGACCGTCACCTCGACCTTCTGGTACGCCTCTTCTGCCTGGAAGGCGTTGACGACCGGAAGGATCTCCGTCGCTGCGGGACAATGGGGGGACTCCGCCGGTTTCAGCGGACAGTTTGAGCATTGGCAATGCTCAAGGCGAGCCCAGGATGGCAAAGGTGAAACGACCTCCGCAGGCTGGCTGGTCACCTTGAACTCAACCTGCCGCCCATCCTGAAACCTGAAATTATAATTAACGTTCATTGACTGGCCTGTTCTTCCAACTCCATCCACCGCTCGATTACCTGTTCCAGCCGGGCTTCCTTGTCCGACAACTCCGCCAGCGTAGCCGAGACTTCGGTCGGTGGGCCTGAATAAAATTCCGGATCCGAGATTTGCTTTCGGAGTGCAGCAACATCTGCCTCCAATGATTCAATTTTGCCCGGTAATTCCTCAAGCTCAAGCTTAAGCTTGTAACTTAATTTAGCGGGTTTTGATTTTGTGGATTCCGCCACATCTGTGACATTTTGTCGGGACGGCTCCGTTGGCTTAACCGGCTTTTCCGGAGCGCTCTTGCGCTCTGCCGGGAAAAAACCACCCTGCCGGCGCCAGTCACTGTAACCACCCACGTATTCCCGTACAGCGCCAGAGCCATCCAGGAAAATGGTATCCGTGACCACGTTGTCCAGAAACTCCCGGTCGTGGCTGATAACCAGCACAGTACCCTTGAACTCCACCAACTGGGCCTCGAGCAGCTCCAGGGTTTCTACATCCAGGTCGTTGGTGGGCTCATCGAGCACCAGGATGTTGGCCGGCTTACTAAACAGCTTGGCGAGTAACAGACGCGCCCGCTCTCCGCCGGAAAATACGCTGACTGGTGAGCGGGCCCGCTGAGGACTGAACAGGAACTCCTGCAGGTAGCCCAGAACGTGCTTGCTCTGACCATTGATCTCAATGAACTCCCGCCCTTCCGAAAGATTGTCGAGGGCGTTGCGCTCCAGATCCAGCTCCCCCCGGAGCTGGTCAAAGTACGCCACTTCCAGATTCGTCCCCAGCCGGATTGAGCCCTCCGTCGGCTTCAGGTCTCCAAGCATGAGCCTCACCAGGGTGGTTTTGCCGGTACCGTTTTCGCCCACCAGACCAATCTTGTCGCCACGGAGCACTGTCAGATCCATGCCGTTGATCACCGGGCTGCCGTCCGGGTAATGGAATCCGGCCTCCTTCGCTTCCACAACCAGCTTGCCTGATCGGGCCGCGTCTTCCACCACAAAGCTGGCCGTGCCGCCACGAACGCGACGCTGACGGTGCTCCTCACGCATGGCCTTCAGAGCCCTGACCCGCCCCATGTTGCGGGTTCGCCGGGCTTTGATCCCCTGCCTGATCCAGGCTTCTTCCTGCTTCAGGCGCTTGTCGAACAGAGCATTTTGCCGCTCCTCATCTTCCAGCGCTTTCTCTTTCAGCTCCAGGTACTTGTCATACGTCGCCGCGAAACTGATCAGTTTCCCTCGATCCAGCTCGACGATCCGGGTCGCCATCTTGCGAATGAATGCCCGGTCGTGGCTGACGAACAGGATGGCGCCCCGAAACTGCGTCAGAGCATCCTCAAGCCAGGCGATGGCCGGCACATCCAGATGGTTGGTCGGCTCATCCAGCAACAGGATATCCGGTTCGGCCACCAGCGCTTTCGCCAACAGCACCCGCCGCTGCCAGCCCCCGGAGAGGGTGTTCAGAGTCTGCTCAGGGTCAATGCTGTACTGCTCAAGAATCGCGTTGACCTTCTGATCCAGGCGCCACCCGTCCAGGGCTTCCAGTCGCTCCTGAACCTTCATCATTTGATCCAGGCTCGCCTCATCCGCCAATTGCGAAAGGGTATGGAAACGAGCCAGCAGCTCACCGGTCTCCGGAAACGCGCTGGCAACCACCTCGTAGGCTGTGCGGCTATCCTCGGCGGGCAGATTCTGGGGCAACACTGCCAGCGTCGCCCCTTCATCCAGCCGCAGAACGCCGCTTTCGGGGGTTATCTCACCGCTGACGATCCTCAGCAGCGTGGATTTGCCTTCACCGTTGCGGCCAAGCAGACACACCCGCTCCCCCGCTTCGATGTTCAGCGAGGCATGATCCAGCAGCGGCTGCATACCAAAAGCCAGGGAAATGGCGTCCAGCGTTAACAATGGCACCGTGTTATTACTCCGTATTTCTGTTGATGACCGGGTCGCCGACACGGATGGTGCCAGGCGACTCGTGAATTGCATTCATGCCGAAAATGACGCCGTCGGCGGTGCGGCGATATCGCCCGAGGGTTCGCAAAGGCTGAAGGTCCGCTGCTTTCGTGCCGGCATCCGGGTCGACGGTCGTCATGACACACCGGGAACAGGGCTTGACCACACTGAATGCCTGCTCGCCGATCAGCAACTGACGCCAATCGTCCTCGCTCCAGGGCTCTCCCCCCTCGACCACGATATTAGGTCGGAACCGACGCATCTCCACCGGTTTGTCGAGCCGGCCGTTCAGCTCACTCAGCGAAGCGAGATTAGTGATCAGGAACGGAAAACCATCGGCGAAGCTTACTCTTCGCTCCTCGGTTACTCGCCCGGCATCAACCCTGCGAAAAGAGGCATCCGGCATGTAGACAAAACGGAAATCCTCGCCACAGAAACGGCTTAACGCATCTGAGACTTCTGGCGCCCCGTAAACCGCCTTCACCCAGTCGCGCCACACCAGCACCCGGGCCTCGTCCTCACCAGCCTGCAGCAGGTACTCGCCCTCACCCGGGATGCTCACCCTAACACAATCCCCTTCAAGCGATGTATGTATCCGCGCCAGCATCGGGTAGTCACGCTGTGTCACGAATCGCCGTTCGGAATCAACAATCATCCAGCGACGATCGTTCGCTGGGCCGAAGTCGTCCATATCAAAAGAACTGACCGGAATACCGGCAAGGGACTTGACCGGATAGATATACAGGGAATGGATTCGCACAATGCCTCCCGCAGCCATAAATACTGAAAGATTGGGCGAAGAGTATAACCGAGTTAAGCCGGGAAACGTTGAAACGCAGTGCCTGAAAACGAAGAAACCCGGCCGTTTTAAGGGCCGGGTTTCCGGAATCTGGAGCGGGAAACGAGATTCGAACTCGCGACCCCAACCTTGGCAAGGTTGTGCTCTACCAACTGAGCTATTCCCGCTTGTAGTTGCTGGCTTGATGCCGACAACGGAGGCGTATTCTACGGATTCGTTCGCGGGCGTCAACCACTTTTTGGCAAGTTTTTTGGCCCTGCCCGCGCGGACTGATCAGGTATTATCCTGCCCCTGCCCTGAAGTGCTCGCAATCTGGCCGCTTTCGCAATTCAGATACCCCGACGACTGCAGCCAGTTCTGATCCGGGTAATACTTGAATACCAGTTGCCCGCCCTTCAGGTTGTCCACTACCTTCTGAATCACCTGCTGATCCACGGCGGGACAACCATGGCTACGCCCGATCCGGCCGTAATCACGGACCCAGTTGTCATTCACATAGTCCGCGCCATGGATCACGATGGCGCGCTGTCGCGCCAGATCATTGATGCCGGGCTCCAGCCCGTCCAGCCGCAAGGAGTATCCATGCTTTCCGCGATAGGATTCACTGGCCTTGAACAGGCCAATACTGGACTGGTGACTCCCTTCAATATTGGAGAAAGCCGTGGACTCCAGACTTCCCGAATTCTTGCCATGGGCAACCAGATCCTTGAGCAGGAGTTCTCCGCTGGCCAGATCAAAAATCCAGAGGCGCTCTTCACTCGACGGCAGTGAGAAATCGATCACCGCAAGCCGCTCCGGCATTTCAACACCGTTCGACACCGCGCATGAAGAAGCCTGCAATGCCCGCTGCAAAACCTCCGCACTCAGTTTCGGAGCAACACTGGAGAGTCGTGTCAGGAGGGAATTGTCAAAAGATGCCGCAGCACCCTGCGCGGGGAGAAACAGCACCGTAGCCAGCACCAGACCGAAACGGCCCGCCCTTCGATTTTTCAGCATTCGATAAACCCTGTCAGATCAGCTCAACAAATAGCAAAGCGGGTAAAAACCCGCGCCTGAGCCCAAGTGTCGGGCATTCTAACAGGGAAAATCGGGATGTCCGTCATAATGTACAATATTTATACAAAACACCACAGAGAAGCACTATCAGCTAATGGACCGCCAATATCAGGCACACGACCCTATGCACCGACGCCTCAAGCACTTCCTGTTCAGCCACTCTCCGGTTCAACAGGGTATCGTAGCCAAGGCCAAGCACCACATTAACCAGTAGCGATGCGTCCCTTGCCGGAGTCGGTGAATCCAGCCTTTGAAGAATCTGCTCCAGGCCCGCCACCCAGGCGCTGCGGTAACTGCGCGCCAGATCCGCAAGCCGCTCATCCCGCAACGATTCCATCAGGAACACCTGCTCGGCCAGCACCTGCTCACGACGATCGGAAAACTGTTCGGTAAGGTAAGCTGCGGTAATAGCGGTCAACCTTGACGCCAATTCACGACGCCCGCTACCTCCGCGATGGAGACTGTCTGGCGGAACATTGTCCAGCACCAGGTTAATGGTGTCATAGAATCTGCCGAGGTCTTCCCGGGCTTTTTCCGCAAACAGCATGAACGAATCGCTGATCAGCTCATTGATGTCGCGGAAGTAGTAGGTTGTTGCGGCCAGGGGCACTTTCGCTTCGCGTGCAACAGCGCGATGCTTGATTCCCCGCAGGCCGTCCCTGGCAGCGATACGCAACGTGGCCTCGAGAATCTGTACACGTCGATTTTCGCTTTTGGCCCTGACGGTTTTGCGGCCGCTGTAGTGAATGGATTCCCGGAAGGAGCGATCCTCGGGAAGCTCCTTTGAATGCCATAGATTCAATGCCTGCGCGCGTCCCATGGTTGCCATCCTGCTTCGTCATCCTGACGGCCGGCGAGGAACCGGTCGCATGGCCGGGCATCACCCGGAGTTATTGTTACTTTTTGTAAATCATGACGAAAACAGGCGGGACAAACGTTGACGGAATCGGCACTTTTACACTCCGCCCCCATTGACGACAGTATCTGCGGTTACTGACCGAAGCGGCGCCCCTGCTCCAGGTAGGTTACTTCTTCGGGCGTGGAGGAGCGTTTCAGTACTGCATTGCGGTGGGGAAAGCGGCCGAATTTACAGATAATATCGCGATGATCATGGGCTGCCTCAACAAAGCTCCCCATGAAATCCCCCAGAATGCCATCGGCGGAGGCCGCCAGCTGCTCATAGCATTCCACCGACAGGTTCTGGTCTTCCAGGCGCTCGGAATGCTGCAGGGGCATGTACAGGAAAGCCCGCTGCACGGCGGGCAGCATCATGTCCTGACCATGATCCATGGCCTGACGGGTCAGTGCTCTGGCCACCTTGTCATGCTCGAATGCCAGGGCGTTTCCCCGGTAGATGTTCCGCGAAAACTGGTCCAGCAACACAATCTCCGCCAACGCACCGCCCGCCTGCTTACGCCAGTGGACAAGGCCGCTCTCGGATGCGAACAGCACAAGGGATAAAAATCGGTAACGAATTTCCTGGTCAAACCTGCGGTCCGAGCGAAACCAGCGGTTGCGATGAAAGCTGTCCGGCAGCCCGTCTTCATCAAGTTCACCAAACCAGAAATCCAGAATGTCTTTCCAATCGAACATAAAGGGCTACACCGTCAGTTATGGTCAGGCCAAAGGGTCGGAACATCACCTATCCTGCTACAATTCATAAGATGCAGGCCAGCATTCTTAACAGGAGAGATCATGCCCGAAGGACACCGTATTATTCTTCTCGCCCACGGCAGCAGCGACAAGCGTTGGTGCGAGACATTCGAACAACTGGCCGCGCCCACCGTCAACTCGGTAGCGGGCTCGCGGATCGCCTATATGGAACTGGCCACGCCATCCCTGGAGCTTATCGTCGAGCAAGGTGTCGAAGAAGGCGTCCGAACCTTTACCGTGGTGCCGCTGTTCCTGGCTGCCGGAAGACATCTTCGCAAGGATGTACCAGCCATGATCCGCTCGCTTGAGGAAGCTCATGGCATCTCCATCGACCTTGCACCGCCCATCGGGGAGAATCCCCTGCTTGGCGCAGCCATTCGCGACGTTGTTGAGCAGGAACTGGCACAATAGCATCACCCGGAAAGCACGGACTGGCCAGAGGGGACGTTCAAATGAACCATCGGATTCTAATAACCGGAGGCACCGGATTCATCGGCCAGGTGCTATGCCCGAAACTGATTGCCAAAGGCTACAGCCTGACAGTGCTCAGCCGCCAGAGTGAAGCGGACGTCCTTGCAGCCTGTGGCCGGGTCGAGGCGGTGTCGGATCTTGACCTGCTGGTGGACCACCCGGGATTCGACGGCGTGATTAATCTCGCCGGGGAAGGCATTGCCGACAAACGCTGGAACAACCAGCGCAAACAGCAGCTCAGGGACAGCCGTATTGCCCTCACCCGCCAACTGGTGTCGGTGATCAGAACCTGGAGTGCCCGGCCAAAGGTGCTGGTATCGGGATCTGCAGTTGGGTTCTACGGTAATCAGGACTCCGCCCGGGTCACTGAAGACACAGCCCCCAACGACGAATTCACCCATCGACTCTGCAGGGACTGGGAAGCGGAAGCAAACCAGCTCAAGAGTGATGGGATTCGGGTGTGCCTGTCACGAACCGGCGTTGTCGCCGGCCCGGATGGCGGGTTCCTCCAGCGCATGCTGTTACCCTTCCGCCTTGGCCTTGGCGGACGCCTGGGCAGTGGCAACCAGTACATGCCCTGGGTTCACCGCGACGATGTCGTTTCAGCGCTGATCTTCATGCTGGAATCCGAGAATGCCACTGGCCCCTACAATGTGGTCAGTCCAAACCCGGTCACTAACCGTGAGTTCACCCGCTGCCTGGCCAGCGTTCTCAACAGGCCCGCGATCTTTCCGGCGCCGGCGCCAGTGTTAAAGGTCGCACTCGGCGAAATGTCACGACTTTTACTGACAGGCCAGCAGGCCGTTCCGCAACGCCTGTTACAGCAGGATTTCCGGTTTACCTACCCAGACCTGACATCGGCACTGGAAAGCTGCGTTCGCTAACAATCGAATTTTTTTCAAAAAACTGTTTGACAGCGAATAAAGCCTTACTTAATATACGCGCCACCTCGACGAGGCAAGTCAGTAAGAACGATGCGTCCCCTTCGTCTAGTGGCCTAGGACTCCGCCCTTTCACGGCGGCAACAGGGGTTCGAACCCCCTAGGGGACGCCATTTTTTCTGACACTACACCACCTTCCCAGGCTGGTGAGATTCTTCCCCGTGCCTCCTTTCCTTATGGTCCCTGGAATCCTTCATCACGAAGATCCCAACACCGACAAAAAACAGCACCATCAGAAAGACGGTCACAATTCCAGCCATCACTACCGCGTCCACATACATAATCCGACCTCCATCGGCGATTTCATTTAACCAGTCCCAGATTACGCCGAACGCCCGGCAGCGGTATTGACCTGCATCAAACAGCGAACTCCCTTTATTCATTCCGAAAGCCGGAACCCAACCACAATTCTTCCGTTTTTTCTTTATTTGCGAAGCACTTGAAAGAAACTGCTGCTATAGTCCTGAAGGTAACGAACTGTCCATTTCACGAATAACTGGTCAGGGTGGCTGAAGTAACGACATGCAAAAACTGTCGACGCGTGTGCGACGCTTCCGAACGGGATCTCCCCTGTCTTTCCGGTTACTTGCCTGGATACTGCTGTTCAGTTCCGTTTTCACCCTTATCGCATCCGCCATACAGCTTTATTCCGATTACCACAAAGACCTTCGCCAGATTGACAACCGCATGCGTGTGGTGGAAACCGGTTACGCCTCCAGCCTTGCCCGAAGCCTGTGGGCACTGGACCAGAAGCTACTCCAGACCCAGATGGAAGGAATACTCAGCCTTCCCGACATCGCGCACCTGCGGCTTCGCATCGAGCCCGACTCGGAACTGGTGATGGGCCAGGTCGCCCGTGACGCACAGACCAAATCCCACAGCTTCGATCTCATTCACCATGGCGACGAGATATTCAAGCTCGGCGAACTGACCGTTACGGCAGACCTGGACCGGGTTTACGAGGAAATGAAGCGAAAAGCGGGCATGATCCTGGTCACCGAGTTTTTCAAGACATTCCTGGTATCCATTCTGATCATTTTGATTTTTCAGCACTTCGTGGCCCGCCACTTATCCACCATGGCCAACTATGCCCGGCAGATCTCCCTGACCAACCTGGCCAAACCGCTGAAGCTGGACCGACCAGACTCCCCATTGAACCGACAGGATGAGCTGGCCCAGGTCACCGATGCCATCAACCAGATGCGGGACCGGCTGAATGACGATGTCGCCCGCCAGGAACGGGATGCGGCGGAAATTCGGAAATTTTCCAAAGCCATTGAACAGAGCCCGTCTTCGGTCCTGATCTGCGACCGCCAATGGCGGATAGAATTCGCCAACCAGAAGTTCACCCAACTAACCGGCTACAGCGCCAACGCGATTATTGGCAAACACCCGGGCGCACTGTCCGAAAACGCCATGGAGCACCGTGAAACCAAGCACCTGTGGCAATCCATTCGCCTGCAAGTCCAGCGGGTGGGCGTCTGGCAGGGCGAGGTCAACAGCGTACGCCGTAACGGGGAGCGATTCTGGGAGCAATTGATTGTCACCCCCATCAAGAATTCCGACGGCCAGGCAACCGGTTACCTGATCCTCGGCGAAGATATCAGCATTCGCAAACGGTACGAGCAACAACTGCTCCGGCAGGCCAACTATGACATTCTCACCGGACTGCCAAACCGGATGCTGGCGCTGGATCGCCTGAAACTCGCCCTGGCACAAGCCAGGCGGGAAAACTCCCTGGTCGGCGTGATGTTCCTCGACCTGGACAACTTCAAGCACATCAATGACACCCTGGGGCACGATGCCGGTGATAACCTGCTGATCGAAGCAGCACGCAGGGTATCAAGCTGTCTTCGTGGCACCAGCACCGTTGCACGCCTTGGTGGTGATGAGTTCCTGGTGATCCTGCCGGGGCTAACCGGCGCCAAGGCAACCTCCCAGGTCGCCGAACGAATCCTGAAAACTTTCAAGCCGCCGTACTTGCTCAACAATCAGGAAGTGTTCGTCACCACCAGCATCGGCATCGCCATCTTCCCGACCGACTCCGACAACAGCGGAACCCTGCTGCAGCATGCCGATGCCGCCATGTACCAGGCCAAACACATGGGCAAGAGCTCCTATGCCCACTTTGCACCGGAAATGAAGGAAGTCTCCCATGAACGGCTGCAAATGGAATCGAGAATGCGCCGGGCGCTGGAGCAGAACGAATTCGAACTCTATTTCCAGCCTATTGTCCGTACCGACACCGGCGCACTGTGCTCCGCCGAGGCGCTGATTCGCTGGAACAATCCCAGTATGGGCATGGTCATGCCGGACCGCTTCATCCCCCTGGCGGAAGAGACTGGCTTGATCACCCCCATCGGTGAGTGGGTGCTTCAGGAGGCTTGCCAACAGGCAATGAAATGGCGTGAAATCACTGGCACCAAAGTGGGTGTCTCGGTGAACGTGTCCCCCCGCCAGTTCCGGGACCAGGGCTTCACCGCCGCCGTCATGAAGGCGTTGGAGACCAGCGGCCTGGAAGCCAGTACACTGGAACTTGAAATCACCGAGCGACTGATTCTCGATAACACCATCGAAACCGCGGATATCCTGAGACAGCTCGACACCGCAGGCATACGGCTTTCCGTGGACGATTTTGGCACCGGCTATTCGGCGTTGAGTTACCTGAAGAGTTACCCGTTCGATACCCTTAAAATCGACAAGTCGTTCGTTCAGGATGTCATGACCGAACAGGACGACGCCTCGCTGGTCAAAGCCATTATCAACATGGCCCACAGCCTGGGCCTGACAGTCATTGCCGAAGGCGTTGAAGACGAAGCACAGACCCACTTCCTGCAACAGGAAGGATGCGACTACTCCCAGGGGTACTTCTACAGCCGGCCGATGCCAGAGGAAGAATTTGAAAAGTGGTTACGTACCAATCATCGTGTCCAGCCCTGACATTCAACTGAACGGATTCATCCATGGAAGACACCCTACTCGTTATCAATTGTGGCAGCTCGTCCCTGAAAGCGGCCCTGTTTGACACCAGCTTCAACAAGCTCGCCTCCGCGCTCGCCGAGAGGCTCGGGAAAGAAGATGCTTTCGCCAGCATGCCTTCGCCGTCAATGGACATCCCGCTACAAAGCGGCTGCAACCACCGTGACGCCCTACGTGCGGTGGTAACGGCATTCAGAGATCAGGGCCTGCTCACCGCCGCGCCGGTGGCCATTGGCCATCGGGTGGTCCACGGGGGAGAAACCTTTCGCCAGGCGGCGCTGATAACCGACGATGTCCTTCAGGCCATTGAGGACTGCGCCAGCCTCGCACCGCTGCACAATCCGGTCAATCTCACCGGCATAGAAGCGACCAGGGATCTGTTCCCGGAGGTACCTCAGGTAGCGGTCTTTGACACTGCCTTCCATCAGACGCTACCGAAGCACGCCTATCTCTATGCGTTACCCTATCGGTTTTACCAGGATTGGGGCGTTCGCCGCTACGGCTTCCATGGCACCAGCCACCAGTTCATGGCGAACGAGACGGCCCGCCTGCTGGAGAAGGCTCCTGACCAGATATCTGTCATCTCCGCCCACCTCGGCAACGGCTGCAGCATAACGGCCATCCGTGACGGGGTCAGCGTGGATACCAGCATGGGCCTTACGCCCCTGGAAGGCCTGGTGATGGGCACCCGCAGCGGCGATATTGATCCCGGGCTGTTCGATTTCCTCAAGGGCAAGGGAATCAACGCGGAAGAAGTACACCGGATTCTCAACAACGACAGCGGGTTGCTCGGACTGTCCGGGAAAACCAACGACATGAGATCCCTCAGCGAGCAGGCCGAAGACGGTCACGAGCCTTCAGCCCTGGCCATTGAGGTATTCTGTTTCCGTCTGGCCCGCTATATCGGCGCCATGATGGCATCCCTGACTCAGCTTGATGCCCTGGTGTTCACTGGCGGCATTGGCGAAAACAGCGCGCTTGTCCGGGAAAAGACCCTCGGTCACCTCCGGTTGACTGGCTTCTCCCTTGACCCGTCATCCAACCGGCAGCACGGAAAGCATACCGGCGGCCGAATTGACCAGGCCGACAGTCGATTCCGGGTGATGGTCATCCCCACCAACGAAGAGCTGGTCATTGCCCGGGAAGCCCTGGACGCCAGTCACCCTTAACGCCAAAGCTGAACATGCAACACCTGTAAGGATACTTCTATGGCCAAAAACCTGTTTATCGCACCAACGTCTATGGATTCCGGCCTGACGTCCGTCTGCCTGGGGCTGCTCAGGGCTCTGGAGCGGGTCGGAGTCAGTGTCGGATTCTACAAGCCTTTCAGCCAGTCGGTTCACCAGGGCGAATCCCAGCATAATGATGGCAAGGACGCCTCCGTCGCCTTCGTTCGCGCCCGCAGCGCACTCGAGCCACCGCCCCCGATGAGCCTGAAGGAAGCGCAGCAATTGCTGAACAAGGGCAAATCCGACCTGCTGATGGAAACCATCGTTGGCGAGTACCAGAAAGTGGCGAAAACCGTTGATGTGGTCATCATTGAAGGCCTGGTGCCGGACCGCAGCGAAGCCTACATCGCCCGCCTCAACGTGGAGTTGGCGCGAAACCTCGGATCGGAAGTCGTACTGGTCAGCACACCGAAGAATGCCACGGCCAAAGAACTGGACGAAGAGCTGGATTTCTCATCACGGTTGTTTGCCAGCCCTTCCGATCCCGACGTGATTGGCATCGTACTGAACAAGGTGGGCGAACCCGAAAAGTCGGAGTTTACGCCACGGGTCAACTCCGCGACATCCAATGCCCACATCAATTTCCAGACCGACTGCAAGGTATTCGCAGAGGGCCGTTTCCGGCTGCTGGCAAGTATACCCTGGCAACCGGAACTGCTGGCCGTTCGGGTGTCGGATATCGCCAGGGAAATGCAGGTAACCGTGCTGCACGAGGGTCACATGCACGCTCGCAGGGTTCAGAAGGTCTCGGTTTGTGCACGCACCATCAGAAACATGGTGGACACCCTGAGGCCCGGCACCCTGATGGTCACCCCCGGGGACCGGGAGGACATCATTGTAGCCACAGCGGTGGCGGCGCTTAACGGTGTTCCCCTGGCCGGCCTGATGCTGACCGGTGACCTGATGCCCGACGAGCGGGTGGTCGACCTGTGCCGGAGAGCGCTGGACACGGGGCTGCCAGTACTGCGCGCAGAAACCAACACCTATGAAACCGCCCATCGCCTGGCCAACCTGTCGGGAGCCATTCCGATTGACGACCCCGAGCGGGTCGAAAACGCCATGGAAGCCGTCGCGACCCAGGTGGATACCGACTGGCTTCAGCAACACCTGAAAGTCCAGCGCCAAAGCCGACTCTCACCGCCGGCCTTCCGCTACCTGCTGTCCGAGCGAGCAAGAGCCGCGGCAAAACGCATTGTCCTGCCGGAAGGCAATGAACCCCGTACGGTCCAGGCTGCCATCATCTGTCACCAGCGGGGCCTGGCGCACTGCGCCCTGATTGGCGACCCTGCCGAAATCGGGAACGTCGCGAAATCCCAGGGGCTGGACCTGCCGGACGACATGGAGATCATCGATCCCGCCAAAGTGCGGGGCGACTACATTCAACCCATGGTAAGCCTGCGGAAACACAAGGGCCTGGCGCCCGATATGGCCGAAGCCATGCTGGAAGACAACGTGGTGCTCGGCACCATGATGGTGGCCATGGACGAAGCCGACGGACTGGTGTCAGGCGCGGTTCATACCACCGCCAACACCGTGCGCCCTGCCCTTCAGCTGATCAAGACCCACGACGCAGCCAAGGTCGTGTCGTCCGTCTTCTTCATGCTGCTGCCCCAGCAGGTGGTGGTCTACGGAGACTGTGCCATCAACCCCGATCCGAACGCCGAGGAACTTGCGGATATCGCCATCCAGAGCGCCCAGTCGGCGGAAGCGTTCGGCATAGAGCCGGTAGTAGCGATGATCAGTTACAGCACCGGCGAGTCCGGCAGCGGTCAGGATGTGGAGAAGGTGCGGGAAGCCACGCGTATCGCCCGGGAACGTCGCCCGGACCTGCTGATCGACGGCCCTCTGCAATATGATGCCGCCGCCATTGAAAGCGTGGGTAAAAGCAAGGCGCCGGACAGCGAAGTGGCAGGACGTGCCACGGTCTTTATCTTTCCGGATCTCAATACTGGCAATACCACCTACAAGGCGGTGCAGCGCAGTGCAAACGTGGTGAGTATCGGACCCATGCTCCAGGGTCTGAGAAAGCCGGTCAACGACCTGTCGCGGGGCGCGCTGGTGGAGGATATCGTCTTTACCATCGCCATCACCGCGGTTCAGGCGAAGCAAGTCGAAAACGCGGGGCTGGTCTGACCGCCCCGCAAGTGTTTATCGCTTCTTGCTCTTCATCCGCTGTTTCTTCGGACGCCGGCCAGCCTTGAGGTCATTATCTTTCTTGACCCGCTGGCGCGGCGTCAGCCGATCGACCTTGCCGGCGAACGGGTTCTCACTGGAGCGGAACTCAAAGCGGATCGGAGAGCCGGTTACATTCAGAACCTTGCGGAAGGTATTTTCCAGGTACCGCTTGTAGGAGCCAGGAAGCGCATCCGTCTGGTTACCGTGTACCACGATGACCGGCGGGTTTGAGCCGCCCTGGTGTGCGTATCGCAATTTGATGCGCCGGCCCTGCACCATCGGCGGCTGATGCTGTGCAACGGCATCCTGAAGGATGGCGGTAAGCCGGTTGGTGGGCCACTTGGCCATCGCCGATTCGTAGCAGGCCTGCACGGACTCGTACATCACACCAACACCGGAACCGTGCAGCGCCGAGATATAATGCTTATCCGCGTAATCCAGGAAATCCAGACGGCGACGAACCTGTTCCTTCACGCGTGCGCGCTCTTCCGGGTCCATGCCATCCCATTTGTTGACTGCGATCACCAGTGATCGCCCCGCATCCAGCACAAAGCCGATCAGATGAAGGTCCTGATCCACCAGACCTTCCCGGGCATCAATCACCAGAATCACCACATGGGCGTCATCAATGGCCTGCAGGGTCTTGATGATGGAAAACTTCTCGACCACTTCACGGACATTCTTACGACGGCGAACCCCCGCCGTGTCGATCAGCGTGTACTGACTGCCCTGACGCTCATAGGGTACATAGACACTGTCCCGCGTGGTGCCCGGCATGTCGAACACCACGACACGGTCCTCCCCCAGCATGCGGTTGACCAGGGTCGACTTCCCTACGTTCGGACGACCGACCACACCAATACGAATGCCGGGATAACGCTCGGCACGATCCTGCTCTTCGCGCTCATCTTCCGACGGAAGCAGGCATTCCAGTAAGGATCGAATACCACGATTGTGGGACGCGGCGATCAGAAACGTGGACTCGAACCCGAGACTGTAGAAATCAGCGGCGGCGATGTCCGGATCCTGACCGTCGGTTTTATTGACGACCAGATGAGCCTGTTTCCCGGACTTTCGGAGCTGATTGGCAATCAGTTCATCGCCACTGGTCAGGCCGGAACGACCATCCACCAGGAACAGTACAATGTCCGCCTCTTCGACCGCCTGAAGGGACTGACGCGCCATTTCCGCATCAAGGCCTTCCTCATCACCCGTCAGACCACCCGTATCGATAACGATGAAGCGCTGGTCTTCATAAGTGCCCTCACCGTATTTCCGATCACGGGTCAGCCCGGGGAAATCCGCAACCAGTGCATCCCGAGACCGCGTCATCTGGTTGAATAGAGTCGATTTTCCGACGTTGGGGCGGCCGACAAGGGCAATTACAGGGATCATATAGTTTCGCTACAAAAGATTGACCGGGCCCTTATAGGCCCGGGGAAGGACGCGCTTAATCACGTTCCTTGAGTTCAAAAACGGTCATCTTGCCGCTGTTTCCAAACACCAGCAGGTTACCGTTACGAAGCCGTTGTGCCGGTACACGCAGTCCGTCACTGTCGAATTCCAGCTGGCCCTGCAGGGAACCGTCTTCCAGGGACATCATATGGATGTACCCCTCAAAGTCGCCAACAAGCAGGTAATCGTCGTACACAACCGGCTGCGTGGTCTGGCGCCAGGACAACCGGTCCTGGGTCCACAGTTCGCGACGGTCTGACCCTCGATAGGCAATGATATCCCCGTTTGCCGAAGACACGTAGATATTGCCGGCACCGACCATGGGGGAATGCAGGCTTGATGCCTCCCGACTCCAGATTTCGTCACCGTTGCGCAGGTTCACCAGCGCCAGTTTACCCTGATAGCCAACAACCAGAGCAGCATTTTCCAGGATCAGCGGTTGGCTGGTTACATCCACCAGGCGCTCCAGTTCGGTACGGCCCTGGGGTTGGCCAACCTCGTATTGCCAGGTTGGCTGCCCGTTATCCGCAGACAGCGCCATCAGTTTGCCATTGGCAAAGCCGGCCAGCACCAGTTCTCCCCCCACAAGCGGCGGAGCGGCCGCCCGCATGGACAATACCGGAACCACGCTGTCGTACTGCCAGCGCTTCTCCCCGGAAGAGGCATCAAACGCCAGCACCTTGCCATCCGTGGTCTGCACAACCACGATATTACCATTGGATTGTGGCGTGGCCAGGATCTCATTCGGAAGCGCGGATTCCCAGAGTACCTCCCCGTCTTCCCGGGAGAGAGCCATCAGACTGGCATCGCGGGTCACCAGGTAAAGCTGTTCGCGGTCACCACCAACGCCGGCAAAGATCTGTTCTTCCAGATCCTTGTACCAGGCAACCTTGCCGTTTTCGGCCTCAACGGCGTACATCTCGCCATCCGCAGAGGCGGCGTACAGAAGATCACCGGTATTCAGCGGCGTCAGGTAAAGGAACTGGTCATCATGACCATCACCCACCTGCATGGTCCACACACGGTCCAACTCCACAGTGCCTTCAATGTCGGGCACCGGCGCGGGTTCCTCAAAAGGCTCTTTGGTGCTGCACCCGACAAACAGTGCCGCTATCAGAGCAATAGCGCTAAAACGAACGAATGATGGCCCGTCAGACAACCAGGGCATCAGGCACCCTCCTGTACGCCAAGATCCGACAGCTTCAGTTCCAGAATGCCACTGCGGCCCTGCCGGGATTGCTCCCTGGCCGCCAGGTAGGCTTCACGGGCACCTTCACGGTCGCCCTGGGCCAGCAGGATATCGCCACGGAGCTCGGAAAAAATCGCGGCAAAGGTCTCGTTGTCGCCGGCGCCGTCGAGTGTGCTCAACGCTTCGTCATACTGCTCTGCTGAAAACTGAGCCCGCGCCAGACGGTTGCGAATAACGAATGACAGCGCGCTGTCTTCTTCCACCTGCCCCTTGGCCCATTCCAGGGACTCAATCGCAGCGGCGACATCCCCTTCGTCCATCAACTGCTGACGAGCGAGAATGAGCATGCCGTAAATAGCGTAGGCACTGTCGGAAAACTCTTCCTGAAGGTTATTGGCAACAAAGGCTACCGTTTCATCACTTTGCTCATCAGACTGGTCGCTGTATGCATTCAGCAGGTTGGCAAACTGGTTAGCTGCTTCGGTTCGCTGCTGCATCTGATGGTTCTGCCAGGTCTGCCAGCCGAATACGATCGCCAGCGCTGCACCGATACCGATCAGAAGCGAACTGCCGTTCTTCTTCCACCAGTCCTTGATCGCCTGAACCTGTTCTTCCTCGGTACGCATTTCGGCCATGATGACTCCTGTAGTCAGCTTTTTATCAGTTTGTCCGGGTGTGCCAATCAGGCACCCAGCAATTTATCCAGTGTATCGGCAAGTTCGCTTTGCCCCAGCGTCTGTTGCTCCTCATCGGAGCGAAGAGGCTTCAGGCCAACGGTACCGCTTTCAATTTCATTGTCACCGAGAATAACCGCGTAACGTGCGCCGCTACGGTCGGCTTTCTTCATCTGGCTTTTGAAGCTGCCGCCGCCGCAGTGGGTCACGACAACCCTGCCGGGCAGAGCCGCCCTCAGGGTTTCAGACAACCCCAGCGCTGCGGGGACAGCCTGATCCCCCATCGCGGTCACATAGACATCGGCATTGGCATTCACGTAATCCGGGATCAGCTCCAGGGTTTCCAGCAGCAGGATCAGACGCTCCAGCCCCATCGCAAAACCGACGGCAACCGTTGGCTTGCCACCCAGTTGCTCAACCAGGCCATCGTAGCGGCCACCGGCACACACCGTACCCTGGGCGCCCAGGCTATCGGTAATCCATTCGAAGACCGTCTTGCCGTAGTAATCCAGGCCACGAACCAGGCGCGGGTTTACGGTGTAATCGATGCCCGCGGCGTCAAGCAGTTCACGCAGGCGACGGAAGTGCTCCAGGGAATCCTCATCGAGATAGTCATCAAGCTTCGGGGCATCCTGCAGGATCTGTTGGGTCTCCTGGCTCTTACTGTCCAGAATCCGCAACGGATTGCTTTCAAGACGACGCTGGCTGTCAGCATCGAGCCGGTCATGGTATCCCGAGAGATAGCCAACCAGTGCCTCACGATACGCCCGGCGGGCTTCGGAGGTACCAATGGAATTGATCTCCAGGCGGGTGTGGGCATCCAGTCCCAGCTCCTTCCACAGACGCGCCGTCAGTATCAGCAGCTCGGCATCAATATCCGGCCCGCTCATGCCGAAGCATTCCACGCCAATCTGGTGGAACTGGCGGTAACGGCCTTTCTGGGGGCGCTCATGGCGAAACATCGGACCGGTGTACCAGAGCCGGCGGGTCTGGTTGAACAGCAGGCCGTGCTCTTCCGCCGCCCGCACGCAACCCGCCGTGCCCTCGGGGCGAAGGGTCAGGCTGTCGCCATTGCGATCATCGAAGGTGTACATTTCCTTTTCAACGATGTCGGTCACTTCTCCGATGGAGCGTTTGAAAAGGTCCGTCTGCTCAACGATGGGCATACGGATTTCCTGGTAGCCATACCCGGAAAGAACCTCACGAACCTTGCCTTCAACAAACTGCCAAACGGGGGTCTGATCCGGCAGGATATCGTTCATCCCGCGAATTGCCTGAATCTTAGCCAAGTTAAACCCTTAATCCTGAATCATTTAATGGGGCGATCGCCGGTTACTCACCGGACCGGGCAATAATTGCGTCTTCCTGTTCCTTGCGACGAGCCACCTCTTCACGGATCAGCCGCTCAAGGTCTTCCGTCAGGGTCGAGTTATCCAGCTTCTGGTTTGGCTTGCCATCCATGTAGAACAGGTTCTTGGGGCTGCCGCCCGTCAATCCGATGTCCGCCACTTTTGCTTCACCGGGTCCATTCACGATGCAACCGATGATGGCCACGTCCATGGAAGTGTTCACATCCTCCAGCCGCACTTCCAGATCATTCATGGTCTGGATGACGTCGAAATTCTGGCGGGAACAGCTCGGGCACGCAATGAAGTTAATACCACGGCTGCGCAGTCGCAGACTTTTGAGAATATCAAAGCCCACCTTGATTTCCTGAACAGGATCCGCTGCCAGGGATACACGAATGGTATCGCCAATGCCGTCCATCAACAGCATGCCCAGGCCGATGGATGATTTTACCGTGCCGGAGCGGAAGCCGCCGGCTTCCGTAATACCCAGGTGCAATGGCTGCTCAATCTGGGAAGCGATCTTGCGATACGCCGCCACCGTCATGAACACTTCGGATGCCTTGAGGCTTACCTTGAAATCCTGAAAATCGTGGCGGTCCAGGATGTCGATATGACGCATGGCGGATTCCACCAGCGCATCCGGCGTCGGTTCGCCGTACTTGCGCTGCAGTTCCTTTTCCAGGGAACCGGCATTGACGCCGATACGAATCGGGATATTCCGGTCCTTTGCCGCACTGATAACCGCACTCACACGGTCCTCACGACCGATATTGCCGGGATTTATCCGTAGGCAATCAACCCCGAGTTCGGCCACCCGGAGGGCAATTTTGTGATCAAAGTGAATATCCGCCACCAGCGGCAGGGACACCCGCGAGCGAATCTGACCGAACGCTTCAGCCGCCTCCATGCTGGGCACGGAAACCCGGACAATATCCGCGCCGGCATCCTGTAATGCCTGGATCTGCCCGACGGTGGCATCCACGTCACAAGTGTTGGTGTTAGTCATGCTCTGAACCGCAATGGGAGCATCACCGCCAACCGGCACATTACCCACCATGATCTGGCGGGATTGCCGTCTTTTAATCGGAGATTCCTGTTTCATCTCATGCTAACCAAAATAAGTGTGTTCAGAATGATCAGATTTCCAGGGTGAACTGGGCACGGTTGTTCACAACCCGGTATTCAGACATATCCACCGGTTCGCCCTGAAAGCTGATGTCAGCCACTGCATCCACTGCACCGATGACCACATTCAGTGGCATCTGACCGGTGACGTCGACACGATCACCTTCCCGCTGAAGGGAGCTTACCAGCCTTGCCCCGGCGGAATCGGTCACTTCAATCCAGCAATCGCTGGAAAACGAAATCTGAAGACGCCCCGTATCAGAGGCATCCTCTGCCGGCGCACTTTCGGTCAATGCAGGCTCCGTGGTGCTGGTGACCACAGGAATACGGGATTCATCCAGGTCCTCACCTGAATCACCCCCGGCGGGGCCCGCAACCGGAATTTCCGTCTCGGCGGCCTCTGGCTCATCGGCGGTAACGAATGCTTCGTCGGTGGTTTCTCCGACCGTGGACGCCGGTGTTGCCACCGTATCCTCTGCAGCCACATCGTCCTCCGTCCTGACCCGGGCTTCACTGTCATCGACAGCGGGTTCCGGTTCAGGTTCCTGAAGCGAACCCGCGTCCTGCTCCGAATCCTGTTGCTGTTCCTGCTCCGGGGGCGCTTCGGTCTCGCTGGTGCCATCATCAATAAAGCGCAGTACCAGATAGGCGGCCACCAGAACAGCCACCAAAAGAATAAGTACCTTTGCAAATCGCCGCTTCTGCCGCCTGCGGCGCTCAATATCCACCAGGGGATTGGCTTCCAGGGCTTCTGCCTTTTTCAGGCGCAGAGGTTCCAGTTCCCTGTCAAGAACGGCAACCACTGAGTCCGCTTCAAGGCCGACCTGTTTCGCATAGGCCCTGACGTAGCCCTTGAGAAACAATTCGCTGTCAATCTGCTGGTAATCGCCGTCCTCTATGGCCTGGATAACGGCGGGGCGTAGATGTTGCGCGTCGGCAACATCCGATACACTCAGCCCTTTCTTTTCCCTGCCCTGCCTTAGCAGGCTGCCTGCGGATTCACCAACAGGCTGTTGAGCGCTTTCTTCATTACTCATTAGAAATCAGCACCTTGTATTGTTGGTATTCGACTGACTCCGGAAAATTATTCTTCAACTGAAGAGCAAGACTGGATGCCCGGTTCTGCTCATTAAAATGGCGGGCAATCCGGATACCGGTAATCAGACTCTCCGGAGAATGCCGATACCTGGGGTTCTGCTGCATAAGCCTGCTCAGGCGGTCGTAATAACGGGACGCAGCCGGGTAGTTCCCGTCCTTGACCAGGGTACGAGACAATGCCAGCAGGGATTTCGCATCGCCCCTGGACAGCTCCACGGAGCGGTTGTAAGCATTGATCGCAGCCTCGTTGTTATCCAGGCGCTCCTCACTCATACCCAGATTAAAGAATACCGAGGCGCGATCATCGTACTTGGTATCCTTTGACGCAGCGAGGAACTGGTCCCGAGCTTCGTCGAAACGCCGCTCACCATACAGAAACGCACCATAGTAAACGCGCCCACGGGTGTAGTCGCTGTCACTGGACAGCGCCTTGCGGAAGGATTCCTCAGCCAGTCGGGGCTCACCATCGGTGTTGTGCAGCAACCCCATCGCAGACAGTGCGCCGGCATTATCGGGAGAAAGTTCGAGGGCCCGCTCGAGATGTTTCCGTGCACGGTCCAGATTGCCCTGGCCAATATACGCCGTGGCAAGCTGAACATAGTTGCGAACCGCTTTATCGCGATCCTCTTCCCGGGCAAAGCGGCTGTCGGAAACGGTGACGCAACCTGAGACAAAAAACATCACCAGCATAACGGTCAACAGGGTTCGGACACGGTTCACTGGACTAAATGCCACGGTTATCAATTCCTCACGTTATTAATAGGTTTCAGTGCCTGCAGGATTCAGGGATTGACCTGTTGAACCGCAATGTACCGCTGACTGCGCTTGGTACGGTCTTCAACCTGCCCCACAAGCTGCCCGCACGCAGCGTCAATATCATCTCCCCGGGTGGTACGCACGGTCGAGATATAGCCCGCCTCGTTCAGGATGTTCTGAAAGCGCCGGGTCGCCGATATTTTCGGGCGACGGAAGTCACTCTCCGGAAACGGGTTGAAAGGAATGAGGTTGATCTTGCAGGGCAGACCGCGAAGAATCTTCGCAAGTTCACGGGCGTGCTCAGGCTGATCATTCACTCCTTCGATCACCGTGTACTCGATGGTGGCTTTGCGCTTGTCCGGTAACCGGGCCAGATACCGCTTTGTCGCTGCCAGTAATTCCGCGATCGGGTACTTTTTATTTAATGGCACCAATTGGTTACGCAGCTCATCATTAGGGGCATGGAGCGAAATGGCCAGTGAAACATCTGTAACTTCGCCAAGACGATCAATGGCAGGCACCACACCGGAGGTGCTGACGGTCACCCGACGCTTTGATATGCCGTAAGCCAGGTCTTCCATCATCAGGTTCATGGCGTCGACAACGTTGTCGAAGTTCAGCAGAGGCTCCCCCATGCCCATCATCACCACGTTGGTGATGGGGCGATCCGGGCCCGGCTCGAATGGCATGAAGGCTTTCCGGGCCACCCATACCTGGCCGATGATTTCGGCAGCCGTCAGATTGCGGTTGAAGCCACGCTTGCCAGTCGAGCAAAAGGTACAGTCCAGGCTGCAACCAATCTGGGAAGAGACGCACAGAGTGCCACGCTCGCCATCGGGAATCAGCACCGTTTCAACGCTGTTGCCGTTGTCCATGCGCATGACCCATTTGCGGGTACCGTCTTTGGAGGTTTCGTCGTAAACCACCTCAGGCCCGCGAATTTCGGCGACTTCCTTGAGCTTTTCCCGCAGGACCTTGCTCATATTGGTCATTTGATCGAAGTCATCAGCGCCACGCTGGTGAATCCACTGCAACACCTGGGTGGCGCGGAAACGCTTCTCTCCCAGGGTCTCAAAGAAAGCCTCCATCTTGGCTTTCGGCATCCCCAGCAGGTTGGTTTTCTCAGCGGCCGCTGTCATTTCATAACCTCGATCAAATAACCAATCCGAAGCGGGAGAACGTCTCCCGCTTCGGCAGCAAAATCAACCGCGCGGGCAGATTTCACTGTCATTGAAAAAGTACGCGATCTCACGCTCTGCGGAAGCGGCAGAGTCGGAACCGTGTACGGCATTAGCGTCGATAGAAGACGCGAAATCGGCGCGGATAGTGCCGGCTTCAGCTTCTTTCGGGTTGGTCGCGCCCATCAGGTCACGATTCTTCAGGATGGCCCCTTCGCCTTCCAGAACCTGAACCACAGCCGGACCGGAAGTCATGAAAGCAACCAGGTCGTTGAAGAAAGGACGTTCTTTGTGCTCGGCGTAGAAGCCTTCCGCCTGCTCCTGGGTCAGGTGCATCATTTTGGCGGCAACGATGTTGAGACCGGCTTTCTCAAAACGGGTGTAGATTTCACCGATCACATTCTTTGCAACTGCGTCGGGCTTGATAATCGAGAGCGTGCGCTCGTTTGCCATGTCATTTCTCCAGTATGGTTCAGGTTAAAAATTCAGGGTTGGGATTATACGCAGTCCGGAGGCTACTGCCTACCGCACGGAGCGGAGACGCCCAACAACTTCAATGATTTGTGACGTCGCAAAGTCCACCTCCTCTTCGGAGGTAAACCGCCCGAGTGAGAATCGCAGGGCCCGGTGGGCCTCCTCATCGCCAAGACCGATACCACGGAGCACAAACGACGGCTCGATGGTCGCCGATGCACAGGCCGAGCCGGACGAAACCGCCAGTTCCCGCAAGCCCAGCATCAGGGATTCTGCGTCAACGCCGGCGAACGACAGATTGATAATGCCCGGCACCCTTGCCTCGGCGCTGCCGTTGAATGACACCCCATCCAGCGAAGACAGGCCATCCAGAAACCGGGTACGCAACGCTTCCAGCCGGGCCATATCGTCATCAAGCAACTCTTGCGCCCGGGCAAACGCACTGCCCATCCCAACAATCTGATGGGTCGGCAAGGTACCGGAACGCATCCCCCTTTCATGGCCGCCGCCATGAATCTGAGCCTCGATTTTCACATCCGGCGAACGGCGGACGTACAGGGCACCCACACCTTTCGGACCGTAGACCTTATGACCGGACAGCGACAACAGATCCACCGGCGTCGCCGTTACATCCACCGGCATCTTTCCGGCCGCCTGAGCAGCATCCACGTGAAACAGAACGCCCCGCTCACGCAAAAGGCCACCGATGGCGCCGATATCGGTGATGCAGCCAAGCTCATTGTTCACCATCATCAGGCTGACCAGCACCGTCTCCGGCCTGAGAGCTTCCTCCACCTGGTCCGGCGCAATGCGACCATCCGGTTGCGGCTTCAGCCACGTCACATCCACACCCTGACTCTCAAGCCATTTGCAGGTGTCGAGGACGGCCTTGTGTTCAATCATCGAGGTGATCACATGGGCGCCGGATTTCCCGGCCACCGCGCCCTTGATCGCCAAATTGTCGGATTCGGTCGCCCCGGAAGTCCACACAATCTCCCTCGGGTCGGCGTGGATCAGGCCCGCCACATTCTTGCGCGCGCTCTCGACTGCCGCTTCTGCCTGCCAGCCATAGGCGTGTGAGCGTGACGCCGGATTTCCGAAGACGCCATCCAGGGTCAGGTACCTGACCATTTCTTCAGCAACAAGGGGATCAACGGGCGTCGTCGCCGCGTAATCCAGATAGACGGGCTTTTTCATAATGGTATCGAGAGTTACTTGGTTCAGGCCGGCGTCTGCTCAGTCAGGCGCTCGGTGTTGATCGTCTGGGAGTCAGCATCCGACTGGCGGCGATCCTGTCGGTCCGCCACCATCTGGATTTCCCGCTTTTTCATCAGATCGGCAAGACTGATCTCACTGAGAAACTGATGGATCTGATCACTCAGATCCGACCACAGGTGGTGAGTCAGGCATTTTTCGCCGTTCTGGCAGTCACCCTTGTTACCACAGCGCGTGGTATCCAGGGATTCATTGACCGCATCCACCACTTCGGCGATGAATACAGTAGCGGCATCACGGCTCAGGCGGTAGCCGCCACCCGGACCACGGATGCTGACCACCAACTGGTGCCTGCGCAGACGGGAAAACAGCTGCTCCAGATAGGAGAGGGAGATTTCCTGCCGGGCTGAAATGTCCGCAAGACTGACCGGCCCCTGACCCCCATGAAGAGCCAGATCCAGCATCGCCGTAACGGCATAGCGGCCTTTGGTGGTCAGTTTCATAGTCTCAGCCCCGACAAGGGAATGAATCAGAATTCACAGCGCCGAGTATGAATTGACCTACCAAAACAGTCAAGTATTCACTTGTCCTGGGGCTGATCGTCCCGGACACAGTCAAAATCCTCGTCCTGCAGTGGCGGCAATTCACCATTCTGGTACTCGCTGTTCACCTTCTTAAGCGCCTTGCACATGTTCTCGATGCGGTCATCAACGACATGCATGTGATCCAGCAGACTGCGCACTGCCCGCGCCACGGGGTCCGGCATCTCTTCAGTCACACCATAGGCATCGAAGCCCATGCGCTCTTCCATCTCCTTGCGGCGCACATCGTCATCTTCGGCGGGCTTACGCTTCACAATAACCCGACCAGGAATGCCGACAACGGTCGCCCCAGCCGGAACGGCCTTGGTAACCACGGAATTGGACCCTACCTTGGCCCCTTCCCCGACTTCGAATGGCCCCAGAATCTTGGCGCCAGCGCCCACCACCACGCCATTACCGATGGTGGGGTGACGTTTGCCCTTATTCCAGCTGGTTCCGCCCAGGGTCACGCCCTGATACAGGGTGACGTCGTCACCGATAATGGTCGTTTCGCCGATTACCACGCCCATGCCGTGATCGATAAAAAAGCGGCGGCCAATGGTCGCTCCCGGGTGTATTTCAATACCGGTCAGCCAGCGGGCAATGGTAGAGATGGTGCGAGCCAGCCATTTCAGGCCCAAATTCCATAACCAATGGCAAAACCGGTGCAACAGCAAAGCATGCAAGCCCGGATAATTGGTCAGCACCTCGAAAGTATTTCTGGCAGCGGGATCGCGGTGGAACACGCTGGCAATATCTTCCCTTAATCGTTCAAACATGATCTTCTTCCTGCCCAGTGGCGGCTTTATCGGCCTCTGAAGCCATTTCCGGGGACTCTTTGACTGCCGATTTCTGCACTGCAGTCAGAACCCCCCTGAGGATATTGATTTCCATCTGATCCATTCTTGCTCTCTGGAACAGGCGGCGCAAACGGGTCATCAATTGACGCGGATTTTCCCGGCGGTGGAAATCAATATCCACAAGCACCTGCTCAAGGTGCCCGAAAAAGCCCTCCACATCATTCACCGGTGCGGGAGGGACATCCCAGCCCGCATCACCGGGAGCGGTCATGGGTTTAAGGTATGGGCTGCCCTCGCCTCCTTCAAGTCCACGCAGGTAATGCATGCGCATTTCATAGCAGACAACCTGAACGGCCATGGCCAGGTTCAGAGAGCTGTATTCCGGATTGGAGGGAATATGAATATGGTAGTGACAACGCTGCAACTCATCGTTGCTGAGCCCGTGATTCTCGCGACCAAACACCAGGGCCACCGGCCCGGCGGACGTATGCTCCGCAGCCTTGACCGCCGCGTCAGGCGGAGCAATGACCGGCCAGGGCACCTTGCGTCCCCTGGCACTGGTGCCCATCACCAGCACACAATCGGATATCGCCTCGTCCAGTGAAGACACCACCATGGCGTTATCCAGCACATCCGATGCGCCGGATGATCGGGCGTAAGATGTCTCGTCGGGAAACGATGCCGGATTAACCAGACACAGATTACCCAGCCCCATATTTTTCATGGCACGCGCCACTGCCCCGATATTCCCCGAATGGGAAGTTTCCACCAGGACAATGCGGATCTGGTCCTGAAACGTATCAGTGCCTTCCAGGGGAAGCGCCGGTTTATGCATGGGCCATAGTCTCTGTCAATGATTTAGGGGCGATAATCATAGCAGATTCCTACCCGACCTTGCCTCTCCGAACATCCCGAAACAGAGCGTGATCCGTGACATTGCTGAGGCAAAAAACATACAAGCAGCCCTTTCTTTTGCTATCATACGCGACCTTCACACACCCGGATAATGAACACTCAGATGCAACCAGCAATTAAAATGGCCCTGCGCGTAGCGCGTCAGGGGTCTGACTATCTGAAAGCACATTTCGAGCGCCAGGAACCCAACGGCAAGGACGAATCCGACCGCCTGGGCCAACTGGACCGTGTTGAAACGTCCATCTACGACAATTTCACGGAACAGCTCGAAAAAGCCTATAAAGACCACACCATTGCACCCATGGGCGAATCCGACGCCAATGGCAGCGACAAGAGCTGGCACATTTTCCCGCTCCTTGGCCGTGACAATTTCCTGCGCGGCATTCCGGACTTCGCCCTGGCGCTGATCCAGAAGAAGAACAACCGGGCGGAAAACCTGCTGCTGGTCAACCCGATCACCGGCGAAGAGTACTCCGCCAGCCGGGGCCACGGCGCCGCACTGAACAGCCGTCGCGTCCGCACGAGCGAGATCAAACATACCCAGCAGTCTGCCATTAGCAGCAACCTGCTGGACCAGGCGCGTACAGGTGATGATCCCCTGCTCTGGGGTGAAATGGCCTCCGTCATCGCCAGGGAATCCGGTATGTTCCGCACTTCCGGGTGCGTTGCCCTGGACATTGCACGGGTGTCCGCCGGTTACCTGGATGCAGCCATTATCTTCAAGCCTGAAGCGGCGGATCTCGACATCGGCGTCACCCTCGCCATGGAGTCCGGCGCCCTCACCGGCGACTTCTCCGGCAACCCGTCCACCGGCAACGCCCGCCAACTGGTTGTCGCCAACCCCAAGCTGTTCCGGGAAGTGCTGAAAGTTCTCCACCCATTTCGTGGACGCCTGCCCCGCTAATCTCCGGCGGAGTTTCAGCTGCAACAAAAAAGCCGCAACCCGTAAGGGCTGCGGCTTTTTTGTGGGAGGAGCCGTAATCCGACAGGCCGTTACATCCGGTTGAGCCACTCCGGCGGCTGCTCTTCCTCTTCTTCACTGACAAGACCTTCCTTCGCCGGCACCATCAGATCCTCGCGGGATACGTTCAACACCATCAGCATGTTGGCAGACACGTAAATCGAGGAATAGGTACCGACCACCACACCAATCATCAGCGCGATGGCAAAGTTATTGATGGCTTCGCCACCAAAGAAGTACAGGGCCAGCAACACCACCAACGTGGTACCGGACGTATTGATGGTACGGCTGATGGTCTGGTGAATGGACTCGTTAATAATGAACCACGAATCCCCCTCCCTCAGCTTGCGGAAGTTTTCCCGGATACGGTCCGCTACCACAATGGTATCGTTCAGCGAGTAACCAATCACCGCCAGCAACGCAGCCAGCACCGACAGGTCAAACGTCCACTGGAACAGGGCAAACACCCCCAGCACTATGATTACATCGTGCGCCAGAGGCAGCACGGAGGCGATCCCAAACTTGAACTGGAAGCGCATGCCGACGTAGATCAGCACCACGGCCAAGGCAATCAACAGCCCCAGGCCGCTGTCTTCCTTCAGTTCCTCACCCACCTGGGAGCCCACGAACTCGGAGCTCACCAGCTCCAGTTCAGCGCCACCGCTGGTCAGAGCCCCCATCACTTGCCGTGCCAGCTCATCGTTGCCGGATTCGCGCATGCGGATCAGAACCGTGGTGTCGGAGCCAAAGTTCTGCACCACAAAGTTGCTGTACCCGGCCTGCTCCAACTCACCCCGGATATCGGACAACACCGGCGCTTGCTGATATTCCAGCTCCACCGACGTGCCGCCGGTGAAGTCCATTCCCAGGTTCAGTCCGCGGGTGGCCAGCAGAGCGACGGAGATAATAATCAGTGCAATGGAGAATACGGAGGCTATCTTCCGTATCCCCATGAAATCAATTGGCTGCTTCTGTGTATCAGACATTAGCCAGCTTCCCCCCGATCGACAGCTTCTGAATCTTGCGACCACCGTATACGAAATTCACGATGCTGCGGCTAACCATAAGCCCCGAGAACATCGACGTGAGAATGCCCAGGCACAGAGTTACCGCGAACCCTTTCACCGGGCCGGAACCCATGGCGAACAGGATAACGGCCACCAGCAATGTGGTGATGTTGGCATCCACAATCGAAACAAACGCCCGCGAGTAGCCGGCATTGATCGCGGATTGCGGCGGCACGCCGGTTTTAAGCTCTTCCCGTATTCGCTCGAAGATCAGCACATTGGCATCAACCGCCATGCCGACCGTCAGCACGATACCGGCGATACCCGGCAGGGTCAGTGTGGCCGAGAGGATGGACATGCAGGCAATCAGCATCATCAGGTTCAGCGTCAGCGCCACATTGGCGATCATGCCAAATCCGCGGTAATAGAACGCCATGTAGATCAGCACCAGGGCAAAGCCCAGAGCGACCGACATCATGCCAGCATCGATATTCTTCTGACCGAGACTGGGGCCGATGGTCCGTTCCTGAACAAAATACATCGGCGCGGCAAGGGAGCCGGCACGCAGCAACAGGGCCAGCTCCGATGCCTCGGGAATGGAATCCAGGCCGGTAATCCGGAAGCTGCTGCCCAGGGCGGACTGGATCGTCGCCAGACTGATGATGCCCCGTTCAACAACGCGGTTTTCTTCGGTCTGGATTTCACCGTCAACCACCTTCTGTTCGGTCTCGGTGCGGTATTCAATGAACAGCACCGCCATGCGACGCTGGATCGCATTGCGGGTGGCGCGGTTCATCAGGTCACCGCCCACCGAATCCATGGTGATGTTGACCTGTGGCTGACCATTCTCATCGAAGGCCTGCTGGGCATTGGAAACGTTTTCGCCAGTGACGATGATGTCCCGTTCAAGCCGGGCGCTGCGTTGCGGTTCATCCCGGAACCCGAAGGTTTCGGTTGCTGAGCGCGGCGCATCCGGCCTCGCTTCCAGGCGGAATTCCAGATTGGCGGTTGCCCCGAGAACACGCTTGGCCTGGGCCGTATCCTGAACCCCGGGTAACTCAACAATAATGCGATCAGCGCCCTGGCGCTGTACCAGAGGCTCGGCCACACCCAACTCGTTCACACGGTTACGGATGGTCGTCAGGTTCTGCTCCAGTGCATAATCCTGAATCGACTTCACTTCCTGCTCGGACAGAGACAGGACGATCCGGAATTCATCGCCTTCTCTCTGTTCGTCCAGCAGGAACTGGTTGTACTGATCACGAATCAGTCCAAATGCTTCAGTGCGGGACGATTCGTCACGGAAGCTCAGGACGATTTCCCGATCATCAAGGTCGCCACCACGGTAACGAATACGCTCTTCCCGGAGATCACCCTTGATCTGCCCCGCCAAAGCTTCAAGGCGCTGCTCAACCGCGGTTTCCATATCCACTTCCAGCAGGAAGTGAACGCCACCGCGAAGGTCCAGGCCGAGCTTCATCGGGCCTGCCCCCAGGCTGCGCAACCAGTCCGGGGTGGACGGCGCCATGTTCAGCGCAACCAGGTAATCATCACCAAGGGCATTCTGTACCACCGGACGCGCCTTGAGCTGGTCATCCCCGTTGAGTACCCGGATTAACCCGTTGCGATCCTGAAGATCGCTGCCTTTGATCTCAATGCCTTCGGATTCCAGTGCATCAACAGCACGGTCAAGCGTACTCTGATTGACTTCGGTACTGCTCCTTGCACCGGTAATCTGAACGGCGTGATCATCAGGAAACAGGTTGGGTAATGCGTAGATAAAACCGATCACCAGGGCGATCAGGATAATCAGGTTTTTCCAGAGCGGGTACTTGTTAAGCATGGGTTCCCTTTTAGCCGGCCCAGGGGCCGGCTCTGAAATGTCAGCTTGGCTTAGGAGTGCTCAGAGGCTCCCTAATTCAGTCTGGCGAAGCGCCGGTTCAGATGTCTTTCAGGGTACCTTTGGGCAAAGCAGCGGCAACCGCGACTTTCTGAACCTTGATTTCAACGTTGTCAGCTACTTCAACGACGAGGAAATCATCAGTAACCTTGGTGATACGACCAGCAACGCCGCCGGAGGTAACCACTTCATCACCCTTGTTCAGGCCTGACATCAGCGCCTTGTGCTCTTTCGCACGCTTGGACTGCGGACGCCAGATCAGGAAGTAGAAAATCAGGATGAAGCCGGCAAAAAAGATAACCTGCCCCATAACTCCCATACCCTGGGCGCCGGGATCCTGTGCCAACGCCAGTGAAGGCATAACGGCAATGAGTGCGGCGATAAGCAGCTTGATCGATTTCATTCAATGTCTCCGTTGTTTCAGATAATTGTTCAAAGTAAATTCGGCCTGCTTTAATGAGGGTCGTAAGTCCGCCAGCGGCGGAACAGTCTCACCCCGGCGGGCGTAGAAGTCGCTGATAAAGTCCGACAATGTACCTGCTTCAATTGCGCCACGCAATCCAGCCATCAGGTTCTGGTAGAACCGCAGGTTGTGGATTGTGTTCAGCTGGGATCCGAGCATTTCTCCACACTTATCGAGATGATGCAGATAACTTCTCGAAAAATTCTGGCAGGTGTAACAGTCACACCGCTCGTCCAGAGGCCCGGTATCGTGACGGTTCTTCGCGTTACGGATTTTAACGATACCGGTGGAAGTAAACAGGTAGCCATTACGGGCGTTCCGGGTCGGCATGACACAGTCAAACATGTCCACACCGCGGCGAACAGCCTCAACAATGTCTTCCGGGCGCCCCACCCCCATCAGATAGCGGGGTTTGTCCTCCGGCATACGCGGCGGCAAGTAATCCAGTATGCGAATCATATCCTCTTTGGGCTCGCCTACCGACAGGCCGCCGATGGCATAGCCGTCAAAACCAATGCCCGTCAGCCCGTCCAGGGAACGATCCCGCAGGGATTCGTACATACCGCCCTGAACAATGCCAAACAGCGCGGCCGGATTGCCCTCGTGGGCCTGTTTGCTCCGCTCAGCCCAGCGCAGTGACATTTCCATGGACTCCCTCGCCTCTTTTTCCGTGGCGGGGTAAGGCGTGCACTCGTCGAAGATCATGACGATATCCGAGCCCAGGTCACGCTGAACCTGCATGGCAATCTCGGGGCTGAGCTTGACCGGTGAACCATCAACCGGCGAGCGGAAGGTCACGCCCTCTTCGGTAATCTTGCGCATTTCACCCAGACTGAAGACCTGGAACCCGCCGGAATCGGTCAGGATCGGGCCGTGCCACTGGGTGAAGTCATGGAGATCTCCATGGGCTTTAACCACCTCGGTACCCGGCCTGTGCATCAGGTGAAAGGTATTGCCCAGAATAATCTCGGCCCCGATCTCCTTGATATCCCGTGGCAACATTCCCTTGACGGTACCGTAGGTTCCCACCGGCATGAACGCCGGCGTCTCAACGGTTCCGCGTGGGAATGTCAGTCGGCCCCGGCGGGCACGGCCGTCTTCACCGAGTTTTTCAAACGACATGAAGCAGGACTGGCTCACGATTTCACTCCGCTTTCCTGACTGGTTTCCCCGGCATGCCCTTTCAACATACCCAGGCTGGGCTCCTGGCCCGTTATAAACATGGCATCGCCATAGCTGAAGAAGCGGTACTTCTCCCGTACCGCGTCGGCGTACGCAGACATCACATTGTTATACCCGGCAAACGCACTGACCAGCATAATCAGCGTGGACTCCGGCAAATGGAAGTTGGTAACCATGGCATCAACCGCCTGGAAACGATAACCAGGATGAATGAAGATATCGGTTTCACCACGGAAAGGCCGCAGTACACCGCCACGGGTGGCGGATTCCAGCGAGCGCACGGACGTGGTCCCCACCGCAACCACCCGGCCACCGCGGGCGCGGGTACGTTTCACCGCATCGACAGTTGCTTCCGGAACATGGGCCACTTCGCTGTGCATGATATGGTCTTCGATTCGCTCCACCCGCACGGGCTGGAAGGTACCTGCCCCTACATGAAGGGTCACCCAGGCCACATCCACGCCCCGCTCTTTCAGCGTTGCCAGCAACGGCTCATCGAAATGCAGGCCGGCCGTTGGCGCCGCCACAGCTCCCGCTTCCCGTGCGTACACGGTCTGGTAACGCTCACGGTCCGAGGACTCATCGGGGCGATCCACATAGGGAGGCAATGGCATGTGCCCAATGCGGTCGAGCACGTCCAGAATGGCTTCGTCGCTGTCACAGAACAGATGAAACAGAGCCTCATCCCGACCGGTCATCCGCAACGCCGTACCGTCTTCCAGCAGCACCTTCTGGCCTTCCTTCAGCGCCTTGGAGGCCCTTACGTGAGCCAGGATCTCGCGCTCCCCGAGCACACGCTCAACCAACACTTCCACCTGACCGCCAGTTTCTTTCTGGCCAAACAGGCGTGCGGGAATCACTCGCGTATCGTTGAACACCAGCAGGTCACCCGGCTGGAGCAAGTCTGGCAAATCGGTGAAACGAAGATGCCTGGTTTCGCCGGACAAGCCATCAAGGCTGAGCAACCGGGACGCACTTCGCTCTTTGAGCGGATACCGGGCGATAAGTTCATCCGGCAGATCAAAGTGAAAATCGGAGACGTTCATTGGATGGACTGTTCACGACACCGCATAGTGCGGCTTGTAAGTGGTAGCGGCGGGCGGACTCGAACCGCCACGGGTTTTACCCCAACGGATTTTGAATCCGTCGTGTCTACCAATTTCACCACGCCGCCATCGGAGAGTGCTGGGGATTATACTGAGGTTGAATCTGAAAGCAATAACAAGTGCCGGACTTTGGGATTCTCTGAGTAAATCCTTGGTTCCGGCGGGCTTTTTTACAGACGATCGAACAGTGACAATTGTGAAACCTGGGCAAACGACTGCTGGGCGGCCTGCAGTACGAAGCTCTGGAAACTCAGGTTACTGATCGCTTCCGCGTAGTCCACGTCCTGGAGCTGGGAGCGGATTTCATTGCTGTATACAGAAGAATCCTCAAGGAACGACTGGGTGGATTCCACCGCATTCATTCGCCCACCCAGCTCGGTCTGCTTCTTGATGATACTTTCCTGGGCATTGTCCAGATTGATCAGGGAATTGGCGATCAGGTCATCATAGGTGTCCTGGCCACCAGGAGCCGACTTGTCGACGTTTTCCAGGCCGTAGATCAACTTTTCAACGGAAGTGAACACGGACTGTTTCTGGGCTGTTTTCAGGGTGAACTCGTCGCCATCGGCGGCATCGTAGATCTCTACCCGGGCCCCGGCAACCTCAAAGCTTCCGCCATTGTCGTACGCCGGAGGCGTAACGGCCAGTGGAGCGTCGGTACGCCGGTTGAAGGCTTGTACTTCCAGTCCACCCGCACCGTCATCAACAACCGAGACGGAAATATCATCCGGATACACCAGGTCAAATGCATCGCGATCCGCCACCATGCCGGAGCTGATCCGCGCCCCGGATTCGTTGGTGGACGAAGCCTCAGCAAAGAAGGTGGGTTCTGCCGCCGCCACATCGACAAAGATCCCCTTGCCGTGGTCGCTGATCGGGACGGTCACCCCGTCATCAATTTCCAGCACACGCTGGCCTTCATCACCACGATAGACCCAGTCACCGGACACGTTCTTTGTGAACGCCTCCTGATCCCCCTGAAAGCCACTGAAAATATACTCGCCAGAGGCATCCTTGGTGTTTGTGATGTTGGCCAGCTGCCCCAGGCGCTCCTTCAATTCCGACGCAATGGACTGACGGTCGTTCTGGCTCAACGAGCCGTTACCGGCCTGCACCGTCAGCTCCCTCACTCGCTGGATGACATCGATGGAGCTCTCGAGGGCGCTTTCTTCCTGCTTAAGGCGATTGTCCGCCAGCGTGGCATTGCGCTGATAGGTTTCCACACGAGCCAGCTCCTGATTGAGCTTGAGAATGCGCGCAGCGGCCACGGGGTCATCAGAAGGACGGTTAACACGCTTGCCGGTGGATACCTGCTCAGAGGTTTTGTTCAGGCCAACGTTGAGCTCCTGGAGGCGATTGATGCCCCCCGAAAATACCTGTTGCGATGAAATTCTGATCATGTCACCTCCCCCCTGTTACCGGAAACTCTGCAACAGTGTCGTAAACAAATCCTGAGCCACACTCATGACCTGGGCCGAGGCGTTATAGGCTGCCTGATACTGGATAAGCTTTCCGGCTTCCTCATCAAGGTTGACGCCCGATACCGATTCCCGCTGATTGGTGGACTGTTCCAGCAACGTCTGGCTGGCATCCTTGTCCAACTGGCTCTGACGGGTTTTTACGCCAACCGCCTCCACGACGCCGGCATAGCCTTCGGTAAAGTTCTGGGTGCCATTGTTCATGGTATTGGCCGTTCCCAGTGCTGCCAGGAATTCGGCATTGCGGTTATCGGACACGCCGTTCTCGTTGAAACCGATGGTGAAAACGTCACCCACCTCCGGATTCCCTGAAATCTCAAACTGAAAGCCCTGGTACTCCGCGCCGTCACTGGGGTCTTCACTGAACAGCTTGTTGGAAATCCCGTCCTGATAGGGCTTATCGGCAATGATCGCATCGCCGTTGTTGTCGAACACGCTGTACACCAGGTTCCCGGCGCCATCGTCATCAAACTGGACTTCCAACGGGCCGTTTGTCAGCTCGCCCTCGGTCCGGAAGCCCGGCAACAGGGCATTGGTAAACGGGTTGCGGACATCCAGCATTTTGCCCTGGTTGATCTGGGCAGTCCCGCTGTTGCCCAGGTCCGACTCTGCACGGACCGGGCTGGCAAACGCCAGATCCTCTTCCCGCTCCACTTCCAGACCGATATTGGCTGCAGCGTTCCGGGTCGGCTGAATCAGGTACTTATCCCCGGCATTAAAGGTGCCGCCCTCAATACGGATATTGAATCCGGGCATGGAAATCTCGGAATTAGCCGGGTCCGGCAACCGGCCCTGGTTCACCGTTTTACCGGTTGCACTGTCAATCAGTTCATAGCTGCGGCCATCGCCACTGAACTGAAGAGACCAGCTACCCGATTCCAGTACTGAGCTATCAGTAATCTCCACCGCCAGTTGGGCATCGTTGGGGGCCTGGTTGTTGGCATTGGCAACCACCCGGCCGCGCTGGGCCGCAATGTTGTTAATGTCGGTAAAGAACTGCCCTCCCAGCTCGCCTTCCAGATCCAGCCCGATTTCATGCTGATGATTCATGGTGTCAGAGAGCGCAATGGCAACGCGCCCGAGCTCGTCGAAGGCAGGCTTCAGCGCCTCCGCTTCGAACCGTCGTAAACCACCAAGCTTACCGCCATTGATCTGTTCATCCACTGCCAGGGTTCTTCCGCCATTCCTGAGGGTAAACTCCAGCGATGTTGGATCCTCAACACTCTCACGGGTGCCGAACTCGGCAGCGTTGCTGCCCACAACCAGAGCGAGGCCGTTGTTCAGGGATACGTTCACCTGACTGCCCTCAGCCTGCGTCACCTTGATGCCCACAAGATCCGACAATTTCCTGAGCGCTTCATCCCGCTTGTCCAGGAGTTCATTGGGCATCTTGCCCTCGGCCAGCCCGGGTGATTCAGAAATGGCCAGATTCAGCTCGGCAATGCTTTTCAACAGGGTGTTGGCGTCTTTCACCCCTTGCTGCATCTGCGTCTTTACCGACTCCCGCTGCTGGATGAACTCCTGGTTCAGGGCCTGGAAGCGGTTAACCAACTGTTGCGCCTCACTCAGCACCAGCTGGCGTTGCGGCAGTGAGGCGGGATCTTCCGCCGCGTTTTGCAGACTCGCGAAGAAATTGTTCAGGGTATCACTGAGCCCGGTTGTCTCTCCGCCGAGGAGGTTATCGAGACGCGACAACTCGGAGTTCAACGCTTGCTGCTCACCGTTGAGGGTGGTGTCTTCGCGAACCTGTTGAACCAGGTACTCATTGGCGAGCCGCCGGATATTCGAGATGCTGACGCCACTGCCAATGGTTCCAGCGCCCGTGCGCTGCCCCGGCTGGGTCTCGAACTGCACTTCCTGGCGACTGTAACCGGGCGTGTTGGCATTGGTAATGTTATTGCCCGTGGTGTTCAGCGCCGCCTGATGGCCAAGGATGCCCGTCAGACCAATATTAATCAGTCCCGCCATAACCGTTACTCCTCAGCCTCTGTGTTGCCCATGGACTCCGCGTTATCCATGGACAGTGTCATCAGGGAATCACCGTTCATTATCCGGCGGATCTTGGCGCCGTATTCCGGATCGGTGGCGTAACCGGCATCCTGCAGCTTCTGGGCGAATACCTCTGGCTGATCAGCGGAAGCAAGAACATCCCGGTAACGGGGGTTGGATTCCAGAAACTCGACATAGTCCCGGAAGCTCGCTTCATAATCCGGGTATGCACGGAACGACGCCCGCTCGCTCATGGGTACGCCCTCACGGAATTCCGTGGTGGCAATGTTGACGGAATCTCCCTGCCAGCGATGGTCCGCCTTGATACCAAACAGGTTGTGACTGGGCGATGCGCCCTCACCTTCAATCATGTGTTTGCCCCACCCGGTTTCCAGCGCCGCCTGCGCAATCATGACGCGCGGGTCAATACCGCTTTCCCTGGCAACGCGCTCCGCAACCGGCAGCAGCTCACGGACAAACTCCTCCGGGCTGCCGAAGTTCCGTGGCAAGGGCGCCAGATCGTCGGTGGCCGGGGCGGCGGCTTGTTCCGCTGGCTCCGCCGGCGCGATCCGGTTCACTTCCCTCACCTGCTCCGGCAATGCCCTGGAAGGAACCGGAACGCTGCGATCGTAATCCGCAAGCGTGGCCTTGTGGCCGGAGAGCTTTTGCCCCTCCTCGCTCATGCCCGGAATCTGACGACTGAGCTGGCGAACCAGCGCCTCGGCCAGGCCGGTGCCGCCCCGCTGCCCCGCGAGGGACAGACTGAGCTGGTTATCGAACATGTCACGATAATGCTCGGACTCGTTGCTGTTCAGGTAATTGCCTTCGGAGAACACGTCCCCGGCCTTGCGCATGGACTTCATCATCTCGCCAATAAACAGACTCTCGAACTGACGGGCGACCTCTTCCAGGGCGGCTTTCTTGTCCGTCCTGGCCTGGGATTTCAATTCATTGAGGCCGCTGAAATCGGTGTAGATCCGGGCCTGTTGAATGCTGGAGTCCTGCATCACGCCACCTAAATCACAATCAGCTCGGCGCGCAGCGCGCCAGCCTGTTTGAGTGCTTCAAGAACCGCCATTACATCACCGGGCGCCGCACCGACCTGGTTCACCGCCTGGACGATCTCGTTCAGAGTCACCGCCGGGCCGAACTGGAACATCCGGGCCGGGTCCTCGGTGACGGCAATCTGGGTATTGGGCTCGACGGCGGTTTCGCCACCGGCAAAGGGATTTGGTTGCACCACTTCCGGGTTCTCTTCAATGGTCACCGTGAGATTGCCATGGGTGACCGCTGCCGGACTGACCTTGACGTTCTGGCCCACCACGATGGTGCCAGTGCGGCTGTTGATGACCACCTTGGCGGCAGCCTCAGCCGGATCCACTTCGATGTTCTCCAGAATCGACAGGAAGCTCACCCGCTGATCCGCATCCCTCGGTGCCTTCACTGACACTGACGTGGCGTCGTGGGCGTAAGCCATGTCCGGGCCGAGCGTGTTGTTAATGGCCTCTACCACACGGCGCGCTGTTGTGAAGTCAGCGCGCAGCAGGTTAAAAGTAATCGTGTCACCCTTGCTGAAGGGGGAAAGCACTTCCCGCTCAATGGTGGCGCCATTGGGAATCCGCCCAACCGACGGAACGTTCACCGTAATCCGGGAACCATCCTGCCCCTGAGCGCCAAAACCACCTACCACAAGACTGCCCTGGGCCATGGCGTAGATCTGGTCGTCCGCGCCTTTCAGTGGCGTCATCAACAGGGTTCCGCCCCGGAGGCTGTCCGCATTACCGATAGAGGACACCGTAATATCCAGCTCCTGCCCGGGCTTGGCAAAAGGCGGCAAAGTGGCACTGACGGTCACCGCTGCCACATTGGCCAGGTTCGGGTTAACCCCTTCCGGCAAGGTAATGCCAAACTGGTTCATCATGTTGCGGAACGTCTGGTTGGTGAATGGCGCTTTGTCACCGGTGCCATCCAGACCAACCACCAGCCCGTACCCGACCAGCTGGTTGTTACGTACACCCTTGATCCTGGCCAGATCCTTCAGGCGGTCCGCCAGCACAGGTGACGCCACCACAGACAATGCCAGAACAACAATCCAGAAGCGGATCATCCTCATAACGGCCACCACTCACTGTTAAAGAAGCGGGACAGCCAGCCCATTTGATTCGCTTGGTCAAAATCCCCCGTGCCACCATAGGCAAAGCGGGCATCGGCAATACGGTTGGAGGCAACGGTGTTGTCCGGCGCGATATCCTGGGGGCGAACCAGACCGGTGAGGCGGATGTACTCATCGCCATTGGTCAGGGACAGCCACTTCTCGCCGCGAATGTGCAATACACCGTTGGGCAACACTTCCGTGACCGTCACGGTGATACTACCCGCCAGGCTATTGCTCTGGTCCGCCTCGGCCTGGCCTTCAAAGTCCCGCTCCTGATTGATATTGGTCGCCACATTCAGGTTGTTCAGCCCCAGAATTCCAGGTTCCGGCAGGGAAATATCCTGGTCCTTGGTAATGCTGGTTTCCGCATTCTTGCTGGCCCGGGTGGACTCCTCAAGTTGCACTGTCAGGACATCCCCCACATTCAGCGCCACCGTATCACCGTATAGGTTGTGGTTACGCTGGGTCTGGAAAATGGCTCCGGATTCCGGATCGCGCTGCATCATTGCCTCAGCCCGCACCGGTGCATACGCCGGATCATCCGGAACCGCCCTCTGTCGACTCATGGCGGTGCATCCCTGCAACACGATCAACACGCCCACCAGCGCCAGAGTGCCGATGGAGGTTGTGCTATCTGTTATCGCGATGCGTTTCATTGTCTGTCCCCTCTACGAACCACGATCGGATCAGCCGATATTGTTCGTAATAAACTGCAGCATCTGGTCGGTGGCCGACACCACCTTGGAATTCATCTCATAGGCACGCTGGGTCGTGATCATGCTCACCAGCTCTTCAACCACTTCCACGTTGGAAGATTCAATCATGCCCTGCTCGACCGTACCGAGCCCGCCAATGCCTGGCTCGCCTTCAGCGGGGTCACCGCTGGCGTTGGTGGCCTTGTATAGGTTGTTACCAATAGCCTGCAACCCCTGGGGGTTAATGAAGTCCACCAGGGTGATTTCCCCCAGGTTGATCGGCGCTGCCTGGTCATCCACTACGGCAGTGACGGTGCCGTCCTTGCCAATGGTGATGTTGGTCGCGTTCTCCGGCACGTTGATGTTGGGCTCCAGCGTATAGCCGTCCGGGTTCACGATATCCCCGTCCGAGTTGAGCTGGAACTGGCCGTCACGGGTGTAGGCAACCTGCCCGTCCGGGAGCAGAATCTGCATGAAACCACGACCGTTAACCGCCATATCCAGCGGTTGCTCGGTCACCTCAAGGTTGCCCTGGGAAAACTGTTTGGTCGTGCCGACAACACGCACACCGGTGCCCAGCTGAAGGCCGGATGGCAGCTCGGAATTTTCGGTGCTCATACCGCCGGGCTGCCGGTTCACCTGATACAGAAGGTCTTGGAACACCGCGCGGTCCCGCTTGAAACCGGTGGTGTTAACGTTAGCCAGGTTGTTGGAAATGGTGGACATCTTGGTGTCCATCGCGCTTAACCCGGTTTTACTGACCCAAAGTGCTGGATGCATGTTTTTTCTCCTTGCCGGTGGACTCTGTCAGGCGGCTATGTTTTGCCGCTTTTCTGTCCATCCGACGACTGTGCCCAAGGTTTATCAGAGGTTCTGCAACAGGCGTGCCGAAGCCTCGGAATTTTCATTCGCGGTGGTCATAACCTTCACCTGCATCTCGTACTGCCGCGACAGCTGCAGGTTGGCAATCATTTCCTCAACGGCATTCACGTTGGAGCTTTCCAGAAATCCGGAGGCCACGCGCATATTTCCATCCGGCGGCTCGGGGCCATCCAGAGCCTGGTCCGGCTTGCGACGCATGTAACCGTCATCACCTTTCTCCAGGGCGCCGGGCGGCGGGTTGACCAACTTCAGGCGATCCACTTCCACCAGCTGATCCGGCGGACCGCCAACAGGAACGATGGAAACGGTGCCGTCGGCGCCGATCTGAACGTTATCGAAAGGCGGCAAAGCGACCGGGCCACCGTTGCCCATAACCATGTCACCGCTGGCGTTACGAACCAGGCCGTTGACATCAATCTGCAGACTGCCGGACCGGGTAAAAACTTCCTCACCGCGCTGGTTCTGAACCGCCAGCCAGCCGTCGCCTTCAACGGCAACATCCAGCTTGCGGCCGGTTTCCATCAGCGCCCCGGCGGACAGATCCGTCCCCGGCCGCTCGGTCATGGCGTAGGCGCGGGTCGGGTGATGCTCACCAAACACCGGCATGCTACGAGCCTGGGCGAAGTCTTTCTTGAACCCTGTGGTACTGACGTTAGCCAGGTTATTGGCGTGGGCACGCTGGGCCAGCATGTTTTGCTTGGCGCCAGACATCCCGATATAGAGGGCTTTATCCATGGGAAAACTCCTGCCGGAATTTTGACTGTTACCAGTCTTCCTGCAGGAGTTATGCCAGAATTGCGTTTTGCGGATTATCTCAGGTTGATGATGGTCTGGGTGACCGCATCGGAGGTTTCAATGGTCTTCGCGTTCGCCTGGTAATTGCGCTGGGCAATGATCAGGTTCACCAGTTCCGCAGACAGGTCCACGTTGGAATCCTCTACCGAACTGGCCTTGATGGAGCCCAGGGTTCCGGTATCCGGGGCGCCGATGATCGGCTGACCGGACTCGAAGGTTTCCACCCAGGTTGTCTCCCCTACCGGCGAGAGCCCATCGGTGTTATTGAACGCCGCCAGGGCTACCTGCCCCAACGCCTGAGACTGGCCATTGGTGTATCGGGCAAACAGCACACCCTGATCGGACACATCCAGACCGGATAAACGGCCCGTGGTATAACCGTTCTGATTCTGATCATTTACCCCAAAGGCACTGCCATACTGGGTGGTGTTGCTCAGGTCCACCACAAACGCAGAAGTGGTGGGCGGATCAGGAATCGGTGTGACCACTTCCTCCCCGGGAGCAGGAGGACCATCCGCACCATTGGGCAGGCCATTTGCGTCTTTCGGCACCCAGTCATCAATAACCACTTCACCATTCGGGTCGCCATTGATCGATTGCAGATCACCATCCTGGTTGAACCTGGCTGTATAGGGTGTCTCATCGGTACCCGCAACCATTTCACCGTCAATCTGCATGTAGATCGACCATTCACTTTGACCAACTCCATCACCCGGCGAAGGCTCCTTCACGAAGAACTGGGTCAATTCGTGGGAGTTGCCCAGGCTGTCGTAGATCGTGGTGGATGTAGCGTGGTTGTATGTGCGCTGGTCCAGCGGATTGAACTCATTGGTGATCCGGGTCTCGCCTGCTGTATACGCGGCCTCAAACGTGCCGGTTCCGGCGGGATCAGTCAGTATGCCGGCCACCTCGCGCTCAGTGGTCACAAACAGATTGCCACGCTCGGGAGCGGCAAATGACTGATTGCCTGCTGCGCCGGTCGTGTAGGACATATCGACAGTGAACCCGCGACTGTCGGTAATGGAAATATCATCACCGCTGCCGGAAACCTGCGCCTGCAGAGTGTTCAACTCCGAGTCATTGATGGCGGCAGCCAGCGAATCAAGATCGGTAATGCCATCACTGCCACGGAAAGTCACGTTGTCGCTTCCGTTCAGGGATATGGTCAGCTCAAAGTCCGGATCGGACAAATCACTGGCTAGCTGAGTCATATCAAACTGTTCGGACAGGTCAAACTTTGTCCTAGCGGAGGCGTTAACGCCTTTTTGTGAACCCAGAAGCTCGGCCACCTCATTTGCGGGCTGATCCGTACCAATGGAGATGAGCTGCGACGTGGTACCGTCGGAATACTCGACCTGGAAAGCATCACCATCCAGGTCTGCCACGTTCAGGTCTTCACCCAGATCACGTATGCGGTTTTCCAGCACACTTTCCCTGGAATCCAGATTGAGATCAGTGCTCAGATTGGTGGTCCGCCTCGGCGCCAGGTTGTCCGTCTCCACCTGCAGATCCCCACGAATGCCAGACAGATTACCGTCGCCATCAGCGGTGAAGCCCTGCACACGCATGTTCTGGTTATTGGTAATAAATCCGTCTTTGTCGATGCCAAACTGACCCGCACGGGAATAGCGAACTTCTCCACCGTTATTCAGGACAAAGAAGCCATCACCGTTGATCGCCATATCCAGTCCGTTGTCGGTAAAGCTGATGTTGCCCTGACCGAAAGACTGCTTCACGTCCTGCACCCGCACACCATCGCCCACCGGGTTGTTGCCGGAACTCAGGAAACCGCTGGCATAAAGGTCGCCAAACTGTGCGCTGCTGCTTTTGAAGCCAACGGTACTGGCATTGGCAATGTTATTACCGGTGACGTCCAGATCAACGGACGCTGCCCTCAAACCGCTAAGCCCTGTATTAAAAGCCATAATTCACCTCGTGGTTTCGCACCGGTATCAATTGATTTGTTCTACGTCCGACAGGGCAATGGAGCCCATGCCGGCCAGATTCAGTGTGACTTTACCGCCCTGACCGAGAGAAACGCTGTCCACATTGGCGCTGACCATGGTGGCCAGTTGTTCGGTTCCGCTGGGGTAGGAACCCTCAGCCACAATGCGGTAGGGGCCGGGTGGCAAGGCATTGCCGTTGCCGTCCTTGCCATCCCACTGGAAGGAAGCAACGCCGGCCTCACTGGCGCCCAGGTCAATCTGCCGTACCCGTTCACCGTTCTGACTTTCAATGGACAGACGCAACCCGCCGGTGGATGCCGGAACCTGGATGGTGCCGGTGATCTCGCCTTCGCTACCAAGTATGCCAATTTGCGATGGCGCCAGAACGGTCCGCCCCACCATCGCCGACGCCTGCAGCGCCTGGGTGGAGCGGAACTGGCTGCTCAGTTCATCCACACTCCGGGACACGCCCTGCATTTCTTCAAGGGAACTGAACTGGGCAAGCTGGGAAATAAATTCGCCGTTATCCTGGGGTTCAAGCGGATTTTGGTTCTTCAGCTGGGCAATCATCAGCTCCATGAACTCGTTTTTGCCGAGTTCGTTCGTACCGTTGCCGGCACCGCCCTGCTGATGACGAAAATCGCCCAGTACATCAGAGACATTCGTCGGGTTAATTGCGCTCATCGGTCGGTCCTCGCCCGGTTACTGCTGCCCAAGTGTAAGAATGCGCTGCATCATGGATTTCGCCGTGTTCATAATGTCCACGTTCATCTGGTAGCTGCGGGATGAGGACATCATGTCTGCCATTTCCTCAACCACGTTGACGTTGGGGTAGAACACGTAGCCGTCCTCATTGGCAGCGGGGTGATTCGGTTCGTATCGCATCTGCAGTTCCGCATCACTCTCGACAATGCCGTCCACACGAACCCCGGCGCCGGGTCCTTCGTCGCTCCCGAACGCCAGATCTTTCTGGTCCGGGTTCAGCATGGACTGCTGGATCGCGGCAAACACGGGCTTGCGTGCCCTGTACGTGCCTTCGGTGCTGGAACTGGCGGTTTCCGCGTTGGCAATATTGGATGCAGTGGTGTTCAACCGCAGTGACTGCGCAGTCATGCCGGAACCGGCGATATCAAATATGTTACCCAGGGACATGTTGATGCTCCTCAGCTAGTGGCTGCGCCCGATTACTGACCTGAAAGGGCTTTCTTCAGCCCCGAGAATTTGCCGTCCAGAAACTGGAAGCTCGCCTGGTAGTCCATGGCATTTCTCATGAACCGGCTCTGCTCCTGCTGGGTATCCACCGTGTTGCCATCCACGGAAGGCTGGTGCGGCACGCGGTAGAGCAGCTCGTTGTCCTGGCCACCGGGCGTCGTATCCATGTGGGCGTCGTGAGTCCGCTCCATGTTGAATCCGCTGACACTCTGCTGTGCCTTTTCCATCATCGCGCGGAAATCAACGTCCCTGGCCTTGTAGCCTGGGGTATCGGCATTCGCGAGGTTGTTCGCCAATACCTCACCACGCTGAACCCTGGCTTCCAGGGCGTGCTGGTGAATACCCAGTGCTTTATCAAAGGAAATTGCCATATTGCCTCCAGAACCTTGTGCCCGGCCCTGCATTGGTTTGCCGGTTCACCTCTTTGCAGTAGACAAAGCAACGTCGATGCCAGTTTTCGGGAGGCTATGAATACAGCGGGCTGGAGAGGGTCAGGCGGCAAATTCGGAGGTCTTGCCGGACGAGATGGCAGGAGAAGCGGCAATGACTTTCCCCTGTGGACAGATTCGGAAAGGCCCGAACTGAATTGTGGCTTTTCTGTATAACTGTTAACCTTTCGTCGTAGTCCGACTTTCGAAAAACTATAAATGAGCCGGTAGCGAAACCATGAGTGAGCAAAGCGCTTTTCGCAATTTTTCTGAGTTCTATCCGTACTATCTGGAAGAGCACAGCGACTTGACCTGTCGCAGGCTCCATTTTGTCGGCAGCCTTCTTGTTATCATCGTTGCCCTTTACGCCATTGTAACCGCCAAACTGGTCTGGCTGCTGTTGCTGCCCGTGATCGGTTACGGATTTGCCTGGGTCGGACATTTCTTCTTCGAGAAAAACCGCCCGGCGACCTTCAAATACCCATTGTACAGCCTGATGGGGGACTGGGTGATGTTCCGCGACATCCTCATCGGACGGATACGCTTCTGATATGATGAGCGCCCCCGTGGATCTGCGCAATGCCAGCGCCAGCGCCAGCAAGTCCACTGCCGTGGACGCGCAGATTGATCCCATCGCCATTCCGCCGATGCCGGATTACAACGGGCGCATCCTTGGGTTCACCGCCGCGGCCGCCATTATCGCCGCGGGTGTTTTCCAGGGCGCATTTCCCGACTGGATGCTCTGGATGATCGCCGGGGCGCTGATCTGGCCTCACCTGGCGCACCTTCTGACCCGCCGCACCTTCCTCAGACATTCCTCTCGTATCCGCCAGAAAATGCTGATGGTCGATTGCGTGATTGGCGGCGGCTTTGTGGGTGCTATCGGAGCAACGGCCATACCATCCGTGTCGGTCATGATGATGCTGATGTTCAGCTGCCTGATTGTCGGCGGCTTCCGCCAGTGGGTGTTCGGCTCCGTGTTCATGGCGGCATCCCTGTCGGTGGGGCTCGCCATTTTCGGGCCGGCGGAGAGTCTTCAGGCGCCCCTGCTGACCAGCATTCTGTCGCTGCTCGCAACCGGCCTGTATATCTGCGTCACGGCTTTCTATTCCCACCAGCAGGCCCGGGCGCTGATGATGGCCAAGAGCCAGATCCAGAACCAGCGGGAACAGTCCATCGCCCTCTCCCATAAGTTGTCCAAGTACCTGTCTCCCCAGGTCTGGCAGTCAATTTTCACTGGTGAGCGGGACGTGCGCCTGGAAACCCAGCGCAAGAAACTCGCCGTTTTCTTCTCTGACATCAAGGGCTTTACCGAGCTGTCCGAGGAAATGGAGCCGGAAGCACTGACTGAACTGCTCAACCACTACTTCAACGGCATGTCCGAAGTGGCGCTGAAATACGGCGGCACCATCGACAAGTTCGTTGGTGACTCCATTATGGTGTTCTTCGGTGACCCCACCAGCCGGGGCCAGAGGGAAGACGCCTTTGCCTGTGTGTCCATGGCAATCGAGATGCGCAAGCACATGAAGATCATGCGCCAGAAGTGGCGTAGCCAGGGCATCAAGACTCCGCTGGAAATCCGCATGGGCATCAGCACCGGCTATACCACGGTCGGGAACTTCGGCGCGGAAAACCGCATGGATTACACCATCATCGGCAAGGAAGTGAACCTGGCCAGCCGGCTGGAATCCCTGGCCGATCCCGGTGAAATACTGGTGTCCTATGAAACCTTCTCACTGATCAAGGACCGCATCATGTGCCGGGACAAGGGTGAGATTACGGTGAAAGGCTTTGGCAAGCCGGTACCCATTTATGAAGTGGTGGACTTCCGCCGTGACATGGGCCCGAACCGCAGCTTCCTGGAACACGAACACAGCGGGTTTGCCATGTACCTGGATTCCGACAAGATCACCGAAAGGGAACGTCAGGCCATCCTGAACGCCCTGGAAGATGCCGCCGACCGCTTGCGGCAGGAAGAGGAAATTCGCTGACCCCCTCCCCCTTCTGAGTTTTACTGGCGAATCAGCCGGGCCCCGGGACCGTCGTCCGGATCGGTGCTGCGCCAGGGATTGATATCCAACCCGCCCCTGCGGGTATAACGGGCACACACCATCAACGCTTCCGGTTTGCACCTCGCCATAATGTCGGTAAACAGGGTTTCCACGCAGTGCTCATGGAAATCCTGCTTCTGGCGAAAGCTGACGATGTAGCGAAGCAATCCCCGGCGATCCAGTTTCGGCCCGGTGTAACGGATCATCACCGTGCCCCAGTCCGGCTGGCCAGTCACGGGGCAGTTGCTTTTCAGCAGATGCGAGCACAGGCTTTCCGATACCACCTCGCCAGACGCCGACAGGGATTCCGGCGCGTATTCGTAGGTCACATCGTCAACCGTGCCGCCGTCAATCAGTTCATAGCCTTGCGGGCGGCCTTCCGCCATGGCGCCCTCATCCACGCTGCGCATGGTCACCTGCACCGCCGCGCCACTGCCGCTGGACAGATCCCGGGTGATCACATCCGCGACCTGTTCAGGCGACGAAAACACCGCCTGGTTCAGGGAGTTCAGGTACAGCTTCAGAGACTTGGATTCGATAATGTTGGGCGAAGCAGCCGGGAAACGGATTTCCGCCCAGGCCACGGCCGGCACACCATCAGCACGCAACCAGGACACCTCCCAGGCCTGCCAGAGATCTTCCCCGAACCACGGCCAGCGGCCATCCGACAAGCCAATGCGGCGCCGGTTTTCCTCCCGCGGCACGGGGAAAAGCAGATCCGGATTGTAGCGGTCCGGGTATTCACTGGATTTGCCCAGGGGGGCATCGTTAAGGGCCATGGTGTGTCCTGTTAAAACGGTCCTGAAACTTAGTGGCGAATGCCTTTGCCACGCTTGAGCATCCGCAGCGAGATAGCCGTCAGCAGTGTAATAAACACCAGAATCATACCCAGTGCCACAAAGGGATTCACATCCGATACGCCCAGAATACCAAACCGGAAAGCATTCACCATGTACAGAATCGGATTCACCATGGACACAGCCTGCCAGAAATCCGGCAGCATACTGATGCTATAGAACACCCCGCCCAGATAGGTCAGCGGCGTGAGCACGAACGTGGGCACGATGGAAATATCATCAAACTTGGTGGCCAGCATGGCATTGATAAACCCGCCCAGGGCAAACAGCGCCGAAGTCAGGAACACCGTAATCACCACCATCGGCAGGCTATGGATCTCCAGCCGTGTAAACGCCAGCGACAGCAGCGTCACGATCAGCCCGATCCCCAGCCCCCGGGCCATACCGCCGCAGACATAGCCGGCGAGGATGATCCAGTTGGGCACCGGCGAAACCAGCAGTTCCTCGATGCTGCGCTGGAACTTCATCGAAAAGAACGACGACACCACATTGGCGTAGGAACTGGTGATCACCGCCATCATGATCAGCCCCGGCACAATGAAGGACATATAATCAAAGCCCCCCATATCACCGATCCGGGAACCAATCAGGTTACCGAAAATGATGAAGTACAGCGTCATGGTAACCGCCGGTGGTAACAGGGTCTGGGGCCAGATCCTGGTGAAACGGCGAATCTCCCGGATCACGATGGTGTTGAATGCCGTAACCATTGCCTGGATTTTCATGCGTCACCTCCCTCGACTTCCCGGGCGTTCTCTTCCACCATCCGGATGAACAGCTCCTCCAGGCGGTTGGCCTTGGTCCGCATGCTGACCACCTTGATCCCCCGCTGCTCCAGTTGCACAAAGACCTGGTTCAGGCCCTGGCCCTTCTGGACCTCCACTTCCAGCGCGCCCTCATCACTCAGGCGGCACGGAAAGCCGTCCAGCGCTGGCGCGCCCTCAAGTGCGGTTTCGGTATCCAGCACGAAGGTTTCCACATGCAACTGCTGCAGCAGCTCACGCTTGCTGGTGTGCTTCAGAATCCGCCCATGATCGATGATCGCAATGTTGCGGCACAGCGCCTCGGCCTCTTCCAGGTAATGGGTGGTCAGGATAATCGTGGTGCCCTGGCGGTTCATTTCCTCCAGGAAGGTCCACATGGACCGGCGCAGTTCGATATCAACGCCCGCTGTCGGCTCGTCCAGAATCAGCAACTTGGGCTCGTGCACCAGCGCACGGGCAATCATCAGCCGGCGTTTCATGCCCCCGGACAGCATCCGCGCCGGGGTATCCTTCTTGTCCCAAAGCCCCAGTTGGCGCAGGTACTTCTCGGCCGACACCCTGGCCTTCTTCAGCGGGATGCCGTAATAGCCCGCCTGGGTAGTGACGATGTCGAACACCTTTTCGAACTGATTGAAGTTGAACTCCTGGGGCACCACCCCAAGGTTCAGCTTGGCATCGGACAGGTGGGTATCGATGTCGTAACCAAACACCCTCACCTTGCCCCCGGTCTTGTTCACCAGGGAGCACACGATACCCAGCGTGGTCGATTTCCCGGCCCCGTTCGGGCCCAGCAGGGCGAAGAAATCCCCCTGCCTGACGTTCATGTCGATCCCCTTGAGAGCATGAAAACCATCACCGTAGGTTTTGGTCAGCCCCTCGATCTCCAGTGCGTTGGTCATAAACTACCCAGAATAGTGGCGTGTCGGGTCAGCGTGCCCGGCCAAGAGTGTGATGCGTAAAACCAGAAGTCTTTTAAGTTGTGGCGCCAACGGAATTTTCAAGTCGCCGCCATGGAAACCCACCGCCCGGGTAAAACACCAAACTGCGACAGGATTCCCGATATCCCCACGCGCCCGTCCCTATAATGCCGGTTACAACAATTTACAAAAGGCCCGGCAAAACCCGTCGCGTTTGCACCGCAGGCCCCAGGACCAGGGAATGTACGCAAGACCATGAGATCCGTTCAGCTTCTTCGATTATCCCTGCCACTGATGGCAGTGCTCTCATTGTCCGGCTGCCTCGGCGGCGACAGCGGAGGCGGCGGTGATGACACCCGGACCGGCTCACTCACCTACAACGGCATCAGCGGCCTGCACTACACCAGCGCCAGCCGCAGCGAGACAACCGATGACAGCGGCCAGTTCCGTTACTACCCCGGGGAACGCCTGACCTTTGCCGTTGGCGACCTCACCCTGGCCAAAGAAGTGCCCGCCGCCGAATTCACGACCCCGCTGGAATTCCTCGCTGACATCCGCGAGAGACTCAACAGCCCAGGCCTTGACGATGAAGGCCTGCGCTCTCACCAGATCACCGAGCAACAGTTGCTGACCGACACCACACTGCTCAACCTCACCCGTTTCCTGCTGGCACTGAACTGGGATGAAACCATTGGGGAAGGCGAAGGCATTGAAATCCGCGACCGGGTCGTCAGGCAACTGAACCGGGCACTGCCCGACCTGACCGCGCCCATTGACTTCACCGTCAGCGAAAGCGAGTTCACCGAACGTGGCGCCACCCCGTCACCAGCCAACCAGTTACTGGCCGCCATCTGCTTCTACCCGGCGGATGACGAGCACTGTCAGGCCCCGCCCACCCAGGCCGAGATTGATAACGCCATGCCCCGCCCCGAGGATGAAGACCTGCGGGACCCCGACCAGGAGTACCAGGAAGACCTGAAAAGCAGGCGTGACCGCATTCTTGAATCCGTCCGCAGCCTGGAGGACTTTGACGCCGAGGCCGCACAGGACTACCTGACCCGCGAACTGGATGCCATCACCACCGTCATCGGTAACCGCTACTACCTGGGCAGAGAAACCGCCAACCACCCCGCCAGTGAGACCGACATCAAGGAAGCGGGAATCCGCCGCATCAACGGGGAACCGGATCTGGCAGCCATCGAAGCCATGAGCACCCGTGACCAGGATGTGGTGGTTCATTCATTCAGCTGGCAATCGGCAACGGTGGATTACTTTATCGCGGGAGACAGCGGAGGCGAATCGGAAATCATCATCAATTTCCGCCCCGCAAACAGCTATCGCTGGATCAGGAAAAGCCTCAGGGTGATCATCGACTGACTCACCCGGGGGCTTCAGATCGGATCAGGAACCGACCAGTCGCGACAGGTTCCAGCGGGATTCCGTACCGGTGACATCAAAGTGCTCCGGATTGAGCCCTTCCGTGCCATGGGGCAGGCACTCGGCAATGGACAGGGTCTCGCCGGGGCCCTTGTCCTCGTTGAAACTCGCCAGATCGATGATCTTCGCGGACTGCAACGGTTGCTGGTTCTGGTCCGTCATCACCATGACACGAGGCCACAGGCGACGTTCCGCGGAATGGGACACCACAATGCCACGCTGGCCATTATTAAGCTGAACCAGGCTTCCGGTGGGATAGATTCCGACCGCCTGGATAAATTTCTCAACCAGATCTTCCTGAAACTCGATGTTGCGCATGTCATACAGCAGGTTCACCGCCTTGGCCGGCGTCATCGGTTCGGAGGTTTCCCGGGGGCCAATCAGGGTTTCAAAAAACTCGGCAAGGCCACCGATCTTCGCCAGTAACGGGATGCGATCCCCGCGGACACCTTCCGGGAAGCCCGAGCCATTGTGGCGCTCCCGATGCCCCTGCACTACGCTGACCACCGCACGGGACACGCCGGTCCCATCCAGCATCGCGACGCCGCGCCCGACATAACTCCGGTAGCGGGCGAATTCATCGGCATCCAGCCGGCCCTCTTTCTTCAGCAGCTCCACAGGCAGTTCGGTCTTGCCCACCTGGGACAACAGGCAACCCAGGCCCAGATGGTTAAGCAGCCCTTCATTCAGGCCAAGATGGCGACCACACACCAGCGCCCATACCGCTGTGTTCATGGCATGCCGGTAGATATAGTCATCGTGTTCACGGGTACGGCTGAGCCACAGCAGAGCATCCGGATTACGAACCACACTGGAGACCATCTTGCGGGTGACGCCTGCCACCTCTCTCAAATCCGGCGTTTCCTCCCGCTGAACCGAGCCAAACACCCGGCTCAGTGCGGTCTCGACATCGGCGAGCACCCTCCCTGAAACCTTGAGCTCTTTCTTCAGGGTAGCGGTGGTCTCGTACTCGACCGGCTCCTTGATCTGCAACGGCGGCAACTGAATCACTTCACGGTTGCCACCAAGATTTCTTGCACGCTTTCCAAACACCGGCCCCGCCGGTTTTCCGAGATTCACCTTTTCGCGCAGTTCAGCGATGTCGATGACAACCCACTTGCAGTGGGATCCTACCGACCGGATGTCATCCTGGGAGCGGATAGGAAAGCCCTGGATCGGAAACGGTGTCTGGTGCCACGGCCGGTCCAGTTCGGACACAAACATGCCGACTTCTAAGTCTTGTACGGCGATTTTCCTTTGACGAACGCCCACGACGCGCACCCCTTGAATCAAAATAATCGATACTCACTATTCTGACGCCACCAACGCCAGATTCCATTACATTTTTGTAGTCCAAAGTAACCCAAAAGCAACAGGAGGTAACGCTTGCTATCACGGAGAAACAAAATGTAGCAACGTGACGGAACTCACACTTCTGGTACAAAAGTGTCAATCTGCGTCACAAACCGAATCATCCATGACCGGCGGGCGCCCATTCAGCGCGCCCCGTGGCGATGTGCGGATGTGGACAATATACGGCACCGGTGACGCTCGCAGGTAATCAACGCCTTCCTGATCGTCGCCTTCACCGCGGCGGGTGACAGCCGGCCGGCAGGACACCAGCAGCTCCAGGGAAGCACCAATATCCACCACCTTCGCCTCCGCCTCACCGGCGTTCACCGACAGGCACAGGGTTTCGTCGTCCGCCGGCTCGCCACTTGCCGCCACCCGATCAAGACCGGCCTGACCGCAGGCACGGATACCATCGGCGCATTCACCGGCCTCTGCGTGGGAGTCATCCGCCAATCGCCAGCTGCGGGTGCTGCACTGGGTCGTCACAGTGATAGGCGTGGACTTGTCCGCCACGAACCACCAGTCCGGATAGTCAGCGGTCTGCCAGTTCAGCATGATCTGGCGCGGATCACCTTCGGAGTTTTCGGCGGGAAACAGGCCGTAATGGCTGTAGTAGGAAGCGCAACCGCCAAGCACGAGCGGCAAACACAGCAGGCACGAAAGCAGCAGACAAAAGCGATGGTTTTTCATGGCGTCGGAATCACGGCTGGAAATGGGTGTTCAGAAACCGCCATTATCCACAGCCAGGCAGGGGAAACCGTTTATTGATCCGCAAATTGCAAACCGAAACCGTCATTGCTCCGGCGAACCACTTCCATTTCCAGCACCGGCGCGGGAACCGGCAGGCCTTGCACCTGCACTTCCACCTTGTCGCCGATGGCAGCATCAAATGACTCACCCTCAACCACGATGAAAATGCCGCCGTCGGAGATATCCCGGGTGGAGAACACAAATTCCCCCAACAACTCATGGCGTACTTTCACCTTTGCACTCATCGCGGTGCGCCCGAACTCTCTCCGATCCTTGTCAACCATAGACTGCTTATCCACCGATTTTGCATGGTTTTTTCTATTCCTCCGAAGCATATCACCATTCATCATAAAAATTGCAATAGTCAACTTGACACAACCGCTAACACAAATGAGAATGGTTGTTGTTTTTAATGCCGTCATCATAACAAGTTAACGACGGCTCAAACCTGCTTGAGAAAGGACGTCACACCATGCGAATGAAACTGGCTGCTGCTGCAACCATGGCCCTCTCGGTCATGCCCCTAAGCGCTTCCGCGGAAGGCGAAGTGAACATCTATTCCTACCGTCAGGCTTACCTTCTGGAGCCCCTGCTCAACGCATTCGAGGAAGAAACCGGCATCAAGTCCAACGTGATCTTCGCCAAGAAAGGCCTGGCCGAACGCCTGGAGCGTGAAGGCCGCAACAGCCCGGCCGACGTGGTGATGACCGTTGATATCTCACGCATCAACGACCTGGTCGAGCGTGATCTGGTCGCCAGCCTGGAAAACGAAACCCTGGCCAACAACATCCCGGAAAACCTGCGTCACCCGGATGGCAAGTGGTTTGCCCTGACCACCCGCGGCCGCTTGATCTTTGCCTCAAAGGACCGGGTTGAAGAAGGTGAAATCACCACCTACGAAGAACTGGCGGATGACAAGTGGGACAACCGCATCTGCACCCGCAGCGGCAAGCACCCGTACAACATCGCGCTGATCTCCTCCATGATCGCCCACCACGGTGAAGAAGAAACCGAGAAGTGGCTGGAAGGCGTGAAAGACAACCTGGCCCGCAAGCCCCAGGGCGGCGACCGTGACCAGATCAAGGCCATCGCCGAAGGCGTATGTGACCTGGCCATTGGTAACAGCTACTACTACGGCAACATGCTGAACGACGAGAACCAGCGCCCGGCTGCCGAAGCCGTTCGCCTGGTATTCCCCAATGCCGACGGCCGTGGTACCCACGTCAACATCAGCGGTATCCAGCTCACCAAGAGCGCGCCCAACCGCGACAACGCCGTTCGGTTGATGGAATTCCTCTCCACCGAGGAAGCCCAGCGCATCTACGCGGAAGCGAACACCGAATACCCGGCAAACCCGGACGTCAGCCCTTCCGGCCAGGTGGCAGAATGGGGTGAAATCAATCCTGACCAGCTGTCGCTGCAGGAAATTGCCAACAACCGCAATGCAGCCGTCAAACTGGTTGATCGGGTTGATTACGACAACCTGTAAGCCGATGTCTGTCTGAAAAGGGTGGGCCTGGCCCACCCTTTTTTGTCTGCGAGGGCCAAAAACCCCGTGGTCGGGTCACACCAGTCATTGCAGGCACAGCCGTAGGTGACTAGAATCGTGGCTCTTTTCAGGAGCACTAAAGGAACGACATGACCGAGGCAGGTACCAGCGGTGAAACCGGGCTAGGTCAACCCCTGCTGGCGAAACGTACCTCCAAGCGGTGGCTCATATCCGCTGCCCTTACCACGGCGATCGTCGCACTCCCGGTTGTATCGGTTCTTTTCCTGGCCCTGTTCCCCGATGAAAACATCTGGCCCCACCTGCTGGACACCACCCTGCCCCGTTACCTGGTCACCACCTTCAAACTGATGGCCGGAGTGGCGATTATTACACTGGTGATCGGACTGGCAACCGCCTGGGCTGTCACCATGTGCGAATTTCCCGGCCGCCGTTTCTTCGAGTGGGCCATGCTGCTGCCCTTCGCGGTTCCCGCCTACGTCATTGCCTATGTGTACACCAGCCTGCTTGACTACGCCGGGCCGGTCCAGAAAGCATTACGGGAGATCTTTGGCTGGGAGAGCGCCAGGGATTACTGGTTCCCGGAAATCCGCAGCCTGGAGGGCGCCACCCTGATGATCGGGCTGGTGCTGTACCCTTATGTGTATCTGCTGGCCCGCGCCGCCTTCCTGGAGCAGTCGCCTTCACTGTTTGCCGTCAGCCGCAGCCTGGGGCATTCGGCCATCAGTACGTTTTTCCGGGTGGTTCTGCCCATCGCCCGCCCCGCCATCGCCGTGGGCCTGTCCCTGGTGCTGATGGAAACCCTCAACGATTTCGGCACCGTTGATTTCTTCGCCGTGCAGACCCTGACCGCCGGCCTGTTCGACACCTGGATGAACCTGGGCAACCTCGGCGGCGCCGCGCAGATTGCCAGCACCATGCTGATCTTCATGGTGATCCTGGTCACCCTCGAACGCTACTCCCGCCGCCGGCAACAACAGTTCGCGGCGCGCGACAACCGGGATCCGATCCGCCGCTTTACCCTGTCCCGGCCCCGGCAACTGATCTGCATCGCTGTGTGCGCCGCGCCGGTTATTCTGGGCTTTGCGATTCCGGCCATTACCCTGGGCCAGTACGCCTGGGAATACTTTGACGAAAGCTGGAACTCCGAATTTATCCGCAACACCCTGAACAGCCTGTTCCTGTCCGGAACCGCAGCGCTGACCACCCTGCTGATCGGCGTTACCCTCGCCTACAGCCGGCGGCTGCACGACACCCGGGGCATGCAGATCATGATGCGCCTCTCCAGCCTCGGCTATGCCATGCCCGGCGCGGTACTGGCGGTCGGTGTGATCATCCCCCTGGCAGGCTTCGACAACTGGCTGGACAGCGTGATGCGGGACACCTTCGACATCAGCACCGGCCTGCTATTAAGCGGCTCGGCCTTTGCCCTGGTGTTCGCCTATACGGTGCGCTTCCTGGCGGTGTCAGCCGGCAGCGTGGAAAGCGCCCTGCAGAAAATCACCCCAAGCATGGACATGGCATCCCGCTCCATGGGGCATACCCCCGGCAGCACCCTGGTGCGCGTCCACCTGCCCATGCTTCGGGGCACGCTGATTACCGCCGCGCTGGTGGTGTTCGTGGACTGCATGAAGGAGTTGCCCGCAACGCTGATCCTGCGACCGTTCAACTTCGACACCCTGGCCACCTACGTGTACCAGTTTGCCTCCGATGAACGGCTCGCCCACAGCGCGTTACCGGCGTTGATAATTGTTCTGGCGGGTATTATTCCGATCATCCTGATGAGTCGATCCATCTCGGCCAGCCGCAGCATCGCCTGATGCGCCGCCGACCCGGGATCAGAGAGGGTCAGAGCATCGGCCTGGAACCGGCATCCTGGACCACGAAACGGCCCTGAAAGGTAGCTACCGGTGCGCCCTTGGGATCGTTCGTCGGCTCACCGCAGTACACATCCGCGTGCAACGCCAGGCGCCCTTTGCCATGGCGGGCAAGGCTTTTCCTGAAGCGATCCGGTATCTCTCCGGCGGGAAGCCGGCACAGGGCGTAGAAATCTCCCTCCACCGGGGTCAGATAATCCATGCTGCCGCTCTGGACCATCACGTTGCCCCGCAGCCCCATATCGGCAATGGCCAGCTCGATCAGCCCCCAGGCGGCCGTGACCGCTACCGAGTAAACGCTGCCACCAAAACCGGTGCCCTGGTGATTGTGATTGGGTTCCAGCGGCGCACTCACCAACAGGGCATGGCCGTCATAGGAAAGCACTTCCAGGCCAAGCGCACGGGTCAGCGGAATGGATTCATGAATGCGTTTCTGGAAACGCTCTAACTGAGTCATAGCCCCTCCTTGATTACCCTCAGTTTATTCCCTTGTCCACGCTTGCCCTATGCGACTTATGTAGGCTTTTTGTCACCAGAATGAAAGAAGCCCGGACGAATCCGGGCTTCCCTGTGGCCATCGGCGGGTTGCCCCGCACGTTAACGGCAGCTATTACTGCCAGATAACCGGCTGGCGCTGAGCGTACCAGCTGTCCACTTTCTCCTCGTAGGCATCTTCCACCACGTTGCGCTTCAGTTTCAGCGTTGGCGTCAGGAAGCTGTTCTCGATGGACCACTCATCACTGACCACGGTAATGAACGCCAGTTGCTCGTGGGGGTCAACGGTCTTGTTCACTTCCTGAATCAGGTCCTTGAAGCTGTCTTCCAGTTCCTTGCGGAAAGCCTCGTCCGCCAGTTTCGGGCGGGTTTCCTCGCCCAGCATCACCAGCGCGTGTGGCTGGGTCTGGTTGGCGCCGGAGACACACACCATCTCAATGGCATCGTGGGACATCAGGCGGTTTTCAATCGGCGCCGGAGCAATGTACTTGCCCTTGCTGGTCTTGAAGATTTCCTTGATGCGGCCAGTCAGCTTGAGGCGGCCCATCTCATCGATCTCACCCTTGTCACCGGTCTTGAGGAAACCGTCTTCGGTGAAGGTTTCGCGGGTTTTCTCCTCATCCTTGTAGTACCCCATCATGGTGGCCGGGCTCTTCACCAGCACCTCGCCCTGATCGCTGATCTTCACTTCCACCCCGGGCAGCGCCTCGCCCACATAACCGGTGCGGGAGCGTCCCGGCTTGTTCATGTGGGAATAGGCAAAGTTCTCGGACATGCCATAGCCTTCCAGCAACTCAAGCCCCAGGTTGCGGTACCAGTCCAGCACATCGTGGGACAGCGGCGCGGAACCACTGCCGGCCAGCTTCACCTTGTCCAGACCAAGCCCCTTAAGAACTTTCTTTTTAATCAAGCCGCTTACAAGAGGAATCTTAAGCAGTTTATCAAGCTTCTGCTTGGGCAGCTTCTGCAACACGCCGTGCTGGAACTTCACCCACAGGCGCGGCACGGACAGGAACAGGGTCGGCTGCGCGCGCTGCAGATCCTGCACAAACGTGTCCAGGGATTCTGCGAAGAACAACTGGAAACCGGAATACAGCGACCCCAGCTCCACAAACGTGCGCTCGAATACGTGAGCCAGCGGCAGGTAGGAGAGCATGCGCTCGTCCGGGCCCACGCCCAACACTTCGGTACCGCCTGCAGCCGCATAGGCCATGTTGCGGAAACTCAGCATAACGCCCTTCGGACGACCGGTGCTGCCGGAGGTGTAAACAATGGTGGCCAGCTCGTCCGCGTCGCGGGTGGTGTTTTCTTCCATCGGCGGGAACTTGGCGACCAGGTCATCCCAGGTTTCGAAATCGTTGGGCGGGCTCAGCGGGTAAGACACGCAACGGACGCTTTCGGGCACGCCCGGCTTCATCATGTCCCAGTCATCCAGCTTGCCAATGAACACCACCTCGCATTCACTGTGATCCAGGATATAACTGACGGTGTCGGCATTCAGGGTCGGGTACAGCGGTACGGAAATGTGGCCCGCCATCCAGATCGCCCAGTCGGACATGATCCAGTGCGCGCAGTTCTTGGAAATAATGCCCACCCTGCTCTTCTCAGGCAGGTTGAGGGACTTCAGGTAAGACGCCATGCGGCGGGCTTCATCAACGGCACGTTTCCAGGTGTATTCAACCACCTGTCCATCGCCCATTGGCTGTGTCATGTACAGGGAATCGGCCTTGGCCTTTTCCCAGTAATACACCATATCCAGGGGGAGTTTGTTTGTTGTGTCCATGGACCTTTCCTTGCTTACAGTTATTTGAGTTATTGGGAACTGCGTGTGTCGCGTGAGAGCCGGCCTCTTTGCGGGCTTATAAGACTTTCGTAGCGTATTGCAACACACCTCCTCTCGTCAAAACGTGATGGCGATAAAGTTATTGCATTTATCATGTTTTTACCGATTTTCTGCAACGCTTTGATACGAATCAGGTAACTTCCCCTACCCCGCTATCTGTTTCCGTGTGGTAAACTTCCGCACCTTTAAAACCATGAATCACCGCTCAACACTCTCGGGAGAAAGGGCTTATGGCCAAGAAGACTCTGCGAACCCTGATTGGTGCAACCCTGCTGGCCGCAGCGGGACTGGCACAAGGCGACGAACCACGGGTGGTTGCCGTCACCCAGATTGTGGAACATCCGGCCCTGGATGCGGTTTACCAGGGGGTCAGGGATGAACTGGCCGAACAGGGATTCACCGAAGGCGATAACCTTGAGGTCATGCATGAGAGCGCCCAGGGCAATGCCGCCATCGCCTCTCAGATTGCCCGCAAATTCGTGGGCGAAGGTCCCGATGTCATCGTTGCCATCGCCACGCCTTCAGCGCAGACCATGGCCGCTGCCGCCCGCAACATCCCCGTGGTGTTCGCCGCCGTCACCGATCCGGTAGGCGCCAAACTGGTGAAGAGCCTGGAAGCCCCGGGCGCCAACATCAGCGGCGTTACCGACATGCTGCCGATTGAACACCACATTGACCTGCTGGAACGCCTGGTTCCAGACGCCAAGACCATCGGCACCGTTTATAACCCCGGTGAAGCCAACGCCGTCGCCCTGGTGGAACTGCTGGAAGAGCGCCTGGAAGCCCGCGGGCTGACACTGGCCAAGGCCGCCGCCACCAAAACCTCTGAAGTGCTGGGCGCGGCCCGCTCCCTGGTGGGCAAGGCCGATGCCATCTACCTGACCACCGACAACACCGTAGTCAGCGCCGCTGAAGCGGTTGTATCCGTAGGTGAGCGCGCCAAGATCCCGGTTTTCGCAGCGGACACCGCCACCGTCAGCCGTGGCGCCGTTGCAGCCCTCGGCTTCGACTACTACGACCACGGCCGCCAGGCCGGCAGCATGGTCGCGCGGGTGCTGAACGGCGCCAACCCGGGAGAAATGCCGGTTGAATCCGTTGACACGCTGAACCTGTTCGTGAATCCCGCAGCAGCCGAGCGCATGGGCATTACCCTGTCCGAAGATGTGCTGAACGATGCCCAGGAAATCGTCAAAAGCGATAAGTAACACCTGACTCAATACGGGCGGGCCTCACAAGGGCCCGCCCGTATTCTTTTACAGCGAATATTACCCATGCTCAGTGACATTGCTCTATACGGCGCTATCGAGACCGGTCTGATCTACGGTCTGGTCGCCTTCGGTATCTACCTCTCTTTCCGGGTCCTGGATTTTCCGGACCTGACCGTCGACGGCAGTTTCCCCCTCGGGGCGGCCGTCGCCGCCATGCTGATTCTTGCCGGCTGGAATCCCTGGATCGCCACCGGCGCCGCCATACTGGCCGGCATGGCCGCCGGTGCGGTCACCGCCCTGCTCAACGTCAAGCTGAATATCCTTAACCTGCTGGCGTCCATCCTCACCATGATTGCGCTCTATTCCGTGAACCTGCGCATCATGGGCCGCCCCAACGTGGCGCTGTTGACCGAGGAAACCGTGCTCACGCCCTGGTACGACCTGGGGCTGGCCTACCACCAGGTGCCGGTGCTGCTGTTCGTGATCGTGGTATTCGTATCCCTGATCCTGCTGTGGCGTTTCATGAAATCCGAAACCGGCCTGGCCATGCGTGCCACCGGCGCTAACGCCCGCATGGCCCGGGCCCAGGGCATTGCCACCGGCGGCATGATCATTCTCGGTGTTGCCCTGTCCAACGGCCTCGTTGGCCTGGCGGGCGCGCTCTTCGCCCAGAGCCAGGGCGCAGCGGACGTCACCATGGGTGTGGGCGTGATTGTGATCGGCCTGGCGTCGCTGATTGGCGGCGAAGCGGTGATTACCCCCAACACAGTGATCAAGGCTCTGATTGCCTGTGTGGTGGGCGCCATCATCTACCGGCTGGCCATCGCCTTCGCCCTGAACGCGGAGTTCCTCGGCTTGCAGTCGCAGGATCTCAACCTGATCACGGCGGTACTGGTCACCCTGGCCATCGTATTGCCCGGTGTGCGCACCTCGGTTGCCGCCCGCTTCACCCGCAAAAAAGCCTGAGAGGTACAGCATGATTAGCGCAACGGATCTCAGACTGACGTTTGGCAAGGGCACGCCCCTGGAAAACCCCGCACTGCGGGGCATGAGCCTGACCGTCAACCAGGGTGAGTTTGTCACCGTGATCGGCAGTAACGGCGCCGGCAAATCCACCTTCCTCAACGCCCTCGCCGGCGAAGTGATGGTGGACAGCGGCAAGATCATTGTCGACAACCAGGACGTCACCAAACTGCCCACCCACAAACGCGCGGGCAGCGTTGCCCGGGTGTTCCAGGACCCGCTGGCCGGCACCTGCGAAGGGCTGAGCATTGAGGAAAACCTGGCCCTGGCCATCAAGCGTGGCCAGCGCCGTGGGCTGACCGCCGCGGTGAAGAAAGAGTACATGGAGCAGTTCCGCAACAGCCTGTCTTCACTCAAGCTCGGGCTGGAAAACCGCCTGGGCGACAAGATGGGCCTGCTTTCCGGTGGTCAGCGCCAGGCCGTCAGCCTGCTGATGGCCAGCCTGACGCCCTCCGCCATCCTGCTGCTGGACGAGCACACCGCCGCGCTGGACCCCAAAACCGCCGCGTTTGTGCTGGAGCTCACCACCCAGATCATCGAGGAGCAGAAACTCACCGCCCTGATGGTCACCCACAGCATGAAGCAGGCGCTGGAGGTCGGTGACCGCACCGTGATGCTTCACCAGGGCGAAGTGGTGTTTGATATCGAAGGTGAGAAGCGCAAAGGTCTGGAGGTCAAAGACCTGCTGGGACTGTTCGAAAAGCAACGGGGGCTGGAAATCGACGACGACAGCCTGTTGCTGGACTGACAGACTCAACCCCGGAACCACAAAAAGGCGGGACAGGGTCCCGCCTTTTTTTCGGCCATTTTTTAACCACAACATGTTGTGCTTTGTAGGCCAAACGTCCAACCTGGCGATTTTCCGGGCAATTCCCCGGATTCAAGCCCTTTTCCATTGATTTTCTTTGCCTGAGACCCACAAGCGATAGTTGTCTTCTTATTCACAGACCACTATATCCTGTTATACTCATTCGAAAGACGCCCATATATAGGGTCGCATGGATATTTTCTGACCATCGCCCAAATAAGCCGCCAGGGTCGCCACGGCCGCCAGCTACAGGCATGGCCCTTCCCCGGAAAACGGCAAAAAGACCGGCGAGGTCAACACCACATATAGTGGTTTTGTTCAAAAAGAGCGCAATCCGGCCAGGACACACACCCTGGCCCGTAAAAATCAGCACGTTCCAACTGGGGTATGGTTGTATTCGGGGTCACCGACAGCCATTTATTAAGACATACTGGAAGATTGAGGGTGGCAATGAACGCTAAAGCACAGGCAGTGATAACAACAATTCCAATGCAGGAAGCTTCGCTCGACATCTGGAGCAGCAAGTATCAGCTCAAGACCAAAACCGGCGAACCCGTCGATAAGGACATCAACGCTACCTACGAACGCGTAGCGACTGCCCTTTCCCAGGTGGAAGCCAAGGCCAACCGCGCCAAACACATGAAGGACTTCATCTGGGCCCTTCAGCACGGCGCGATCCCGGCGGGGCGTATTACCTCCAACGCCGGCGCCGAGGCCCACAAACCGGCCACCTCCACCATTAACTGTACCGTGTCTGGCTCTGTTCAGGATTCCATGAACGACATCCTGGAAAAGAACCACGAAGCCGGCCTGACCCTGAAAGCCGGCTGCGGCATCGGCTACGAATTCTCCACCCTGCGCCCCCGTGGCGCCTACGTGGCCGGCGCCGGCGCAACGACGTCTGGCCCGCTGTCGTTCATGGATATCTTCGACCGCATGTGCTTCACCGTGTCTTCCGCCGGTGGCCGCCGTGGCGCACAGATGGCCACCTTCGACGTTCACCACCCGGACATCATCGACTTCATCCAGGCCAAGCGTGAAGACGGCCGCCTGCGCCAGTTCAACCTGTCGCTGCTGATCACCGAAGACTTCATCGAAGCCGTCCGCAACGGTGACGACTGGCACCTGTCCTTCCCGGTCACCGAGAAAGAAGTGGAAGAAGAAGGCCTGGACCTGAACGATCCGGAACAGTTCGTGTACCGCGACTTCCCCATTCTGGAAGGCTACGTGGTCAATGATGAAGGCAAGGTTGCGTGCCGCATCTACCGCACACTGAAAGCCCAGTTCATCTGGGACACCATCATGACCAGCACCTACGACTACGCAGAGCCCGGCTTCATCCTGATCGACAAGGTCAACCAGATGAACAACAACTGGTTCTGCGAAGACATCCGCGCCACCAACCCCTGTGGCGAGCAGCCCCTGCCCCCGTACGGCAGCTGCCTGCTGGGCTCGGTGAACCTGACCAAGTTCGTGGACTACCCGTTCACCGACAAGGCCAGCTTCAACTATGAGAAATACCGCAAGGTGGTGGGCATCTTCACCCGCATGCTGGACAACGTGGTGGAAATCAACGGCCTGCCGCTGGAAGAACAGCGCCACGAAATCACCTACAAGCGCCGCCACGGCATGGGCATCCTCGGCCTGGGTTCCACCCTCGCCATGCTGCGCATGCCCTACGGTTCTGAAGAGTCCGTACAGTTCACCGAAGAAGTGGTGCGCGAGATGGCCGTGGAAGGCTGGCGCCAGTCCCTGGCCCTGGCCGAAGAGAAAGGCCCGGCGCCGATCATGGACGACGAGTTCGAGATTACCCCCAAAATGCTGTCCAAGTGCCCGCAGCTGAGCGAAGACGGCTACAAACTGGGCGACAAGCTCAAGGGCAAGCTGCTGCACGCCAAGTACAGCAGCTACATGCAGCAGATTGCCGGCGTGGAACCGGAGCTGATCGAGAAACTGGCCGAGAAAGGTGGTCGCTTCACGCACCACACCTCCATCGCGCCGACCGGCACCATCAGCCTGTCACTGGCCAACAACGCCAGTAACGGCATTGAGCCGAGCTTCTCGCACCACTACGCCCGGAACATCATCCGCGAAGGCCGCAAGACCAAGGAAAAAGTCGACGTATTCTCCTTCGAACTGCTGGCCTACCGCCACCTGGTCAACCAGGGCGCCATGCCGTTCTCCGAGGACGAAGACAAGAAGCTGCCAAGCTACTTCACCACCTCCGATGACGTCACGCCGACGCAGCACGTGGATATCCAGGCCGCGGCCCAGAAGTGGGTGGACTCTTCCATCTCCAAGACCGCCAACGTGCCCACGGACTTCGCCTACCCGGACTTCAAGGGCATCTACATGTACGCCTACGACAAGGGCCTGAAGGGTTGCACCACCTTCCGCTTCAACCCCGAGGCGTTCCAGGGTGTACTGGTGAAAGAGAAAGACCTGGAAAACACTCTGTATGAATTCACACTGGACGACGGCAGCAAGGTGACCCTGAAGGGCAACGAACAGGTGGAGTACGACGGCGAGATCCACAACGCCGCCAACCTCTTCGACGCCCTCAAAGAAGGCACCTACGGTAAATATTGATCCGGGAACCCGACACAGGACAACGAACATGACAGTTAAAATCAGCAACAAAATCGTCGGCTACCGCGTAAAGAAAGCCGACCCCGAAGCCACCGAACACCAGGCGCCGGTGCACGCGGAAACCAAGCCCGTTGAGATGAACGAATACATCGAACGGCCGGACTTCCTGCTGGGCACCACCTACAAGATCAAGCCGCCGATCGCCGAGCACGCGATGTACATCACCATCAACGACATCCTGCTCAACGAAGACACCGACCACGAAAGCCGGCAGCCGTACGAAGTGTTCATCAACTCCAAGTCGATGGAACACTTCCAGTGGGTAATCGCCCTCACCCGTGTTATCTCTGCGGTCTTCCGCAAGGGTGGCGACGTGACCTTCCTGGTGGAAGAGCTGCGCAGCGTGTACGACCCCAACGGCGGCTACTTCAAGAAAGGCGGCGTATTCATGCCGTCCCTGGTGGCTGAAATCGGCGCCGTGATCGAGAAACACCTGAAGGCCATCGGCCTGCTGGAAAACGAGGAAATGAGCGAAACCACCAAGCGCATCCTCGCCGAAAAGCGCGCCGAATTCGAAGCCGGCCACTCCACGGCCACCAACGACGAAAAGGCCAGCGACTACCCCGCCAACGCCACCATGTGCGGCAAGTGCAGCACCAAGGCGGTGATCGTGATGGACGGGTGTGCGACTTGCCTGTCTTGTGGCGATAGTAAGTGCGGTTGAGGTGATTGACCGGTGATTGATGAAGAAGGCCTGGAGTGAAAGCTTCGGGCCTTTTTTGTTTGGGCCGCCGTAATCGTTTGACCGTTTCGTTATTACGTGGCGATATTACGGCTGAGCTAGGCATCCGGCTCGCAACATCTTGAAATCTAGGCTACTTTTAGACGTATATTCTATATTTCTGCGTAATAACGACGCGCAATAATATTGAAGTCATGTTTTGGAATAATGAAGCGTTCTGTTAAGTACGTTGTTAGAGGTATACGAGTTCATGGAGCTATCTGAAATTCGAGGACAACCTTTAAGTATGTTAACTGCCGACTGGCTAGAGTGTCAGGAGTGCAGTGTGCTGGACCGTAACAAAGAGCGGATGAGAAAAGGATTTGAATGCCCCGCATGCGGTTACAAGAGTTCAGGTGGTAGGATGCATTTCCATATAAACATTCACATCCTCATTGACTTGATTCAAGAGTCCTACCACAGTCCACCAGGTGGCGCTGGATACGACCAGCTATATGAAGGCGATGGGCCCCACGATATATCCGTCGTAATATTTTTTTGCACACTAAGGGAAGCTTTGCTTGAAAATCTGATATCTCGCTTGATGAGTAATCAACACCTTCCAGATGGTGTTCAGGAGAGGCTTCTTGCGGACAATAAATCCCACATCCAAAAACAAGATAAGCTATTTCGCGCGTTGACTGGCGACAAATGGAAAGAGGCTGTCCAAAAGGCTAGTGCAGCGGTCGTGCTTGACTATGTTGCGATAGATGAATTCGTACAACACGCGGCTAACATTAGAAACGAATTCATACACAGCGGTCGCAAATGGGCTATTAATAGAGAGCTTAGCAAAGCATGTGTGGATCATGTCTGGGGGCTTATCAATGTGTATGTTTCGCTACATAATCTTTATCTGCATAAGTGCAAAAACCTCTAACAAGCCGCTCAAAAACGACGCTGAAAATCGCGCGTTTTAGCGGGGGCGTTGAACTAAACCGCTCGCTACCGCGAAGCGGTTTAGTTCAACACCTAAGCATTTAAAGGTCATGCTGCGCACGACCATTAAATGCTTAGGTGTTATGTTTCCGAGTTACCCACGAAGTAGAGTAAGGAGAAGGTATGAAGAAGTTTGCAGTAACACTGTTTTTGGTTGCCTCGATGTCAGGTTGCACCACGGCAGGTCCGTATGTGACGAACATCTCAAGCGATGGCAACAATGGACTAAACATCGAAAAGTGTGGGGTAAAGCTAAATGCCTTCATGGGGACTGTTTCTACAGTTGATTGCACTTCCCAGCAAGTGAAGCTCAGCCGCAACTAAACATAACCATGCCAGCCACGGCGACGGTTACTGCATTGCGGCTTCGCCTCCATTCCGTAACCGCGCGTGCTGAGCGGCGTTATACAAAAAGAGGAAGTTAAATGTTCTTCGACCCGGAATTTATCGCAAAGGTGGAAGAGAAACCTATCGAAGGTCTGGTTGAGGCCTGCAAGATGGCAATCTCTGCGCAAGACGAACTAGATAATGGGCAAGATTGGACTGACCAAGAACATGAGTTATTGTGGGATGCATCGACATTCGTGGATTTAGTAATAAAAGCTAACGACTTAGATTTAGATATAGAGCTTCCTGAGCCCTCGATAAATATTCATGAGAATTGCAATGCTCTTAGGGCATATCTTGAGGAAGTTGAAAAAGCTCTTCGAGGAGAAGCAACAAAACTCAAAATCAACTTCTTTAAAAAACGGTATGACACCGCACTTAAGTCATCATTTGCTTATGAGTTTACTCAAGGTGATCTTGAGCGCGTTCAATTTCTTATAAATGAAATTAGAACACATATCTCTCAGGTAGGGGATCTAGAGCAGGGACATAGGCAGCGCCTTCTAAAAAGACTAGAGAACTTACAGGCTGAGTTGCACAAACGTGTCTCGGATCTTGATAGATTCTGGGGGTTGGTAGGCGACGCTGGGGTAGTTCTTGGAAAGCTAGGTAAAGATGCCAAGCCAATTGTAGACAGAATAAGAGAAGTTGCAGAAATTGTTTGGAAAACTCAGGCTCGGACGGAAGAATTACCCAGTGGCACTGATAACCCCGTTTTAGAGCAGAAGCCAGACGTATAACCAGTAGTTGCATTTCGTTACGTCCCCGACGGGCCTCCACTGGACGACCTTGGCAGGGCGCCGCTGAACAAAAACTACATGGACTCCCCCTGCGGTCAAGCAACGCCATTTGAATCCGAAGCGGTTTGAGACTGCAGCTCTACATTCGGCCTCTTTTTGGGCGCTTTTGCCCGGGCCAGGATGATTATGCGTGTGAGTGATGACCTCATTCGTTGATATGACTCCCCACGTCAAGAGGCATGAGCTCATCCAAGCCCATTTTTCAGAGCTACGATCCCGCTGTTAAAGGGCGGGTCCGGACAGACGCTGAGGCCAGTAATCGTCGACGGTTTTGACGCTGATATCCGTGGGTTCTCACCACCTTACTTTTCCGTCGTGAAGCCGGTCCTCCGTCTAGGAACGAGCGTCTGGCCTGAGGCTTCAGCCAGGCTTCCTAACTCGCGTCGAGGGTTGCTTCACACTCCGCGGCCTGGGGCGCCTGTCCTGTCCCATAACCGTTGTCATAGCATCAACCTTGGATCGGGTTTGGCGATCACCACTTCCCGGGCAATGGCCCAGATGTGGCCGACCAGTTCTCTGGCAATGGCGGCCACCACCACGTTCCGATGTTTGCCGCGCTGCATTAACGTTCGATACCGCCGACAAAGCCGAACTTGCGCATCCCAGGCCTTTTCCACGATGGCCTTGGGCAGATCTTCCTGTCGCTGCTGAAGGATTCGTGAGGTCTTTGCCGGGTATCGATAGGCATGAGCGGCCTCGATCAGCATGCGCCTTGCCCGTTTGTTGCCGGCACAGGTCAGTGGCCCGATTCGTCGCCGGGGACCACTGAAGCGTTCACTCGGTGTCAGACCGACATAGGCCATCAGCTTCCTGGGGTTATCGAAACGCTGGAGATCGCCCAGTTCGGCCACCACACTGGTGGCGACCAGCAACTGGACGCCCCGGAGCGCCTGCACCGCTTTGACCAGGGGATAGAAGCGCCATCGGCGCACCTGGTAGGTGAGTTCGTTGTCGAGCCGTTCCAGGCGCTTGTGGCGTTCCACAATGGTGTAGAGCATTTCCCGGAACACCGTGTTCTGTGCCGGGGTGGGCATCACCAGTTCCGAGAGCCAGCGGATGTGCGCGGCCGACCAGTTGGCGGTGCCGGTGTACCGGATATCGTGCCTCAACAGGAACGCCTTGAGCTGGCTCTTGGCATTCTTGAGATCCCACATGGCGGTCTCCCGGGCCCGGGAGAGATCGCGGATGGCCTCATCTTCCGGCTCTGGCACATAGATGGGATCGATATCGCCGTTGCGCAGCAACTGAGCCAGCTGCATGCAGTCGCGTTTGTCGGTTTTGACTTGCTGCCCGGGCTTTTTCGGAATCAGCGACGGTGCCACCACAAAGCAGGGATAACCCCAGTTGGACAACAGCCGATAGAGCCAGTAACCGCAAGGGCCGGCTTCATAAACGAACTGAAGCTGACACTTGGGATTGCGGGATTCAAACTGCCTCACCATTTTGCGGATGGCGTAGTGCTGGGTACCGATGGCACCCAGGTAAGTGACCGGTTCTGTTCGTGAATCTGTGGCGTAGGCCACAGCGATGGAGTCTTTGTGCGTATCCAGGCCAATGAACAGTGTGCTATGTTTTTTCATGGTGCTGCCCCCCAAATTTTACGCTGGTGACAGGTAAATTATGGCTCTGGCTGAGGCTAACCCACGAGGTGGGGGCAGCCCCCTAGTGGGGAGTCATAATGTCTAGGCATCATGGGAGAATTCCGTGGCTAATGAAATGCTCGAAGCACTAACAAGAGGGATTGGAGCAGAGGTCGGAAAGCCTGTGAGAGTGTCGTTCTTTGAGAAGGAGAGATTCATAAAGCAGAACGAGAAATTCCAACGGTGCGCGGCTTGGCGCAAGCAGTTAATCCTCGATGTGGCGGCACTTTCGATATTTCACCAGCTAGTAATTCTCCCCTATCACGGCGCTACAAATTTTTATACTGACTCGAAGAAGTCAGGCATAAGTCGTATACGCATGGGAACTCAACACCTCGATCGTGAATTTATTTCGATAGCTTCAAAAGTTACGCGTCAATTCTTTGCAATAACACAGGAATTTCAGATCCACGTTGAACACTTGCACATCTCAAATATCTCTGAGTTTGTTGAATTTTGGATAGAGCGCTCTAAAGAATATGGCTAAGTCACCCTATAAAGACAGAACGCTACTGCTTAAGGAGATTTCTTCCTTTACTACTCGAAATGGTGGTTTTTTTAAGCAAAATGCCAAACGAATGAGTGACCTTTTTGAAATGTCGGTATACAACGATGCAGTAAAGTTTTATCGGCGAAAAAAGTACACAATCCGAGCAAAAAATATCATGCGAGATGGTACTTTCAAATACAAACTGTCAACTTCCGGCCTAAATGAAAACTTTTCTTATTTTCTTGCTGAGAAAATAAAATCTGGAAATACTATTGATTGTGTTGAGATTCATCATAATATTAAAGTTCAATCCAGCCATGATCCACACATATATTTTTCAGCTGATGTATCTATTACGAAAAAAGACGGCACCTCAACCGAAAAGCAGAAAAATAATAGGTCACATAGCTACATTCCAAGCGGAAAATTAATTACTTTTTTCGAAGTAAAGAATATGAACCCATTTCCAGAGGTTCTTTTTAGCTTCTCCGGAATTATCTACGAGATTAAGCCCGAATTTCTGCTTGATCCAAGTGCTTTAGGTATTGATTTTGGAAGAAAGCATCTTACGCCATGTTTAGTTTTTTCTGGAGGTGGTGGACAGCACGTGGAATCGGTTTGCGACAAACTAGGTGAAAGATACGGTTGCAATATAATCCGTGGTCTATACATCAACAAAGGAAAAATATACTCATATGATAAACTCAAAACATATGATGGCTAGCACGGCGACGTCCACTACATTGCGCCTTCGGCTCCATTCCGTGGGCGCGCATGCTGCAAGCGTTAGCTCAATTAAACGGAGGTTCTTTTGAGCCCAAGAGTATTTATCTCATACAGCTGGTCATCCCCTGGGCATCAAGCTCGCATTCGTCAGTGGGCTGAACAGATGGTCAGTGACGGAATTGACGTTATTCTCGATGTGTGGGATTTAAATGAAGGCGACGACATGTATGCTTTCATGGAAAGAATGGTTGTAGACAAATCCGTAACCCACGTGCTTGTTTTCTGTGATTCTGAATATGCCTCCCGAGCTGATGCTCGTAGGGCGGGTGTTGGGACAGAGTCTCAGATCATTTCGCGAGAAATATATTCGAAAGTTCAACAATCGAAATTCATCCCTATCGCCTGCGAATTCAGCGAAGAAGGCGAGCCTTTTCTGCCGACGTTTTTCAAGTCCCGAATTTTCATAGATTTTTCTAGCCCGGAAGCTGCGAATGATAATTGGGAGCAGCTAATTCGTGTGATATACGGCAAGCCGGCGCATCAAAAGCCAGCTTTAGGCAAAGCGCCGACTTATTTGTCTGCTAGCGCATCCGCTCCTGCCAGTCCTGCGGTATCGAAATTTGCCACGCTGAAACAGGCGTTAATTCACAACAAGCCTGGAATAAAGCATTATCGTGAGGACTTTCTTGATGCATGCTATTCATTCGCCGACGCACTGCGGATTAGAACGAGACCAGAGGTAGAAATCACTGGTGATAAGGTTCTCGAGGACTGTGGCAAGCTTAAGCTAGTGCGTGATCATGTTGTTGACTGGGTATTGTTTGAATCGGAAACAGACTGTTCGAACGAGTTCAGCGAAGCACTAATTAAATTTCTTGAGCGACTGCTTGAGTTCAAGTCTCGACCGCAAGAGGTGAGCTCTTGGAGCGACTCTTGGTACGAAGCTCACAGAGTGTTCGTCTACGAGACGTTTTTGTATATCGTCGCTGCATTGATTAAAACTGATAACTTTAGTGCTCTTCATATTATCCTTACTAGCCACTACCTTTTGCCAGAGACGGAATCTCATAGCGGAGAGCTCTTTTCAAAATTTGACACGTTTTATGGTTACTCAGAAACACTCCAGGTTCTCGCTCCAGAAGGTAAAAAACTCCATGCGCCTGCTGCCGAACTTATCAAACGGCAGTCGGATCGGACCGATTTACCGTTTGCGACGGTTATGGAAGCTGAGCTTCTTGTTTTGATGATGGCTTTTGTCAGCGATGATGCCCGCTGGTACCCGCAGACACTTCACTACTGTAGTCGTGGCGCAGCATTTCCCTTTTTCCTTAGAGCATCTCGGCATCGAGACTTCCAAAAATTAATCCAAATCACCGGTTTCGATAGTGCGGATAAACTTCGAGAAGCCGTCAAGTCTGGCCATAAGAGGCTCGGGGTTGAGCGATGGAGCAATTTCTGGTTGACCGACCGTTCGTTTTGGGCACACATGAATATGGAGATGCTGGATACAATTAAATGAGCTAACAATCACAGTCACAGCGACGTCTACTCCATTGCGGCTTCGCCTCCATTTCGCAGCCGAGCGTGCTGTTGGCGTTAGATGTTCGAGTTCGCAATTAAGCATGGAGAGTTGAAGTTGCAAGAGATTAACCTATCGAAACATAAAAATTGGATTGCATTGGTAATAACTGGTGTTATCTCGGCACCGATAATCCCTCTTGGTGCCGGGCCTGATATGTACATCCTTCGGGAAAGTCATCTTGTCGACGCAAAGCTACTAGGGATAAAAGAAGCCTTAAAAGGGTCCTTTGAAGATTTTGGTTTTGAAGCTTCAGAAAGGATTACTCTAAACGACCCAAAATTACTTTTGGTTCCAGTTACAGAAATTTCCGATGAAGCAATTAGGAATGCTCTAATTATTGCCGATATGGCGCTAGCATTTTTTAATAGGAAATACTTTTCTGCAAAGGCTAGGTTCTTAAATTGGGATAGGAAAGAAGGGCGAGCTATTGGCATTACATATGCCGATGGTGTTATCACACCCATCATGAGCAATTTTTCTCATTCAGGTCCAGCAATCGTTCAAGCAGTAGAGTATGATTTTTGGGATTGGCTTTTAGCGGCTTCTTTGAGAAATGAGCTGTCAGAGCTGGGAGAAGCACTCTACAAGTGCATTGAGTGGGAGAGGGAGTCACAATTCTCATCCCATATTACACACAAGTTCGCGTTTAATTGGATTGGTCTAGAAGCAATGATGCCACAGGGAGAGTGCCAAGAAAGTGCGCTAGTCAGACGTTATTCGCTAATTGTAGGAGCTCCTAGAGGAGCTGATTCTAAGATTATTATGGGTGATGACCTCAAAAAAGGCTTCTTTGAGCAACACAAAAATAAAAACTCAAAGGCATGGGTTAAGTCTATTAAGGAGATGTATCATTACAGGTGTTCTATCTTGCATGATGGCTCAAGTGACTTAAGTTCCGATGAAATAGAGCCTAATAAAGTAGATTGGTTTTATCATCTAACGAAAGCGTTGAATTTTAGAGTTTCAGGCCTTGCAGTTAATGCTCTTGTAGATAATGTAGAAACAATCGAAGATTTTTGGGAAAACTACGTTATTGACTATTTGTATAGTGAGAAGAACCACTGGGCTAATAATGGTACTTTTCATCAAGATCATATAATAGAGTTTGACTGGAAAAATGGCACTTACCCCGACCACATCTAACAAGCGCAGGCATAGGGACAAAATTTCCGCTGCGCTCCAAAATTGCCCATGCTGCGGGCGTTAGGCAAAGATTAATCTATGAATTACTTATACGTTACAGCTCTACTTGGGATGAATATTCCGGAAAAGATTAAAGACCCTATCCGAATAGGTAGTGATCTTTATCTAACGAATAACTCTTCTCATTTCGTTAACGGAATCCGGCCAGAGCAGGCTCTAGCGATAGGTACGCTGGAAACAGGCTATTTATTTAATGGCAATCCAGTAATCTATTCTAGGAAAGCTACGAAAGGAATCGACGAGTCACATGCAGATATCGTTAAATTTATGCGCGATTGCCTGGCTTTTTTGTGCTCTCTATGGGTGGTTGAGGACAATAGTGTAAATTTTGAATTGGGCTTTGCCATATCATCAAGAAATGGTCACGTACATAGCAACTCTCTTTCATATCATTACTGGACATGTGGAGGGGAAAAGCAAGAATTTACAGCGGACTCTGAACGTTTAAAGAAAATCTGCGATGAATTTGGGGAGCAATTTAAAGGAATAGCAGTCTCCGATGAGCCAACTTATACAATGCAGCGGAAGGAAGTCGGTAGAATTGGTTTGGGACTTAATTTCTTACAACAAGCACGTTCTACACCTGACCTTGGGTTGAAAATCGCAAACTATTGTTCTCTATTTGAAGTTTTACTAAGCACTACAAACGTTGAGTTAACCCATCAAATGGCAGAGCGTGCAGCCTTCTATCTGCGTGATGATCCGCTAGAAAGATTGGAATTCTATAATAAATGTAAGCGATCGTATGCGGTGCGTTCTAAAGTCGTTCACGGCGCTTTTTTATCCAAAAAAGACATTCCCGATCTACAAGAAATAGCTGGGCACTGTGATAAGGTTGCAAGAGAATTAGTTATAAAGTATCTAAATGATGAGGAGTTTCAGTCGGCAATTGATGACCCATCGAATGAGAAGCTCGATACTTTTTTCTTAAAGAAAATATTTGGTGTGAAGGATGAAATTTCCTAACACATATGAGCCTTCTCGGAATCAATAGGCAATAGTCATTTTTTTGGCCGCGCCAGCGGCCAACTTAAACCCATGAGCGAGAACGCCTGCCTCGTTAGTCTCGCTGGGCTGTCAGGCACTTACAGAAAACACATATAGGGGCTCTCTTATGTGGTGCTCCCCCCTATGTGTCAGCGTAGTTGTCCAGTTGGCAAATCCGTCTAATTCCCAATAACCGGCGCAGACCACCATACTGGCTGAACCAATATTATAGGCATCAGCGCCAAAGCGATGCCCCAAAACACCACAGCCTTTGCCCTGCCCCGCTGGTAGTAGTATGACGCAGCCCATAACAATGCACTGACAACCAAAACAATCAGGTACAAAAATACTGCGTAAACCCCAACACCCTCTCCGGCAACAATGAACCGGCTGAAAATATAAAAGATCCACGCTTGCACGGCCGTAATCAGCAGCAACGCCGCCGGATATAGAGCTTTGCGTAGCATCAATGCATTCATTACCTCACTCCCACCCGGTAGAGCTCCTCGGCAAGCTTGCGCCGTCGTTCATTTCCAGCTTCAGAGGGTTCAGCATAATAGAAATGCCCTTCTGAATCCGGCATCTGGCTCGCAAGTAACGGCAATTCCATGAAAAGCTCGATTACGCTCATTCCGGCGTAAATTGGGTCTCCATGTTCATCGAGATCAATAACAACCACTTTGCGAATGTCCGTGATATCTCTCAGCATTCCCAGGAAAGACTGGCTAATCGGGCTGCCAATCAGGACAAGGTGATCAACAACAGTGCCCTGCCTCGCGTATTTGGCGGCAAGTTGCGCTGCCACCACTGAGCCGTAGGAGTACCCTATTAAATTGAACTGACTGGCTGTCGGGTTTGTGGCAACGCGCAGTAACATGGGAAAGCGCGGGTCATAATCCCGGCCCAGAACTGACCCAACAGCCGCATCCATTGCCGTTCCGCCTGACCATTTGTCTCGGTCAACATACATCGCACTGTTAATACCCGCTTCCCTCATGGCCTTGACCATCGGCCTGACATAGGCCCCGTCCATGCCCGCTCCGGGGAAGAAGTATGTACCAGAGATTTGTTCTCCCGGCTGAGTACAGCACTCGCCTTCCAGCGGGCCATAATTCTGAGTGCGATCATTCGTTGTTACTTCAGCATTGAGTTCTTCATTACCACCAGAACTATCGCTAACGTCATCAGACCGTCTCGCCGCATTAAGCTGAGCGATTTCGCCCTGACCGGAGCCATGCCCACGCTGTGATGAGGGTCTGGTTCGCATGGTCCGTCAGATCCCCCGGTTCAGAATAGCGGCCGTGCCGACTGGCTAGTCTTCCTGTTGCTCCTGATCTGGCGGGTGAAAGCCTACAGTTCCTTGTGAGCTGGACTTCTGTACGGTCCAGAACTGGAAAAAGCAGTATCTGCGGGTTAGTCTGAATGAAACCACAACAAGGAACCGCCCCATGAAGGATATAATGAGGCCCATGTTCGCGGGTGCTGATACACCTCGGCAACCAGACTCACCGCTCCGGCTCCAGCCCCCGAATTACTTAATCCTTATACGTCGCCCGATAGCAGCTGCCCTGGCGGCTTAGTCCAACAGACATTTAAAGGTCATGCTGCGCACGACCATTAAATGCTTATAAGTTAGGCAACCGAGGTACCGACCCGAAATAGCGAGGGATTCGAGATGGCAAGTAAACCTTTTTCAAGCTCTCGCCGTGCGGTGCTGTCCCACATTGGAACCGCTGCGGTCGGAGGGGCTAGTGTTATGCTTCCGCCCGCTACTCAGGCAGCTACAGCCACGTCGGCAGAAAAAATCCCAGAGGACCTTCTCCTAAGATTGGGTGAAGTTGGTAACTTTGCTGCAGTTCAACTCATCGATATAGCTACTGATATCGAGCTCGACTTTACAAAGGTTGAACAAAACATCCGAAGCCAAATGTCAGATGTTCTTCCGCAGGCCGAGAAATACAATTTGCAATTGCTTTGGCAGCACGAACAGATTCTTCTTGCAAAGAGAATGCAGCAATTTGACGTGAGCACTACGAAATATGTTGCGGATGCCATGCGAGATCCGCGTGAAATTGAAATTGAGACATCGAAAACATGTGGAGAGGTTTTAGTACTCATACTGTTGGAAACCTTCGGTATTGGCCATGGGGTCAGAAAACAGGTTACGGACGCTCTCGAGAAACGCGGACTCTATACTCTCGCTAATGAAATAGGCCAAGCTGCAAAGCTGAAGGACTGGGTGAGAGCAACTATGCTGCTGCGGAAATTCTTTATATCGTTGTCAAACGAGAAAACGCTTGAGCTTCTTGAAAAAGCCATTGGAGAGGATGCGTTCAGAAAGGTTTTAAAATCTATGGCTAGTCGGTTTGTTCCTTGGCTAGGTTGGGGGCTCATGGCTGCCTCGTTTGCAACTTCGCTTAATGCCAACTGGGATAGACTTCAAGAATGTGAATGGTAGCTGTAATAGGCATATCGCCTAATCGGGTAGCTAGGGGGGTATCTACCCCAGCCCCCACAACACACTGCACCGATGCGTCGGACCGACGGCTCCGCACAGGGCGTTTCACCGGGAATGGTGAAGCTTTATCCATCCATCACGCAAAGATACCCAATCCTTCGGCTTTCAGGTAGTCATGGGATAATGCCTGCTGAATACCAGGCGTCTTGGAGTTACGCTAGGGTCCCTTGCTGCTTTCGGGGTTAGCCTAAAGTGAGAATTCATGGAACGGTTTGAGATCGAGGTAAATAAAAAGGGTCACCTCACTAAGCGCGAGTCGTTCGATCTCGAGTTCAAGCAATCATTTCATTACGGGGATTCTTTGCATTTCTACGTGCGGTCTCTGGTGGGCATGGCAAATAATCGTGGTGGTCAGATCGTATTCGGCATTAAGGACAGGCCACGGGAACCAGTAGGACTACAGAATGACAAGTTTGATAACCTCGACCCCACAAAGCTGAACGCTATTATTCTGGAATATTTCTCTGCTGACCTAAGTTACTCGATTCATAGCTTCGACTGGCAGGGGCGAAGTTTCGGCATCTTGTCGGTACAAGAAGCACGGGTAAAACCAATTGTTTGCCGAAAGAGCCAGGGCAAGCAGTTGAGAGAAGGAGCGATCTATTATCGGTATAGGGGTGAAACGAAGGAAATCCGTTACTCTGAGTTGGCGGCAATACTCGACGCTGAGCGGGAGAAGGAAAAACAACTGTGGATGTCCCACATACAAAAAATAGGTGCGGTAGGACCGAGCCAGGTTCACATTCTAGATACTGCTCGAGGTGAGCTTTCAGTTGGCGACAAAACAGTACTCATTGACAGCGATGTTATCGATAAAATCAAGTTCATTAGAGAAGGCCACTTTGTTGAAAAGAAAGGGGCGCCAGCCTTAAAGCTTGCCGGTGACATATCTGGAGTTTTGGATGCAGATCGCATCATCTACGCTGAGAGCGCGTATCCTTACACGACGGCTCACGTTTTGTCAGAGACGGGTATAAATCAGTACGAGTTCCAAGCTGTTGCGTGGAAGTACAAAATAAAAGGAAACCGGCAGTATCATACGGAAGTCACTACTGGGCAAAAATCCAAGATAAACAAATACTCTAAGGCATTAATAGATCTTATTCGTGCCGAGGTCCGTCAAGATCCCGATATCATAAATAAGGTGAAGCGTCAGTTCTCGACGTGGAAACGAAAAGCTAACAAATGAATTAAGCCGACCAGTTTTCCGCTACCGATCAAAACTGGCTGCCTATTCAAAGCGTTAGAGATCAAAAGAGGATAAGACTAAAATGAATCAAACCATACATCGGCCGTTCGTTTTTCTTGTTGATTCGCCGTCTCACCAAGACCTCTTTGATGGTTATAGCATCGGGATGGCATTAAGAGACGCGCTAAGAGCTATCAGAATCCCCTGTTTCTATACACTCGCCACAAGCAAAGTTAATATTGAAACTACTCTACTACATCGACTTCCCGATGCGATCCGTCAAATGCAGCCTTCGCATAACATTAACTCTATTCCTTTCGTTCACTTATGCATGCATGGTGCGGATATGGGAGTTGGACTTACAGATCACTCTTTCTTGGCGTGGATTGAGTTAAGAAACCTTTTGCTTACACATAAAATGGTCAAGGGCCACGATCCATACATATGTATGGCCTCCTGTAATGGATTCAATGCTACCAATATGGCTACGGCTTTTGACCCAGCGTTTAGCGCACTTATTGGAAATACCGGCGCGGTCCTCCAATCTGATGTTACAGTCGCCTATCTGTCTTTCTACAATCATTTATTTTTCAAAATGGCGAATCTTGATCAGGCAGTAATCGCCATGAGGCAGGCTTCTGGTGATCGAAATTTCTATTACACCTTTGGCGAACAGGTAAAAAACCAGAAGTTCTCAGAAATGCAGTCTCAGTTTGTAAACAATCCGTGGCCGAACCCGCAACCGAGCTGGTAAATATGATCTCTAACATCTATAAGATCTCCCGAAGTCAAGGAGCTGTCGTCGGACGGTTTTTCCGTCGCTTCGTTCCTCCAAAACCACCGCACAGCCCGGCTTTAGAGCGAATTGATGGACAGATACTCAAGTTTTGAAGTACTTAAAGCTGAGCAAACTGAGGGGCGCGATTTTCGCGTTCAGGTGATGATGCGAGAGGAGGCTACGGTAGCTGTGATAGCCCCTCACGGTGGGGCAATTGAGCCAGGCACATCAGAGTTGGCCTTAGCTATTGCAGGAGAGCAGCTTAGTTTCGCGATTTTTGAGGGCACCAAAGCAGCCCAGAACCGAGACTTGCACATAACGAGTACAAATTTCGACGAGCCTCGTTGTACCGACGTGGTCGTGCGGTCTCGTATTGTTGTAGCGATACATGGTGAAAGCAGCCTAGAGGAAACGGTATTTATTGGCGGTGCTGATGCACTGCTTAGCTCACATATAGGCAACGCACTTGAAGAGGCAGATTTTGCGGTGCGCGAGCATGAAAATCCGAACCTTCAAGGGAAATCACGAGCGAATATCTGTAATCGCGGAACGAGCGGAGCTGGCGTTCAATTAGAGCTATCCCGCGGCTTGAGGTCTAATCTCTTCGAGTCTCTCCGTACAGCCGGAAGAGTACGCCAGACTCAGGTGTTCCATCAATTTGTCGATGCCGTGCGTCAGGGACTAAGTCATGCAGGCCTGCTCTAACAAAACGGTCAACCGGAGACCAAATGCATTCTGCTGTTGGTTCCCTCTACTGTGGCTCCGGCGCCGGTTACCTCAGCATTAGGCGAAGCACAACTCCAAAGCGGGGTGTTTGCTTTATGAAAGACGTTCTTATTCCTCTTGGCCTGCTTCTCTTCATTGCGTTGTTTGGCTATGCCATAGTTCATTCGGCACGAAAGCAGCGAACGGCCAAGAAAAAGGTATTTGAAGAATTTGCCAGGAAGCAGGGATTCTCTTACCTCGATGAAGACGATGGGAAAGTACAGGCATTCGCCCAGGACTTTGATGGTATCGGGCGATTCTGGTCGCCATCTCTCGGTAAGGTTATCTCGAAGGATGTCGTCAGTGGATCAACAAACTCATCAGAAATACTCCTTTTCCGTCACAGTATCCGCTATTCAGAGGGCTGGGCGAGAGAGTGGTTCGTTGCTGGTTTGACTGCGACCGACCACATTGCCGACCGGTGTTCGGTACAGTTCTGCAAGAGAAGATCGCACAAAAGCACCATGTATCTTCAAGACGACATAGTAAAAGAGCAGGCTTTTGGGTCTTTTAACATGATGGTTGTCAGAGCAGAAAGTACTTCACATGCCGGGGAACTAGTGAATGATCATGTCCTGAAGCAATTAGCGGCCTTAGCCAAGACGCTTTCTTTCCGGCCCGAAATCCAGGTGCGCGGAAAACGCGTAATTGCTTATCTTGCCGACCGGAACGCTACAATCGAGGATGTGAACATCATAGGTGATCTGCTTGAATTCGCTAAAAAAGCGGTCAGCATCTGAAGGAAAGCAAAACCGGGACAGATTTATTTATTCCTGGGGTTAAGGGTGGCTACGCTTATGTGCTTTCTCGGTCTGTCTGGGTTCGGATGATCATTCACTGGGCTGCAGTATCGGCTTGTGTGCTTTGTCTTGGCGGCAGACATCCTGAGCTGGAATTGTAATGAAGAAATCGGAAGCAGTTGAAGTAAGACTCAGCGATCTTGAATCTGCGCCAGTGCGATATTGATATCCTCGCGGTTGTCAGGGCGTACAAGGCGGGTGATTTCCTGCCCATCCTTCAAGAAGACCAGCGTCGGCCACAACTTCACACCAAGCGTCCGGCCCAGCCGGCGCCCCTTTCCATCCTCCACCTTCACGTGTTCAACCCCGGGATAGCGCTCCATAGCGGTCTTGATGTGCGGCTGCGCTGACTTGCAGAAGCCACACCAGTTTGTGCCGAACTCAATCAACAAAGGACCCTGGCTATGGGCCACCTCCTCCGGAGTTATGGATTCGGGTGTATATTGGCTCTCGAACGGCATGATGCTTCCTCGGCAGGGGTCAGGCAACGTTTGAGCATAAGTATCCAAATGGTACCTTTTTATCGAATCATTCATCCAGACACCGGTTGCTCAAATCTCGGGGCGCCGACGGCTACGAAACAGTGAGCGAATGCCCATGAACGCGGCTTCAAAAACACTAATAATCTGGCTAAGCATACTAGCCCTGGCCATCGCTAACGGCCTGTTTCGGGAGGCTGTGCTTCTGCCAGCGTTCGGGACTCCAACTGCATTCGTACTGAGCGGCCTGCTACTGTCAGCCCTGATTATTGGCGTGGCGTGGGTATCCCTTCCCTGGTTGCGCCTGCGCCGCCCTGGGCAATTCTGGCTGGTGGGTTTTGGCTGGCTCGCACTCACGCTTGCGTTCGAGTTCTCCTTTGGGCTTGCACAGGGAAAGTCGTGGCCAGTGATGCTTGAAGCCTACACCTTCAAGGATGGCAACCTCTGGCCTCTCGTGCTTGCGGTGACGGCTTGTGCGCCGTTCATCGCGGCAAAGATGAGGCGCAGGGCCTAGCGCAGATCGAGGCAGGTACGCAATTCTATGATGTCAAAGCAGCCTATCAAGTACCTCCGTGACAACCTTGGCCAGAGTCTTCTGGCCTCCCCTTTCCGGGCCCCATTGAAGGCCTGGGCACTGGTGCCGGTGTTTACCATCATAGCGGTGTCGGTCGGTTTTGGGGCCGGGTTATTTCAGTTTGGTTGGCTGGATTCTACCCTCGCGCCTTTGCTGCCCTTCCTTTTGTTTGTGTTCCCGTCCTTTCTTGAAGAAGCCTTATTCAGGGGCGTGCTTATTCCACGAAACATACTGGATTCTGGCGTCGTAAAGACCACCTGGGCTGTGGGGATCAGCACGTTTGTCTTTGTGGTGTGGCACCCGCTCAATGCGCTGGCGTTTAATCCCACGGCCATTCCTCTGTTCCTGAACCCCTGGTTTCTGATGATCACCTGTGCCCTGGGCATCACCTGTGGCTATAGCTATGCCCTCTCCCGGTCTATCTGGGTGCCGGTGATCATTCATTGGGTTACAGTGTCGGTTTGGGTGCTTTTTCTTGGCGGCAGAAATCTCGTGCTGGAGTTGTAATCACTATGACGGAATCCAAACAGGTCACCGGCCTTTCATCAGACCACCTTCCTCGCATTGAAGATCATCTTGACCGTTGCTATATCCAGCCGGGGAAATTGCCCGGCGCGCTGACTCTGGTGGCGCGGCGTGGGGAAATTGCCTATCTGAAAGCTCAGGGGCTGATGGATGTGGAGCGCAACAAGCCGGTTTGCCGGGATACGGTGTTCCGCATTTATTCCATGACCAAGCCGATAACGTCTATCGCGATGATGCAGCTCTATGAGCAGGGGCGGTTTTTGCTGGATGATCCGGTGCACAAGTATATTCCGGCCTGGAAGAACCTGCGGGTATACAACAGTGGTGTCTATCCCAACTTCCTGACCACACCTGCCACCAGCACCATGACCATTCGTGACCTGTTTACCCATATGTCAGGCCTGACCTACGGGTTCATGAACCGCACCAACGTTGACGCCGCCTACCGGGAACTGAAGCTGGATGGCAGCCGCAATCTGACACTGGAAGCGCTGGTCGGTCATCTGGCGGAACTGCCGCTGGAGTTCTCACCGGGTACCGCCTGGAACTATTCGGTCAGCACGGATGTGCTGGGGTATCTGGTGCAGTTGCTGGCTGATCAGCCGTTTGATGAGTATCTGCGCGAGCATATCTTTGAACCTTTGGCCATGCCCGACACCGGCTTCCATGTTCGTGACGATCAGCTTGACCGTTTCGCCGCCTGCTATCAGTACGATCCTGTCGATCAGTTCAAGCTGCAGGACGATCCGCAGACCTCCCCTTTCCGGGACAAAAGGAAGTTTCTGTCTGGCGGCGGCGGGCTGGTGTCCACCATCGACGATTATTTCCACTTTGCCCAGGCACTCTGTCAGGGCGGCGAGTTTGGCGGGCAGCGGATTATTGGCCGAAAGACTCTGGAATTCATGCGTCGCAATCATCTACCCGGCAACCAGGACCTGCCTGGTCTCTCTGTCGGTCCGTTCAGCGAAACACCTTACGCCGGGAGTGGCTTCGGTCTGGGCTTTTCGGTAAAGACGGACGTCGCCAAATCCCAGATCAACGGATCGGTCGGCGAGTATGGTTGGGGTGGCCTGGCGAGCACCAACTTTATTATCGATCCGGTGGAGGAACTGGTGGTGATCTTCATGACACAACTGATCCCCTCATCCACCTACCCGATCCGTCAGGAATTGCGGGCTATTGTGAATGGGGCGTTGGTGTAGCGGTTTCCAACCAGGAGCAGGGAGACCGAAACTGGTCCGGGGTTCTGGAGTGAGGCAGTCCAACCGTCGCTGCTCACTCGCGGCCCGGTGGTTTTAAAAGCGCGCAGGCCCCGGCCAACAGAAGAAACAGGGCGGCCGGCACATAGAGGAGCCCATAGCCGGACATGCCGACGGCAGACTGGCTGACCATCAACAAAGCACAGAATCCATACACGATGGGTCGAGTTCGAGTCCGCTTCATGGACCAAGCCAGCATGGCGATCATCAAGGGGATGACCAGAAACAGAAAAAATTCGACTTTGCCCCGCCATTCCAGCTGCAACCGTGCCGGCTCCGCCACACTCCGACTGTAGGCCGTGGTGCCATCGGCCAGTCGCTGTACCGATATTTGAATGGTTTCCGGTTGCCAACCGATATGGAAATACAGGGCAGAGGCCAGCACCGCCAGAATACTGGCAATTAGCGCCCCGTGCTCCAGGGAAGTTAGGCGAAATGGGCGTGGGTGAAATCTGAAAACGGCGATGCGTACCGTGGTAATAAGCATCAGGCCAAGCGCGGCGACCGCGCCGAAGCCCGCCAGGTACCACAACACCTTGATTAGAATCACCCCTGCACTCCCCCTACCGATTGCTCGTCAAAGATGCGGCTGCATTCCGGATATATAGCTACACGATGACAAAGGTCAATGGGTTCACCGCTCAACTGCCGCGGCCATCAAGGGAGCGATCTGTTCATCCGTCAGCGCTGGACTGACTTCCATCCGCATCAGGTCGTTCCACCAGGGCGACACCTTCTGGTGGTTTACCACCGGTCTCCAGAAACTGACCGCCCTATCCCCGCTTCGACGTCCAGCGATGAGGTCTCGGAGATGTCTTAACGGAACATTCGACGAATCCGTTCATTCACGAAATGGCAAAAGCACCTGCGTTCAGCGCACGTTGTCTGAGATGACGCCGCTTGACCCAAACCGTCGCGGCTTTTGGTCCCACAACCAGTCTCGCGTAATCGTCGGGGGGCAGTCTCAGCCAGGATTGAGGTTCGTAGTCTTCGCCGTCAACGGTGAGTGTTCCATCAACCACCAGCATTTCGAAGCCCCCGGGGTCGCCGATCCTGACCGACGCCCCGGGCGCTATGGTTTCAAATTGAACCGTCTCCCGCTCATCTTCGAACAAGGGTGAGACGGCAACATCCGGCCTCTCGGGATCGGTTATGCGGCCGATTCTGTTGGTATCGATCCTGACGAACGTGCGATCGGCAGGATCAAACTGGTGCAGTTTCACGAACATCAGGCAGCCTTGCTCTGCCCCGGGCGTATGGCGTGAGGTCGGCGGGTTGCGCACGTAGGTTCCCGCCGGATAATCGCCGTGCTCGTCCTGGAAAACCCCATGCAGGATCAGGAACTCTTCACCGCCGTCATGGGTGTGGGGTGAGAATGCACTGCCCTTTGCGTAGCGCACCAGGGATGTGGCTCGCGCCACTTCTTCGCCAATCCGGTCGAGCATCCGCCGGTCGACACCGGGCATGGGGGACGGAACCCAGTCCTGGCGCGCTCCGTGAACCACTGCGCGTTTGTTGAAATCCGCATTGATCAGCATAGGATGCCGTTTCCCCACCCGGTCGCGAAATCCAGTCTATTCACGCGGAAGGCGGCCAGATGAAGTCGGGCCGCAGCCCCTCATAAACGGGACGACCATCATCAGGACGAGGCGCGCCCGTGGACTCGTCAAAAAACGCATGGTAAGTCGCGGGCAGGCTCTCTGGATCGTACCCCATAAGGTTCGGCACAATCGCGCGGATTCGTCTTTGCTTGTCGTCCAGCATGATGGGTGTGCCACACGTTGCGCAGGTACACAGCTCGAGTGGTCCATCCGGATTCTGGTCGTTGAAAGGTTGTCGGTTCAGGCCTTCCCGATTGTCCACTGTCAGGTCACGGTGGTTGAAGAAGACGACATGGGTCGACTCTTGCCCGGTGACACGTTTACAGACAGAACAATGGCAGATGTGGTTGTCTATCGGATCATTACTTGATTGGGTGTGGATGTGCTCACAACCCCCGGCATATTTCTTTGACATGGCTCGTTCCCCTCTTGCTGAGGTTATACGCCGTGGATCCCCGAAAAGGGATCCTGAGAATCAAAGTATGGAACCTTGCAGCGTATGCCACAAGGTCGGTGAAAACCGGGACGGACCTGTTTTTTAGCCCGACGATGGGGGAGAGAAAGAGTAAATAGAGATGCGCCCTCAACGGTCCAGGTATTTCCGATAAAACATCAGAGACTTATCCGTCTCAACAGGCTGGTCGATGTCTTTCCAGGGAAAGGTAGCCTGAATCTCCGGCATTGGGTTGTAACCGAAGCGTGCCCAGACAGCATGGAGCGGCTGGTAGTCCTTCGGTTTCAGTGGGTGGTTCTCCGGCCGCTGCACGGCGCAGAATACACTGAGGGTCTTGCCCAGTCGGCTGGCGTGAGCCTCCCGCTCATCGAAAAAGGCCCGATACAGGCCATGGCCGCGGTAGTCCGGCAGCAATACGGATTCGGCGCAGTAAAATACGGAATCGATATCCAGCCCGGCCTCGACCAGCGGCTGACGAAATTCCTCGGTTTCGTCGGTCATGGCCAGGCCCGTCGAGGCGCCGATGACCCGGTCGCCGTCCAATGCCAATACGCAGACCGCTGTGCCGGACTCCACATAGGTTTGCAGGTAATTACGCTCGTATTCCAGCGAGCCATCGTAGAGGTAGGGGAAGTCGCGAAAAACCCGAATGCGCAGCTCAGCCACCGCCTGGAGCCAAGGAGCCAACTCGCTGCCGGTTACGACCAGGGTGCGCAGGTAATCTGGCGTCATTAGTAGCCTCTTTGTCCGGTGTTGATTCGAGCTATTTTACCAGTTTCATTCTGGTGGGGGTCTATGAGCGCGGCTGATCAAGCAGATGCTGATCCAGAACCTCGAAGAAATGATTCAGTTTTAGCGGTTTGGTCAGGTAGTCGTCGAAACCGGCGGCCTTTCCCCGGTGGATGTCCTCCGGCAAGGCATAGGCGCTCATGGCGATAATGGGTATGCCTGCCAGTTCCGGTTTCGCCTTCAGTATCTCCAACACCTGATAGCCGTCCATACCAGGCATGCTAAGGTCGAGCAGGACAATCGCCGGCTTGAGTGTGGAAGCCAGCTCAATGCCTTTTTCCGGAGTATCTGCGGGCACCATCCGGGCCCTGCCGTGCCGGCGGACAAATTGCTCCACCAGCTTGAGATTGACGGGGTTGTCCTCGATGTATAACACAATGTTCGATCGTGGCTCTCGTACACTGGCGTCAGCCGCAGGCTTTTCCACCGAGGTTTCTGGTGCCGGCCCCATTGGCTGGCATTCGGGCAGTTCTATCCAGAAGGTACTGCCTATGCCTACCTCGCTGCTTATCCCCAGCGTCCCATCCATGGCTTCGACAATCTGCCGGGTAATGGTCAGCCCAATGCCTGTGCCTTCGATGCTGCTGTCCTCTTTCTCGAGGCGATTGAATGGGGTGGCCAATCCGGGTAAATCCTCAGGGGCAATGCCCGGCCCTGTATCGGTAACGGAGAGTCGCACCTGATCTTCGCCGTTGTGTTGAATCCGCTCAACATCCACGATGACCTCGCCGCCCACGCAGTTGTACTTGATGGCATTGGAGACCAGGTTCAGCAGCACCTGTTTCAGGCGAGTACGGTCAGCTTTCACGCTCAGGCATTCGGTGGCGTTAAGGCGGCATTGTATTTCACGTTCTTCGGCCAGAGGCCGTACCAGTCCCAGCACGTCTTCAATGGCCGTGGTGACCTGAACCGGTTCCAGTGACACGTCTATCTGCCCAGCCTCCACCCGCGCCAGATCCAGGATCTCGTTGATCAGTTCAAGCAGATGATGACCGGCTTTGATGATTTCATCGACACTGCTCCAGTGACTGTCGGGCAGAGTAGGATCGGCTTTCATTATCTGACTGAAACCAAGAATGGCGTTCATCGGGGTGCGCAACTCGTGGCTCATGTTGGACAGAAACCGGGATTTTGCCCTGCTCGCCTGCTCGGCCAGATCCCGGGTCTGGTTCAGCTCTTTGTAGAGCCTGTCCCGCTGATCCGCCCGGAACAGGCTCCAGTAAATGTACTGTTCCCCCGGCCCGTCAGTTACGGCATTAACCACCACAGGAATGTGCCTGTCATCGGCGCTGAGAACCTCTAGCAGAATCTCTTCGACTTTCCCTTCATGCTTGAGCATCGGCAGAATAAAACTGTCGAGAATGATGCAGGATGCGGGCGTCAACAAGGAAGCGAGGGAGTGTCCGTGCAGGGAGCCGCTGATGAAACCCAGCCGGTTATAAAAATAGCGGTTCGCAAATACGATTTTGCGCTCACCGGGCGTACCGGGGCCCGTGGTCACCATACAACCACAGGGGAACTTTTCAGGGCCGGGGTCGGAAAATTCCTGCATTCAGTGCCTCCGATCACCGCAGAAACGCTCGATACGGTCTGCTACATCGGCAGGGTGAGTCATGTGGAGGCAGTGGCCCTCCCCCCTGATCAACGAAAACGTACTTCCGGGCATCCGCTCATGCATATAATGACCAACCCTTTGATCGGCCAGAGCGTCAGTTTCGCTCTGCAGGATCAGCGCGGGATGCTTTGAGTCGGGAAGAATGTGGCGATAATCCGAAAAGAACGTGGCCCGGGCGAAAACCCTGGCAGCTCTGATATCGGTTGAACAGAAGGTTTTGGCCAGATCATCAATCATATGCTGTGGCGCCTCGCGCCCCATGACCAGCGGGGCCAGGAAGCTGGCCCACCCCAGATAGTTTCTCTCCATCAAGTCGAGGAGCTCCTGGAGATCTTCCTGTTCAAAGCCGCCCAGGTAGTCGGGAGGGATGTTCAGAAAACAGGGAGACGGACAGATCATCACCAACCGCTCAAAGAGGGCCGGATTTGCCTGGCAGGCAAGAAGACCGATCATGCTGCTTACCGAATGGCCCACGAGAATCACGTCCTGAAGCTCAAGCGCCTCACAAATCTCTTTGACGTCCCTCGCGTAGCCTTCCAGTGACTTGTAGCGATCCAGATCAAACGCGGATATGTCCGAGCCGCCTGAGCCGACATAATCAAAAAGCACCAGCGTGTATTGCTCCGGCAATCGCGGCACCAGGTACCTCCACATGGTCTGATCGCAACCAAACCCATTGGCAAGCACCATGGTGCGAGCACCATTCCCAATCAGGTGGACGTTGTTCCTGCGGACAACTTTCTGGCGGTTCATCAGCCACTCCTTGTGCCGATGGCTCAAGTCGGGCACCTATGAATTAAGCATAGCCCCAAGAAAACAGAGCGTCCAAGGTGGAAATGGGGATTCAGACAAGCGGGACCGGGGCAGCAAGGACAGTCAACTCCGATAATTTTGGCCCCTGGCTCAGAAATAGGGTCTACACTCAGTGTGTTGAAGGGTTAGCTGCGCCTGAAACGAGGTAGTAAGTGCAGCACCAGTCGTACTAGGGATGAAGATGATTGGTCATAGTTAGGGAATAAAACAATGAATATCCAGATACTTAAGATTTGTCTACCTGCCCTGTTTCTTCTAAGCGCCTGTGCCGCATCCACAGGCGGCCTGCCGGGAGACCCCGCCCACTTGAAAGTCGAGCCTGAACTGTTCTGCCCGGGCGATGAAGTCACCGTCAGCTGGGATGTCAGCAATATGCCGCGCGATAGATCCCATTGCAGTATTCTGGGCGAGGGTTACGACTCCGACGCCAGCTGCGGCACCGCGCCTGATTGCCCCACGGATGGCACCTGCATTGATGGGTATTGTTGCCCTTCGTCGTTCCCGTCCGGCATTGCGCAGGCCTGCCCGAACCATTACGGCTGCTACCCGCCGTTCGAGCTGACCGTAACCGCCGATACGCTCACGCTTACGCCACCGGTGAACGGCGAGAATGAGGAATTAACCGGCTCGCGGACTGTTATGCCAACGGCCACCACGACTTTCAACGGCCGGGTCAGCTTTGAAGACGAAACCTATACCATGACGGAAACCGCAGAAATGGTGCGGCTCACCCCGCCATCCACCCCGGTATATGAGTTTCCGTTCGTGTGCAGCAGTGCGGGTCCGGGATGGCAACCGCTCGATCTTGATGAGGAATATGGCTGGAGAGAGCGCCGATATGCCAGCGACAACGTGCGGGTGGTGAATGTGCGCAACACAACGAGCCATACCATCGAGCTGCGGACGAACAACCCGGCCGTTGGCCCGATCACACTGACACCGGGGCAAGTCACCGATGCCTTCAATGGCCACCCGCAAGGAGAATGGTTTGTGAGCCTGTCTCCGCGCGACCCGGCCTATCTTGTAATTCCCCGCTGCGAAGCCACCGACATTGCCGACCCTTGGCCCGACCTGCAAGTGGAAGCGACATTGGAATGCGCGAATCCCGATATGGATATGGATTAAGATTCGTCACTCGGCGGACCGCTCAACCAGAAAATCCAGCAACGCACGCAGCGCCGGCGGCATTTGCCGGCGGCTGCCATAGATCGCATGGATGCCCAGCTCCTGCGTTTGATACTCGGGCAACAGCTGCACCAGCGCCCCCGAGCGTAGCAGCGCGCTAACCGAGTAAAGCGGCTGCTGGCTGATGCCCGCGTCCGCCAGCGTGGCTTCCAGCAGCACCATGGATTCGTTAGCGCTGAGGTTGCCGTTGACGTCGACAGCGAAGGGCTCGCCGTCACGCTTGAATTTCCAGGTGCTGCGGCCGAAATAGGCGTAGCTCAGGCAATTGTGCTGCGCCAGATCCTCGGGCCGCTGCGGTGTGCCGTGGCGCTTGAGGTAGGCCGGCGTGGCGCACACCACCGATCGGCATACCCCGAGTTGGCGGGCGATCACATTGGGGGCCAGTTGATTGGTAATGCGCAGTGCCAGGTCCACCCGCGCCTCGACCAGATTGACCGCCTGACTGTCGATCAGCAGATCGATGCCGACCTGCGGATACAGGGCGATGAACTCATTCAACGCCTGCACCAGCCAGGCCTGGGCGAACGACTGGCTGCAAGCGATGCGCAGGTTGCCGCGCGGGACCGTGTCGCCGCTTGAGCTGATGCCCTGCATGGTTTCGGCCATCGCGAGCATTTCCCGGCACTGCGGCAACAGCTGTTCGCCGGTGCCGGTCAGGCTCAGCTTGCGCGTGCTGCGATGCAACAGACGCGCGCCGACCCAGGTTTCCAGCTCACCGAGATAGCGCGAGACCATCGCCCGCGACATCTCCAGCGCTTCGGCAGCCGCGGTTTGGCTGCCCCTCTCCACCACCTCTACAAATACCCGGGTTGCCGTCAGACGATCCATTATTCGCTCGATTTATGCAATAAACCCGATCAGTTTAAGGGGTATTTTGCAACAATCAAAGCAACTAATATTCCTCCACCACTCAAGAAATGGAGGTCAACATGCCCACTACCCGTATCGTCCGCCAACTCGTCGCCGGCGCTGCTTTGCTCGTCAGTGCCTGCGCCGCCCTGGCGCAACCGCTCAGCGTCGAGGTGTACAACCCCGGCGAAAGCGCCATCTTCCCGGTCAGCTCGACGTTGATCACCGGCGAGCGCGACGCGATCCTGATCGATGCCCAGTTTTCCAACAGCGAAGCCCAGGAGTTGGTCGAGCTCATTCAGGCCAGCGGCAAAAACCTGACCACTATTTTCATCAGCCACGGCGATCCGGATTTTTACTTCGGCCTCGATACCCTGACCCGCGCCTACCCCGAGGCCAAGGTGCTGGCAACGCCAGAGACCGTCGCTTATATCGAGAAAAGCCGCGAGCCCAAGCTGGCGTATTGGGGGCCGATCCTCAAGGACAGCGCACCGGAGCGCACCGTGGTGCCGGAAGCCCTGCAAGGCGATAGCCTGACCCTGGAAGGGCAAAGCCTGCAGTTGATCGGCCACGATCCCAAGCACACCAGCCTGTGGATTCCCAGCATCAGGACCGTGGTCGGCGGGGTACTCACCTACGCCAACATCCACCCCTGGATCGCCGATGCGCAGACCGTCGAGGCTCGTCAGTCCTGGCTTGAATCCCTCGACCAGCTGGAAGCCCTGCAACCGACCACATTGATTCCCGGCCATTACCTGGGTGAGCCCAAGCTGAACCTGGACGACCTGCGCTTCACCCGCGACTACCTGCTGACTTTGGAAAAGGAGTTGCCGAAAGCCAGGGACAGCGAAAGCCTGATCAAGTCGATGAAAGCCAGGTACCCGGCGTTGCTTGACGACAGCAGCCTCGAACTGAGCGCCAAGGTGCTCAAGGGCGAGATGCAGTGGCCGTGATCAGCCCCGGGGAAAAGTGAAACCCGTTGTCGCCGATGTCAGCGTTTCGGCGACAGGGGCTCCCGAAAATTCAGGATTCGTGCGCTGGTCGGCGCGGATGGTTCAGAGGGGCGTGGCGGATCAAGCAGAGCCTGTTGCAGGGCGAGAAGCGAGTCGTACATCATGACCTGAATATCCAGTAGTGCCTTCACGGGGCTGCCGGCTACCCGTCGCCGGGCATCGATCACGAACTGAAGGCCCCGCAGCCGGCGTTGATTGCGCCTCGGACTGCCACGAATACAATCGTCAATCAGCGCCGCGCGCAAACTCTCGAAACCTTCCGGGTCACGCTGGAGCAGATCCCTGAGCTCATCGAACGTGGGCACATCCATGACTATCCTCCTTTCCTGGAATCAGGTAGTCAGTGCGGCACCTTCTTTAATTTAAGTCGCTGCAACCCGTGTTCGCCAGTCGGAAAACTGCGGTACGATATCCAACACAGGCGGAGATTCCTTCACAGATCGGAGAACGCTATGGCAGGTGGTTGGTCACGGGATGGCGCCGTTCAGGATCAGATCGACGCGAGCGTTGAGGATGAAGTGCAACGCGCACGCAGCCAGTTGGCAAGCGGTGAAAGCGCCACCCATTGCGAAGAGTGTGACAGTGCTATTCCGGAAGCGCGGCGCAAAGCGATTCCCGGGGTTCGGCTTTGTATTGAGTGCCAGGCCGCGCTGGAGAAGCAGGAAACGTCTCCAGGCGGCATTAACCGGCGTGGCAGCAAGGACAGCCAGCTCCGGTAACTCAACGCTTGCCCAGGCGACCTATCATTGCCTGTACAAACTCTCGCCGTGCCCGGCGCTGATCCCGCCGTACCAGTTCAAGATTGATGCCTCCCATTCCATCGCGATATCTGGTCGGTATGCTGTTCCCTGGCAAGCGGTCAACGCCCCGGTCTGATACGTCATCATTCTCGCGGAAGGCTAACGGGTTGTGGCCGTGGAAGTAGTTCATCTCTTTTGAAAGCAACATGTCTCTGTCCTCCCGGCGCTGCATCTGGTGGCTGGCGCCCTGGTTGTCTTATGAGTTCAGGTACATGCTAATATTGTTCTTAACTGCAAACTATTCCCTAGACGTGAGAACAGACTTTGCAAAAACGAACAGACAAACAACCCGGCAAATCCCCTGCCACGGCACAGAGAGCGCGGAGTAATCTGGCGTGGAATGACTTTGAGCTGGTGCTCGCCATTGCGACTGCCGGCTCCCTGTCCGGCGCGTCGCGGGCATTGGGCGTGAGCCATGCCACGGTCTTTCGGCGGTTGGGTGATGTTGAACAGCGCCTGGGGGTGATTCTGTTTGAGCGAAGCCGGAGCGGTTACCGGCCAACGCTGGCTGGGGAAGAACTGGCGGACACCGCCAGGGTTATGGACGAGGCTGCCCTGGCCGCCGAACGTAAAGTGGCCGGCCGTGACCTGGAGCCCACTGGCGAGATCTGGACCACCACAACGGACTCGCTGCTGATGGGGGTGCTGGCGCCGCTGTTCACCCAGTTCCGGCATAAATATCCCGGCATCGTGCTGGACGTTGCCGTTTCCAACCAGTTGTTCAACCTCACACGCCGTGAGGCGGACGTCGCTATCCGCCCGTCCAACCGCCCACCGGAAAACCTGATTGGTCGCCCGCTGACCGCCATCGGCCAGGCTGTCTACGGGCACAAAGACCTTGGCCTGACTCCGGGCACGCCCATTGAGGCCCTCGCCAGTCAGCCCTGGATTGGCGCCGGGCCACGGCTGCAGGATTCTTCGGTGGACCAGTGGATGGACAACAACGCGCTGAAGGAAGCCTGCGTTTACCGCGTGGATACCCTGGTCAGTATTCTCAGCGCCATTCGTTCCCGCATGGGGCTGGCCGTGTTCCCCTGTTATCTGGCGGACGAAGACCCCGACATTGTCCAGCTCACCGACCCCATCCCCGAGCTGGAATACGGCCTGTGGTTCCTGATGCACCCGGACCTGCGGGGCGTGGTGAGGATTCATGCACTGATGGACTTTCTGACGGACGCCATCCGGGCGCAGAGTCAGCGCCTTGCCGGGCGGCCTTTAGGTTAGTCTGTTTCGCTGGCCCCTGGATTTACCGGGTGCAGTCCTTGCGGTTTTCCTCAACAAACCCCATAACGCTGTCGGCCGTCAGCTTGAACGTGGGTGATAACGCCATGCCCGCACTCTTCAGCGCCTTCGCGGCCCATTTGTTACTGGTATTGAGCAGGTGGTACCGGCCCTCGCCTTCATAGAACTGGCTGTCGCCATAGATTCCGCGCTTGAGCTCAATCAGGTTGCCGGATTCGTCCCGGGTAAAGCTGTTGGACAGGTATTGAGTCAGGGAATCGAGTTCTTCAGGGGTCAGGCAGGTGTCGACAACATTCGTACCGGGGAAGTACTCATCGGGGGATACCGGCAACGCCACAAGATGTACCACCGCTCCCTGGGACCAGAGGATGGCCTGTAGCGTGACGCCTGATGTGATTTCATTGGCCTGATAGAAGCCTGCATCGCCCCACCCCAGTTCGTAATACTCAGCCCCTGAAAACCACTCCTTCAGGTCCGGAAGTGCAGAGTTAAGTTCTTCAGCGGCCAGTGCGAGCCCTACATGCCAACCATGGCTCACAACGTACAGCTTGCTCGTGCGGGAGCTGTCAGCTTCGACGTCCGGCTTGATGACAAGGGGTTTTCCGGAACATCCATATATGGCGAACAACACGAAAAGTAGGCCAATTGATTTCATCCTGATGCCCCATTGAGTGAGACTGCAGTAACCTACAGTACTGCTTAACTCAACCCATTTGCCAAAGTGAGGATTAATGCTCAAAGGAACCTGCCTCTGCGGCTGAGTGGTATGAGTTCTCGGATAGTTTACCCCGGTACACGGAGCTTGAGGACAGCCCCCTCCTGTAGCTGCCATTCCTGAAGCGAGCTCCGGTCCGGGAATTGATTCACATGAAAAGGCGCTGGATTGACCATGTTGGAAAAACGCATCCCTCCCCTGCTGTTGGTGGTTATTTTCGGCGCGGCCATGTGGGGTCTCGCTTCTTCCACGCCGCCCCTCGGCATAGACAGCGCAATACTGAACGTTATAGCCGTCGCCGTGTTTGTGTTGGGCACCCTGTTCCCGGTTGCCGGCGTCTTCGCCTTCCGGCAGGCCCAGACCACTGTGGATCCACGCCCGCCCGAAGCCAGCTCCGCCCTGGTCAGTTCCGGGGTTTACCAGTATTCCCGCAATCCGATGTATGTCGGGTTTGCGCTATGGTTGCTGGCCTGGGCTATTTTCCTGGGCTCTGGCTGGGCATTTCTCGGCGTGGTGGGTTTTGTGATGTACATGAACCGCTTCCAGATCGCTCCGGAGGAACGAGCGCTGCGAGACCTGTTCGGGGATACCTTCCTGGATTATGAGCAGCGTGTTCGGCGCTGGCTGTGATTCACAGTGAATTTTCGCAACTATACAGCGCCGGGTGCCTCCAGAAGAGGCATAGCCTCTGCATTGCTGGAGGAAGCGGGAAGTTATGAGTGCCGAGAGGATCCGCCCCGTTTTACTCCAACGATTGCCGAAGGCGGTTTGACGCCTCCAGCAGCAGGGCCTCTTCGGCGCTTATGGCAGTCATCCCCTCCGTTTTCTTCAACAGGGCAAGCGCTTCTTTCTCTTCATCAATTTTCATTTTTGCCCGGGCGTATTCGTAGTACACGCCCGGATAGTCCGGCGATAACCGCATGGCCTTGTTGAACTGGTCTTCCATCGACGATTCTTTTGCGCCGTAGGTCATCCGGGCAATCAGGCTTCCGGCTTTTTCGATGATGCCGGACTGTACGCCACCAAATAATGTCACCGCATAGATATTGTCAGGATCGTCTTCAAGCAACGCTTCCAAAGTATCGATAACTTCTGAGGTATAGCCAGTTCCCAAGGCCTCGGAGGCGGACAGGTTCTCGAGTATCCTTGCCTTGCCATAGGCGTTGCCAAACCGGATCATCGGGTGGTCAGGCGCCATGGGCATGATGTCCTCGGTCAGGGTGATGACCTCTTTGAGAAGCTGCCTGCGCGTGTCCTCATCGCTCTCGATCAGCGTTGCGTAGAGAGACTGGGCATAAAGCCCCGGAAAGTAGCCGGCCGGCCCCAGAGCGAGGCCCAGATCCCGCGCTTCCCGGAACTGGCCGTTGAACAGCAGTGCCCAGGCTCGGCGCAACTCTCGGGCGTAGGCATCGAAGGAATTGCTCAGCTCGCCTTCCGAGAGCGACGCCAGATCCGGATGGGAGCGGGCGATCGTTTGCAGATGATTCTGCGTGAAGTCGTACATTTCGGGCCAACGCTCAGCGTCTGCACGAAGGCTCTCTGACGTTGGCAGAGGGCCACGAAATCCGTCAGTCAGATCCTGCCAATGTTCAGCAAGGTCCTGTTCTGTGTAGTTGAAAGACTGGAGATCTTCCGGGTAGGGTTGCCAGGCCTGTTCCGCGAAAACCTGGGCACTCGCGATGATAAGGATGACCAGAGACAGGGCTTTTTTTAGCATTTTTTTTACTCCGTGGTTTGGGCAATTCCACCACAGGAAAGAATGTCCCCCATTGGCCCAGATTTCGGCACCCTTTGAATAAACGCCAATTCTGATCCGGGAAAACAGGTATGGTTACTTTGTAAATGGCAAGAAACCCAACGGGAATCCCATGCACCTACCCTTCTGGTTAACCACCGCCCTACTCTTCCCGGTCCTGCTGTACCAGGGCAAGCGCGCCCGGAAGCATACGCCCCGGCTGCCGGAAGCCCAGGGTTCCCCCTGCGGCCAGTACGGTGAGGGTACGCCGGATATACGTTTTCTGGTCCTCGGCGAATCCACCGCGGCTGGCGTGGGCGCGTCTCGCCATGAGCAGGGCCTTGCGAGCCAGCTGGCACTGCAACTGCGTGAGCGTACAGGCCAAACCATTGCCTGGCACACCTTCGGCGTCAACGGCATCCGTATGGGACAACTCAACCAGATACTGGCCAGCATGGAATTACCGCAGGCGGACGTGGTGCTGCTGAGCATGGGCGTCAATGACACCACCGGCTTTACCCCCAGGCATCGGTTCCGGCGGCAACTACTCGCACTCCGCGAGATGCTTGCCCCGCGTTACCCGGGGCCGATTTGCCTGCTGAGTGTGCCGCCCATGCACCTGTTCACGGCGTTGCCCTCCCCGCTCCGGCAAATCATGGGGTGGCGGGCCCGGCAGCTGAACCGGGTCTACGAACAACTGGCCAGGCATGCGCCCGGGGATTTCCAGTACCGGAGTTACCCGGCAATCACTGATGTTTCGCTTCTGGCCAGCGATGGCTATCATCCAAGTGACAAGGGCTACCGGGCCATTGCGGAGGTTCTGGCCTGTGAAGACTGGTTCCCGGATCAGCCGGCCCCATGATCCATCCTGAAAAGGTGCCGGGCCATGTCCGCTTTGTATCAACTGGCAACGCCCCTGCCCGAGACCGAGCGCAATACCAGACTCTATCGGGGTGAGCTGATCATTTTTCGTGGTTTTGATGCGATGGTTCAGTTAACGGATCAACTGCGTGCCCATTGCATCAGGTATTTCGGCAGTGATCCGACCCAAGTCCATCACACCATGTCTTCCAGCGAAATCGAACAGGCCAATGAGGCATTGCGCACAGTAATCAGAAAGGACAGCAACGTGGATCTGGCGTGGCGACAGGTGCTTTCCGCGATCCATACCGATCTGGACGAGACCTACGGCGACAGCATGGTCATTCGTGTCCAGCCACCCAGATCGGGAGCACAAGGCGAGCGAACCCAACCGCTGTGCGCTCACCGGGACACCTGGGGGTCCAATCTGCCGGCACAGGTTAACTGGTGGGCGCCACTTTACGAGACAACGCCAGAGCGAACCCTCGCAATTTTCCCCGGCTTTTTTGCGCGGACCGTCGAGAACAACAGCGCGGACTGGAACTTTCAGGAGATGGTGCAGGCACACCGGACGAAAAGCGCTCCCGGTTACCCGCTTCTGCCGACGGCAACCGAGGCGCCTAACTGGGACGACGCCCTGGTGGTCAGCCTGTTACCCGGTGACCTCCTGTGTTTTTCAGGGGCCCACCTGCACGCGAGCGTTCCCAACACCACGAGTCTGACACGGCTGTCTTTTGAAACGCGGACGGTGAATCGCCGTGATATGGCTGCGGGTTCGGGCGCACCCAATGTGGATGGTTCGGCACCGTTCATGACCGCCCAGATCTTTCGGAATCTCATCAGTGGGCAGAAGCTGGGGGAGCTGGATCGTATTTCCGAAGCGAATGCGGGCAAAAACGGATGAATGAAACGCCTGCGAAGTCTTGAGGATTCTTTGATACCGGTTGCCGGGGTAACAAGTCACGGTAGGTTTGTTGTGTCGGCATATTTTACAATCTCGCAATAACAGGCTCTTATCCCGCTTTCCCCCACTCTGTTTTCACGAAACTTCTTACCCTGTGGCGTTCATTTTGCCTGCAACTCTCATGTCGGGTGCTGACAGAGGGTTTGACCATGACATGGATATCAAAGAGGGCTGGACTCCTGGCTCTGGCAGTCGCATTGCATGGTTGTAGCCCTTCGGGACCTTCATCGGACGATTCAGGTGATGTGGCCGGTGATCAGCTAGTGGCACTTTCCGGGCGGGCCGCTGTTGGCGCCCCGATTGCCAACGCGCCGGTTGATGCACGCTGTGACGGTGGGGAAGGCTTTATTGAGTCCGTAACCACCGATGATTCCGGCGGGTTTCTGGGGCAAGTGGAGGCGTCTTCTTTACCCTGTTCCTTGCGAGTTACTGGAGAAGGCGAGGATAACATCCTGCACAGCTATGCCGACTCGGAAGGCAACATCAACATCACCCCGTTTACGGATCTGATTATTGCCCTGTCCGCGTCCAGGGCGCCAATGGACTGGTTTGAACAAGATGAGCGCACAACGGCCGTTGGTAGCCTGAGCCAGGCCCAGGAGGAGTTTCTGGGTGCGCTACGGGGGGCAAACTATAACCTGCCGGACGACGGGTTTGATCCTTTCCATTCCAGCTTCGAGATCAACGATGCCGTGGACCAGCTGCTTGATGCTTTTTCAGCCGCGGTGAGAAACATGCCCAATGTGGATAGCTATCAGGCATTTGTAGACCTGATCTCTAGCGGAAACCTTGAGTCCATTCCCCCGGCACCGACACCTCCGGAGGATGATGGCTCAGGAAGCGACGATGGTACTGGCGGTACTGATGACGGCGGTGGTGATGACAGCACTGGCGATGGCGGGTCTGATGACGGCAGTGGTGATGATAGCAACGGCGATGACGATAAAGGTAAGCGTAAAGGTCTAACGGATATCCTATTCGGTTAATGGTGCTTTTTGACTTACCCTCGCGGACCGGTCTCAGGATACGATAACGTCTGAACTGGCCCTGGATCGGAGAACCACCTTGACCATCGCCGTCTGGTTTGTGTTGATCGGAAGCCTGTTGATCATGATGGGTTTGCGGTCATCCATTCTGCAGCGTTTCAATCTGACACAGCCCATGGTTTACCTGGCGGTTGGGGTAGTGCTCGGGCCGACGGTGTTTGGGGCCTTCCATTTCAATCCCCTCAAAGAAGCGCATTTGCTGGAAGTGCTCGCCGAAGTTGCGGTGCTGGTGTCACTGTTCATTGCCGGCATGAAAATGCCGCTGCCATTCCGTTGGCGGGAGTGGCGCGCTCCGGTGCGACTTGCCTTCCTGTCCATGACTATCAGTGTCGCCCTGACCGCAGCGTTTGCTCATTACGTGCTGGCGCTGCCTCTCGGCGCGGCAATCCTGCTCGGCGGCATTCTCGCGCCCACCGATCCCGTGCTGGCAACGGAGGTTCAGGTTCGGCACGTGGGCGATACGGACCCGTTACGATTCACCCTGACCAGTGAAGCCGGCATGAACGATGGCAGTGCCTTCCCGTTCATCATGCTGGGACTGGCTCTGATGAACGCTCCGGCCAGTGCCGAACTGCTGGGCGCCTGGGTGCTGAAGGACGTCTTGTGGTCGACGCTGTCTGCGCTGGTTGTCGGGCTGGTGTTGGGACAGTTGTTGGCGCGAATTGTCCAGAAGCAGCGTCTTCTGGACAGCGAAGGCCCATTGCTGGACGACTTTCTGGGGCTGGGCTTGATCGGTGTGGTCTATGGTGTCTGCCTGGCACTCCAGGCCTGGGGATTTCTGGCGGTGTTTGTGGCGGCTATATCGCTTCGGCAAACAGAACTCAAGCTGGCGGGTATGGACGCGCCCGGCAATAACGCACACGCGGTACCGGAATCTTCGGCTCACACCGCAATGCGGACGCCGCAGTATAGCCCGCAGGTGTCCGAAGGTTCCCTGCTTTTCAAGGAACCGCTGGAGCGGCTGTCTGAGCTGGTACTCGTTGTGTTGCTGGGCGGGATGCTGTTTCTTGACTCCTGGAGCTTCAGAGCAGTCGGCCTGGCGCTGTTCCTGTTTCTGGTTGTTCGCCCCGTCAGCGTCTTCCTCGGCCTGCTTGGTTCTGGAACGCCCCTCAGGCTGCAGATGCTGGTCGGCTGGTTCGGCGTGCGTGGCATCGGCTCAATCTATTACCTGATGTTCGCAATCGTCTTTGGTTTGCCGGAAGAGGTGGACGTAGAGTTCATCCACATTACGCTGGTTGTTGTCGTGCTCTCGATCATCATCCATGGGCTAACCGTCAGGCCGATCATCCTGAAATGGTGGCCGTAGATTTCGCAACAAAACCGAGGAAGTCGCCCATGCAACACGTAGCCATCATCACCGGCGCCAGCCGCGGAATCGGAGCTGCCACGGCAAAGCTGCTGGCATCGAAGGGTTACGCGGTGTGCGTGAATTACCGCTCCCGGGTTGAGCAGGCCGAGGCAGTGGTGGCAGATATTATCGCCGACGGCGGAACCGCCCTCGCCTTTCAGGCCGATGTAAGCCAGGAACAGGACGTCATCGCGCTGTTCGATGCCACGGAGCAGGCGTTTGGACCGGTAACGGCTTTGGTGAATAACGTTGGCGTGTTGTTTACCCAATCGCGGCTGGTGGATATGGATGTCGAGCGCTTTAACCGGGTGATGACCACCAATGTCACCAGTTGCTTCCTCTGCTGCCGCGAGGCCATGCGGCGGATGCCCGACGACGGTGCTATCGTGAACGTGTCTTCCCTGGCCGCCCGCACCGGCTCCCCTTTTGAATACGTGGATTATGCGGCATCAAAGGCCGCCATGGATGCAATGACTAAGGGGTTGTCTGCCGAGGCGGCGGAGAGGAAGATTCGTGTAAACGGCGTCCGCCCCGGATTTATTCATACCGACATCCACGCCGATGGCGGCGAATCCGGCCGGGTTGAACGGCTGACGCCCACTATTCCCCTCAAACGCGGCGGTCAACCGGAGGAAGTGGCCCATACCATTGCCTGGTTGCTATCCGACGAGGCGTCGTATGTAACGGGGTCGCTGCTGGATGTTGCCGGGGGGCGATAGGCTACTACAGAAATCTCAATCATGACGGCGAAGGGCGATGCCTTTGTGAGTGGATCCTGACCACACAGTTTTTTATCTTTAGCTTTTTGTTATCTTGCTTGTAGTATCAAACATGGGCCAGCCGTCGTCATTTGAAGCGCTGGCTCTTCCCGAGTCATCGATGGCACAAGGAGGGATTAGCCATGCATGCACCGTCAAAAATCTCGCTGATCAGTATTCTTTTCACCACCGGCATTTTGCTGCAAGGCTGTTCCGATAGCCGTGAGGAAGAAGATCCCATGGCGCAGGACCAGGCGGCTATGAATGAAAGCGAAGGAGCGACCGAAAACCCGACCACTGAGCGCGCGAGCGCACCGGCAAATGCGGAAGTCACCATACTCAGTCCAGGGGACGGGGACTCCGTCACCAGTCCGGTGACTGTGGAATTCGGCCTGGAAGGTATGGAGGTCGCCAAGGCAGGCACTGACAAGGAAAATAGCGGCCATCACCATCTCTTGGTCGATGTGGATACTCTGCCACCCATGGATGCGCCGTTGCCGTCGACGGATCAGGTTATTCACTTCGGCGGAGGCCAGACCAGTACCGAGCTGGAATTGGAGCCGGGTGAACATACCCTGCAGTTGCTATTGGGCGACTACATGCACGTGCCCCACCAGCCACCGGTTATGTCGGAAAAGATCACCATTACGGTGGAATAATCTACATTGAGTGTCTGAAAACTCTCCGGGAACTTGAACCGGAGGTCGTGCACTACAGTACATTTGGTGGCGAAAACGTTTAACACGGAGGTTCTGAATGAAAACACTCGGACTGATCGGCGGGATGAGCTGGGAATCAACCCAGACCTATTACCGGTTGATCAATCAAAAAGTGCGGGAGAAGCTAGGTGGCCTGCATTCCGCCAGGCTTGTTCTCTACAGCGTGGATTTTGCAGAGATTGAGACGCTTCAGCATCAGGGCGATTGGGCCGCAACGGCTGAGATTCTGGGCGCGGCAGCGCGCTCAGTGGAATCCGCAGGTGCGGATTTTCTCGTCATTTGCACCAACACCATGCACAAGGTTGCCCCCCAAATCGAAGAAACAGCTTCGATTCCCCTCCTCCATATCGCGGATGCCACCGCCAATGCTCTCATCAAGGATGGGGTCACGTCCGTGGGATTGCTTGGCACAAGGTTCACGATGGAGCAGGCATTTTACCGGGAACGGCTCCAGGCGCGCGGCATCAACGTTATCGTGCCCGACGAAGCCCAGAGAGACGTTGTTCATTCCGTTATCTATGAGGAACTGTGCCGGGGAGTGATCAACCCTGACTCAAAGGCGGCGTACCTTGAGGTGGTGTCTTCCCTCGCTGATCGCGGAGCCCAGGGGGTCATATTGGGCTGTACCGAGATCGGGCTGCTGATTCAGGAAGCGGATACAGCGGTGAAGTTGTACGACACCACGGAAATCCATGCGGATTACGCTGTCCAGCTTGCTTTGGGAACTCAGGTTCAGTCCGAATAGCCCCGGAATGGGCTACCCTGATTGAAAAGGCCAGGTCCCGGGTATGAATTGTCCTGCTTCGTAGATCAAGACCTGGCATGAGGAGGTTCCCCATGAGCAGTCAAACGCTTGATTATGCAAAAGCAGAGGCCTTCGCCGGGCACATGCTGGACGTTCTCAACCACGCCGCCCTCGCACAGATGGCAAGTATCGGTCATCAGATCGGCTTGTTCGATATCATGGCGGATTTACCGCCTTCGACGGACAAACGGATCGCAGAAGTGGCGGGGTTGAACCAACGCTATGTGCGCGAATGGCTCGGCGCGATGGTGACCGGGCTGGTGATTGACTATGACCCGGAGAACGCGACGTATTCATTGCCGCCCGAGCATGCCGCCACGCTGACCCGAAGCGCCGGGCCCGACAATCTGGCTCGCCCGGCGCAGTTCATTCCCCTGTTGGCGCAAGTCGAGGAATCCATCCTCGAGCGTTTCCGCAATGGCGGAGGCTTGCCCTACTCTGCCTACCCACGATTTCATCAACTGATGGCGGAAGACAGCGCAGCCATTCATGATGTCGCCCTGGTTGATTCGATGCTGCCGATTGTGCCCGGTTTGGTTGAGCGTTTGCAGGCCGGTATCCAGGTGGCCGACGTCGGATGCGGGTGTGGACACGCAATCAATCTGATGGCGCAAGCGTTTCCCAAAAGCCAGTTTGTCGGTTACGACATTTCCGAAGAAGGGCTTCGTGAAGGACGCAGGGAAGCGCAGGAACTTGGACTGACCAATGCGCAATTCGAGTTGCGTGACGCAAGTTCGCTGGAGGTCCAAAACCGGTTTGACTTCATCTCTGCGTTTGACGCAATCCACGACCAGGCGCAACCGGCTCGGGTGTTGACGGGCATTGCCCAGGCGCTGCGGCCCCAGGGCGTATTTCTGATGGTTGATTTTGGGGCATCCAGCAAGGTCCACGAGAACCTGGACTTCCCCGCAGGGCCGTTCATGTATACGATTTCCTGCATGCACTGTGTGCCAGTGTCGATGGGGCTCAACGGACCGGGCCTGGGCGCGATGTGGGGCGAACAGACCGCGCGACAAATGTTGACAGAAGCAGGATTTACCCAGGTAGAAGTCAAACAGGTTGAGGGCGATATCTTCAATAACTACTTCATCGCCTCACGGGGCTAAAGGGTACTAACCCGAAATTCGCGACTTCCATTCAAAAAGACCAGGTTCGGGATATGAAGTATTTGTCTGTAGCGGTATTCATCGTTTTGGTGTTTCTGGCCTTCCGCAGTAACCGCAACAAAGACCCGGCGAAACAGTCCTGCGCCAATGACATCGGCCAGCTCATCCGGAAAGACAGGAACGCTACCCCGGAAGATATAGCGAAAGTGTTTGTCAGGCATAAGATCATTCGATCAGAAAGCTCGAAGGTTGGCAGACTGGTTATGCCGCAGTTGATGAAAATAGGCCTGGAAGCCGAAGACGCGACAATGATCATGCACCAGGTAAGGCAAGCCTATGCTTTTGTGCCTGAGTCCTATTCCAATAAATAGAGCCGTTATAGTTAGCTTTTCAACGCATCAAAACCTTAAGCAATCCCTCTGGAAAAACGACCACGACAGGAGTAATTTCTTAGTTACAAGCTGCGCATGCAGGGCCAGCTGCTGACGGTGCTTTCTCGGTAGCTGACCGGCGTATGACATGCCGGCTCCACCAGCACTACGGTCCACTGGAGTCCTGTCATGAACACAACGTTTCGCATAGCGATTGTTGCCGCTACCCTGAGCCTTACCCTTCCTGCTTTGGCCGATGAACAATCCATGAACGATAGTCATTCGGCGAGTGCCGGAGATACCATCGGCACGATTGATTTCCAGGCCAACTGCAATGACGATGTGCGCGCTGATGTTGATCACGCGCTGGGGATGATGCATCACATGATGTACACCCAGGCACGAGCCGAGTTTGAGGCCATTACCCAGGCCGATTCCGGCTGTGCCATGGCTTATTGGGGCGTCGCCACCACTCTGTTCCAGCCGCTATGGGGCACCACGCCAAGTGCGGGGGATATCACACAGGGTCGCCAGGTGATCCAGAAAGCCCGTGAATCGGCCAAGACTGAGCGGGAACGGCTTCTGATCGAGGCCACTGCGGCGTTCTTCGAGCCCGATACCGATCAGCTCCGGGAACGCCTGGCTGGCTGGATCAAGGGCATGGAAAAGGCCTATCAGGCCTTCCCAGAAGATCTCGACGTCGCCACGCTGTACGCGCTGTCTCGCCTGACACTCGCACTGTCCGCCGAGGACCGGAAAGCGCTGCACAATGAAGCTGAAGGTATTCTGCGGGCCGCCTGGGAAACCGAACCCACCCATCCGGGGGCGGTTCACTACTCTATCCACGCCACCGATGCCGATGGTCGCGCTGCAAACGCGACTGAAATCGTTGATTCGTATACAGAGATTGCTCCCAGCGTACCCCATGCCCTGCATATGCCCTCGCACATTTACGTCAGGCTTGGTGACTGGCCAAGTATGATCGAATGGAATCGCCGGTCCGCCGACGTTGCGGTTGATCACAAGGTCGATGGCGCGACGTCGTTCCACTACATCCACGCCCTGGATTACCTGGTCTACGGTCATCTCCAGCGTGGGGAGGACAACGCTGCCAGGGAAGTCTGGGAAACCGCACAGGCCAATGGACCTCACCAGGGGAATTTCCCCGGCGCCTACCACCTGGCTTCCATCCCGGCACGGCTGGCCGTTGAAACGCGGGACTGGAAAGCCGCTGCCTCCATTACCCCGCGGGCTGTGGACTATATTGCCTGGGACCAGTTTCCTTGGCCTGATGGCCTGAGCTGGTTTGCCCGCGGGCTGGGCGCGGTCCACACCGGTGATCTGGACACCGCCCTGGAGGCGGAGCAGAAGTTGGCGGCACTGGTCGCAAGTGCCGGTTCCGCCGCCGATCAGCGATTCTCGACCTACCTTGAAGTGGATCGTCTGATTCTTGCCGGTTGGATCGCAAAGGCGAAGGGTGACTCCGAGCGTGCCGTCGATCTGATGCGGTATGCTGGGGAAATGGAAGCCACTGTTGAAAAGCACCCGGTTACGCCTGGTGCCCTGCTGCCTCCCTATGAGTCGCTTGGCGACCTGCTGCTTGCCCTGGATCGCCCGAGCGAAGCCCTGGCCGCTTACGAGCAGTCCAATCAAACCTGGCCGCAACGCTATCACACCCTGGAAGGGGCTGCCCGCGCGGCCGATGCTTCCGGGGACAGCGAGTCCGCAGCGCTGTGGTCCCGTCGGTTGCTGGAAGCCGCACCGGGAACCGAGCGTGACTCGATCGATCTAATAAAGACACTGGCGGGGAGGTCTTAGTATCCATCGGAATGGGAGGAGACATTCCATGAGTCACTTAAGCGTTCAGGAACTCGAAAAGGTGGCGGAAGCCTACGAGCAGTTGCTGGCCCCCGCATTATTCGAGCAGTGGACAGACCGGCTGGCGGATGCCGCGGAAATCCGGTCGGGCCAACGCGTACTGGATGTTGCGTGTGGCACTGGCATACTCGCCCGAACGCTTGCTGCACGTGTCGGTCAGAACGGAGCCGTCTCCGGTGTCGACATCAATCCGGGCATGCTGGCGGTGGCCAGGCGCAACTGCCCGGGCATTGACTGGCGCGAAGGCTCTGCCGAGGCGCTGCCCTATGAAGACGACCAGTTCGATGCCGTGGTCAGTCAGTTCGGGCTGATGCTCTTCTCCGCCCCGGACATCGCGCTCCGGGAGATGAAACGCGTGTTAAAGCCCGGTGGTCACCTGGCGGTGGCGGTTTTCGATTCCCTCGACAAACTGCCGGCCTACGCAACCATGGCAAGCATCTTTGAGCGCCTTGTCGACCCTGGGGTGGGCAACGCACTTCAGATCCCGTTTTCGATGGGCGATACAGACCGGCTTTCCCAGCTGTTCTCCGATGCGGGCATCCAGGCCCCGGTGATTATCACCCACGAGGGCACAGCGCACTTTGACAGCGTCAGGAACATGGTGCTTTCGGATGTCCGGGGCTGGTTCCCCTTCGCGGGAATAGAGCTCGGCGAAGATGCGATTGAGGCAGTGGTCCAGGAAGCGAGCAAGGAACTGGAGCCATTTCAGACCTCACACGGGGCTGTGGACTTCAGGGTGCCCGTCCATTTCATCACCGCGACGAAGACCTGAGTCGTCGGGTCCAGAGCAAGACCCGCCATGGCTAAGGCTGCACCAACAACCATCCCCCAACGGCAATGAGTATCACACCCAGCCCGTAGTCGAGCCAGTTGCCGGTGGAAATGGTCTTCTCGATCATTACGTAGATCGCCAGCCCGGCGATCCAGTAAAGGTTCATCACACCACCAACAAAAAGCAGCAGCATCAGCACCCAGCAGCATCCCAGACAGAACGCGCCGTGTTGCAGGCCCATGATAAACGCTCCTCGGGGGCCCGGTCGCCAGTGGGTCGCAATGTACATGGCCGGCATCCGGCAGTGTCGCAGGCAGGCCCGCTTGAGGGGGGTCAGTTGATAGGCTCCGGCGGTGATCAGTATTCCTGCTCCCAGAAGTTCACTGGTTACCGCCATGTGCATCAGCAGACCGGCCTGATGGATAGCCCAGTGCAATAGTGTGGCCGCCAGGCTAAACCCGGCCCAGGCCAGCAGGTAGCTTGCGGTAAACAGGGATGTGGGTACATAGGGGCTGCCCTGCTCCCGCTGGCGTCGGTTTACGCTTGCAAACAGCAGGATCATGGGGGTGGCGCCCGGCAGCATCATGGCGATCATCATGATCCACCACATGAAAAACATGACCACCGCGTAGCCGGGCGACCAGATGGTTGTCTCCATGGCCGACATATCCATGCCGGCACCGGCCAGCAGATAGGCCCAGCTGGCCAGGGTCACGGCAATCAGTAGCGCCAGCACGACCCTTCGATCTTTGTGAAGCAGGCGCTCGACACTTTGGTCAGCGTACGACACCGCCCTCTCCTTTCTGGTGTGCGGCCAGATTTAACATCAATTTCTATTACAGACTTGTAACTCAAGTCTGGAGCGTTATTCTTGAATATAGGTATTAACCGAGGGTTAACACTATTTTCGGTCTATTTCAGCGGTCGATTCACCAGCAGTTTTCACTTCCAGCGAGGTCATCCGGACTTCGCCCGCAGCTTTTTTGCTGCATTCTCCACCCCAAAAAGGAGGACCAACCATGCGAAAGCTAACGTCTGTTGCAATGCTTTGCGCGCTATCCGTTCCCGCCCTCGCCCAGGCGGATTGCGGTGAAGTTACCATCACCGAAATGAACTGGGCCTCCAACACCGTGGTGACCAGCGTTGCCAAGTTCATCATGGAGCAGGGCTATGGTTGCGATGTCACCGTTGTGCCATCCGATACCGTTCCGGCGGTCACGTCCGTTGCCGAAAATGGTGAGCCGGACATTGTTACCGAGCTGTGGCTGAACTCCGCAGGTGAGGCTTACCTGCAACTGGAGGAGCAGGGCAAGGTCGAACGCCTGGGGAAAGTGCTTGATCCCGGCGGCGTTGAGGGCTGGTGGATTCCCACCTACCTGGCGGAAAAGCACCCGGAACTGACCACCATCGAAGGCGTCATGGCAAACCCCGAGCTGGTGGACAACCGCTTCAACAACTGCCCGAGCGGCTGGGGCTGCCGTGTGGTCAGTGATAACCTGATCCGGGCACTTGATCTGGAATCCTCCGGCATTGAGGTGTTCAACCACGGGTCCGGCGAAACACTGGCCTCGTCCATGGCGTCTGCCGTGCAGGATGAAGAACCGTGGTTCGGCTACTACTGGGGCCCAACCGTTCCCCTCGGCAAGTATGACATGACCCGCGTCGAGCTGGGTGAATACGATCCCGACGTCCATACCCGCAACCAGACTCAGGATGCCGATAACCCCGGAGTTTCCGAGTTTCCGGCAGCACCCGTGCTGACGTCTGTCACCACCGACTTCAAGGAACGCGAACCCGAGGTGGCCGAAATGCTCAGTAAACTGACGTTCAAGACCGATACCATGAGCGCACTGCTGGCGTGGATGGATGAGAGCAATGCCTCTGCGGAAGAAGCGGCGGTTCACTTTCTGAACAACAACAGTGACGAGTGGTCCAGTTGGCTGAATGACTCTGCGAGGGAACGCCTCGCTGCTGTACTGGAATAATAACCAGACCTGACGGACAGAGCCGGAACGCTGGCTCTGTCCGTTCCGGCGACCCTGTGCTGCGCCACAATCCTGACTACTCAGGGGACATTGAACCTACATGGCTACCTACGATTTCCTGTTTTCCTCACTGGGACTTGAAGACTGGTGCGCGGAAGACACAAGCAATGCTCCGCTGTCCATGGCGGAATTGCTGAAGAAAACCAGGGGCACTGACGCCGAACCGGACTCCCTCTGGGAACTGCCCTTTCCTTCCATGGACGCGCTTAATGAATCCTGCGCCTCGTTTCCACAATCAAGGGACCTGACCAAGGGCCTGGAGGAAGGCTTCCTGGCGGTCAAGGATAACATGAGCATTGTGCTCGACCCGCTGACCCAACCCCTGAGCTGGTTCCTGGACGGCGCCCTCTACGGCATGCTCAACACGCCCTGGTGGATCGTGATTCCGATACTTCTGGCGGTGGTGTTCGTGGTTTCCAAGTCCTGGAAGCTGGTTGTGTTTGTCGCAATCAGCCTGGCTTTACTGGCGTTTATCGACTACTACGAATACGCGATGCAGACACTGGCCATCATTTTCGTGTGTGCCTTCCTGTGCGTTGTTCTCGGTGTGCCTATAGGTATCGCCATGTCCCGAAGTGACATGATGCAGCGGCTGACGATTCCGGTGCTGGACATGCTGCAGACGCTGCCGCCCTTCGTGTACCTGATTCCGCTGATTTTCCTGTTCAGTGTGACCGAATCCAAGCTGTACGGCATAGCCATCATCCTCTACGCCATTGTGCCGGTGATCCGCCTCACCAATCTGGGCATTCGTCTGGTGGACAAGGATGTGATCGAGGCCGCCGATGCGTTCGGTATGACCAGCCGACAGAAGCTCTACAAGGTCCAGATTCCGCTCGCCCTGCCCAACATCATGGCCGGGGTGAACCAGACCATCATGATGAGTCTGGCGATGGTGGTGATTGCTTCCCTGGTATCTGCGCCGGGCCTTGGCGTACTGGTACTGCAGGGCATTCGCAACCTGGAGCTTGGCGTCGGGCTTGTCGCGGGCCTTGGCATCGTCATTCTGGCGGTGATCCTCGACCGGGTGACCAAAGCTTCGCTGGCACGTATTAACGCCTCACAGAAACAGTAAGGGAGCGAATTGTGGATCGGAATATCAAGATTTCCATCCGGAACCTGTACAAGATTTTCGGCCCCATCCCCGACGTTGCCCTTGCCTACGTTCGCCGGGGCATGGGCAAGGCCGAGTTGCTGGACAAGCACAACCATGTGCTGGGCCTCCAGGACATCAACGTGGACATCCGCGAAGGCGAGATTACTGTCATCATGGGTCTGTCCGGCTCCGGAAAATCCACCCTGATACGCCATCTCAACCGCCTGATCGAGCCAACCGCTGGAGAAATTCAGGTCGACGGCGAAGACGTGCTGAAATTCGACGAGAACAAGCTGCGCAAGCTGCGGCGGGAGCGGATGTCGATGGTGTTCCAGAAGTTTGCCCTGCTCCCCCACAAGACCGTACTGGAGAACGCCGGCATGGCCCTGCTGGTGCGCGGTTATACAGTTCAGGATTTTGAAGCTGAGGCCAAGAAATGGCTCGCCCGCGTGGGCCTGGAGGGCAACGAGAACCAGTACCCGCATCAGTTGTCCGGCGGGATGCAGCAGCGGGTGGGCATTGCCCGTGCGCTGGCATCGAATTCACCGGTTATGCTGATGGACGAGGCATTCTCCGCCCTCGACCCGCTGATCCGCTCCGACATGCAGGACCTGCTTCTGGAACTGCAGGGCGAGCTGGAGAAGACCATTGTTTTCATCACCCACGACCTGGACGAAGCGCTGAAACTGGCGGACCACCTGGTGATCCTCAAGGACGGCTACGTCGTCCAGCAAGGCGAACCCCAGGACATTCTGATGCACCCCAACGATCCCTACATCATCGACTTTATCAGCGACATCAACCGCGCCCGGGTGCTCAGGGTTCGCTCGATCATGGAAAAAACAACCGAAGCGCCGGAAAACTGCGCCGGCGATATTTCCGAGCGGGATAACCTGGAATCAGTGATTGCCATGTCCGAAGGTGATACCAATCACACCTACCGGGTGATGCGCAAAGGCAAACAGGTGGGCGTGCTCGACATGAAAGAGCTGGTGAAAGCGCTGGTGCCCACAGATGCTGCAGAGGGCAACGACCGGGCCCAGTATTGACCAACCAGATCTCCGTTTACGCCGCATCTTCTTTGTTTCCGTAACGGCCAAACATTCAACCTAATGGTTGACTTTCAGAAATCACACCCCTATATTCAACCTTATGGTTGAATTAAATGCGCATCAATTGAACTCTATCTTTCACGCCCTTGGTGACACCACGCGCCGCCAGATTCTGCATGAGCTGTCCGGCGGAGAGCGTTCGGTCAGTCAGCTTGCAGAGCCGTTCGAGATGTCGCTGGCCGCTGCCTCAAAACACATCAAGGTGCTGGAAAACGCCGGGCTGATTCGCCGGGAGGTGCGTGGCCGCACTCATGTCTGCCACCTGGACCCCGGGCCGTTGGCCAGCGCACACCAATGGCTGAGTTTCTACCAGGGCTTCTGGAACGATCGCCTGGATGTACTGGAACGGCTGCTTCACCAGGAGGAGGCTGCTGACATCACACCCGAAACGGAGAAAACCCATGACGGACTATCAAAACCCCAGTGATTATGGCGTATTGACCGAGCCCGCCACGCTAAAGATCCAGCGCCTTCTGCCCGGCCCTGTTGAGCGTGTCTGGTCGTATCTCACCGACAGTGAACTGCGCAGCCAGTGGCTGGCGGCGGGCGAAATGGACATGGAAGTGGACACGCCTTTCGAGTTTGTCTGGCGTAATGATGAGCTGACCAACCCGCCGGGCCAACGACCAGCAGGGGCTTCCAGGGAGCACCGGATGGAAGGCCGGATTACGGACCTGGACATGCACCGCAAGCTGGCCATCACCTGGGGCGAAACCGGGGGCGTTTCCTTTGAACTGGAACCCATGGGCAACCAGGTCATGCTGACGATAACCCACCACCGCCTGCCCGACCAGGCCACCCTGCTCTCAGTCAGTTCCGGCTGGCACGCCCACCTGGATATATTGGTGGCCCGGCTCGAAGGCAGCGATCCTGAGCCGTTCTGGGACAACGTCGCCAAACTGAAAGAGGAGTACGGCCAGCGGCTGTCCGCCTGACAGAGCTCTCTGGGTCACGCTCCGCCCGGAGTAAACAGGCGGAGCGCAACTCATTTCAACAGCGGCAACAGCACTCCCCGCCACAATGACTCTCGGTAACGCTCCCGGAACCACCCCAAATGACCAATCCGGCTTTCCTTCACATCGCGCGGGTCGATCCTTTTCATGGTCAACGGAGCATTGCAATAGAAGCTGTGAATGGATTCGGTGTTACGTTCGGACATCATTTCGTCGTCGGTAAAAGAAACCGCGGTAATCGGCACCGTGACATTGGCAAATTGCTCACGTAGCCCCCTGCCCTCCACTCCCACGGCATAGTCCTTGTGCAGGCACCAGCGCCGCCACTGACGCATGACATTGGGAGGCAAATCGCCAACCAGCCTGAGACGGGTTCCGGGGTAGTATCCGAGCAGTCGCAGCGTTGCAGGTGCCACGAAGTACCACAGTATCCATGCGATGCGTTTGGTGGGCGGTGAATTCTCCCGCCAGTAGCCACTACCAACGGCCACGGTAACGGCATTATCCAGTAGGTTGACGTTAGGGGTCATGCCCAGGAGTTGTCCGCCGACGCTATGGCCAATCCACTGCAGACGCTGGCCCGGGTACTGCCTGCGGGCAAACTCGATCACTGCATGGCAGTCCTCGCTCCCCCAGTCTGTCACGTTGGTGGGGCAATCCCGCAGGTGAGTATGCAGGGAGGCGCCAGTCCCGAAGTAGTCAAACGTGAGAACGGTATACCCCTCTTCACACAGGAACCGCGCAAACTTCTCATAGCAGTTCTGGCTGACTCCCATAGCGCCGGCAATTATCACCACCGACCGGGCAGGCTCTCCAGGGAACACGCGGAGGCTGATCCGATGGCCGCCATCGGTGGTCAACGGTATGTCTTGCCGGTTAACAACGTCCAGTGCGGATTCGTGGGCACTCATATCTGGATCCCTCGCTATTGGTGTCAGAAATCATTCACGAGGCGATTCAGAAACCGCAGGATTACGTCCACTTCGTCGTCGGTGAACCCTTCGGTCATGCGCTCGTTCAGTTCGGTGATCAGGGGCTTGGCGCTGTCGATCTTGCTGCGCCCGAGCTCGGTGAGGTAAAGACGAGAGGCTCGCCCATCCTGCTCGCAGGGGCGGCGCTCCAGCAGCCCTTTCTGCTCCATACGACCAGCCAGGCCGGTAAGCGCGGAGTTATTAAGGTTCAGGCTGCGGGCCAGATCCTTCAGCAGGCAACCTTCGTCACCGGCGACCAGCAACAAAGCCCCGATCTGGGTAACCGAAATGCCAAGCTCCTCTTCGCTACGCTGGTCGGCGTGCTTGTATACCCGATGGCGGGCGATGTTGAGCAGGTAGAAAAGCCGTTTATCCATGGTCTCGCCATTTACTTCACATGTGGACCAAATATACTACGCATGTGTAATAAATGGCAAACGAATGCCTGCCCGATGGAATTCGTAAGAGCACAGCGGGCAGACCGTCTACAATTGGAAGACACACACCACCAATGCAGTACCAACGCCGGACAAGGAGGGACACCATGGGCCAGCAACAGGTACTTGAAGACACCGTCGCTGAGTTGATTGAGGACGGCAAAGGCATTCTCGCAGCAGATGAAAGCGCCCCCACTATCGCCAAACGCTTCAGCGCCGTTGGTGTCGAGTCGACCGAGGAAAAGCGGCGGGAGTACCGCAGCCTGATCTTTTCCACCCCCGGCCTCGGGGATTACATCAGTGGGGTCATCCTGTATGAGGAAACCCTTCGCCAGAGCAGCCTGGACAATATCGCCATTCCCGAACTACTGCGGAATCAGGGGATAGTGCCCGGCATCAAGGTCGACAAGGGCAAGATACCTCTGGTGAATGCCCCCGGCGATGAGATCACCGTCGGCCTGGATGGCCTTGAAGAACGCCTGCAGGGATACCGCGATCAGGGTGCCCGCTTTGCCAAATGGCGGGATGTCTATCACATTACCGACACCAATCCGGGCCGTCTCGCCATCGAAGCCAATGCGGAAGTGCTTGCCCGCTACGCAGCGATTTGCCAGTCACTGGGCGTGGTGCCGATTGTGGAACCGGAAGTGCTGATGGACGGCCATCACACCATTGAGCGGTGCGCCCAGGTCAACGAGGCGGTGCTGAGGGAGGTGTTCCATGCCCTGGACCGCCATGGCGTATTGCTGGAGGGTATGCTGCTGAAACCCAGCATGGTCACCGCCGGTAAATCCCACACCAGCAAAGCCAGTCCGGAACAGGTCGCGGAAGCGACCCTGAAGGTATTCCGCCGGGTGGTGCCCGCTGCGGTTCCCGGAGTTGTGTTCCTGTCAGGCGGGCAGACACCGGAAGAAGCCACCAGCAACCTGAATGCCCTGAACCAGCACGGCCCTCACCCATGGGCGCTGAGTTTTTCCTACGGTCGGGCCCTGCAGGAACCGGCACAAAAGGCATGGGCGGGAAGCCTCGAAAACGGGCCGGCGGCCCAGGAAGCAATGCACAAACGGGCAAAACTCAACGGCGTGGCACGCAACGGGAGCTACACGCCGGACATGGAGCGCTGAATCAGGCCGCGCGGGAAACCGGTACCGGTTGCCGAAGGCAGGCCAGCATGGGTTCAACCTGGCGGATCTTGCGGGCCTCGGGCCAGAGGACTTCAGCCTCACGGAAGCCCTGGCGGAGGTAGTTGAGCCATTGCTTGATGCGACCGGTGACGAATCTGTCTTCCAGGCGCTCCTGCAAGGCAATGGCGTATTCCTGCACCAGAGCTACGGCTTCAGGCCAGGTCATGTCGGGTACGGATTCACCCAGCTGGCTGGCGCGGATTTTTCGGGCGAGGTCAGGCCGGGCGATCAGACCGCGGCCGATCATCACATCCTCACAGCCCGACACGTCACGGCAGCGCCAGTAGTCGTCAACAGTCCAGATCTCGCCGTTGGCAATCACATGGGTGTTGACCGCTTCCCGGGCTTTGGCGATCTCCTCCCAGTACGCGGGTGGCTTGTAGCCGTCCACCTTGCTGCGGGCATGAATCACGATTTCTGACGCACCGGCAGCTTCCAGTGCCTGCGCACAGGCGACGCCCATGGAGCGGTCGTCATAGCCCAGGCGCATCTTGGCGGTCACCGGAATTCCGGCTGGCACCGCGTTGCGAACGGCGGCGGTGATCTCGTGCATCAGCTCCGGTTCCCGCATCAACACGCAACCGCCTTTGTGTTTGTTGACGGTTTTGGCTGGGCAACCAAAGTTTATATCCACCTGCCCGGCACCCAGCTCCACTGCCTTCGCACCGTGACGCCCCATCATCTCGGGGTTCGACCCCAATAGCTGGACGGCTACCGGTGTCCCGGCTTCGGTGAGCGCCCGGTTATGGAGCTCCGGAGCAAACTTGTAGAAAATTCTGGGCGGCAGCATTCCGTGGGTCACGCGAATAAATTCGGTCACGCACCGGTCAATACCGCCGACTTTCGTCAGGGTTTCGCGGATAGGCGCGTCGACCAGCCCTTCCATCGGGGCAAGGATGATTCGCATGAAGGCTCCAGGGGCTGAAAGAAAAAAATCAGAGTGCGGCTGATCAAAAATCAGGCGGAGCGGATTGTAAGGAATTTGACGGCAAGTTGGTAGCCGGGCATCCCGCAATCAGGATGCCCGGTTTGGGGTCAGACGTTATTTAACGTCGAAACGGTCGGCGTTCATCACCTTGGCCCAGGCGGCAACGAAGTCCTTCACGAACTTCTCCTGGTTGTCGTCCTGGGCATACAGCTCAGAGTAGGCACGCAGGATGGAGTTGGAACCGAACACGAGGTCAACGCGGGTCGCTGTGAACCTGGTGTTACCGCTCTTGCGATCCACAATGTCGTACGAGTTCTTACCCTTGGGCTCCCAACGGTTTGCCATGTCGGTCAGGTTCACGAAGAAGTCGTTGGTCAACTGGCCAACGCGATCTGTGAACACACCGTGGGCAGTGCCACCGTGATTGGTGCCCAGCACCCGCATGCCACCCAGCAATACGGTCATCTCCGGTGCGGTCAGTCCCAGCAGCTGGGCGCGATCCAGAAGCATCTCCTCCGGCTTGACCACATAGTCCTTCTTCTGCCAGTTACGGAAACCATCTGCCAGGGGTTCCAGCGGCTCGAAGGATTCTGCGTCGGTCTGCTCGTCCGAGGCATCACCACGGCCCTTGAGGAAAGGCACATGAACATCATGGCCAGCCGCGCTGGCCGCCTTCTCGATGCCCAGGTTGCCACCCAGAACGATCACGTCAGCGATACTGGCGCCGGTTTCGGCAGAGATCTTCTCATAGACTCCCAGTACCTTGGCCAGACGCTCCGGCTCGTTACCCTCCCAGTTCTTCTGCGGAGCCAGGCGGATACGGGCGCCGTTGGCGCCGCCGCGCATATCGGAGCCACGGAAGGTGCGGGCGCTGTCCCAGGCGGTGCAGACAAGCTCGTTGATGCTCAGGCCGGCTTCAGCGATTTTCTCCTTGACCACTTCTTCGATGTAGTTGGTCTCGCCTTGCGGAACCGGATCCTGCCAGATCAGGTCTTCGGCCGGCACTTCCGGGCCGATGTAACGGGACTTCGGCCCCATATCCCGGTGGGTCAGCTTGAACCACGCCCGGGCAAAGCAGTCCCTGAAGTACTCGGGGTCCGCCATGAACCTCTCGCAGATCGCCCGGTACTTGGGATCCATTTTCATGGCCATGTCCGCGTCGGTCATCATCGGGTTGTGGCGAATGGATGGGTCGGTGGCGTCGACCGGCTTGTGCTCTTCCTTGATATCAACGGGCTCCCACTGGTTGGCGCCGGCCGGGCTCTTCTTGAGCTCCCATTCATAGCCGAACAGCATGTCGAAATAGCCCATATCGAATTTGGTCGGGTTGGCTGTCCAGGCGCCCTCGAGCCCTGAGGAAATGGCATTGGCGGCCTTTCCTTTCAGGTTGGGATTGGACCAGCCCAGCCCCTGTTCATGAACGTCCGCACCTTCCGGCTCGGGGCCAAGGGTTTCGGCATCGCCATTACCGTGGGTTTTACCAACTGTGTGACCACCGGCAGTCAGCGCTGCGGTTTCCTCATCATCCATCGCCATGCGGGCGAAGGTTTCACGCACCTGCTCGGCTGTCTTGAGCGGGTCAGGCTTACCGTTGACGCCCTCCGGGTTTACATAGATCAGGCCCATCTGCACGGCGGCCAGGGGATTTTCCATGGTTTCCGGCTTTTCCACATCTTCGTAACGGGTGTCGGATGGAGCCAGCCATTCTTTTTCCGCGCCCCAGTAGATGTCTTTTTCCGGGTGCCAGATATCTTCACGACCGAAGGAGAAACCGAAGGTTTTCAGGCCCATCGATTCATAGGCCGCGTTGCCGGCCAGAATCATCAGATCCGCCCAGCTCAGTTTGTTGCCATACTTCTTCTTGATCGGCCACAGAAGACGGCGGGCCTTGTCGAGACTCACGTTATCCGGCCAGGAACCCAGGGGCGCAAAACGCTGGTTACCGGTACCGCCGCCGCCACGACCATCGGCGAGACGATAAGTACCTGCAGCGTGCCAGGCCATACGAATCATCAAGCCACCATAATGTCCCCAGTCTGCCGGCCACCATTCCTGGCTGTCTGTCATCAACGCATTCAGGTCTTTCTTCAGCGCGTCGTAGTCCAGCTTTTTGACTTCCTCGCGGTAGTCAAAGTCTTCTCCCATCGGGTTGGCTTTGCGGTCATGCTGGTGAAGGATGTCCAGATTCAAGGCTTCCGGCCACCAACTGGTGTTATTCTGGCTGGCCGAAGTGCTGCTACCGTGCATAACCGGGCACTTACCACCAGTACCATTATTCTGACTCATAGTTCTCTCCTGTTTCTGCTTCTTTGGCAAAAAACGTATTTGTCTCAAGGGCACCATTCAATATAGATCAACCACAGTTGGCTGCTTGAATGTTTCCTACTGTCTGAATAGTGAATACCTATAAAAATTCCCTACGCTAACGAGGACACCTTCAGATTAACTCTGGGCACCACCAAAGAAACAATTAATTAAAAACAATCGAGTGAAAGGTTTTGTTTATCGAAAAAGAGGGAGGAAGGCGGAGATCAAAACCTGATCAGCTCAGAGTCTTTCAATAGAGGAGAACTTTCCGGCGTCGTCGAACAGAATCCGGAAACTGCCGCGAACGCCATCGCGAAGATAGAAACGGGAGAGGATACGGGCCGGGAACCGGACAGAGCGTCCGTCCCGGGCCGTGGTGTGAACATCGGTGGCTACGCCCTGATAGAGCTTGATCCACTCCTCAGGGCTGATGCTGACGTCCACAATGATCTGCTGCATGGACTCTTAGTTCGCCAGTTCCAGCAACAGACGGTTCAGACGGGTCACATAAGCACCGGGATCCGCCAGCTGCTCGCCGCTGGCCAGGGTGGCCTGATCCAGCAGTACGGCGGACAGTTCGCCGAAGCGCTCTTCGCCCTTCTCGTTTTCCAGGCGCTGCACCAGCGGGTGATCCACGTTGATCTCGAAGATCGGCTTGCTGTCCGGCACTTTCTGGCCGGCGGCTTCCATGATCTTCTTCATCTGGGCGCCCATGTCGAAATCACCCACCACCAGACAGGCTGGGGAATCGGTCAGGCGGTTGGTCACCCGCACGTCCTGAACCCGGTCGTCCAGAGCCGTCTTGATGCGCTCAACCAGAGCTTTATGTTCCTCGGCGGCCTCTTCCTTGTGCTTCTTGTCTTCCTCGGTTTCCACTTCGCCAAGGTCCAGATCACCCCGGGCGACATCCTGGAACTGCTTGCCGTCGTACTCGTTGAGATACCCCATCATCCACTCGTCGATGCGGTCGGACAGGATCAGTACCTCAACGCCCTTCTTGCGGAACACTTCCAGGTGCGGGCTGCTCTTGGCGGCCATGAAGTTGTCCGCGGTGATGTAGTAGATCTTATTCTGGCCTTCTTTCATGCGGCCGATGTAGTCATCCAGGGACACGTTCTGGGTCTGCTCACCGGTGTGGGTGGTGGCAAAACGCAGCAGGCCGGCAATCTTTTCGCGGTTGCTGAAGTCTTCCGCCGGGCCTTCCTTGATGACGGTGCCGAACTCACCCCAGAACTTCTGGTACTGCTCGGGATCTTTCTTGGCCAGCTTGGACAGCATATCCAGCACACGCTTGGTCAGCGCGGTGCGGATGCTTTCCACGGTGCTGTCGTTCTGTAGAATTTCCCGGGAGACGTTCAGTGACAGATCGTTGGAATCGATCACGCCCTTGGCGAAGCGCAGGTACAGCGGCAGGAACTGCTCGGCGTCGTCCATAATGAACACGCGCTGCACGTACAGTTTCAGGCCACGGGGCGCTTCCCGGTTGTACAGGTCAAACGGCGCACGGGCCGGGATGTACAGCAGGCTGGTGTAGTCCAGCTTGCCTTCCACCTTGTTGTGGGACCAGGTCAGCGGGTCTTCAAAATCGTGGGCGATGTGCTTGTAGAATTCCTTGTATTCCTCATCCTTGATTTCGGTACGCGGCAGGGTCCACAGCGCGGTGGCATCGTTGACGGTTTCGTCCTTGCCCTTTTCTTCCTCGTCCTCGGACTCGGATTTCATCACTACCGGGAAGGAAATGTGATCAGAGTACTTCTTCACCAGGCCACGCAGGCGGAAGCCGTCGGCAAATTCCTTCGCGTCGGACTTCAGGTGCAGGACAATCTCGGTACCACGGTTTTCGCGGTTCACCTGCTCGATGGTGAACTCGCCATCGCCGTTGGATTCCCAATGCACACCTTCTTCAGCTGCTGCGCCGGCGCGACGGGTAAATACTTCCACCTTGTCGGACACGATAAACGCGGAGTAGAAACCCACACCGAACTGGCCGATCAGCTTGCTGTCTTTTTTCTCGTCACCCGACAGCTGCTGCAGGAATTCGGCGGTGCCGGAACGGGCGATGGTACCCAGGTTCTGAACCACGTCATCACGGGTCATGCCGATGCCGTTGTCGGTCAGGGTGATGGTGTTCTTTTCCTGGTCGTAGTCCAGGCGGATTTTCAGTTCGGGATCGCCTTCGTACAGGCCGTCATCCTTCAATGCCGCGAAACGCAGTTTGTCTTCGGCGTCCGAGGCGTTCGAGATCAGCTCACGAAGGAAGATTTCCTTGTTGGAATACAGGGAATGGATCATCAGGTGAAGCAGTTGCTTCACTTCGGTCTGAAAACCCAGGGTCTCTTTTTGCGCTTCTACCGTCATGGCTTTTTTGTCTCCTGCTGTTTACGTTCGGAGGAGCGGTGGGGGGGGGGGGGGGGGGGGGGTGTGGGGGGGGGGGCCACACACACCCCCCAAAACACAACAGGGATGTTG